>JBGCEH010000009.1:0-584006 GCA_045106195.1 Granulosicoccus sp.
GTGTCTCTCCCCGACGCAGGCTGAACGAAACATCTTCTACAGCGTGCACCTGACCTCGCACCCGTCCAAGCCAGCCACCGCGCACCGGAAATCGGGTCGACAGATTCTTAACTTCCAGGATTACCTCGCCTCGAGTATCCGGTTCGTCGTTTTGTGTCTGCTCCGCCGCCTCGCCGGATTGAAACCGTCGCGGCAGATCAGTGCTGGACAATGAACCCAATCGCGGTACAGCTGCCAGCAGCTTGCGGGTGTAGCTATGTTCAGGGTGCGCAAACAAAGATTCCGCGGTGCCTTCCTCTACCTTGTCGCCAGTGAGCATAACCACCACGCGATCAGCAATCTCGGCAACCACCCCCATATCATGGGTGATGAACATGACTGCCATGCCAACATCACTTTGCAGTTCGCGGATGAGCTCGAGAATCTGAGCCTGTATGGTGACATCTAGTGCGGTGGTCGGTTCATCGGCTATCAGCAGTCTTGGCTGACAGGCTAGTGCAATGGCTATCATGATGCGCTGACGCATGCCACCAGAGAAGGTATGTGGAAACTCATGCAGCCGGCTCTTCGCATCGGCTATGCGTACCAGATCAAACAGGCGCAGGGTTTCTGCCAGCGCTGTACTTGCATCCATACCACGGTGTCGTTGCAGGACTTCAGCAACCTGGAAGCCAACGGTGAGCACCGGGTTCAGACTGGTCATCGGTTCCTGGAATATCATACCGATACTGCCGCCACGAATATCTCTCATGGCATGTTCGCTCAGGTCGAGCAAGCTGGTGCCCTCAAGCTCTATACGCCCTTCTATGCGCCCTGTTGCCTCAGCCACTAGCCGCATGATAGATAATGCGGTTACCGACTTGCCCGATCCGGATTCGCCCACAACAGCCACGGTTTCTCGTGGCTGGATCTGGAAGCTTAAATCCCGGACAACCGGCATCCATCGACCATCCACTCTAAAGGATGTAGTCAAACCAGAGACGCTGAGGATGGGGCTTGTCATTTCATTCCTCTCCTCTCAAACGAGGGTCGATGGCATCGCGCAAACCATCACCGAGCAGGTTCAACGCAAACACCACAATCAGAATGGCAATGGATGGAAAGAAGGCCAGCCAGAAATTATCAAGAATGTTCTCAAAGCCTTCGCGTATCATGCCGCCCCACGTCGCTGTAGGCGGACTGACACCCAGCCCTATAAAGGCCAGTGATGCCTCCACTCGTATAGCTGTGGCCATCCACAAGGACCCCATCACCAATACTTCCGGCAGGATATTTGGCAGGATGTGCCCGCCCATCAGGCGAAGATGTGAATAACCCAGCGCACGCCCAGCTTCAATAAACTCGCGTTCCTTGACCACTATGGTGGGTGCACGCGCTATACGCGCAAAAGGTGGAATCGCTGTGAGCGCTATTGCAATGATAAGGTTTGAAACACTGGGCCCTAACATGGCTACGATGATCAGGCCAAGAATCAGAGATGGGAACGCCAGCAGCACATCCATGGTTTGCATCACGATAATGTCGATACGCCCACCAAAATAACCGGCAAGTAAACCTATTGTGGTACCAACTAACAAGGCTATGGTGATCGACACCAAACCAATCATTAACGAGATGCGAGCCCCATACAGGATGCGGCTGAACACATCCCGTCCATAGGCATCCGTGCCCATCCAGAATTCTGCTGAAGGGCCTTTCAAACGTTTCAGTATGTTTTGATCGAGCGGATCATGAGGCGCTATCCAAGGCGCCAACAGTGCCAATGCGCACACGAACGCAAACAGGCCCAATCCTATCCAGGAAGTCTTGTTGGTATTAAAGGCATTGATCAGTCCAGCGAACAGTGCCTTGAGGGTCACCGTGTAATATGCGCCTGGAGTCGTTGGAACAGCCGGGCTACCCGCAAGCTTGTCAGTACTCACGAGTATTTGATCCTCGGATCAATCAGACCATACGTCAGATCGGTCAGCAGATTGACTACCACGACCATCAATGTGTAAATCACCATCATGCCCTGCAACATGGTGTAATCACGTTGATTGAGCGCACCGACGATAAGCCTGCCCAGGCCCGGGCGATTGAACACAATCTCTGTCAGTACCGAATTGCCAATCAGTATGCCCAGGTAGAGTCCAACGACGGTAACCACCGGGATCATCGTATTGCGCAGGCAATGCCGCCAGATGATAGAGCTAAAGGCAATGCCCTTGGCCTTGGCCGTGCGTACGTAGTCTTGCCCAAGTACTTCAAGCATAGCCGAACGAGATACCCGAGTAATATAGGCAGCCATTATCAAACCGAGATTAGTGGCTGGCAACGCCAGATCAGTCAAGCGCTCACCGATGGTTGTACCCTGCCCGGTACTCATCACCGGAAACCACCGCAACGATATGGCGAATGCAAACAACAACAACACGGCCGAAACGAAGGCTGGGAACGACAGGCCTAATAGTGATATCAGACGAATGACATAGTCTGGGATGGAGTTGCGCTTTATGGCAGACCATACACCCAGAGGTATGCCAATCATGGCCCCTAACAACAATGCCGCAACCGTCAGCTCAATGGTAGCGGGAAGCACGTTGAGGATTTCCTGAATAACAGGACGACCTGATACCAGTGAGGTGCCCCAGTCGCCCACCAGTACACCTTGCATGAATTCGAAGTACTGGAAAATCAGCGGTTGATCCAATCCTAACCGTGCCCGCATGGTGTCGATTGCCTGCTGACTGGCTTGGTCACCCAGTATCACCATGGCAGGATCTCCCGGCAAAATACGCACGAGAAAGAACACGATCGTCAGCACAGCCAGCAGTGTGATGCAGGCAAAGCCCAATCGTTTGAGAATGAACCCACTCATGCGCGGCGCCTGCTGATTATCACAAGATCACTGATACAAACGACCGGATACCCCATGAGCATCCGGCCGCATTGTTTACTTGATGAACATTGAGGTTTCGGTGATAGCGGGACTCAAGTTCAATGAACCTTCCATCTCGTAGCCTAGATCCAGAGTATCCTTCCAAGCCCACAATTGAAGATTCTGATAGACGGGCACTGCACAAACGGCGTCACTGATTTTCTGTTGAGCCTGTGCCCACAGCATGGCTTGCTTGGCCGTATCGGGTTCGCTACGAGCCGCTTCAATTTCTGCATCCGCAACATCGCAATGACTAAAGTTGGTGACTGCCGTTGGCTTGCCAACAATGGAATCGGAATGAAAAAACTGAGTCAGGTAGGTGTCCGCGACTGGAAAACGTGCGGCTGAATAATGAACAACCTGGCTCTGATCTGCCCGAATCTGCTCATGGAAGGTTGCGTGCTCAACGAGTTCGATTTCCATGTTGATATTGGCATCACGCAGCAATGATTGAATCGCCTCCATGGTGCTGAGCATACCCGGCAAAGTGGTATGAATGGCCTTTATGGTCACACCGTCCGGATAGCCTGCTTCGGCAAGTAGTGCTTTGGCCTTGTTAACGTCGAACTCATACTTGGTGACATCACTCGTATGGCCCATATAGCCTTCGGGAACCACTGAGGTAGCCGGTAAAGTCACATCGGGCCCTTTGAACGCTATCATTGTTTCACGATCAATAGCATGGGCAAACGCTTGGCGAACGAGGATATTGTCCAGTGGTGGAGATGTGGTGTTCAATGATAATTGTGACATTTCACCGGGTCGCATGACCGCTACCGTGGTACCCGGCAATTTGGAGATACGCTCCACCCAGGTTTGATCCTGGCGCCCGTATATCATGTCAATTTCACCGGTCTCAAAAGCCAGATCACGGCTGGCATCGGAAGGAATATAGCGGAAGAAGATCTCTTTGATAGCCGGAGCGCCACGATAGTAATTCTCGTTGGCAACCAGCTTTACATACTGCTGAGGCTGGTATTCTGCAAACGCAAAAGGGCCAGTACCAATCGGTGTGCGGGCGTAGTCCTCGCCCAGACTCTCCACGGCATCCTGACAAACGATGTTGCCGCCATGATAAGGCACCAGAGATCCCAACAGACTGGGTACCGTTTGAGACAAGGTGATAGTCACTTCGTAGTCACCGGTCGCTTCCACGCTTTCAAACGCGGCATAGTCAGCAGCGAAACCCGATGTGTCAGCATTAGCCGATCGGTTCAGTGAGAACACAACATCGCCGGCGTCCAGCTTGCCATAGTCACCATGGCACATGACATCATCACGCAAGGTGAACACCCACGTCAGACCATCATCCGATGTTGTCCAGCTGCTGGCAATATCCGGTTCGATGAACTCAGGGCTGGCTTTGCCGGGCTGGATACGAACCAGACCACTGAACATCCAGTGAAGCAATCCCTTGTCAGGCGTGGTTGTAGCGATGTGCGGATCAAGCTTGCCCGCATCGGCACTGGCCATGCCGATATTCAGGGTGGTCTGCGCTGCCCAGCTCACGTTGGAAGTGGTGGCAGCGATGAAGCACGCCGATACCAGCAAAGGGCGAATAGGGTTTCTCATGGCAATTTCTCCTCGTTGATGTAACAGGAACATATGACCTTCTTGGATCATACATTTAGTATTACGGGAAAGCCAATCCCGTTTATCTCATACAGAAAATGAGAATAAACCGGATTAAAGCGTGTCCTCCAATCGGCAATTCACCAGTAATTCTGCAACGGACGCTGTATTCGGTAAAGCGATGACCATGGCAGTCATTTCGGCCAGGTCGACCGGATTGATCATTTCTTCTCGAGTAATTTTAGTGACCTCTGCTGTCAAATCTGTTGCTACGAAACTGGGGCATAGTGCGGTTGCGCGTACACCGTCGTCCCAGCCCAGCCGACGTGTACCGTGTGTGAGTGCCATAACGGCAAACTTTGACAGGTTGTAGGCTGCGTTGTCGTTACGAACCCGCTTGCCGGAAAGTGATCCAATGTTGACGATACGACCTTGCCTGGAAGCTTTCAGCGCCGGTAAGCAGGCACGCGTGAGAAAAAGAGGACCTTTGACGTTAATGGCCCACAAGGCATCAAGCTCAGCTTCATCCCCCGCATCAATGCGAAATGTGTTGCCGGTACCCGCGTTGTTAACCAAAGCATCGATGCGCCCGAAGCGCTCTAGTGTTATGCCGACCCAGTGAGCGTGAGTTTGACGATCGGCAGCATCGTAACGGGCAAGTAGCACACGCTCTTCACCCAGATGAGCCAGAGCCTCTTTTAGTGCATCAACATCTCGTGCACCGGCACTGACTGTATAGCCTTTTTGGTGCAGACAGATCGCAATGGCGCGACCGATACCGCGATTGGCGCCGGAGACCAGTACCACTCTACCTTGAGGATCGATCATGCTACCAGCGTACTCCCATGTTGTCTTAACCGATCAACCGCAAATGCATTGACCGGACAGGTTAACCCTACGCCCTTGTGCAATATCTGCCACCAAAGGGCCAACCACCAGTACCGATAACCGCAATATCGACCGGCGTCGAATGCTGTGCGCTAGTGTTGTTCAACCGTGCAACGCCGGGTTGGTTTGTTGTTTATTGCCTTGGACATTGCCAATAAATCGATCATATGCAAAATCCGAGATGGGCAGCCGTGTTGTTTTCTGCAAGGCTAATTCTGCAATCGTTTCACCCACAGCAGGCCCTATACCGAAACCGTGACCTGAAAAACCGGCAGCAACAATGATCCCGTCAATACCTGGCAGATTATCGATAACAGGCAAATTGTCGGGCGTCATATCAAGCAATCCGCCCCATACTCGTGCGATGGGCACCTCCACTGCCGCTGGCAAAACCCGCGAAATTTTAGACTGCGTTGTCTTTATAGTTTCAGTCGTTGTGCTTATTCGTGGCAGACCATCCACCTCCTCCGGTTCGTGGTCTGTGATTTCTGCGCCACTGGTCATTCGCAAGCAGCCGTCAGCTTGTTGCCGGAACGCCAGATCAGCATTGGCAACCCCTAGTACAGGCCCCAACAGCATAGAAGTGGGTTCGCTTTGCAAAACAGTCACTAATGCTTTTTTAATGGGTAGTGGCAGAGCCAAGGGTTCCAGAAGATCATTGGTCTGTACGCCTGTGGCCAAGATACAGAGACCCGCATGCAGGATTCCGGCACTGGTGTTTAGTGAATGAAAGCGCCCTGCCCGTATGTTGACCTGATGAGCGGCGGTACCGGTCAGGAATCTGACCCCTGAACGTTCTGCTGCCAGACGATAGGCAGCACTGGTTGCCAGAGGATCTGCCTGGCCATCAGTGCGGCAATACGCGGCACACGATAGCGTATCGCTCAAGACTGGAAATTGACTTTGCAGCTCAGCAGCCTCAAGTAGTTCAATGTCCAGTCCGGTTTCACGCTGATCGTTCACAAGTTGTCGGATAATTCTCGCTTCGGCTGTGTTGCGCGCAAGTCTCAGATTGCCCGTCTGGCGGTAGCCGGTGGGTGAGTCCAGGCGCTCGTCAAGGGTGTGCCAAATAGACACTGCCTGCTTTGCCAGAGCAAGTTCAGCAGGGTCGCGGCCTGATTGTCGAACCCCTGCCAGTGTCCAGCCTGATGCCATGGCAGCAGGACGGTAGCGCTCGATAACAGTGACGGTAACGCCTTTTTCAGCCAGCGCCAACGCACTGGCAACACCCGTTATGCCTGCACCGACAATAAGCGCATCGCTGCTATACGACTTGGCAATCATCAGGGGCTTGTAGGTTTGGCAACGTGATTGGTAAACAGAGGCATATCCGGAAGACTACCTTTCAAGCAGTGCGCAGTGCAAGCGATTACCAAAGCAGTCACTTGGCATTTTAAGAACAGAACACCTGTGCAATCCAACAAACAAAACTGAAAGCTGGAATTATCCGGGGTGGTTGTCGCGATTGCCGGAAAACATCGATTGACCAACGCTATCAGCCGGTTTCATAGGATATGACGCAACCCTACTATTAGGTTCAGCTGGCAGCCGGCTCAGAAACGCCGAGGCGTATTGCAAGCACCGCTGTCCAGATCAGCAGGATAACGCCAACAGAGCGCTGGTATGCCCCAATCCAGTCTGGATCCAAGGCAAAAAAAATGGGTGCCAATATGCTCCATAGAAGTAGGCAGACCAGTGTCAGAAAAGCCGTAGAGCGATGGCTTCGCCACAATGCACCAGCCACGCTGGTCATGGCAAAGCCAACACCACCACCGAGAAGCCATAGCGGCCCGGCGGAGGCTGAATTAGCTTCTGTTGGCGAAACCGACGCAAAATGACCGGGTAGCCAAAAGATCAGCAGAGCGTTGATCAACAGAAAGAACTGCGCCCCTCGTGTGAATCGACCGGCTCCCGGCCGATTCAGAAGAAGAACAAGCCCAACATGTCCAAGGGCAAACAGCCATAATCCGTACCTGAACCAGGCGGTATCATCAGTCCATGCTAACGCACTGATTGGACTGGAGACCGGGTTGAGACCGCTGGTAAGTAGTGTTACGAGGTGAGTCGTGATAGCCGCCGCACAGCCAAACAGCACAAGAGTTACGGCAAAGGATCGAAAAGCGGTCATGGCAGAGGGGGGTTGTGGATTCATACCTTGATCATCCGCCTTCCTGCCTCTATCGGCAAGCGTCCGGAACAGATCAGCAAGCTAAGCGATTACCGATTGGCTGACGCAACATGGGACAAGGAATTAAATCGAATTGCCCTGTACTGCATAGACATCTGCGGGTAAAGTCGCCCTACAATGTTCTATTCGATGTACCCTCCAAGAAACGGATGTAGCGCCATTCCTTGAATACTCCCGAAAGCCGGTCTGGCGGACAAAGAGCGCTTTTTGCGTATTTGCTAGGAATGCTGTTCTTTGCTTATGCATTCATACAACGCGTAGCACCCAGTGTTGTTACTGATGAGCTGATGCGAGACTTCTCGGTGGGAGCGGCGAGTCTCGGCGTTCTCTCCGGTGCCTATTTCTACACCTACGCGGCTCTCCAGTTACCCGTTGGGTTGCTAACAGACCGTTACGGGCCACGCAAATTGATGGCGGCTGCCGCTCTGGGCTGCGCGCTGGCATCCGCAGGCTTTGCCAGTAGCGAAAGCCTGCTGGCGGCCGGTTTTTATCGTGCCCTGATTGGAGGAGCTGTTGCCTTTGGATTCGTGGGCACCCTGTCCATCATCGCGCAGTTTTTCAGTCCAGGCAGGTTTGCCCTACTCGCAGGCCTTGTGCAAACCATGGGAATGATTGGCGCAATAGCAGGACAAGCACCTTTGCGTGTGCTGGTAGAAAGTCGGGGTTGGCAGGAAACATTCTTATGGCTCATGCTTGCCGGGCTTGCGCTGGCCATACTGCTTTTTACAGTAGTGCCGCGCCAGAGTATAAAAGAGCGACAAAGTGCAAAACAGAATTTGTTATACAGCCTTCATCAGGTTGCTCGTAATCCTCAGTCGTGGCTGTGTGCAGGTATTGGCTTTGGCTTGGCAGCTCCGATGTTGAGCTTTTCCGGCCTTTGGGCTATCCCATGGCTGGAACTTAGCTACGAGCTTGATAAGAAACAGGCTGCGGGTCTGGTTTCACTGTTGTTTGTCGGATGGGGAGTCGGTTCGCCTCTGTGGGGTTGGCTGTCAGACCGAATGGGGATGCGAAATCCAGTGATCATTGGCGGCACTCTGATTGCACTTAGCGGTTTCATATTACTCGTTTATATCGGTGGATGGTCGCTGACTACGATTGGCATGCTGTTCACTGTGACGGGTTTGGGTGGATCAGCAATGATCGTTATATTTGGTTCCGTTCGAGAGTCTAATCTGGTGTTAAACAGCGCGGCTGCGATGGGCCTTGTCAACATGTGCGTCGTTGGTTCCGGGGCCGTAACGCAACCGTTGATTGGTTGGCTACTGGAAATAACCTGGGACGGTACGCTGAGCAATGGTGTTCCTCTCTATGCAGTAGAAACCTACCAGATAGCATTTATTGCATTGGTCGTATCCATGCTATTGGCACTGGTTTGCGCAATCTTCCTGCGAGAAACGAATTGCAGGAATATAAACACCGCCTTGATAACGCGATAAAAAAGAGCTGGCAGATTGCAGTACTTCTGGCGGTATTAAGAGAGTTTTCACACACACGTAGACAGGAAGGTGCGGTTGATAGCGATGTACGCGGTGGCTTTGCCTTTTTAGCGGACATCAGAGTGGCGTAAGAGCTAAAGTTGCGCTTTTTTGGGTGCTTGGTCGCATATCACTTCGAACCTGACAAAGCCCCCGACCCGACACCTGCCATCCGAAACGTTTGGAAAACTGTCATCATTAGTCGGTTGCCCGAGTACCTATCGCGACTCAATTGCGTCACTGTTGAAACCCATGTTTGAATACGAACTGACGTTAGGCTTTTTCTCGTAACTCGCTAACAGCCGTTACTGGTTTGTCCAAAAAGTGGGGTTATTAACTTTTACGAAACTTCCTTGCTCGATAGAATCAATCTATGAACACGCAAAAACTGAAAATACCTGCAAAACCTGAACATCCCCATACTACCCGGCTAGTAGTGATGGTCGTCTATCCCGATGCCCATATCCTTGATGTGGTTGGCCCACTGGAAGTATTGACAGGTACGCGTCTGTTCTTGTCTGGCGAAAAAGAGCCTTACGAGACTTGTTTGGTTGCACATTAAGCCGGTATTTTCAAAACCACTAGCGGTATCTGCCTTCAGGCAGATCAGGATTTTGCATCTGCCAGAAGAAGTCGAAAACCGATTGACACCCTGATCGTTGCTGGCGGCCACGGGACACTGGATGCACTTGAAGACGAAACCTTATTGGCTTACGTAGGCTGGGCTGCAAAGCGCGCCACGCGTGTCGTATCCATCTGTACCGGTGCCATGATTCTGGCTGAATTAGGCTTGTTGGATGGACGTCGAGCCACAAGCCATTGGTGGTGGTGTCCCGTGCTCTCTCAACGCTACCCAAAAGTCACAATTGATGCAGATGCGCTTTATGTCAGAGACGGCCACATATGGACATCTGCCGGTGTCACCGCTGGTATGGATCTGTCACTGGCGCTGGTTGAAGCTGACTGGGGGCATGAGATTGCCTTGCAAGTTGCACGCTACAATGTCATGTACATGATGCGTCCAGGGGGGCAATCACAATTCAGCACACAGCTTTTGGCACAGCAAACTGAAGATCCGCTGATTGCAAGACTTATGCGTTTCATTCAGGAAAACATAGGTTCGGAACTCAATGTCAGTACGCTGGCTGACTACTGCTGTATGACGACAAAGACATTGACACGAAAACTTCGTAACGAGACCGGAATGACACTTGCCCGCTACGTAGAGCTGGTGCGCTTGCAAGCAGCTCGGGTCGCATTGGAACAATCCGATCAATCGGTTGAAGTCGTCTCTCGTCAAACAGGATTTGTTAACAGCGAGCGCATGCGCCGTGCGTTTCAACGCCATCTGGGTGTATCCGCGTCGGACTATCGTGATCGATTCAGCCCTATACCTGCAGACCCGAAATATCAAGATGATTGATGCCTGTTGATGCAAGTTCGGATTTAACAGCTCGCAGTGTCCTTTGGAGTCGGCCCCAGAATCAACAGGGGAGATAAAGATGGGTACTTGCCCATTGTTGGGCAACATCGTACTTTAGTGCGACCACAGTCACTTTCACCTACAACTAATGTCCGAACTCTCATACGCGACAAGCCTTTGCCTGATGACAGCAATGCTTACGTTGACGTTGATAGCCATACCGGTACATGCCGACACTGCGCCGTTCGAATCCAGAGAAATAGTAGCTCCCGGCCCAAATGGTGAGCTAGCGGGTACCTTGCTCCTGCCGAGCCATGCAAATCCCCCCTTCAATACGGTGTTGATTCTTCCAGGTTCAGGCCCTACCGACCGAGACGGTAACAACCCGGGTTCTCTCAAAGCGTCCTCATACCGGCTTCTTGCCGAAGGACTGGCGGAGCGCGGTGTCGCATCTGTGCGCGTCGACAAACGTGGCCTTGGTGAAAGCTCCGCTGCCGGTGATGCTAATCAGGTGACATTCAAGCTCTATGTTGACGATGTAGTGAGCTGGCTTGGCGTCATTGCCGATATGCCACAATTGACTGGCGACGTCTGGTTGGTCGGCCATAGCGAAGGCGCCATGATCGCCACGGTTGCCGCTGGGCGTGAGTTGGATCAGGTACGTGCATTGGTGATGCTTGCGGCTCCCGGGCGCACACTAGGCGTTGTATTACGGGAGCAGCTGGCTAGCAATCCGGCAAACGTGCCAGTACTAGCTGAAGCATTTGCTGCGATAGAGATGCTGGAACGCAATGAACCAGTAGATCCTGAGACGCTCCATCCGGGCCTCAGACCTCTGTTCAATGTGTCCACCCAACACTATCTTGGTGAGATGATTCGCTTTGATCCGGCAGCGGCACTTCGTGAACTTGGCGAACGTGATGACCCACTGCCGGTGCTGATTGTGCATGGCATGCGCGATATTCAGGTGTCCTCAGAAGATGCACGAGCACTGGCGCAGGCACGACCTGACGCCGAGCTTGTCATGATTGCGGACATGAATCATGTCCTTAAAAGCGTTTCAAGTGACGACCGTGGTGCTAACCTGGCTACCTATTCCAATCCCGAGCTTCCACTCGTGCAGAACGTTGTGGATTCTGTGGCTGACTTTATCGACAACACTGGGATTCCTCACTGAGCATAGACGTAACACGCTTTCGATCTTCAGTAAGATTAATTTGAGCTTCACACACGCGCTCATTCACTGCCAATCTTCAGAGTTAGGCATTTTTGGCTGCTCTGGACTAATACCAGAGCATGTCATAAAGTAATTGCTGTGAAATATTCAACCGGTGTGCATTGACTACCAGCGATCAAGGCACGGCCTTTCCAGTGTTCCACCCTTACACAGAAGGAAATGCAATGAAACAGACTAACTCCCTCCTGGCTCTGGGTCTTGTTATCGCAGCATCAGGTGTGGCTTATGCCCAGCAAGCCGCTGATGGGTTTGCTCCGGAAATAGCCACAGGCATTTCAGTGCGCACGATGCAAACAGCGAACAAACACATGATTGCAGCGGCGAACCCCTACGCAGCCAATGCCGGTCTGGCAGTGCTAACCGAAGGTGGAAATGCTATTGACGCGATGGTTACCACACAGTTGGTGTTGGGGCTTGTCGAGCCACAATCGTCAGGGTTGGGTGGCGGCGCCTTTTTAGTTTACTACGATGCAGAGACCGATCAATTAACAACCTTTGACGGTCGCGAGACAGCGCCCATGGCCGCTACCCCGACTCTGTTCCAAGATGACGAAGGTGAAAAGCTTGGCTTCTGGGATGCTGTGGTTGGCGGTCTTTCCGTGGGTACACCCGGCACCGTCAAATTGATGTACGAGACGCATAAAGCACATGGCGCTCTTGAGTGGGCCAGCCTTGTGCAACCAGCCATTGATCTTGCAGAAAGTGGGTTTAAGGTATCAGAACGGTTGCATCAGCTGATTTCCAATGACGAAGAACGCTTATCCGTTCACCCTGATACCAAAGCCTATTTTTTTAACGAACAAGGTATTCCACATGCTGTTGGACACGTCCTGAAAAACCAGGCCTATGCTGACACATTGAAGAAAATAGCCGCAGAGGGTGCAGATGCATTTTACAAGGGCGAAATCGCTCAGGCGATCGTCGATAAAATCCGCAATGCAGCAAATCCAGGCGTTCTCTCACTGTCGGACCTTGCTCACTACGCCGTCAAGGAGCGTGAACCTGTCTGCGTGAACTATCGTGATTACAATGTGTGTGGCATGGGGCCACCATCGTCAGGTGCGCTGACTGTGGGGCAGATTCTGGGGCTTGTTCAGCCCTATGATCTGACAGGGCTTGGGCCAACATCAGTCGAAAGCTGGCGTTTGATCGGAGACGCATCCCGACTGGCATTCGCCGACAGAAATCGGTACATGGCCGACAGTGACTTTGTCCCGATGCCTACCGAAGGATTAGTCAGCCCGGAATATCTTGAGCAACGATCACTATTGCTGAAGGGCGACAAGGCACTTGATTCTGTGTCGGCTGGAACACCTGAATGGGATCACGTAATGCTGTTTGCAGATGATGAGAGTATCGAATTGAAATCAACCAGTCACTTCTCGATTGTAGATTCTGAGCGCAATGTGGTTTCCATCACCACCACCATAGAAAATGGATTTGGCTCGCGCTTGATGAGTGGTGGTTTTCTACTAAATAATGAACTGACCGACTTCTCTTTCGCTACGCACAACGAGGGTGTACCCATTGCCAATCGGGTTGAGCCGGGAAAACGTCCTCGCTCCTCAATGGCGCCAACGATTGTCATGAAAGAGGATAAGCCTTACATGGTGGTCGGGTCTCCGGGAGGTAGCCGCATCATCGGGTATGTGGCGAAAACCATCATTGCGCATCTGGACTGGGGAATGACAGTTCAGGAAGCGATCAATATGCCGCACGCCGTTAACCGCTTCGGCACCTACGATCTGGAGGAAAATACAGGTGCCACTGATCTGCAGACTGAACTTGAGCAACTGGGATTTGAGGTTAATGTGCGAGGGCTTAATTCCGGCCTGCACGCTATCGTAATCGACAATGAGGTTCTGATGGGAGGTGCAGATCCCAGACGTGAAGGTATCGCTGTTGGAGAGTAGGTGCCGTACACCAACGCTTATTTTGCAGCGGAACAGGCTGTCGTTTTGATGTTGAAAGGAATCATCGGGCGTATCGGTGCGTTTTCCAGCATGATTGCAGCGGTACTGTCAGCACTGATAGTGATCAACAATGCTCACGCTCAGATGACCGATTCCCGTATTGACGGTCCGCCCACCGCCGAGTTCCACTTTGCGCGTCTGATTTACGCCAATGCACCCGGTAGTCGTCGGGCACTGCGCGGCTGGGGACAAGCATGGATGACGGATTATGCCGATGCCGAGTATCACCTGATGAAAGGTGTCAACCGACTGATTCGAATCGATGGACAGGACATTGAATACAATGGCAACGGCGGCCGTCTGATTACGCTCGATGATGAAAGAATATTCGACTACCCCTGGTTGTACGCTGTTGAAGTAGGCCAGTGGTATTTAAGTGATTCAGAGGCATCACTGCTTCGAGAGTATCTTGACCGCGGCGGTTTTCTACTGGTTGACGACTTCTGGGGTCAATCCGAATGGTCGATATTTGTTCAATCCCTGGAACGTGTATTCCCCGATCGCCCCGTCGTCGATCTACCCGAAGAGCATGAAATATCCAACATTCACTTTGAGATAAAACAACGGGCACAGATTCCAGGCAGGAACGGTTCGCGACCGGGAACGACGCCTCAATGGCGCGCTATTCTTGATGATGATGGACGTGTCGTCGTTGCCATCAATTTCAATATGGATATGGGAGACGCGTGGGAGCATGCAGACGATCCGTACTACCCTGCTGAAATGACTGGTTTGGCGTACCGTTTTACAATGAACTACATTGTTTATTCGCTGACCCACTAGGTGATCAGGCGCATTGTACCAGGGTTGGCACCAGGAATCAGAAAGAAATACTTGTACTTGGTATACCAAATACCCTTTGACAAATTTTCATTTTTTGATTTTTAATGATCCCTCGACTCAGGACACCTGTAGCTTATCGAGGAATATCAATGAAAATCACCCAGCTTTTACGATCAACAACTATCGGACTAGCCTCATTCGGGGCGGTAGTGGCGTTTAATACCGTTCTGGCAGAGGAATTCCCGACCAAAACCATAGAAGTGGTTACACACGCCGGTGCAGGCGGAGGTACTGATGTCACCACTCGCATGATGATGCTCAGAGCACGTCGCGTGCTTGATCAGGATATGGTAATCGTCAATAAGAAAGGTGGCGGTGGTGCTGCCGCAATGGAGTACTACAAAACGGTTCCTGCCGATGGTTACACCATTCTGACATTTACCGTCGGGCACGCTGCCGAGATGGCAAAAGGTAAAGGCGGCATGACCATCGAAGATCTGCGGCCTCTTGCCCGTGGTACTGATGATCCACAAATTTTAATGACCCGATGTGGCACTTATGCTGACGCTAATGAATTCATTGCCAAGCAAAAAGAATCACCGATCACCTATGGCGTAACGCATCTTGGAAATATTGACGATGTGTCGGCATTCATGTTTGCCAAGAAAGGGGATCTGCAAACACCCAAAATGTTACCGTTCGACGGTGGCGGTGAGCTGGCAACGCAGTTGATTGCCGGTGCAGTAGATGCCGCAGTATTAAACCTTGCCGAGGCGGCGAGTCAAATCGAGGCAGAGGAAATCTGTCCGACGGTTGTTTTGGCGGATCAGCGCATGGCCAAGATACCCGATGTACCGACGGCCAAGGAACTCGGTATTCCAGTGAGCTTCTCCACGGTCCGTGGCTTCGCAGTACATGCGAACACGCCACCTGAGGTTGCTGAAAAAATTGAAGCCGCACTGATCGAATCAATGAACCATACGGTATACCAGGGATTTCTTACCTCTGTTGGCCTGGATTCGACATCGGTTGCCGGATCTGATGTCTGGGGACCACAAATAGAAACCACGGTAAACGAGATGGAAGCGGCTCTGAAAGAACTTGGATTTATCTAGTTCCTCATACCTTCCGGGATAACGGCTTACCCGCTATCCCAGAAGAAGTATTTCATCAAAGAAAACTGCTTCCATGACACTCCCCTCAAAACGCAATTCGCTTGAGTCAGTAGCAGTATCACTGATTATTATTGCTTTCTGTGCTGCTGCGATATGGCTCAGTCTGTCGTTTGAGCGAATGCCACCGATTCTGAAGCGAGGAGTACAGCCCGCAGACTTTCCGCAAATCGTGTGCGTGGGTACCATTCTGATGACGTTACTGATGATGTGGCGGGATCCGATAAAGATCACCGAACCTTTTGGATCAAAAACATTGGGTACCCTGATTTTGATGGTGGGTTTCGTCGCACTATGTCAGTTCGATTTGTTTCTAGGCCTATCCGTGTTTGCCGGTGCCTTGGCTTTCTACTGGGGAGAGCGCCGAATGGCATTGTTGTTATTGGTGAGCATCGTGGTGCCCGTCTTTGTTTTCGTATTGTTCGACCAAGTGTTTGAAATCCGTTTCCCTCGCGGAATCGTTACCAACCTCTGGTATGGGTAGACGATAATGGATGCGTTCCTTGCGGGTCTTACAGCCCTTGCAGATATCAACTTGTTGTTGCTGCTTGTCATCGCAACCCTGGGTGGCGTGGTGATTGGCGCTTTGCCTGGCCTGAATGCCACAACGGGTGCGGCTTTGCTTCTGCCGTTTACATTGACGATGGAGCCCATCCCGGCTATCGCAGTACTCATTGCGATTTACTGCTCTGCCACGTTTGCCGGAGCAATAACGGCCATCCTCATAAACACACCGGGAACATCGGCGAGTGCGACAACCTGCCTGGATGGGTATCCACTGGCAATGCGTGGTGAGGCGGGAAGAGCATTGGGGCTGGCCGTCGTATCATCTACCGTGGGTGGTGTGTTAAGCGTAATCGTTTTGATGCTGGCGGCACCACTACTCGCAAGAGCCGCCTATCAATTCTCTCCACCGGAATACTTTGCATTGACACTATTTGGTTTATCCATGCTTGCCACCATTGGTGACGGCTCCGCAATCAAGAATCTGATTTCCGGTGCTCTTGGGGTATTTCTTGCCGTTGTTGGAGTGGATAAATTAACAACGGTAGAACGTTATACCTTCGATTCCTATGAGCTGTATGAAGGCATCGGTTTCGTTCCGGTCATGATAGGAATTTTCGGAATCTCCGAACTGCTGGTGCAATCCTCTTTAGTTGAGACGGTTCGGGAGCGGGTCAAGATGGCATCCGTTCAACTACCCAGCAAAGAAGATTACCTGAAGGTGTGGAAAACGATTCTTCGTTCGACGGGAATAGGCACATTTATCGGCATTCTCCCGGCTGAGGGTGCAACCGTGGCTTCCATGATTGGCTACAACGAGGCACGCCGATGGTCAAAAACCCCGGAAGAATTTGGTCATGGTGCTATTGAAGGCATTGCTGGTTCAGAGGCTGCAAACAACTCGGCAACGGGTGGTGCCATGGTGCCAACGCTTGCTTTGGGTATTCCCGGTAGTGCGACAGCCGCGGTGATACTGGCTGGTCTGACGGTACATGGTATTCGGCCTGGTCCAACAATGTTTACCGAACAGGCAGATTTTGCGTATGCCATCTTCTGGTCAATGATGTTTGTCAATTTACTGTTTCTCATTATTGGACTATACGGTGCGAAGGCGTTTGCACGAATTACGCTTGTACCCACCCAGATTCTCTGGCCCTGTGTGTTTGTATTCTCTGTCGTTGGCGCTTATGCGCTGGATCAGTCGATGTTCGATGTGTGGATTGCACTGGCTGCCGGTGTGCTAGGTTATTTTATGCGCCGATACGGCTTCTCCGTTGTTCCGCTGGCAATCGGGCTTATCCTGGGTGGAATGCTGGAACAGCGATTTGGCCAATCGATGGTCATGCTCGATGAAAAGTGGTGGTTAATCGCTACGCGACCACTCGCATTTGTCTTTCTATTACTCACGGTACTGGCTTTATTTGGTCCCAGTCTGTGGTCACGATTCCTCAGCCAGCGCACACCGTTGGAATCCACTAGCTGACAATCATGGCAACCATTACCTCAGTTCGCACAAAGCTCTATGAATGGACCGGACCCACGGTTCCTCCACAGGCGAATTTTTGCACCAATGCCTCAGATCCCTTGCCGGAAATGGGTTCAGCGGGTCGAGACAATATGGGCTCGTTCAGATTTCACCAGTGGTTGGTCTGCGAAGTTGAAACCGATGACGGCACAGTCGGCATAGGCAATGCTGCACTCTGCCCGCCACTGATCAAAGAGACTATAGATCGATATCTGGCACCACTTGTCATCGGGCACGATCCGTTTGACAGCGCCTACCTTTGGGAGAAAATGTATCGTATAACTCACGCGTGGGGACGCAAAGGGGTGGGGATGACAGCCATCTCAGCGGTTGATATCGCACTGTGGGATGTAAAGGGGAAACTCGCTAAAAAGCCTGTTTTCAAGCTGTTGGGTGGACGGACAAAAGATGCAATTCCCTGTTACTACTCGAAGTTGTATGCCAATTCCATCGATGCGATGCAACAGGAAGCACAACAGTGGCTGGATAATGGTTTCAGCATGTTCAAAACACGTTTTGGCTACGGACCCAGGGATGGTAATCAAGGAGTAGTAGAGAACCTCAAGCGAGTAGAAGCCGTTCGGGAAGTTGTCGGCTACGAGTGTGACTTGATGCTGGAAGCTTATATGGGCTGGAATCTGGATTATGCCAAACGAATAATTCCCAAACTTGAACAGTTTGAACCGCGATGGCTTGAAGAGCCTGTGATCGCAGATGACATCCACGGTTATGCAGAGCTTAATGCCGGACCAATACCTATCTCAGGTGGTGAACATGAATTCTCATTACTGGGTTTTAAACAACTACTTGACACCCGCGCCATCAGTGTCATTCAGTACGACACCAACCGGGTGGGTGGAATTACTGCAGCGCAGAAGATCAATGCACTGGCAGAAGCTCATCAGGTACCCGTGATTCCGCATGCAGGTCAGATGCACAACTACCATCTGACCATGGCCAATTTCAATTGCCCGATGAGCGAGTGGTTCCCTGTTTTTGATGTGGAAATCGGTAATGAGCTTTTTTACTATATTTTTAAAGGTGACCCTGAGGCACACAATGGTTATCTACAACTGGATGACGACTTGCCGGGACTGGGAATAGAACTCGACGAAGAGCATCTGGATAAATTCAGGATTACACAATGACAACGACAGCCTACGCCGGGGTTTATCCGATAGCGCCGGTTCCGTTCAATGAAGACGAGACGCTTGATCTTGACGGCATGAAACGCGTGCTGGATTGCATGATAGATCAAGGTGTCGATGGCATCTGCGTTCTAGCCAATTATTCAGAACAGTTCCTGCTTACCGACGAAGAACGCGATATTCTGCTCAAACTCAGTCTGGAGCACGTAGCAGGCAGGGTACCTGTCATTGCCACCTGTTCCCATTACTCAACTGCCATCGTGGTGCAGCGGGTCAAACGCGCAAAGAATCTTGGTGCTGCGATGACAATGTTGATGCCGCCTTATCACGGGGCGCTGCTAAAAGGGAGTGAACAACAGATTTTCGACCAGTTCTCGAGAGTATCCGACGTTGGATTGCCGATCATGGTCCAGGATGCTCCCCTGTCGGGAGTCGCCCTGTCTGTGTCGTTTCTTGGGCGATTGGCTAACGAGATCCCTAACGTAACCTACCTGAAAATAGAGACATCTCAGACTGCCGACAAACTCGCTGCTGTCATAGAATCAACACAGGATTCGATTCTTGGCCCGTTTGATGGCGAAGAATCCATTACCCTTCTGGCAGATCTCGATGCGGGTGCAACGGGTACAATGCCCAGCGCATCCATCCCTGATTTAATCAAAGGCGTCATCGGTGCCTATGCTTCAGGCAACAGACTGACTGCCATCGAACGGTACAATAATATCCTGCCCTTTATCAATTATGAAAATCGACAATGTGGTCTAAGAGCTTGTAAGACCGTGATGATGGAAGGAGGCGTTATCAAATCTGACACCGTGAGGCACCCATTGGATCCGTTGCCTCTGCGCAGCCGTCAGGGTCTATTGGAGATTGCGCACAAGCTGGATCCAGTGGCTATCCGGTGGGGTAAGTAAGGGATGAAATTTGCTGAAACTCTAGATGAATCTGTAGGCCGGCTTGTACGCCGAAGCTTGGCGGAGCATATCGCTGACAAACTTCGTGATCTGGTGTTGCTGGAGAAACTTGCCCCGGGCGCACCTGTCCCAGAGCGCGAGACCGCCGACGCTCTCGGCGTCAGTCGCACGCCATTACGTGAATCATTGCGTATTCTCGCCTCGGAAGGGCTCATTGAAATTGCCCCAAGTCGTCCTCCGCGAGTTGCCAATCCTTCACTAAATGAAATCAAGGGCCTATTGCAGGTTCAAGGTTCATTGGAGGCACTGGCAGGAGAGCTTGCCTGCGAAAATGGATTTGATGCGCAACTGAACGAAATTTCATTTCTGGCCGATGAGATGGTCCAGGTATCCGATCAATGCGATGCATTGGAATTTTTTCAAAAAGACATGAGATTTCATGAAAAAATTGTTGCAGCATCCGGAAACCATGCGTTGATAGACACCCACAAGACATACAACTCCCGTTTGTGGCGTGCTCGGTTTATATCCTCCCGACTTAGGGTTAATCGAACCGGAACGCTTGAGCAGCACCACGATATCGTTAAAGCACTCATGGAACGTCAACGCGGAAAATGTGCAAAAGCTTTACGAACCCATCTGGAAGCCGGTTTTAGAAACATTAAAACCGCACTGGCAGAATCTGGCGAATCCACGACGGACAGAACGGCATGAATGAAAAACCGGTTATTGGACTGGTTCAGGGTGATCCTGCCGGAATAGGTCCTGAGCTTTTGGTCAAACTGCTGGGTGAAAAAGAAATTACAGACAGGGCAAACATTATCATCATTGGTGACCCGTCTGTTATGAAACGTGGTGAGGATGTTGTCGGCAACACCATTGCACGTCGGCATATCAGCGCGCTTGATCAACGCGATTTTGAAGGTGATGTACTGCATCTGGACATGCCTGTGGACGGCATCGAGGAGGTTGCACCATGCACCGTGAGTGCTGCTGGTGGGAAGTCATCACTAATGGGGCTTGAGATGGCGTTTGGTTTTTCCAAAGCGGGTCTTGTCGACGGCATTTGTTTCATGCCATTCAACAAGGCAAGCATGCACTTGGGAGGTAATCCGTTCATGGATGAAATCGGTTTTGCAAGAGACTACTTCGGCATTGACACAGCAGCAAGCGAATTCAATATCGCACATGGCATGTGGAACGGACGTGTCACTTCTCACGTCGCCATGAAGGATGTGCCGGCTATGCTGTCTGAAGAGCGTATTTGCCAATCCATAGAATTGGCACACAACACGCTGCGACTGGCGGGCTATGAACGACCCCGGATCGTTGTGGCAGCGTATAATCCGCATGCCGGAGAAGGTGGTTTGATGGGGAGCGAAGAGGTAGACTACATCAGGCCTGCTGTGGAACGTATGCAACAGCGTCAGATGCATGTATCCGGGCCCTTCCCGGCCGACACACTTTGGTTGAAAGTGCGTGATGGCGAGTATGATGTCGTCGTCACGATGTATCACGATCAGGGACAGATCGCCATTAAACTGCTTGGATTCGATCAGGGCGTCTCGATGCTCGCAGGGCTGCCAGTGCCGATAACAACGCCTGCACACGGTACAGCTTTTGATATCAGCGGGACTAACGTCGCTAACCTCGATCCAGCGAGAAACGCGTTCATGATGTGCTGCGATATGGCTGAAGGTCTGGCAAAATCCGGAGGCTGGTACGAATCTGCAACCACGGCCCGGCCCCGAAAAATGCCCACTTAGTGTTATTGGAAAATTGAAGAACCAACTCGTAACGGATCGAATTGGAAGTTCATGAACAATCTAACTTTTTTTGCTAACACCGTAAATACATTATGACGTTCAAACCTCATGGTAAACACTTGATTGCAGGAAATTGGATCGACGGCAGCAAGCGTTTTGAATCCAGCCCTGCAGTGGGAGAACCGGACTACTTTTCAATCGGTACCGTTGAGCATGTCGACAGTGCCGTAACAGCAGCTGAGGAAGCCTTCTGGTCATACGGCTATTCGTCGCGTACCGACCGAGCAACGCTGCTGAGTTGTATTGCTGATGAAATAGAAACCAAAGCTGATACGATAACCGAAATCGGCACCCGTGAAACCGGCTTGCCGGAAGTTCGTTTAATGGGCGAACTTGGAAGGACAACAGCTCAGTTACGCCTGTTTGCCGAGCACATCACTGTAGGCAACTATCTGGACAAGACGCATCAGGAGGCGCTGCCAGATCGAGCTCCTATGCCCGGACCTGATCTGAAATTAATTCAACGTCCCATTGGCCCGGTCGCTGTTTTTGGTGCCTCCAACTTTCCATTGGCATTTTCCACCGCTGGTGGGGATACCGCGGCTGCATTGGCTGCAGGTTGCCCAGTAGTCATGAAAGCCCATTCAGCCCATCCGGGGACCTGTGAGATAGTGGCGGCAGCTATTGCTACAGCCATAAGCAACACCAGAACACACCCGGGGGCTTTTTCTCTGATTCAAGGTGGCTCTCGAGATGTTGGAGCAGCTTTGGTGCAGCACCCTGAAATAAGTGCCGTAGGATTTACAGGCAGTCTTGCAGGTGGCCGAGCTTTGTTTGATCTTTGTGCCGCCCGTGAAAACCCCATTCCTTTTTTTGGCGAATTGGGATCAGTGAATCCCATGTTTCTTTTACCGTCTGCATTGCAGGAACGTGGGGCGGATATAGGCTCGGGGTGGGCTGACTCGCTGACAATGGGTGCCGGGCAGTTCTGTACAAATCCGGGGATTGCTGTTGGATTGGTCGGTCAATTGGATGAATTTACCAACGCGGCAAAATCGGTGCTTTCCAGGCAACGCGCGCAAGTGATGTTAACCCACGAAATTTCACGAGCATATGCAGAGGGTTTAACGGATGTACTTTCGCTAAGCGGTGTTGAACAATTGGTAAAAGGTGGATCCTCAGACCGATCAGCCACCCCCGTTCTGGCGAAAACAACCGGAGACAACTGGTTGAAACAGAGACAACTTTGCGAAGAGGTGTTTGGACCGTTCGGTCTGATCGTTGAAGTTGAGTCGATGGGTGAAATGCACGCTGTCGCCAAAGCGCTTAACGGGCAACTTACCTGCACATTACACATGAATGATGCTGATACTGGTCATGCCCAATCATTAGTGCCGATACTGGAGCGAAAGGCCGGAAGAATACTGGTTAATGGATTTCCGACAGGGGTAGAGGTTTCAGATGCAATGGTGCACGGAGGCCCCTACCCAGCCTCGACGAATTTTGGAGCCACCTCAGTCGGCACGATGTCTATCCGGCGTTTTTTAAGGCCAGTGTGTTACCAGAACATGGCTGATGTTCTGGTAAACGATTGGGATTCTTGATTAATGCTAGCCGCGCTATTTCGGGTCTCATACGAAGAGCGCACAATCCTCTCACACTACTGTATGACGAGAAAAAGCTGTACGTCCCCTCTCAGTAAAGTTAATGCAACTGTGGGTCCCGAGGTCGACAAGCGGTTTCTGAGGGCCTCCGAATTACTGACCCGCTGTCGGTTTACCGCCAGAATGATATCCGCACGGCGAAGCCCATATCGCCATGCAGGGCTGCCCTGCTCCACATCGGCCACTAGAACACCTTGCGTGCCCCTGCCTTGAGAACCAAAACGATCTAAATCGCGAAATGTCGCCCCTGATAACTTTGACAATATCTGATGACCAGCCATACCGGCCATCGATGAATCCACGATCTGCGCCGTTATCAGGCGACCCTCGCCCTCTCTGACAATGCTGATCTCAATCTCTTCGCCAACGCGAATCAGTCCAACCATATTACGCAACGCAGAAGACCCGGTCACCGGAGTACCATCCACGGCCAGAATAACATCGCCCGCTTCCAATCCTGCCTTGTCGGCTGCGGACCCTGCTTCGACCCTGGTGATAACGGCACCTTCGATCATGTCAAGATCAAGGGCTTCGGCAAGATCTGGCGTCACATCCTGAATGTTAATGCCCAGACGTCCTCTACGCACTTCACCGTACTCGAGCAATTGTTCCATAACCGCTTGTGCCATATTTGTTGGCACGGCAAAACCAATACCCACGTTACCACCTGCCGGTGCAATGATGGCAGTGTTAATACCTACCAGACGCCCGTCAAGATCCACCAACGCCCCACCGGAATTTCCCGGGTTGATAGATGCATCAGTTTGAATAAAATCTTCATAACCTTGTCTATTGATTCCACTGCGCCCCAACGCACTGACGATACCGGACGTTACTGTCTGGCCTAGTCCAAACGGATTACCGATAGCTACGACGAAATCTCCGATTCTCAAAGTACTCGAATCCCCGATTTCCAGCTCTGTCAGCTGTTGTGCATCGATTTGCAATAGAGCGATGTCCGTTCCCTCATCACTGCCAATCAATTGAGCCTGATATTGACGGTTGTCATGCAAAGTGACGATGATTTGCGAAGCGCCATCGATGACGTGATGATTAGTGAGCACATATCCGTTAGCAGCGTCTACGATCACACCAGATCCTGCGCCTTGCCGGGGATTCGAAGGGCCTTGCTCAGGTAATCTAAAATACCGTCGAAACCCAGGATCCTGAAACGCCCCCCCACTTTGGCGTTGGGTCGATCCAGTGATTGAGATACTGACCACTCCGGGCATGATCTCTTCCAGCAACGGCGCAAGCGTAGGACGCTCGTTTCCGTTAAGCAAAAGTGGATTGTGTGCACTGGCTATGAACGGTGTGCATAACAATAATAGTGCAAGCCATATCCAGTTCAAAGGATTGCAAAGTCTGGAATGAATCACGAAATGTCTCCTGTGTAATATCGCGTTAACGGGGTCGTTTACGTCCGTTCATTCAATCTAGCCATATGACAACTTACTGTCGTCATATGGCAAGCGTCTCACCGGTGTAAAACCGGGCGACAATCCGTTCACCCCTGAGGTCGATCATCTTCCGCTGAAGTGTCGGATTCTCTGGTAACTAGCAGTTGCTGAAAATTTTCAGGCGTCAATGCTTCGTACGTGGCAACCGGCAAACTGAACAGCCCCGGAACATCGCTACGTTCAACCGTGACGTCGTTTCCCAGTTTGCTCAATACCAGCGTTACGGGTGCATCGTTCTGCACGATCGTAACGGTGTGCGTTTCAAGTAGGTCCACCTCAGTGGAATCACTAGCATCATCGGCAGACTCTGCCTGTGCAGAATCCTTAGCCTCCAGTGGCTGTGCGAAACCATTGACTTGCAGTGTCGTCAATTGAGTGATTATCGAATCAATACCGGTTTCATCAACTTCATGGGTTTCGCGGCGGCCTTCCGGAATGACTATCGACCACTGATCGTTGTCAAAGGCGAGGTCAAGGTTTTCTAACCGAATGCCATCAACGCTGTCGAACGCCAGGACTTTTCTGTCCAGCCAGTCATCATAGTCGGCTGGCACATCAAAGGTGCTGAGTCTGGCTGCAAACACCTCATCCTGATCTGCTTGTCGAAGGTGTGATTTTCGGAATCCTGGCGACGTCCCCAGATACAGCTCAGCAACGATTGTCTCAGCTGCTTTCAAGGTAATGTGGCGCTGAAAAGAGTCCTCCGCTACCTCAAGCTGTTGATGAGCGCCACGCGTACTGGTTACAGGTAAACCTGGTTTCAGCTGCGTTATCTCAGACACCAATTTCTCGACCTTATCAGTAGCGGCTCGCGTATTGTGCTCATCATTCAATTGCCATTGTGTATCGCTTAGTGTTAGCGAGACAGTATTCTCACCATCATCGACAGTAACCTCATCGACCGTTGATGGATCAATACTGACAAGCTGTGTTGCAGGTGCGAATTGCGCCTGCGAATTGGAATTCCACGACAGGCCTACGGCTATGAATAACTGCAGAACAAACACACAACTGAGTATCTGCACGGTCTTGCTTTCACCAAACATTGTGACAGTGGGTTGTAGCCGTTCTTTGGATTTTCCAAGGATATCAGTAATTTTTTCCGTTATTTTCATGATGCTAACCACTTGAGTTGTTGAGCTTCTGTGCGACGATGCCAGAGGCGAGTCATACCAAACAGGATGGCAATGGCACTCGCTGCCAGAAAATAGTTCAGGTATTCCCAGAATCTCTGGCTGCTGTTATCCATGGGTGGCAGCGTCTTGCTGAACTGTCCACGACTGCGAATGCTCAACAGCCCGGTATCGTCCAGTGCCACATCAACAGCATTGGCCATCAATTGAAATGGTGCAAGATACGCAGTTCCACTGGCGGTACCAGCCATCTGTGTAATCTGATCTCTGAGGAAGTCATTGGATGCGAAAACGATCAGTCGTGCTGACTCGGTCGATCGCTCGATCACATTGTCCATGTTCTGGGCAAGTGTCGTTGCCTCCTGTTCGCTTTCTCGGGCAACAGCATCTGTGTTGCTGTTGGAGAGTTCGGTGGCTAAATCATCAATGGCTTGAACAGGGTTATCAACCTGCGTATTTGAGGACACCTCGTTCCCCTGACTGACGGGTGAAGGCTTACCAGCAAAATACGAGTCAAAGCGTCCCTGGCTACTCACGGCTACCGCATGTTCTGCTGGATCTGCCTCCCGTGCCCACGGACTTACGCCGGACGCCCCTTGATCAAGACGCGGCATGATATCGGTTGAACTTGAAAGCCAGGCGTCGGGAGAGCTGCTGAGCAACACGATATTTTCTCTATCTTGCGGCTCACCACCAAAAGTTATCGGCGATGCCCAGGCCATGGTCACTTGATCAAGCCCGGCGACTACCGGACTATCCACGCTCATGCCGTTGCTTCTGATATCCAAGAAGTAGGGATAATCAAACATCCGCATTTCCTGCAACTGAAGACCACCTACATTCCGAGTGACGGGTAAGGGAAACGCGGCGTTCTGCGGATCCATAACCAGCTCATCACCAATGCTGATTCCATGGTGGGTCAGCCATTGTTCAAGACCTGAATTCTTTCTGGCAAGGTCCAGAGAATTACGCGTCAGGTTTGCACTCCAACCAGAGGTTGAGGCGATTACCGTACCACCCTGCATCAAATACTGATCTACTGCAAATAGAGCGGTTTCATCAAGCTCTGCTGGTGAGGCGAGTAATAGTAAATCCGCATCACTCGACACACTGCCATCACTCAAGTCTTCACTAACCACATCATATTCGGCCCGCAAGTAGTCTTCCAGTGTGCGAAACCCTGGGCCGGTTGGCATTCCCGTTGGAACACCCGCAGGGGTGGAATTGTCGCGAACCAGAGCGATCTTTCGTGTGAATCCTTTGGCGAAGCGTTTGAGCGCGGCATCAAGATTCTGCGTCAACTGGCTTTCACTCAGATCATCCAAAGGAATCTGAACCAGCTGATTTCCATCATCAAGCAACAGATGAAACCAGAAACTGTCATCACTGAATAATCCAGCCCGCATCGGTCGCAAA
This sequence comes from Granulosicoccus sp., assembly GCA_045106195.1. Lineage (GTDB taxonomy): Bacteria > Pseudomonadota > Gammaproteobacteria > Granulosicoccales > Granulosicoccaceae > Granulosicoccus. The sequence continues at coordinate 27,165 of JBGCEH010000009.1, forward strand.
CCGAAGTCGTTCGATAACTGTACTGCAATTGCTCCTTCATTATCTTGTGGGTCGACAATCTGCAGTGTCAGTTTCCCATCGGACGAATCGCCGAGAGATTCGACAACGTCTGACATCACGCGCTTGAAGTCAACCAAGTCAGCGGGTAATCGGCTCTCCGCCGATATGTATGCCTGCAGAGTCAGTGGCGTATCGATACTTGCGAATACATTGCCTGCAGTCTGGAAGTCGGTTAATACCCGACGAATCGATTTGGTCAAATCGTATTCCGGGTTGCGCAGTTGAACATCGATATCCGTGGCTGATTGCGTCTTGATGTCAATCAAATCACGAAAGCCCAAGACTTCGTATTCATCAGCGTATTGCACCAGTACATCGAAGTAACTGCTGACAATAGATGACTGGTATCGATCAGCTACCTGGAACGGTACTGGTTCGATCCCATACTGCTGGTTGGCTTCCTCTTCGATGTCCGGGTGACTCATGGGATCAATGATTTCAACCCTTACACTGCCATTACCAGCCACTTCATACTCACGCAGAAGATCTTTCATCTGCGGAACCAGCGGGCTGAGCAAGGGGTGAGTTTTCGCGCTGAAATAGCCGCGCAACGTTAAAGGCTCCCGCAACTGCGCCAGATAGTTGCGAGTGGCATCGGACAACGTGTACTGCTTGCCCTTAGTCGTGTCCACACGCCAATTGTCAAGCTGACCTATCCACAGGTTGAGCGCAATGGCATTGAGAACCAGAAGTGTGGTCGCAGCCTGCCAGCGTCTGTGTTTGGGTCTGGTTCCGGTACTGGTCCAACGCTCCTTCTCCAACGCGTAAACCGTGAGTGCCATGAATATCAGCGTCAAACTGACGTAATAGGCGAGATCCCCAATATCGATGACCCCCCGTGTAATGGCGTCAAATCGTGCCCCTGTCCCGATTGCCTGCATTAGCTCTCCGGCAGACTGACCCAAAGTGCGTGTAATCAATGTATGGCCGAGGACGTAGAAAAAACTGCATAAGGCGACGGAGCCTATCAGGCTGACAATCTGGTTTTGAGTGCGAGAAGAGACGAACAGTCCGATAGCCAGATATGCAGAACCCAGCAGTAAGGTAGCCAGGTATCCTGCGGCCACAGGACCCCAGTCGATGGTGGCAACAAGCGACACGCTAATCGGTAGCGGTAACATCACAAGCAACGCTAATATCAAAAGCGCCACGCACGCCAGAAATTTGCCTAACGCAAATGACCATAATGGTGCCGCCTGCGTCAACACGTGTTCCAACGTGCCAGTACGCCGTTCTTCGCTCCACATCCGCATGGTCAGAGTGCTGCATAGCAGAATGAGTAGTATAGGCATCCATTCGAACATGGGTCTGACGTCGGCGATATTTCTTGCAAAGAACGCTTCAGCCCAGAAAAAAATAAACAAAGTGGTCGCAGCAAATGTCAGGAAAAACAGCCATGCAATGGGTGATGACAGAAACAACTTCATCTCCTTTCCAACCACCTGCCACGTCACTCGCCACGGATTTCGCAGTTGCATTGCATCAGGCAACATGTTCCACCTCCTTTTCATTGGTTGTGTCTGAATGGTGAGGTCCGATTGCTATTTCACTGTTAACCTGTACAAACAGACTTTGCAGGTTTTGGGTGTCGGCACTCAAACCCATAACCGGTATGTTCGCTTTGACCAGCAGTTGCGCACATTCGGCAAGACGATCGGCAATCGGTCGTGAATCATCGAGTTGCAACAGAAATTCCTGCAACCCGGTATTGCTTTCATGGATTGCGGCAAGACGATTACCCTCGCGGACATCGACAATCCAGTTACTCTGCGCTGTCGCGGTGAGTATCGTGTCGAGCGTTGAGGTGGAGTGCAGCGCAATCCTGTTGTTGTGTGTCAGATCGTGCAATTTTGCATCTATTGCCAGTTGGCCCTGACGAATTATCAAGGCACGATCACACAGGGCCTCGACCTCCTGCATGATATGGGTGGATAAAATGACCGTAGCCGATTCACCGATATTCCGGATGACCTGTCGCATTTGCTCGGTCTGGGTCGGATCCAGTCCGTTTGTAGGCTCATCGAGAATCAACAAACCGGGATTGCCTATTATGGCTTGAGCGACACCTACACGCTGCTTCATACCTCGCGACAATGTCGCGATAGGTGACAGTAATTTTGGGCCGAGTTCGGTAGCCTCAAGGACGTTTTTGATGGACTGACGCTTGTCGCCCCCTTTCAAGCCTTTGAGCTCGGCGGCATAGTCCAGATAACTTGCCACCGATAATTCTGGGTATACCGGAAGATTTTCTGGTAGGTAGCCAAGCTCTTTTTGAAGAGCTTCTGGATTCATGCTTACCGACTGGCCGTGAAATAGTATGTTACCGATATCAGGCTCAAGAAAACCGCTGAGCATCTTCATGATGGTCGTTTTACCTGCACCATTGTGGCCCAGTAAACCCACTATTTCCCCACGTTCTATGCTGAACGAGATATCGTCAACCGCTTTTAGCTCACCATAGTGGCGAGTTATGGATTGCACCTCCAACATGGTCGTACTCCTCTCAAGAAAACAATCAATAGTGTGAGTGCACGGAAAGTGCACGTAAGCTCTGAATGAATCAGTCTTGATCTTTGCAGTACGGTACGGGCTGACTAAACAGCAAATCCATCCCGTACAGTGCTCCAAAACCCAGCTGTGTTTGCTGCCGGTGCACAGGATCGTTCTGACTGAATTGGCACGTTGGGGATGCTTGAAAAAATTTCAAGATATTGAAAGGCACGACGATATCCGCCAGATCGGGGAGCGGAATGTTACTCGGCGAGAAGCAGTCTCTAATCCCTTGAACGTGGCAAGCCAGATGTTCCCGACTCTGGAGATGAGCAATCGCGAGAAAGCCTTTTATTGCGCGCTGGTATTACGCGCTGAGCATACTCAGGCTAATCCAGATGCTTGCGAATCTTCTGCACCATCGTCCAGACTCCGAGCAAGACCAAAGGCGTCGCTATGGACCCCATCAGAGTTTTTGACACGCCAAATGCCTGTTCCAGCGGAGACACCACGTACAGCACCAGATTCACCGCATAGTAGGTAATTGCCACCACAGAGAGCCCCTCAACGGTCCGTTGCAGACGCAGTTGCAAATCTGCACGTCGGTCCATCGATGTCAATAGTTCCTGATTCTGTGCAGAGCGTTCGACATCCACACGAGTGCGCAGCAAGTCACTGGCTCGCTGCGCTCTGTCTGACATTCGCGTCAATCGAATCTGCGTGGATTTCACTGTGCGCATCGCTGGGTCAAACCTGCGCATCATGAATTCTGCGAAAGTTTGCAACGTTTCGAAACGCTCTTCACGCAGCGCGATGATTCGCTGATTGATAATCGACTCGTAGGCCTCGGTGGCACCAAACCTGAATGAGGTCTGCGCCATGGTATTTTCCAGCTCGGCCGACACTGTCAGTAGCGACCTGAGCATTACATCCGGCTTACTGATAGGCCCCACCATATCCGACAGAATCGCCGTCAGAGTTTTGTCGATCGAGCCCATTTTCGTGCTGAGTTCATTGGCGCGGTACAACGCCAACATGGACATCGCTTTGTAGGTTTCTACCTCGCACAGATACTGCACTACTCGCCCAACTCGCCGATCACTGGAACCGGGTCGAGAAAATATCCCGAAATGCATGTGACCTGATGGATCAATACGGAAATCACCCGCTATCACTAGCCCGTCATCGAGCACCCGGCTGATAGCCAGACTCTCTTCAACAAACCAGTCCTCTGCTTTTTCCGCAATACCTTCATCACTTGCAGCAACCTCGATACGGATTAGTGCAGATGTAAGCCTGACTCCTGGCAATGTGGCAAGCCAATCTGGTGGAAATACACCGAAAGTGTGTGCATCGAAAGGACGGTCTGAGACCCCATCACCGAAAATGGTATAGGTGACAAATTCGGTATGGCACTCCCATCTCAGTGAATGCTTTCCGATTTGCCCGAAATAGTGGGTAGCCCCCGGCTTGGGATGCTGGGCACCAAAGCGATCCAGTAGTTCAAGTAAATGCGCGCGGTCAAGATTACGGTCTCGTCCGGCTGCATTTTCTGCCACTTTTGTCGCCAGATAAGCGGCACTGGAAGGTGCATTGATGGCGGGAAACGGACGCGCATGAAGTTCATTGGCGATAGCATAGCGCAACGGGTGATCAGTAATGGAAATCATGGGGCGGTAATCTGAGAGCGCTGGTTTAACCAGTCATTGAGCGTCTGTCTGGATACAGACTAGCTGTAAATTCTGAAACGAACGATATCGATTAGAACATGAATGCCGCTGTTCAGTTAACTTGGTGTCCAAAGCATTTACGTAAATTCCAGTCGGATTGTCTGTACTCTGTTGTAAACACCTGTTACGTTGCTGACTGAAATATATATTCGTGGGCTCGCTTTTTTCTGCAGAGCAGATGATACTCATCGATCGGTCAATTCTGCTAACTGTTGTAACCTGTAATGAAACCGTTGATCTTGCAGATATCGCACCAGAAGCACAGGAACACGCTGGGACACCTTCGAAAATTTCTGGCTATCGATAGCTGACCTGAATGTTGGCTCGTTGCGAGTACCATGTAAATCTTGTCATTGGAAAAACGATGTCGTCAACAGACTCCCGCTACTTTCAGTCTACTGGATTTACAGCGCCCAAATTGGTATTGGTTATTGCTGCTACAAAGCTGATTGATCTGAACCGTTCAAACGCAAAGTGCGTTTCCCCGTACTCAGGCTGAGCCGCAATTCCTGTCAATGACAACTCAAGAAATTGAGTCTGTCAGTTTGAAGAATACAAGATATTTCTCAGCGCCTTCAATTAAGCAAATGAGCATGCAACCCTTGCTGCTCTTCGAGCACGATGCATATCGGGCTCCCGTACCATTTCTCTGTCAGATGGTGCACATCCAGATTTATGTTCAGTTATCTTTTGTTGTAGTTGTTCCGCGAGCTTCATGTGTGGTGGCACGATAAAAACGAAATGTTAACGTCTCGGGTGAGAATATAAATCACCAGAGCGTAAGCGTTTTGTTGGCTGGCTCAAAGAGTAAATTCCACGTCTGCAACATTTTGCACTGCCCGATGAAAGGAAGCTTAAATTTGCTTTGAAACCAGAGCTAGAAGGTTTTATCAAGTGGTAGACTCACCTTGGTAACATGTAATGTTATGCCACGATATTAGATGATGAACGAGAGATATATGTGTCGTATCGGATTGACATACGCTGACGTGGTAGATGCCTATGATGCGATTGTTGAAGCGGGTACCGAGCCATCCATACGAGCGATCAGTGCACATTTGGGTGACAAAGGCAGGCTTAAAACGATTGCACTGCACGTGCGTACCTTGAAAGCTGAGCGTTGGGAAGGTTCAGAGCCTGCACTACCCGATCCATTGCTCCGCGCCTTGATAGCCGGCGCCGAAACGTACTGGAGTCAATTGGCAGAGGCGGCAGATGCTCAAGTAGAAAGCAGTTATCAGCATTGCGACGCGCAGATCGAGACAATGCGTGCCGAGCTTGATGCCAGCAACACGCAACTCGACATAGTACGTGCCGAGCGCGACGACGCCTATGCCAGTCAGTCATCACTACGCGAAGAATTGTCAGCCGAAAAAGCCCGTGTAGCAGCGCTTGTGACACAGCTTGCAGAGTCTGATGATCGACTTCAAACCAGCCTGCAGAATCTGGAGGCGTCCAACCACCAGCTCGAACAGACACGCGCGGCTTTGAAAAACCTGGATTCAGTGAGGCTTAACACGGCGGATGAACATGATGGTGCCCAGCGCTTGATCACAGAGAGACTGGAGACAATCAATTCTCTGAAAGCTCAATTGCAGAATCAGGAACAAGAGCATCGTACTGCGCTGCAAGCCCGCGACCAGACCGATGAAAAAAAATCGGAAGAGCTGGATACGGTGCGCATCTCTCTGGCTGCCGCTACGCAATCGCTCGATCGTTGGGAGGCACGGCAGTCACAGTGGAAACAAGATCGCGAATCACTGACTAAACGACTGAAAATACTACAAAGCGCTTCGGTATTGCAGCAAAATCAGAAATCGGAGTGGCAACGGGCATTGAATACCCTGCAGGCCGAGAACTCGGCCATTAAATCTCAACTCGACAAAGCGAGAACAATGGCAATTGAAGCTGAAAGGCAACAGGCGACGATGCTTGATGCTCTAAGTGCTGAATTCACCACGCTCGTAGATGAAGTTGAACTGATCGAAAATGACATCGTGTCCCAATCCTAGACTCATTGCATTTCCTGACATCGCATTGCTAATACCCAGCTTGGCACCCTTTCTGCGATCGCAAGTCGCTCACAAATGCCTCTCTCAATACGCACACTGTGCAGTGATATGAGATGTACTGCCAGATTAACACTGAGTATCCGTGCTAAAGACATATTTGTGCAAGCCCGACACATTAAATCGTAGCATTGACTTTTGGTAATGTGCCAAGTAAATTTCACGATCTACCAAGATAAAACACCGTTTCAGTTTGCCTCATGTGCTGATGACTCGACCGAGGGCGCGCTGTACCAAGGAGTTGTTATGCATTTCGGAACCTGCTCGTTGCTAACCCGTCGTCTCATGGGAATCGGGCTTTTCAGCCTCGCTGTCTTTCTCACCCTTTGGTCCGTAACCAGTGCCGCACAGCCAGCTTTCAACTCGGAAATTCAGTTTCAAGCCGCGGAATATCGTGGTTCTGAAGGCAATGACGTTGAGATAGTTCTGGAACGGGTGCCCAATAGCTCGGCATCAGTCGAATCTGCGCAGGCCGTCGTTACGGTCACCGGGGGATCGGCCATGCCGACAGATGACTTCTTTTTCACCGATCCAACCACCGTTATCTGGCCCGCAGGAGATACTGAACCCAGAACGATCCGTGTATTCTTGAATCAGGATATTGTGCAGGAGCCAACTGAGAATTTCCGACTGGCAATCCAGAGCGTCACTGGCGATGCTTCGCCCGGCACTCGCGACGTTACAAACGTCAGTATCCTGGATGTGAACCAGGGTCAATTCCGTTTTGTCGGCGAGCCATACCGAGTGGAGGAAGGCAATACTATCGAGGTACAGGTTGAACGATTTGATGGCAGCGACGGAATTGTCAATATCACCATAGGCGAGACGTCTGTTTCCGGCGGCGCCGAACGTGGTAATGATTATGAACGTATCCCTCCACGTCAGGCGCAGTGGAACGATGGCGACATGGGAATTCGGACGTTTACCTATTCGGCCTTCTCCGACGCGTTGGTAGAAGGCGAGGAGACGTTTATGGTAGAGGTCGTCGATGGCAATAATCTTAACGGGCCTGGCATCGCCACGGTAACCATCGTCGACGATGTTCCAAGCAATCCCGGTGTCGTGGATTTCGACAATCCTACGTACAACGTGGGTGAAACAGAAGGCTCCGTGATTCTGGGAGTGCTGCGCACCGGAGGCACTGATGGTGATGTGTCCGTTGATGTGCGGCTTGTAAATGACTCAGCCACATACCCTTTAGATGGAAGCTTTGCGGGCGATGAAGATGTCGTGACACTTGAATGGCGTGATGGCGATGATAGTCCACAAACCGTCACACTTTTCGTCAATTCCGATGCTGATGCTTCGGAAGGGCAAGAACGCTTTGAGGTCTCATTTGACTCACTGTCTGGGGGGGTCGCGGTTGGAATGATCAATCCAATCGCCAGTATTTTCATCAACGATGGACCTGCACCGGGTTCACCAGGTGAGTTCTCGTTTGATCCGGTAAGCGTTACGGTCGATGAAGCTGATGGCAGTGTATCACTGGTTGTAACGCGCAATAACGGCTCGCTTGGAGCTGTGTCTGTTAATTACGACGTAGTGCCCGCTTCCGGGACGAACTCAGCAATACCCGGGTCAGATTTTGGCACTACACCACCGCCAAGGGGTACGCTGACGTGGGGCGACAACGATGCCACAAGTCGTACGATTACTCTTGATATTGTCGACGATCTAGAGGTTGAGCCTGACGAAACGTTCGAGCTGATTTTGTCAGACGCGATGGGTGGTGCGTTTGTCGATACCTCGGGTGAACGGGTGATTGTCACGATCATAGACGATGACGAATTCGATACCGTATCGTTTTCTTCACCGACGGCCGTGATTGTCGAAGGTGAAGATCCGACATCTATCAATGTACAGCGATCGGGTTCTGGTTCGGGCGCTATTGAAGTGTCTTATGAACTCATCAGTGAGACCGCGGATTTCGGAACGGACTTTCTTGATGACGTTTCCAGTTCTGTACGAACATTGGTATGGGATGCTGGTGATACAACGGACAAGATCATTCCAGTGGAAGCGTTCTCTGATGACGTAGAGGATCCGAATGAGACCTTCAGAATTACGTTATCAACTAATTCAGGTTCCGGCAACGTTGCTTTGGGCACGCCTTCAACAACACAGATCACAATCACTGACGTACCACCGCCCTCCCCGGGTGTGTTGGGATTTGTTCAGGACTACATGGTCAGCGAAACGTCGGCTACTGTGCGTCTGGAGATCACACGCACAGGCGGTACTGACGGCCAGGTTTCGGCCTTCTACTCGCTGGGTGCAAGTGGAGATACAGCAGACCAGATAGATGACTACGTGCCATCCCAACCAATGGTATCTGAGTTGATCTGGGAGGAGGGTGACGGGACTTCGAAGTTCATTGATGTGGATATCGTGCTCGACTCTCTTGATGAACCTGACGAGTTTTTCACCGCCTTCATTTTAGACACTGGAGGTGGCGCTGGAATTGGTAACGAGATCAGCACGGTCACAATCACTAATACGCCACCACCTACTGACGATGTCCGCTTTGCCGTAGCCAGTGAGGTCGTGCAGGAAGATGCTGGCATGTTCGATATCGTGGTACAGCGGATCGGTAGCGGTACGGGCAGCGTCGAGGTGTTTTACGATCTGGTATCGGGTACTGCAACGCTCGGCGCCGATTTTGAAGATGGATCCGGAAGCAGTGGTGGAATACTCTTCTGGGCGAATGGCGACCTGGCAGACAAGACTATCCCTATCAGTATCATCGCGGATACCGCCAATGAGATGGATGAAGATTTTACCGTTGAGCTGTCGACAGGGTCGGGGTCCGGAAATGTCAATCTCGGTATACCAAACGTCATCACGATAACAATTCAGGACAATACAATACTGGATACCATCATCCTTGCGGATGCAGATGTCACGGTCGCTGAAGATGCTGGTGTATTAGAGCTGGCTGTTCAACGTGTTGGGGCGGGTGTTCAGCCGGTATCGGTGTTGTATTCTTTCAGCAGTGGGAGTGCTACCGCAGGAGTCGATTTTGGTCGCTTGGAGCCACTGGACGGTACGCTTGATTGGGCTGCAGGTGACACTACTACCCAATTCATAAGTATCGACATTGAACCCGATACATTTGATGAGATCAATGAAGTGTTCGAGGTGCAACTGGTGGATGACACCAGCAGCAATCCGGTATTGATCGGCACGCCTTCCGAAGGGATCATCACCATCATCGATGGAACACCAATCGAACCTGGTACCGTGCAGTTTGACCCCGATACCTACACGGTGCCAGAATCGGATGGCTCTGTTGACTTGACGGTAACACGAACCGGTGGCTCGGATGGTGTATTTTCAGTGGGCTTTGAGGTGATGGGTGGTAGTGCAATCCTCGGTACTGACCATGCGCTGACCCAACCGACCACCGGCACGCTTACCTGGCCAAACGGCGACGACATGCCGCGCACCATCACAGTGGATATCGCAAGCGACTCCTCTGTCGAGACCGACGAAATTTTTTCGGTTACTTTATTTCAGGATACGGATTCGGGAACGGTAAACATCGATATGGCAATGGTCACTATTGTCGATGATGCAGTACCCGATTCGATTGCTCTGGCGGATTCCTCGATCGAAATAGCGGAGGATGCCGGTGTGCTTTCACTATCCGTTCAACGTAGCGGAACCGGCGTTGGCGAAGTGTCAGTCTTGTATTCGCTCGTGGATGGAACTGCGGAGGCCGAAATCGACTATGCCATTACACAACCGACAACAGGTACACTCCTCTGGGCAGCCGGCGATTTGGTCGACAAGACCATCGAGATCGATATCGCTACCGATGATATTGAGGATCTGGACGAAACCTTTCTGGTTAATCTGACCCCCGATCCTGCCAGTTCAACCATAACGCTGGGCTCCCCGGCTCAGACCACTGTCACGATCATCGATGTTGCGGCTCCGGCTCCAGGTGTTGTCGAATTCGATCCCGACGAGTACACCATTGCCGAAGCTGACGGCACGGTGGAATTACAGGTCACTCGCACTGATGGAAGCGATGGTCCCGCTTCGGTACAGTTCGAGGTAGAGGCAGGTACCGCAACACCCGGCGAAGACTTTACTGTAATAGAACCCCTTTCAGGTGTGCTTGACTGGCTGGATGATGACAATACGCCTCGTACCATCATTGTCGAAATTGCCAGCGATAATGTTGTGGAAAACGAAGAAACCTTTAGCGTGGTCTTGTCCGGTTTTACGGGAGCGATATCCGGGGTGGCGACAACCGCTTCCGTGAACGTGATGGACAGTACCGTGCCCACGCCCGATACGATTGTCATGGCTGATGGCAGTGTAACGGTTGAAGAGAACTCAGGTACTGTGGGTATTGTTGTTCAGCGCGTGGGCAATGGCATCGATGCGGTATCAGTTGTCTATAGCGTATCCGACGACACCGCAACAAGCGGCGTTGACTTCAACTCGGTTGACTTCGCAGATCGTATTGTTTCATGGGCTGCAGGCGATACTGAAGACAAAACCATCAATGTCGATCTGATAGACGATGCATTGGTTGAGTTGGACGAAACGTTTTCCATCACGATCAGCGCCGATTCGTCGAGTGCGCCCGTTCTGATTGGCGCGCCCGACAGCACGATCATAACCATTGAAGACACGACACCTGCCCCGGTTCCTGATGTCATAGCCCTGGCCGGAGCGGAACAGTTCCGGCTTGAAAGTGACGCAGCGTTCAATATCCCGATTTTACGCACAGGCGATGGCACCGGTGAGAGCTCTGTCAGCTGGACCGTCTCGGCCGGGTCGGCGTCAGTCACTGCTGATATCGATCTGGATCAGCTAACGGGCACTGTCGGCTGGGCAGACGGTGATACCAGCGAGCGCATCATTTCCATCCCGATTGTCAACGACACACTCGATGAAGCGAACGAGACCCTGATGTTTACGCTGAGCCAGGTAGAGGGCGCTGTACTGGGTTCGCCGCAAAGCGCAATGCTGACCATCAACGATGATGACGAACCACCTGAGCCTGGAACGGTTCAATTTGTAACCGACTCTTACACAATTGACGAAGATGCCGGCGTTGTCACTCTCGAGTTATCGCGAACCAATGGCGATGATGGCCTGATTTCGGTTGTTGCCTCGACGGTACCCGGTAGCGCCGGTGAAGGTGATTTCTCAACGAATCAAACCGTGATTGCCTGGCCGGATGGCTTCAGTGGTACACGGCAACTGGCTATCCCCATTACGTTTGATTCGCTTGACGAGGCGTCCGAGTCGTTCGCTGTGGTACTGGGCAATGGCTCGCCCGATGACGGTGTTATAGGTAATCCCTCAACAGCCACCGTCGTTATAAACGATGTTTTCAATGGCGATTCCGGTACGGTCCGATTTGCAGCAGCCACGCAATCGGTTGACGAGAACGAAGCTTCAGTCACCGTTTCCGTCAATCGCACAGGCGGTTCTGACGGTACGCTATCGGTCAATTACTCAACGAACGCTGGCACTGCCACATCAGGCGACGATTTTGAGGCCACCAGTGGCACCTTGACCTGGGCAGATGGCGATAGTGCACCCAGGAGTTTTTCGGTGGCGATTGTTACCGATACTGTTTCCGAAAGCGATGAACAGTTTACGGTAGTCCTGTCCGATTTGGTGTCGCCTGGTAATGGCTCTATCGGGTCGCCAGATTCGGTCGTCATTACCATCAATGATGTAGAGCCACCACCGGAGCCTGAACCTGAACCTGAACCGGAGCCTGAACCTGGCACGGTACAATTTGTCAACGCAAGTGCTTCCATCGACGAAAGCGACGGTACCATCAGCGTATCGGTTGCTCGGACGGGGGGCAGCGATGGAGCGGTTTCGGTGCGCTACGAAACCGTGGATGGCAGTGCCGAAGCAGGTGACGATTTCGATGCGATCAGCGGGCGATTGCAATGGGCCGACGGTGAGAACGATGTACGTGTTCTGCGTATTTCCATTGATGTTGATGATTCAGTGGAAGAGGATGAACAATTCCAGATAGTCCTGAGCGATGCAAGGCCGCGACAGCAAGTGCTGGGTTCTCCGTCAGTGGTTGACATCACCATAAGGGATGACTCAGTAGCGCCTCCGGGCGTGCTTTCGTTTACGAACACAAATGTCGCTGTTGCAGAGGCAGATGGATCGGTTGAACTTCAGGTGTCCCGAACCGGCGGCAGTGCTGGCGCAGTGTCAGTAGGTTACAGCACGCTAGTGAGAAGCGCTGACGAGACAGACTTCCAGCCCTCCTCCGGTCAGTTGAATTGGGCTGACGGCGATACGGGCATTCGGACCATTCTAGTGCCCGTCAACCGTGACGGTCTCGTAGAACCCGAAGAGCAGTTTCAAGTTGTATTGGCACAATCCGAACCTTTTGGCGATAGTCAACAACTGGGTAGTAATGCAGTGGCGACCGTATCAATCACGGATTCTACCCGTCTGGGTACCCTGAGTTTTGTGGCTACTGAACTGTCTGTTACCGAGCGTGAAGGTAGCATCACCTTATCGGTGTCACGCACTGGCGGCTCTGACGGTGACGTATCGGTCGACTACGCACTCATCGGTGGATCGGCTGAACTTGGGCTTGATGTAGTCAATCAAAGCGGTACGCTGAACTGGGCAGATCTGGACGCAGAGCCAAAAACAATTCGTATCCTGGTCAACGCTGACAATCAGGTGGAAGACGCTGAACAGTTCATCGTTGCCTTGTCTAATGCCCAGCCCTTGGGTGCACAGCAGGTTGATCTTGAGCAGGCGACAGTGACCATTATCGATACCACTCTGGTCAACGACGAGTCCACACCGGCACTTGCATCCTTGGGAGAACTCGATCTTGTCGTTGTATCCGGTGATGGACAAAGCGGCCTGCCTGGCGACCTGTTGGAACCCATGGTAATTGATGTTGTCGATCGAGGCGCATCCGATGCAACGATTGCTGATGTACCGATTCTGTGGAGAGCGGTCCCGGAAGGTTCTGCCGAACTGCTTGAAGGGGGGCGTACCGTATCGGATGCCGAAGGCCGCACGAACAACCGCATCCGAATTCTCTCGCGAGGATTTGTACGGGTAGTTGCGACGATCGATGTGGCGACACCTTCGGCGACAAGCTCGACATTGACGGCACGCAATACCCCGCCTCCCTTCCCGGTTGGACAAGCGGAGGCGGTGTTCACGGTACGCTCGGGCATCGGTCCGGCCGAAGGTCTTGGAACCAATCAGGCGTCCATTGGAACAACGCTGGATGTGGTGTGTGAAATTCTCGGGGTTCGCATTGAACAACAACAGGCTATTACAACAGAGCAGCAGGATTTGTTCGAGACCTGTCAGGAAGTAGAGGCCCGGCTTGTCAATGATGACGGATTGACGGCAGCCCTGGATCGCCTGATTCCCGAAGAGTTGTTTTTCCTCGGCGACTCCATCATTGACACAACCGATATCCAGATCACCAATGTATACGCACGCATCAACGCCATTCGCAGTGGACAAGTCGATGGGCTCGATTTGTCCGGCTTACAGTTCAATCACTACGATCAGTCAATTCCGGGCAGTGTCATCGAGGCGGCACAGGATGAATTGTATGGAGGTGGCGCGGCCTCGGCAGATAGCAGTCTTTCACAAATGACAGCGCTGGGTTTCTTTGCTACCGGGTCCATCTCCTACGGAGAATTTGAAGGTGGCGAAAACCAATCCGATGCCGAATTCAGGTCATCAGGTTTGACTCTGGGCGCGGATTATAGGGCCAGCGAAAGTACCGTGTATGGCGTAGGTATCGGAATCGTCGACAACGACACCGATTTCAATCCTGACGCTGGCAACGCCCAGGTCTCTGGGTTGAATCTGACACTGTTTGGTACGTACTACCGGCCAGAGAAAGGCTACATTGATGCAGTACTGGATTTCGGTCGTAACAACATCGATATTGAGCGGCGAATTAACCTGCCTGATACACCTGATCAGTTTGGCGTGGGTGATACAACGGCTAATGTCCGATCGCTGACCATAGGCGCAGGTCGCGATTATCGAAGCAACGGTTGGGAATTCGGACCTTATGGAAGACTTTCGCTTATTGATGCAGATATCGATGGCTACTCTGAACAAGCAACAGGTAGTGAGGACGGATTTGGGTCAGTCCTCACTATCGGCTCGCACTCAGTACAATCGCGCCGGTTAGCGCTTGGCGGGCAAATATCGAGAACAGTCAATACCAAACGTGGCGTGTTCATTCCACAATTTCGACTGGAAGCTGAATTTGAAAGCGAGAATCGGAAAGAAGGTATTGAAGCAACCTTCCAGCATGATCCTACCCAGACTCCATTCATCGTCAACGGTGAGGAGCGCGACTCAAGCTACTTCAATCTGGGTATAGGCAGTAGTGCCTTGTTTCCGCAGGGACGCAGTGGTTTCCTGTTCTATGAAACGCAGCAGGGCAATGAGCGCGTCACTCAGCACTGGTTGAAACTGGGCATCCGATTGGAATTCCAGTAATGGGGGCCGGCTTTTTTCGCCGGCCAAATCCTGATTACAGGGCATGATGCGTAACTGGTGTCGTTGACCATACAAACTGGTCATTCATAGCCACTTGAAAGTGGCTATCCAGGGCCACGTCTCGTCGGCAGCGCAAGCCAATACCGACGACCAGACTATCCAATCCACGCAAGCGCAGATTATGTTAGGTTGGCTGAACCCTGAATTCACCGTTGTCCACTGAATGACGCAGATTACAGCCCGATATCATTTGAAACAAGCTATTGAAACCCGTTTGGCTTGCAACGCATAAAGAAATCAAAGGCCGTTACACCGACGGGCCTGGTGGAAACGATATGTACACTCTCTGGAGGAGGAATGCATGAAGAGGAAAGATACACAATCGGATAGCCTTGAACACCATATATCGAGCTATACACGACGTGATTTCTTGCGTATCTCGGCCGTAGCTGTTGCTTTGTCAGCAGCTGGATTGGCAAGCGTCACTCCAACATCCGCCCTTGCACAATTGCCTGAAGGTATCGTTCACATGTCTGTGGATGAATATACTGTCTGGCACCGACTCATGCTGACGCTGTTGCCGACAGAAGGCAGCAAACTGATTGACCCTGAAACACTACCAGTCCTTCAAACGGTAGACGGCGCTTTCCTGGCAACGTTACCGCCGCCAGTTCTGGAGGGTCTCAAAGGTGGGGTTGCCTATTTTAACGAAGCTGCGAAAGAGCCTTTTGGCAAACCTTTTGTCGAACTCACGCTTGATGAGGCAGCACAGTTCTGCGATGCCTTGGCAAGTTCAGAAGAAGTCCCTGCGCGTGGCTTGTTCACTGCGCTCAAGTTTTTAATCGTCACAGCCTACTGGGCCATACCACCAACGTGGGAACCGGTTGGATTTCAGGGGCCCGTCACTGAGACGTGGGGACTGCAGTCTCAAGGTAATGCACCGTTACCACAGGCGTAACAGGGGAATAATAAAATGACAACTCATATAGAAATACAAGCTCAGGGCCTTGATGTCATCGAAGCGGCGGCTGTCACGCAGCAGCAATTTGATTTAACCGCGGATGCTGTGGTCATAGGCTCTGGCGCCGGAGGTGCAATAGCCGCTTATGAGCTGGCAAAAACAGGTAAAAAAGTCATCATTCTGGAAGCGGGTCGATATGTTCCATCAGAGCGAATGACGGAGATGACAGCTGTTTCGCTGGGTACGATGTATGCCGATTCTGGCGGACAAGCCAATGCACAGGGAGATATCACCATCTTGCAGGGGGCGTGTGTGGGTGGCTCTACCGTTGTGAATGCTGCCTTGTGTTTTCGTACTCCAGATTATTACTTCAGGCTTTGGGGCGAGAAATACGGCTTGACCAATCTTTCGACAGAGGTGATGACTCCCTATTTCGAGACTGTGGAGAAGAACCTCTGGATCAAGGAAAATACCGCTGCTGAAACCAGTCCCGGTGCAGAATTGATCAAGAAAGGCCTCGATGCAACTGACGTTCAGATTGGTGTTGCCAAGCGAAATGTGAAGAATTGCGCGATGACAGGCTTCTGTTTCGCAGGTTGCAAATCTGATCGCAAGCAATCGATGCTGGTGACGTACCTACCCTGGGCGCAAGCTCATGGAGCCGAGATCTACGCAGATACCCGCGTTAATACCATAACCTCGGAAGATGGCGTGGCCAATGGTGTCACCGCAGAGATAATCCATCCTGATACCCGGGAAAAAGTCGCCGACATGAGCGTCAAGGCTCCCATCGTTGTTCTGGCTGCTGGTCCAATACAGTCTCCCATCATATTGATGAAAAGTGAGCTTGCGAATTCTTCCGGACAAGTTGGCAAGAATTTCGCCTGCCACCCGTCTTTGTCACTCACGGCGGAATTCGACGAGGCAGTCAACGATTTCGTGGGAGCAACCCATTCAGTATACGTTGATGAATACACTTTGCCAGACGAGAATGGAGTGGGCGGATTTATTCTTCTCAATGCAATTGAGCAACCCGTGTTGGCTGGCGCTAGTCAAAACCCGGGCACAGGAAAGCCCTATATCAGCCTGATGGAAAAATTTGCCAACACTATTCGTCTTATCACGCTGTTGCATGATAAGAACACGGGCAATGTCGCTTACGAAAATGGCGTTAAAACAATCAACTATACTGTGGATGATGAAGATTTCGAATCGATGAAGGATGGTTTGAAAGTCAACGCCCGTACACTGCTCGCAGCGGGTGCATCAAAGGTATACGTTCCAACAACACTGGCAAAGGTGATAGAAAGCGAGGCTGATGTCGATTCAGTAATTGACAGCTTGCAAAACGAGAAGTCACGCTATCCATACACATCCTTTCATCCACAAGGTACATTGCGAATGGGCAAAGACCCTGCACAGGCTGTGGTGAATCCTATGGGCGAAACTCACGACGTAAAGAACCTGTATGTCGTTGATGCCAGTATTTTACCCACATCCATAGGATATAACCCGTCAGAGACGGTTTTTGCGCTAGCCAGCTATATTAGCGACAGGATTAATGAAGCTCACAAATGATGTCGTTTTCTGGCAGAAGTTGTAACAAACGTAACAAGAATTCATTGTGATATCGATTGAAGGCCAAGCACGTCTACCTGATGCGACTGCATTGCTGAACACACTACGACAGCGTAAAACAACAGCCTGCGAACTGGTTGGCGATCATCTTGGCAGGCTGAATGCTCTGCAACCATATGCTAATGCTGCAGTTAAAATTTACCAGAAAGAGGCTCTGGATATTGCGGCTAAACTCGACGCCAGCACCCATATTGATTTACCGCTTTTCGGGTTACCATTCAGCGTTAAAGAAACATTTAGTATTGCTCACGAGGAGATGACGGCAGGTTCACTTCGAAAGCGACCTGTCAAGTGCGAAAGTGATGCAGAAATGGTTCGCCGACTGAAAGAGGCCGGCGCAATTATAATTGCACGAAGCAATATTCCCGAATTCGCGATGACAGGGGAAAGCACAAATCCGCGCTTTGGTCGATGTAACAATCATCTGGACAATACACGTGTTGCCGGTGGCTCCTCTGGTGGTGAAGGTGTATTGGTAGGATCAGGTTCGAGTGCTTTTGGAATTGGTTCAGATATTCTTGGTTCTATTCGCATTCCTGCAGCCCTGTGTGGAACTGTGGGATTCAAAGGACATTCATCCGCAATAGACGGTTCAGGTACCTGGCCAGACGTTACAGGAAATACAAATTCATGGTTAGGTTACGGACCTCTTACGCGTTCAGTTCGTGATGCCCTGCTTGTCTACAACGTTATTGCCAAGCAACCGGTACGTGATACAAACGATATATTTGAACAGGTAACAACTCCCGAGGGGTTCCCGATTACCTACCAGCAAGAATGTATCCTTAAGGCGATTAATCACGCCCGGCGGTGTTTGCTGGATAACGGAGTCAAATCACGACATACGGAATTCAAAAAAATACCATCGCTCTTCTTGTTGATTCCGAAAATTATTATTGATGATTTCTATGACACTTGGATATCGGACTTGTCGTCAGGTCCAGATGGCCCATTCTCAACGTTTAAAGAATTTATCGCTCAGCTCGCAGGAAATGGGACGATCGACAGTGGATTGCTTAGCTGGATCATGCTTGAGCCCTTTATGAAATCACGTCGACCAGGTAAGCGAGAAAAAATCGCGGAACAATTTTTACTGGCGAAAAACGAATATCGCGAATTGCTGGGTTCAGATACCGTGCTATTGCTTCCAACACTCGGTCTTGTCGCGCCAAAACATAAATATTTCAATCGGCAATCACTCATGAATCCACGAGTCAATGGATTGTTTACGTCCCACACACTGGGTAACTACCTCGACCTACCGTCCATAGCGATACCAGCATGGAAGTATTGCGATGCAAGAACGGGTTTGCCCGCGAGTGTGTCCCTGATGTGCCTGCCAGGGTCAGAAGATCGTCTGTTCGCTACAGCCAAAATGGTCGAGACCGCTTTAAACTAACCGCGTGCTCGCAGTTTATTCGATCCTGATCTTTCGCTTAGCGTGCGTTGAAAACAAGATATACGGGGTAATACACGAAAATCGTCCAGAGCGGATTAACACCATTGCAGGCCTACTGACACAGCATGGTAAAGCCAAAAAAACATGATCTTGCTGACTAGCGAGCTCAAGCCCAATGGCACTGACATTAGATCATGTTTACCGCGTAGGTACGTCTACACAACACTGTAAGCCTGGGTTCCCTAATTCGTGAAACTAACATTGTGAAATTGTTGAGTTTACTTCAGCATTCAATCGGTATCGACCTATGTGGCTATACCTGACTGACCTTTTTGTTCGTGGTTTTGACCAATAGTCTGGGAACGAATGTTTGTGAATATCCGGCCAAAAAGCTCCATACAATGAGAAGAGAGGTGTTTGTATTCGGCAATCGATACGTTGAACCCCTAAACGGCCCAGACTCCACTTCCCGTGTCGCCTCGGCAAAATCAAGACTCCCAACATCGGGCCAGACTCCATCGCCTAATAGTCCTGTCTGGAAAAAAAAATACAGTATGGTTGCAGCTCCAACGCCAAAAGAGCAACGGAGCAGAATCATTCTGAATGTCCACATATCGCGGAGTTCGCCCTGGCTACTGCTTTCTATTTTTGATTGCAGGTCAACAATCATGAAAAACGTTGTACCGAACAGGCCAGCAGCAAAAGCATAAACGTAGCCTGTATACAAAATAGCGCTGTCCATATAATTTACCTCGTCAAATTATATTCTTATCTAAACCCAATGAAACAACGAGATGATTGAAAGAAACAGGATCAGTGCCAGACTGAAAGTCAGACCAACCCGATAGATGGCATGACGGGCATACCGCATCTTGATGTGCTTGTTACTGTTGTAATGCTGCATGTCACCGACCAGAGACACCAGTATGTTGAAACACTGCTCATTAAACCTGCTTTCTTTTTCGTACCTATCAACTTGATCCTTATAGAATGCTGTAAACGGGGCATTGATTCGTTGGCACTCACTCAACCTGCGATGAAGCTCTATTTTCTGTCGCTCCGTTCCGAGTAGTGTCAGGATCAGCTTCTCTGCGTGGTGTGCAAGATTCCACTTTCCGTCCAATGCAATTTCATGCTTATCAGCTTCATCCAGCTTGGTCGATATTTTTTCTGCAATGGAATGACTACGGGAGTCAGATGACTCACCCTCCTTTCGCGCCAGCTCAAGGTCTGAGCGTAACCCTTCAACAAATTGAGTCAAGGCGTCGTAGTCGATATTTTTCTTGCGATTCCGATATTGATAAAGAACCCGAGTTATTACGTTTTTCTTTGGACCCACATTATTAGCTACAGCCGTTGCGCTCTTCATTTGCTGATTATCCATTTGGCAAAAACGGAATGTTTCGATGTTTCTTATCATGAGCTAGATAAGCGGCTCGCGAAATTACCCAACTGAATTATCTGAGTTCTGGCAGTCCGAGCAGGTGTATTTGTCTTGTTTTAAGCAAGATATCTCAACGAATTTGTTCACTTTTTATTGAATAATCATTGCAACATTCAGCTTTTTCGTAATAAAGTAACCTCCTGAGTAAAACCGTCACTAGAGCTTGTCCGTTCTGTCATATGCTTGTTGGATCAATCGGAATCGCCTCAGATAGCAGCGAAATGATGATCCTCCAGTAGTTCGGATCCAAACAACGTCTGGGAGGACATTACTGTGCATACGTTAAAAGATTCTCAAACCGATGCCCAGTGTTCAGACATACCCAAGTTTCCCGATTTAAATACCGAAAGTGCATCTAAAACCTATTTAGAAGCCTCCTGGAACCGATGTGAGGCTGAATACGGTCTAAGTCGTGGTTCGAGCTTGCTTGGAAATCGTTACAGCCAAAGTGAATTGGTAAGCAGACGAGAACGTATTGAAGAACCATTAAGGCGTGTCGATCCGGTAATACACGAAATACGCAAAGTTGTTAGAAACGCTGACTATTGCATGCTGATCGGTGATTCGGACGGTGCAGCCATCGCTGAATACTGCGACTCAGCGATGGCTCGAGATTTGAAAAAACGCGGCATAACCGTAGGGACACTATGGGATGAAGCCTGTGTGGGTACAAACGGATTGGGAACTGCGCTCGCAAGCAAAACCGCGGTTACCGTTAACGGAGATCAGCACTACCACACGAGTTTTCACCAGTTTATCTGTTCGGCAGCACCTTTACTCGATCATCGTGGAGTTCAATATGGTGCAATCAATGTCACGGGTAACGCCACCCAAAGCCAGACGGAGGCGGTTCGTGTCAGTCAGTATGTGCGACGAAGTGCTGAGCAATTACATACCCATAGTTTCAGAGATTTTTTCCGTCACAGCACACTTGTGGCCATTACCGATTCATTATTCAATGAAAATCAGGATATGTCACGGTTGCTCGCTATTGATGAATCCGGCCTTGTAATTGGAGTAACAAATGACTTGATCTCCAGTCTGGGAATAGATTCACGACAGTCAGTCGTGGGAACCCCGATAGATGAGCTGATAGGTGTGGATTTGGACGTCCTGTTTTCCACTAATGGGCGTCTTCACCGGTTGGAAAAGAATATTCGTTCTGGTCGCTATGCCGTGAGCGTTCCACCACGCGAGCGTGCTTTGAGTCGAGCCAAGCGGCACATAAGGCCCGCTACAGCGACCAGTACGTCCGGACAGCACATGTCGCTTGATGAGCTGGCTGGTTCTGATCGTCGAACTCAGAAGCTTGTAAACGTCTGCAGACGCATGCTTAGTCACAGTGACGGCACAGAGGGCATACCGATTCTGTTGCAAGGAGAAACAGGCTCGGGCAAAGACAGTTTTGCACGCGCGTTGCACAACGAAAGTCGACGAGCAACAAAACGATTTGTCGAGGTGAATTGCGCCGCAATTCCCGAAAGCCTGATCGATAGCGAACTATTCGGCTATTCACCCGGGACATTTACAGGTGGACTCAAGGAGGGCAAGACTGGCCATATCGTATCAGCTAACGGTGGCACACTCTTCCTGGACGAAATCGGTGATATGCCCATGGAGTCCCAAACACGCCTGTTGCGAGTACTCGCTGAACACAAAGTACAACCGCTGGGAAGCGCAAAATCTGTTGACGTTGATTTCCAATTAGTGTGTGCCAGTCACAGAGACTTGCCAACGCTAGTCGCAAGTGGGCATTTTCGAGAAGATTTATATTACCGAGTCTGTGGCGCGACCCTGACCTTGCCTGCTCTACGAATTCGACAGGATTTTGCAGAAATTGTCGAAGGCCTGCTTCAACGCTTTGATCCAGACAGACTCGTTAGCCTATCCGACCCGGTATGGGCGCAATTAAAAGCATGCCAGTGGCCAGGCAACATACGTCAACTGCACAACGTATTGCAATACATTGTATTCAGTTGTGGAGATGGACTGGCAACCCTTGATGATTTGCCAGATGATCTGGTCCACGCAACACATCTGTCGATGACTCAGCAACAATCTGCTCACATCGCTAACAGGATAGATCCGCAGTCAACTATTCCCAGCCAACAGAACTATCTATCACCACAGGAAGAGCTTACGCAAGCCCTTTATCGTAATCGATGGTGTGTTTCGCAAACCGCAAAAGATCTGGGCATCAGCCGGGCAACCGCACATCGACACATGAAAAAGTTCGGGATCGTCAGACCTGATCATCAAAACGTGTAGTTAACGGACCCGGTTTCAGCTGCAGATACGTTTAAGAGGACGTGTGTCGATGTGTTCCATCGACAAATTATGCTTGACACAGGTGTCGCATAGACGCGACGCATTGCAACACCATCCATGGATGTTGCTAAAAGCCTTACTCTATTTTTTATACCAATAACAAAGACATAGACCGGTTCAAACGCTTGGCATAAGCCCTGCTCCCTTGTACGGAACGTATCGCACAAGCTCGATTGACGAAAGCGACAAACAACAAAAACTGTCAATCATAAGGCAATTGCGTCGTTCTACATTCATGGGCCATTGGAGAGAACCGAGCATGTTTAGACCACCCGTAAAACCGCACTACAAGACCATTTCCCGTCGACGTTTTTTACAGCTGGGAGGTGGCGTCGCGACCGCACTAGGAACCGGATCAGTTGCTGTGGGACTCAACTCGATGATTGTCTCTCGTCCGGTATATGCAGCTTCTTCAGATGATGCTAAATGGCGTCAGTTTGAAGGCTCAAAGCTGGTTTTTATGAGTGAAAACACGCCACCGAGTTTTGCGATTAGAGACAACCTCAAGGAATTCTATGATCTGACTGGCATTGAGGTAGAGATCCTGACAGATGATTTGCCAATCGTGCAGCAGAAAATCGGTATTGACCTTCGCGGAGGACAAGCTGATTTTCAATTGAATTACATACAGGATAAACCGATTGGCTCACCGTTTGCCGACTTCTATGAAGATCTGACCAAGTACGCGCAGGATGATACGCTACCACAGGATCCGGATGGCTTTGAGGAAGGTGCTTGGTTCGATAATTTCTTACGTGCTTGTGGCGAGTACTACGAGCCAGGACGAATCGTGGCTTTTCCGTATGATTGTGCGGTTGCCTGCACGTTTTATAGACAGGATCTGTTCGAACAATTATCACCCGATTTTGAGGCTGAATACGGCTATCGAATGGAGTTCAACAATGATACTACGTGGAAGCAAGTCCAGGATTTTTCTGCCTACTTCACCATGCTTCGAAATGACGGTCGCACAGATATTCCTTACGGCTACGGTCAGCATCATGGAACGTTTGCATGGACGACTCATCTGGATATTCAGCGCATGTTGTTCAGTCATGGACGTTGGACAGAGTTCGACATGGATGACAAGCTTGGTTCCAAAAAGCCGGGACCCACACGATGGGGAGACGAGCAATCCGTACTGATGATGGAGAAATACAAAGCGCTTGCGGATGTGTCTCACCCTGACAATCTGGCCAATGGAACCCTGCAGCTAAATACGGCCTACGCCGCAGGCGATATTGCCATGCAGGTTCAATATCACGAGTTTGCAGCGTCTGTTGAAGATGCCAGCAATTCACGAGCAGCTGATGGAAAAACTGCTTATGCACCTTGTCCAAAAGGTGAACAAAGCTGGGTTATCGGGGATGGTGATGTGGTTAACGGTTGCAATTGCGGTATTGGTGGCATTGGAATCAATTCTGCCGCCGATGAGAAGCTCAAGCGTGCCGCGTATCTCTTTGCCAACTGGTCTGTTTCCAAGAGCACCCAATTAAACGTGCTCAAAGAGCTTGGTGGCACGCCTACACGCCCATCTGTTCTGCAGGAGCCTGACGTCATCAAGGCGCGTACACGCCCTTCCAGCATGCCTAATGCGCTTACTTTTGACGCAGTTTATGACTACGGCATCAAAGATCCTCATTTCGTTCTGGGTCCAAAGATCCCTGAAGCGAACGAGTATTACAACATCCTGCTTACTGAGGTACAACGGTGTGTTTCCGGGGAGACCGAGCCTGAGGAGGCATGTAACGAAATGAAGGTTCAGCTAGACGATCTACACGAAGTCTAGATTTATCATGAAGGATGCGCTTTCAGAGGCCTTCGTATCCACGAAGGCCATCTTTAGAGACGGCGGACTGGTTATTGACGAGCCGGCAGGGGTGCGTAATACCGCACTGTCAAATCGTTTCTATTTCTACTTGATGATGCCCGCGATCATTGTGCTTGCTGCAATCACACTGTATCCGTTTTTCTGGCTCATCAACATGAGTCTTCACACGGTAGACATTGGCCTTGCAGATGATACCTGGAATAATTTCAAGAACTGGACCCGATTGGGTCGAGATAGAAAATTTCAGGAAGGCTGGTGGCTACTACTGAAATACAGCAGCTTGTGCATGTTTTTCGAAGTGACACTCGGTGTGATGATAGCGCTTATACTGAATCGATCTCGTTACGAAAAGATTCTTGTAACGATTTTCCTGATGCCGATGATGATGGCACCTGTAATCGCGGGATTGGTTTGGTACTACATGTACAACTCAACGTTTGGCTGGTATCACTGGATAATGCAGAGCCTGGGTATTCTGGGTGACAAATCGATTCTTGGTAGCAGCAGTACCGCCATGATTGGTATCGTGATTGTGGATGTCTGGCAGTGGACACCTCTGATCATACTGATTACTCTGGCGGGTTTGAAGCGCGTACCACGTGATCAACTGGAAGCCAATATGGTTGATGGTGCTGGCGATATTCGTAACTTTTTTCAGGTGACACTTCCCAATCTGTATCCGTTTCTCCTGATCGCTATATTGCTCAGGTTCATGGATAATTTTCGCTTCATAGATGCAATCCTTGTGCTTACGGGCGGTGGTCCTGCTAACTCTACCAAGATACTTCCAACCTATCTTTTCGATGTCTCATTCAGCTTCTTCAAACTGGGCCGAGGTGCAGCAATAGCTCTCACACTGCTGGCGGTGACTATTGTGCTGGGAATGATACTTGTCCGCGTTTTCGAGCGGCCGTCAAGCACACGTAGCGATGAGGGGGCTACATAACGATGGCTACATTGGAAGCTGTTCAGTACAAATCACGCTCACGCACTGTTGTCACTGTTTTTACCACGGCATTTCTGTTTGTCTATCTTGTCTGGACACTCACCCCATTTTTCATCATGTTTGTCTCCTCATTCAAGGATCTTCTGGAGGCATTCACACTCCCTGAGGTCGGGGACTTCTCAGGAATGGGGGTTTTCTTCGACTTTACGCCGACCACCAAGCACTACACAGAGCTTTTTACCGAACGAAATTTTTCTGTTTATTTTTTCAACAGCGTTGTGGTTTCTACCGGCTCAGCTCTTGTATCAGTGGTCCTGGGTGCCATGGCTGCTTACGCATTATCGCGTGTGGATTTCAGAGGTAAGGATCATGTGTTCTTCTGGATCATATCGACACGAATGGCACCGGTGGTAGCTGTGATGGTGCCTCTGTACGCGATATTCAGAAATCTGGAACTGGTTGGGACTATCCCGGGACTGATACTGGCGTATACCACGTTCAATCTGCCCTTTGCCATATGGATATTAAAAGGTTTTTTTGACAATGTACCTTATGCGATTGAAGAGGCGGCAATGGTAGATGGTCGTACACGTTTTGGTGCATTTCTGGAAATCCTGCCACTGGCAGCACCGGGTATAGGTGCTTTTATCGTATTGTGTATTCTATTTTCATGGAACGACTTTCTTTTTGCATCGATCATTGGATCCGGGGGTGCCAAGACATTACCCGTGGCAACGCGAGAGCTGGTGACACCTACCAGTATCCAGTGGGGAAAAATCATGGCAGCCGGTGTAATAACCAGTTTGCCAATGACGTTACTGGGACTGTTGATACGCAGGTATCTGGTAACGGGTCTGACAATGGGAGCAGTCAAGGAATGAATCTTTTCAGCATCACCGGTTTTCGTCCTCGACAGCAATCTCTGCAAACGAACATCGATCAGATCAACAAGACGTTTAATGGTAGAAACTAATGGCATCAATAAGCATAAAGTCGGTCTGGAAGTACTACGGTGAAACACCAGCTGTGAAAGACCTGAATCTGGAGTGTCTGGATGGAGAATTCGTTTGCATTCTGGGCCCCTCCGGTTGCGGCAAGAGCTCAACGATGCGCATGCTGGCAGGTCTTGAGCATATCAGTGCTGGCGATATCCTGTTCAATGACAAACGAATAAATGACCTGCCGCCTAAAGACAGAAACCTGGCAATGGTATTTGAGAACTATGCACTTTATCCCCATAAGACTGTTTACGACAATATGGCCAACGCCCTGAAAATTCAGAAAGTTGACAAACCGACAATAGACAGGAAAGTCAAATGGGCAGCAGAACTTCTGGAGCTTACGCCGTTATTGAAGCGAAAACCATTAGAACTATCAGGTGGCCAGAAGCAGCGTTGTGCAATAGGACGGGCTATTGTACGTGAACCGGAATTGTTCCTGTTTGATGAGCCAATAGCGCACCTGGATGCAAAACTCAGGGCCCATATGCGCAGCGAATTGAAGATCATGCAACGACGCTTGAAGACAACAATGATCTACGTAACGCATGATCAGCTGGAGGCCTTGTCGATGGCTGACAGGATTGCGGTAATGCGTGATGGTGTGTTGCAACAGGTTGGAACTCCGTCGCAGATTTACAACCATCCTGCCAACCATTGGGTCGCCGGCTTTATTGGTGAGCCTGCAATGAACTTCCTGGACTGCTCCTTAGCAGAAGAGCACGGCCAGTTACACGTCAATCACGACGCGTTCTCTTTTCCGCTCAATGCCGAGCATATTTCGAAACTTAATGGGTCTGCCAAGAGTCAGGGAATCCACATGGGCATACGTCCTGAGCACGTAACGATCAGCGCAAAACCTACACCCGAGCATCCTATCAAAGGTGAGGTACTCGTTACCGAACTTCTGGGCGGAGATCTGCTGGTCGAGGCAAATGTCAATGAATCGCGCGTGACCGTAAAGACAGATCCGGCCTACACGGCAGACATGGGTGACATCTGTTATCTGGGCATGGACACGTCACGCTGGCACCTTTTTGAAAGAGAGTCGGGAGTTTCCCTGATCTAGATTCTTTGTGCCTATACGGATGCCGGACGGCACGGCGCAGCTCAATGGTAAATCACGAGAGCCACTAGTCATCGTCAATGCGTGATTATGCGTTAGCGATCGTGGCATTGATTATTTGGTTTACACGCGCTGCATTCTCCATTTGGGGGACATGTCCGGACTGTTCAATGATCTCGACCCTGACTGATTCAGGTAACCCTGCAGTATGGCTGACAGGGATAATCTGATCTTCCTTTCCCCATATAACCGTCACCGGCATACTCAGCGTGGACAAGACATCGCGCAATGAGCCTTTTTGTTTTCCTTCGGCGAAATTGGCCTTGACCAGAGTGTTTAATCCATCGATCACACCATCGATACGCTTGAATTTGAAAACCTCTTCCATCATGTCAGCACTGATAAGACTCGGATCATGGACAAGTTGTTGTAGCACGGGCTTCAGGTGTTTTTGCCTTTTTGCTGAGATGTAGCCTTCCAGAAAATCAATATTTACCTCTTCACCCAACCCCGCACCTGCAATTAGTGTCAGACTTTTTACCGAGTCAGGTTGATTTGCTGCAACTAGCAAAGCGACACCTGCGCCCATGGAATGTCCCACCAGATGGACAGCCGTCATTGAAATCTCAGTCATGAATTTCTCCACAACGCCCGCTATCCATGCAAGGGTTCCATCGCCGACCACCTTGGCCGATTTACCATGACCTGGCAAATCGAGGGCATACGTTGGTGCTGTTTCTGAAAGATCACCTTGATTGAACAACCATCCATTCATGTCAGCACCAAATCCATGGAGTAATAGAACGGGTGTTTCGTCGCTATCGCCCTGCTTCAGGTACATCAGGCGCATACCATCCACGGTCACGCTTTCTGGTTCTGGCCCCGTGTCGTCAGATTCTTCAGGTACGAAATTTTCCTGGAACCGAGTGATATAGGCATCAATGTCAGCGTCAGATACGTCGCTAGCTGCAACAACGGCAATTAATGCGCCCACGGGCAGGTCTTCCCCTTCGATAGCGACACAGCGTCTCAGAAGACCGCTTACAGGCGACTCGAACATATTGGCCAGCTTGGTGGTTTCAATCTCGCAAATCTCATCTCCTGCGCTGATCGTTGCGCCTTCTTCAACATTCCAGCTTGCTATCAGGCCTTCCGTCATTGCTAGCCCCCATTTGGGCATGATGATCGGTTGTATAGTGTCTGCCATAGTAAAATCTCAACGGTTTTTTTGTTTTATCGGCTCAACTGCCAGATGCGAACCGGTGTCAGAGCCAACATCTGACGGAATGCCGAATTTTCGTACGGCAGACCGTCATGAGCTCCGCAGTTTGATCAGGCCATTGCTACCCTTGCGGCATCAGCAATTTTCTGAGGATTCGGCACATACGCATCCTCAAGTTCTGGTGCGAATGGAACCGGGGTATGCGGTGCTGTCACCATTTGAATGGGACCCTTGAGTGCCTTGAACGCATGTTGCGCGACAATGGATGAGATATCAGATGCCATGGAGCAGCGCGGATGTGATTCATCGACCACTACCAGTCGTCCGGTGTCCTCAACACACTCAATGATGGTGTCAATATCCAACGGAGATGTGGTACGGGGGTCGACAACCGTGGCGGAAATTCCCGCTTTCTCCAGCTCATCGGCGGCCTGGTTAGCCATGCCCACCATACGTCCAATAGCCACGATCGTCACATCATCGCCTTCACGTGTGAGTCGAGCTTCACCGAAAGGTATCGCATAAGCATCATCGGGCACCTCCTCCTCATCGTCATACATGACTTTGTTTTCGAAGAAGACTACCGGATCATCATCACGAATAGACTGGATCATCAGGCCCTTCGCCTCATACGGTGAAGACGGTACGACAACTTTCAACCCTGGGACATGCGTGAAGATAGAATACATAGCCTGGCTATGCTGACTCGCCGCTCTAAAACCTGCCCCATACATGGTACGAATGACCATGGGGGTCACCGCCTTGCCTCCAAACATGTATCGAAATTTTGCTGCCTGATTGAATATCTGGTCGAAGCAGACACCCATGAAGTCAACAAACATCAATTCTGCAACAGGCCGCAAACCTGTTGCTGCAGCACCCGCGGCCGCACCAATGAAAGCACTCTCCGATATGGGCGTATCAAGCACTCTTTCAGGGCCGAATTCGGGAAGCAGTCCTTTGGTAACGCCCAGCACCCCACCCCAGGCATCCTGCTCGCCATCACCGCCAGTCCCCCCTGCGTTGTCTTCACCCCAGATAAGTACATTCTCATCACGACGCATTTCCTGCGCGATCGCCTCGTTAATTGCTTGCCGATATGATTTTTTGGCCATTGCTTCGTCTCTCCGGATTCAGTAACTGACGTAAACGTCAGTCGTCAGTTTCTCAGGTTGTGGTGGAGCCGCTTTCTCAGACTCTTTGACCACATCTTCAATCAGAGTCGCGACTTCGCTGTCCACTTTGTCCATGTCCGCATCTTCGAGCAAACCAGCCTGAGTGACATTAGTGCGAAAAATCTTGAGGCTATCCTTCTCCTCACGTAATCTGGCAACCTCCCCATCGGCCCGGTAAGTCATTGCATCACCTTCGAAGTGACCAAAAAATCGATTGAGGATTACGTGCATCAAGCTGGGACCACCACCTGCGCGTGCACGTTCAATAGCCTCACCGGCGGCTTCATGAACTGCAAAAAAATCATGACCGTCAACTTGCACCGCTGGCATACCAAACCCTTTAGCACGATCCATCTGACTTCCCGCAACAGACCAGCTGCTTGATGTTGCTTCGGCGTAGCCGTTGTCTTCCACGACGAAGATAACCGGCAGATTCCAGACCTTGGCTAAATTATAGGATTCCAGCGTGGTACCTTGGTTTGATCCGCCATCGCCAACAAAAGCGATCGCAACACCGCCAGTTTTCTTGTACTTGGCAGTCATGGCTGCTCCACAAATCAATGGTGGCCCTCCTCCCACAATACCGTTTGCGCCCATCATGCCCTTGGATAGATCTGCGATATGCATCGAGCCACCTTTGCCGCCGCATAGCCCTTCACCTCGACCATAGATTTCCAGCATCATCTGCCTGACGTCACAACCCTTGGCAATACAATGCCCATGTCCCCGATGGGTGCTGGCAATTTTGTCTTTGTCAGTCAAGTGCTGGCAAATTCCGGCGGCAGAGGCCTCTTCACCACTATATAAGTGGACAAATCCCGGGATGCCGCCACCCGAAAACTCTTCGTGCACGCGTTCTTCAAAATCTCTGATCGTGCGCATCACCCGATACGATTCAATCAATTCGTCGCGAGACAACTGCATATTGATTCCTCCAAAATTTGTTAACGCCACGCAACGGCGGCGACCGTGGTGATGAGATTTTTTATTGATTTACACGCAATTCATCACTATCGTAGTACTCAGCAACCGCTATACCAAACATATCTTATTGATTTTGCGTTAATAATTTAGGATCAGACGTCGACAGGTGTCGCATCTGCGCGACACCTGTCGCATGATTGCAATGCAGGTGACTCTGTTTATTCAGGCGCGTTGAGCGTGGGTAGAGAAATCCGGCAGTGCGGATAAATGTTCAAGCTACCAGGCGTGAATCGCCTTTGATCAACATGCGAGTCAAGTAGGTTAGAAGTGCTGATCCTAATTCATCAGCATGATTGATCGTCATCGAGTTTGCATAGTATTCACTGACGTCATGCCCGATGCCGATTGCCATGAGCTCTACCGGGGAGTTCGATTCGATATCATTTACTGTTGCCTGTAAATGCTTTACCAGCAGATCCTTATTATTGGCTGATAATGTGGCGGCCTCTGATGGGGCACCATCAGATACGATAATCAATAAACGCTTGTCTTCAGTACGTTTGAGCAGTCGTTTATGTGCCCAAGATAGCGCCTCTCCGTCAATATTCTGTTTGAGCACCTCAGGTTTCAACATGACGGCAAAGCGTTCTCTTGCCCGACGCCAGGGCATCTGTGCAGACTTGTAGACAATATGACGTACGCTGTTCAAGCGCCCGGGATTAGAGATTTCTCCGGTGTTCTGCCAACGCGCCTTCGTCGAGCCGCCATACATGGTAACCGTAGTAAAACCCAATACTTCGCTGCTCACGCCGCAGCGCTCAAGGGTACGTGTTAGCAATTCCGTACACACCGCGGCCAATTCAATAGGACGGCCAAGCATGGAGCGCGAGTTGTCAACCAGAATCGTAACCGTCGTACTGCGCACGGGAGCTTCTGTTTCTACCCGATAACTAATCGGTGTACCCGGATCAACAATCACTCGCGTAAGGCGACGCGTATCGAGCTCGCCTTCATCCTGCTCGTCCAGCCATGCTCTTTGCTGACGAGCCATCAGGTGTCTTTGCAACCGTGCGGCCATTTTCTGTATCAAATGCGCATGCTGATCCACACAGTGATCCAGTGCCTTCTTCAACGTCTTGAGCTCTAGCGGATCAACAAGATCCAGCGCGCTCGTTTCTTCATCACATGACGAGTCATAAATAGTATAGGTATGCTCTTCAAGACAGGTACTGTCTTGCAAGGAATCTTTTGCACAGACATGCTCGGGTAGTTCTTCAAGTTCTGATAGCGTCGGTTCGAATTGGTGTTCACATTCCGAATTTCTGACCAGACTTGCCTGATCCTCATCAGGTGAATCGAGCCTATCCGGCTCGACTCCCGCGCCTGCTCGAACCTCTTCATTGAGCTGGTCGAGTTCGCACGTCTGTGAGTCCGACTGGTCTACATCTGATATCAGGTCATCATCGTCCATTGTAGTTCCAGACTCATCATGCGCTGTGTCTGCATCAAAACCCAAACGTTCTATCAATTTCAACGCCTCTTTCGCGTATCGCTTTTGATCACGGCGGGTCATCGCCAAATTGCTCAGGTGCTCGCCTATCAGATCCTCAACAGGCCCACGCAGAGGTTCGATCCGGGCAATGATATATTCCGGTGCGGGTACGTCATTCAAGTGCTCGCGACAGAGACAGCTTATTATCCATTCAAGCTGGTCGATACCAGCAAGGCGCTCGATTTGCTCAGTTGAATAACTGCCAACCCACAAGGCCGCAAGGTTCAAACTGGAGCCAACATAACGTTCTCCACCTAATGCCTCAAATCGTTCCCTTTCCAGAAGATTGAACAGCCGAGCGGACATCGCATCCGAAGGCGAATACAGCTTATGCACATCAACGTCATGGTATCGCTGCATGAATACATAGGAATCCAGAAGACCTCGGTGCAGGCCTAACTGACGTTTATCCTCATATGACGCAAGCCTGGGCACAACAATTACCGAATCATCACGTAAATCGGTGCTTCCGTAGGTGATGGTGAGTGTAGCGTCGTTACACATCGTGCGTAGACAAGCCAGCGCAGCTACTTCATAGACATCGGGCTGTGTGTCGCTTTCTTTCGCAAACGTGGGTTCGTTAATTTGCATTAGTGCATCAACATTGCCACCAACGCATTCATGATGTCAACGCGTCCAGTTCATACTTGTACCTTTCATTCAGGCTCTCGGCAAATGCTTCTTGCGAATAGATCGCAGGTGGATCAAGTACATCCATGAAATTGGTATGACGATGGCTTTTTACGGAACGCTCCAGACTGCAGCTTTCGTAAAATCGGTTGATAGCCGACACGCCAATATCAAGATCAGCATTTAACAGTATAAGCGCATGCACAAACACGATCTGTCTGGATTCTTTTGCCCGAACTCGAGCCCACCTTTGCGCGGTACCTGCAACTTTTCGCCGGTTGACTACAATATTATACTCACCGTCACAAAAGCTGCCCGGAACCAGACCAGTCTGCGCATTGCATCCATGTTCCTTCAACCATTGAATCATCGGTGTACAGAATAGCTGGTAGATTCCACTGATCGACGGTCTCTCCAACGGATCAAGCGCGAAGGCCACCGCCACGTTTAGAACCCCCGACCCCTGCGGTGTGACGTCTCCGCCGGTCTGCCGAAAATATACGGGCCAGTTGTGGTACGCCGACAACGCCATTGCGTCATTAATATCATGCTTACGCTGCAATGAGCGTGGTGCAATCAGGCTTTGGGACGTAGTCCACCACGCAATGCGATAATTAACATACGGGTTCTTGAATTCGTCAATCAGCAATCGCTCAGCTTCCAAAGCATCTGCTGGATCTGAAAAATGCACAATCAACGGCATACTGTTCATATGGAATAGTTAATTGCCGAATAGTTAGTAAACGTAATATGTACCTCACACTAAGCTACAAAACGCGCAAAACCGGCACGCTGGTGCAAGACGGTGGGGTTGAACCCTTTGAGCACGGCCTTCACCTCATCGTTTGCGTAACCCAGTATCGTAAGATCGGTCACGCGACAAACAGAAAGAAACCGATCTGCGAACCGTTCTCCAAACATACCAAGATGAATCATGGCAGCGTCCGCATTGGTGAATCGCTCATAGATGTAGCACACAGTCCCGTCGTCATTGAAATTCCACTCATAAGCCATGGTACCAGCCTCACGGTCTGCCTCTTCAACCAAGGCCTTCATGACGTGTTCGAAATCCTCTGTCTTGGAAATATCGATAGAAAGCTCCAGAAGCCAATGCACTGGTCTCATGGACATTCTCCATTGTTTTGCGTTGAATTCTGCCGGATTACTCGATCTGTAAACTCAGTTCCATGGACAATGAGTGCAAAGTAAAGGCCAGCCAATTCTCGGCTGAATGAACGACGCAATACATCATCGCAAAGCACGCAGCAACGCGACTTGATCATAGTTTCACGGTTTAGATGAGATCGGGTATGTTCACATGATTGTGGCTCTCGCCTGTATCACCGTGCTACATTTTGCTACATATTGAGACAAATTGCCGCAGCATCACAAATTATCCAGAATAAGCTTCACAACAGGTTTTGCCCATACTGATAGCGCTAATCGCATGGTTTTAATGCAAGTCCGTATCCCCGGAACTCGTAAGGGGTTCACGCAGGAACCGATGCACAGCAACGACTCCTATGGCAGCGACCGGTACGCAGGAGATGAATATCCAGTTGGCTGTTTGTGAGACTTGGTACATTGGCCCCGTTGCAATTTTTTCGCCACCTGCACTATTCGCAACAACACCAAGATAAGATGCTCCCAATGCATAGCCAACACGTTGCAACGTCGGGATAGCACCGGCTACGCGTGCGTTTTCTGACTCGGGCGCAAGCTTTGTGGCACGGCGAAGTATGAATGTCCAGGACAATCCGAACCCGGCTCCCTGCAACAGTGCACAGATGGCAATCAGCCATAGCGGACCCAAGGCAATACAATAAACAAAGCCGATAATACTCAGTGTCACCAATGTTATTCCGAGACCAACAAGAACACGATCCTGGCGTTCAGGTCTACCTGATACCGTAATGGCAACGAGATTCCAGGTCACAGCCTCAGCTGCCATGATCATTCCCACAGTGAGTTCGGACACGCCTTGCAAACGAGTGATCAGTAATGGTCCATACAGTGTTAATGCAATCGTTGCAGCGGAAAAACATAGAACGACAATCATGGCGGAACCTACCGGATCGTAGAAACTCAACGTTCTCATAGGGAGCAGCCGTGAGTCATGACTGTTCCGATCCCTTTTCACGAAGATTATCAGACAAATCAGACCGGATGCTCCCAGGAATGCTGTGCGTGAAAAAGAGACATCCTGCCCTGCATAAGCAATCAGGAAGATGCCAGCGCACAGCCAGGCAAGCCGTATCACCGGGAAGTTCTCATTCGCGCCCTGTGCCTGCGTGAATGCTTTTCTGGCGTCATGCCTGGATATCCAGCAAGCCATGACAACTGCTTGAACAGCGAAGAATGTGAACCCAAAACGCCAGTTCGCAAATTCGACAAACAGCCCACCGATCAAAGGACCTAACAATGCCGAGGTCGCCCATAACGTAGATACTCCACCAAGCACGCGAGCCATGAGTCGTCTGGGAAAAAGCCGGTTTACTGCAACGAATGACAATGCAAACAGGCCGCCGCCGCCCAATCCCTGTACGAGTCGTCCAATCAGCATCACCCACATTTCAGTGGCTGTAGCGCTCAGCAGGCACCCCAGTGCAAATACTGAGGCGGCAACAGTCATGGGTGCATGAACCCCGAATCGTAAGGCAAGAAGACCGCTGGCGGCCGCTATGACAATTGACCCAACCTCATATAGCGCAACAGACCAGTGAATCAGATGGGTACCGCCAATTTCTGCAACAATCGAGGGCATCATTGTGGCCACTACCAGAGCGTCCGCTGCATGTAACCACACACCGGTACAAACCAGTAAAAGTGCTCCACGATGCTCAACGCTGACAATTTCGCGCCATGCAACCGTGTCTGGATCTTTTGAACCTAATGTCATATTTTATCGACCATCACTATCGATATCGATGGCCTTTTAAATTCTGGCCGGATATAGATAAAAATTTGTATCCAACAGCATGCCAGCTGTCTATTCCATGAGATGAAACAAGGTATCATTAATGGTAGATCTTAGAAAATGGTAAATGTCTATGGCAATCAAGCGAATTGCAGTCGAGTTTGGTATGGGTACAGACTTGCGCGGCACCGACTACACTAAAGCTGCGTGCCGGGCACTACGCGACGCGCTTTGGCACAATGCACTTACCGCCTACCGGGCATTGGGCTATGCACCGGAAGACATGTTGGTCGAAGTTGCCATTGGTGTTGCAGAACCGGACAAGGTCGATCAGGGTGAGCTGATCAAGATACTGCCTTACGGCAAGGCAACAATCTCGGTGAAAAAGGGAGGCCTGAATATTCCCCATGATGATGGATCCGACATCACCATTGTTGCCAACGCTGCCGCCATTGTGTCATTGGACATCGACGAATCGAACAAGGAGAGCAGCCATGGCGCTTAAACGCATTATCGTTGAAATGGGAACCGGGAACGATCTATACGGTGAGGACTACACCAAGGCAGCTGTCCGAGCCGTCCAGGATGCGTTGCACCACAGCTCGTTAACGTTATTCAAATCGCTCAATATCAATCCAGATTCAATGATTGTTGAAGTCAGTATCGGCATTGAAAAACCCGAGAAGGTAGATACTCATGTCATCGCTCAACAGATACCGTACGGTACTGTGAGTGTAAAGGCTGTACATGGTGGTCTGTTTCTTCCAGATAGTGATAATCATATCACCACGGTAGTTGCCACGGCAGCGGTGATTGCCAGTATTGATCTTCCGGACGAGCGGTTTTCCTTGTCTGACTAAAAATGCTCAATTGACAGGGAATTCGATGTTCGTAATGCGCGACGTTGGTTTACGGTGTGCTTAACTTGCGGTATTTCATTCATGAATCCCTGCCGTCGACCGATTGGCCAGTCGTAGATGTTTACCTTCGCGTGATGAAAAATTAACGGAAGCATTCAATACGACGAGGGTCTGGATTTTGTACTCAACAGACTGATATTGATTTATCTGGAAATCATGTGTATCAGATCGATCAGACTACCACGAGTATCTGGCGTCTTTGAATTGCAAGGTTTTTGAATTGTAACTGCATGTTACTGGAGAACCGATTGCCTTCGACACATAGCATGGAGAGATTGGTTGCTGATTCCGCCCATTCAAGGATTGCACGTCCACCTGAATCGCCAATAGAGCAATTAACCAACCCTAGTTCACTCATGCTTTCGGGAAATACGTTGGCCAGAGCGATTACCCCCTTATCTGCTAATTCCGGATTAAAGCTTGCACTGAAAGACCTCAATAGAAGTTGTTCATCAACACTTGCGCGCCGTATACCTTCAGACAGAATTTTTGCATCAGACTCATTAAGTCGTGCTCTTCGGAGGTGCAGATGAATTCCCGTGCCTGGTGTACTGACGGAAAGTAATCGCTCAGCAGCAGAAAGACAAACAGGTTTACCGATTAATCTCAGTGCATCGATCAGGTGCGTCAGTTGCATAGATGTACGCGCAGTTTCTGAGGCATGTGCAGTACTGATGAGGGCACTTGCGCCAGTAGCGTGACCATAGACACCCGCGACAAATGTTGTCAAAAAATAGCGTCGGGATTCTTGCCATGACTTGAACTGCATGTCTGGTATTCTCGGGATAGGTGCCACCAAAGGTTACTCGTCCGGAGATCTCCGGGGTGTTATTTATTGAGACGATTTGCGCACTTGCGTTGTATCAAGCCCGAGTTGTGTGCGTTGTAAGACAAACCAATCATCTTTTCCAGTATTAACCAGCCCACCATTATCACGGATAAAGAGAATGCCTCCCAAAAACGGTGTTAAACCCTCCACATTCTCAAACAGATCCTTATCCTGACTTTTATGTCTCGTGGGTTGTTTCCGGAAATCCGCAGGCATAGACCACAGTTGAAATCTCTTCTTCTTTCCTGACTCACGCCTGCTTATGATCAGCAACTTATCAGAGCTATCGTCATACGACAGAGCACGGATCCCGCCTTTACCCAGATCCAGGCGATGCAGTTTTTCAGCGAATTCAGGTTTTTCACCTTTCAGGTACTCCAGCGCATTGTCCAGGGTAACAATGTAGGCTTCTGCATCCGCAATATCGTCGGCGATTGGGGTTCTTAGACCAATATGCAGTTTAAAACGTTTTCGATCGAATGCGATAGCTTCAATGTTCAGTAGTTGCCGAGAGCGAGCAGCATTTTTCTTCATGATCGACCGTAATTCCGGATAACGCTTTTTCATCTTCTTGTATAAATTCTGACGCATCTGAGCGCTGACGATCTGATTGTCCTCTAAAGTAAAAAGCACCAGTTTTTCGCGTTCCGGCCATTCTCCCTTTCTGGCATTTTCATGCGATCCGGTAACAATGAACTGGGTTGGTGACACTCGCGCAATTCCTTCAAGGTCATCGAGGGGTGTCAGCTGCTCCGGAATGCCTCTTTCCCCGATCGGTTGATCGAACTCTTCAAATTCAAGCCCCGAAGCGATATCAGCAATTGATTTTAGTCGTCTTAAGGCATTCGTGGCCTCATCTTCGACGACGATCAATGTATTGTCATCCAGTGCGGTTACGCCTGACGGTTCGGAGAGCCGTTCAAACTGCCCATGCTGGACCGCGTGTGTGATTTTGCCGGGATGCGCATCGGCGGATGTTCTACCGCATGCCGCGCCTAACAAAAGCAGCGCATAAACGAGACTAGCCCGTCCTAAGATAGTTTGATTAAACATTCGGACACGTAGTGGTAAGAAATTGCCAATTTGTCTGGACACAGGGATATTCAGCTAACCCCTGTCACTCTAACTTAAAGGACTAAATCACAAAAGTTGTTTCTACACACGCTGAAACTCATCTGACACTCCGATTTTGCAATCAAAGACCTCGCAATTACCCATTAAAATTGATACTTATTATTTTTTTCGGTTTGATCTTGACCAGTTTCAAATTTCTTCCTATCGCAAAATCCATACAGTTGATGACTGAACCTGTGATGCCTGAACTTGGCAGGTGTATGCGAAGCAGTGTCATAGAGTGGCTTACTTGTTGGCGATCCTGCCCAGATTTCCTACAGAAATTCTCTGTGTAGAGGTAAATGTAAAATCCTGGAATCGCGCTTGAATCCCTACGCAGAAATCACTTCTGTGTGAACTATACTCCCGCTAACGCCGAGTGGTACACAAATGCCCCAACACGCAAGGCACCTCCTTGACCAGCTTTTCAGCCGTCATGGGATAACCCAGCTGCATGGCAGCCTCACCATGCATCCAGACACTGGCACAGGCAGCTTCGAAGCTTGGCATTCCCTGAGCAACGAGGGAGGCAATAGCCCCTGCCAGTACGTCACCCGCACCCGCTGTCGCCAACCATGGCGGTGCGGACGCATTAATGGCACTGCGGCCATCAGGAGATGCAATAACGGTATCAGCACCTTTTAGCACCACCACTGCAGACGCCAGCCTGGCAGCCGCCAGTGACATATGCAGTTTCGAGCTATCACTCTGGTCGTGTAGAGTTGGAAAAAGCCGGGAAAACTCACCGGCGTGAGGTGTAAGAACAGCCGTACAGGCGCAGTGTGACAACAGCTCAAAGAGATGCTGCCTCTGTGACTCAGAAATCCAGCATGACAAGGCATCAGCATCAAGTATGCAATGCTTGTGCGCTTCAAGCGCGGCCTCGACAGCCATGCGCGTATCGGCATTAACACCATTTCCGGGACCGACAACTACCGTATTGATACGAGAATCCTGTAATAGCGCCTGCCACTCGACTGCGCTGTCGCAAGGTTTGAGCATTACGGCAGTCAGGTGAGCAGCATTGACAGACAATGCTGCTCGATCAGAGCTCAACGTAACCAGCCCTGCGCCACATTCAAGCGCAGTTTGAGCGCTCAAACGCGCAGCGCCTGTTGATGTCACAGGCCCACTGCGCACCAGTACATGACCACGATCAAACTTATGTCCTTTTATTGATGGTACTGTCAGATACCGTAAAAACCAGCCTGGATCGTTCAACAGGCATTCCGGCCAATCAGAGTTAAGCTGCGCATTGCTCAATCCGATCTGGGCTAGTTTCTTGTGGCCGCACAAGTCTGCGCCAGGGTACAGAAAATGCACAGGCTTGTAACAAAAAAACGTAATCGTGATGTCAGCGCGTACACATGCTCCAGCGACTTGGTGAGTGTTGCCATCAAGTCCACTGGGTACATCAATAGAGATTACTTTTGCGGATGATTCATTGATGCAATCGACCAACGTCGCCATATTTCCAGTGAGCGGTCTTGAAAGACCAGCCCCGAACAAAGCGTCGATGATGACATCTGCGTCATTTATGTCACGTAGCAGGGTCTGATCGAGTCCCGGAGCATTTAACAGGCATTCTTCCAAAGGCCCTTTCCACAGAGCAAATGCCCGCGTAGCATCGGTCAACGTGAAATCTTTACTGTCCCGTTTTTCATTATCGAGAGGGAAATCACCCCTCTTGCCGTTGCCCATGGTGCCAATCGATGGCTCGTCGCGTAGGCGACGTGTCGCAAAACGCACTAAACGTACCTCATAGCCCAGTTCTCTGAGCTCGGTTGCCGCTATTGCACCGTCACCACCGTTATTGCCAGGTCCTGCCAAAACAACAATCTTTAACAACTCAGCATCGTGCTGGCTTGTTGAATGATCGGGCGTGTGCTTTATGGATCGGTCACTGATCAGCGATTGAATCATCTGGACAGTAGCCTGACTGACAGCCTTACCCGCAGAACACATCAAAGTGAAGCTGTTTATCCCTTGGGACACTGCTGCTGCATCCACCTTTTGCATTTGCGCTGCAGTTAATAACAGTGTGACTGGCCTTTGCATAGAGACGTTCTCCTGATCAGGGGCTATCAGGCTACCCTATTGTAGAATGTCAGCGGCCAATAACACGAATTCTAATTCGTCTTTACGTTCCGCAAATAGGTGATTTTCATGGGGGATTCGAAAGCGTACTTTTTTGCCTCACCTAGCTTGATAAAACGATCCCGAACTGCATCGTCGCGAACCTGAGCCTCGGTGTAATTCGTGTTGT
This sequence comes from Granulosicoccus sp., assembly GCA_045106195.1. Lineage (GTDB taxonomy): Bacteria > Pseudomonadota > Gammaproteobacteria > Granulosicoccales > Granulosicoccaceae > Granulosicoccus. Next base: position 68,169 of record JBGCEH010000009.1, read on the forward strand.
ATGATTTGCTCGCGTAGCGTGCAGCATATTCATCCCACGACCGAAATTGAACAGGTATACGATAGGTGATGACATCCGATTGGGTGAAATACATCGCACCAAACTGGTCTAATGCCTGTTGTGCCGCCTCACGCACCGCACACTCATCATGGAAAAGGCGCATGACTTCATTAAGATCGCCTGAAGCAACTGGCTCCATGGCATACACGAACCCTTCGGGTTTTAATATACGATGAAGTTCCTCGAAAACTGCCGGATACAAGTCAGCCGGGATGTGGTGCAGGCTGTATGGAAACAACACGCCATCAACCACATTTGCTTCTACCGGCAGGGCTTCAGCACCCGTTTGGGTATAACTGACATTGGCGATGGGGTCGGCTTTCCGGTTTTTCTGTGCCTGAACAGGATCAGGATCAATGGCCAGTACACGGGCTCCACGCTCAGCCAACGCACGGGATAAATGCATGTTGCCACAACCGGCGTCAATGAGAAACTGGCCACTAACGTTCAAAAAGCGGTCAATTGCTTCTAAATCAGTACAAAGACCCAAATCATGGAGCTTATGTTTCATGATACCTGTATGGTGCAAAACGCGCGGTATACGCTCGTGTGTGAAAAGTGAATAGCTGGCCGGACTAACTCAAATCTCAGATAATTCCCGTTTCAATTCATCTTTGTTTATCTGATTCTGATCACTTTGAACCAAGGGCAATGATTTACGATAAATGATACGACTGGGAATCATATAAGTTGCCAGGTGCTTTTTTAGTTCAAACGTAATTTCTTTTTCAGAGAGCTCACTCATCGCTGAATACATCATGACAATTTCTTCCTCTATTTGCGGGTTATTCATTCCAAAAACAGCGCATTGATGTATCTGGGGAAGATGCCGCTTAACCACCGATTCGATTTCAAACGGAGAAACCCTGAACCCACTGGTTTTAATCATGTCGTCTCGACGAGACACAAAGTAGAAATACCCTTCTTCATCTTTGTAAACATAGTCGCCCGATGCAACGACAATTTCGTCAGCAAGCTGGCCTTCCAGACAGATAGCGTCCTTGAGAAGTTGTATGGACTTGAATCGTTCGGCAGTTTCTTTGGGCGCATTCCAGAAACCACGATAAATATAACCACCCCGATGGATAAGTTCACCCACCTCCCGTGCGGCGCATTCCTGCCCTTCTTCATTGATAACGTATAGCTCGACATCGGGAATAGCCTTGCCGATGGACTCCGGACGAATCTTTATTTGCGATGGGTCCAGATAGGTGGAACGGAAAGCTTCAGTCAGTCCGTGCATGGAATAAAACCGAGCGTGTCGAAATGTTTTCTCACAGTCTTCAATCATCCTCTCTGTGACGTTACCACCTGATGAGGTGATAATCCGGACTTTGTCGAACAACTCGACACTGGGAGCTATGTGCATGTCTTCATCGAACATCTGCGAAATATTCACCGGCATTAGTGGCAGAACTGTCACTTGATCATCGATTAGGTGATTGAAAAACTCGGCGGGCAATATAAATCGATGTAGAGCCAGGGTTGCCTTGTTTAAAAGCGAACAGAAAATTTGATTTAACCCGTAGTCCAGATTGAAGATCAACAATCCAGAAATAACATCAGCCTCATCCAGATCAAGATAGGTTGATACAACGCGAGCAGAATCAATCAGATTGCGGTGGGAGATAACGATGCCCTTGGGGGTGCCGGTTGATCCGAATGAATATGTGATAACCGCATTGTCATGACCATTGATATCCATGCTGAATGGCCTGTTGTAGTACTTGAATATCTCTTCGAAAGACGGTATGTCTTTACCGGCTGTTTCCATGGATATAATGTGCCCGTCAAATTGAATTTCTTCAATACTCTCAAGTTTGAGCTTATCGGTGATGACACATTGAATACTACAGTCATCAATAATGTATTGGACCTGCTCAGGTTTGAGCAACCGGGTGAGCGGCACCAGAATGTAGTCGGTAGACAGGATCGCCAGAATAGCAACCACTTGCGAGATATCCTTGCTGCAGTAAAGGCCTACTCGAGCGCCCTTTGGCAGATCAAGCTCCTGAAGGTAGAGAGCAACCTGGTTGACCCGGGATAGCAACTCGGCGTAAGTGAGCTGATGTTCGTTGTGGGTTATCGCTATCTTGTCCGGATGCGACTGTGCAGCAATGTCCAGAAGTACTCGGATACAGTTTATTGACATGATGCGTATTCCCTTGCTCCCAGTGTCCAGATGTCATAGTTATCATCCAGCACCGTCACGGGCTTATGATCGGAATTGAGAATTTTCCGATAGAAAAACGCCACAATATCTTCGATGTCTTCGGTATTGAGTACCTTGGTAATACCACCGGTAAAGACAATGGAGTTCATGGTCAGTAACTTCAATGTAACGTAAGCCGGTCTGTAATGCGACATTTTGCTCAGCACCAGAAAAATGGCAAGCTGCATCAAGACCTTCGTTGCCTTTTCGCTGTACTCGTTATAGATATTCTCAGTGACCTTGAGATGCATCAGCAGTTCATACGCAAATTCATTGTTCTCAGCCGTGAAGATCAGTGACTGCCGGGACTTGAAAACACCGAGTTTCTTGAAGACGATTCGATCGTGTCCCTGCTCAGTCACGATGTTGTCATTAACCAGATCCTTGGAATAGTGAACGTCTGTGGTGGCACCACCAATATCCAGCAGAATAAATGGATCAGTGACTGAAAAAGATGAATGAATTAGGGGTAGAGACTTGTTGACCACATAGGGAGTGGAATAAATCTGGTTGCCCGTAATCTGATACAGATGCTTGATATCTTCCTTACCCTCGATATCCTGCTGGTATAAGTTCGTCAGATATTCCTTTAAATGTTTTTCGACAATATGCAATCGATCATCGATGACGTTTGGCAAAACGACCAGACGATCATCAAAGGCGGCGATCTCGGCTGCATCCGGTGCATTGCCCACGTAAACAACGTTTGAATAATTGAGTTTGGAAAGGTAGCTATCCAGGCGTTTGTCAAACACCCCACCGTTAGAATCAATGCCGCCAAGAATAATCACTACATCAACCAGATCGCTGGGTATCGAGCTGTCCGCGATATCCTGGAAAATGATGGAATCGATAATGTTGATGCCAGCATTGTAGGCAATGTTAGTGGCATATTTCAAAGAATATGATTGAGTGAGGCCTATGATCAGCGCACTTAGCCCACCGTTTGCCGACGAACAGATATGGATGTCCTGTGGCTCAAAACGTTTCAAGGTATCGCCACACTTGTGCATCAGATCGTCAAGGATGAGTTTGTTGAAATCCCTGAAGTGCTGCTCGATAGAATCGCTTGTGCTGACCTTGAAGTAGGTGCTGCCGATATCAATCAGCAACTTTTCACGGGAGGTACTCACTGCATTATTCCTATATCGTGGATGATGTCATTGACGATGCTGGTTGTGTCCTTGTTCAGATCGCAACACGATCTTTCATACGCATAACAGCGATCGGGAATTGGTACATTGCCCCGTTCAATAATGCGAATATTCTTTTGCGCATCCCGAATGGTGATCATTTTATTGTGATTGATGATATGCGGTGAGAATGGCACATCGATAATACCGTTCTTGATCGAATTGAATACCTTGCGCCAAAGCGTATCTGCCGGGTCATTGAACACAGCCTCCATGATGGCATGTACTTCTGCTGTCAGGATCTCTTCTTCGTGTTCGTCGACGATAGCCGGTAGCCCACTGAGAATATTCAGCGTGTATTGAGTATTCGCTACCGTCTGTGCGTTGGCCTCCTTCGTCGGGATACCTACCGCCTCCTCCCGGGTTTTGGTAATGATCTTATCAGCACCCACCATTGAGGCTATGACCGTCGACATGTTAATGAGCTGATCGGCTGAATCCCTGTTGGTTGGGAATGCCCCCATCCACTGGTGATACACAAGATGGATCCTGGCATCTTCGCAGCCAATTTGCGCAGCATAGTAGTCAGCAAGCTGACGCGTGACCTTGCCGGTGACGATGTCCTGAATCATCGAGCCTTGCTGGGAAAAAGAGACGGAAAAGGACTTGACCCCCTCTTCCAGCGACAACAACATTTCCAGTAGCTGGATGACGATGGTAATCGATGGCGGCACCAGGGTCGCTGTAAGCGGCCCAAAGGATTCTCGATTGATCGGCAGGTTGAGCGTGGAGTAGTCGGCGCACACCCGCTCGACATATTTCCAGTAGAGGAACGCCTTGTCCAGAGGAAAATTCTTCGAGTAAGGCAACAGGTAGGTGATGGGCCCTCCCTCGATTTCAAAGATACCGGAAGCGATGGCAATCTCGATCAGCAAACGCGCATCCGGGGTGCCATGGCGCAGACTCACCGGATGGTTGAAGTGCGTCATCATTTTTCGCGTGGTGCGATAGCCGTGATTGACTAATGGATAGCCATTGAGCATATCGATCTCGTTCGCCTCGCTCAGGCGTAGCATTTTCTTGGCCGTGCTGTAGTCATTGAGTCGTGTATTGGAGTCGATGGTCAGAGGTAGAACGTCGACGTTGGCATCCACGAAGAAATCGTACAACGCAAACTGTTTTTCGTAGGTCGGGAATCCGCCACGAGGTTGGACCAGCATCTTGTCTTTGGTGGCGAAATGATGTGAGATGAACAACTTCTCATCAGCGCACTTGACAAATTCTCGAACTTCATCAAAATCAAAGGCATCGACATTTTCGTTGCTGAGGATGATTTCCCGTTCTTCCTGTAACTGGCTCATGCGGCTGAGTTTTCCTGGGGGCGCGGGTTTTCCCGGATATAGTCTTCGAGCATATCAAGACCTGTATTCAAATCGACTTGGTGGCACACCAGATCGAAGCCATAATTCTTGTACCGAAGCACGATATCGTCAGCGTTACCACTGCCAACCGTTAGGTTGCCTCCGATCATCATGATCAGATTGTCCAGGCTCTTGTATTTCACCTTGAGTAATTTGATCTCCCGACTCCACCCTTCCGCTTCACCGTTGAGCGACGAAATAAGCAGAATATGCGCTCCCGTCTCAACCGCTGCGTCGAAGAACTCTTCGAGATATGTGTTAACGCCCAGATTGAAGACCTCATAGCCTCTCGCATTGAGCGATAAATCCATCAATCGATTGGCAACAACATGGATGTCGTTGCCAATCACACCTGTTACGACTTTCATCTTTCACGCGCCCGGTAGCAAGCATGTAATAGTAGCAAAAGCCTCCCTGTTCAGAGACGCTGTAATGGTAAAATCTTGCATCTGGCCCGCAACCACCGGGCATCCATACTGGAGATCAAGCCATGGCCGACTATATTGCAGACTTTTGCGACACCCATCCTGAGAAGGTCTCCGTGCTTGGTCCCGGTTACTCAAATTTCGGGGGTGCTGCCATGTGCCAGGGAGAGGTCGTCACTATCCAGCTTGATCGGAATAATAGCGATCTCATCACACTACTCCGGGATGAAAATGGAGAGGGAAAAGTCGTCGTCGTAGACGCGGATCAGGCCTACTTCGCCATTGTGGGCGAGAACCTGATGAAATTTGCTCTCTTAAGCGGCTATGTGGGCATCATTGTGAACGGATACATCAGAGATACCGAGCAGATCAAAGATATTCCTGTGGCACTTTACGCCCTGGGCACGTGTCCCAGGAAATCCATTCCTGTCACACAGGGCAAGCGCGATCTAACTTTGTCATTCGGCGGTGCAACTTTTCGTCCGGGTGATTATGTGTACGCAGACACCGATGGCGTGATTGTGACGGCTGCGCCTTTGAATTAGTTTCAGCTTGTGGCCATGGGCATCTGCGTTGGCGGGAATGACGGACAATGATTTTCGGGAAAAGCTGACTGGAAAAATCAATCATTAATCCGGGATATCTGTTGCGCTTGAAAAATGGCCGAATACACGGGACTCCATGTGTGCTGTCATCGCAGTAACAGCCGCTCTGACCCAGGAGTAAAACGACATCCCCACCAACCGCCGTTCGCACCGTCAGCTTGGTGGTCTGCTGATGTTGGGTGCGATGTTTCTGTTCTCCGCAGCAGATCACTCTCAAAGCAACTGACTGATTTCTATCTTCCTGTACAGGATATCTGGTTCAGACAGCTGGGGTTGCTGTGTGGTGTGCTCATCCCGTTAATTCTCAAAGGTCACCCGCTGCTCCCAAGCCAACCGTAGGATGCTCTATAAGTGAGCATGTGTATTTGGTTATACTGTTGTGAATCCGCTATAAAAATTCGACGGACCACTATGTCACACTCGGGCGTCAAAGCGCTGTTATTCGATGTTTTCGGAACGGTTGTTGACTGGCGAGGTTCAATCGCCTTGGAAATGCAACGCTTTGGCAAAGTCCACGACATCTGTCAGGATTGGCACCAATTTGCGCTTGATTGGCGAGCTATGTATCAGCCCGCGATGGAAACCATACGCTCTGGCAACAGAGGGTACGTAAAGCTGGATCAGCTTCATCGCGAAAACCTGCAACAGTTGCTTTGCACATATGGACTCCATGCGCTGGGGGAGACGCAACTGGAACATATCAATCGGGCCTGGCACAGGTTACAACCGTGGGCAGATACGTTACCGGGTATGGCCCGGTTGAAGAAAAACCATATTTTGGCCAGTTTATCGAATGGCAATGTGGAGCTGATGGTTAATATGGCCAAACATAGTGGCATACCCTGGGACATGATTCTTGGGTCCGAACTCGCCCAAGGCTATAAACCGCAGGACAAAGTGTATCTTTACAGCGCTCAGATGCTGGGATTAAGGCCAGAGCAATGCATGATGGTGGCAGCGCACAACGATGATTTGCACAAAGCACGTTCACTGGGGTTCAAGACAGCGTATATCAACCGACCGTACGAATATGGTGTTGCTCAGGTAAACGATCTCGAGGCGGAAGCGTCCTGGGACATTGTCGGTGAATATATGACGGACGTTGCCGACGCACTGGGCTGCTAGCGGGTTGTGCGGCGTGTCGGTAACACATTTCGTCCTCAGCTCGGCACAGACCTTGAAGAGCTTCAATTTGCAAGCAGGTTGTATATACTCGTAATATCTACATGAGAAGCCTGAGATGAAAACCTTACTGACCGTTCGAAATATCCTGTTAGCCATTCCCGTCATAATTCTTCTTGCCGCGCTTCACTACGCATTACCTCAGGTTGATGTCGTTCGAGCAGTGGGCGTTGAGATCAAGCGCATCGATGCCAAAGACGCTGATGCCGGGCAAACCACAACACGCGATGTGTACCAATTACAAATGGAGACGCCGGGTGGTAGTCCGAGAGTTTACAGAAACGAAGACAACATGCTGTACTTCAAATTTGATTCTGCCAATTTGCAGGCGCAGATCCAGTCAGCAGCTGCCGACAAGCAGCTTATGGCAGTCCGTCACTATGGTTGGCGATTAACATTGTTCTCAGCCTTTCCGAACGCTGTCAAAGCCTGGCCAGTTGAAGAGGGATATCGGCATATCCCGATATTCAACACGATTGTTCTACTTGGACTCGCAGCAATTTTCTTTCTGGTTTACCGACGTGCTTCGAAGGCGGTTGCTGCAACCCGGCAACTGGTAGAAACGAAGCGTCTGGAACGTGAGGCAGCGGCAGCCCAGGCAGCGCAAGCGCCAAAAGAGCGTGAAAATGAAGCCAAACGGAAAGAACAGGAAGAAATAGACGCATTCATTAACAACGATCAAAGTAACAAGAACTGAGCAGCTTACGTTAAAGCGGGCCGCCAGCGCGGCGGCGGGCCTGCTTTGCCACGTCAAAGTCAGTTTGTAGGCTCGTATTGACTGGTGCGAGTCTCGCGTTCAAGTCAGGAGTTTGAAATGTCAACGCTGCCTGAGCGAGAAAAGATTCGAATCAAGAGGCGCTCATCGTCTCACAGTGCTTACTGGATGAGTAACGCACTGGTGCCTGCCGGACTTATCCTGATGTACCGGAATGGCTGGAGTATTGAAAGCATCATTGGTTTGATTTTTGTGGCTATTGGTGCCATCGGCTTCGCTATCTACAAACAGAAAATGAGCGTACCTCTGATCCGTCATGACGGGTCGAGCCTTTGTTACAACCCTTCAGCTAGCAAACCTTGCACTATAGAAATGGATTCGTCTGCGAGATTTACAGTTCACGAACTAGGACTATCTGCAGAAAAAATTGGAGACTCGGAGTCGCGTTTTGAAGTGAGTCGCCTGGAATTCAACTCCAACGCCGACTGGGATATGTTCGTTCAACATCTCGAACAGCAGCCACAAATTAATGTGCGTATAGACGGTTAGCCAACGTATCTTGATTCGCGGGTCGGTCAGCAAAATCCTGTGTAGAAAGCCGTTCCGCGATTATCGAAATCTGTCACTACAAAATTCTGGGCCGCCCCGACAAAGGAGCGGCCCACACCTCTACCAGTCTAGGCTTGCAGATCGAAACGGTCTGCGTTCATTACCTTGGTCCATGCTGCAACAAAATCGCTCACGAACTTTTCGGCGTTATCGTCCTGAGCATAGACCTCGGCGTACGCTCGCAGAATAGAGTTGGACCCGAAAACCAGATCTGCACTGGTTGCCGTCCACTTGACGGTACCACTCTTGCGATCACGTATCTCGTAGGTACCATCTGACTCAAGCGGCTGCCAGCTATTGCTCATGTCTGTCAGGTTTACGAAAAAATCATTTGTCAATTGACCTTCTCGATCGGTGAATACCCCATGCTTTGAACCACCATGATTGGTCCCCAACACGCGCATACCACCCAACAGTACCGTTACCTCAGCACCCGTCAGTCCCATTAGCTGTGCCCGATCCAGCAACAGCTCTTCCGGCGCAACCGAATACTGCTCTTTCTGGAAATTACGGAATCCATCAGCCAGTGGCTCGAGAACCGAAAAACTCTCAGCATCAGTCATCTCGTCAGTGGCGTCGCCTCTACCCGGAGTGAACGGTACTGTCACGTTGTGGCCTGCAGCCTTGATAGATTGCTCGAGGCCCACGTTGCCAGCAAGAACAATCACATCAGCTATAGAGGCACCTGTCTCGGACGCGATCTGCTCCAAGGCCTTGAGCACCTTGCCCAGCCGCTCAGGCTCATTGCCCGCCCAGTCCTTTTGAGGTGCGAGACGAATACGTGCACCGTTGGCACCGCCACGCTTGTCAGAACCACGGAATGTACGAGCGCTGTCCCAGGCAGTTGTCATCATCTCGGTAGCTGACAGTCCACTAGCTGCGATTTTTGACTTGACCGCCTCAACATCATAAGACGTGGAACCTGCAGGTACCGGGTCCTGCCAGATCAAGTCTTCAGCGGGAACATCAGGCCCCAGGTAGTTTGCCTTCGGCCCCATGTCACGATGAGTCAACTTGAACCAGGCGCGTGCGAACGTATCAGCGAAGTAGTCAGGGTCGGCCATGAACTTCTGGCAGATTTCGTTGTAGATGGGATCAACTTTCATAGCCATATCAGCATCAGTCATCATGGGATCATGACGAATTGAAGGATCAGTGGCGTCAATGGGCTTGGCATCTTCAGGCATGTCTACAGGCTTCCATTGATTAGCACCTGCAGGTGATTTGGTCAGCTCCCATTCGTAGTTGAACAGGTAGTCGAAGTAGCCCATGTCCCACTGAGTCGGGTTCTTGGTCCACGCACCTTCTATACCTGATGTAAACGCATTGCTTGCCTTGGATGCGTGGCCGGGGTTGGCCCAACCAAAGCCTTGTGCCTCGACGCCTGTGGCTTCGGGTTCAGCACCGATGTTGGCATGATCACCACCACCATGTGCTTTACCTACCGTATGCCCACCGCAGGTCAGGGCTGCTGTTTCTTCGTCATTCATTGCCATACGGGCGAACGTCTCTCGTACGTGCTTGGCTGTACGTGCAGGATCAGGATTGCCATTAACCCCTTCCGGATTAACGTAGATCAGACCCATATGTACCGCTGCAAGCGGGTTGTACATGGTAGACGCTTCATCAAGATCGTCATAGCGGTTGGCGCTGTCAGCCAACCACTCGTTCTCCAGACCCCAGTTGACATCAATTTCGGGACCCCAGGTGTCTTCTCGACCAAAGCCAAAGCCGAACGGTTTGAGGCCCATGGATTCATAGGACATGTTGCCAGCCAGAATGATCAGATCAGCCCACGATAGAGCGTTTCCGTATTTCTTTTTAACCGGCCACAACAGGCGACGCGCCTTGTCGAGACTTGCATTGTCTGGCCACGAGTTCAACGGTGCAAACCGGATGTTGCCAGACCCTGCTCCACCGCGGCCATCACCCATACGATAGGTACCAGCTGAGTGCCAGGCAAGACGGATCATCAAACCACCGTAGTGCCCCCAGTCGGCTGGCCACCAGTCCTGACTGTCAGTAAGGAGTGCTTTAACATCGTTCTTAACCGCTTGGTGGTCAAGGGCCTTGACCGCTTCGCGATGGTTGTAATCCAGGTCCATTGGATTGGTGCGGGCACCGTTCTGGTGAAGAATGTCCAGATTAAGCGCGTTTGGCCACCACTTGGTGACCGGATTGTCTGTAGATGTGTTACCGCCGTGGGCGAAGGGGCAGCCCCCTCCGATTAGATCACCGTCCATACAGTTCTCCTGATTGACATGGTTGTTGAAGTTGATGTGTTGCATCGTCTAGCCAGCGCAAACTGGCTAACAGTTGATGTGTTGCAGTAGCCGTACATTTTAACTCACACACTTTAAAGTGTTCTTTACTATCAAAATCAGTTGTCAGTGTTAGCCTGGCTTGATTCATATCGAATCGAGGTAGTTCAACACGCAGAGTCATATTGCAAAATCCGCTTATTGGCAATCGGGACAAACTCCCCAGTAAATGACCTCTGCTTCATCTATCTGGTACCCGTGATCATGCTCCGCGACAAGACAGGGTGCTTTACCCACCGCACAGTCAATATCTATAACGTTTCCACACTTGCGGCACGCTAGATGATGATGGTTATCTACCCGATGTTCGTAGCGTGCAGCTGATCCCGCTGGTTGAATGCGACGTATCAAGCCGTGCTCTGACATCGCTCTCAAAGCATCGTAGACAGCCTGCCGGGAAATAACGCCAAGTTCCTCTCTGACAGCTTTGCAAATTTCATCAGCAATGGCATGAGGTGATCGCTCGACTGCACGATAAACCGCCAGACGCTGGGCGGTAACCTGCAGACCCGCCTTCTTAAGTGCCGCCGGCACATCAATGGGGTCATGACTGAACGCTGATCCTTTCATCATTCAATGATGAGGCTAATTCTTTACAATGTCAAGATTTGGGTGTCATGAATTTTTGTTCAAATGCGACAGTTGGGCACATCCGTCGCACGCAATCAACGGATGCAGTCGCTGACGAGTTCAGGTAATAATGTCCCGTTAAATGATATGGAGAAGACGGTGAGTGAGGCGATAATCATCAAGGAATATGGCGACTCGGATGTGCTGGTACTCGATACAGTTGACGTGCCCCACCCTGATGCTAATGAGCTGCGGATCAGGCAAACCGCTATCGGTGTGAACTATCACGATGTCTATGTCAGATCCGGCCTGTATAAAACACTTGCAATTCCCGGCATACCCGGTTGCGAGGCGACAGGTGTAGTCGAGGCGATAGGATCTGAAGTCAAAGGCTTCAACACCGGAGATCGTGTTGCCTATGTAACCGGTACCTACGGTGCCTATGCCACTAATCGGGTCTTGCCTGCGGATCTTGCGATCCGACTGCCAGATGATATCTCCGACGAGATCGCTGCATCAAATTTGTTGCGCGCCATGACTGTTGAGATGCTTACTGCACAGGTGCTGCGCATAGAGCCTGATATGACCATCCTTGTGCATGCCGCAGCAGGTGGCGTCGGACGCATGTTGTGTCAGGTTGCCTCCCACATTGGCGCTACGGTTATCGGTACCGTAGGTACTGCACAGAAGGCGGAAATCGCACGTGAAAACGGATGTGAGTTCCCTGTACTTTATCGTGACACAGACTTTGTGAAAGCCGTGGCGCAACTCACTGAAGGCCGTGGTGCTGATGCCGTTTTCGATTCTGTGGGTGCAGATACCTTTGCAGGATCTCTCAATGCGCTTGCAATGTGCGGGCATCTTGTGAATTTCGGGCAATCTTCGGGGCCCGTTGACCCCTTGCTGATGAGCGCATTAGCGGTCAAATCACTAACCGTGTCGCGACCAATACTCTTCCACTACCTGGTGAAGCCTGATCAGTATCAAGCTATGGCTCAACGCGTATTTGAAAAATTTCGTGCCGGCATCTTGCGCGCGGCTGATCCCCTGCCAGTTGCTCTCAAGGACGCACGGCAGGCTCACGATAAGCTGGAGGGAATGACTGGCGGTGGCGCATTGATCCTGATTCCGTGAAGGCTGCACGCATGCACAGGCGTTAAAAGGTGAGTGCGTTATAGTAAGCGTCAAAACCTTACTTATAAAAATTCTCAGGAGTTGCACGATGGCAACCGTACCGCTCATCACTGATGCTCAAGCCGAGACTAACCCGGCGATAAAAGCCGTGTTCGATGACATTCGTATCACGCGTGGATCAGACTTCATCAACAATATCTGGCGAGCACTTGCAGCCGATCCACCAGGACTCAAGCGCACCTGGGAACATGTCAAATCGCTGATGGCCGTGCCCGGTGAGTTGGATCCGAAAACCCGTGAAATGATCTACATCGCGGTATCCGTGGCGAACGGTTGCAGCTATTGCGTTCATTCACACACTGCGGCAGCCCGCGCCAAGGGAATGAGCAATGCGGAACACGGCGAGCTGATGCAGATTATAGGCTTGGCAGCGCAGACCAACCATCTGGTGAATGCCTTGCAAATTCCCGTCGATCCAGAATTCGAAGTCAATCAAGAAGCCGCGTTAACGTCTTCTGGTAATCAATCCGGAACCACGAATACCTGCTGACTACCCCCAATCCATCACAACCTTGCCCGCCTCACCCGAAAGCATTACATCGAAACCTGACTCAAAATCATCAATGTCAATACGATGTGTAATCAATGCTGAAAGATCGAGACCGCTTTGCACCAGCGCTATCATCTTGTACCAGGTTTCAAATATCTCGCGGCCGTAGATGCCTTTTATATTCAGCATCTTGAAGATGATCTCGTTCCAATCCACCGCGAACTCTGTGGGTGCGATACCTAATAGAGCGATCTTGCCGCCGTTGTTCATTGTCTCAATCATGTTACGCATGGCCGGCGCAGATCCTGACATTTCGAGCCCGACGTCAAAACCCTCCGTCATACCGATGTTGGCCATGACATTCGTCAGCGTATCGTCAGCGACATTGACCACGGTTTGCACGCCAAGACGCTTCGCCAGGTCAATGCGATAGGGGTTGATATCGGTGATAACAACCTTACGTGCCCCAACCCGTTGAGCCACCAGGGCCCCCATGATGCCGATGGGGCCTGCGCCTGTGATCAGCACGTCTTCACCCACCAGATCGAAACTCAACGCGGTGTGGACAGCGTTACCGAACGGATCGAAAATTGCGGCAATCTCGTCAGGGATATCATCAGGTATCGGCACAACGTTGACCTCGGGAATGCACAGGTATTCAGCAAAACTTCCCTGGCGATTTACGCCGACACCCAGAGTATTCCGACACAAGTGGCCACGACCGGCCCGACAGTTGCGACAGATACCGCAAACAATGTGCCCTTCCCCTGATACACGTTGACCGATACTGAACTTGGTGGCAGCCGACCCGGTGTCCACAATCTCGCCACAGAACTCATGGCCTACCACCATGGGAACCGGTACAGTCCTGGCCGACCATTCGTCCCATTTATAAATATGCATATCGGTGCCACAAATCGCCGATTTACGCACCTTGATCAATACATCCTGGGGGCCTGGCTCAGGTACAGGCACGCGCTGCATCCACAATCCCTGGCGGCGTTCCGCCTTGACCAGAGCTTTCATGTCTTTATTCATCCGATTAATCCTGATTCAGGGCCAACGCAAATTTTCATCAAGTACTGCCTTGCGGTGTCGAGAACGAGATCGTAGCGCGTGTGGCCTTCCAGTGCATCCTTGCGCGAATAAACCATCGCGAGTACCTTAAGGGGTCACAGCGGGTTTTCACGTCCCGCGAAGTACTCAACACAGGAGATGGTGGATATGCAACTTGACAAAGGCATTACGCGCAAAGGCGGATTCGAGGATGTTGAATGGAACATCCTTGGTCAGGCTTATTTTCCGAAGGCCATATGCGAATCCAGTTTCGCTTTCGAGGCAAACACAGCTCCTGGACAGAGCGTTCCTGTGCACATTCACCCGACACAGGACGAGTTTATTCTGGTGCAGGAAGGTGAACTTGAACTGAAGCTGGACGGTGTCTGGAGCAAGGCAGGTCCGGGCGATCTGGTCAGAATGCCCAGAGGTATACCACATGGATATTTCAACAAATCTGATAATCCTGTCCGCGCCTTGTTCTGGGTGTCTCCGATGGGCAAGCTAAAAGACTTGTTTGAGGCTTTACATGATTTGCAGGATGTTGAAAAGGTCGTGCAGTTGTCAGCGGAACATGATGTGGAATTTCTGCCGCCTGAAGCCAATGACTAGCTTTACAAATCAACAGATGAGGCTAAACCCGTTTTGCACCTGATAACAGCATGATTGAAGAACCCCCCAAACTTACGATCAAACATCCTGCACGTCGCCCTACGGTCAAGCAAATAGCCGCGTTTCAGAACGTCGCCAGCGGATTTGTTGTGGATGCCATGGCTGGAGTCGGAGCACTTCATTCTGCGATCAAACCCTTGGGCGACGGTCGAGACCTGCCTTGTGCCGCAGCGGGTCCCGCGCTCACGGTTGATACGGGGCCGGCAGATATTCTTGCATTGCTCGGCGCGTTAAAGTTTATCCAGCACGGCGACATCGTCGTTTCGGCATTTGGCGCTTATCAAGGGTGCGCTGGTTGTGGCGACCGGGTAGCAGGAATGATCAGCAACAATGGTGCTTCCGGACTGGTCATTGACGGTCCCATTCGCGATTATTCAGGCATGGTAAACGTAGGTTTACCCACCTGGTGTACTGGCATCAACCCAAACTCTCCAGTAGCACAAGGCCCTGGTAGTATCGGACAAGCCATACAGATCGGAGGCAGAGAGGTCGAGACTGGCGACATGATTGTAGCGGACCGCGATGGTGTGGTGGTAATACCGTTCGAGGACATCGATCGAGTGCTGGAACGCCTTGAACGTGTGAAAATACTTGAAGCAGAACTGGACAAGGAAGTAGCTGAAGGCCTGAAAATACCCGCCGCCATCGCCGAACTTCTAGACAGTGCTGAGGTTACCTACGTGAAGTAGAGACGCCTGCGTTCGCGTCTCATCACGTACTTAATACGACCAGCGTCTATAACAATTCATGGAGTTTATGTTTTAGTATTTTGCCCGTGGCGGCAGCCGGCAGGTCGGTGAGCACCTCTATTCGCGATGGCCGCTTGTATCCCGTCAACCTCTGCGCCACGAATTCTCGTAACGCCTCGGGATCCGGCAAGTCGTGAATGGCTGCCTGCACAAAGGCCACAACCAACTCGTCTCCATCTGTCTTCTGACCGATTACAGCGGCCTGTATCACTTGCGGGTGCTCACTGAGCACCGCTTCCACTTCGGGCGGATACACATTAAAGCCTCCATGAATTATCAATTCCTTTGAACGCCCCCGAATGTGCAAACGGCCATGCTCGTCGAGGCTACCAAGGTCGCCGGTGCGTAACCAGCCATCATCAGTGAATGTGCGGGCAGTGGCTTCAGGATCACGAAAGTAGCCGCTCATGACATTGTCTCCCCTCACCAGTACTTCACCTACCTCGTTTTCAGCACCGATAGCATCAAAATCCAGTTTCACCTCTACTCCCGGAAAAGGCAGACCACAGGAAATATCCGGATCACCTAACTCGCTGCGAGTAATACATATGCCGGCAGTTGCCTCCGTCATACCGAAACCATTTTGCACCGGCACCCCGTAGAATGCCTCAGCTCGACGTTTCCAGTCCGGGTCAAGTGGCGCAGCCCCTGATGATATATAGCGTAACGTATTGACTGGCAATCGGTCGAAACCCTGTTCTTTTGTGTACTGCATTAGCATTGCATGCATTTGTGGCACAGCCGATAGCAGCGTCACGCCGTTACAAAGAGCGTTATACAATCTTGACGGTGAAAAACGCGGCTCAAGAAATACGTGCGAGCCTGCGCAGGCACAGGCTGTAACCACCGATGCCAATCCGAACACGTGTGACAAAGGCAATACACCATAGACGTAATCGGTGGCATCGATTCCGCGTGTATTCATGGAGATTATTCCGGCAAAAAGCAGATTTCCATGCGTGAGCATCACACCTTTCGGTGCTCCAGTTGTACCGGTGGTGTAGAGAATGACGGCTGTATCGTTGAGATCATCGGGGCCAGATTGCAGCGTGCACATGTCCATCTCACCAAATGATCCGCTTAGCTTTGTAGTGTTAAAACGTCCCGCATGCTGACGTGCCTCCGCAGAAACAACACTGGTAAATAAAATAACTGCCGGTTCGGCATGTGCGATCACTCTTGTCACTTCGTTCATACTCTGTCGCGCATTGAGTGGAATGACAGCGGCTCCAATACGTGAGCAGGCGAATAAAGCAGCAATGACAGGCGCACAATTTTCACATAAGAGAAGCACCCGATCACCCGGTTGTACGCCTGCCTCCTGCAGCTCAATAGCAAGATCTGCGACCGCGACTGCGGTATCACCAAAGCTCCAGTGATTACCCAGAGAATCGGAGAAGGCAGGAGCTCCAGGACGCTGCAGTCTCTGCGCATCAAGAAAATCATGCCATTTACCACTCATGCCAGGGATACCCATGCACCTCTCCAGGCTGATATCTTCAAGCATTACTCAAGGCAATAAACCGTTCGAGATGATGGTCAACGTCGCCGTAACGATGATCTGCCATGACAATCCTTTTGGCAAAATGCCCCAGTCGATACTCGTTTGTCATACCGATACCGCCATGCAGTTGGATGGTTTCCTCGGCTATCAGCTTGCCAATCCGTCCGAGCAGATTCTTTGCAGCACTGATGTTCAGATCACGGGTTTGCCTGTCTGATTCAAGATGCCCGGCTGCCAATATGACCGCCGAACGTGCTTGCTCCAGTTCGATCAGTATGTCCGATACCCGATGGGCCAGTGCCTGAAACGTTGCCAGCGGCAAACCAAACTGCTGGCGAGTGGTCATGTATTCACAGGTCATTGATGTCGCTGTTTCCATCGATCCCAGTGTCTGCGCACACAGCGCAACAATGGCAGCCGCGTTTGCATTCTCGATCGCTACCAGTGCATCTTCGCACAGGCAATCATCTTGCAACAGCTGTACGTTGTCGAAGATGATATCTGCAGCATTGCCGCCACCGGTGAGTTCATAGCTATTGCATGTGATACCGGGAGTATCAGCGGGCACGAGATATAGTGATAGGCCTGTCGGGTCATCAACTTCTCCGCTACTACGGGCAGAGACTAAAAACCATTGCGCTGCATCCGCATTCATAACAACTGATTTACGCCCGTTGATACAGTGTTGTTCCACGGTTGTTTGCACCCTGCTCAACTCATAGCGTGCAGCCGGCTCACTATGTGCAAATGCAAGTTGCACCTCACCGGCGACAATACGCTCAAGTAATTCTTTGTGAGAATCAGACGCCAGCTCGGCAATCAATCGTCCACACACAAGGACGGATTCTATTACCGGATCGACTGATCCTGCACGCCCGAGCTCTTCAAAAACGACGGCCAGATCAAAACCATTGCCACCCAGCCCACCATCTTCTTCGCTGAAGAGTGCAGTGAAAATGCCCTGTTCCGCGAGCTGCGACCAGACTTTGTCATCACTGTCCTTAAGCATGCGACGCAAGGTGTCTTGCAACATGCGCTGCTCATCACTGAGTTCAAAGTTCATCGTCGACCTCCAAAAGCATCCTTGGCAATGATCTGTCGTTGAATCTCATTGGAGCCGCCATAAATGGATAGCTTTCGGTTGTTGAAATACTGCATGCTTACGCGACCAGCCCGCATTGGGTCTGATACCAGTTGTTCATCTTCAAGCTCCTCCGAAGCGAATGGTACTGCCTGCGGACCGGCAATGCGACGCATGAGATCGTTGATGGCTTGTCGTATGACGGTGCCTTTAACTTTCAGCATGGAACTTTCAATTCCCGGTGCCTGCCCGCTGGAGGCAGCCGACACAATGCGTAGATTAGTGGTCGCCATTGCCATTAAGTCGATTTCAATTTCGGCAATCCGCGCGGCAAAAAGCGGATTTTCGCTCAGTGGTTTGCCGCGTATGCATTCGCTTCGCGCCATTCGTTTTACCGCGGCCAATCCAGCGCGTGCAAAACCGACACCTGCGATATTTGTGCGCTCATGGGTAAGCAAGTATTTGGCGTAGGTCCACCCTTTGTTCTCTTCACCCACCAGATTGTCGACTGGCACGCGTACATCGCTGAACCAGATTTCATTAACCTCGGCAGAGCCGTCAAGCAAGACAATAGGCCTGACTTCGACACCAGGGGTGTTCATGTCAATAAGCAAGAAAGATATCCCTTGCTGCGCACGTACCTCACTATCGGTTCGTACAAGACAGAAAATCATATTGGCGTGCTGGCCCAGCGTTGTCCATGTTTTCTGACCATTAACGACGTAATGATCGCCTTCCCGCACAGCACGGGTTTTTAGCCCGGCAAGGTCGGACCCTGCGCCCGGTTCGGAATAGCCCTGGCACCACCAGTCATCGCCATTGAGAATACGGGGCAACCAGTAATCCTGCTGTGCAGCCGAACCGAATTCATGTAGCACCGGTCCCAGCATCATCAGGCCGAATGGCACCGTTCGAGGCGCATTGGCGAGCGCACATTCTTCATCGAATATATGGCGCCTCACTGCGCTCCATTCTGCGCCCCCAAATTGTCTGGGCCAGTTTGGCGCAAGCCAACCCCTTGCATTCAACAGTGCATGCCATTGCTCGTGTTCGGCTTTGCTCAGTGTTAACCCAAGCTCGACTTTATCGGTCAATTCCTCTTGCAGAGATGCGTCCAGAAACGCACGGACTTCGTTACGGAAATCGATATCGTCTGCGCTGTAATTTAGTTCCATTGGACTGGTACTCGATTAGAAAATTTCAAAGAGGCCGGCTGCACCCATGCCGCCACCCACACACATAGTGACGACCGCATATCTGGCCTTGCGACGACGGCCCTCAAAGAGTACGTGAGCAGCCAGACGTGCTCCAGTCATACCAAAGGGATGACCGATGGCGATGGCACCACCGTTCACATTGAGTTTTTCCGGATCGATGCCAAGCTTGTCGCGACAGTAGAGTGCTTGTGAAGCAAAGGCTTCATTCAGTTCCCACAGATCAATGTCGTTAACGGACAAACCATGACGCGCGAGTAAGCGTGGTACAGCATACACAGGACCGATCCCCATTTCGTCAGCTTCACATCCGGCGACTGCAAATCCGCAGAACGCCCCCAGCGGTTCGAGATTGGATTTTTCAGCGACCCTGGATTCCATCAGCAACAACGCTGCAGCACCATCACTGAGTTGACTGGCGTTACCTGCGGTCACAAAACCATCATCTCGTACCGACTCAAGTTTTGCGAGAGCGTCGAGAGTTGTTCCCGGACGATTGCATTCGTCTTTTGCTACCACTACTTCTTGCTGTGTCACCTCTCCACTGTCTTTGTCTTTCACGGCCATCACGGTGGTCATGGGAGCAATTTCATCACTAAATAACGATTGCTGTTGAGCACGGGCGATAAGCTTTTGTGAACGTAACCCGAATGCATCCTGTGCTTCGCGGCTGATGGAATAGCGTCTTGCGACAATGTCAGCGGTATCGATCATCGGCAGGTAGATATCGGGCATGTTGTCGGTTAGCCATTGCTCGGGGATACTTTTCATATCCGGTTGCACCAGGCTGATACTCTCGACGCCACCGGCGACGATGGGCCCGGCTTGATCCTGTGTTATGGCATTAGCAGCCATGGACACGGCCTGCAAACCTGAGGAACAAAAACGATTAACGGTTTGTCCCGATACACTCGTGGGAAGCCCGGCACGCATGGCACTTTGACGAGCGAAGTTGTTGCCGGTTACCCCTTCAGGAAAACCACAACCCAGAATGCAGTCTTCGATGCTGTCGGGTTCTATGCCCGCACGTTCAACCACTGCATTGATCACATGGCCTCCAAGGGTGGCACCGTGGGTCTGGTTGAAAGAACCACGGAAGGCTTTGGCAAGCCCGGTGCGAGCGGCAGATACTATGACAGCTTGTTTCACGTTATATTTTCGCTTATTGATTCAGATCATCGAGTTGCTGACCATCAGCAACCAGCTTTTGCAGTAACGGCGCGGGTTGCCAGAAGAAATCATCTTTTTGTGCAAAACGTTCAATATTGGCCAGCAACGCAGACAGACCGTGCAGATCTGCCCACTTCATGGGTCCGCCATGGAAGCGCGGGAAGCCGTACCCTAGCAGGAAGACCACATCAATATCCAGTGGCCGGCGGGCGATTCCTTCGTCAAGAATCCTGGCGGCCTCATTGACCATCGCTGACAGGCATCGAGCGATAATGTCGTCATCGCTGAATGATTGGGTTGTTATGCCCAATTCACCACGTTCGGTATCTATCAGTGGCTGTACATCAGGGTTTGGTGTTCGGCCCTTGCCATCGTACACGTAGTATCCCTTACCGGTTTTGCGACCAAAGTGACCAGCCTCGCAAAGCTTGTCAGCGTAGGTGGGTATGCGCTCACGTGGATCACGTGTGGATGCGAGTCGCTTGCGATTAGCCCAGCCAATATCCAGACCGGCAAGATCACTGACAGCATAAGGTCCCATCGCAAAGCCAAACGCCTCTATTGCCCGGTCGATGTCAAAGGGACTCGCGCCGTCCAGTATCATATGATCGGCAGCGCTGCGATAGGCAAGCAACATACGATTCCCTATAAATCCATCGCAAACGCCTGCCCTCACTGCCGTTTTTTTCATGCGTTTGCCCAGGGCAAAGCTGGTAGCGAGCACCTCTGCGGAAGTGGCATCTGCATCCACAACTTCCAGCAGCTTCATGACATGCGCTGGCGAGAAAAAGTGCATACCAATCACATCCTCAGGGCGGGTGGTAACAGCAGCAATGTCATTGACATCAAGGTAGGAGGTGTTAGTTGCCAACACCGCTCCGCGTTTTGCCACAGAATCTATTTTGCCGAATACCACTTTCTTGACAGCCATATCTTCAAATACAGCTTCGATGATGACATCGGCCGTTGCCAGTGCATTGTAGTCACAGCTCACGTTCAGTAACTCATGACTTGCTTTATCAAATGCAGACTGACTTAACTTTCCTCGCTTGAGCGCTCCTTGCAGATTAGCAACGATGCGTTCATGGCCCTTCGAGGCTGCCTCTTCAGTCATCTCGATCAGGCTAACCGACAAGCCGTTCAACAGTGCCGCTGTAGCAATACCAGCTCCCATCGTACCACCGCCAATAACCCCCAGCGATTGAACATTACGCGCTGTCACGCCCTGCAATTCCGGCAATTTGGCGACCTGGCGTTCCGAGAAAAATGCGTGAATCAAGCCTTTACGCTGATCAGTTTCCATCAATTCCAGAAACAGGCGACGCTCTTCAGCCATTCCTTCCTTAAACGGTAAGTCACAAGCCGCTTTTATCGCATCAAGTGCGACCGATGGAGACAACTGCCCACGTGCCTTGCGCTGTACCTGTTGTTTGATTGTGTCAAAATCCGTGGATTCGGGTGCAGGCAGATCGCTCACAGGTCGGGCAATTGCATTTTGTGACAACAAATGCCGAGCGTATTCGAGACCGAATGTCAGCGGATCACCTTCAGTGATCTTGTCCAGCAAACCAATGTCCAGCGCATGTGTTGCGTTTATCGGACGTCCACCGGTTATCATGTCCACCGCAACATCGATGCCCGTCAATCGCGGCAAACGCTGCGTTCCGCCTGAGCCCGGAATCAGACCAAGCGTTACTTCTGGAAATCCGAATTTGGTAGACTTGTCCGCGATCCGATAATGTGCAGATAGCGCCACCTCGACCCCGCCCCCAAACGCTGTGCCGTGAATGGCAGCAACCACCAGGAGATTCGCACTCTCAATGCGGCTGCATACATCGGGCAGAATCGGAGCCTGCGACGGTTTGCCGAACTCCTTGATATCGGCTCCGGCAAACCAGGTGCTGCCTATACCGTAGATCAGGACAGCCTTTGCGCCTTCCACAATCGCACGATCCAGTTCAGCCAACAAGCCATCCCGGACTGCGTGACTCAGCGCATTGACCGGTGGATTGTTGGCCCCAAGGCTGACTATGTCACCGTGACGCTGGTAGAGGATGATGCCCGTCATAAGTTTTTTTCCGTCAATAGTATTGCGACAATGCAGGCACGTTACCTGTTCTGCACTCGAGTGTGCGTACCAGATCACGCAACGCTGGCCCGACTTCCCGCTCCATGCGTTCCCGCGATAGTGCATCGCGCATCGCGCCGCATAAAAATATTATCGGCTCGGCAAACTCCGGAGTCACAAACGGCACAGCCACCGCGTTGATACCCGCCAGCTCTCTATGCTCCTCAGGCACAATAACGAAACCATGCGCCAGCAACTGCTCGCTTCCTGAGCGACGCAATGACTTCATCGTTTTGTCAGGTTTGAGTGCAGTGAACCGATTGTCGTCGATCGCAGCAATCAATGCCAATCCAGTTGATGTTCCGCTGACAGGAAGGCGATGACCCGGCTGTAGCCAGATGGAGGGCACACCATCCGGCCTCCATGTTTTCGTTAACAACATACGCCCACCATCGCGTAAACCTAACGCCACCAGAGTTCCTGTTTTATCGGCTAGCGATTGCATCTCTACACGGATCAAGTCCATGAATGACCACGATGCCGTAGCAACACTCCCCAAAGCCATCGCCCCGGGTCCAATCCTGAATACGTTTTTTGAATGACTAAGAAACCCAACTTCACAAAGCGTGTAGGTTAACCGCGTCAGCGTGGCAGGCGCAAGACCTGTACGTTGCACCAACTCCGAGTGCGAAAGGCCATTGTCATCGGTCCGAAACGCCTGCAGTACAGATAATCCACGCGCCAGTGTGTTGGCAAATTTACGATCTGTCATTGCATCATTCCAGGTAGCAGAAGAGAGATCGCCGGTACTGACATGATCAGTATTAGTACAAGTATGTCTACTGAAAGAAAACGCATGACACCGGAAAATATCTGATCAATGGGCACATCTCGTCCAACAACACTTGAGATAACAAAAACATTTAACCCCACTGGTGGCGTTATCAAGCCAATTTCCAACAACTTGATGACTACAACACCGAACCAGATCAGGTTTAAACCATAGCTGTCCACCAGTGGGATCATTAATGGTAGCGTTAACACCATAATTCCGATGGGGTCGAGAAACATCCCGAGTATGAGATAGATGGCGGCAAAGCAAATCATCAAGACAATGATAGAAGGATCGGTCGCTGTAACCGTATCGACTAACGCAGGTGCCATGCCGGTCAGGGCAATGAAAGCTGCAAATATTTTTGCACCAGCAGCAATGAGAAAGATACTGGTGGTTTGAATACAAGTTTCACGAAAGCTCTCCCACAAACCGGAAATGCTCAGCGTGCCCTGTGAAAAACCGATAATGGTTGCAGCAAGCACGGACACCGCAGCAGCTTCAGTTGCAGTAAAGATCCCGCCGTAGATACCACCAATAATCAGTACAAATAACAAAAGCGCAGGCCATGCCAAGATCCCAGCGTGCAGCTTATCAGACGTGCTGTATTTGATCCCATCGCCGGGTGCGACACCCGGATCTCGCCATACCCAAACGGCGATTACGACGATGAAGCCCAGCAGCGTCAGAATACCCGGAAGCA
The DNA here is from genome assembly GCA_045106195.1 of Granulosicoccus sp. Taxonomy (GTDB): domain Bacteria; phylum Pseudomonadota; class Gammaproteobacteria; order Granulosicoccales; family Granulosicoccaceae; genus Granulosicoccus. Next base: position 92,155 of record JBGCEH010000009.1, read on the forward strand.
CTCCGGCTAAAAAAAGCTTTGATATCGATGTTTCGGTAAATATGCCATAGATGATAAACAAGACCGACGGTGGAATAAGCGAACCCAACGTGCCGCCCACGGCAACGGTTGCCGTGGCAAGTTTGCTGGAATATCCCATGCGCATCATCTCGGGCGTGCAAATGCGCCCCATGGTCGATGCGCAGGCAATCGAACTACCCGTAATGGCAGAAAAACCACCACAACCGACAATTGAAGCCATGGCAACACCGCCTGGCAAACGAGTCAACCAGACTTTTGCTGCGTGATAGATATTAGTAGTGATTCTGGCACGATGTGCAATATGACCGAGCGCAACGAACAGCGGAATCATCGACAAGTTGTAAGAATGCATCAGATCAAATGCATTGGAAAAGACCAGCGATGAGGTTGGTCGTATTGCGCGCTCCGGGACGAAAACTCCCGTGCGCATCGCAAAGAAAAAGAATGTGCCTACTGCCGCGGCACTGGCTAATGCGAATGCTATCGGTACTCGCAGAGCAAGCATTGCCAGAACAGCACTAAAAGCACACAGACCAATAATTGTGGGGTCCACTATTGAGACTCAGGTCTGTTTACCAGTTTGTCAGCAGGCTTACCATGCCAAGCCGATACACCGTCGCTAAAAAGCATTTGAACGAGCCTTACAACACAGACTGCAACCCCCAAGACAAACAGCAGTCTGCCTGGCCACTTCGGTAACGATAAATCACCGAAGAAAAAACCACCCGATTGCCACGTTGAGACTAGCTCGCGCCATCCCGAAAACAACAACACGACCATGACCAGTAAGCCAACCAGCCATCCGAACACAATTAACCAACGTTGAACACTCACCGGCAGGTGATTAGCCAAAAACTCCACAACAACATTGGCCCGAGCTACGGTCACCGCCGATAACGGCAGAATGACAACAGCAATCATTAATTCCTTAGCAATAACAACACTGTCCGGTATCGAATAATCGAACACCGCCCGTAGCAGAACGTTACCGGCGATCAAGGCTCCTAGCGCGATTACGGCAATTGCACCGAGGCTATGTAGCCAGTTTTCGAGACGAGACAGCATCGTTGTCACATATCGAAGTAAAGACGCATTAATTTCCTTCCCAGGGATAACCTTCCTTGTTTAGTTGGGTTGTGTATTTACCTATCAGGTTGCGATACTCGGCCAACAACGCGTTGCCATCCAGGCCAATTTCACCAGCCGTCTCTATCCACGCATCAACGAATTGTCCTCCGAGATTGACTAGCTTCTCACGTTCACTTGCAGATAGATTAACCACTTCCAGCCCTGCTTTTTTCATACTCTCGATGGCCTCGTCGTTGGCTGTAGTCACAAGACGACCAAATTCATCTGCCATGTCAGAGCCGACTTCTGCGAGCAGAGCTTGCTGTTCGGCACTCAAACCATCATGTACTTCTTTATTCATGAAAATCCCGACACCGCCAACCTGACCCCAGTTCAGTATCGTGTAGCTACTCATCACCTCACTTTGCTTGAGAGCCGTGACTGCGTAGGAATACCCTTGTGAACAGTCAATCAAACCGCTATCGAGTCCCTGGTAGGCATCGTAGATCGACATGCGAACCATATTCGCACCCAGCTCACCGAACACTTTGCCGTACGCACCAACGCCACGAACTTTCAAACCCTTGATATCTTCCGCTGTACGAATCGTGGTGCCTTTACAACCTATGTTGACCTGGCTGGTGGTAAAGGTCCCGATATAGACCAATCCCTTGTTAGCCAGATCGGCTTGCAGTGATTCGTTGGTGCGGAAAATTTCGTCTGTGGCGCGCATGCCAACCCACGCATCGGGGTTGTCAAGTGGCAAGTCAGCAATCCCGTAACCGGCCATCTCCTGCGGGTAATACACGGCTATAACGGTGCCTGTGTCAGCAACGCCATCTTTAAGAGACGACACAGAAGCATTCGATTTGAATAACGCGCCGCCCCATTGAATCTGGAATTTCATATCACCGCCGGAGCGCGTCTCAACCTCATCAGCGAACCAACTTAATGCTGCTGCGCGTGCTCCACGATTAGGGCCGGCTTCCCCGTGAATGAGCACCGTCTCTGCTAGCACAGCATTAGCTGTGATCAACAGGCACGTTGCAAGAACCACTCGTTTTATCAATAACATCGTCGCCTCTTGTTGTAGTTTTACTATGCGGAACCTAATTTTGCACAATAAAAGTATCAACTATCCGGACGAGTACTGTCAAGCTAGCGATGACAAACATTGTTGCTCCACAATCAATCACCAACTCGCCAGTCTTGAATGGTTTTCCACCTTAAACCAACGCTATAACCATTCCCCCGACAACAAACCCAGCCTTGACTGCCCAATTCTTGTAACCGATAAGTCCATAGGATACAGCTGACAGGCCAAAGGCAATTTTCGCAAACGCCAACAACGCCAACCATGGCTCGGCACCAAGCTCAAGAATCATCGGATTGGCGATCATGCCGAGAGGTATAAGATAAAGACCGACACCCAGCGCCATCGCTGTCAACGCAACCTTAAGCCAGTTTTCATCAACCATGCCTGCGGCTATGAACACGGCCCCGCACACAGGAGGCGTAATGGTAGACAGCAATGCAAACCAGAATACAAACAAATGTGCTTGTATGGGCGCCAGACCCAATTGGATAAGTGCAGGCCCCGCAACCGATACACATATGACGTAAGCAGCGGTTGTCGGAACTTCCATACCGAGGATCAGGCATGCCAGCGCCGTGAGTAACAGCGAGGGCCAGAGCATTCCACCACCACCCGACAGAATCAGAGACGTAATCTTTACACCGAGCCCCGTAATGGACAACACGCCGATAATAATGGACGCGCAAAGAATAATGGATGCAATCACTGATATCTGCTTGCCGGCATTAATGCACACTGACGCCATGCGCATGGCCGATCGTTGCCAATCAAGCGAGAACGACGAATCAACAAACAGTAAAACAAAGCCTGCAATCAGGGCAATGCAAGCCGCGTATTGGGGTGTCAAACCTTCGGCAAACATAGCCCAAAGCAAAATGGTAAACGGAATGAGAAAAAAACCTGCTGTAATCAGTACGGCTGAGAAAGCAGGCTTTTCGCTCTCATCAATCCCTTTCAAATCGTAGTGCCGTGCATAAGCGTTTATGCCCACCCAAACGACCAGAAAAAACAATATCGCTGGTGGAAATGCTGCTGACATGATGTCCACATAAGGTATGCCGGTTAGTTCCACCATGACAAAAGCGCCCGCCCCCATCAAAGGAGGCATGATTTGTCCCCCGGATGAGGCTACGGCTTCGACAGCAGCGGCCAGCCGCCTGGGGTAGCCAAGCTTTGTCATTGCAGGCAGGGTGATGGCCCCGGTGGAGGCGACGTTCGCCGAGGCTGACCCGGATATGGAGCCGAATAGTGCGGACGATATGATGGATACTTTTGCAGCACCGCCTTTGAGCCGACCAGCCGCTGCTGCCGCCACATTCATAAACCCTTGCCCTGCTTCACCGGCATTAAGCACAGCACCAAAAATGACAAAAACAGCCACGACACCAACAGATATCCCGGTAAGGCTGCCCCATATACCGCCTTCTGCAATGGTGAGCGTACCCAGGAAACTCCTCAAGGGTGTGCCGGAATGGCCAAATTCTCCCGGTATGTATTGTCCAAACAAACCATAGGCCAAGGCGGCCATTGCTACCATCGGCAATGGCCAACCAATTGCCCGGCGCGCAGCTTCAACGACGACCGTGAGCAAGATAACTGCAACACCGATCTGAAACCGATTTTCGATGAATCCGTACTGATCGCTCAATTGTGATTGATTGAATACTATCCACAAACACGCCGAAATCCCTGCAATGGATAGCATGATTCCGCTAACACGAGACAGCCCGGTACCACTGGTAAATACCAGTACCCAGGGCAGCGCCAGAGCCATGTGCACAGGTCGGGCGACCAGGTTAGGCACTAGACCATAGAAAATCAAACCCAGGTGCAATGCAATGGTCAGGGCCCCCAGTGCTATCCAGAACAGCGATGAAAAAGGGCGCCCGAGCTCGCCCTGCTCATCAGCGGCACGCAAGCCAACAGACATACCGTAACCGTGGTTCTGTTAAATAAGCGTTGAGCTACTTTTGTGCTTCACTTAAGGTAAAACCAGCTTCCTCGTAGTAGCGAACAGCGCCGGTATGAATCCTGCCACTAAGGTTTTCCATTAGAGACTCATCTACACCATTCCACCAGGGAGCAGCATCCCCCATGCTCGCTTTTTCTTCCCAGTACGTTTTGGTAAGCGCGTAGGCGGTATCGTCATCCATGGCGGTTGTAGTGAACGCTGCTACTGGTAGCGATGTGGTCGTGATGTCTTCGTCTTGCCCTGTGTAGGTACCTGCCGGTATTACAAGTTTCGAACGCCCGGATTGAGTAATCTGATCATCACTGAGAGACAACACGAAGATACCTGTGGATGCAGCTGCCTCAATGACGTTAGGCGCAGGATACGAACCAGCGGTCACGAATCCATCGATCTGCCCATTTTTCAACGCAGACACAGCATTGGATAGTTCAACTTCTGCCAGTTCCACTTTGCCTTCCAGGCCGAAAAGTGTCAGATACTTTGTTCCCTCTGTAGCGCCGAATGAGCCTTTACCGAGCAAAATCTTCTTACCTTCCATACCTGCAAAATCAGTTATGCCGCTTTCAGCCCCCATGACAAAATGCATGGTGAGTGATGGAATCGGGAACAAGGCCCTGATGTCGTCAAATTTTGGATCACCCTTTCCCTCGAACATCGCCTTGCCGCCCTGCGCAAGTTTTACCAGAACGGGAGGTGTGGTAAACACATAGTCAGCACCGCGTGCTCTGACTTCCATGACGTTTTGAACCGAGCCCTGGCTCTCCTCCACCGTCACGATGATATCGCCGTTAGAGCCTGCTTTCATTGCCTCGGAAATCTGCACACCCATCTGATAATAGGACGAGGTGGATTTTGCCGACTTGTAGGTGATGCGCGTTTCAGCACTTGCGAGTGTAGATACAGCAACAGCGCTGGTTAAAAGCGTGGTCATACCGAGCCTGCTCAACATCTTGTTCATACTTTCTCCTGTAGGTTCACATGCCTTGAGGCGGCCTGATCGGAACACAATAAACTAATTGAAGATTTCATTAAACCTTTTGAATAAAAATTCAGGTAGATAGCAACGTCACCGAAATCTCAACCATCTCGTCGTATCCGCCTAAATAACAGTTGTCGGTAACGTAAAACTGATTCAGGATACACAGAAAAAACTGAACCCTGTATCGTACTCGTCATAGAAAGCCAATCGCTAATGAGCTGTATATGGAAAAGAGCATATTTACATTCATCTGGAAGCATTCCAAGAGAGACCAGATCATACTATTACTGGTGACGCTGCTGACTTTCCCGATTTTGTATGTCTCTCTGGAACTTCCCAAGCGAATCATCAATGACGCTATCAGTGGTTCTAGCGAAAGTGTACAAATCCTTGGGATTACACTGACTCAGGTTCAGTTTCTATTGCTGCTGTGCACCGGCTTTCTGTTAGCCGTACTGGTTAACGGTTTGTTAAAGATGCGGCTTAATACTATGAAAGGTGTGCTGGCCGAACGATTGTTACGACGATTTCGTTATCAGCTTCTGACAAGAATACTGCGTTTTCCAAAACCCTATTTCCGAAACACAAGCCAGGGTGAACTGGTGTCAATGGTAACCTCAGAGGCTGAGCCTTTGGGTGGAATCATGGGTGACATGTTGTCACAGCCGATACTTCAGGCTGGTCAGATGATTACGATTCTGATTTTCCTTTTCGCTCAAAGTGTCTGGTTTGGCTTGGCCGCCATTGCATTGATACCATTGCAAGCCTGGATTATTCCCATCTTGCAGAGAAAGATAAATCTGCTGAACAAGGAACGAATTCAGGAAGTGCGAAGGCTTGCTGCCGACATCGGGGAGACGGCTGCTGGCGTTAGCGATATCCGCACCAACGGAGGATTGAGATACAGAATGTCCCTGTTCTCCAGTCGACTGGGAAATTTGTACGACATTCGCTTTGAAATTTATCAGAAAAAATTCTTCATGAAATTTCTGAACAACTTCATTAATCAGTTAACTCCTTTTTTCTTCTACTCGGTAGGCGGCTATCTGGCCATCATGGGCCACATTACTGTCGGAGCGCTGGTGGCTGCACTGGCTGCGTTCAAAGACATGTCATCGCCCTGGAAAGAGCTACTCACTTTCTACAACACAACACAGGACGTCGCTCTTCGCTGGGAAGTTGTCACCGAACGGTTTGCTACGAGCGCCCTGGTTGACGATAGCCTGTTCGAAGGCTCTCCTGATGGACCAGTCAACTTGAAAGGCGCTATCGAAATTCTCGATGTAACCGTCCGTGATGAAGATGGTCAAATCATATTGGAGGATATCAGCCTGACAATACCTCAAGGTGCGCGTGTTGCCATCAAGACTGATAACGAGAATGCCGGTCTGGCCTTTGCTGATTTACTGACGCGTGAGGTTCTACCACAACGAGGCAGTGTCAGAGTCGCCGGACGCGAACTGAACTCCGTTCATCAGGAGACCCTCTCCAATTGTATCGGATACGCGCATTCCAACCCGCATATTCTGCAGGGCACACTGGGCGAGAATGTTCTGATGCCCTTTAAGACGCGGCCTGTTGATGAGAAGAACATTGATCCGGATATCAGCGGATTTCAACACAAAGCAGCGCAATCAGGAAACAGCACAGATGTGCTTGATGCCGACTGGATCAACCCCGCCATAGCCGGTCTACAATCATCAGAGGATATTCGCGATTGGTGGTTTGAGCTGGTTCAGGCAATGGGAATAGATGATTTCATGGTGCGACGCGCATTGCGCTCGCGTATTGATCAGCATGGACATCAACAGTTGACTGACGCTATCGTCCGGTTGCGGCCCGAGATCGCACAACGACTTGTCGACGAGGGTCTTGACGAGATTGTCCATCGTTTTCATCCAGACAAATTCAACCCGGTATCACCTTTGGGCAGCAACCTGCTCTATGCATTGCCCACACGCATGTTGACACAAGAGTCTCTCGCTCAGGAAGCCAACTTTGTTGCTATGTTGCGCGAGCAAGGTATTGCCGATGAACTTATGCAGATGTCCGTCGATCTGATAGAGAATATGACCGCGACCTTTGGAAGTGATGGCACAGATCACCCATTGTTTCGGCGCCTGAATATGGAAGAAGAACTGTATCAACGACTGAGCGCGATCATCATCAACCGTCGCAACTCGGGGGACGACGCTTTACCTGCAGAGGATTACGCATTGATATTGACGGTGCCATTTGCGTTCTCGTCTGAACAGATGGGACCGGCATTCAGTGATCAGTTCAAGGAACGCATTTTGCAGATACGTAAGGCACGTGCTGCTCAAATGATACAGGGACTGAACGGATTATTCGAAACACTCAATCCGGATAAGTATATCCCAGCGATGACTGTACTTGGCAATGCCCTGTTCGGTCGAATTTTCAGTGTAGCAGGCGCACGTGAAAAAATGATTGAAGATATTATTGTCGATGTTTTCAGTAAACATAATCTACGTCGTCTGGCTGCAGAATCCATTTACGATCTGGTGACCTCATCTGGTGGCGAGAACATACCTGCTGTGTTCAGAGAGCGTATAGCTTTCAGTCGCGCTGGAATCAAGAAACCGGATATTCTGATTCTCGCTAATTCGCTTGCCAGCCATGATAGCGAAGCACGTGATCAAATGAGAGAGCGCATTAGCCGTCTGATGCCTGATACAACCAAGATATTTATTGAAAAAAATATTATAAACCCTGAGAAATACGATTTATTTATAGAAATTGTAAACGGGCGAATAGACGGCGGCGCAGAGCAGGACGCCGTGGAGGATACCGATGCTCGACAGGATCTCAACCGCAAGATTGCGGAAATAGCGAAAACCGAATTGTTCAGTGTACTCGATCGCAAACAGCAACGACTACTCGCATTTGGCTCACAGTGGTACAAGGCTAAACCCGGACAGACCATTTTTTCGGTTAACGAAGAAGCCGATGCTGCTTATCTGTGCATCAAAGGTTCGGCTGGACTACTATGGCAAACAGATGAGGGGCATAAAAGATTGATATCCGACATTTTACCTGGACGCTTGATCGGTGACTTGTCCATCATATTGAAAACACCACGAACGTTGGATCTTGTCGCTAAGGATGAATGCCTGTTTTTACGCATAGGGGCATCCGAGCTCATGGCTGTAATTGAAAACGATGGCATGATAGCGTCCAGCCTGTTGCGATCCGTGGCCGGACATTTGACAAGCTCAATAGAAAAGACGCGTAGCATGCGAGCTTACTCAACAGAACGAGGTGTGGATTTTTCTGAATTTGATACAGATCGCTGATAACGACTGTATTTGCGCACTGTGCAAAAATCGGGTGATACAGTTTGCACCTGTAACGGTCAGCGCGCTGATTGTTGCAGCAGCCTAGTACGTTGTGGGAAGCAATGAATTCGCTATCATATCAATGGATGCGAACGAGAGAACAGGATAGAGATTGAAAGGGCCCCTGCTGATTGACCTTTGCAGTTTCATTCAGACTGTAAAGAGCAGCGATGGCTTTGGCGCTCGCCTAAGGCCGTGCAGTGGCGATTGATCAGGTGCCATAGTGTGATGACGTAGACTGCTGAGTTCTGCTTCCTGAGCTTTTTGTGCTGTGATGTGGCCATTCTATGCAACTATGGTTCACATCTGGCCTGCTTGGGTGCTACCTTTACATCTACAGCGCAGACTGTATCAGAGAATCACGGTATGACTCATACCTACCATCACTTGTTGACGTACATAAAGTTTTTTTATTATGCCAAAATGTAAAACTATAGTTATAAAAGTATTTTCATCGCTGGCACTGCTGCTGTCGGCCCATACCGTCAATGCCCAGCAGTTGCCCGCCGCAGATGATGGTTTTGAGCCGATGGCTTTCGTAAACTTCGAATCCCCTCACGTTCATCCGTTAGATCTCACCCCTAGTAAAAATACCTTGTTGGCTGTGAACACAGCGGCGGCTACCTTAATGGTGTTTGATGTATCCGGCGGCAGTGCGGTACTGACTAATTCGATTCCGGTGGGGCTTGAACCTGTCACTGTACGCGCCCGGTCAGAATCAGAAGCGTGGGTCGTTAATCATGTTTCAGATACGGTAAGCATTGTTAACTTAAACACCGGTATTGTGGTGAACACACTGCAAACAGCAGATGAACCGGCTGATGTTATTTTTGCCGGCAGCCCTGAACGAGCTTTTATCAGTGCTTCACAAGACAACTTGCTACAGGTTTTTAATGTAGACAACCCTAATGAAGATCCTACTGATATCACCATTCTAGGTGAAGACCCGCGGGCGTTGGCAAAAAGCCCTGATGGTAACTCTGTTTATCTAGCTATTTTTGAGTCAGGTAATGGCACCACACTAATGCCTGGTGGTAAACGCATTGATGATCGTATACGCGATGCGGCAGGTGCATCGCAAGGACCTTATGGCGGTGAGACACCACCGCCTAATGATGGTAATCGATTTAATCCGCCAATGAGTTCCAGCAATGCGTCGCCACCACCGGTCGGTGTAATTGTTCGTAAGGACAATAACGGCAATTGGTTTGATGATAATAACGGTAACTGGACAGAGCTTGTCACCGGCAACTTATCGTTTTTATCTGATCGAGTAGAAGGATGGGATCTACCCGATAGAGATGTTGCGATTATAGATGCCAACTCATTTTCAGTACGCTACCAAACGCGCTTAATGAATATGGTGATGGCACTTGATGTTAACCCAGCTTCAGGTGCAGTGACTGTGGTAGGAACAGAATCGACCAATGAAGTGCGCTTTGAACCTAATTTAAAAAGTCGTTTTGTACGTGTGCACATGGGGTCGTTTGGTGCCAATGGCGGTAACGCTTCAATCAATGATCTCAACCCGCACTTAAACTATAACCAAACCAGCGTGGCGCAATCAGTGCGCGACCAATCTGTGGGTGATCCACGAGCCATTGCATGGAACAGCACCGGTACACAAGCGTACATTGCAGGAATGGGGTCCAATAATATTGTGGCGGTAAGCCCTTCAGGTGCAAGGCTTGGTCGCATAGAAGTAGGGCAAGGCCCCACTGGTATTGCATTAGACGATGCCCGTAGCCGTGGTTATGTATTGAACCGGTTTGGTGGTTCTGTTTCTGTAATTTCGCTTAGAAATAACTCTGAAATTAACCGCACCTCATTTTTTGATCCTACACCAAGTAGCATTAAAAATGGTCGTAGACATTTGTACGATACCCACGCAACGTCAGGTCTCGGGCAAGCGTCTTGTGCTTCATGCCACGTTGATGCACGTACAGATAGATTGTCGTGGGATCTAGGCAACCCGGCAGGCTCAATGACCTCACGCAGAGGTTTTGAGTTTCACCCAATGAAAGGGCCACTTAAAACTCAATCACTTCAAGATATCATTGGCGCACCTGGGTTACACCACCGCGGTGACCGAGAGACCATTTTTGATTTCGCTATCACTTATGAAAACTTGCAAGGTCTAAGCGAGCCGCTAGATGAATTTTCAATGAGTGAGCTAGAAGCTTACCTTGATACCATTCACTTTGGGCCTAACCCCAATCGTAATATAGATAACACCTTATCTACTCTTGTACCACTACCCGGTGCGAACGGTACAATACGTGGTTTTGGTAATGCGCAGGACGGCTTACGATCATTTCAATCAGGCATCAATACCTCTTCAACCTGCGGCAACTGCCACCTAGGACCACGCAGCCGTGGTGATATAGGAAATGTCAGTCGAAGCTTTATAGTCGATCAACCCCTGCTAGCGGAAACCTTCAGTGGATTTTATGATCGCATAGGTTTGTTTTGGAACAGCACCGATGGCTCAACTGCGGGTTTTGGATTCAGACCAGACGGCTCACAGAGCTCAGAGTTCCAACACCGCACACGTAACTTTGATTTAAACACCGAAAGTGGAACGCATGTTTTTGCGTATCAGTTATCTATTGAAGGGCCGCTGCCGCAGATTAGTGGATTTTCCAGAGACTCACACGCAGGTGTAGGGCAGCAAGTCACGCTCAGATCAAGCCCAAGCTCTGCAAGCCGCAACCGATTAACGACACTGATTAACATCGCTAACTCAGGAAACGTAGGCATGGCTGCCCATGGTTTATATAACGGTGAACATCGCGGTTTTGCATATATTGGTAATAACGAATTTCAATCTGATCGCCTCAATCAAGTGGTAAGTCGCGATGAACTTGAATCGGGCATAAGTGAAAGCATAACTTTTATCTTAGTGCCACGCGGTGTAGAGTATCGACTCGGCTTAGATGAAGATCTCGATGGCCGCCTAAGCGGTGATGAACGTAACAATGGCACAGCGCCCGATGACCCTTTGCCCAGCTGGCAATTTTGTGCCAATGATGGATCACAGTGCGACGTGTCTGGTCGTACCGCTGTGCGTTACGGCAACGGTGAGAATCAAGCCTATGGCGTGATTGATTCCAACGTAAACTGCGGTACTAATTTGATTGGTGATCCAAAACTTGATAGCACTGCACGGTGCGAGATATCTTCCTATTCGCCACCAAGTAACCCGAATCCAAATCCACAACCAGAGCCAACGCCTGAGCCAGTGGCAGACTTCGAATTCTCATCCAGCGGCTCATCCATCGAAGATGCATGGCAAGTATTTCGATTCGACGTTAATGCCGGCGAACTGATCGAAAGCGTCGTGACATGGGATGATCCATCCGCTTATGTCAGAATCTACTTGCGTGATGAAAATAATATACAAATCACCAGAGATACGAATGGTGACTTGCCGGCAATGGTATCGACTACGGCACAAACCAGCGGGACCTGGTCAATCGGTGTGGGTATAAAAAGCGGCTCTGCCAGCTACACGGTGCGGGTGAATACAAGCTCCGACGTCATGCCACCAGAGCCGACGCCAGAGCCAGTGGCAGACTTCGAATTCTCATCCAGCGGCTCAACTACCGAAGATGCATGGCAGGTATTTCGATTCGACGTTAATGCCGGCGAACTGATCGAAAGCGTCGTGACATGGGACGATCCATCCGCTTATGTCAGAATCTACTTGCGTGATGAAAACAATATACAAGTCGCTAGGGATACGAAAGGCGGCTTGCCGGCGATGGTATCGACTACGGCGCAAACCAGCGGCAGGTGGTCAATCGGTGTCGGTATAAAAAGCGGCTCTGCCAATTATAATGTGCTGGTGAATACAAGCTCCGACGTCATATCACCAGATCCTAACCCCAATCCAGGTGGCTAGCATCATTTCTCTGTAGTGTTGCCAGCTGATAACTAAAACTAAGTCCCAGACAGCTAATTGTTGACGATAGCAGCAACTTTCCGACCTTCACGATTATTTTGTTCGTGTGACCGGATTCTCTAGCAATGGTTTGCCCATCCCCTCCCATTGAAAATCCATACCGGAAAAGACCCACCACACTTCTCGTTCATTCGACCGATTGATTAAAAACAATGCAGGAGCGCCAGGAGCTTTTCCGGGCATGGATATTTGCACTACCTTGCAGGTGGACTAGCTGATTAGTAGTGAGGCTGGTATTTTCTAGCTGCTCAATGTCAGCATCCAGACCCTCTTGCGTTCTATTTGATAGCGATAAAATTCAGTCACTCGAATCATCGACTTTTTGTTTGTGCGATGCACTTGATTCAGTAGCGCCCAGGATAATCGCGTGAGCGTTGGCTCCCTCAAAACCAATAAACCCAGATGCCCACCCGCTTGAAAAAAGCACTAGAAATCATTGCGTTTGATAAGATCGTGCAAGGTTGTTGTCGCAATTAGACAACGACACCATTTGATCCTCAGGGATTCTCTGACATCCGACGACGGTGGGCATTGCGAGAAATTTTGTATGATGAAAGCTTAACACATACCTGAAAAAGGTGAAACTGACAATGTAATAGCAGACGAATCAAACGTACTTGTTCCAGGTATGTACCAGTAAACAGCCTCTTGACACGGAGAATCACTGCATCACGCTTTTCGCTCTACACGTACAGGCACTGAGGCGGTACCTATTCTACAAGTGTAGACTCTGTGCACTTCTAGGTTCAACAATTTCGCTATTACCCCCTCTACAGAGGTTTACCGCATGCCATTCGATGAAACTTTTTCTCTCCGTTCTGGTTTTTTTACACAACGGTGTTCATCTTACCGTCGATCACCACGGCTTTGTCAGTTGAATCCTCTCTGACTAAAAGATTACCGCTAGTGCAGAAAACATGAAATTCCTTTTACGGCAAGATTGTGACAAACCAACATTAATTTCCTAGTCTTTAACACAGTTGTATTTGATCTTCTTGCAATGCATCGCTCCACCAGTAACATGGGCCAATGCGGCCACTAAAGGTTCACGTTCTTCTGAATCGAGAAAGCTGTCTATTCCCCGCTCAGTATCGAGTTGGGCGAGCATCTCGTTAGTATCAATGATTTCAAGCCTAACATCTGAAGGGACAACTAAGCCACGCTGGTTGAAGAAACGCGTAGGATGTTTGGAAAGTTGCGATATATCGTCTGGACTGGTATCAGACTGCTCTACAGTATGTATCAGACTTAAAACCTCTGAAATACTCACTTCAGATATGATTCTGTCGGATAACTCAGCTGACTGGCTCTGATTTTTTTTCGGACACTTAATGGTTATTTTTCCGCAATAAGCAGCAACTGGCCTCGTCACATGAATAGTTACTGAATCTTCCAGCTCCTCTGCCTCTTTCCTGAATTGAAGAAAACGTCCAGGCGTATGAAGTATCGCCCGTAGCTCTTCGCGATGCACGATGCTGATCGCTGCGTCCATCGGAATGCAGATTCCATGATTCCGGAAAAATGTTCTTGGCTTCGCAAAGAGTTGCAATGCAGAACGCTCATCCTCCTCAATGCTGGAAACGATATTAGTTAACTCCAGTAGACTGACATCTGTAAGAAAGCGCATAACGAATACTCCATGAGTGTTTGTGACATAATAATTCTGTCGTGTAAAAACGTTACTCTATGTTTTTTTACAAATCCACACTACAAACGGTTAGTAGTCGATGTTTTAGTTAGGTTAGTTTTTGCAGTAAGGCCAATTCATATTTTAAACGATGACAAACTCGTATCACCTCACGGTTGATTAACGTAAGTCGGTGTATAGGGATAGAAGATATAGACGCCCCACCCTAATCCAAACTACCCAAATTGGTGAATTGCTATCTTCGAGGTATTTCTTATCACGGCAAACTACAATCGAAGGTGTCTATGGACAACCGTCTTATCTATATCGGTCTGGACGTCGGTGATACGCAATACCACGGACGTGCCCTGTAGACCAAGACGGGCGAGGTGATCAGGCGACCCACACGGTCAAGGACTTGCTGGGTAAACTGAAATAATTGCACACAGCGTTTCTCATGGCTGAATTAAAACTGTGCTATGAGGCATCATATGTCGGCTACACCCTGCAACGAGATCTTTCGGAAAAAGGCTAAGACTGCGATGTAGTTGCTCCCTCTTCAATACCAAGTCCACGTGGCAAACAAGTGAAAACAGATCGCATCTTACCAGTGAGTTCCCCGCGAATCGTACATTAGCCTCCTGGTTTCGGAATGACCAAGCATGGCTTCCAAGATGCACAGTGTTCTCAGTAAGGTGAACAAAACGCCGGAACTGTCGCTGTTCTGCCTGGAGTACTTGGTAAATCAATCAATACCACGCAGATTTACCAGCACCAAGTGTCTGAAACCACTTTTACGCTAAAAAATACAACTTTTTTCAGCTCCAATATTGTTAATTTAATCAGCAAGATACAAAGATTTTGTTGCTTACCGAGCGAAAACAATAAGTAAACTGAAGAAAAATTTGTCTCACGATGTAGAAAAGAAGTATCGACTGTCGTCCTAAGGGTACCAACCACAACAAAGGACACTTCCATGATCCTCACCGTAACCCCGATATTCGCTCTGCCCGTCGCTGTCATATACATGGTTCTGTGGATGCGCGTAACCTCGAAACGCAACGCTCTTGCTCAATCCATTGGTGATGGCGGTAACGCCGATTTGCTGCTTCGTATTCGTCAACACGGTAACTGTGCCGAGTGGAGTTGTTTTTTATTAATACTGATGATGATCTCTGAGGGAGTGGGGGCATCGAGCATTTATCTTTATTTTGGCGGTGCACTACTGCTTTTGGGACGAATCGCACATCCATTCGGTTTGAAGGTGGACAATGCAGCACACGTATTGCGATATGTAGGAAATGGGTCGAATATGCTTGCCACATTGAACTTCATGGTATGTATCGCCGTGAATTCAATTACTTTTTGACACCCTTATTGTGAAATTGGATAATTTGCATACATATTTATACTAAAAATTCCTAAACGAGGATCTACCGATGAAATACATGCTACTAATTTACAACAACCCGGAACAGCAGCCAGCCTTTGGCACGGTTGAATTTGAATCCATGATGGCCGGTTTTTTTGCCGCCAACGAAAAAATGAAGGGTGATGGTGTTCTAATTGACGGGGAAAGCCTGAACGAACCACAAACAGCAACATCTGTTCGTATCAAAGCCGGAAAAACTGAGACTATGGATGGACCCTTTGCCGAAACCCGTGAATACTTGGGTGGTTACTACGTTGTCGATGTACCAGATGTAGAAAGCGCTATTAAATATGCTGAACTGATTCCTTCCGCCTCATTCGGAACCATAGAAGTTCGCGCCATGATGGACTACAACCCAGCTGGCTAAGTCATGACAGTCACTACCCCCATCGCAATCAATAAGGCCATCGAAGAGGTTCTACGATGCGATCGGGGGCGGCTTGTCGCAGGTCTCGTGTCTCGGCTAGGAGATTTTCAGGTCGCTGAGGACGCGCTGCAAGAGGCTTCCATATCAGCCATGTCGCATTGGGGTCGAAATGGGCTTCCAATTTCACCCGTTGGCTGGCTTATGAAAGTAGCACTAAACAAGGGAATTGACAGAGCGCGAGCTGTACAGCGCGATCGAAGAAAGTTCGACCAACTTATGATACTGAGCGCGACACACTTTGAAACGATCGATGAGGAACCTATTCCGGATGAGCGTCTTCGGTTGATCTTTACGTGCTGTCATCCACTACTTGAGGAAAAATCGCGTATTGGTCTGACGTTGCGTACGATCTGTCATTTGACCACCAAAGAAATTTCAGAGGCCTTTCTAGACAAAGAGAAAACTATGGGTCAGCGCATTTCACGCGCCAAAGAGAAACTTCGAGAGGCAGATATTGATTTTGAAATACCAGATCAAAGCAGTTGGCCTGCGAGACTGGATTCTGTTTTATCCACTATCTACCTGATCTTTACAACGGGATATGTAAATGAGGACGATAGCGAAAGAGATCTTTGCGCAGAAGCAATTTATCTGTTGCGTCTGCTGGACAGATTGCGTCCAGATGATCCGGAAATCGAAGGTTCCCTGGCGCTTTTATTGTTAACCGATGCCAGAAGAATTGCACGCATTGGAACCGATGGAGCAACGGTGCCACCGGCTGAGCAAGATCGCTCCCAGTGGGATATGCACAAAGTTGAAGAAGCACGTAATATTATGTCTCAGGCCGTCTTGCGAGGTCGTCCTGGCCCGTATCAAATCAAGGCAGCTATTGCAGATTGCCATATGATGGGAAATACTCCCGATTGGAAGCAAATATCACTGTTGTATGGATCGCTATGGGTGCACGAACCCACGCCGATCGTCGCACTTAACTGGGCGATAGTCGTGGCCGAGGTTGGGCAACCCGAATTGGCATTAAGTAAAATTAAAGCACTGGAAAATGACTTGAAAACGTTTCAGCCATATTATGCCGCCTATGCTGGAATACAGAGTCATTTGGGTCAGATTGCTGAAGCAAAAAAAGCGTACCAAATGGCTATACAACTCTCCCAAAATAGCGCCAATAGAATATTTCTGGAAAAAAAGCTTCATAAGCTAGGCAAATGTCTGGCAACAGAATCACAATGATCGTTAATGGGCATTCATTGGGGTGATATGTATACCTGAAAATGGATTGACCAGAGCTGCATTTATAGAAATTCCGTGTTATGAATTTGCACCCTCCTCATCGTCCAATGCCAAGTTCAGGTGATCACTGTGCTCATCTCGGGCCAACCATCCCTGTCTGGGCGCCCCCGACGTTCCATGCGCCGGGCAACTCGCTCGCTGATCGTAGCTACCAACGCGTTGAGCTCTTTGGACGTGGGGGCATTGGCCCGGTGAAATCTCAGATCTGCATTGCTCTTGGGCGAAAAGACACCATCAATAAACAGTGCGTGAAAATGCACAAAAGGTTGGCCAGTGTGCCACTATGAAGAGCCGCAGGACGATAAATAAGGCTTTCACATGTCTCTCCGGGAGCATGAAGAAGTGCCTCAACGCGGCACAGATGTAAGGAATAGACTAAAATCAATCATTCATTAAAATGGAAGAAAATTGATGATGTACCGAAAAACAGTCGGCAGGCTTGCCACATACGGATTGCTCTTACTCTCAATCGTTGCCTGCAGCGACAGTGAGGAGGTGCAGATAAATGTGATTAGCGCCAACGAACTGAATGGAACCTGGGTTTCTTCTTGTGTAGTTAACAATGATGGTAACGGAGAAATTGATACCTACACGATTGCTGGCAATACTGTCCGACTGCAAAACGACACATTCATAAGTGATACAAGTTGCATCACACGGGCTATTGCCTTAAACACTTCAGGGACGTATACGACAGGTGACGCAGTGCCACAGGCAACTGGACCCGCGGCAACCGAAGTCAATATCACGCTTCGATCGGCAACTGTCACGTACTTCGGTACTAACGTGATTAATAATGCCAATATCAACGAAGTGTGCGGACGGGCCAACTGGCAAGAGGGGGTTAGTCAGGATGTCACAACCTGTCTGGGGCTACCAACAATAAGTTACGACATTTTCAGGGTTGATGGAAATCTCCTGTATGTAAGCGACGAGGACAGCGGGGACAGTACAGCGCCAGAGTCCCGACCTACCCGCCTTGATCTTGCCAATCCTTTAACACGCTGAAATGACCACGTAAGCTCACTCACAGCTCATCAAAAGTATCCGTCTGCTCACAGGATACTCTGGTAGACGTTACCGTATCAAAGTCGCTATTCGCCCGCCGACAGCAATCCCGGATGCAACGGCAACTATTGTTCCGGTAATCCAACCCTACGCAAAGCGTCAAGATAGTGAGTTAAATCCTCCTTGTATTTAAATGGTTCTTGTTTGGCTGCTGATGCCACCGAATAGCGGGGCTCTAATTCCCGAAATATCTTCATTGAATTAATAGCCTCGTTTTCTCTCCCCACTTTCTGGTAGTTAACAGCCAGCAGCAAGTGGGTGAAATTTGATTTGGGTTCTCGCTTTTCCAGCGTCCGAATTGCGTCCTCATAGTCCCTTAACACAAAGCTACCCCATGCAAGGTCCCAGTAATACCACCCAGGGTAAAACGGATTTCTGAGAAGGGCCTCGCTCATCATGGCCAGCCCTTCCTCAGGTTGACCGGAATATGTCATCACCCAACCAAGATACATTATATTATCTGCATTGTTCGGATTCAGTTCCAGCGCTTTACGCAGGTTCCTTACTGCGCCCTCGTGCTGCCTTGAAAAAAGCAAGACCGAACCGTAAGACTTATACGCCTCTGCCTCGTGAGCATCAGCGTCTATTGCCCGAAGCGCTAGTATTTTTGCCTGATTAATCGATGTTTCAGAGTCTTCACTCCAGCCACTCCAACTCTCCTGAATATAGGTCCAGGCCATTCTTGCCAAAGCCTGAGAATAACCAGGATCGAGTTCAATGGCTTTGCTGAACTGTTCACGGGCAATTAAATTATCACCGGAATTAAACTTTTCATAGTGAACAATTCCTTTCAGATAATGCTCATAAGCGGACAGGTTGACCGTTGGTATTTGCTGCATACGAGTTAATTCGGATTTTCGAAGTGTGCCCTGAGCACCACTTATGGGGCCAATAGCAGCAACAATTTTTTCAGCTATATCATTTTGTATAATAAAAAAATCATCCGTTTTTCGATCATATTTCTCAGCCCAGATGTGATGCCCGTTTTCCGCCTCGATCAACTGAGCGTTAATACGCAAGTTATCGTCTATTCGTTGAACACTGCCTTCAAGTACATATCTGACATTCAGTTCTTTGGCTACGACCTGAATTTTGGTTGGCTTGTTCTTGTAGTGAAATGTCGAATTTGCAGCAATAACAAACAAACCCGAAAACTTTGAAAGATCTGTAATGACATCATTGGTCAATCCATCACTGAATTGATCTTGCTCTTTGTCGTCGCCAAGGTTGTCGAAGGGTAAAACAGCAATCGATGGTCGGCTTATCTCTATTGCTTTGGCCGTATCGCGAGCAAAAAAACGGTCCCAGAGATTAATAGACAACACGCCACCAGCGATGAAGACAGCCAACGCAGCCACAACGACTGCCGGTGTCAGATTCCGTCTGATGGACAAGCGCTGGGCTTTTTCAGATTTTCTGGTACTGGCACGGTCGAAGACATGATAAGGGCGTATTGGCTCACTAATGTTCTTGACATATTGTTCACCAAGAAATTCATAGTCGACGGATATCTTGTTTCCTACTGCAGTGCGTACCCCCTCCGAAACACATATTCCGCCTGGCTCTGCCAAGCTTTCCAATCGGGCTGCAATGTTGATACTGTCGCCGAATATTCGGTCTTCGTCGCAATTGACTTCGCCCAGGTTGATGCCAATTCTGAATTGAACCTGTTTGGATTCTGCGTGTTTTTCATTCTTGATGGCTAATTGCTCAAGCACATCAAGCCCGCACGCCAGAGCGTTGGTCGCAGTGGTAAATTCCGATAGCAGGGAGTCGCCGGCAATCTGCACAACACGTCCATTGTGAGATACTGCGATTTTACTAATGAGCTGAAAGTACTCATTGACTATTCGATCGGTTCTTATTTCATCTTCGCCAGTCAGTCTGCTATAGCCTACGACATCAGCAAACAAAATGGCAACCAATCGTTGGCTATAAGCACGAGCTTTCATGACGCCTCACCTGTCCGGTATAATCAGGCGATTTGAAATCCGATGAACTTGAATAAGTCGTTTTTTACTACGACTATTCAAAGAGTTGCTCCCCTACACGCTACTCAGCATTCAAGGTTTGATGTACGTATAACCTTGCTGCTGAAGATACGAAAGCTCGGCGACGCCACTAGGAACAATATCCTCTTCGTACACATCAAACAGATCGTTCTGGTAGCTGATCTTTCTGCCGTTCAACGTGTTATTGCACACATGCATTTCAACATTCTGGCTCTTGAGATTCAGGACCTGGCTTTGCAACGCCTCATTCTTTACTGCACTCATGAGCATGCCAACCCCATTGCCATGCAACACTACTTTAACCTCTATGTTTTCAACACCCACCGCGTTGATATGATTCTGGATATTGCGCATCGCACCACGATAGGCTTTGTCATCTTCACCGCCGTTGTAATTGATGTGGTAAACCACTTTTTGCTGACCGTATCTGTCATCTGCATGTGCGTTACCAAACACAGCCAGTAATGACAAGGTTAGCCCCAAAAGCAAGCTACTCAGTGTTCGTTTCATGGTTCTCTCCGATATAAGTTGGTGACCAACGTTGCAGATCCACTCTGCTTACTGCACGCGTTTGATTAAAACCTACCATGATTCCACCGTAAAAAACTGTCTGAGCGACTTCATGGCAGCTTAAAAGCCCCTAATAATAGCGTGTTTTTACCCATCAAGCTGGAATGGTGGATTTCACCCTTTTCCAAGTTACACCGTGGCGGCACTGAATACAAGCAATTGCCACAGCTTCAACTTAAACCCCCATAAATATTCACAAATCAAAGCTGAAATGGCGCGAACATGGCTTTACGATAAAAATTGCCAAATGAGCGAATCGGACCATGATGGTCTTTGATATCAACTACATGTTGATGGTGATGCCACCGGGGATGGTCCTGTTCGGCCTGGCCGCCATGATAGTGAAGCGCACGTTTGCAAAGTATGTAACTGTAGGCACGCAGGCAATCATGACAGGTGCGGAAGCCGCCAAACTCATGCTTGAACGTCAGGGCGTCACTAATTACAGATTGAAGGCAGTATCGGGCCGATGCAGTAATCATTGCGACCCACATGTAAAAACCCGGTGATTGTCAGAACCGGTATTCAAAGATCCGTCGAGGTGGTGCACTGGAAACACCCGTGGTGCTAATCGATTACAAGGTCTCGAAAGGCTCTGCTGTCGCCTCCAGTTTGCTGGAACACTTAAAAGTGCATCTGGTTGTCGATGCAGCGCCAGGCTTCAACGTCATCTTTGTGAGGAACGAACTTAAAACTGTTTAATGCAATGACCATTCACGCAGAAAGTTTGTTTAGGCCGGGCAAAAAGCCCCTATTGTCAAAAAAATAGAGTCACAGCAGGAGTGGGTCACGAGCACGGCCATCGCGTTTTATAAACGGCTCCACAAGATAGAGAAAGAGATTCACGATCTACCACCGGGTCAACGTTATGTACGGCGCTAAAGTGAGGCGGTTCCCATCTGGAATACGTTTATGGATTGGGCCAAACAATTACAGACACTGGGCGTGCGACACGCTAAAACGCGTGAGGCGCTGACCTATTTGATCAACCACGAGGCGCGGTTGCGTCGCTATTGCGATGATGGACGGTAGCCGATCTCAAACATACCTACCAAGCATGTGGCGAAGACTATCGCAATCGCTCATAAGAATATTATGTTTTGCGATACGACAGCAGGTGCTCAGGCCAGTGCGCTCATTTATAGAATCCTGGAAAGTAGAAAGGCCAAAAAGCACAATCCACTGCATTATATGACCAGCCTTCTAGCACAGATACCCAATGCCAAGTCTACCAAGGACTGCGACGCGATACTGCCGTGGAACCTGAGTATTGAGCAGGCTGAACAGATATATCTAGCCCAGCCGGCGCCCAGGCAAATTCAAAAAAAGTAGAATCGCTTACGCGGTGTGGTACGGGCGTGATGGACCGCTTATGTTCTTGAGCGAAAAGACACCATCAATAAATAGCAGGTGAAATTTGCGGTTGGCTAGCCAACAAGAAAAGCAGCGGATACGTGAAACTGAGTACCCATTGACAGACACGCCTGTGTGGCGGGACATGATCTACCAGAAGCGCAGTCGTCTCCACCATGCGTCTGGTACCACAACCGGTGCAAAAGCTGCGACGTTGGCAACTAATCGCTACCAGATGCTCGTGGCTGCAGCTCTGACAGCCCAAGCGTAGAAAACCGTTTTCCAGCCGACCGCACGCCAGGTAATCGTCAAATTCGCTCGTAACATGCCGGGGTAGAAAATGACCTGTCTCGCTTAACAGTGTCTGAAACTCAGGCCAATACTGCTCCACCAGCTGGTACAGCAGTGTCTGCTCGAGCTTATGCCGTTCATAACCAGGTGCAACATCGCCAGACATCTTGTCTGGTCGTGGAAGTTCCATCAAAACGCATCCTTGCGTAATTCGATGACGCTTAATTTAACTATGTTTCGGCAGACTGAGGCTTACCATCAACGTGAAAGTAAAAACACATTTCCCAAATTCTTGGAATGGCGCTCACTTTTGGGACTGGCATTCTCTCCCCTACCTGATTGGTGCATCGCGCAGCGCGACTTCATCTGCAGACACCGGTAGCTGGCCATGCTCCGAATTCAGTACACTCTATAGCGGTGCATTGCGGGTGGACAATGCCTACGATGCCTACGATGCCTCGTGGTTTTGAAGTGCATGCACTGCTAGAGCTGCAGCCACGAGCATCTTGCCCCTGCGGCTCGCTGCTATTGTTATGAATGTCGATTCCTGAAATTCATCACGTTCTCAGTAGCCTGCTCAATATCACTTTCATTGCCACACTTTTACATAGTCAATGATATAGCGTAATTCGCCTGCATCCATGGAGGCTTTGGTATAGTCGTCAGGTGCGCCAATGTAGCTATTGACACTACCCAATGCGAAATTTAGCGTCAGATACATGGATCGGGTATCGTTAGGCACAAAGTTTACTCGCGGCAGATTACCACCGCTATCTGCCTGCTCGTCGAGCCTAAAAACAACAATGTCATCGATGTACCAGACGATTTCCTCGGCAGACCATTACAGTGTGTAAATATGGAATTTATCGGAAAAGTCAATTGTGCAATCCCAAGTATCGCGCCACCATACATTGTTATCGGGGTTAGTGTAAATCGAACCGGTAGAGACTCCGTTATCATCGACACTGGTACTGCCTGTGCCTTTAAACTTGCCTTTATCCGAAATGTAGACACCGTGGTACTGGGTATGAAAAGTGTTGTAATTCTCTCTACCCGCGTCGACACATGGCTGCTCGCATTCCGGACTACCGGGTATCTTCCAGCTGCCATCCAAATTCGGCGACTGACCGATATACTCGAAAATATCGATTTCCGGGTTGTTCCTGAAAAAACTATCGTTATAGAGCCAGGCTGCAGGGAATACGCCTTGGCCACGCGGCATTTTAGCTCTCAGCTCTATGACTATCTTGCCGTTCGCAGAATTGTCTGGTGATAATGAGTGCTTGCCGAATGTTGTCAGCACACCTGAGAGATAATCCTGATCTGCGAAAGTAGAGCTGTTAACGATAGGCCCATTGGCAAGAACATCAGCCTTAGCAGCATTGATGGCCAGGTAGCCATTGTCTGTTGCGTCCTTCAATAATTCAAACGGTGTCCATTGATCTCGATACTCTTCGTCATAACCCAGTACATCCAGATAGAACTGACTTTCGTTATTGATAATGATATCGCTTGTCGAGTCCCTCCACTCATAAGCAGATTTCCAGTTTCTCTGAAGCGGATCGGGCAAATCAACCTTGGTCCGCCATGTTAACCGTTTGATAGAACCAAGTAGCGGTACCATCAAGGTCTTGGGTGAAGACGTAAGTGCTATGTCACCCAAGGAATTGAGGCGAATGCGTTCTGAGCACATTGGTATGGTTTTTCAGCACATGGCACTCATGCCGCACAGATCTGTACGTGAGAACGTCGCTTATCCACTGGAAATTCGCAAAATTCCAAAGTCAAAACGATGGGCCATATCTGACCACACCCTTAGTCTCGTGGATCTGGAAGGCTACGAGGATAGACTTCCAAAAGAGCTGTCAGGCGGAATGCAACAACGCGTTGGCATCGCTAGAGCTCTGGCTTCAGATCCTGAAATCCTGTTAATGGACGAACCTTTCTCAGCGCTTGATCCTCTCATTCGACTACAGCTTCAAGATCAATTCAAGACTCTGGTACGTGATCTGAACAAGTCAACCCTGTTCATTACTCATGATCTCGACGAAGCCATTCGCATTGGCCACAGAATAGCGATCATGAAAGATGGCGTCATTGTTCAAATCGGTACACCGGAACAAATCGTGACCAATCCTGCTGATGAATACGTTCAGGAATTTGTACAGGGTATATCCAGACTTAAGCTTGTCCGAGCGACGTCGATTATGGTACCGCTGGAGAATAACCAACACTATTCAACAAGCGATGCCATACGCGTCGACGGTGAGAGCGATCTGGATTCACTCATCAATATCTCGGTACAATCCGAGCGTCCTCTGCTTGTTACCGAAAATGGTCAGGATGTAGGCTGGATATCCAAAACAACGCTACTGCGCGGCATACAGGGAGAGAGCTGATGAGCGCTGTTGAGCAAGGTGAATCTGCAAAAGCGACTGAATCGCAAGGCAAGGCTGTACGGGATATAAAGGTAGATCATGTTGCACTGGATGCATCTATTGCTGACTTTGCTGGTCCTAACGCGGCTTACTACGCCAGAGCTTTCCAGAAAATTCATGACCACACGGGAGTAATTCCCCGTGTTTTCAATATCTCAGCATTTGCGTGGGGACCATTCTGGGCAGCCGCTCGTGGCATTTGGGGATCATTCTGGGCGTTTCTTGTTCTTGAAGTCATTGCACTAGTCCAGATCGGTCGGGGAACATGGGGAAACCTTGGTGCAGACGCACTGGATCGAGCAGAGGGCCAAGCAGCACGTGCACAACAGTTTCTTGATCGCGCCAAAGAAGCGGTTGCGAATGGAAAAGACGGTACGCGCTTCGAAGAATTGGGTAATAACCTTATGCGAGCCGCAGAGCGCAGCCGTGAGACGGCAGAAGCCTCGGCCGGTGACGCCAGTATGATCTTATTGATTGGACTACTCACCCTTCTTGTCCTTCGAGTCTTGCAAGCTTTATGGGGCAACGTCATTTACGAAAAACAATACTCGCGATGGCGTATTGCTCCAGCACTGGTGCCTAATGGACGTGACACGCGCAATATGATGATGGGTGTCGCACTGGGTCTTGCCATTATTCCCTTAACGGTCTATCGCTTTACTGTCGAAGGTGTTGCTAGCTGGATCACAGAGTTTCCCGCTAACCCCGACATTTATTCAGGAACTGCCCGCTGGCTGGAGGCTGTGATTGACGACGCGGCGCGATCCGGAGCAGGTGCATTTGACGGGATAGTTCTCACGGTACGACGGGTACTCGATGCTATATCTGTTGCTCTAATCGGCACACCATGGCCAGTTATCATGGTGGTGATCTTCGTGGTTGCATGGCGATCAGCCGGACATCGGGTGGCGATCTTTACCGCAGCAGCACTAGCCTACATTGCATTTCTTGGGTACTGGGAGATAGCAATGGAAACCGTATCTCTTGTAGGTGCAGCAGTTGTATTATGTGTAATTATGGGTATTCCCTTGGGTATCTGGTTTGGAAAATCGCAACGTGCCTACAAGATGGCCGAACCGATACTTGATCTCATGCAAACCCTGCCGGCATTCGTCTACCTAATACCTATTATCGCATTCTTTGGTACCGGCAATCCCCCCGGAATTCTGGCCACTATCATTTTTGGCATGCCACCGGTTATCCGACTTACCGCTCTTGGTATGCGAGGCGTACCAGACACGATCAAGGAAGCTGCAGTTGCGTTCGGTGCAAGCCGTTGGCAACTCCTAAAGGATGTTGAGTTACCGTTAGCACTTCCATCGATTATGGCGGGGGTCAATCAAACGATATTGATGTGCCTGTCGATGGTTGTAATCATCTCGCTGATAGGTGGCGGTGGATTAGGTCAAGTCATACTCGAAGCACTACAGTTTGCTGCGAAGGGCCCTGGCTTACTTGGCGGATTCGCGATCCTGTTCGTGGCGATGGTGATCGATCGGATCGTTCAAGGTGCGTTTCGGCGGGCTGATCAAAAATAGATGGTGATAGTCTTATTTTAGAGTCATACCGAAAAACTCCAGAACGGACAAATCGACAGCAGACACTAGCTAACAAGTATTAAACACGCACCGACGAACCTGACTGCGTGTTCACATAACAAGCAAGCGGACTTGAACTGCCACTTTCTGCGAGATCAAATGGGTTATGAAACGCCTCGAGGAATAAGATTGCGTGAATCGTAAAGACAGGGTTGACACACTGTGGCTTTGACAGTTTTACCGAGCACCAACACTTCGAGCTCTCCGCCTTCGACTGCATAATCAGGGGCAACATAGGCCATGGCAAGGTTCTGATTGGTACGGTAACCCCAGGAAGCGGAGGTAATCGAACCGATAGCGGTGCCATCATGAAAGACACCTTCTCCAGGTTGCCCTGGCGCAACGCTACTATCGATAGCCAAAACGACACGGAGCTTGCGACATCCCAGCTGCATTTGGGCGAGTAAACCTTCCTTACCCGGAAAGCCTTTGTCAAGATTAACGAAACGTTCCAGTCTAGATTCAATCGGATTGAACTCGGTGATGAAGTCAGCTTTCCAATGACCATGGCCTTTTTCCAGCCGCATGGAGTCAATGGCATACATCCCAAAATGATTCAGGCCAAACACACCACCTGCTTTAACAAGAATTTCATAGGCAGCATAAAGTTGCGTGTTTGGAATATGCAATTCAAACGCCTGCTCGCCTGAGTAGCTAATCGCGATGGCCAGCGCCTCAACATGGCCAATGAAGCAAGCTTGTGCGCTTAACCAGGGAAATTCGGTCTGCCCCCATTCTGTTCGCGGTGACACAGACGCCAGTAAGTTGCGAGTCTTCGGGCCTGCGATCACCAGCATCGTGTGCGTATTAGTACAACTTTCGATGCAGATTTGAGACTCAAGGGGTAGACGTTCGGTAAGCCAGTCCATGTCGTGGTATTCGGCAGTGGCCGCAGAGCCATAGAAAATATCGCCACTGGGTAGTGGCACAATGGTCGCCTCGCAGGATATGTTACCTTTGTCGGTGAGGAAATAACATAAACTCGCCTTGCCTACTTTACTGGACACTGGCGAGCAAGTCAGGCCGCCAAGCCAATCCAATGCTCCCTCGCCGCTGATTCGGTAATGGTTGAAGCCCGAAAGTTCTGCCAGACCCACAGATTTGGTCAGTGCCTCAATTTCTGCGTTGACCACACCATGCCAGTTCTGAAACGTATACCCGTGGCTTTCGATAAAACCGGGATCAGGTTTGTAGAAATTTGTCCTTTCCCAGCCGTTAACGACACCAAATTCTGCTCCAGCTGCTTTAAGCACGGGATAAAGTGGCGATGCCTTTGCTGGTCGGCCCGCAGGGCGATTTTCATGCGGCAAGTGCCAACGAAACTCATGCTGGTAATCTTCGATGGATTTCAAGGCCGTGTATTCGGTATTGGCAAAGCTCGTGATACGCCGCGGATCAAGTTGCCAGGTATCCCAATCGGTTTCACCGTGCACCATCATCTGCGCCAGCATCTTGCCATAGCCACCACCTTCGCCAATACCGACGCGCAGACCATTCATGGACCAGCAATTGCGAAGGCCTGGTTGTTTGCCGACTAGTGGACCTGCGTCAGCAGCATAGGAGATCGGACCGTTGACGATCGCCTTGATGCCAGCGTCCTGTAAACAAGGCAGACGCTCAAAGATAGGCTCCATTTTGGGCAATAGTCGCTCAATATCATTGGGACAAAGTGCGTTGACAAAATCAGAATCGATACCGTCCATTCCAAAGGTCTTACAGTCATGCTCGTAGATACCTACTAAAAGCCCATTTTTTTCCTGTCGCAAGTAGAAAGTATCACGTGGGCAGCGCACCATCGGGACGCGCTCTTGGCGATTTACCAGATCGGGTATATCATCGGTGACGAAATACATATGCTCCATAGCGATTACAGGGTATTGAATACCCATCAACGCGCCCACCTCGTTTACACGGTAGCCTGCAGCAATAACAATGTGTTCGGCCGTAATGGTGCCCTTACCGGTCGTGACCAGCCATTCGCCGTTGGGATTTTGCGACAGCCCCTGCACTGGCGTGTTTCGATGAATGTTCGCACCGGCTTTGCGAGAACGCGCGGCCAGTGCCTGACACAATTGCGCGGGATCGATGTCGCCATCCAGCCCATCCCATAAGGCAGCCAAAACACCTTCAGTCTCAAGCAGAGGATTGCGTCGCTTTGCCTCTGCCGCATCAAGCAAGTCAAACTCCAGCCCCAACCCCTTGGCGACCGACAGAATATGGTGTGCCTCATCGACATGGGTTGAATTGGTCAATAGCCGCATACCACCTGTGGCATGGTGGTAATTGATCGGATAAGTCAAATCATCAGCAAGCTCTTTATATAGTTTGATCGTGAAGTCACGCAGCAGGAGGAGCAACTGATTGAATGCCAGACTAGGGCATTGTGCAGCTGAGTGCCAGGTGGTCCCAGAGGTTAGCTCGTTACGCTCAAGAAGAACAAGATCAGCCCAACCTTCCTGCGTCAGATGATAGAGGGTTGATAACCCTCCAATTCCGCCACCAACGATAACTACTCGAGCATGAGATTGCATAAATGTCCTACGACGGCGTCGTGGTGCACACAGAGGATTTTGGCCTGACCAACTATGACACACGAATATCCTGATCATTCAGGTATGTTTTACACTGCAAGGGAATTGTCATGGATTACATCATCCCGATACCTATCGCGGCACCCGCACACCACTCGGCGTAGACTGCCTGGCATTACGCAATGCTATGATCGTTACTCCCAACAGAGTCAGCAAACCACCGCACACGATTTTCAGCGTCAGACTCTCATCCATAAACAGAATTCCGAAAACGACAGCAAACAAACTGGACAACGTAATAAACGGGGCAACGTGATTGACTTCATATCGTTGGAGCAAATAATACAACGAACCGTGCCCGATGATGGTTGCTCCAACAGCGGAGTATAGAGGTGTCCAGTACTGCACGAGCGATATATCACGCAACTTGCTGAACGATTGAAATTCAAATGTCACAGTTAACAGTGCTAGGACCAGTGTCGACACCAGCGCGATCCATCCCTGAAGGTTGAACACCCCAACCCCCGACAGTCGTCTCATCAGAATTGCCGCTACCGCCATTACCGCAGATGCCACAGTGGCTGCAAGTAGTGCCACAAGATGCTCCGTACCGACTGGTTCAAATCCGATTACCACAACGCCAAGAAAAGACAGGGAAATTGCAAAAATACGGATAAAGCGAATTCGCTCGCCAAGAAACACAATGGCCAGGATAGTGGAGAAAGGAACAGTCAACTGTGCTGCAATTGCAAGCGAGGAAATGTTGTCACCAAGATATAATGCGTAAAACATGATTGAATAATGCCCTGCTCCCAGACACACTCCGATAACAACTATCAGCTTCATCTGTCCTTTCACAACTCTGATGAATGGGAAAAGCAACAACAAAACCACAGCGAAACGCAAGGTGCTGAACATCAACGGTCCAAAGGTTTCCGTACCAATTTTACCTGCCGGGAAATTAAGTCCCCACAGCGCGTTGACGAATATCAGCAAAGCTAAATGATGTGGGCTCAAAACTCGGGGCCTTGTTAGCGGGCAGTTGGAATCCAGAGTGCGGATCTTAGCCCGAAAACACGATATCTGCGAGCAATATAAGCCCGGTATTGTTCATTATCTAATACTTTCAGCAAAGAACGGGTTAAATGACACTCCTCAAGATAAACTGCCGTACCCAATTCGCCACTTACAGCGTAAACGCCAACGCTTACAGGAAATGCCTGAATACGCAGCAGATTGCTTTCAACGATAGTTTTTAGAATAGAGTTCAAAAAAAGGTCGGCAATGAAGGGGGTGTTTCGCTGTTGACTGCAATGTTACGTTTGGAAGATCAGGCAAATTGAAACCATCCTATGGATTGCTCAGATAGGCTTCTACGGCGGACGCTCGACTGCTGACATGTGTTTTTAATTGCTCTACAGCCGAATAAAAGTCATCACCAGTTTGCAGAAATGAAAACCCTTGGCGCTCTGTTGTGGCAAACGGCGCAATCAGTGCTGAATAGCTGTCATAGCTGGACTGCATAGTCGCCGGCTCGAACGCATTAGAGGTAACCTCTGCCAGATACGTATCGTAGCGTTCCTTGTATACATTATCAGAGTAGATTCTCGCTATGAGTGGCCATTCAGATGCAACGAGATTCGAAAAATCCAGCGCTAATGCACCACCTCTTTTGCCCTCCTGTAGGGCTTCATTGTTATCCCACGGAATCCAGGTCAGCTTGTTTGTTTCCGGATCATTGTAGAGGTAATAATTATGCGGCATAAGCCCATAGGTATCCCAATTCTGTATCACAGCATTGACGGCAAGGTATTTCAGATACCCATCCACGTCGAAAACAGACTCCAGATTTTCTCTCCATAACGCAGGTGATAATAAAAAGGTATCAGCGTGCAATGCGTCAAACATGGATATCACATCCGTCCAATCTTCATTATCCTCATTCGTTTTCTTGGTAAAATCAATCTCGTCAAAGCTACCTTCCACAAAGTTTGCACTACCCTCTTCCGGCTTGTATAAATTGCCATCATCACTCATAAATTGTGTGTCCAGAACATTGCCGTCCACCTCTTCAACCAAGGTATACACGCCGAAATACTCCGCACCGTTGCCATAGTCAACGTACAAGGTATAGAACGCTGTATGAGACACTGGCACGCCGAAGTCCCGAAAGACATCACTTGCGACCTTTTCCCGGAGCATTGATCGATCATCATAGTTGTTCTTCAGACTGAATTTCTTGAATCCATAGAAACGCTGATTGTCAATCTGGGGATAATCATCTTCATATTCATCAAAATCCAATTTGAAGGACAACTTTAGATTTCCACTTTGCCAACTACTCTGTAGCGAAGAATTACCTTTAAAGCGGACCCCTACTCGATACCACTGCATGCCATTATAGAACACCTCCGCAGGCACAAAAATCGGATCTTCAGCGGTTTCCAATATAGTCGAGGTACCACTATCGGGCCTGCCACCTTGCGGGCCACGAGCTCCACCAGCACTACTACCAAACTCACCATAGGTTGCCGACATATCATCCAGCATTAACTGCCAGCGCTCCGGTGTTATCACAAGATCCAAGCGTTTGATCTGCATATCGTCAAACACTTCAGCGACATTGCCGTCGATATCGTTGCCGTGACTCTCTTCGGTCCAGTCCGTGACATTGAAATCATCATCTGCCACGGGGATTTTTTCGTTTGTTGGTGTGGCCGAGTCTGGTGTTGCTGTTTCTGTCGTGTCCTCTACGCTTACTGAGCTTTCGTCTGAGCATCCAGCTAAGAGTAACAACGCGCCAATAAATACAGGGAGAACGCATCTGTTAACTTTGACCTTACGGCGTGTTTTACATGAGATCATAGTGATTGACTTTTTGGCAAATCGGTGAGTAATTCACCTTGCAGGGGTTGTAAGGCAATTCGGTGTGATGCCATACAAACATACGCAAAAGATCCAGACCGAGAGGTGTCCAGTCGTGGAAAAGTCAACTGTAATCATCAAATGTGCAACAAATATGATGCACAGAAAGAATATAATGAGCATGTAACATCACCGTGCTAACAAGCACGACGAATTTTTCAAAAAGCGTATCCAGCACATCAGACATAACTTGTCTTGGCAATAACTCCTCTAGGATTCTGACGACACTCGCCCCGCGTTCGGAAATGTCTTTGAAGCCTCATAGTGATTGAAGCTTTCAAGAAACTGAGCATTACACTGACTTTGCCATACAGAGCCTGGTACGACGGCTGATGCACAAGGATACTGACTACGGTAGCCGCGGGTGCGTTCATTTTCTTCAATGGCAATAGCTGTTATGCCAGCAACAATGCCCTGCTGTTGTTGAACCAAGCGAATTGCACCATCCATTGTTCCACCGGTTTCCACCCATTGATCGGCGAGTAGCACTCGCGTTCCAGCCGCAAATGCAGGCGTTCGCATTTCCATGTTCTGAATACGGCCAGAATAGTTACCAAATTCGACACTGTCGGTATCCACGCACAACTTGCCGGCCTTTCGAATTGGCAAAAACCCCACATTGCGCCTGGTAGCCAATCCAGCACCTAACACGAAGCCCATGGCGTCAAGACCTGCCACCACGTCGAACTCCACCGTTTTCAGATCGTCGATCAGATCATCGAGCAAGTCCTGAAAGGCCTTTGAATTGATGTATATAGATGTCGGATCCAACCAGGCAAATCTTTCCCCCTTCGTATTGGGCGACATGATTGACAGATACCAACGATTATCGCGAGGCCCCAGAGTCAAATCCTTGTCTGATTTATTATTCATTGTTATCACCTTTCACTTACATGTCTGGTCGCCTGAGTGATCTTCAGCAATCGCTCCAGTTTCCGTTTGTCTATGTTGTAAAAATCTTCATCAATATTGATTCCGGTTGCTACCATGAAGCAATCGACGTCACCGTATGTTGCTGCATTCTCCGGCGTTATTCCCGATGCAAGAGCAAGCACATGCTCACCCATGCGCTCGCGAAACACCTTGATCTTGTCAGCATCAGCTTCAATGCCCGTCGCGTAGCCTGAGGTGCAGACGGCATCCATGAAATGTGTGGCAATTGCTGCCGAGGTTCCGTAATGCTCCGGGCTGACCTGTCGTTGCTTCTTGAAGCAGGTGCCCCCCAGATACAGACCATCCCATCCTGATTCGATCCGAACCTGCTGAATTTTGATGGCTTGTGTCTGGGCCTGTACAGCGGCATGCTCATCAATGCATGCATCATCCGCCCAGTAGGCGTCTATCCGATAACCTTCCCGCTGCAGATTGCCCAAAACTGGAAAAGCATGTTCACCAGTCACGGCCAGAAAATTCAGTCCTAACCATACGTCAGGGTAACGTTCTCTGATGGTGCGCACTATAGGTAAAAAAGGCTCGACGGGGAAATCATGATTAATTAAAAAAATGCCGGCCGCACCTGCATCCATCGCGATAGTGACGTTTCTTGAGGCTTGATCAACGTCCATAACGTGAATCACCGGGGTTACGACAGGCCCCGGAATATTGAATTTCTGATGAAAGTCGGTTCTGTTCATAGTTGTAAAGATAGCGTCAAATACTGTATAAAAGAAATTTATAATTCATACGTTTATATCAAAATATATTATCAACAGGGTTCAAGACAATCCAGATGTCCACCAAAACATGCTGATTGACCTGTTACGAACGCTGATTACTATCTCTGAATTCGGTGGGCATACCCGCGTCACAGCCCTGCTGGGACGCAGCAACGCGCTATCAATCTTCAGATAGAACGTCTCGAGCGGTTTCTCTGCGTGAAATTACTCTCTCAATCCGGCCAGAAAACTATATTGAGTGATGACGGACAACGCTTGACCGGCTATGCAAGACAGATTTTGCGACTCAACAACGAGGCTGTTGCCCATTATTGCCCACTATCTGGGCTGGCTCTATCGCGAGCGTATGACATCGGTGTTGACGAGAGAGGGGCGTCAGTGGAATATCGTGTTCTCAGCACCCTGTTTTGCTGAGGTGCTGCGAGCAGTCTTATCCTCGTTCGGTGTAACTGCACTGACGAAAAAAACCTACTGGACGGTATGAGAATACTGCACGAGGATGAAGGGCTTCCCTCTCTGCCAGCCATCGATGTTGGCATTTTCTACCGGCATTCCCAGATATCTAATCTCAGCTTATCGTTGATCGAACAAGTAAATCAACTTCGTTCAAGCGTAACGGAGAAATAATGTTTTTGTCTATAACGCCCCGCATCAGTATCGTAATACCATGCAACCGCATACAAACAGCACAACGGCACTGCATACACAATTCGGCGTCATCACATTAATCATCTCATATTCATGTCGACGAAGATTTCCAGGTGATCCGTCAATAAAATGGTTCGATCCCGTGTATATTTGCAATACCTGTTTCGCGAACAGCAATGACTAACGTCCTTAACCAGCTTTGCAAACTTTACATCAGAGGCTAGCAGCCACGTCGGAGAGCATGACCATGAACGAGTTGAAGAAAGAGCCTGTCAAGAATTCGAAGCGACGAGACTTGTTGAAATACACCATTGCTGCCGGAATCGGCATGCCGTTCATTCGAAGTGCAAAGGCTGCACCAACAGAGATCAACATGCTGGCCTGGTACGGTCACGGTGAGTCAGATGTCGTTGGCGCCTATGAAGAGGCCAACAACGTCAAGTTCAACGCCAAATACTACGCGGGCGGTGACAACATGCTTGCCCTTGTGTCTCAGTCTCCTCCGGGCACCTACGACCTGATTCTGTCAGATGGGGAATTTGTCCAGCAGCTTAATGCTGCAGGCTATATCGAGGAACTCGATGCCGCCGACTATAACTTTGATGACATGCTCCACGATGATTTCAGGAAATTCCCCGGTCACTGGATGGACGACAAACTCTTTTCCGTCATGGTTCGATTTGGTCACCTCGGCGTCTCATACAACAAGAATGCGATGACCGCAGAGGAGGCCATGAGTTACAAGGGTTTCTGGAAACCAGAACTTCAGGGCAAGGTTGGTCACTTCGACTGGCATTTACCTAATCTGGGGATGATGAGTCTCCACAACGGAAATGCTGCTAAATTGTGGGATGTCGATGATGCAGGCTGGAAAGCCATTCAGGATACTGCATTGTCATTGCGACCTCAGGTTGGTGGTTTTTTTGACTATGGCGGTACATTCAACTCACTGAAAAACGGCGAGATGCAGGCCATGTGTGGTATCGGTGACTGGATTACCGGGGTGCTGGAAAAAGATGGTGCGCCTGTGGCATCAGTTGTACCCAAGGAAGGGGGTATTCAATTTACCGAATCCTATTCAATTGGCAAAGGCAGCTCCAAGGCAGAGGAAGTTAAAAAGTTCATCCAGCACATGTTGACACCCGAAGGACAGTTGAGATCAACGGAGATGGCGGCTTACCCTGCTTTCTGTGTCACTAAAGGTGGGCGTGCGCTACTTAACGAAGTCAACCCTGCAGAAGCCCAACGCAGCGGCCAGATCGACGGGGCTGCAAACGATCCTATCGTTTTAATCAATGAGGGACGCATCCATTATCGCAACATTCCTGTTCAGCAAAGTCTTGAAGACTGGAACGACTTCTGGTCTGACTACAAGAACGCCTAAATCCACGACTGCCAGGCCCGCACACCAACCCGGATTGTTCATGAATAGTCCGGGTTGCAGCATTCCCTTGATAGACAACAACAAACGCCTAACCCACTGTGGATCCAGCTAACAGACAAAATGCCAAGCGATCCGGCCGGATTGACAAGTATGCCTTGACGTGGCGACTGCCCATCATAGTTTGGCAACTCCTGTTTTTTGTCGGACCGTTGCTGTTTTTAATCGCCATGTCTTTTTTCCTAGTGAAAAATTACCGCATGGTAGAGACTTTCGATCTTGCCAACTGGGAGAGAATGTTTACACGAAGCTATTTCTGGAGTAGCTATTTTTATACCTTTGGCATGGCTACGCTCGCCACTTTAATTGCGACAGCACTGGCATTTCCAGCCTCCTATGCACTGGCATTCAAAGTGTCTGAAAACGTCAGACGCTGGGCAGTGTTTTTTCTTATCGTGCCGTTTTTCACCAGTTATCTGGTGAGAACGTTTTCGTGGTACGTCATTCTTGCAGAATCAGGTGTCGTTAACTCCATGCTGGCTTATATCGGCCTTGGCCCTTTCACCATGCTAAACACCGCATTCGGTACTATGGTGGGATTCATGACGCTGGTGCTACCGCTACTGGTCATACTGCAAACCTTATCGTTAAGCCAGATTGACAGAAATCTCATTGAGGCTGCGCACAATCTGGGGTGTGGCAGAATAAGAACGGTATTTGCAGTCATTATACCATTGGCCAAAATCGGACTGGTAGTAGGCGCACTGTTCTGCTTTATCCTGTCATTTGGAGACTTCATCAGTCCCTATTATCTGGGCGGCTCAACGCCTCCCACCCTGTCAATCCTTATCATCGACACAACAAAATCCGGTCAACAATGGCCTCGCGCAGCAGTTGTTGCCATCTGCATGATGACGACCTTGTTTATCATGGCTTTTGTTGCCATCCGCTACGCGTATCGGAGGTCGACATCGTGATGAAGAATGGCCTTACCAGTCTCATCCTTAAAATCTACCTTGCTCTTCTATTCCTGTTCGTCTTTACACCCATTTTTGCAAGCGTAGTTTTCTCATTCAATTCTGATCGATTTCCTACTATTCCGCTGGGAGAATTCACCCTGCACTGGTATCAGTTGATTCTGAACGATCCGGATATGCTTACAGCAGCGCTCAACAGTCTATTCGTAGCCCTCTGCTCAGCCATCCTTGCCACTTTTATCGGATTTTGCGCAGCTTACTCAGATTACCGATATGATTTTCGCTTCAAAGGCCCCTACCTTGCTCTTGCGCTGTTACCGCCGACTATTCCATTGATCATCATGGCACTGGCCATGCTTGCCTGGCTATCAAAATTCGGACTGTCCGGATCTATACTGTCTGTCGTTCTGGCTCACACCGTGATGTGCACACCCTTTGCCATGGCTATCATTCGACTACGCTTGAGCCAAATGGACACAAACCTTGAAGCCGCTGCCTGGAATCTTGGAGCATCCGAATGGGGCGCCATGCGTGAGGTGGTCATACCGTTTACACGTCCTGCCATTGTGTCTTCGTTGTGTCTGACAGCGGCCGTTTCATTTGACGAATTTGCTGTGGCATGGTTTGTGTCCGGATTGAACAAGACTATTCCTGTGGTCATACTCGAGATCGTTCAAGGCAATATAGACCCCAGAGTGAATGCAATTGGTACATTTGTATTCCTGACCTCGATGACGCTTGTTGTAGTAGCTCAAATTATATTCATGAAAAATCAGAAAAACGGAACACCTCGTGCCTGAACCACTTGTCAAATTCAAGAACGTTGTGAAACGATTTGATAAATTCGTGGCGGTCAGAAAAATAAATCTTGATATCCACGAAGGTGAATTTGTTGCGCTGATGGGCCCATCTGGTTGTGGCAAAACCACGACTCTGCGACTGCTGGCAGGTCTTGACACACCCAGCGAAGGCGAGATCACGTTATCAGGCCAGCGGATGAATGATGTCAAGGCACATGAACGTGATACACCATTGGTTTGGCAGTCGCTGGCGCTGTTTCCCTTCCTGAACGCCCGGCAGAATGTGGAGTTCGGTTTGAAAATGCGGGGGTTTAAACCGGATGAGCGGCGAGAGAAGGCGACGCAATGGCTGGAGCGTCTGGGTATGGGGGAATTTATAGAACGCGATGTTTCTCAACTATCAGGTGGACAAAGACAGCGCGTAGCTCTTGCCAGGGCGTTGGTTACTGAGCCAAAAATCCTGTTGCTCGACGAGCCCTTGTCGGCACTGGATGCACATCTCGTGATTCGAATGCAGGGTGTATTGACAAAGTTGCAACGTGAGCTGGGTATCACTTTTGTGTACGTCACTCACTCACAATCAGAAGCCTTTGCCATGGCTGATCGGGTAGTGATCATGGGTGATGGCGAGATCATGCAAATCGGTCCGTCGCGAGAGATTTATCGCACACCGAAGAATCGCTTTGTTGCAGAATTTGTAGGCCGCAACAACATTTTGTCGGGATCCATCCAATCAGTTCGGGCAGATACGCTGCTGGTGAACACACCTTGTGGAGACTTCACAGTGCCCAAGCCTGCCTATCGCTCTTTCAAAACATTGGATCGTATTAGTTTTTCGGTATCAGCCGATCTTGTGACCATCACAGCAGATCGCACGGATGCTGATAATTGTGTTGAGTCCAATCTGATTTCCGAAGAATTCGTGGGTTCAGTAGTAACGCTGTTTCTGGAGGCTGAGGATGGAACGGAGCTAAAGGCACAAGTACAGGAAAAAGAGCTTGAGAAAATAAATCCGAAGCTTCAGATTCCGTATTACCTGAGTTGGCCTACTCGCAGCGCGCATGTTCTGGAGTGATCTGCTCAGTATTGCCGAGCTTCAATTTGCATCATCTGTTAAACGGCAATAGCATTTTTATGGTTTTACCCGATGAGGTTGTAACAATTTTCAGTTACCCATTGTGCATTCGCGCTATGTCCTTGGCTATCGACAAACCAAGACCACTACCACTCTGATCTTTACCTTGTGTTCTGAAAGGCTGGGTAAGCTCGTTAAACTCATCATTTGAAAAAGCCTGTCCGCGATCATTAACTGCTATTTCTATAACGTTCTGATTCTCCGGCACTAGCATGGAAATTGATATTGTTGTGTATGGATCGTTGTGTTGAATGGCGTTGTGGATCAGATTGGAAACAGCCTCTCCAAGCAGTGTTTCATGTCCTGTGTAAAAACGTGACTCTGTTGTACCAACTATCGAAAACTCGTGACCCTTGTCAAATGCTGAAGGCGCTAAGTCGCTTGCTCGCTCTCTGACCAGACAACTCAAATCAAACTCCCTGTAATGACTATCATCCAGAGCATAGGCACTGACGCCGGACAATAGCTTGTCTACCATTATTGCTGATTTGTCCGATACTTCAAGGATCTGTTGGAGACTGGCACGCATTACAGTTGGTTTATCACTCTCTAGCGAGGCTTCAGCCTGAACCTTGATAGCGGCAATTGGATTACGTAGCTGATGAGCGGCATCGCCTATGAATCGTTCACGATTACTCTTTGACTTGGCAACACGATCAAGCAGCGTGTTCATGGATTCGACAATGCCTTTCAGCTCCACAGGTACGAATTGCCTGATTGGAGATAACGCAAAATCGGATCGGTTGTCAATAGATTTCTGCAGGCGTGCAAGTGGACGTAGCCCGACTTTAACCGCAAACCACACAATAATACCGGCCAATAACAACAGGAGTAACAAGCGCAACAAAGAGCGCGTAAAGAGCGACAAGGTCAGTTCATGTCTTTGAGTGGTGCGTTGCCATACTGTTATGGTGGTTATTCCATTAAGTTCTCTATCCGTAAGATCACGCCTCATTTGCACAACCCGGACGGGTTCGCCACGATGAAGGCCGTCATAGAAAACAGGTAGTTTACTATCAAATGAATCACTCTTAGTCAGCCTTGGATATTGGCTGTAGCCTGTCACAAACGCGCCATTGGGACCGCGCACATGATAGAAAAAGAGATCCCCAAGGGTTTCAGTCAACGTATCCAGTGTAGCGTCGGCCAACAACGAACCATTAGAAGAAATGACATGCTCGAGAATAGTCAGGGATGCTGCCAATAAGGTTCGATCATTGAGCTCGGCAGATACTTTGCGTGCAGAGTAGAAAGTCTCTATAGCCATCAAAGCTGCAACCATCCCCAAAGGTAAGATCAACGTTGCGGTCAGAACCGTTCGTATTGATTTCACTTAACCTGCCGAAAGCAGTAGCCAAGACCACGAGCTGTTTTTATCTCGGTGCCACTCCCTGCAATGCGTTTTCGCAAGCGATGTACATAGAGCTCAACCGTACTCTCGTCACTGTCTGTTCCCATTCCATAAAGGTGATCTAGAATTTCATTCTTCGAGATAATTCTGTCTTTTCCTTGAATGAGTATCTCAGCCGATGCGTATTCTCGCCTTGGAAGTTCAAGTACGACACCATTGACTGTTAACTGACGAGCATCAGGATAAAATTTCAGTTGCCCAATCGATATCACCATACGTAACCCTTTCTCGCCACGTCTCAGCAAGGCTCGCACCCGGGCTTTCAACTCAGCCAGATCGAAGGGTTTAGCCAGGTAATCGTCAGCGCCGAGATCCAGATCGTCGATCTTGTCAGTCAACGTGGAGCGCGCAGTTAATATCAATACAGGTGTGCAAATATCGGTGTTTTGCAAGATAGTTGTCGCGTAAGCCGTCAAGCTGCAGATATTCCATCCTGCGGGTTTAAACATACAGAACCTTGTGCTGACCAGTTACGAGTATGACCTGACCAACGAGAAGGATTCCTTGATTTTGCCAGCTGATAAAGTGCATGGCGTTTTTCCAAT
Source organism: Granulosicoccus sp. (assembly GCA_045106195.1). GTDB lineage: Bacteria > Pseudomonadota > Gammaproteobacteria > Granulosicoccales > Granulosicoccaceae > Granulosicoccus. The sequence continues at coordinate 132,707 of JBGCEH010000009.1, forward strand.
ATAGCGTTGTCCTCGCCCCGATGACGCTGAGCTGGAGTCACGAAGTTGATCTTGCTGTGACGGTGCTCATCATTGTACCAGCGAACAAATTCTGTCACCCATGATCTGGCCTTTTCCAGTGATTCGAACCCTTCTGAAGGATACCGCGGGCAGTACTTCAATGTTTTAAATAACGATTCAGAATACGCATTGTCATTGCTTACACCTGGCCGGCTTTTCGAATCCGCTACACCCAGTTCATACATTTTCGCCTGCATCGTCAAGCACTTCATTGGGCTGCCGTTATCCGAGTGCAAAACCAACCCTTTGTGGCTGCATTTCTCTGCCCAGACTGTCCGTTGAATCAGATCTGATCCCAACTCACCGGTTTCTCGCTCATGAACTTCGAAGCCCACGATCTTACGGCTGTAGATATCCTCTATCATGTACAAGTAATGGTGTTGTCCGATCACCCGTGTGGGTAGATAGCTGTAGGGTCGAGCTGCGGCGCCCTGTGTCAGATTACTCTGACTGGGTATCCGCAGCCCGCCCTCCGAACCGGACGTGCGATTCTCACCGCATCCGGCTCTCCACATGATCATGCCGAGAACTCCCATGGTGTCCGTATCTTCGCGCCAAGATATCTGTACCGGATGATCGATACTGATTGTGGTTTGAAGAGAGAGATTCCGTTATCGGACATCTTCCAATTAGGTAAATGACGACGAACAAGCTCTCTCTTTCCAATCTTGGCATGTCGCTTATAACGCCATCGGAAAATCCGATGCCACGTGAAATAGTCCACATAGCCAAACGTCTTCGCAGACACTCCATAACGGAAATACTCGCACCAACCTCGCAACACCCGGTTTACTGAGCGAAGCAAGTCACCAAGAGTTCGATGTAAGCTTCGACGGGTCAGGGAGCGTATCTTAGTCATCAAAGATGCTAATGACTTCTTTGATGGGTAGGTATAGACCGCTCTCTTTCCGCCTTGACCTCTCCAGCGACGACGGTGAATTCGCCACCCGAGAAAATCAAAACCCTCATCCACGTGACATACCCTTGATTTCTCTAAAGACAGGCTAAGGCCCATCGGTTCAAGAATCGTTGCCACTTCTTCCCACAAAGCTTCGGCGTCGGCACGTTGCCCGTTAACCATGACCACGAAATCATCCGCATAGCGGATGATTCTCATGGCCGGTGAACCAGCACGTCGTTTCTTCGCTCGTGTCCAAGAGGGGCCGAGTGCTTCCCATTTATCGGTAAAGTGCTCGTCCAAAATGGACAGTGCAATGTTGGCAAGCAATGGCAAGCAATGGCAAGCAATGGCAAGCAATGGCGAGAGTATGCCGCCCTGAGGCGTGCCGGTGATCGTCCCTCGGGCCTTATCATTCTCACCGAGGATGCCAGCACGAAGAGAGCTGCGAATCAGCGATAAAACACGTTTGTCTCCGATTCGATTAGCAATGCGTCGCATGAGTGGCGCATGTGCAATTTCATCGAAACACGCTTTGATATCCGCTTCGAACACCCATTGGTAGTTACGAACCGGGTTAGCAAGGTAACGTATCTCTGCGATTGCATCCTGAGCACGACGATTAGGCCGAAAGCCATAGGAGCATGGCAAAAAATCGGCTTCAAAGATCGGCTCAAGAACCAGCGATAAGGATGCCTGCACCACCCGGTCGATTGTTGTCGGAATACCAAGGAAACGACGTTTCTTGCTGCCGGCCTTGGGTATCGACTTCTCACGGACACGGGAAGGGGTGTAGGATCGAGCCTTGAGTGATTCTCTAAGCTCAGCAAGAAACTGCTCTGGACACTTGATCGATATGGGAGTTACCCCATCGACTCCAGCGCTGCGCTTGCCCTTATTGCCTCGGACCCGGTGCCACGCTACTACTAGAAACGCTGGGTCGTGAACTAAGTTGAACAAATCATCAAAGCAACGTCCGGGATCGGACGTTGCCCATCGGTGTAGCTTGAATTGCATCCCAAGTACCCACGCCTCGGCGGTTTCCCGCTCAGGCCATGGAACGCCGATATTCATCAGCGATCTCCTCGCGATCGTAGTTCGCTACGACCATGCTGGGGTCCTTCGCCATGTGCACGGCTTTCCCGTACTCGGACTACTACGACCCCTCCGCCCCAGACAGACAGCATCAGCGGGCAACACGCCTTCCCGGAATGTCCGATGACATCAGGGGCTGTAAGTCTGGTTCCCACGTTCACTTTCTCCCGCTTATGAGGGGAGGTGCCCAGCTATGCCCCTGCAGCTTCGTCATCGTTACGCCGCAGGCATTCACGATGACCTCCCAGTCGACGACATACAAACGACTGAGGAGTTGCCGCGCTCTTAGAAGAACGCGGGTACGCACTGCTACCCAGCCCGTATCCGTCAGGTTAGAGCTGGTGGTTCTCTCTTGAGAGGCTTTATGCTGCTGATTCACTTTCGTTACACCTTCCTCTTTCGCTTGCCGGACCTGTAGTATCTGACAGTGCTACTACATCCCGTCGTTGTCAGGGCTGCTCCCACCTTCACCGGTGTTCCCCGGATCCAGCTGCCCTCAGCTTGTGCCCGACTGCTGCGACAGTCAGACCGTGATGGTCATTCACCATCACACGGTTAAAAGCGCCTCGTGGCGCACGATGTCCCATGACCAAAGTGTATTGGGCCCGGTGGCAACATGAGACTTTGGTTTTCTGACGCTTTTTTTCGGTTTCTCCTTGCCCCTATGCTTTAGTTGACCGCAGGCTTTTAGTACGCGACAAAAAGTAGCCTCTGAGCCCAGAAAAATACCCAGATCGGCCAGAATAGGAACGATCTGGCTCGGTGGCAGGCTGGCAAACTCCTTCTGGTTGCACACTTGTACAATACGCTCTCGCTCTTGAGTACTAAGGCTATTGGAGGGTAAGATGCGCACTGCATCGGGCCGTTTATCGCAAGCCACACTATCCCCATTGCACCAGCGCTGTAGCGTTCTTATGTCGATCATGGCGATTTCACACGCTTGTGCTTTTCGCGCTCCTGCTGCTACCGCCTCATTGATCCAAGCCACTATTTTTTCACGCTCCGGCAACGGGGTTAATCGTCCTCGTTTTCCTGCCGAAGCGCATCGAGCTTTTTTCCAAGCACCAACAAGGCCGCAGCCTCCGCCAATGCCTTGTCCTTGCGCGCAAGCTCTTTTTCCAGCTGCTTTATCCGCTTCTTGTCAGAACTTGAAGCCGATTTGGCCTTCTTCTGTTGGTCGCTACTTTTCATGTTCCCCTGAATACAGCCTTCTCTCCACTGCGCCACCTGCTCAGGGTACAAACCCTTGCGACGACAATATTCGCTCAACTCAAGCTCAGACAAAGTGGCGCATTCTAACACTACCGTAAACTTCTCCTGTGTTGACCAACGATCTGAAGAACGATGCACTGTGCGCTCTTCAGCACCGATATCGAACCGTTTCTTCCACTTGTGTAGTGTGGCATAGGCAACACCTTCTTCGATAGCAAACTGTCGAAACGACAGCGGTGAAGCGTTCAGCCGTTGAATCACTGCTTGTTTGTATTCGTCCGATGTACGCTCTCTCAAAATCTATTCCTGCCGCCCTCTATGTAGAACAATGAGGCGACAACTATCCTGACACAGGGGGCTAGACATCATGTAGTGACCTGTCCATCTCAAGCACGTGGATTATCATTGAGATGGACAGGTCACTACATGATGTCTAGGCACTCAGCTTGTACGCTTCAACTGGGCTTCTCGAATCAGAGCTGCCAGCCGGAAAAATCCATGCGCCATTTTCGAGTAGGGAATGGCGATAAAAAACGTGGCAACAACCGATAAGTGAATGATTAGCGAAGCACTTGCCAAGGACGTTCCACTAAAACCATACAACAGTAACCCGGTGGTCGAGACAAGAAATAACAATACGATGAACACATATTCGGATGCGGTACGTGCTGTAGAGCCCAATTCTGGATTTGCCCTTGACTTCAAATACGCCAGTGCTGCCGTACCCAGTGATAGTAATACACCTCCAGATACGCCCAGTAGTTTCGGCAAACTGGTTAGTGGATAAGGTGCTTCCAGGCCAAGAAAGTAGTGATAAAGCGTTGCCGTAGATGTGCTGGCAAAGCACAGAAGGAATCCATACATGGTGGCTTGATGCGCCCATCGTCGCCAGGATGTAAACAGATCGTCTGATTCGTAGTTACAACCCTGCCCTTGCCCACCATTCAGCTGACGCATGGTCGCAGCAGACATCAAAGCCTCTTTCAAATCCTGAAGAGCTAATGTCGAGGCACCGATCGATCGCCAGAAACTTCTAACGCCGAGTGCAAGCGATGCTAACGGAACAATAAACAAGGGAGCAAACACGAGTACCATAACGTTATGACTGATAGAGGCGTAAAAAGGCTCAGATGATGCCCACGGAACAGCAACAACCAGAGTAAACAGAAGAACGAAAATCAGAGTCAGTATTACGTAAGGCCAGATATGTTTCTGCATGACACGTGATAGCCATTGAGGTTTTACATGCTGTTCCCAGTTTGACGCACGAATATTTGCCAATAGCGCTGGAATATTCAAAGCGAATTCGTGAGGTTCAGTGTACTGACACGCGTAGTAGCATCCACGACAATTATGGCAAAGATTTGCCAGATGGCTAACTGTGGGTTCGTCAAACTCCCGATAGCGTGTCAACGCCTGAAAAGCTCCGCAGTACCCTTCACAATAGCGGAATGAATTACAAATTCCCAGCTGGCGAACGGCTTCAGAGTGATCAGCACTGGATTGCATTCTGGTTTCAACTCCTTGCATAGTGGCCCGCCTGTTGTCCTGCGATTCGACCGAACACCGTACCGATTGTCATCCCGAAACCCGCAAGGTAACCTTCACCCAGAATATTCCCAGCCACGATTTCCCCGGCTGCCCATATATTTCCGGAGGGGTGTCCATCAAAGGAGACACGCGCGGTGTCATCTACGTTTATGCCAAGGTAGGTAAAGGTAACCCCTGGTTTGAGAGCATAGCCGTAGTAAGGCGGTTTGTTGATTGGACGTGCCCAGTTGGTTTTAGCTGGCGTTAGTCCGGATGTCGTCAAACCATCAAGTTCAGTCGGCTGAAATGCACCTTCGCTGCAGGCCGCATTGAACGCATTTAGCGTTGCAATACTCGGCGCTACCGGTAGCCCCATTTTCTCAAACAGCTCAGGCAGCGTGTCGGCAACTATCGCTGGAAAAACAGAAGGCATAAACAAGTTGCTGGATTTACTGTCAATGATCGAGTAGCCGACTTGGTCAGGCTGAGCGGCAACCAATCTGCCCCAGATGGCATATCGTTTGGGCCAGACATCTTCTCCTTCGTCGTAAAATCGCAAGCCGTTCGCATTCAGCACAATAGAAAACGGTACACAATCCAGCCTTGTGACAATGCCACCGTCGTATTCAGGTGCTCGTCCATCAATGGCCACGGCATGACATTGCGTAGGGTCTCCGATTGAATCTGCACCAGCGTTGAGCATTGCCTTCAACACCTCGCCGCGATTGTAAGGCGTACCGCGAATCAGGAAATTCTTCGCGGCCTCGCCCCAGGCCTCGCTCAGCCATTCCTTGTTGGATTCGAAGCCACCGGAGGCTACGACGATAGATTTACCAGTAATGTATCGTTGTTCTCCGGCAAAATCGACCAATACACCATCGTTTATACCGTCAACAATGTGAAAATCCAGCGCCGTAGCGTTGTAGTGAATTTTTACACCTAACTGTTCGCAACGCCGGTAGTACGCATTCACCAAGGCCTTGCCTCCACCCAGAAAAAAGGCATTGGTACGCGATAATGACAACGTGCCTGAAAGAGAGGGCTGAAAGTGCACACCTTGTTTCATCATCCATTGATAACAACCACTGGACTCCTTCATCACTAGTTTGGCCTTAGCCTCATGGGTATTGCCCTTGGTGACGCGCAGCAAATCGTTGTAAAATTCTCCGAGCCCGTATTCTCCGGAAAGCACTCCAAGTGGTCCATCGTGGGCGCACCGGAAATTTCTTACATGACGGCTGTTGCCGCCGCGATACACTTTCGGCGATCGCTCAAGTAAAACGACTGTTGCTCCGGATTCAGCTGCACTGATAGCAGCGCAAAGAGCAGCATTACCACCGCCAATTACTAACACATCGGCAAGCTGCTCAGCTCCACCAGGCTCAATAACTGACGTATTCGGCGCTATTGATGTAACCGGACTAGCCACCAAACGGCTCTCTCTGTATTTGACGGATTCGTGAGCGCTGTGCGTTTTGCAGATGGGCACTCATGATCGCTTCTGCTTTGTCGGCATCTCCGCTCTGCAGCGCCTTGATGAGAGAGCGATGCTCTTTAATGGCGGTCTCGGCGCGCTTTGGGTCATTCAAGGTAGAAGGCCCTAACAACAGGATAGTGCGTTGCATGGTTTCGACAGCACGCGTGAGGAAGCGATTCTTGGCCATCCGTAATAGTGCAACATGAAACCGCAAATTCAGCGGTGCCATCTTTTTGGGATTGTGTTTTGCTTTTTCCAAATCAGCTTGCAAGGCTTTTAGCTCGTCAAGCTCCATAGTCGTCGCTTTGGTAGCTGCCAGTCGCGCAACCGCGCGTTCGTGCACCTCTCGCACTTCGTACAATTCAATGACCTCTTGATAGTCGAGGGTTCTTACACGCATGCCAAGCCGCGGTTCTGACTGCACAAGCCCTTCGGTTTCCAGTTTTCGCAAGGCTTCACGAACAGGAGTACGGCTCACACCGAACTCCTGAGCAAGTGTTTGTTCGCGAAGGTAGTCGCCTGGAAGGATCTCCGCCTGTTGCATACCCGCAATAAGCTGCTGATAACAATGGGCTGCCTGATTTTCAGAATTTGATGACATCCCAATCATTGTATACGTTTGGATACAATAATGCGAACGATGTATTATAGTGTGTAGCGTGTAAAAATCATTGGGACGCCCCATCCGTTCCAAACCCACTGGAACAAATTATATGATCGACGCGTAGTTCCTGGTAAAGGACAAAACCGCTATTGGAAAGCACGAACAATCATCTGGGCAATTTGCGTTTCAGAGAAAACCGATAGGCTTGGTAAACCATCCCCGTGTTGAAAACACAATGTTCGTTCTACCCGCCTGTCTGAGTACCGAATACTCGATATCCGTTCTTAATTCGTTGCGCACAGCTCTCGAGTATTTCACATCACTCAATGCGTACCTTTCCATCGAAAAATGCCGCAAGTTCTACTGCCTGAATTAATTCAATATCGTTCTGCCTTGCATACTCACGCGCAGCATCCGAAATCTCTCCGAGCGCTACGTACAAATATCCGGTTGCCTCCACTTTTTTACCTGCCGCGACCAATTGCTTTAACGGTTCTATCCCGGTGTTGGCCACTTTGAACCGTCTGGCACACAACAAGAGCGTACGGTTACCCCGGCTGAGTTCAAGATCAGCCGCCTTGCCCTTGAAAGCACTGGAGTCAAAACGTGCCTCTCGATAACTTGCCGCAATTTTCTCGGCTATCTGTTCAGCAGGCATTTTTCGAGCTTGCTCATTAACTTCCAGCACTCGCTTTTTTCCTGGCTGTTGAGATTGCTTATACCCGGCATAGCCTGCAATTCCGAAGAACGGTAACGCAGCGAAAACGCCCAGCGCCAGGTATTGTCCGTTGACAATAATCGAACTGATAGCGATGAGTACAATACCGATGAGTACGCTATACCACCATGGGGAACGCAACAGCACTGCAAACAAAGAACTCTGAGACATCTTGAATGCCATTTAACATTTACCTACTGAAAATTGGATTAAACCTGTCCGAGTATATATCTCATGTGGTCTACTCATAGCGAGAATGGCCACAATTTATCTCTGGAGCGTCAAGTTGGAAAACCGGTCACAGCTGATCGGCATACGGGTGAAGCAGGTCTGCCGTTTGTATGAATCCCTGAGATTCAAAACGCAACAGCAGGGTATCAGACGAAAGCCCGGGGTTCTTGAAACGCAGCCGCATAGTAGCCAACGCTCGAACGGCAAGTACCGGGTCAAGATCAATGGTATCGGCAATAAAGTCATCAGCCGTCTTTGTTTCAATACCAAAGGGGCTGAGCACTGAATCAGGAAAGTGTTTTAAATTCTCGGTTACCAGGATTGATGCTCTACATCGGCAGGCGGCAGCAATAACGTGGCCATCATCTGAATCAGGCAAGGTTTGGCCGTCAGGTTTGAACTCTTCATAGTCGTCCACCAAAGCATCTGGAAATGCTTTTCGTATGGCAGTCAACTGCCGTTCGGCCAGAGACTCAGGCGCACTGACGTTGCGCGCGGCAAACATTCCGGTGAGCGCTCGTTCGGTCTCGCAAAGAATCTCTTCCGACCAGCGTACCCTGAATAACTCAGCTTCTGCCAGCGAAAGAATCGTGTTTCTGCCGAGGGCATTAACGAGCGAACAGGCATCCACCAGCGCCGTAAATCGATTGGCGAACACCCTTCAGATAAACTCAGAGTCGCCTTCAGCCAAGCCAGATAGCGCATCTGCACGCTCGGCTGCCATTCTTTTCTTGTACGAGAAAACATCACGAGCGCGTATGCGTCGGTGTCGCCCCACCTTATGATGATCCATCACCCCATTTTCGAGTAGTTTGATCAAATAGGGTCTGGACACGTTCAGAATGTCTGCTGCTTGTTGTGTTGTCAGCTGTTGATGAACCGGTACTAATGTTACGGCATCTCCAGATCCCACCACCCGAAGTAATTCAAGCAAAAGCTCTGACAGAGAGCGATGCAACGCAATTGTTGTAGGTTTATTGTCCACGAGAATCTGGAGATTCACCTCGTCGGTGCCCTCGCTCATTTGCGAAGCCAAAATCTGGCGTAGCTGATTGGCACTGCCCTGCTCACCTTCATCAGGAAGGCGCTGGCCCAGCAATTCACTGTTTGTGGAAGAAATGGTCATGGCATTGTCCCTGTAGTGCCCAATTCTATGCGCAAACCGCGCCAAACGCAATATTCGAAACGCACTATGTTTATCGATTTCAGCAGAGATTGAGATTTCCATACAAGCAGTAACTGTCGACGACTTCACGCAAACCGGCGCGAATACCCAAACAGGACGTCAAAAACACACGCTGTGTTCGTTATTGAGCAATGAGCTCTTCACAATCAAAAAAATTCGGCGTGCTGACATCAATGAGCATTTCAAGAGTCTGTGTGTTTCTCTGTATTGTTACCCTGTGGGGTTGTGTATCAGGCCGCGACGCAAGGCAGACAGGGTCCGACGAGATCAGGAAAATTGCACCGCTGAAGGCTGCGGCTGTTAAATCCTCCCCCACAGACCTTAGTGCAATAATTCCTGATCAGACAAACACCAATACTCCAGCACTCCTCAACTCCTTACCGTCGCCTGATTCATGGTCAGACATTGGCACAGCCTCAGCTTTGAGCCTGCGCGCGCAGACCAAGGGGGGCAAACACCTTTCAGTGGGTGATCCGATACAGATAATCGTTGAAACAGATCAAGACTCCCAGATTCATTGCTATTACCAGGATGGCGACGGCACAGTCTCTAGACTATTTCCCAATCGGTACAGCGCAGACGGTATCTTGAATGCTGGCGACGCACTGGTTTTACCCGAATCTGACGAATGGCAACTATCCGCAACGCGTGTGGGAGAAACAGAGCAGTTTCTGTGTGTCGCCATTACGCCCGAATGGCTGGATCGGCTGAGCGTCATACCCTTATTACCAGACTTACAACCCATAGCGAACAGTAATCTCAGCCAGATCTATAGCCGGTACAAAAAGGTATTGGGTGACGAGTTGATAAACCAGAATCTCAGCATCGCTGTTAACTAGCCGCATGACCCACTAGCCCGAACTATTCATCTTGCTCACCCGTATTCAGGAATTGATATGTACACATCGCAAACCAGGTTCTCTCTTCCAGCACTGACTATCAAATCTGTTTATTGCCTCGGCACGCTCCTCCTGTTGTGCCTGATCTTCGCAGATATTGCTAAAGGTGCTGACAACGACAATCTGCTTCTACGGGATACGGTCTTCTATAACACACCTCCCTCTGCCGACGATATCGGACAGCACCTGTTTCCGGCAGCAGGTGCTGAGTCATTGACAAGATCAATTACATTCAAGAATTCACAAGAGCAAGCTGCTATAGAAAAATCCGTGAGCATGCCCGTTCTTTTTCATTTTGGAAAAACAACAATCGTCGAAAAATCACGCCCTTTCCTGGACAGTATCGGCCGTATGTTACTGAAGGCTGAATATGCGCAGCAAACACTGATCGTAGAGGGTCATACAGATGCCGTCGGATCCGCAGCCAGTAACCAGCGCTTGTCAGAACTCAGAGCACTGGCTATCAAGGCCTATCTAGTGAAGCGCTACGAGATTGACCCCTATCGCCTGTTTCCCATTGGTCAGGGCGAAAGCATGTTGTCGAAACCTGAATCACCCACAGACGGTGCCAACCGTCGAGTGGAGTTCCTTCCTTATCAGTAAAAATAATGATGCATCCGATATCCGCCAGCAGCAATACCTGAAATCGTTGGTTCGTCGAAAATCTGATGGTTTCAAGGGCAGATCAGGCGTTCATGGCAAAGTTGTTTTCTAACGACCTCTCAAAGAGCTTATTCTGGGTAGTACACTTGATGAGAACCGAAGTACCTGATCGCTGCCTTGAAAAAACCATCAGGTGTCTCAGCACATCATTCACCTTGTACCAGACAAAGCAAAGACTCAAAGACCATGACAAAACCAGCCATTTTGACGTTCGAAACCTACGATCAATGGGATAGCGAGCCCATGAACGAGCTGTTCGATACTCACGCTATACCGGCCAGCGGGAATCCGGACGATTTATCTCAGGAGGTGCGCGAACAGATTCGGGCTTTTGCTTTCAAAGGTCACAGTAGTCTGGATGCGACGCTTATCGATGCCTTTCCAAATCTGGGTCTGATTGCCAACTACGGCGTAGGTTATGACTCCATCGATGTCAACTACGCGTCAAGCAAAGGCATCAGCGTCACCAACACACCGGACGTGCTCACCAACGATGTCGCTGATCTCGCCATTGGTATGCTGATTGCGCTGTCTCGCAATATCGTTGGCGCATCCGAGTGGGTACGCTCGGGTGAATGGGAAAACAAGGGAGCCTTCCCGATACAGAGGACACTATCCGGTGCTGCAGTAGGAATTGTTGGCATGGGGCGCATTGGCCGCGCAATCGCTGACAGGTTACAGAATTTCAATATGGATCTTCATTACTACTCACGCAAGAAAAAAGATACCCCCGATTGGCATTACCACGGAGATATCCAGTCGCTGGCATCTGCCGTTGACATATTGATGATCGCGGTTTCCGGGGGACCGGATACAGTACAGATAATCTCACGCGACGTTCTGCAGGCACTCGGGGAAGATGGCCTGATTGTGAACAGTGCTCGTGGGACCACCGTGGATGAAGAGGCCCTGATAGAGCTACTTCAAACCGGCAAATTACGCGGAGCAGCACTTGACGTGTTTGAAAATGAGCCTGCTATCGACCCACGGTTCATGACGCTTGAAAATGTCCTGTTACAACCGCACCAGTCGTCAGGCACAGTTGAAACGAGAAAAGCCATGGGGGAATTGCAACGCGAGAATCTCAAGGCATTCTTCGCAGGATCTGCGTTGCTAACACCGGTGAATTGATCGAAGCAAATTGGACACACCGGGAATAGCTTATCCGGTAACAATCAGAAATCGCTCAGGCCTGTGTGGTTGAGCGACAAAGCCTCTGCAGCCATCCATCACTTCCTTTCTGCATTACTCGGATGTCGTTGTCGGTACGACGAATGACCGGGAGACCTGTTCCCAGTCGAATACCGCATCTGCTTCCGGACTGGCATCGGCCTCTAACCTCAACCAACTAATCCTGATCCTTGAACTGCTACTGAGATACTCAACACCTCTCTGCACAATAATTTGAGTGATATTGCTGACCGGGCTCACGCCGTACAAACTGAACCAAGGTACCCCAATGTCCTCTCGGTACTGGTTGTCGCCACTAACTATCAGGACCGGTTTGCCAAACGCTTCGGCCTGAAGAGACAACTCCTGAATGGTTTCGGTAAATCCGCCCAGAACCGTTTCATCGAACTCCTCTCGCATTTTCCACATATCTGCATGCAGGAACAGGACAATTCCAGCAGATTGGTTCTGCATGGCGCGGCTGAAGATGCTACGCATCCATAAAATATTGGCAGCATTGCGTCGACCGTATTCTGAAGAACCCGTAGCGGTTTGTTCTACCGCACTGGACATTCCAGAGCGTGCTATCAAATTATTGTTGGTACCCACAACATGCAACGTGCCGAAAACTATTCCCTGTTCCTCCCACAACTGATTTTCCGGGTAACTCTGCTGAGCTTCAACCAGACGGGTACTGCCTCCCATAGAGGTACCAGGGTTTGCAAAGAATATATCGCGCAATCGATCAAGACGCTCTTCCGGGTCGTATGAGCCTGCAGTAGGCCGATCACAATCTGTCCATTCATTGTCTCCAATAGAGTAGATCAGAGGTTCATCAAACGTCTGAAACAAACGGTAAACATCCTGATAGCCCTGATCCAGACAGGGTGTCGTACCACCCTTGATGTCGCCCACATGTACTGTTGTGGTTACGAAAGGGTCCGCATTAATCGAGCTAACCAATTTAGGGAATTCTACGATGTCGTCGATATCTTCGGATTGATAGGGCGCATCGCCAATGATTGCGATCTCTACGGAGTTTGCACTCCTCACAATTCCAGATCTGTCATTGGATGCGTCCGAGCAGGCAGCAATAGTTAAAACAACTGGGAGCAGACAAGAAACCCTTAGTTGTGTTTTTCTATTGTTGTTAATGAGATATCTATGAAACATTTTTCAATACTAAACCGATGGTTGAGATGACTACATTTTCATGAATGAAGGCCACGCTGAGAGCCAGCGGACAAGTCAGCATTTGCAGCCTTACATGATCTATCAGCACACGATAGCAATGTATCGGTGATCAGAATGTCGCTGTTTCGGTACAGAGAGGAATGGTCAACCAAATGAATGTAGCATTTGCGAACCCAATCACAAATTAACCACACCAGCAGAGGTGTCGCTTGCGATCCGTGCACTCACATGTGCTCATGATACTGAAGCGTAATTCACCAGGCTAAAAACCAAGTATCGATATCAGCTGTGTAGCACCCCTATAGCCAGTAGCTGACAATTAATACCCACCTTGCAGGCCAGCCTGACAAATTTCCGCCACTGCACGATGGAGGCAATATCTAGACTTCGTAGGCTACGTTGCCGACCAAGCCTTCCTGCAGCGACCTCTCGGAATCGCTCATGCGATGTCAAGTCTGACTAGATTCTTTCCACCAAACCTCACTATCCAAACGCCTATTGACCGGCAAGCCGCCCGTCTCGTCAGAACGCATACTAATACGCTGATTACGCGTTAATCAGCTTAGTATCAGCGATAGGCGTGCCCATTGCAGCACAACGTTTCAGCAACGGGCTGATTTCCCACGCCACAGCATCTTCCTGGGCAAACTGTTCAAGCTTTTCGACGATAGAAGCCGCACCCAGCGTGTCAGCGTAATGCATGAGCCCTCCACGCCAGCGTGGGAATCCATACCCCCGTATTGTCACAAGGTCAATATAAGAAGCGCTTTGCGCAGTACCCGTTCTTAACAACTCGGCGGCCTCGTTAATCATCGCAAGCAGTAGCCGCTCACGAATCTCGTGGGCTGTGTAGTCAACGCGCTCGATACCGGCGAAATGTGCCTCCTCAAGGGCTATATCAGCCACGATAGGATCATCTACCCTTCCACCACCGCCTGGATAACGGTACCAGCCCGCTCCCGTCTTCTTACCCAGCTTGCCGAGTTCAATCATGCGATCCGCAATGGGAATGTAACGACGGCCAGAATCGCGGCTAGCGTCTTGCCGGCGTCGCCTCGCATGTGCGATATCAAGTCCTGTAAGGTCTTGAGAAGAATAAGGTCCCATAGCAAATCCGAACTCGACCATTGCCTCGTCGATCTCCCAAGGTGTAGATCCGTCCATCAGCACGGTATCCGCAGCTTCACGATAACGCTCAAGAATGCGCTTGCCAACAGAGTCGTCCTGCGCGGCCTCATCATCAGTCTCAACAGTATCAGCAGTAAATTCGGGCACTGACTTTGTACGTCGCTCAGCGAAAAAGACATGTCGTAGTGCTTTCGCTTGTTCTCCACGACGCAGATCAAGAAACGCTGCACGTTCGAACGCCAGGCCTTCCAGAAACGGTAGTGTCAGCCCAGCCTCAATGACATCAATCGCACGTAGAGGCGCTATCTGTCCTGCGTCGGTAAAGCGCACCCTGTCTCGTGCCGCCGCTATCAATTCTTGATCAATTTCCGGCGCTGGTAGTTCTTGTGCAGGTACGATACAGCCAAGCTCTTCGGTGTTGACCAAAAAGGCAGCATCTACAGGTTCCGCTTCCACAGCATGTACAAGACCTACAGTCAGTGCCACAGTCGCAGACACTGGCTTACCGCTTGTTATCATATCAAGTGTGGTTGAAAGCCCGGCAAGGCGTGGTAGACGTTGCGTGCCGCCGGCGCCAGGTATGACTCCAAGCGTAACTTCCGGCAAACCGATACGCGCGCCCGTTGCCATTATCCTCATCCGGCAAGCCATGGCGATTTCCGCACCACCACCCAAGGCCACGCCATTGATAGCGGCAATCCACGGTACAAAGCTCTGTTCAATAGCGTTTAACACGTCCGGCAAGTGAGGATCGGCCGGTGCACTGTCAAATTCGCACACATCCGCACCGGCGGAAAATATTTCGCCCTTGCCACACACAATGACTCTGTCGAGCCATTCTTTTTCTGCCCAGCGAACAGCATCAAGCAAACCGCATCTTACCGAAAAACCGATAGCATTGACTGGCGGATAGTCGATTTCAACGTAACCGACATTATCTTCACGGCGTGTAGTGACACTCATGGTTTGACGACTGCTCTGGTGTTTTTGCTAACGGGTGCGTAACGTTTAAATTGAAGCGTTCGCAAAAATTTTATGCGATGCGATTAGTTCGCTTAAATCAGCGAAAGACTGATCCACCGTCCTGCTACTGGTGTTCAAGTGGAATTCGGCCTGTCTGTAACGGGATTCTCTTGCAAGCAGAATCTCGCGCAGTTGTGCCATTGCCCGTGGGTTACCTGCCATCGGTCGCAGATCACCCTGTGCTCGAACTCGCTCCATATGTTCGGTGGGATCTGCCCGGAGCCAGACGGTATGACATCGTTCAAGCACCTCCCTGAAGGTATCGACTTGCTCAACCAGACCACCGGCAACAGCCAGAACCAATCGATTGTGTGTGGCCAGAATAGCTTTCAACGTATCAGCTTCCAGAGTTCGATAGCCATCCTCGCCATACAAGGCAATGATCTCCCCAAGCGGAATTCCTGCGCTGCGCTCTATCTCCGAGTTAAGTTCGATGAACGGTACATCAAGCGCTTGTGACAGCTTAGCGCCAAGTGTTGACTTACCGGCACCGCGCAGCCCGATGAGACAAACGCGTTCGGCCTTGAGTTCACGCAATCGCTCAGGATCGAGAACACGCATGACATGCGCACGGGTCGATGCATCTGCATTGCGGAACAGGGTAACCATATTGGCCACATCTTCCGATATTGCATCATCACGAACGACAAGCTCGTCAATTGGTAACTCCAATGCAATAGCCAGTTTTTGAAGAAGGCCGATCGATATGTTTCCTTCGCCACCTTCGAGCTGGACAAGGTAACGTGTTGACACGCCGGAACGTTCTGACAGTTCACGCCTGGAATACCGTTTTGACTTGCGCGCAGCAAGCACGCGCCTGCCAACCAGATGAATCAGTGCAACGGCAGACGCCTCAAGCTTTGCCTGGTTTACCTCTGCACCTGTAAGCCGGTCGCTCATCTGCCTGTTAAGTATCGTCCAATTCAGGCGACGAATCCATTGCCGGCAGATGAGTTTCTATCAGACGTCTGATCTCATCTGGTGGAGCCTGTTTCATGAACGTGTCGGCAACAATGAAAACGTTAACCGAGCGAGAGGAAAAACAAATATGTCCGTCTTGCTCCCCATCAACCCGGAAAGCAATGGATGTTTCGCCGAGGTGTACCGGCCAGACATGACAAATCAAGTCATGTCGCGGTGTCACCGGTCGACGAAAGTCCATCTCCAGCCGCACAAACGGTGTTCCCACGTTTCGGTCAGTTTCCATCTGGTACCAACCGTCACCATCGAGTTGTTCTTCCCACCAGCCATTGATGGCATCAAGCGCGAACCAGGGCAGTCTTCCTGTATACACGATCTTTGCCGGATCGCAATCGCCCCAGGTCACACGCACGGGATGCTGGTGTGCGTTACTCGGTCTTGATTCCAACTCAGTAAGTCTCCACGTGATAACGACCGTCTTCGCGCATTGCATCACGCAGTGTTTGCCAGGGCTGACCGATAGATTCCGCAATATTCGTGAAAGCCTCTTCTACCCCTTGCTCCATAGATTTCAATCCACAGATGTACACATACGTGTTTTGATCCTGCAGCATCTCCGCAACGATGTCCTCCTCCACACGCATCCTGTCCTGTACATACTCCTTGGGTTGGTCCGGCAGACGACTGAACACCAGATGCTTGTGCAATAACGTGTCAGGTATCTTGTTAAGCGGACCAAAGTAAGGCAGGCTTTCCTGCGTTCGTGCGCCGAAGAACATGACCATTCCACCTTCCCGCGCACCCACCGTACGTTGCCGCGCCATGGTGAAGGCACGCATGGGGGCAGCGCCTGTGCCGGTGCAGATCATTAATAGACGCGCGGCGGGATCGGACGGAAGAAGGAATGTTGCCCCGAATGGCCCGGTAACGTTGACCGTATCACCCTTGGCGAGATTGCAGATATGGTTTGAACAAACACCATCCTCCTCGCGTTTGACGGTTAAGGAGACATTATGATAACCAGGACGCTCCCCATCGCGTGGACTGGATACAGAATACAGGCGTGGCAGATGAGGTTTGCCTTCGGCATCGGTACCAGGCGCAATAATGCCAAGCGATTGTCCTTCAAGAACCGGAAATGGCTTGCCTTGAAAATCGAGGATGATGTGCCTTACATCGGCATCAGCTCCATCAGCCGTCAACCGATAGTTGCCTTGAACAACCGCCTCCACAGCATGACTGAGGTTGTAGAGATTGATCGTCGGTCTGGATGCAGAGACCGGTGCTTTTGACTTTCCACCAGCACCCTTATGAGCTTCCGCCAGAAGAGCGGCTACCGGGTCGACATCGCTTTCATCAAGTCGCTCCCCTTCACTCGACGCATCGCTCATCATGACGTCACCCTGTTCGGGGAGTTCGTCCCATTCGTACTGCTCATCTAGAGAGTACGGTGCGTCAACCACCCTCCATTCATCAATTGAACCTGTCGGACATACAGGAATACAATCAAGACAGTTGTTGCACTTGGAAGCATCCACAACGACGTTGTCATCATTGTGTTCGATGGCTTGCACCGGGCAGGTCATCTCACAGGTATAACAACGGATGCAGATTTCCGGATCAATCAGGTGCTGTTTGAGCGGCTGGTTCATTTCAACAAGACCTCTTGATCGACATCAAGCCATGTGGAGTTTGACGTATTCGAAATCGCCAGGCTTGTTGTCGATACCGACTTTGGGCGGTGCAATCCAGGTAGCGTACTCACCGGGCGCGAAATTCGGCTTCATCAAGGACTGGACAAATGCCCCGTCGTCACCAGTGGGCAGCCATTCACCGCTTTTACTGGCCCATTCGGCTTCAGAAATAATGTTGCCTTCCGGGTCTGCCTTTATCGCAGCAAATACACCGATCTGACGATGAAACGCTTCGTGTGGCAACGTCAGTTGGAAGTCGATGCCTGCCTTCTTGATCGCCTTGTTCCATCGCCCGACACCACCAGCAGCATCCCGTACATAGTCATCACGTAAACGCATGTTGATAGCTGTGAGGGCGGGAACTTCCTGTTCGACTATCTTTCCATCTATAACATTACTGACCTTGTAGGTATTGTCCTGCAAGCGGTGGTCATCTTCGATGCGATGCTCCATATAACGACCTTTGATACCAGCATTGAATGCGTTGGCCGCGTTGGTAGAAACCTCCTGCCCGAACAGGTCAAGAGACAACGTATAATGGAGATTGAGTTTCTTTTGAATGGTCGGTAGATCGATTACACCAAGGTCGCGAATATTCCCTATATCACAAGGATCTGTGATTCCAGCCTTGTTCATTGCCTCACATGTTGCCTGAATAGTACGACCCACGCCCGTTTCACCTACAAACATATGATGCGCTTCTTCAGTAAGCATGAAGCGGCAGGTACGGCTCAGTGGATCAAAGCCTGATTGTGCGAGTGACTCGAGTTGCATCTTGCCATCACGGTCGGTGAAGTAGGTGAACATGAAAAAAGACAACCAGTCTGGGGTCTCCTCATTAAAGGCACCGAGCATACGCGGCGCTTCTTCAGAGCCTGAAGAGCGACGTAGCAAATCATCGGCCTCTTCACGACCGTCTTTGCCAAAATACTTCTGCAACAGATACACCATTGCCCACAAATGACGACCTTCTTCCACGTTGACCTGAAACAAGTTGCGCAGATCGTACAATGATGGCGCGGTCAGACCGAGGAAACGCTGTTGTTCAACAGAACCCGGTTCGGTATCCCCCTGAATAACAATGAGCCGCTTGACCATGTTGCGATATTCACCAGGCACTTCCTGCCATGCGGGCTTGCCTTGATGCTCACCACAGGGAATGAGACGATCCTGAACTTGCGGTGCCAACAGCACACCCCAGCGATACTCGGGCATCTTGACATAATCAAACTTGGCCCAACCTTTGGGATCAACGCTTACCGCTGTGCGCAGGTACACCATCGATTCCTGAAAGTTCTGGGGAATCAGTTTGTTCCACCAGTCAATGTATCCGGGGTGCCATTTCTCCAGCGCCTTCAGTACCTTGCGATCCTGCCCGAGGCCAACATTGTTGGGAATACGTGTGTCATAACTGACGTCTAGGGTATCGGCCATGGTTATCTCCGTAGCGGGGTATGTTTATGAAATGTGGTTATCAAACGCGTTCCAGGTTGTACTCACCGCGTACACCTGTACCGTAACGTTGGAGCGCTCCGTTTTCTCCTACGGCATTCGGACGAATAAAGATCCAGTTCTGCCAGGCTGTAAGGCGTCCAAAGATCCGTGTTTCCATGGTTTCGGGCCCTGCAAAACGCAAGTTCGCTTCCATGCCCGTCATGGCATCGGGACTGAAGGATGCGCGCTCTTCAACGAAGATACGAACCTCATCATCCCAGTCGATGTCATCGAGAATGATGGTAACCAGACCCATCTTGTCAGCCGTCTCGGCATCCAGTGCCACACCTGCCTGGGCCTTTGCCGAATCGACCAGTTCCTGTTCACCAAGAAACCGTGTTTGCAGGCGTGTGAGCCCGTTGCCCATCGGATAGGGTCCGAAGTTAGCCTCTGTCAGTGTGATCGTTGCCAGCGGACGCTCATCATCTTCAAACTCACCCTCCATCATGTAGGTTCTATCGACAGAGAACAGTATTTCTGCGAGTACCCCGGCAAAGCATGATCCGTGTTCAATAAAGGCGACAAGTGAACGCGACGTAACATCGAGCCTCTTCAACGTGCGTTTCCAATACTGGCGTACTTCGTTGGCCAACCAGTGATCGGCGTTGTCAGCCAGAAGTGCTTCATGTGCAACAAGTTTCCCAGAATCTCCTTCGGTACGAATCACCCATAACCCGATCTCCATCTCGTTCAGACGCATATGCAAAATCGAATCTTCCAACTCGCGGCATAACTTCAATAAATAGGCCTGATCACCTTGGGCTTCGAAAGCCGCCATATCGGCAGGTGCGTTCTCATCGGGCCCCTTGATCGTGAACGTTGCCTTGCGTACCGCACGATCGATAGTCACGTCTACCAGCGACCACGCTACGCCATTGTCGGTATGGTCGCGTTCCAGCTGTGTGAACGTGATACCTGATTTGACATCTAGCTTCTTCGACCTGGCAGCAAACTCTTTCGCCCGCTCCGAAACGGTTTGCGCAAACTTAGAGTTTGGAATCACCTCGTCTACCAGTTTCCAGTCTTTTGCACGCTGACCTTTGACGCCTTCTTCCATCGAACAGAATATGTCTGCAAGGTCGCGACGTACCTTGCGCTTGTCAGTAACTCGGGTAAGCCCACCGGTGCCAGGCAATACGGCAAGCAGTGGCACTTCGGGTAATCCGACCGCACTAGTACTGTCGTCGGTGAGCATGATGTGATTGCACGCAAGCGCCAGTTCGTAGCCACCACCGGCACAAGCGCCCTTTACAGCGGCGATATATTGTTGACCGCTATCCTCTTCGGCAGCTTCGAAAGCATTGCGGGTCTCGTTAGTGAACTTGCAGAAATTGACTTTGTGGCTATGGGCCGCTCCACCGAGCATACGTATGTTCGCTCCAGCGCAGAAAACGTTGTCTTTGCCAGATTGGAAAACTACAACCTTGACCTCCGGATGCTCAAAGCGCATGCGCTGAACAACATCATTGAGTTCGATATCCACGCCGAGGTCATAAGAATTGAGCTTGAGCTCATAACCTTCAAACAGGCCGCCTTTTTCGTCAACATCCATACTCAGCGTGGCTACGGGGCCGTCGTATTCAACCTTCCAGTGGCGATAGCAAGCGGGATCAACCCGGAAGTCGATGAGTTTGGACATGCAAGCCTCTCCAGTGACAACGTACCGCTTAGATTACGCGCCAGTGGATGATATGTAAATATTATATTTGCAGAATAATGTAATTTTTATTGCTTTATTTTTCAATAACATAGCGATTATGTACTATATTATTATATTTTTTAGCATTATAACGTATTAATTATATCGGCTTCCAGTGCATCTATCCATCGATGCACTTCCTGAACATCCAGTGTCATGATCGTCGACGATGTCCCACAGGGAACCAGCCCACGCGCTTGCCCAACCAGCCGCAATGCGGCTTTTTGCCTACCCATGCGCAGTTTCAATCGACCGTTGGCCAGCTGAATCAGTCCCTGTACGAACTGCTTTTCAATCGAATTGTCAGGCAAAGCCATCCAGACCGGCTCCAGAACTTCATGAGCCTCCCAGTAAAAGCCTGTATCGATAAATCGCAGCCCTGTCAAAAAGGCGTTACAACAGGCCAGCTCGTGTGCACACAGTCCTGGACTTGCGGTTTCCCTGATCGCGTTAAACGCATCGTCAGAGTGTCTATCGGTTTGCCCCGGCACGTACGCGTAGTCAGGTGACTGATCGTGAGTCATTAACTGTCTACCAATGAACCCGAATGTGGCATCAACGCAGTGCTTTGGCAAAACGCAGTTATGGCAGCCACTACAGCTGGACCCTGCTCCAGGTGCGGCGCATGCAGGCAGCCGTTAAGGATCAATGAAGAAACCGATGATAGGCAAACCCGATGAGTGATCGCATCGATCTGGGCGAGCGTCCCATAAGGATCCTCACGACCCTGAATGGCAAGTACCGGCACCCTGATATTATCTAGAATCGCCGCAACGTTCCATGCTTTAAAATCCGGATGAAGCCAGGTATCGTTCCAGCCACGAAACGCATTGTCTGGGTCACGGTGGTACTTGCTCATGCGCTCGCGCAAATTACCCGAGTTGAACGCATCGCGAGCCCTGGCAATTTCTGCCAGCCCCGCATCCTCAGTGAAGAAGTGCGGTGCCATCAGGACGATACCTGCAACTGTCGAATCGTCCATCGCTCCCGCAAAGATCGCAGCTATGGTCGCACCATCACTATGCCCGACAAGCACCGCACTCTGCACATCGATGGCGTTAAGCACCTCTGGCAAGACCTCGACCGCTTCGCGTGTCATGTAGTCCAGTGGGCGCGGTAATTGTGCAGGATCGGATTTTCCATATCCGGCACGGGAGTACGCAAACACACCAAATCCTGTAGCCGCATGAAGCGCTGACGGAAAACCACGCCATAAACGCGTGCAACCAAGCCCCTCATGCAACAAGACCAGCGTCGGTGCTTCACTCGGTGGAGGGCCGAAGCAGGCATATTCCAGCGCTTTGTCGTTGGCAGTGAGAGTGCCAGACTCTACCCACTGAGCGCTCATGATTTAAAGAGAAAATTTCGCATGATAACTATTGACTATTTTGCCGCTTGCTGGCTTTTGGCTTTGATACTTTCTTTTTAGCCCGTTTTTTAACATTCTTTTTACTAACTGTTTTTTTTCCACCAGCCTTTTTGGCCACAACACCACGTAGCGAGTCAATCGACCCGGACCGACTATTGGCTATCAGTTGACGTAATTGCGTCTCCAGCGGAATCATGAAGTCAGCATAAGCGCTTTCCCGGCGGCTAATGGCATTGAGGGTTGCCTCCCAATTCGCCGTCATATCGGGCAGTGTGGCGGCTTCAGGTAAAGCCCTGATCAGGCCCTTACCGGCATCCGTTGCTTGAATCTGTTTGCCTTGACGCACCAGAAACCCACGTCTGAACAACAGTTCGATGATACCGGCACGAGTGGCTTCTGTCCCCAGGCCATCAGTTTCTTTCAAAATCTTTCTAACGTCCGCAGACGATACGAAACGTGATATGCCCGTCATGGCAGAAAGCAAAGTGGCATCCGTAAAATACGGTGGCGGCGTAGTATTTTTCTCTATCAATTCTCCGCGCTCACAATGGAGCGACTGGCTTGCCGATAGCGATGGCAATGTTTTTTCGGGCGCGTTGGCCTTGTCGTGACGGAATAGCGTCTTCCAGCCTTCGAGCAGAATGGTTTTGGCCGAAGCAACGAATAGCCCACCGGCTATCACTATTTCAATACGGGTATCAGCATACTCGTGAATCGGATAAAACTGCGCCACATACTGTCGTGCTATCAAACTATAGATTTTCTGCTCAGCTTTGGATAACAATTCAGTGTCTACTTTACGTTGAGTTGGAATGATCGCATGATGTGCAGTGATTTTTGCATCATTCCAGGCAGGAGACTTTAACGCAGTATCGGCTTTGTCAACAATTTTCACGAATGTTGGTATATTGGATTTCACGGCATCGAGAATTTCAGGCGCTTCCTCGTAGTGACCTTGCGGTAGGTAACGACAGTCTGAACGGGGGTATGTAATCAGTTTATGCCGCTCGTACAATGCCTGACACGTTGAAAGAACATCTTGAGCACTGAGTCCAAACCGTCGAGCAGCTTCTATTTGCAGAATGCTTAAACTAAATGGCAGAGGTTGCGATTGTTTTTTATTCTTCTTTTCGTATTTTTTGATCTCGGCAGACTGATCCGTAATTTTGATGACGACTGTCTCTGCCAGTTTTTTCAACAACACCCGCCGCATATCATCCATATACTGATCGCAGGCTTCACTCGGTCGCCAATTGGCTGTAAAACGATCACCTTTTTCAGTCAGCAGGTGTGCGACAACTTCGTAAAACGGCTTCGACACAAATGTGTCGATCTCATGGCAGCGTCGAACCACGAGACCGAGTACCGGAGTTTGCACCCTGCCTACTGACAGCACGCCGTTATACCCAACATCTCGGCCTTGTATGGTATAGGCGCGTGTCATGTTGATACCATACAGCCAGTCTGCGCGAGAGCGAGCCAGAGCCGATGCTGACAACGGGGCATAGTGTTTATTCAGATCCAGTTGTGTGAGCGCACGTTGAACAGCAGCAATATTTAGATCGCTAACGAGTAAGCGCTGGATGGTGCTGCGTTTACCTGCACTGACTTTCAGGTAATCGATTAATTGATCAACCAGTAGCTGACCCTCCCTGTCAGGATCGCCGGCATGTACCAGCTCGTCTGCTTCTTTAACCAGCTTTCTCAGTACCGTCAACTGACTCTTGGTCTCTTTTTTTGGCTGCAGTTTCCATTCATCCGGTACGATGGGTAAATGCTGCATTCGCCACGCTTTGTATTCGGGATTGTAAAGATGCGGCTCAGCCTGTTCCAGCAAATGCCCGATACACCAACTGACACAGTCTCCATTAGATATTCTGATAAACCCGTCACCACGCTGCTCTCTGCCACCAGCGCTTGTTGCAAGCGCACTGGCGATGGCACGACCAAGACTCGGTTTCTCTGCAATATACAACTTCATTTATAATACATCGTGAACTGACATCAGTGCCGCCGGACGTATGATACTACCGCTCATCCAGCAACAACGGCAATCTTTGCTACTGTCGAACTGATGGAATCATCAGGATGCTTTTAATAGAGGATCTTCAGCCAGGGCTTCAGCCAGTAAGCAAGGCTTGGCAATTAAATAGCCTTGAGCATAGTCGACACCTATGGTTGCCAGTATTTGCAGAATTTTTTCGTCCTCCACAAATTCTGCAACCGTCTTGATGCCCATTGATTTGCCGACGTGATCAATAGCTCGCACCATTTCTCGCGCAACGTCGCTGTCATGGACATCCTTGACAAATTGCCCATCAATCTTGAGCACATCGACAGGCAGGTTACGTAAATAGGCGAAAGAGCTAAGACCTGAACCGAAATCATCCAGAGCTACTTTAGCTCCCAGGGCTTGAATACCACGAATCAGGGTCACCGCTGTTGTAAAGTGAGATATGGCTGCGGTTTCTGTTATCTCGAACCAGAATCGACCAGCTGATGCATTATTTTCATTAAGCTGTTCTTCAATATAGGACAACAGAGAAGGGTCCGCCGCGGACTGTCCGGATATATTGACAGAGAACACACAATCTGGTGATAAACGGTTTTCATATTTCTTGACCGTTTGGATGGCATTCTTGATTACCCAGCGGTCGATACTGCGCATTAAATCGTATCGCTCGGCAGCCTGAATAAAAGCGAAAGGGGTAATAAGCTTGCCGTCATTGCCTTGCAAGCGTATCAGGAATTCATAGTGAGAAATCTGAGTGGTAACTTTTTCTGTAGCCAATACTGGCTGCACTGATCCTATAGATTCAACAACCGCTCTCTTGACTCCTCCCGGATTAATGGTAGCAATTGCCTGTACCAGAAGTTCAAATTTGTCTTCATTCAGAGCCGCCGTCAAGCGAGGCAGCCAGTTCATCTCATCACGATGTTGAGTGACAGTTTCGTCAGTATCCGAGTAAACAACCAGAGCATTTCGTCCAGATTCTTTGGCGGTGTAACACGCCACATCGGCTGCAGACATAACGGTTTTCAGGTCGCAATTGTCTGCATTGATTTCAACCAGCCCTATACTCGCATGAACCTTGAATGCATCGCCCTCATGTTCAAACACAAAGTGTTGAAAAAAGTCGTAAATTACATTAGCAACCTTGATGGCATCGTCTCTGTCGCAGTCACAGATAATAATGCCGAACTCATCACCACCCAATCTGGCCAGAACATCGGTGCTGCGCAATTTCAATTTTATGGAATCCGTCAGCTCACAAAGCAGGCGATCTCCACTAGAATGCCCGCATGTATCATTAACTACCTTGAACTGGTCAAGATCGATATAACACAACGCATGTTCACGATGACTACTGCCAACGTCATTTATCAGTTGAGCCAGATGCCGGTCGAAATAGAAACGGTTATAGCAACCGGTAAGTGCATCGTGGTTGGCTCGATATTCGAGCTCTGAACTCAGTTTTCTCTCCCGGCTGACATCTTCCAGTACCAGAATGACACCGCTATATCCCCCATCACCATCTGGCATACGCGACACAGACATCTTTACGGTATTGCCGACTAGATGTGGCAAATCGATCTCTACATCGAACTCCTTGAGCTCATCACCGAGCAGATTAATAAGGTATGCCAGATCATGCGTAGAACCAGACTCTTCTACGCGTGATTTCAGCACCATGTGCCTGGTTAGCGGTTGATTGATAATGTCCTCTTCACTGAATTTTAAAAACATTAATGCAGAAGGATTCAGGTAGACGACGTTCAGGTCAACATTCAGCGCGATAACAGCATCACTGATGGACTCTAGCGTTCTTTGCGCATTCTCACGTTCTTTGTTAATAGCCCGCAGACTTCTCATTCGCTCATTTCGTGATATTTGCCATTGTACGATCACAGTGAAAATCATCAATGCAAATACAAGGATACAGAACGTTATTCCAGCAATAAGGGTGATATGTTTTCGAGGTATGCCTATCTGCTTGACGAGCGTTATCCGCAAAGACGAGTTACCCAGTTTCCATAACCGAGCCATATATAAAGGTGCAAGTTTGATATCCAAACTGTTGTCACGTTCAAGGTCATTGTGCTCTAACGTCAACTCCAGTTCATCTTTATCACTGGCTGACAGCTCAACCAGCTCGTAACTTTCAGCACCTGTGGTCGATAACAACTGTGAGGCATCTATCGCGATCCAGATGCCTCCTGCTAGTAGCTCCATCCGCTCATCTTCCGTCTCAGGTTGCGAACTTCCAAAATAGACAGGTTGCACCGCAAGCATATTTCCCGATGAAGGCCAGTTCTCAGGAGTTTTAACCAGAAATGACCTACCCGAAACAACGGTTGCATTAATACCATCAACGAATCCAGCGATACTGGCAAGGTTCAATCCGAGCATACGCTGTTTGTCGCCAACGGGTGAGTCGGTCGAGATGATCGGAAAGTCATGACTATGCGGGCTTGCCGGCGTTGGAGCACCGGGTAAACTGGGAAGTGAGCGTATTCGAAAATCAGGGGAACCCTGCTGATGCATCCAGCTTTCATACATGCTGCGAAATTCAGAATCTATATATTCAAACATGCCAACATCCTGCACATGCGTTGAATTAGAGTATTGTCTCAGCAGACTCGCAAATGCCTCGATATCAGCACCGGCGAACTCATCGGATGCGTAGTACATTCCCAGCATGGACTTCATAATGGAACGTACCTCGACAACATTCGAGGTAGCCTCATTCAGCAGCTTTTCAGTTTTCTCAGTGAATACCTGTACTTGCCGGCTGTGGGAAATCTCGAATCCTGAATAGATACAGATTGCAAGCAGCACTAGCAACGATACCCCGAAAATGCTGCGAAGGTTATATCCGCGCTTGTGCTCCACGTACCTCCTGACCTCTATATGTGAATCACTTGGCACCCTGGATTCCACGATTATGTCTAAATTAGCTTATGCCTGTAGGCCTGTTTGACTAACGAACACCAGTCCAGGGCCGCTGCGAAGTACTTAGCGAGATATCGGCATACGCAAGAATGTCCTGAGCGTTGCGCACTTTTCATGGAATGTTACCAAACAGTACGTTACCCGAGTGATTCGGCCCGCGTCTTGCCAGAACAACGACAAACCGCCAATTGAAATTCAATAGTGATGTTCAGCAACAAGCTCTGCCCGCTTACCTTCACAGCCGTGCTTTGCTTGTTTTTATCAGCGAATTCACAGGCCTCGGAGAGACTGAATTTTTCCGGATTCGGTACCCTTGGATACGCCATCACAGACTCTGACACTGCTGAGTACCGCACTGGCAAGGCACAAGATGGAGCTGACGATCGTGGGTCCTTTGAGGTTGATACCCGACTGGGTGTTCAAGCTGACTTCATGATTTCACATAACAGCTCTGCCACATTGCAGCTGCTTGCCAGAGAAGGCGGAGACGGAGACCCAGAAGTTGAAGCAGGCTGGGCGTTCCTGAAAAAACAGATAAACGACAGCGTTGGCGTACGTGTGGGTAGAATTGGGCTGGGCCTCTACATGGCATCGGAATTTCAGGAGGTAGGCTTCGCACATCCTCTTTTACGCCCTCCAGAGGAGACCTATGTACAGGTTCCTTTATATTCACTCGACGGAATCGACATCATCGGAAATATTGACATAGGTGAAACACAACTCACTTTTCAATTAATAGCTGGCCAAACCAAAACGAAATTCTTCGATGACCTCGATATCGACGCAAAATTCATTGGCGGAATCAACATCACGGCTGAAACCGATCATTGGCGCTGGCGTATCACGCACAATGAAGGCAGTTTGAGTGTGACATCAGCTAACCTGTTAGCGCTGGGTGAAGGTCTCAGTCAGGCCAGCGTCTTTCTCCCTGAACTTGCTGATATCGCCGAAGATTTCAATGATGAGTACAAAGACGTCAGTTTCAGTGGTATTGGAGTTGAATATGAACAGGAAAAACTGTTTTTGCAGGCCGAGTTGACCACACGAACCGTTGATCAATTCCTGCCTGATACCACTGCATGGTACGTAGTCGCCGGATACCGGTTCGGGTCGTTTGCACCGTACGCCTACTTCTCACAACTGCGTCAGAATAGTAAGGAATCAATTGACTTCCCAGATGTGCCACAGTTGCAAGAGGCTGCTGCCTCTGTTGAAAACATTTACGCCTCGGCAGATCAACAATCTGTTGCCGTTGGCTTACGCTGGGACTTCAGACCCAACATTGCATTTAAGGCACAAGTCGAGCACTTGGACTTTAACAACAACGGTGTGAGTTTTTCCCGGGAAGGCGGAGCTGGACTAGTCGGCGAAGATTCCGCTAATTTATATAGTGTGGCACTTGACTTCATTTTTTAAGCCTATGAAAAACCTGACTCTATTTCCGGTCGCGTGCCTACTAACGATTTTGGCTCTGATACCTCAGGGTTTTCATGTCAAGCCTGTGGTGGCATCCAGCAATTCCATAGCGGTCATCGTCCACGAAGACAACCCGACCCGGAATATGACTGCCCGAGAAGTACGTAAGTTGTTTCTTGGGAAAAGCCGAAAACTACCCGACGGAACTCGCGCGATACTGGTTAGCCTGCAATCATTGCAAACCACATTCAATCGAGCTACGCTTGGGAAAAACAACGCTCAGGTCAAGTCTGCATGGGCGCGACTTCAGTTTACCGGTAGAGCACTCCCCCCTCGAGAGTTCATTCACGCATCTGATGTCGTGGAATTTGTCGCCAACAACAAAGATGCAATAGGCTATATCCCCATCGATGCTATTACACAGGGTGTCAAGGAAGTCTATGTGCTGGAGTAAGCCCGACCTGTCAGGCCTGACTGAGGGTCTGATAAGCTGTTTTCTCTATATCATAAAATAGTCCAAGTGACTTCTCGTCACCGAACGGCAGAATCTGGCTGAGATAAGCACCACCTAACCCGTTCTGTCGATCAATCCAGTAAAAGCTGTTTGCAAGACCTGCCCACATCAATGTACCTGCTGGTCTACCAGTATTTGTAGCTGTCTCGTTGATTTGAAACGTCAATCCCCAGGATTTTTCTTGTCCCGGAAAAAATTCTGCATCATTGCTAAATGGCGGTGCGACTGTTTTCAACATGGTGACTCTCAAATCACCGATATGGTTTCTACACATGTCGTGCACGGTGTCGGCTTTCAGTACACGCTGACCATCCAGTTCGCCATCATTGAGAATCATGCGAATAAAGCGCCCGTAATCACCCATAGTGCCATGCAGTCCTCCCCCACCCATTTCAAATTCCGGGTTCTCGACAGGCGGTAGATCCATGGACACAAGCGTGCCGTCAGGCGTTCGCGCATGCATGCCGGACGTGCGCTCAAGCATAGATGCCGTATGAACAAAAGCGGTGTCATTCATTGCCAGGGGGCCGGTAAGGAACGCTGCGAAATACTCACCCAGGCTCATGCCGGAAACCGCTTCAACCATCTTGCCAGCCCAGTCGATGCCGGTACCATACTCCCATCGAGTTCCGGGATCGAACGCCAGTGGAATCTTTAATGATTCATTCTGAAGCGAGAACAAACTCGGTGCATTAGCGTATTCTCTCCAGCGTACTTCGTTCTCATTCCAAATCTCATAGGTCAGTCCGGAAGTATGCGTCAATAAATGTCGCAAAGTAATCGGTGACTTGGGTTTGCGGGTTACCGGCTCACCATTGTCATTAAATCCTTCCAGAACGACAGCCTCACCTAGCCATGAGCATATCTTGCTTGCTGGATCATCCAGACTGAGCCTGCCCTGCTCTACCAACTGCATGGCGGCAACACCCGTGACCGCTTTGGTCATCGAAAAGATGGCTCCGACAGTATCAGTTGTCATCTCAATACCCGAATCCTTTACTCTTTCACCGGCAGCTCCTTGCCAGACAACACCATCACGATTGACGACTATTGCAACAGCGCCCGGCGCCGCACCGCTGTCAATTCCTGATTTCAGGACTGAATCAAATTGTGTAGTCACCGTGTATCCCTCGCTGTCTTTAACATACCGTATTGTTTTATAACACACCTGTTTACCCAAACAAAGAAACCACTCTTAGTCGGATCAACACCTGTCGGCGACGGTAAGCAGCGTAGTTGATTTCATCACCGATGGAAATTTCCTTTTTTTAAACGTCAGTGTCGGTTTCTGGACGCATCGTATACACGCTGCTGCATGCCGGGATTTTGATCCAGCAGGCGTCGAAAAATGACCTCATCAAGCACAAGCAGCGTTGATGGCGCGATGGTGCGCACTCTCATCCGGAGATGCTTGCCCGGCAAAAAAGTGATACGACCGAAAATCTCGCCAAGCCCCAAACGGGTTGTTCGGCCGGCAGATTCCAGTTCGACAGCTCCTGACGCTATGAAAAACACATTTCTAACTGCGCTATCTTTGTCAAACACAACCGTATTGTCATTAATGTAGCGTGTTTGCAGATTTCGTCCGAGTTGTTCAAGACTCTTATCATCAAGATCAGCAAACAGCGGATAGCGTTTGATCAGTTCTGCTCGTTGTACTGTAAGATCAAGCGCCTGGGGTTCGTCGGCGATCGCACGGCGCGACACAATATCCTGACTTAAAGCGGTATACAATTCAGCGCCGATAAGGCCCTGTTCCCGAAGTAACGTGTACTCTCTTTCTTCCAGACGTAGCACTGTTCGCTGAATCAGACGTTTGCCAAGCTCTTCTGCATATCCGGGGAACTGCAGACGCAGACCATCCAGAGCGGTCTCCACCATTGACTTTCTGCGGCCTAGCAACTCGTGCAACAACTCTGCAACTCGCCGCCCATGCAGTCGTTTGATACGCGCATTGATAAACCCATCCAGATCGTTGAATATGACGCTTTGTGATACCAGCACCTCAAAGCGCTCTTCACTGATACGCGTCAGCGGTGTAGACCACCGAAGTTGATTGTGAAGGAATAACGCTGCACGATAATCTCGCCGGTATCCGACACTTTTTCGTGCGGCTCGATTGTACCCTGTACGACCTGAACTACGCGCTCCATCAATGAGACGATCTGCATCCGCTATTGCGCGTTCTGCAAGACGCATCGGAAACGTGCGTTCCCGAACTCTTGCCAGAATAGCATTCCGCTCAGCAATCGCCAGAGATATCAGGCCCAATGTTATAAGCTCGTGCGCATTTAACGCTTCATCGTTGTCCGCAAGGTTAACGGCTTCATCCACTCTTATCGCAAATTGCTTGGCTTCTGCACGAACAATATCGTGCGGTAAATTGAAGCTTTTGTTGGTCTCTCCCATATCCTCACGTACAGTTTGCAGAGCGACAGCAACAACTTGATTGGACAAGGCCTGATCAACCAGTGAGAGTCGATCAAGCTTGAGCATTCCTATGACCCAGCGCAACGTTGTGCCCTGTACGATAAGCGTAAATAACGTAAGCCCTGTGGCCAGAATACCGACAAGTCGCTTGACTTCAAACGGCACCGATTGGCTCTCAGTGACCGCTAGTGCCAGGGCCAGTGTCAATGCGCCTCGCAGTCCACCCCAAAGAATGGCTGCCCGATAGGGCATATCCACTTTGGGCGATAACCGCAACAGGGTCAGTAGCGGCAGAACCCCAAAAAGAATTACTGCACGCCCAACCATGGCAGCAACGACGACCACCAATACGAGCAAGACATCGTCCAGTCGTACCGCCTCAAGCATTCTGGGAATCAACAAGGCCGCTAGTATGAAGATAAGTGCACCCGCCCAGTGCGCTAGCAAGTCCCAGGTTTCACGTAGATTCGTCCAGGATACTGGTGGTACACGACTGGGACCTGCAAGCTTCAAGGTAAGCCCTGCACATACCACTGCAATGACACCAGAGGCTCCAATAGTCTGCTCCGCGCCTATGTACGCCATATAGGGTAAAGAGACTGACACGGAGATAATAGCGCGATCGTAACGTGCAAAAAGTGTCATGATCCACAGCGCAATGCGCGTAACAACCCACCCGACCAGCACCCCACCGACAATCAGAGTGGGAAAGCGTGACAACGCACTAGTAACATCAGGATCTGATTCGTTGAGCGTTACATAGCTCAAAAATACCCCGAACAAAGCGATTGCTGCAGCATCATTCAGTAGGCTCTCTCCTTCAATGAGGCGAGCAAGACGTCTTGGTGCTGCAATCGATCGGAATATGCTGACCACAGCAGAAGGATCGGTTGTGGACACGATGGCGCCAATTAACAAACAGGCCGTTAGCGGTAGGGAGCTGGCCCAGGCTAGTGAATAGCCAACCGCAAAAGTGGCGACAACGACGGCAACAACTGCGAGCACCATGATAGGTACCCAGTCATCGAGCATCCTTCGCAGGTTCATTCCAAGCGTGGCCTGAAAAAGCAACGTTGGCAGAAATACATATAGAAAAACGTTTGAGCGTATGGGTAAATCCAGTATCGCCTGAGCCACTGGGGACAGAGCATGTGTAAGCTCTGTATTAAGGAGGAACGTCGAACCACCGCCGATTAGAATGCCGAGACCGGCAAGGATCGCACTGTAGGGCAATCGTAACCAGGCTGCTAAAGGCTCTGCTGTGGCAATGACAAGAAACAGGGAGCTGATAATGGCTGTGACAACGACTATATCCACTAGGATGCGGTACCTGTCCGCCGCCAGTGGAGCGTTAATGTGGCTGATATCATCTCAATCTGCAAATCGGAGCGGTAATCGGGATACGTATCCCTGATTATGATAGCTAATGCATCGGTACGTACAACACTCGACGAGCAGTGTAACAGTGTGCCATCGGCGAACCTGTATCTTTATGCCCGCTCAACGGCCGACAGGTTGCGAATATCTTGTCAAATCACCCTGGATGGACTGAAACGCAACGACAGACATGACATATCGCCATCGATTTTTGCAGCTTCCAAGTTGCCGTTCTCTTTCATAATAAAACCGTGCAAGCAAAGACGTTTTACAGTCTCTGGGAACCCCATGGGCATGATCACCATTTCATTGAATCGAATTTTTTTTGCGCAGGCAGTAAGGGAACATTTAATGCCAATTTGCACATGATCGCAACTCAAGCTTACATCGCGTTCAATTTAGCTCGAATGATATTGCGGAGCCGTACCAGCTCTGCAAATTCATATAGGGAACGAATCTTCTGTTGCGCGATCGTTCCCCCTTCTTCAGGTTTGCTGGAGAGAACAAATCGAGTGAAAACCTCAGCGGCATCTTCAACCGGATTGGTTGCGGCGTACTCACTGACAAACTGATCCTGATACTGTTCGTAGAACGCCGTAACATTCTGCTCCAGCTCATCAGGACCAACGGTTGCGGTATGTTCATCAAAAATATCAAGCCAGAACCGTTGAAAAAAGCGGTTAATGAAAGAGGATTCTAAAGTACAACCTTCTGCTATCGCGTAATTAGGGCAATCACCTAATTCAGTCATGTTGACCTGCTCGATGTTGAGAAAGACGATATGTCCAAATTCATGAATAGTGGTATGTATGAATTCGGAATCCTTGCTGGTGGTGTAATCTGCCGGATCGAATCCAATAATCCATTTTTCGGGTTGATTATCGTCCGTAGTGACATACGCAAGAATCCCCTGAACACCATCGGTACTGATGTGAAATTCCGATAGCGTCTGCTTAAGCGTAACTTGTGGGAGCAGAGCGTTTGCAGACTCCCAGATCTGCTGAAATTGCTGTTCATTCTCTGGCTGCTCGTTTTTCAATTGAGTCAGCTGTAAGTCATTTTCGATGGTGTATTCAGCAATCGTCTGTTCAGACATCTCTGAATCCTGGGCATTAACGCTGGCACCGGAGAATTCACTATCGATGAACTCGTCGAAATCTCCGAATACCGATTGATCCAATGCATCGCATTGATCATCCGTTAATCCAGTGCAGTCGATAAAACACACGTCTTCATCAGCATCATAAAGCGCCCCTGCAGGGCACAACATTTCATCTTCTTCGGCGATGTCATTACCGGCGCTGTCGGGTATTGGTGCAGGTTCATCGTTGTTACTCTCTGAACTACTGCAGCCACCGATGATAAACGTTGTAAAAACGAGTACTCGCAGCGCAGTCAGATAAGCGGAAATATTGATCATCTTTTATTTTATTCGGAAGTTGCTGCTTAACGTAGACCTGGGAACGAAGAGTCAAGCGTATCGCTGCTCGTCGCACACTAGCAGGATTTAGCACGTTTAACTCAATTGAAAAACACCATCAATGTCAGACTCCCAAGGCTGTAATCGCGAGAAAGTATCAGATCATGGCGAATGTCCCTGCCCGGTACGACTCCCTCAAGACATTTCACGTAATCTGAATCGTTGAATCTTGCCAGTGGCCGTCTTCGGTAATTCGTCAACCACATCAATCCAGCGTGGATACTTCCACTTACCAATATGTTCCTTGACGAAATCCTTCAGTTCAGACAAATCTTCAGTATCACGGCCGTCCTTAAGCACAACGAATGCCTGAGGCTTTTCCAGCTCATTTTCATCCCGACGGGCAACCACTGCTGCCTCAAGCACATCCGGATGTGTCATCAAAGCCTGTTCTATCTCAAAAGGGCTGACCCAGATACCGGACACCTTGAACATATCATCAGTGCGGCCACAGTAGATCATTCGCCCGCCCTTTCCCAGCTCATACTTGTCACCCGTCCGCGTCCATTCACCTTCAAATGTGGTACGCGTTTTACGTCGCTGGTTCCAGTAATCAGCCGCTGCAGAATCACCACGCACCATCAGCTCTCCAATAGCGCCCTCATCCACATCGCTACCACCTTCATCTACCAGGCGTACCTCATAGCCCGGCACCGCAATACCGGAAGTGCCATATTCGATGTCATCTGGTCGATTAGACAGGAAAATATGTAACATCTCGGTGGAACCAACACCATCCATGATGTCAACATTCCAGACCTCCTTCCATTTCCGGCCAATCTCCGCAGGCAAGGCTTCACCAGCAGATATACAGATACGCAGAGGTGCATCTGGCACAGCACCTTCGCTCTCCCAGCTATGTACCAGAGCGGCATATAGCGTTGGCACTCCACAGAACATGGTTGGTCTGTATTCCTGAAGAATCGTTGTCACCGAATCCGGTGTTGGACGTGCATTGAAAAGCAAAGCTGTTGCACCCACCGACAAGGGAAACGACATGCCATTGCCGAGACCGTAAGCAAAGAACAGTTTGGCCGCAGAAAATATCGTGTCGTCTTCGCGAATACCAAGTACCTGACTACCATAGGTATCGCATGTGACCCGGAGTGCATCATGCACATGACGAACGCCTTTAGGGTTGCCAGTGGACCCTGAAGAGTAAAGCCAGAAAGCTATTTCATCGCCCGAACAGGCAATAGCTGCTTGTGGCTCCATGCCTTGTATGAATTCTTCCCACGCTATAGCACCCGCCGGTGCCTTGCCACCAACCACCACGATCTTGCGCAAATGTGGTGAATCCAGTACAGCAGGAAGCACAACGTCGAGCAGTTCTGCCGATACAAACGCGATGGATGCACGACAGTCTTCAAGAATTGCCCGATAGACATCAGTCGACAACAAGGTGTTAAGCGCGACGGGCAGTACGCCCGCCTTGAGCGCACCCCAGAAAATACATGGAAACTCTATCTGATCCAGTACAAACATGGCTGCGCGTTCTTCACGTCGGATGCCTGCAGTGCCAAATGCTGCTGCTACGGTCCCACTTTGATCTGCCAAAGCACCAAAACTCAGTTCCCGGCCTCCGGACCAGGCTTCACGAAACGCCGTTTTTTCGGTTCTCCCTTCGTTTACATGCCGATCCACGAACCAGTCTGCTGCATTGCTGTTCATATGATTTCCTCTCGGCTTGATTGCCCGGTGGGCTCGGTGACTTATCGTGGTGGAAGACGAACGGCACCATCAAGTCGGATCACGGTGCCATTAATATAAGCATTGCGCACAACATCCGCGGCCAGATGTGCAAACTCTAATGGTTCTCCCAGACGTTGTGGAAACGGGATATTTCTGGTGATCTCGGCCACGGTATCTTCGGGCAGGCTCTCCATCATGGGTGTTTCGAACAAACCCGGTGCAATCGCAACAACACGGATTCCATGCTGTGCAAATTCACGTGCAGCCGGTAAACATAACGACGCGATAGCACCTTTGGATGCAGCGTATGCCGCCTGCCCCAGTTGCCCGTCCTCGTACGCAGCTGATGCCGTATTGATAATAACCCCCCGCTCGCCGTTATCCAGTGCGGGTAAATCCGTCATTGCCTGTGCCGCATAGCTCATCAGGTTGTAGGTACCAAACAGATTAACCTCGATGACTTTCTGAAACAAGACGATGGATACCTTGCCTTCACGCCCCACTATTCGTGCGGCAAGGCCGATACCGGCACAGCTCACCACTATGCGAGGAGCCTGACCAAAGCGTGCCATGGCAGAGGTAACGCCGCACGCGACACTTTCCGAATCGGTTACATCACATTGCTGAGCATAGCCACCAATATCGGCAGCAACCTTCGCAGCACGTTCACCATCGATATCCAGTACGGCAACGTCCGCCCCAAGCTCTGCCAGATGGCGTGCAGTTGCCTCACCCAGACCGCTGCCGCCGCCACTGACTAACGCCACCTGGCCGTCTACATTCATGAGCTAGATCCTCAACGCCACGCAATCACAATCACTCTGCTCAAGCTCTGCAATTACAAGGGTGATCGCGGAAGATTTCATAGTAACTACCACGGCAGCAGTACCAGAGTGATAACCGGAAATGCAACAAGCAACGAAACGCGGAGAAGGTCCGTTACGACAAAATATATCACTGCCTTATAGGTCTCTACCATGGGAGTCTTTCGATCCATCGAATTGATAACGAACAGATTCATGCCGACTGGTGGGGTAATCAGACCGACCTCCACAACGATCAGAACGAGTATGCCAAACCAGATCGCTGTCTGCTCAATGTTGATTCGATTCAAGGAACCCTGGTTTACACCGCGCAAGCCAAGCTCGCGCGTAATCTCTCTCGTAAGTACCTCTCCACCTGCCAGCATATTCTGCGCTTGCTGTAATACAGCTGCAGGAAGATCCGCGCCGCTTGCCACCAGTGCTTCAAGCCGTGCACTTTGCAGCTGTATCATTGAAACCAACCCGAAATCGAGCTCCTGCATGATGGGCCAGAAAATCGGAATCGTCAGTAAAATCATGGACAGACTGTCCATGAGGCAACCGAGCAAGAGGTAGAAGACCAGAATGATTACAAGTACCACCAATGGGCTGTAGCCACTTGCAGACACCCATATGGCTGCTTCCTGCGGTAGTTGGGTGAGTGCCAGAAAGCCATTGTAAAATGCAGCACCAAGCACGATAAAGAAGATCATCGCAGAGGCACGAGCAGTCACGAAAAAGCTGTCAGTCAAAGATGACCAGTTAAGACCACCGACTGCCCAGGCGATTAGCCCTGTTCCGAGTGCTCCCACTGCCGCACCTTCTGTTGGTGTAAACCAACCGAGATAAATACCGCCAACCACCATGAAGAAAACAAGCAACACCGGCCAGACATCGAATACCGCTTTTAAACGTTCCGCATAGGGCACACGAGGGCGTGTGCCAGCCGAGCCCGGATTTACTCGCACATAGATCGCAATGGCAATCATGTAGCCAACCGCTGCAAGAATCCCGGGAATGAAGGCTGCCAGAAACAATTTGGCGATATTTTGTTCAGTCAGAATGGCGTAGATAACAAGTACAACCGAAGGCGGAATTAAAATACCCAGCGTGCCACCTGCAGCAAGAGTGGCAGTTGAAAACCCGCCAGCATAACCATAGCGGCGTAGTTCTGGCAGCGCTACCCTGCCCATCGTAGCGGCGGTTGCCAGCGACGACCCACAAATGGCGCCGAAACCTGCACAGGAACCCACAGCCGCCATGGCAACGCCGCCCTTGCGATGACCAAGCCACCCTTCCGCTGCTTTGAAAAGAGCCTGGCTCATACCGCCAAGTGTTGCGAAATGCCCCATCAAGAGGAACATTGGCACGATTGACAATGAGTAGTTGGAAAATGTTGTAAACGTTTCGGCCTTTAAACGTGCGAATGGCAAATTGGTATCGCCGGTGACTAGCACAAGACCCACCAGCCCGGTCAGGAACATGGCTAAACCGATAGGTACACGCAGAAAAATCAGGATCAGCAATGCCGGGAAAGACAGTAACCCAATCAAAAGATCACTCAATGGTCGCTCTCCACTTCAGGAGGCAGAATCTCGCGTCCTGTCATGACTTCGATAAATCGGGAAAGCGCAATATGCACAGCGACAAAAGCGGCAGCAATGGCTCCCGGGACACTGATTGCATATCCCCACCACACCGGAAACTGCAACAACAAGGTTGTCTGCCCTGAATTGTGCTTGCTTTGCATGCCGGCAAACAATTTGACAGCAATCAGAATCAATACTGCGGCGAAAATGATTTCGACCGTCATGCGCAGGAAGCGATTAATACCAATCGGTAGTTTCGCGGTGAAAATGTCAACTGAGGCATGAGCACCGTTGAGTTGGCACAACGGTAAAAAAGCAAAAATCGTAAATGCCATGCCAGCTTCGACCAGCTCAAAATCACCGTTTATTGGGCCAACGCCTGTTGCAAGCAACGCGTTGGCAAGGCCGGGTAAAAAACTCTGCAGTAAGTCGCCGTGCAGCATCGAGTTTATTGATCGCCCGACAATCGAAAGGCAGGTGAGCACTATCAGAGCACTCAGCACCAAACCACCGAGTATTGCGAAGCTACGGGCGAGTCTGGTGACGTAAGTGTGCATCAAGGTATTGTCAAGTAAAGACAGGCTGCGACCGTCACGCTGACGCAGCCTGCACCACTACATTTCAGCAGTTGCGCCCTTGCAATCACCTTGCATCAGAGCCTGCGCTTCGTCGATCAGTGCCTGCCCATCCATGTCCTTCTCTGCCAGATCAGCCACCCAGGTATCGTAGATCGGACGTACGAGCATCTCCCACTCACTGGTGTCCGTAACTGTGATGATCTCGTTGCCGTTATCAACGGCAAACTGGCGCGCTGGCCCGTCGGCATCGGCCTGCGTGCCACCTGCAAAAATCGAGAAATTCAGCCCGGAATTTTCGTCCATGACCGCTTTGAGATCATCTGCCAGACCTTCGTAAGCGCCCTTGTTCATCGCCAGAACGAACGTCAGGTTATACAAGGCTGGCCCTTCGAATTCGGTGTGAAATTCAACAAGTTCAGGCACCTTCAATGCCGTGGTGACCTCCCACGGAATGGTTGTTCCATCGATAACACCCTTTGACAGTCCCTCGGATACCGCAGGCACTGGCATACCAACCGGCGTCGCACCAGCCAGTTCCAGCAATTCGTTAACAAGCCGTGAACCGCCGCGAATCTTCATCCCTTGCAGGTCTGCAGGTGTGTTGACCGGCTCGCTGGTATGGAG
Source organism: Granulosicoccus sp. (assembly GCA_045106195.1). Taxonomy (GTDB): domain Bacteria; phylum Pseudomonadota; class Gammaproteobacteria; order Granulosicoccales; family Granulosicoccaceae; genus Granulosicoccus. Next base: position 172,429 of record JBGCEH010000009.1, read on the forward strand.
AACGCCGGGGCCATGTACCCAGGTGCCAAGAATCTTCAGGGCAGAAAACTCACTATCCTTCATACCAGACTCAAACATGGTCCAGTAGGCGCAGGAAGCTGCGCGCGCATCTTCTACCATAAAGGGCAATTCGAACACCTCTGTGGACGGGAAACGTCCCGGCGTATAGCCAACCACTGTCCAGACAATATCGGCGATGCCGTCGATAGCCTGATCCATGAGCTCAGGTGGCGAGCCACCCAGTTGCATTGATGGGAATCGATCGATTTTAATACGCCCCTCGGAGGCGGCTTCCACTTTGTCCGCCCAGACATCGAGTACCTGTGCAGGGACATTAGCCTGCGCCGGCAGAAACTGGTGCATCTTCAGCGTCACATCCTGGGCGAAAGCACCGCTTGACGCCACCGTGGCCATTGCCGCAACAGCGAGCGGGCGCAGTACCGACTTGATTCCAGACATTTGATTTCCTCGTGATTCAAACATAATCCGGACGAATTTACCGCCCGGGTATAGAGCCTCGATGGCCCACGATTAAAATGCGCCAAAAATATCGACGCAGCGCCTGTGCATTGTAGTCATAACACTATTGCAATGTCACGCCGGTTTGCCGGCGTAAACAGGACAAATTCTGAGCCTTTGCGATCGACCGATGCCACTCAACACCTCGGACTAGTCTATTGTGAGACATCGCACAACAATTGTCATGGAAACGGGGTACGAGACCAGCTGGTCGAGGTGAATCCAAGTCGTTCTATTCCACCTATCCACACTTTAACGCTCCAGATGCTGCGTTCAGAAAGAAGCAAAGACAACTTTCGGGCGAGAATTTCGAAGGGGAACTGGCAAACCCAAGACAGATGACAGCCTTTACCTGCAGCGAAGGCCCCACCGTGCTTGCGGATGATCCAGCATTTACCGGCAGATCCGGCATAGGTACGTTGTTGATTGACGTTAAACTTGACGACGGCTTTCTCTCTGATCGGCTGGGTCGCGGCTTTACGGTTTGGTGTTTCGATAAGCCAATGGCGCTACAGATCAGAACTTTTTTTGCTGAATTCGATAACATCACAGTCGTAACCTTGCCTCAACTTTCGCCTGTATCCAGCAGGCTTGCAGGGGGCGCCAGCTCCGCCTATCTGATACGCCCTGACATGTATATTGCCGGCCGCTGGTTTGCAGCGACCATACAAGGCATTATTGATGGCTATCGCAAGGTGACATTTCACGAAGAGGCATGCCAATGAAGCACGCAGACCTGGAGAGAACCTACAAAGCACTTGCACTCAAGATTGACGAGGTAGGTAAGGACAAGAGCGGGCTGTTTCTCGCAAAGCTTGTTTTTTTGCTGGTAAGGAAAATTGATGTTGCAGATGACATACACAAGAGCATTGATGACGCCGCGTTATCGTTGGCTACATGAAAGACTGGCACGAAATAGAAGGAAAATTTCATGAGTACAAATAATTCGACGAGCGGCCTCACTCAAGGCACCTTACCTATCGGCGCTACCTCGGGGTATATGTCAGGTTTCGGTAACAATTTTGAGACCGAAGCACTCCCCGATGCACTCCCACAAGGCAAGAACTCCCCGCAAAAAGCCAACTACGGGCTCTACGGTGAGCAGCTCTCCGGTACGGCCTTTACCGCACCTTCGCATCATAACGAGCGCACGTGGTGCTATCGTATTCGTCCATCGGTAAAACACACGGGGCGTTTCAAAAAGATCGACGTACCCTACTGGCAATCGGCACCGAATATTCTGCCGGACATTACATCACTAGGGCAGTATCGCTGGGACCCCGTACCGTATTCCGGCGAGTATCACACATGGATAGATGGCATGCGTACAATGACTACCGCCGGGGATGTCAATACGCAAACAGGCATGGCCAGCCATGTCTACCTCGTTACAACCAGCATGACTGACGAGTACTTTTATTCGGCAGACAGCGAAATGTTGATCGTACCCCAGGAAGGCAAGCTCCGCTTTGCTACAGAGCTTGGCATCATTGATATTGAACCGCGTGAGATCGCGATCATTCCGCGCGGTCTCGTCTATCGCGTGGAAGTACTGGAAGGCCCGGCTCGAGGCTTTGTCTGTGAGAACTACGGACAGAAGTACCAGCTGCCAGATCGCGGCCCCATCGGCGCGAACTGTATGGCCAATCCGCGCGACTTCAAATCTCCGGTTGCCGCATTCGAAGATCGTGATATCGCCTCAACGGTAACGATAAAATGGTGCGGCCAGTTTCATCGTTGCGAGATAGGGCATTCGCCACTCGACGTTGTTGCATGGCATGGCAATTATGCACCTGTGAAATATGATCTGCATAACTACTGCCCGGTAGGCGCTATCCTGTTTGATCATCCTGATCCCTCGATTTTTACGGTTCTGACCGCGCCTTCTGGCATCAAGGGAACCGCCAACATCGACTTTGTGCTCTTTCGAGAACGTTGGTTGGTTGCCGAAGACACCTTTCGCCCACCCTGGTATCACAAGAACATCATGTCCGAGCTGATGGGCAACATCTATGGCCAATATGATGCCAAACCTCAGGGCTTCGTGCCGGGCGGCATGAGTCTGCATAATATGATGCTGCCACATGGACCTGACCGGAATGCGTTTGAAGGCGCATCGAAGGCAGAGCTTTTGCCGCAAAAGCTCGACAATACAATGTCGTTTATGTTCGAGACACGGTTTCCACAACATTTGACAGCATTTGCTGCTAATGAGGCACCACTCCAGGATAACTATATGGATTGCTGGAAGGACATCGAGAAAAAATTCGATGGGACGCCGGGGGAAAAATGAAACTGGACAGTTTGCGACCGTTCAACGCATTTCATTTGAGTCTTGATAATCTTTAAACTGAAGAGATCTCCGGACATACTAAAAAAATGATTTGCATCTGCACCGGAGTCAACTTTTAATACAACACAGAAAAAGGTAGGCGATGGAGATTCGAAAATACATGGATTCAGACCGACAAGCCTTGATAGAGCTATGGACTAACGTCTTCCCCGATGACCCTCCGCACAACGAACCATCCAGTGTTATCAAGGCTAAACTCGCTGTCGATGATTTAATCTTTGTAGCCGAGGATACTGGCAAGCTTCTAGGCGCCTGTATTGCAGGCTATGATGGTCATCGCGGGTGGTTGTATGCGGTCGCTGTTATCAAGGATCAGCGTCGAGCTGGGACTGGTGCAGCCCTGGTAAGGCACGCCATACAATCAATGAAAGACATTGGCTGCATCAAGGTGAATCTGCAAATCCGCCCGACTAATACGCAGGTTGCCGCATTCTACTCATCACTTGGGTTTGACGTGGAGGAGCGGATGAGCATGAGCAAGTTTTTACAGCGTCACTGAGCTCTACCCACCCGGGGAATCCGTAGCTACGGGCAATCATCAGCTGGGCATCTCGAAGGCCTGCAAAATCAGTTGAACATTGTCACAGCATTACAGAGCACTCTTCACTCCGTGGGCCGTAGCATCCACAGAAGCCAATGCCGTCATATTGACAATCCGCCGAACGGTTGAAGAAGACGACATAATGTGAACCGATTTTGCAGCGCCGAGTAAAATGCCGCCCATCGATACACCACTACTGACAACCCTTAGAGCGTTGTACGTAATGTTCGCCGCATCGACATTGGGCATGACAAGTACATTGGCATTGGCGGTTAACGTGGAATCAGGAAAATCGCGATCGCGGATTGTAGTTGACAAGGCTTGATCCGCACGCATTTCACCGTCAATAACAAGATCGGGTTGACGTGCCTGAATCAGCTCGAGCGCACGCTGCATTGTTTGGGCAGACGCAATGTCAGCACTACCAAAACTCGATCGAGACAATAGCGCGACGCTGGGGACAATGCCAAAGCGGCTGACCTCTCTGGCCGCTAATAAGGTTATCTCCGCAATTTGCTCAGCTGTGGGATTCTCATTAACCTGCGTGTCACAAATGAACAACTGTCTTTCGGCCAGGACAACCATTTGCAGCTCTGCCAGAGTGTTCACCCCCTGCTCCAGACCAATGACCTTGCGAACATAACCCATGTGTTCAGAATAGTGTCCTGATGTGCCGCACAGCAAAGCGTCTGCGTCGCCACGATGGAGCAACATGCAACCTATTAGCGTTGTACGGGTGCGGGTCTCCTCCTTTGCCTGCTCTCTGGTGACTCCCAGCCGCTTGCACAGTTGGTAATACTCACTCCACACTTCGCGATAACGCGGATCATCGAGAACGTTAACGCACTCATAATTTTCCCCATCCCTGAGGCGTAATCCCAATCGTTCTATGCGTGATGCGATAATGTCTGTACGACCAATCAGAACCGGATACGCAATGCCTTCATCCACAGCGACCTGAGCGGCACGTAGTACACGCTCATCTTCTCCTTCAGCGTAGAGGACACGTTTGGGCGTATGCTTGGCAGCCACGAAAACCGGCTGCATGGGAGAGCTTGTTTCATAAACAAACTGATGTAACTGTTCGCTATAAGCACGCATGTCCTGTATGGGTTTAGCTGCAACGCCGCTATCCATGGCCGCTTGTGCAACAGCGGGCGATATCTGTGTAATCAGACGAGGGTCAAAAGCCCGTGGAATCAAATAGTCAGGCCCGAACGGCGGAGTAGGCTCACCGTAGGCCTGAGCAACAATTTCGGACGGCTCCGCCTGAGCGATGGCGGCCAGGGCTTTCACCGCCGCCACCTTCATTTCCTCGTTGATTTCTGTCGCACCAACATCCAGCGCACCGCGAAAAATAAAGGGGAAACACAGGGAGTTATTGACCTGATTGGGATAATCTGATCGTCCTGTTCCAATCAGACAATCCGGCCTGATCTCTTTGGCAAGTTCTGGTCGGATTTCAGGCTCGGGGTTCGCCATGGCCAGCACAATGGGCTTATCAGCCATCTGCTGAAGCATCTCTGCCGTGAGCGCACCGCCTTTGGACAAACCAAGAAATACGTCTGCGCCGACTATTGCATCCGTCAACGTGCGCAAGTCAGTCTGCTGAGCATACCCTTGCTTACTCGCGTCTACGTTTTCACGACCTTCATAGACTACCCCACGTGAATCACACAGCAGCACGTTTTCTCTTTTCAATCCAAGGCTGATTAACAGATTCAGACAGGCCAGTGACGCAGACCCCGCACCAGAAGCCACCAGACGAACGTTTTCGATTTTCTTGCCGACAAGTTGCAAACCGTTGGTAATGGCGGCAGCGGTGACGATTGCGGTGCCATGTTGATCATCATGGAACACCGGAATATTCATACGCTCGCGTAGCGCCTTCTCTATATGAAAACATTCCGGAGCCTTGATATCCTCCAGATTGATACCACCGAATGTCGGTTCCAGTGCCGCGACAATTTCGACGAATTTATGTGGATCAGTTTCGTCGACTTCAATGTCAAAGACATCAATGCCTGCAAATTTCTTGAAAAGACAAGCCTTGCCTTCCATAACCGGCTTTCCCGCCAGCGCACCAATATTACCCAGCCCAAGGACGGCAGTACCATTGGTAATAACAGCCACCAGATTTGCTCGGGAAGTATAGTCTGCCGCCAGAGATGGATCTTCCTGAATGGCAGTACAGGCATAGGCTACGCCCGGTGAGTAGGCAAGAGACAAGTCATGTTGCGTTGTCAATGCCTTGGTGGGTGCCAGAGAAATCTTGCCAGGGGTAGGCCAACGATGATAATCGAGTGCCTGTTTACGGATATGGTCTTCGCTCAACGAGAATCTCCCTGGTTATTTGTTGCTGTAAAAAACCTGACTGACGCTAGGCTCTGGCTGTCAAATACGGCGCTATACCTAATATTGCCTATTGTATTGCCTATTGCCGAATCAAAATAACGACTACCGCGCCGCCAACCATACACTGGTAATTGCGAGCCCGTGCCGATCCCACACGAAAGTCTAGCGCACGACTGCCCTCCTGACACCCACTGGGCATACTGTTGCACCAGCGGTAAGTTGGAAGAATACACCAGGCTACCCGACGCTATGAAACCTTCCCAGTCCGGACATATCATTGCATGTCCTCTTTGATGGACATTCATCTCATTCCAGGATACGTATTACGGCAGGGTCGTCATCACTGTAGAGCCTCTCAAATACTTCAGCACGTCGCGTGATGATCTTACGCGGGTTCAAACTGCCCTTTGGCGTGATTTCGGCATCCTGCACTGAAGGCGGTTCAGCCAGTATCACGGCTCGCGCAATTCGCATCGACGAGCCCTGAGTCCGGGCAGCCTCACCCAGACGCCGGGCTATGTCGGTTGCAAGTTCAGGGGCGTTCAATACAGAATCCTCGCCAGCCCCGAGCAAAGCATCTGGCAATGGGAAAATCATGAGTCCGATGTCAGGCATATCCTGCCCGGTGATCACAACATCCTGAACCAGACCGGAGAGTATCCCTAATAGGCTTAGGCGCAGATTAGCTGCCCTTACCCACGTCCCGCTCATTAACTTGAAATCCTCTGAGGTGCGTCCATGGAAGATCAACCCGGCGTTGGGATCGTTCTTGTCGCGCAGCTTTACAGCGTCGCCAGTAATCAAAAATCCCTCATCATCAAATGACTCTTTGGTTTTCGTGGCGTCGTTGACGTAACCGGACATCACGTTGGGACCAGCAACCCTCAGCTCAAAACGTTCATCGGCCAAAGGCAACAGCTTTACCCGAACATCGGGAAGCGGTACCCCGATAACACCGGCCCGACCCATGTCCTCGTGCACCATGATCGACGCCGGGGCGGTTTCAGTCATACCCCATGATGAAACCATCATCGGGACGCTACCGCGCACTTCTGTTGCCATTTGCTCAAGTCCGTCCCAGACGTCTGCTGGAAGGGATGCACCGGCGTAGAACATCAGGTCAAGGTCTGAAAAGAATTTGTGTTTCAGTGAATTGTCATTTCGAAATGCCTCCAGCAGTAATGAGAACCCTATGGGTACATTCAAGGCCAGCGTGCCCGGCGCCATTGACAGATTCTCGAGCATCCGGCCGAAGCCTTTTTTAATGGGCTTGCCGTCATCGATGTAAAGACTGCCGCCATTGGCGAGCATCATGTTGAAATTGTGCGACCCTCCGAAAACATGATTCCACGGAAGCCAATCCAGAATGACAGGAGGCCGCGCACTCAGCACAGGCATTACGGTGGAAATCTGAGCCTGGTTAACGCAAAGCATTCCGTGAGTCGTCAGCACACCCTTGGGTTTTGACGAGGATCCAGAGGTCAGGATGACTTTAGCAACAGTCTCCGGCCCAACCGTCGCATATACTGACGCCACATCGACGCTATCGTCGCCCTTGAGTAGCTCTGTGAATGGCGTTACACCTCGTTGAGCACCTTCGGTCACACTTGCAACAACCTCGATACCTTCCATCGCCTCAAGTCCAATCGCGGACGCAAATTGCACCGCATCCGACACATATGCCATCGTCGGGTTGACCATATCGATAGCGTCCACAAGTCGATCGTGCGCTTCGGGGATCAAAGCATATTGTTCTGCCAGTGGAACGACGGGAATGCCGACATATTGAGCCGCCAGTGCCAGTATCCCATGGTCGACCCCGTTACCTGACAATACAATTAAGGGCGTATTCGCCGACATACCTCGCGCCAGCAGAGACTGCGCAACCTTTTGCACCTGTTGCAAAATTGACTGGTAGGATTCTTCGCGCCAGCCTGCTCCACTGCGTTCAGCCAGAAAGACACGTGCGGGTGTCGTTTCGGCCCAATGATGCAGCCATTGGCCTGTGTTTGCAGCCGTTGGTCCTAACGTGATATTGCTTGTCAACAGCAACGACCCGTCGGGGCGAATGTCTTGCTGAACATCATGAGAGACATTGGAGTTCATTGTATGGTCCCTGTTGTCGAGGAAATCGAGGGTATCAGTATGGCGGCTTCAGGCAGGTATGGGATAGCACCCGTGCTACTATTGTCACCGCAGCACATGTATCGATAACCGTGATGCATTCATGAAATTCATACTGCAATCCTTCTCAATCCAAGGATATCTCTTGCCTCACGCCAACTGGCTACCGGACGTTCATATTTTTTACAGACATCCACAGTCCGCCTGACCAGCTCAGCATTCGAGGCGGCAAGCGTGTCACGATCAATACGAACATTATCTTCCAAACCTGTACGTGCATGACCACCACTGGAAATAGACCAATCATTTAGCAAGGCCTGATTGACACCAATGCCTGCAGCACACCAGGGGGCGTTGTTACCAAACAGACGATGCACGGTTTTTACGTAAAAGTCGAAGACCTCACGATCAGCCGGCATGGCATTCCTGACACCCATCACGAACTGCACATACGGTGTGTCTTTAATCTGCCCTTTGACATGCATATCTGCAGCTTTCAGAATGTGGCTTAGGTCAAACGCCTCGATCTCCGGTTTTACACCGTGCTCCAGCATTTGTGATGCCAGCCAATCGACAAGAGCCGGAGGGTTTTCATAAACCCGGGTAGGAAAATTGTTTGAGCCGACCGAAAGCGAGGCCATATCAGGACATAGCGGGAGCATGCCACCGCGTGCCTCACCGGCACCGGATCTGCCGCCAGTCGAGAGTTGAATGATCAATCCGGGGCAGTGTTTTTCCAGCCCCTCTTTTAGACGAGCGAATTTTTCGGGATCACTGGATGGTGTCTGGTCATCGTTACGTACATGACAATGTGCAATGCTGGCGCCCACCTCAAAAGCCTCCTGTGTACTTTCGATCTGTTCACTTACAGTGATGGGCACCGCCGGGTTATTAGCTTTGGTTGGCAAGCTGCCAGTAATGGCAACACAAATAATGCAAGGTTGGGTCATATCCTCACCAGCGTTAAATAAATGTGAATATAAGACGTGGAGTACATCTTATCTACATACAGCGCCGAAACCAGTCGGATGAGCGACTCCACGCCGAGACATTGAAATCGAACAGGATGAAGTGCACGCACGAGCTTTTACCCCCCTTCGTGAGATTGCTGAGTTTAACGGGTGAAATCCTGATGTTCTCACCACCACAGCGCCCTGCAGATGTTTCCGGTCGTTGTCAGGTTATCGGACTCGTTTGGCCACATAATCGAAGACTCGATGACGTCCTCACATAGCCGCGATTATTGCAAAAGCCCAAGCAAGCGTGCGGCATTGTTCCTGGTAATATCCTCACGCAGCTCATCCTTTATAGCGATTTTTTCAAAATCTGATAACCACCGTTCAGGTGTAATCATCGGCCAGTCGGATCCGAAAAGCACCTTCTTTCGCAGTATCGAGTTGCAGTAGCGAACCAGAATCTCCGGAAAGTATTTAGGTGACCAGCCCGACAAATCAATATAGACATTAGGTTTGTGCTGCGCTACAGCCAGCGCCTCCTCTTGCCACGGAAAAGACGGGTGAGCCAGTATGATTTTCAGATCTGGAAAATCCACCGCTACATCGTCCATGTACATCGGATTGGAATACTTGAGTCGCATGCCGTTGCCTCCTCTCATGCCAGACCCTACGCCTGTCTGTCCTGTATGAAACAGTGCTATACAATCCTCCTCTTGCAACACCTCATAAAGAGGATAGGCCATGCGATCATTCGCAAAGAATCCTTGCATGGTGGGATGGAACTTAAATCCCTTGACCTTGTATTCCCGGATGAGCCGGCGTGCCTCTCGCACCCCCATCTTTCCCTTCCAGGGATCAATGGAGGCAAACTGCAACAGCACATCGTTGTTCTCCGATACGATCTCGGCTACCTCGTCATTGGAATAGCGCCGATAACCGGTTTCGCGTTCAGCATCGACCGGGAAGATAACGGCTGCAATGTTCTGTTCACGGTAATGCGCAGCTGTTTCGGCGATTGTCGGCGGATGGCTCCACGGGGCACGAAAATACTTGGCCATGGTGGATTGCAAATCGTCGTACCCATCGTCGGAATGGCAACCGCACGGTTCTTCCGCATGTGTGTGGATGTCTATAGCGCGAACTTTAGTGATATCCACCATTAGTTAGTGTCTCGTGTTTGGCTATTCAGATGACGATGAAGTGTGGATAACGCTGACATCAGGCTATCGCCGGTTTCAGAATCGAGCCCGGCCAAAAGCTTTGCTTCATGCGCTTTTGTAGCGACCAGCGCCTTTTTACTCAAACGACGACCTGCAAGCGTCGCCTTCAGCGCATACATCCGCCTGTCTGTCCGTACCCGGTCGCGGACGATAAGCCTGCGCTGTTCCAGCTCATCAATAATGATGACAAGATTGGGTCGCTCAATGTCCATCGCATCAGCTAATTGCGATTGACTAAGCCCTGGATTATCGACGATAAGGACCAGTGCGGTAAACGTCAGCATCCGAAGCCCGAAAGGCTTTAATGTTTGTGTCAGATCGCTCTGAACAATATTGAATGCGCGTTTCATGTGATAACCCAGAAATTCACTTAACGTATCGTCGTTAACTCTGGAAACTGGAAGATTTGCAATGTCCGATTTGTTCATGGCACTATCTAAAGGTGGGTGCACGTTTCTCAAGAAACGCCTTGAGGCCCTCTTCAGCGTCAGGTGTTGTTTGAGAAAGCGCCGCTGCGAGGGATTCCGTGAACAGACCGTCTTCGCGCGACATGTCGTTGATTCGTGCTATGGACTGAATCATCAGGTAGTTGGACATGGGTGCATTGCGCGCGATCTTGCCAGCGAGCGTTTGCGCCAACGGCAAAGCCTCTCCCTCCCCGACGGAATAATGTGCAAGTCCGAGAGCAAGCCCTTCGTCAGCATTGTATTTTCGACCAGTCAACATCATCTCTGTCATTCTGTCTGCGCCCAGCAACCGACCGACACGCGCTGTTGCCCCTCCTCCGACGAAAATGCCTCGACGACCTTCTGGCAACTGGAATATCGTGGAGGGCTCCGCAATACGAACGTGGGTAGATGCTGCCAATTCCAAACCACCACCGATAACAGCACCGAACATGGCCGATATCACTGCAAGCCCACTGAACTGTATTTTGTTAGTGATTTCGTGCCAGTGCCTGGAATGATAAAGATTATCCTCAGCAGAACGGTGCACGTGTTCAGACAAATCAAGTCCAGAGCAAAAGTGACCTTCTGTCCCTGTCAGAATAACCACGCGAATATCCCGTGGCGGTGATGAAAAAAATGCAGCAATCGCCTCAAGCAACTCTTCACACATGGCGTTACGCTTGTCGGGACGATTTATGGTCAGTGTAGCGACTGAGCCATCAACCTTTATTTGGAGCATGGGAGTGGGCATGTTCTGTATCCTCAGCGGGGTGGCAGGCGCACAGCGCCATCCAGCCGGATCGTGGTTCCATTAAGGAAGGAATTGACAACGATATGTTCGACAAGCATCGCGAATTCCTGCGGATGACCTAACCGAGGGGGAAACGGTATATTCGAGGTTATTTCAGCAGTAACCTCTTCAGGCAAGCCCTCCATCATTGGCGTATGAAACAGACCTGGAGCGATATTCATGACGCGAATGCCAGCGCGAGCAAACTCCCTGGCGGCGGGCAGGCACATGGACGCTATTGCGCCCTTGGATGCTGCATAAGCAGCCTGACCCAATTGGCCATCTTCCCAAGCGACAGATGCGGTGTTGATGATAACGCCTCGCTCGCCGCCTTCCAGCGGATCAGCAAGCATCATTCTGCGCGCTGCATGAGTCATCACGTTGTAGGTCCCAAACAGATTTACTGACAGAGTTCGCTGAAAAACATCAAATGAGGTTTTTCCTTCCCGCCCCACGATGCGAGCAGCTGTGCCCACGCCGGCGCAATTGACAGCAATTCTTGGCGTACCAAGTGTTCTTTCGATGTCAGCCAAGGCCGCATCGACTGCCGACTGATCACTCACATCGACTTGCACCGCGTGCCCGCCGATTCCGGATGCCACAGCCTTGCCACCTTCAGCGTCAAAATCCAGAATGCCAACAATTGCGCCTGATTTAGCAAGATGGCGAGCGGTGGCCGCTCCCAGTCCGCTGGCTGCACCAGACACTACTGCCACTTGTCCTTCAAGATTCATTAGTCAGATTTACGTTTGAATACCCTTATCATTATGTCTTATAACGATATGTAGTCAACCGTTTTTCATGACTAGACATAAACTTATGCTACCTTGAAGTATGAGTTTTGATTTGTATCAGATGCCACTAACTTCAGGTCGAGATACCGCTCGAAGGCGGGTATCATTCTCCACTAGAACGTAGATTCCCGCCGTCGCGGTAATGATGTTTTCTGTTGGCCAGCCACTAGATTGCTGTAGGTTGGCCGTTATGTTCGTGCCACTCGAATCCACGCTATTCACTTGCATTGAACTGCAACAACAAACGAGACCAATACCCAGGCCCAAGTTTTTAACGCCAATATTGAGCCCCCGGCGGGCGCAATTTCTCACAAATCAGTTAACCTGGCTTGATTCTGACCGATATTTATTCGGTGAGACGGCCGCTTGGTCTATCATCACGGAAACGACGGACATTTGCCACAGGACTTTCCGCATACAGATCGGATTGGACTACGTAAAAACTACTCCATGGGGCACGTCCCATCCACCGCCGTAACAGGTTAGTACCCATGAATTTAAAGATGAGAGTTTCCAGACTTTTGCTGGTAGGCGTCTGCCTTCTGCAAATTCAGTGTACAACGCAAGTTGACACCACGAAGCACGACAGTGAAATTACACCGTTTTTCGGTACCTACGCCGGAACGTCCATTAATGTTGCAAAGGGTGAAATCTCTGAAAGAGATCTGGCGGTAGTCATTCAGCCCTGGGATGAGAATGGTTTCAATATCGAATGGACGGCTGTGACCTATCGCTCTGACGGAACTCAGAAGAGGAATGAAACCTCGATCAACTTCTTCCCTTCCCCACGCGCCGGAATTTTTGCATCAGCCATGAAAAAAAATGTATTCGGACATACCGTATCTTATGATCCGGTGGGCGAAGATGGCGCACCTTTCGTCTGGGCCGGTTTAGCCGATAAAACCCTGACAGTAAGAGCACTTTACATAGTGGACTCAGGTGATTATGAAATACATACTTACAAGAGAACTCTGCAAGAGGGAGGATTGGCGCTTGACTTTGATCGTATCCGCAATGGCGAGAAGGTAACTGAAGTTCAAGCTATGCTGGGTCCAAGTAGCTAAACCATTCGTCTGAGCCACTTAGCTGTCAGGTAAATACCCAAAGGCCATCCCGGGCGCATTAGCCGTGTCAACCCAGACACTTTTTGGGCTCGTGTATTCCATTAGCGCATCCAGACCACTGGAGCGCCCAAAACCCGACGAGCGAGAACCACCAAACGGCGAAGAAACATGAATGGCCTTATAGCTGTTAACCCAGAATGTCCCGGCGCGGACAGCATTGGCAACCCGATGGGCGCAGCCCACGTCTTTTGTCCATACAGCCCCTGCCAATCCAAAATCGGTGCTATTGGCAATACGGACAGCATCGGTCTCATCTTCAAACGCTAGACTGACGACCACCGGGCCAAAGATTTCAGTCCGTGCAGCTGCAGAATCTGGAGCCAGCCCTTTCAGAATCGTCGGCGCAACAAAAAATCCTTCTCCAGCCGGCACCTCACCACTGATTACCTGCCCATCAACTTGTCGTCCAGCGTTCTGCAGCATGCCACTCACATACTGGAACTGTCGAGCGTTGCTGATTGGTCCAACTTCGGTAGTTTCATCAAGAGGGTCGCCTAACGTGAGTTGTTTCATCCCGGTTTCGAGCATATCCAGAAATCGATCCTGAATGTCGCCATGCACCAGCAGACGCGAACCCGCCACGCAGCTTTGTCCCGCGGCAGAAAAGATTGCTGCCTGAGCACCTCGACAAGCGGCGTCCAGATTGGCATCGGGAAACACGATGTTGGCTGACTTGCCGCCCAGCTCCAGAACAACTGGCTTCAAGGCTCTGCCGGCCGAGCTTGCAACGGCGCGGCCGGTTTCCGGTGAACCTACAAACACCACCTTTCGAACGGCGTCATGGGTAATCGCAGCCTCTCCTGCCGTCGGTCCCAGACCCGCCAGAACATTGACCAAACCTTTTGGCAAGCCTGCTTTCTCAGCGATACGAACCAGAGCAACCGTTGTTACGGGCGTTAATTCACTGGGCTTTATAACAACCCCATTACCCGTCGCTATAGCTGGAGCTATCTGCCAACCTGCCGTGAATATCGGCGCATTCCACGGAGTAATCTGGAACACGACACCCAGAGGCTTACGCACGGTGTAGTTCAAATGGCCTGAAGGAACGGGTATGACTTCACCGTGCAATTTGTCGGTCCAACCGGCGTAGTAGCGAAACATCTCCACCACCTTGGCAACTTCCACTCGGCAGTCTCGCAATGGCTTACCGGCAACCAAGGCCTCCAATTGTGCCAGTGCTTCTACACAGTGCTCAACCGCTGATCCTACCGCTTGCATGACGTTCCCTCGTGCCGCTGCACTGTAGTCTTTCATCCAGACTTGATGAGCGGTAGCGGCGATTTCACAAGCACCTCTTGCGAGTTCACAGTCGCAATCCGCGTATTGCGCAAGCGTCACCCGAGCGTAGGGATCATGAAGAGTGATGTCAGTACCGCATCCATCCTGCAATTCACCTCCGATAAGACTCTGAGGCACCTGGCCGAGTCCAAGTTCGGTCATCAATTTTCTAAACAATTTCTGGCGATCAGACATCTGAGTTTTTTCCAAACTTGTAGATTTCATTAAAATCAGCACTATCGGGAACAGCACTGCGGCTGGCCTCCCAGACATCAGCAATAGCGCGGGTTGCCGGCAAGTCCAAAGCACATCGTTCGGCGAGGGATACCGCCAGCCCGACATCCTTGCGCATCAGCCCCATGGTAAATCCTGAATTGTAGTGTTCGTCGAGAATCCATAGCGGGAAGTTGACCTCGCTGACACCACTACGCCCAGACCCGGCATTGATCCCTTGCAGGAGCTTATCCAGACTGACGCCTTGAGACTCCGCTAGTCTGGCCATTTCACTAACCAGGGCTAGATTGGCTGCGCAAAGCAGGTTATTGGCAATTTTTGCTGCATGACCTGAACCGGAGGGACCAATGTAGACCGTTTTAGCTGTCAAATGAGCCAACACCGGACGTAGTTGGTCTATGGATGCCTCCAGCCCCCCGAGAACCATAGTCATGGTTCCGTTACGTGCACCCGTAGGACCGCCGCTCACCGGCCCATCGATAAACGCATACCCAGCCTCGGTTGCATGTTTAGCCAGTTCACGACTAGTATCAGGTTCTGAGGTAGAGGTATCTAGTACTACGCTACCGGCTTGCATCATTGGACCGAGTTCATGCATGACAGTTCTAACGTCATCGGCTTTCGGGAGTGAGAGTATGATGATGGGGCACTGGACTGCAAGTGAGGAAAGGTCCACTGCTACATCAACGCCAGAATTGGACATTCTTGCTCGGGCTTGAGGGATGACGTCATAGCAGATGACCGATTCACCTTGCTCCGTCAATCGTTGCACCATTGCGCCACCCATAGCGCCACAGCCGATTACTCCGATCATAAGTTAACCTCAATTAAACCTTGCCAGGATGAATGTGTAAAAATCTGATTATGAATGCATCCTTCGGAATAGACCACCCACTCATTGCCGTTAACGATATTGTTCGGCTGCGTACACGGCTTATCGCCATGGGTTTCAACATGACCGACATCGGCAAGCACCCCTGGGGTACCAGTACATCGCTAGCCATGTTCGACGGATGTCTGCTGGAGATTATGGGCATCTACGACCAATCGCTGATTGATGAATTCCCTACTGGCGATTTCCGATTTGGACGTCATGTTTACGAACACCTTATGCAACGTGAAGGAATAGCCCTTACAGCATTGCACAGCAAAAACTCGGAGGCGGATGCAGATCAGGCGGAACATGCGGGATTTTCCATCGCAGGGCATCTGGAATTTGGCCGAGATGTAAGGCTTCCTGATGGGCGCAAGGACAGAACCAGAACTACGCTAGCATTACTACCAGATGCCGATTTTCCAAGGTTGTCGTTCTTTTTATGCCAGCAGCATCGTCCAGAGCTCATCTATGTCCCTGAGTGGCTTGAGCACCCGAATACCGTGCATGGCATCTGTGGCATCACTCTTATGGTTGAACCGTACCGACAGGAGACATTGCGGAAAAAATTGAGCATGCTGTATGGCGAAGCGATGCCCGTCTGCGGCGGCTTTCATCTGAACACTGCCAACGGTGTGTTGAAGGTTCTCTCCAGACAGAGCATCGAAGCAGATTTTGGTTCCGTTCCAGCTAGCGTACTGGCTGATGCTGCCCCTTGCATTGTCGGTATGGAATTTCGTTACGCCAACTGGAACAGCTTGAACGAATCACTGACAAGAAGCGGGATGAAGTTCAATGAGCGGAACGGCATATTCACGCTGGAAAACCCGGAACATACCGGAAATACGTTTCTGCGTTTTCATCACCACCCCCACTAGCCACCCGTTTCAAAAAGCTCAGATGCGTTGTATCAGGTCTATCAATACTTCTGATTGCGAAAACAATTTCTACAAACAGGTGCGTAGCGCATAGCCTTTTCCAGTTACCACACCTCTCGTAGCGGCCAGTCACATGATAAGTCGCGAGTTCAATGAAGCACCTTAGGCAACGCATATCTGCCGGCAAAGACAGCGTCGTTACCCAGAATATCTTCTATGCGCAGTATTTGATTCCACTTGGCGAGACGCTCAGAACGCGTAAAAGAGCCCACTTTCAACTGACCGGCATTCCAACCCACAGACAGGTCTGCAATAAACACATCTTCGGTTTCACCGGAACGCGCTGAAACCACCGTACCCCAGTCTTTTTCCTGTGCTGCTTCAAACGCATCATGGGTCTCGGAAACGGTTCCTACCTGATTAGGTTTTAGTAAAACCGCATTGCAAGCACCAATCTCCTGTGCAGCCCTTACACGCTCAGCGGAAGTGACAAGATAGTCATCACCAATAATCTGTACCCGATTCCCGTATCGTCTAGTAAACTCTGTCATGCCGGCGTGATCAAGCTCATCAACCGGATCTTCTATCGACAAGATTGGATATGTGTCCAGCCAACGGCCAAGCTCATCAATCCACTCGTCAGTGTTATAAGCGCTTTTTTCCAGCCCGAGATGATAGTTACCATCCTTGTGAAACTCAGACGCTGCAATATCCAGGGAAATCATTACATCACCGTTGCTGTACCCGGCCAACTCAATGGCCCGAGTGAGCATGCCGAGCGCTTCTTCATTGCTATCAAAGTTCGGCCAATAACCCCCCTCGTCCGCTACACCTGTCAATGGACCCTTTTTTTCCATCAGCTGACCCGCTGAAGCGTAGACATTGAAAACCATTTCCATTGCATGACTGAAGCTATCAGCCCCGACCGGCATAATCAGAAAGTCCTGGACATCAACACGGCGACCCGCATGGGCACCACCACCAAATATCTGAACTTCAGGTAATGGCAGCCGCACAGACTTGCCGTCCGCAAGGTAACGCCAGAGTGGCTGGCGCTGTGATGCTGCTGCAGCTCGCAATACGGCCATAGAGGTGGCTACCGTTGTATTACCACCCAGAAGCGATTTATTGTTTGTACCGTCCAGCATGATAAGCACATTGTCCAGACCACGTTGATCCATAGCGTCAAGACCAATGATTGCGGACGCAACATCACCTTTGACCCTGTCTATCGCATTGGTCACATCTAGTCCCGCAAACAGGGTCCCACCATCGCGCAGATCGACGGCCTCATTTACTCCTCGCGAAGCACCGGCTGGAGCAACTCCCCTGCCGCGTTTACCATTCTTCAGGCGAACATCAACTTCAATCGTCGGACGGCCTCGGCTATCCCAGATCCGTCGCGCTCTGATCTCATCGATCTGCGTATTCAATTAAGGTTCTCCTTCCAGATTTTAAGGAACGCATCAAGTTGTGATACCGGGTTGTTGACAAGCTCAATGGCTTTTTTCCTAATCCACGCTTTCTCATCATCACGCAGATACTCAACGGGCGACTTACCATCAACACGAGCCAGGGCAAGGGCTGGTAGCAAGGCAGATGTACGAGCTTCAACGTCAGCAACCGTTTCCCAATGCACATGGGCAAGATAGCTATCGACAAGCGCGTAGAAACAATCTGATAATGCATCGACGAATTCTGGTAAATGCACAGCCTTCAGAATCAGATGGTTAAGACAAAAAGCAAGATCAAAGGCCGGATCGCCGTAAGTGGCACATTCCGCATCGAGAAATACCGGCCCCTCAGGACCCTGAAGAATATTCTTGGGACTGACGTCCCCATGAATTAGCACCCTTCGATTCTGTTGAATTACATCGCACAAGCTCACAAGACGCTCTGCAGAACCCGGGTGAACCGCCGCAGTTGCCCTCAGGTAGGGGTCCAGTCGCAACGCATCAAAATCCGAATCATTGGAAAACTGTACTGCCATTGCTGAATCTCTGGCTGTTCCTGAATGGATTTTACCCAGTACGCGACCCACATCGCAGGCAAATGAGACAGAAAGAAGGCCATCCATGAGTTGCTGCTTCCACACTGGATATTGATCAGGGTCAAGCCACTGCATGGCAAAGACGTTCTGCTTGGGATCGTCACCCAATATATTGGGCACAGCACCCGGAACCAATCCTTCAGCAATACGCATCCAGGCGACTTCTGACTGGTTTCGATGAACGGGTACCAGCCAGTCGGCTTCAACCTTCAATTGATTCAAGGCACTCTTTGCACAGAAACTACGATCTCCCTCATCAATTCTCACGATCAATGAAGAGACACCACCTGTCAGTGCGACAATTACCGGATCAGGACTTTGTATTAATCCCAAAGCGCGAAGCGACATCTCAATTTTTTTATAATCGGGATCAGCGCTGTTGATGGTTTCATTATTCATGAGGGCTTTCATCTTGACATGCTAAAGAGGCGCCATCGCCCGTTTTCGTCCTTCGATCATCGTCGCCAGAACATTAAATACCGGTTCTTCGGGTAAGTCCTGGTCATAGTGACAGATTTCGAGAGAGGTATCAGCCATCCATTTACATCGATCATAACGACGATCTTCCCAGCGTCTCAGGCAATCTGGTGTCCTATCATTCCCGTTAGATTCTTCTGCAAGGACCACAGCATCTTCCGGAGCGTGGAGAGCCAGACCTGCGGATTATCTCGGAACAGTTTGTGTCCAAGGACAATCCTTTCGGTGAACTATTCAAAAAGGAATTTGTTTGTCTGGCAGCACGTGAAAGCAA
This sequence comes from Granulosicoccus sp., assembly GCA_045106195.1. Lineage (GTDB taxonomy): Bacteria > Pseudomonadota > Gammaproteobacteria > Granulosicoccales > Granulosicoccaceae > Granulosicoccus. The sequence continues at coordinate 191,722 of JBGCEH010000009.1, forward strand.
ACTGTCAAACTCAGTACTGACAGCTGAGCAATAAGCACATGCCGGACATGTGGTCACGAATTCGCCGGTTATTCGCCGGTTATTCGCCGGTTAACAGGAAGGACTATCTGGATCATATCCTTTTCAGTGAATTCTACATTCAGCGCCGAGTTATTGTAACGACGTTCAGTCCGTCAGCGCTGGCAGTTCTGGTTAACGGTACTGAGTATATTGCCACCGTTCATGCCCGCCTTATACAAAAGATGGTAGGTGTCTGGCCATTGGAGATTCGCCCGTTACCTTTTGACGTTCCACCATTAACCCAATGTATCCAGTGGCACGATTATCGGTCTCAGGAGCACGGACTCTTGCTGGCTTCAAAAATTATTCGCCGAGTCTGCTATTCGCATGGATCAGGCTCCCCCGCGCTAATAGGGTAATCCAACGTAATTCACCGCAAGACTTGCCTGTGCTTCATCACTTTCCTGAAGAAAGGCAATTTCCGCCTGTTGGATTTTGATATCGAATTCAGTTTGATCGGGAAATTGATGCAATGTAGACGTCATCCACCAACTGAAACGCTCAACCTTCCAGACACGCTTCAACGCCGTTTGAGAATAGTTCCTAAGTCCATGCTCGTCGTTGTCAGCATATCGCCGCTTTAATGCCTCGTACAAATAACGTACGTCAGATGCTGCAGTGTTCAAGCCCTTGGCTCCAGTGGGCGGTACGATGTGAGCCGCATCACCGCACAGGTACAAGTTTCCCCATTGCATGGGCTCACATACAAAAGAGCGTAGTGGCGCAATGGACTTTTCTATTGATGGACCTGTTTCGATGGTGCTGGCAAAACGCTCTGGAAGACGTCGCTTTAACTCATCCCAAAAGGCCTCGTCGCTCCAGTTCGCAATGCTGTCTTTGATATCACACTGAACATAATAGCGGCTCAGATTCTTGTTTCTCATAGAGCACAATGCAAAACCTCTGTCGGAATTGCTATAGATAAGCTCATGATGAACAGGTGGAGTCTCTGACATGATACCCAGCCAGCCAAAGGGGTACTCCTTTATGAATTCTGTGCGTTTGTCAGCCGGAATATGCTGCCGGCAAATTCCGTGAAAACCATCACAGCCAGCAATGTAGTCACAGTCGATATGCATCGGCTTACCATTGACAATGCAATCGAGACTGGGTGAGCTTGTGCCAATATCTTTCAATGTGACATCATCAACATTAAACAGGGTTCTGGCTCCAACACTTTCACGTGCGTCGTACAAGTCGCGAGTCAGTTCGGTCTGACCATATACTGTCATGGGTTGATCAATATATTTCTCGAAAGAAATATCAAAGTGACTATTATTACTGGATAAAACAATACCCTTGTGTGCATAAGACTCCCTATGCAGCCGATCTGCTGCACCAGCCTCCTCCAGCAACTTAACCAGACCGCGCTCCAGCACTCCGGCTCTGATTCTGGTTAGTACGTAATCACGAGTTTTACGCTCCAGCACTACAGCTTCAATTCCGGCATTGTGCAGCAACTGACCGAGCAATAATCCCGATGGTCCCCCACCGACAATGGCAACTTGAACTCGCACTATGTATTCTCCAGGGTTATCAGTGCCAACTGGGGAGCTGTTCGATAGTTTTCAGCTCGCTCAAGGTAGGCAGTTTCTATGTTCGCCCTGGCTAATTGGGCATGCTCCCGTGCCAAGGCATCTGCACGCGCTCCTTCTCTTCGCTCAATCGCCTGAACCAGAGCACGATGATGTTCCTGCCCGACAATCAGTGTTGCTTTAAAGCGATTAAGGTCTTCGCGACTGGATGAAAATGCGCTGGGCGCCGCAAATGGCAGCTGGCCCGCTCGTTCGATCTCTCGCTTGAGGAGTCGGTTGCCTGCAAGATCCGCCAATTGATCATGAAATTGCTCATTGAGTTGTGCATAACCATCAGTGGTGTCTTCCGCGATAACGATATCGATCGCAGTAACCGTTGCTTTTATGTCATTTAAAGCAAATTTGCCAGCGCCCTTTTCTGCCGCCAACCTAGCGGCTGTACCTTCGATAACGCCACGTAATTCGATAGCGATATACGCATCTTCAATGGAAAATCCGCGCACCGTGTAACCTGCTCCCAAGCGCTCTACCAAACCCTCCTGTTCCAGTTTTAGCAAAGCTGACCTTAAAGGTGTCCTTGACACACCTAATGCAGCGGTCAGGGGCACCTCGCGTAGCTTGCTGTTTGCCGGCCAGTGACCCGCAATAATTTGACTGCGTAGTTCACGCAGACAACGATCCGTCTGAGAATCGGTGGTGAGTGGGTAGGCGCTCTTCATGTATACAATACTACGTCAAAACTACCCAATATATCGCTAAAATCGATTTTTTAGTAAATTAATGTATACATTAAAAATATTGTCTCTACAGGTATTGATGGATGAATATCAACATTCCGACCACCTGCTGGCATAATCCAGTTGCCCTGAATTATCGTTAGCCGTGCAAGCTGCTTTATCGTGTTTTTAATGAGTCGAGACGCAAAAATTAATGACTAACTACAGAAATACCGATTTATCGATTGAGCAGCGTGTTACCGATCTCATCGGTCGTCTCGACATTGACGAGAAGATCGCCCAACTCCACGCGCTGTGGCTGGTGCTCGACGAAGACGGAAATCATCAACCGCGTAGCGATCAGTTCACAGGCAGCAGCAATTCAGAAGCAGTCAACCAAAGCTTGAAACATGGACTTGGACAGATTACTCGACCTCTGGGTACACGCAGCGTTGATCCACGTTCGGGGGTACGAGCTCTTAATCGGCTGCAGAAGTACCTTATTGAAGAAACACGCTGGGGCATACCGGTGCTATCACATGAAGAATGTCTGTCAGGCCTGATGGCGAAGGATGCCACCTTGTTTCCCTCATCACTGGCTTATGGTGCCACCTGGAACCCTGAACTCATTCGCGGTGTCGGTGAAGCGATTGCAGCAGAATCACTTTCTGTCGGTGCACGACAAGGGTTAGCACCGGTACTGGATGTAGCTCGTGATGCGCGTTGGGGGCGAACCGAGGAGACCTTCGGTGAAGATCCTTATCTTGTGGGTTTGCTGGCCACGCGCTACGTACAGGGTCTGCAAGGCACAGATCGACAGGTGCTGGCAACGCTGAAGCATTATGTCGGGCATTCATTCAGCGAAGGCGGTCGTAACCACGCACCTGTGCATTTGGGATGGCGAGAGTTGAACGATGACTTCATGCTGCCGTTCGAGATGGCGGTTAAACTTGGCAACGCAGGATCTGTCATGCCCGCCTACCATGATATCGATAACGAACCGCTGCATGCATCACATCAACTCTTGACTGATGTACTCAGAAATGAGTGGGGCTTTGATGGATTAATCGTTGCTGACTATGTAGGAGTTACACTTCTCCAAACGCATCACGGTGTTGCGAGTGATCGGTCTGAGGCGGCAGCATTGAGTTTCAACGCAGGTCTGGATGTCGAACTTCCGGGAGATGATTGCGCACCATGTTTAAAGGACGCTCTGGCACGAGGCCTGATCAGCATTGAAACGATTGATCACGCGGTCCAACGTGTTCTTCGTGAAAAATTTCGTCTGGGATTGTTCGAAAAACCATATACCAATGAAAATGCAGTGAACTTGCGAAGTAGCTCTGCACTTGAATTGGCGAGAACAGTCGCTGAACAATCCGTTACCATCATCGATAACGACGGCATATTGCCATTAGCGAAACATTCCCGTATTGCACTCATTGGTCCGACAGCTGACGACCCACTCGCTTTGTTAGGTGACTACAGCTTTCCGGTGCACTTGATCAATCAGAACGAAACCGATGAGGCTGATAGTGTCATCACCTTGCTTGAGGGATTTCGGTCCGTGTGCGGCAATGAGCGAGTCTCGTACGCTCGGGGTTGTCATATCCTGGAAACGCGTGGAACGGGCACAGCCGTTTTTCCCGGTGATATCGACGACAACGTCAGTCTGGATATCAAATCGTTGCTTTCTACCCGACTGGACCTTATCGATGAGGCGGTGAGCGTTGCAAAAGCAGCTGATATCACTATCGTCTGCATCGGAGATCTATCCGGCATATTTCAGACTGGCACTGTTGGTGAAGGTTCTGACACTGACTCTCTGGACCTGCCTGGTGTTCAACAGACATTACTTGCAGCAATAGTGGAAACAGGCAAACCCGTTGTGGCTGTCCTGAGCAGTGGACGTCCCTACAATCTGGGTGGCCTGGAATCAAGGCTGGCTGCACAGGTCATGGCTTGGTTCGGTGGTGAGCAAGGTGGGATTGCTCTTGCGAATGTGCTGACCGGTGCTGTTGAACCCTCCGGGCGGCTTACACTTTCGGTACCCAGGAGTGCAGGTGCAGGCCCCTACTTCTATAACCATAAATTCAAAAGCTCAGGCACACCTATCGCCAGACATTTCGGCAGCAACTACCCATTCGGGCATGGTCACTCCTATACCCGTTTCGAATACAGTGACCTTTTACTGGAAGACGCATCGGTAGACATCAAGAAAGGCGATATAGAAATTGCCTTCACTCTGCAGAACACCGGCAATCGCGATGGTGTTGAAGTACCACAATTATACGTACGAGACTGTAACGCCAGTCTAGTGCGACCGGTAAAGGAATTGAAAGGATTCGGGCGTGTGGAACTGGCTGCCGGAGAAGATGCGCGTGTAAGCTTCACGTTGCCGGTAGACATGTTGAATTTCACTGGAAAATCCGGTGTTCGTATAGTTGAACCCGGTGAATTCATTTTGATGATAGGAGCATCCAGCGCAGACATCCGTCTGCAAGGCAATGTTTTCGTTTCTGGGGAAGTACGCACACTAGAGCGCTACTGGCGAATGGAAAGTACTTTCGCCGTAGCCCCCTTGTGAAGACAGCGCTATGGCTCTTTGTATTATTTACACGATGATGAGGCAGGAATATCCATTGCCGGACTGCTATTGAAGAATCCTGTAGGTTTCAGAGTAAAACCGATGCTGGCAACTGGCATCACAGGCCAATCTTCCAGACTCGGCAAATGGTTATGGCCCATTACGTACCACAACACAATATCGGTATTCTCGATTGAGCGATCCTTTTCAGTCCATTCCGGTAGCCCTTTTCCACCCACGTGTTGATTCGGGTATTTGCCAGCCGGCCAATTCTCATCTCGGTCGTAAGGCGTTACCCAAAGATGATTCCACATATACCCTGCGCGATTACGGATGGAGGAATCCTCTGTAGCGAAAGGCAGTATATTTTCCCCCGCCATTAGCTTGTAACCTGTGGCACCACCCATCGCGTTCTTTCGATCGGTATTTATGATCTTCCAGAAACGTCCTGTCATTGGATCGATGCGACGCATGGCCTGCTGTTCCGAGGTGAAAAGCGTCTGCTCTCCATAGAATGCATTACCCCAAGGGTTCTCATCAGCAGGCGCAGACAATGTGTTGACTTCAATCACACTATTTGCGATGCCATCAATCTGAGTGTCCAGACGAGTGCAGAAAAAGTGCTGATGATTGGGCCCATATAAATTGGGTGCCAAAGCGGTACCGTACTTCAAAGTATCACCGTCGTTCATACCGCCGGTAGAAAGGATACCCGTCAGCTTTATCTCGTTCTCTATACGACCATCTTGAAAAAAGTACCAGTATATGCCGTATTCGTAGTTACCCACAGTGCATATGAAACTAACAACCAGTTTGCGCAAGCGACGCACTTCAGTATCCTCGGTACGAAAATCGGTATGCTTCCAGGCAATACCGGCATCCTCCTCGTGAATACAGATTGCCTGAGGTATCTGAACCACTTCGCCGGCAGCATCACAAACATGGGCATCCATGTAATGGATTTCGCCCAGACAGTCACAGCCGAGCTTGAGTGAATTCGCCAACATGCCAAGACCATATTCACCGACATCAAACGCATTCTTGCGAGCCTGCGTCGACGATGGATCGCCGTAAGGCACGGTCATTTCGGCCAGAGACGCTCGGTAGAGCACCGGTCTAACCTCCGTACCTTCAGTGTAGCTCACGGTGTTGATAACAAGGCCTTCCCGTGTTGTCCAGCCAACACGCAAATCCCATTTCTGCCAGGTGATCCTGTCGCCATCTACCTGAAAACTCGGACCTTCCGGCTGAATGATTTCAATCGGTTTTACACCATCACGCGGATTATCGACAAACTTACGTGACCAGTCCGCCGATTCACTGGGCACTGGAAACACTCGCTCATCATCAATCCGCAGGACTTCACTGTTGGCCAGATCTACAATGACAGAAAGACCGTCAATAGGCCTGGCATACTGGTTATCACCCGGCTTCTCATGAACCCAGACCATTCCACGGACAATCCTGTGACTGTTTTCAAGTGGATCACCGTAGTTTCCGGAAGACCATGGATCGACGGTAACAAGATCCATATCAGTGATACCTCGCTTGGCTAACGCGGCTTGAAATTCTGTGTTCTCACGGATAGTGGCTTCAGCCTCGAAGAATTCGTCAAGAATGATCGAAGGCTGCACGCCCTCAATACGCTCCCATTCAGTCACTTTTCCGGAACTCAGGGATGCCGTCACTTCATGCGTTGAGCCGTCAGACAAGTCAAGTAGTACGGAATCCACCGACCGATCAAAGGTTGAACCTGATTTAAAGGAAATTACATCCGATTTTTGTGGTGGATGCAGATTGACGCTGCCAAAACGCATCTTTGCTCCAAAGCGCGAATCTGCCTTGATCAGCGCAACTGCGGCCGTTGATTCTGCTTCTGAAAGCCTGTCCAATGGGTGTGTTGCTGACGATATATTGGTCTGCAGGTCGTTCATTGCTTCGTAACTCCTGTACTTGCGCTATCAGTAGGCTAAATAATGATCAGGGAACAGGACTTGACACTAGTCCGTACGAGCATAGCGCCACCTGCACGCAACACTCACATGTCCATGATTCTCGGGGAAAGTTGAGACACTGGCACTCTACTACCTTTCTACCACTCGTCGCCTTTCAGTTCAACAACCCTTTGTATCTTGTCAAACTGCAACACCAGTAAGCGACAGATTTCGAAGGTTTGGAGCCACTGAATCCAGTGCTAGACCAGCATCTTTCCAGTAAATGGAGTCAACCAGCAAATACTGCTACTGTCTGTTATCAGGCTCGGTAGAATCGAATTGTGCAAATACCACCAGAGCCCGATTTCCAGAGTTCCGAATCTCTACAACGACATATTCGTTTCATCCTCGATTTTACGAACCAAGAGTCGTTTCAAAAGACGGCGGCTATCATTAATGCTATCTGGATAGCGGTGAAAATTTCGATGCACGTTCGCGTCAACTAGTTGGCTCTGCCCGCTTCGTCTTCAACTACGCGACGGCTTCTCGGTTGCACGGCCAGCCCCATTACCTCGATTGGGCGAATTGGGGGCTCAAACACCTGAAATTAGGGGCTCAAACACCTGAGGGAGGCGCACAGACAGCCCAACGCTCGCTATGCATGGTTACTGGAAAATGAACGCGTCGTTGATGGTCATGCGATGGCCTACGGACATGGGTTTGTTATTCTGGCAGCCGCAAGTTGCAAACTTGCAGACATTGAATCCGCGGATCAGACACTAACCGAGACGTGGGATTTTCTTTAAATATATTTCTGGGATGACTATTCTGAGGCCTATGCTGACGCGAGAAGAGAAATATCTGCTTGACTGTCAACGCCTGGGGCGTTGGAGCTGGAAGCCCCTTACCGATCACACTTATGGTACATGGTATCGAGTACGTCATCGTGATGGTTGAGCGATAAACAACCAGAAATCTCCACTGGGCAAAGCTGACCACCACACTCTGAGTGCATGTTCGGATGTTCTATCCGAAAAATAGTTCTAGAGGGTTGAAACATCTGATAACAATTCTTGACACCCTAATTTCAGCATGTAACTTGTAAAAGCTCTTTGGAAAGATAATACTTTAGTGTCGGTTAGCTCGAGTCTACAACAACGGCATCGGCTGGCAACATTGCCCTCAACACTATGGCCATGCTCTTTTCACTGATAGTCAGGCTCATTCCTCATGACAGACTAGCCGCGGGCCTCGTGGTCAGTGATGAATTTGAACCGATGGCTCGGCGAAACAAGGTACTACAAACGTCTTATATTAATCAGGAGCTAACCGTTTGGCATTGTTGATCGACATATTCCGCTGTGTCCTCATCTACATCCATTTGCTATTATTTGGTTGCGCAATTGCACTGGTTTTCTGGGGAGATCTGCGGATATTACGTGGGCAGATGAAAGACAGCGACTATGCCTACATCGGAACAGTCACACTAAGACTGTTTCTTGGCCTTTGGGTTACGGGACTGACGATAATTTTTCTCGATACTGGGTATGATCCGGCAGCACTGCTCGAGAAACCCAAGCTATTGATAAAACTGGCGTGTGTATTCGTACTAAGTCTTAACGCCATATTGCTTCACAAAGTCTGTCTGGAACTTCTTATAAAGAAATCAACGATCAGTCAAATGCAAGCATTGACGGTGAGCATTTGTGGTGCTTTGAGTACGAGCCACTGGTTAATGGCAGCATTTGTCGGCAGTGCAAAAATGCTGGGCCAGTTTCCGCTGAGTACCCTACTTGATCTCTATTTTCTAATTCTGGGATGCATCCTGCTGATTGGTATCTCAATCGCACCTCATATGCACAAGCGTCTGAACAAACATAGAGGGCAGCATGCGCTACACAGCGTGGATTTGCATTTGGGTGATGTCTAGTTCAAATCATTCGTGAAACTAGCTGAGAGCAGCTGCTGAACTCTGCTGCTGCCCCCCTGGCATCCTGAGACGTTTACGCCGCACTCACGGGTGGAATAAGGACTGGTTCAGGGACGACCATGTCCCTACCCTCATTGCCACGCTTCTCAGAACAGACTTTCCTGATGTGCTGATTCAGCACTTGAGCTACCCGATAAAGTGGTTCTGGCTCATCTTCGGTAAAATCGTCATGCATGACGTTGTTGAGCGTCGCTACCACAAAATCGCCACTTGTCAGTGCCTTCCAATGTTCAGCAATGTTCCGTGATTTTGCATACTCTTCACTTTGAATCACTAGAATATCGGTATCGCACGGTGTGGCTTCATACTCACCAGAAATTCTGTTTTGCCACTCAAGCACCTTCATATAATGGTCAAGATCATCATCAAAATTTCGCTCAATGGCAATAGATACTCGCAACATCAACCGACCTAAACGTCCGGCTTTCAAATGGTTATATCCCCTGATGACGGGACCCATAGGTCCATTTTGTGACAACAGACGATTAGTCTGCGCCACAGAGGTCACAGGGGCATCATGATCAATGACTGTCAGGAATGGTACGTCATGACCATTTCTACAAAGGTGATTGGTAAGTTCAAAAGCCAGGTGGGTACCCATGCACATGCCTGCAACAATACACGGACTGTTCGGACACAGCTGCATCCACTCTTGTGCCAGATGTTCAGAATAAGACGCAAGGCTTTTGTACTTCATGATTTCATCAGGACTAATGCTGTAAATCGGAATCGACGGATCCATTTCAGCAAGCATCGGCATAAAGTATGTCTCTGTGACTCCCGCTGGAGGGATAAGAAGCAGCGGAAGCATGCCTCCACCTTTCTGTAGCGAAAAGATTGTTTGCTTGATTCCTGTCTGATCGAGACCTTGCCCGGCAATTGCGAGTTGTGGGGCAATAAACTTCGCTAGATTTTCCAGCGTCGGATAACGTAGACAATCCCGAATTGAAATAGTGATATCGTATTCTTGTCTTAACGAGCTGAGAATTTTGATAAGACTGAATGAACTTCCCAAGTCAAAATAGTTATCTTCCATATTGATATCACTGATACCAAGCCCGTTCGACCAGGACGCCAACAAAATCTCCTCGGCGAAGGTGCGAGGAACGCGTGTTCTCTCAGCGTGTACCAATTCCAGATCAGCCTGCTGTAAAAGCTGTTGTCGATTTAACTTCCCATTGGGTGTCAATGGGAATCTCACAAGCTGAAAATAGTGTTGCGGCACCATGTGCAATGGTAAGTGCTTTTTCATGTGAGCTCTTATATCTGCCGCTTCTGCAGGCTTATTGTCATGTGTTCGCACATATGCCACCAGACACTTTTCAACACTTGGGCAGTCATGCGGCTTGTCAATCGGAAACGCTCTCATATCAACATGACACTCTGCCACATCATCATGCAGCTGAAGTGCACCTTGTATTTCTGCCAGATCAACACGAATTCCGTTGATATTAATCTGCGTATCATTTCGTCCAATGAACTCTATGGAACCCTCACTACCCACTCTGCCTAAATCACCCGTTTTAAACAATCTCGATGTTGGCAATTGAGCCATACCAGTGGTAAAGGATAATGTACCTATACCAATAAAACGTTCATCATTCAAATCGGGCCGGTTATGATACTCGGCAGCTAGAATCTCACCACCGATGCAAATCTCGCCTGTCGATCCGACAGGCACTGGTTTACCGTAACGATCCAACAAGAAGATACAACTGTTATCTATCGGAGTTCCGATATAGACTTTTTGCTTGTCATCAAACGTTAGGCACTCATGAAAAGTGGCATCTCCTGAAACTTCTGTGGTGCCATAGAGATTCACCAGCTTGCAATGAGGAAAGTGATTTTTGAAATCACGAGCCAGCTCTGGCGCAAGTATCTCACCGCTGGAAAAACAGTATCTTAACGATGGAAGATAGCATTTTCTACTTATAGCACTGTTGACCAGTAACCTTAACAAGGTTGGCACCAGCACTATGCGAGACACACGGTGCGATTCAATGATCTCCAGGAATTCGACACTATCCATAATTGTGTCGATCTGAACGAAAACGCTTGGAACACCCTTTAATAAAGGTCCAAATAGTTCCCATACAGAATCTATGAAACATAGGCTGGTTTTCTGGCAACACATCTCATAGCCAGAAAAAGGATACTGTCGCCACATCCATTCGAAGCGTCGTATATGAGCGTCATGTCGTGTTTTCACACCAACTGCAGTTCCCGTGGAGGCTGAGGTATATAAAATGAACGCCACATGTGGTTTGCCATCTGCCTGTCTGGTGCAGTGTTTTCCAGTAAATTCAATTGCCTGTTTTTCGACACCGGGCCAATTGCGCTCCAGAGAAAACAACTTGTCTGCAAAACTCGAATTATTGACTATAGACTGGTTCAGTAGTTGCTCGTTTGTTAATATGACTTCGACTTCCGAGTCATTCACCATGTACCGAATTCTCTCGGCAGGGTACGTTGGATCCAACGGAATACACACCCCTTCGGCCTTCATTGTAGCTAGCATTGCGATTAACGCTAGCGGAGAGCGGTCGAGATAAATTCCAATACCATCCCCCACACGTATGCCCATGTGCTGCAGGTAATTCGCCAGCTTGTTGGATTGCTCATACAACTGGCGGTAGCTAATCTCTACACTGCCCGAAATAATTGCGAGAGCATCCGGCGTTTCAGATGCCTGTTGATCAAAGAGAACATCTATCCGATTGCTGCCAGAAAACGGATACTTGACTGCCATACCGTTTTTAAGCAGCAAATCTCTTTCATCCCGTGTCATACTACTTAGATGACTAATAGGTGACTCAGGAGCTTGGCCAATAGCTTCCAACAGTACTTCAAAACTCGCAATCCAACGTACCACCGTTGATCGCTCAAAAAGATCAGTATTATAATCACAATCTATTTTCAGACCTTCACTACCCTCATTGACGTTAAAAAATATATCGTTAATCACGGCCATTTTTCTGGTTTGTTCAACTTTGGTTGTCAAATCTTCAAAAGACACTCCTGCCTCATCACGATCAAGGTTGAAACACACTTCTGTAAACGGTGTTCTGTTGATCCAGTTTGCTTTTAGCTGATTCTTGAGTACCTCACTGAAATCAACATTAATGTTCTCGAGACCATCCAGAACAATAGATTTCATCCGGTCTAGAAATCCCTCAAATGGCAAATCCTCATCCACGTCAGCTGCAATAGGCAGCAGACGGATACAACATCCTACCAGGTCAAATTGACCTGGTAGCATTTGTCCGGCAACTGGTGTGGACATAACCAGCTTCTGCTGTTGACTGATTCTTGAAATCAAGATGAAAAAAGCAGAAGAAAGTAATATAAAGAGACTGGTATTCTGTTTTATAGAGAGCGCCTTCAAGACATTATAGAGGTCTTGGGACATATGGTGAGTGACGGTGTCGCCGCTAAAATTCCCAACAACTGTACGCGCCCTGTCGGTCGGCAGGTCCAGATAGACAGGAGTATCATGCAACTGGCTTACCCAGTGTCCGACTGACCCGGCTTCTTTTACATCATGATTGTATTCAAAGTCCTCAATTACAAAATCGCAGAATGAATGAGCATCAGGGAATTGTATTTTCTCACCACGAACCAAGGCGCTGTACGCGTTACCGATCTCACTCAACAAGGCATTCCAGGACCACCCATCGCACACGATATGATGAGCAGAGAAAATCAGAACGGTTTCCTCTTCCGATTGCTGAATTATTTCGATTTTTAGCAGTGGCCCATTGATCAGATCAAAAGGTGTTCTGCTAACACGCTCGATAGTCGCATCCAGCAATTCACGTCTTAATACACAATCATTTGCTGCAAAATCATGAAAGGGAATTTTTAGCGCATCAGGAGCTGGGAATCGTTGGAAATTACCGTCTGAACTGAATCTTGCGTGCAACGCATCGTGCCTTTGATAGACGAAATCAACGGCACGCCTTATTGCAGATAGATCGCATCTACCCGTCAGCCTTAACAATAGAGGCTCGTTATAGGCAATATTCGCCTCTTGGCTAATCTGTGCAGTAAGCCAGATACTCCTCTGAATGTCTGTAAGCGGGTAACTTGCAATCGACCCTTCAGTCGTCAGGGTGTTACGCGTAACTTTTTTTTTTGAGTCTATGAAACCGACTGACTGAAGTTCGGACACACTGTCCTTGATTGCATCGATAATGTATCTGACATCGTTTTCAGTATGCCTGAGCGTTAAAAAGCAGGGGAAACGATCGTAAATGTGAACACCATTTTCCCGGATGAGATAATAAAGAATATCGCTAAAGCTCTCCGTATGTTCAAACTCCATCCGCCAAAGGGAGCCAAAATAAGCGACCTTCAGTGGCGCTCCGCTTTCCTGAAAGAATTGATTAAGTGTTGCTGCAAGCGCTGCTGTTTTCCTGTTTGTTTCTAGCTGTAAAGCAGGTCCTCCATTTTTGAGGATTGTCAGCGCAGCCAGACAAGCAGCGATAGAGGCTGGATGACGAACAAATGTACCTGCAAAATAGGTTACAGCCTCCTCAGGCTCTGATCGGTCGCCAAATTTCCAGCTTCCTCCGTCTAAGGCATCCATGTACCTTTTCCGGCCGGCAACGACACCAATCTGCATGCCACCACCAACAACTTTTCCGTAGGTAGCGATATCTGCTTTAATATCAAAGAACTCTTGAGCGCCACCAGGTGCCGTACGAAATCCAGTGATCACTTCATCGAAGATAAAGGGGATATCCTGAGCCTCCGTAATCGTTCTCAGTTTACGCAGAAACTCGCGAGGTTGAAAATCGGGGCGTCTGCTTTGAACGGGTTCAACCATTACTGCAGCGATTTCTTCGATTCGCTCTTCGATAATTTCAATTGATTCATCTGTTCCGTACTCTAGTACCAAAACGCTTTGAACCGACGCATCCGTTATACCGGGAGCCGCAGGAATTGATTGCAGATGTGGCGTACCACGAACAAGAACCTCATCAAATATTCCGTGGTAAGAACCACTGAAAATTACCACCAAATCCTTGCCGGTCAAGGTCCTGGCAATTCGCATAGCTCCCATGACAGCTTCAGATCCTGTATTGCAAAAACCGACCCTGTCCATTCCAGTAAATTCGCAAATCAGTTTCGCTGCCTCACCGGTCAGTGGGTTTTGCGGACCAATCTCGGCACCTTTCCAAAGCTGATCAACAACCGCTTGTGTAATGAAAGGATCGGCATAGCCGAAATAATTTGAACCGAATCCATTTAACACATCAATATATTCATTGTCATCCTGATCCCAGATTCTGCACCCATTAGTACGCTTGGCCACAATGGGATAGACCAGCTCCTTGAATACCGGTTTAAATCCTGACACTACCCTTGGGTCAGCATGAACGTCACGATTGCGCTCAGTGAATGTCTTGGAATTCTCAGTTCTAACGTTGTATCGATGGGTAAATCGGGTAAGCCAGTCACGCTGTGTCTCTGTCAGCTCGTCAGCCAAGCCAGTCTGAATTCGCGCGATCGCGCCAAAGGGCTGAATTGTCGGTTTCGGAGTAGCAGTTTTTGCACTAACGTGAACGGCGCTCTGCGGCGATGTTACGCTGGCCTGAACATTTGATTGAGCTTTATCGGAATGAATTTCTAGTGCAGAGACGTCTTTTTTAATTAAGCCGCAATGACTACCACTGCTTGTATGCAGCGTCTGATCACTTGAGCCTGAATAGTGAATACGCTTATCGGTCGTCGTCGACTCTGACAACATGGCAAGCTGTTGAGCCATTATGTCAAGCTGTTTACTGATAACTGATTCCAGTTGTGTTCCTGATTCATTTAAGCCAACGCTGCTTTCTGCATTTGTGACTGTGTTTTTCCGTGTTCCAGTTGCTGAAACAGACGTCATGGCAGGGTGTGAAAGCGCTTCAGAGATGTTGACCAAAAGAGCATCAAGAGTCAGCTCACCTGGATCAACACCTGCCTTGGCATCGTTCATTGCATTATTTGCAGATAAATCCTCTGCCGAATTTGGTGAGTCTGTAGCTGCTGACGTAGCGGGAGTGGATTGTGTCCAGATGTAGTCAATAAGCAATGCCGTTGAAGAAATTTCGCTCAGCATCTGCCGGAATGTGACCACCACACCAAGCTCTTTTTTCAGTTTTGTGCTGAATTGAATCAAGAATAGCGAATCGAACCCCAGCTCGATAAACGAGGTTGTTATATTCAGCGAATCCATTTCTATACCAGAGAGCTGATATAGAACATCACCGATTCTTTTTGAGATATTCTGTTTCAGAAGATTCATTGGAATCACTAAGTCTTAAACTATGCCAGTCAGGACTGCTGTTCCAACAACTGCTGTTCTGTCTGCAGAGCATCAAGTTGAGCTCGCATTAATTTCAGTTGTTGATCAACAATGCCTTGTCGACCGTCAGTATCAATGGAGGCGTCCGTATTAATGCTTTCTAATGGAACTGCTTGTTCGCTGCCAACGCGGTTATCATTTTTCGACTGATGGTTATCCGTTCCCTGCACAGGATACCAATATCTTTTTCGCTGAAAAGGGTATCCGGGTATACGAGCTCTTGGAATATCATGGTTATCGCCTATCTGCTGAACATCAATCGGATATTCATGTTTCCACAATTCACCAGCTGAGCTGTAGCACAATTCCAGATCGTGCGTTTCAGATGTTGGATGCGAACAACTCGGAAGAACAGTGTGTCGTTCTCGAATTGTCGTATGTTGCTGCGCCAGCCTGGACAGCGTCTGTCCCGGACCAGTCTCAATCAGGAATCCTTCTGACTCGGTTGACAGCGTCTCGATGGCCTGACTGAACCGAACAGTTTTTCGTATATTGGAGGTCCAATAGTTTGCTGAGCGGGCTTCTTCGTCAGTCAGCCACGATCCGGTAACTGTCGAAACCATGGGAATCTTCTGTTGATTCAATATAACCGAGTTAACTTTTTCATGAAAACTGTCGAGCACCGGATCCATCATGGAAGAATGAAATGCATGCGACGTGTGGACTTTCCGCGTGACAAAGCCTTCCTTCTCAAGTTTACACTCCATGTCAGCAATACTCTTTTCGGTACCTGAAATTATGGTGAGCCGGGGACTGTTACATGCAGCAATATCGACATCGTGAAGCAGCGGCTGCAATGACTGCGCATCAGCA
The DNA here is from genome assembly GCA_045106195.1 of Granulosicoccus sp. Classification (GTDB taxonomy): domain Bacteria; phylum Pseudomonadota; class Gammaproteobacteria; order Granulosicoccales; family Granulosicoccaceae; genus Granulosicoccus. Next base: position 207,706 of record JBGCEH010000009.1, read on the forward strand.
AGAACCGCAATCATCCTTCCCGGTGGCAAGCCTTGCATGAGTTGTCCTCGCGAGGCAACGAGATTGAGCGCGTCTTCAAGGGAAAAAATGCCACTCAGGCAACCCGCCATGAACTCGCCCACACTATGGCCGAGCAAATACGTCGGTTTAACACCCCAGGATACCCATAGCTGAGCGAGTGAGTAACTAATGGCTGATATCAATGGCTGAGCGTACTGTGTCTGAGTAAGCTTGTTTTGCCAGTCCATCGAATCGGGATCGCCCTCAAACAATAGCTCTTGAAGCGTCTGATTCAGATGAGGCAATAAAATATCAGAACATGTCTCGAAGGCCTTCCGAAATACAGGCTCGCGAGTATAGAATTCATGACCCATTCTGATGTATTGCGAACCTTGCCCAGGAAACATGAAACAAACGTTTTCACTTACCTGACGCTTTGACGTGCGTACGGCCATAGACGTTGAGAGTTGCTGAAGCCTTTCGAGAGCGTCTGTTCGATTGTTTACAACCACATACTGTCGATGAGCAAACGCTGATCGGCCGCAAATCAATGTCCTGGATATGCTGGACAACGACAACGTAGGGTTCTTTTGTATGTGACGCTTTAGATTGGTGGCTTGCTGGCTTAACGCCAGCGGATCACGAGTGCTCATGATCAGCAATTCAGTACGGGAGGCAGATTGCAATTGTGTTTTACGGGAAGGCGCTTCTTCGAGTACCACATGCGCATTGGTTCCTCCTACCCCAAATGAGCTAAGAGCCGCACGTCGGACACCCTGGTGAAAATCCCATGGAAGAAGCGAGGTATTGACGAAAAAGGGACTATTCTCAAAATCAATTGAAGGATTTTTCTCTTTAAAGTGCAGGCTGGCTGGAATTTTTCGGTGATAGATGGATAACGCCGTTTTTATCAAACCTGCAATGCCTGCTGCGCAGTCAAGATGACCGATATTGGATTTGACTGATCCAATGGCGCAATATTGCTTTTTAGCGCTTTGCTTCCCATATACCTGATTGAGAGCGTCTACTTCAATCGGATCCCCTAGTGGAGTTCCGGTACCGTGAGCTTCAACCATCGATATGGAAGAACCATCGATGCCTGCCATGTACTGGGCTCTCTGAATCGCCTCGATTTGCCCTTCCGGACTGGGTGCTGTGTAACCACCCTTACGGCGTCCATCATTATTCAATCCCCACCCACGAATCACAGCGTAGATGTCATCCCCATCCCGCTGTGCCGATGTCAATGGCTTTAGCAGAACCGCCGCCACGCCATTGCCAAACAATGTGCCGTCTGCCGATTTGTCGAAGACACTGCAACGACCATTTCGCGACATCATTCCCCCTTCTTCGTACAGGTAGCCGCGCTGCTGTGGAAACCGCAAGGTAGCTGCCCCCGCCAGCGCCATATCGGCCTCTCCATTGACGAGGCTCTGACACGCTGTCGCTATGGCGACCAGTGACGTGGAACATGCTGTCTGAATAGTCAGGCTGGGGCCATGCAGGTCAAGGTAATAAGAGACTTGAGTAGCCAGGTAGTCTTTTTCAAATCCAATTTCATTCTGAAATGAACCGCCATGGAATACATCCACCAGTTCATGCACCACTGACGGGTTCTTTTTGAGCGCATCAAGGAGGTAGGTGTTCATGTAACAGCCGGCAAATACACCGACGGAATGATTATGGTCGGAAGGCGAGTACCCTGCATCCTCGATCGCGTGCCAGCAACATTCCAGGAACAAGCGATGCTGAGGGTCCATGGACACCGCCTTGCCGGGAAAAATGTCGAAAAATGCAGCATCAAACTCGTCCGCCCCGTCAACTACGGCAGCGCACTTCACGTAATTGCTATTGCCGTCGTACAAATGAGCATCCGAAGGTTCAAGCCTATCGTCTGGAATAGTGGTCACGCTGTCTATGCCGTCACACAAATTCTCCCAGAATTCAGCCGTAGACGCTGCCTGCGGGAAGCGACCCGCCATACCAATTATGGCTATCGAATTTGAGTCATCTGTTCCCTGGCACATGTGATCAGTTTTCAGGTGCTGACAAATAAGCGACTACGTGAACTACATTGGATTGACAACAAAAACATGCCGTGTGTTTCTGGCCTGTGCATGAAGCCCGACTAAAACGTGTTGTGGAAGCATTGTCTGGGCGTTGCCGTAAGGCACATCAGCAAATAGTTGCAAAACATTGCAAGATGTGAAGAATTCTACATTTTTATGCCCAGCTAGAACTTTTGGCATATTGACAGTGTGCTGTTTCTAAGTCTATACAGTGTATCGCATGTTGCCAACGACGACGTCCTGTGAGCTACGAAAATTGTCGTCATTGCCGGATAATCAGTTCGCAAATTGTGAAGAATCGATTCTTCAGTGGATTCGTCAAGCGCACTGGTACCTTCGTCCAGTACTAGAACGCAAGGTTTACGATACAAAGCTCTGGCCAACCCGATTCGCTGCCTTTGCCCACCTGATAGCTGCATGCCACCCTCTCCGACTCTCGTCTCGAACTGCTCACCAAGTTCACTTTCGATGAAATCCAGAATGCCAGCAGCTTTCGCCGAATTCCTCATCAGACCATGGTCACGTTGATTAGCGTGCAACCCATAAGCAATGTTGTCAGCAACGGTTGCACCCGATAACACCACTTGCTGAGAGACATACCCGAAATGCTGCCTCCAGGCAACACCGTCCTCAGTAGTCAGTCTGATTCCGTCGTTATAAATACCACCGCCAGATACCGGCTGAAGCAATAACAGAACGTCCAGCAACGTCGATTTACCGGATCCACTTTCACCGACAATTCCGATATGTTGCCCTCTGGACACCGACAGATTGAGATTCTCAAGCAGGGGTTTATCACTTTTATACCGGAACGAAACAGCATCAAACACAAGCTCACTGCCAGGCTTATTACGTGAACCCGCAGCATTGACCTTAACTGTTGATTGCTTGACATCCAGTGCCTTGATTATATTGCGCGTGACGTGCCCGTAGGTTCGTACACTACTGATGTCTTTGAATATCGACTGCATGGAAGGCATGATTCGGTACAACGCATAGACAATCGATCCTATAAGTGGAACCAGAGTGATCAATGAATTACCTTGAAGTAACGCGAGACTAATCACCAGAACAACTATCGCTGAAATAAGGATTTCAATGATAGGTTTGGGCAAGAGTCCCCATAGCTCAAGCCTCGGCCCAATAGCCGCCAACTCGCTTGAAATTTTACTAAGCTGCGATGTATGGTAATCCGCAGCACCATGAATGCAGATATATCGCAGGTCAGACAAGGACTCTCTGGTTGTTTTATAGAGTGCTGTAAATAGACGATCTATTTTCGCACTGCCTGTTTCAAGAACGTTACCGAGCAACAGGTGCGCGGTAAAAAAATAGATCAACAGCAGAATCAAAATGAAAAGCGTAATACCCGGCGCAAAATAAAGTAGGCCAGACAAGAGGAACACTAAAAACAGGGCCTCTACAATAATACCCAGGGCCGGATCCAGAACATCGTCCATATACATGTCGATGTCCTCATGAAGTAGTTTTTCAAGTTTCACGTGGTTCAGTCCCGTGATTTCCTGATAAGGCATATTGAGATGGGTCGAAAATACGGCTGACCGTAAATCCCGCATCAATGAGGACTGATAGACCTCCGTCTTATAGGCAGTGAGCAGGCTTACACAGTGAGCAATAGCCGTCAATCCCACGAAAGCGACACCCGCAAAGATCACATTATATGGCCAGGACACGACGCCTAAAATTGTATTCAAAAATTCTATCGGGAGTTCTGCCGACTCACTGTCCAGATTCGCAGCCAGATAAAGAAACGGAATAATGGAGAAAAACCCAACCATTCGTAAAAGTGCAGATGTCGTGTTCAAGACCAGTATCCGGACAAGCTGCCGTGAATCAAATAGGCGCGCCAGAGCCAATGAATGGTTGAATCTGCTGAAAGTAGTTTCGCCAGCTGGCATGAAGGAATAATGCTCTCGTTGGAACAAGTTACGTTATCAGGCTTAGCATAAAAATATCCGCTGATTATATTACCGTGCTGTTTCTCAACAGAATAATTCGACGGTACGCTAGAATTCGCACCTTGTTACTTCAACTTTTTCTCTTCAATCTTTCCGGCTGACAGTTCGCGGTATCGATGCGGATCGGTTTTTGAAGAATTTTCGTTACAGAGGAATATCAAGGCATGAATAAAACATCAGTGTCCCTGAACGAAGTCGAGAATATTGCCAGGAAGGCTCTTGTCAATCACGGCGCATCGAATTGGGTAGCCAGTGAAGTTGCGAAAGCGGTTTCCAGGGCGGAAGCTACAGGAAACTTGATTTGTGGATTGTATTATCTGGAGAGTTACTGCAAGCAACTTGAAACCAAACGGGTCAAAGGGACCGTTGAGCCTCAGGTGTCACGTCCCAGAAGTGCGATTGTAAAGGTAGACGCAGGGCTTGGCTTCGCGCAGCCTGCATTCGCCAAAGCCCTGCCGGAAGCCACCGCAGTTGTCAAAGAATCCGGTACTTGCTCTCTGGCTGTTTGCCATGCACACACTTGCACCTCGCTGGGTTACTTTACAGAGCAAATTGCGGAGGCTGGCCTCATAGGTATTGGCTTTACCAATGCGTCAGCTGTTGTCTCCCCACCCGGCGGCAACAAAGCCGTTATTGGCACCAATCCCATCGCCATGTCAATCCCTGACAAGAACGGTGGAATTGCTTTTCAATTCGATCAAAGTACCAGTGCCGTGGCGCTAGGAAAGATAACAATGGCAGCCGCTGCTGGTGACTCCATTCCACTCGGGTGGGCAGTTAATGCCGAGGGCATGCCTACAACCGATCCTCAAGCTGCCTTGAAAGGCTCTCTGCTATCGACCGGTGGATACAAGGGCTATGGATTTGGATTAATGGCGGAAATATTGGCAGCCGCAGTAACTGGCAGTGTCAACTCACTTGACGTCAAGGGTCTGAAACTACCCGATGGGTCTCCCCATGATCTGGGTCAGTTCTACTTTCTACTCGATCCCACGGCCATTTCAGGTAATGGATTCTGGGAAAGGCTTGCTCGTTTGTCAGATGCTGTCGACGAACAGGAAGGCGCACGACTACCGGGTGCCAATCGACGAATACCTGAAGTTGTCAGCATAGACGCTACGCTTTGGAGACTTGCTCAGTCTCTCTGCAATTAGGCGCGATAATGTATACACCGCTTTCGGCTCATGTTACCCAATCACGCAGCATCATACTGTTCTGTACCCAGTGACTACTGCTCGATAACCATCAACTCAAACGTTACCAGAACCGGTGCGGCTCCCCTGACTATTGTGCCATGAAACAGAGTGTTGACAGTATCAACGCAATGCACAGGAAGTGTCAGAGAGCCGTTCCACTGGGCGCCTGGTGAAATCAACACTTCTGATATGGGACATTTCATCGGCTCGCCTGTTTCAAACTGCGCGCCTATAAGACTGCCGATCCCGAAAACACAGGCCTTGGCGAAGCCCGCTTCATTGATTAAGTCTACCAGCGCTGTGTGGATATCCTCATGTGGATTTATCCTGGCGATAAAAGCCGTGCCGTGTTTGCGCTGTCCGTGGACGTGAAATATAGGGAATGCGGTTTCCACATCCAGTGCCACATCAAACCCACCACCAGTGAACGCATAAAGCGTAACGGTTGCATCTCTGACTAGCGTCACTTTGTCCGGCAAGAGGTGACCCATACCAGTTGTATGCTCCGTATCCCACAGTGCGTGACAATGCATCCACCAGGCTCCATCGCGCCTCCCGACAATAGCGGTGGCGTTGCGTAGTTGAGCGGCCTGACATACATAAGTTTCGCTGTACCATGCCGCATGAACCTCATCATTTGCATAACTGGGTATGACGTAGTCAAAAGGCCCAACATCGACCTCATCCAGAACAATCAATGCACAGTCACAATTTTTCCCGTTCATTAGCTGAGCTACGGAATCCATGAGATTCCGGCCTGCACTCAAACGCACGGAATGTCGGTAAACGTCACCATAAGCGCACACCTTACGGACTACAGTTTCCGGCCCCGGGTGACGAATCACATCACGGCTATTCATGTGGACAATTCGGCTAGTAGTCCTTTTGCAACCAACGCTTCACGTATCAACTTTTTTGTTACCTTGCCGTAGCCCGTTTTGGGCATCTCGTCAAGAAAGACATAGCGGTCTGGCAATTTATATTTCGCAAGTTTATCGATCAACAGCATAGCCAACTCATCGCTCGTAACCGATTGCCCGGCATTGCAGACACATACTGCAAGCCCTACTTCACCCCACCGCGGATGCGGTACACCCAGCACAGCAACCTCACTCAATGATGGATGAGTCAGCATGAGTTCTTCAATTTCTCGGGGATAGACATTGGATCCTCCAGAGATGTACATATCTGACGAGCGACCCGTAATGAACAGATAACCCATGGCATCCATATGCCCCAGATCGCCGGTAAGAAACCACCCATCACGGAATGCCTTGCTATTAGCGTTTTCATCGTTGTAGTATCCGGCACACACTGCAGGCCCGGCAACACAGATTTCACCCGTTACCATGGCTGGCAGGTGCCTTCCGGTATCATCCTGAATGGTGACATGCATACCGGTGCGTTCTATACCGCAAGTTCCTGTTCTAGCAGCAGGAATATCCTCAATGAGGTGATCATGCCGCGGTAGAACCGTAATCGCTCCCGTTACCTCACCCAGCCCAAAGTACTGAACCAGAACAAGCCCCAGCTTATTCAGGGCGTATTTCTGATCTTCCCGATACATGGGTGCACCTGCGTAAATCACATAACGCAAACTGCTGTGATCATACTGGTCCACAGCGGGATGTTCGGTGAGCATCTTGACGATGGTGGGCACTGTGAACATATTTGTCACCTTATGCTCCTGGACCATTTTCCAGGCCAACGCAACGTCTAGCTTTCCGCTGGGTAGAAGCACCGTGGAGGCACCTGCAGCTATGTTGACCAGCAAATGCATACCCGCGCCATGTGACAATGGTGCGACTACCAGACTCACATCCTCGGGTCCAGTGCCCGGCATCAGGTCATTAAGATGGTTTACTGTGGTAAACGTCAACTGCCCATGTGTCAGGACAACGGCTTTAGGCCGACCGGTTGAACCCGAGGTAAAAAACAACCAGCAAGGATCGTCCCGGTCTACATCTGCATTGGGGACATTCGCACCGTCAAAATCTCTCAGCAACTCCTCATAGGAGGTGCCGAATCCATTGCCGATACAAATAATATTGTTCAAGGAATCAGTCGACTCCAGGCACGCTGAGGCGTGATCCGGAAAGTCGGCTTCACATACCATGAGTGTCGCTTGCGCCTTTGTCGACAGATAAGCAACTTCATCGGGACGCTGCCGAAAGTTGGATGGCACCCACACGGCACCAATGCGCCAGCAGGCTAGCATCACTTCACTGATCTGGATGTTGTTGGCGGACTGAACGAGCACTCTGTCTCCAGCGATGACACCATAACGCTCAAGCATGGCCATGGACAGGGCACTGACTCGCGCGTCCAGTTTGGCCCAGGTAAGCATCTGGCCATCGTGTGTCAGTGCGGGGTGATCAGGAAGACGACGGGCGTTTCGAGTTAAGAAATGTGCCAGGTTGGTGGTGCGAGTCGTCCAGGGCAATGTGATGTCCCTGTTGGTAATCGCGCTCACCTTGTTCTCTCCAGAACAGACACATAATTAGCCACTGCAGCGCCCCCCATATTGAACACCCCTGCAATGTTGACATCTGCCAGTTGCATACCTTCAGCCTCACCGGCCAGTTGCATGGCAGCCATGACATGCTGTGATACGCCAGTGGCACCTAATGGGTGGCCGCGCGATTTTAGACCACCCGATGGGTTGACCGGCAGTTTGCCTTCGCGCGTGGTTACGCCTTCACGGATGAGTTCTCCACCCTTGCCGCGAGGTGCCAGTCCCATGGCTTCGTACTCGAGAAGTTCTGCAATGGTAAAACAATCATGAGTTTCCACCATGTCCAGATCGTCCAGTACTATTCCCGCCTCATTCAGTGATTTTGACCATGCGGCTTGCGCTCCTGCAAACTCCGTGGGGTCACGCTTCGATAGGGCAAGAATATCGTTGACCTGATTCCGGGCGCGGAAACCGATAGCTCGCGACATAGTAGACGCAACATCGGGATGGGCTATGACGATGGCCGCAGCACCATCCGAGATAAGGGAGCAATCCGTTCGTCGCAATGGCCCAGCTACCAACGGATTTTTTTCACTCTCTGTGTTACAGAAATCGATCCCTAAATCTTTTCGCATATGAGCATACGGGTTGAGCATTCCGTGTGCGTGGTTCTTTGCCGAAATCATTGCCAGTTCGAGAGAGTGATCCCCATGCATGTCGAAGTATCGTTGAGCAATTTTTCCAAAGATTCCGGCAAACCCACCGATCACATCGCCTTCTTCGGTTCTATACGATGCACTTAACATAATATCGCCTGCGATTTGGGTCGGGGTTGTGCTCATTTTTTCAGCACCAACCACCAGGGCAAGCTTGCCTCTTCCTGCTGCAATGAAATCCATAGCTGCGTACAACGCCGCGGAACCGGTTGCACAGGCATTTTCCAGATGTACGGCAGGTACATGGGCTAACTCTGGGACCGCCATTCCGACCAGAGAACCTTCAAACGCTTGTGGTGAGAATCCATTATTATAAACCCCGACAAATACGCCATCAATATCCGCGACACCGACGTCAGCATGGGTTAGTGCATCAGGTACAACTGCTGCAATAAGTTGCTCAACACCTTGCTCTGATGCCCGTCCGAACGCGCTATGTGCCCAACCAACAATTTGTGGATGTTTCATGGTGTATTCTCCTGGCTGGATACGGGATTTGGCACTCGCACTGGCAGGTGCCATTCGTACTTTTTACTGCCACTGTCCATTATATACAGCAAGCTGCCGGCTCAATGGTCCACGAATAGTGAAACATGCCACTGATCATCGCGTTTAGCTTATGGTGTTCCATCGAATTCGACAGGGCCTACATAGGCATGCCCTGACCGCACGGCTATTTCCAACAGACTGGGCACAGGGCAATCGCCTATCGTTGTCACCAACTGGAAAAATTGCATCGAGGAAGCACTGAGTATTGACGGCTTCCAATTCAAGCCTGACCTCCTTATTCGGGGTGCGGGTAGCACAAGTGCTACGCGCTATACTACGGGAGGCGGCACATTCGCTGTATGCCGTCGTGCGCTGCGCAGGACAAACAAATTTCCAGACAGAGACAGTAGTACCCCGAGAATGGCAAGCGGTGTCCAAAGATAGCCTTCTACGACGGTGGACAAGAGTAATGCAAATATCGGAAACATTACCGTGGCGTACGCAGCTCGCCCAGCGCCTATTCTGCGCACAAGATTCAAATACGCCCAGAACGCCAGCACCGTCGACACCAGAGACAAAAAAAGCAACGACAACGTGTATTCAATGGCCTTGTCGTAGACAAAGGGAAATCCGGCTATGATCGCCAGAATGGCACTCCACATTGCGCCATAGGCCATACCCCAGGCTGATGCCGACATGACCGGTATATCTGTGCCATTCAACGACTGGCTGACTTGATTTCCAATACAGAACGACAGCGTTCCCCCCAGACACAAAGCAAGCCCAAATCCACCAGCAATCCCTGAGCTGAACGTTGGCCAGTACAGTAAAAAGATGCCAATAACGCCTAAGGCCGCACCAAACCAGCGACGCGGTCCTGCAAGATCGCCACGCAAAGCGCCGATAGCGAGGTTGACAATAGAGGCAAGCGAGAAAACGACGGCTAAAAGGCCGGACACAAGCACCGTGGATGCATAATAGAAGAAAATGAAATTACTGGAGAACAGGAATATCCCCAGTAACATAAACGTCCTGTGCGCTTTCCACCCGAATGCCAGCTGGCGGCCGGAGAATCTGCAGAAAGCCAACATCAAAGCGGCAGCGAGCAGGAAACGCCAGCAGGTGGAAACTGGAGGCTCTACGGCATAGCTTGAGTTGACTTTCAATGCATACCAGGAGGCGGACCAGCACAGCACTGTTGTGGTGTACAACAGCAGATCACGCCGGGTAAACGGCGCCTCATCGGCCTTGACATTCACCCTTTTTCTTTGGTGACTTCAGCCGCCGCTTTCATAGCATCTTCACCCTTCTTCCAGAGGTTTCCTTGCCATAGCTCATCAAGCCCTGACTCGCCACTGGCGCCACTTGTTGTGAGGTAGTCGTAGTAACTGGTTGGTTTGCGCCCTGTCAGGTTGTAGTAGTCTGGGCTGCATCGGCAATAGAATCCATTGGTGAGGTATTCGAAAAACTCCGCCCGTGTACTGCCAAAATCATTTTCAAACTCGGTCATACTTTGTGCTCGATAATCGATTTTCCGATTCATGGCACGACCAAGATCGGCAGCGATCTCATCCATGTTCTGTGGTACAGGACCTGTAAGATCATAGAACTTGTTGGCGTGTTTTCCGGGGCCTTCAGTTAATACCAGAGACGCAGCTGTAGCAATATCGCGAGTTGCGACGAAGGAGTTTCGGGCAACCCCCAATGGATTGCTGAACCAACCCTCGGATTCGATCGTGTCGCAATCGGTCTTGAGCAAGTGGTTCATGAAGAAATTATTGCGCAATACACTCACAGCAAATCCGGCGTCGATCAGCGCTTTTTCACCCCACCAATAATGTTGCAACATGAGCGGGATGGCAGCCCCCCTGCGCGAAGAATGCGTATCGGGATTGTAAGAGGCGGTATTCGTGTCAGCCCCCATGCAACTGATTCGAACCACGTGCCTGATCTGCGCCGCTCGCTTTCCCAGTGCCTTGCAAAATTCAAGATGACCTTCCAGCATGGGATCCAGTGAGGCCGAATACACCGAGCTAACGTTCTCCAGCGCGGCATCCCAGGTCGTGCTGTCATTCAGATCGAATTTGACAACTTCATCAGCACCGAGGGCTTTGAGAGCGTCAGCCTTATCCATACTGAAACAGCAGGCTCGTATCGTAAAACTGCCCTCTCTCGACAACAACGCGACAAGCTCCTTGCCAATACGCCCTGACGCCGATGTGATGAGTACAGTAGGTCTATTCATGATGAATTCCGATTGGGTTGAACGCTGAGGGAGTGCATAGTACCGGTTTCAGACCCCTATTGGCGGCCGAAGCATGTACTACTCCTGATATTCTCGACATACCCTACGCCAGCTGGCAGGCCTTCCCAGTGCGCTGAGCTTACCTGATCAAGATCAGCTGCAGAATCAACTGAACGACAGATACGATCGGGCCTTTATACTGACGTTGTGCATCACACGTTTGCCCAAGTCAGTTTACAGTCAACGCGTGGACGAGTATTAAGGGCTTCTTCACTATCGTAGTGGTAGGTACCTCTGGAAAATTACGCTTGTACAAGATTCCAGCCTTATCCGCCAAAATGACTGTTGTCGACGTCCGCAGTGACTACTCAGGTACCCAACGAATCCGTATTTTCTTGTTCGAGCTTTGAATTTTCAGGTAGATGGGCCTGGGCTGTAACGTCGCCATGTGTTCTTACCAGCTTGTTTTGCTGCATACATCGCGGAGTCAGCTTTGGCCAGAACGCCGTCGATGTTGTCTGCATCCTCAGGAAATAATGCGACGCCTACACAAGCACCGATAATACATTCCGCCCCCTGTATCAAGTAGGGAGCGGCAACTAGACTCACGATCTTTTCCGCTACTTTTTCCGGTATTTTTCGATCTTCTCCCAGTGCTATCAAGACGACAAACTCATCGCCACCAATACGTGCGATCGTGTTGTGCGCACTATTTCCCTCGCCTCCAATCGCTTCTTTATCCAAACCGACTGCCAATCGGATACGGGATGCGACTTCTACCAGCAACTGATCGCCAGCCTTATGACCAAGCTGGTCGTTAACATTCTTGAAGTTATCCAGATCAATAAAAAGCACGGCGATATCATCTTTCCGTGGATTTTCCGCTTCAAAACCATGTAAGCGCTCCATAACTACTCGTCGATTTGCCAGACCTGTCAGGCCGTCGAGGTGGGCAATTCGCCAGACCCTATTGGTTGCTTCGTGCAGCGATGAGCTGAGATCATCGAACGCACTCATTAACTCCCCGATCTCATCTTTACGCTGTGATATCGATCCCTTTGAATCCTTCAGGCGTTTTACGGTGCTCAGCAAGTGACCATTAACGTTACTATTTGCCTCTTCATCTCCAACCCCTCGCAGAACCGCTGTAAGATGTTCGAGAGGAATCAGCAACATACCTTTGAGTATTAGCCAGAGCGTGAGCGTTAATATCACCGCAGCAACCACCAACATTGATATGGTTATGCGCAGTGTGCGAGAACCGAGCTTCGAGATGTCAGCATGATTACGCACACGTAGAAGTGCTAGTGGTAGGCCATAAATGTCCCGTAACATTTTCAATGCGTAAACAGACTCATCCTGCTTGAGAAGCGAATAGGATTTATCACCCGTTGTCAGCTCCTCAAGAGCTGGACGAAATACATCAGGTATGAGTGTTGGATTGACCGACATTAGATCTATACTGGATAATAACGTATGGGAGATCACCTCCATTCGATCACTATCCAGCAATTTTCCCGCTACCATATGACCACCGGCTGGGCCAGTACCATCGCTCCAGAAAATAGCCGCGGAAGATACGATCGCAGGTCCCATTGCGGTATTAACCAATCCAGATACCTGCTCATCGGGCTCATCGGGTCTGAATAGAATGCTGTCTTGTGGGATGCCGTCAGGAAAAACACTTTCGAAAGGCATGACTGGCTCATCTGCAGAAAACGCCTGAGCCCAGATCCGCTGGTGGTCCGTATCAAAGAGGAGAGCAAAACTCATTCCCAGTTCACCGAGATATCCATCCGCAAGATTATCGGTGTAAAACTCCTCATAGTCACCCTGGACGTAGTGCATGATATCGTCCCACTCGGCCCAGTCAATGACGAGTAATTCCACATCAGCACTTTCAGCCGCTATGAACTCGTGTACGCGGCGCAGCTGATCAGTAGCATTGTGATTCTCCAGACTGTGATATGCAGGGGTGTGTATTAGTGTAAGTACCAGCCACGCAGCAAACACATAGAGAATAAACACCCCTAGAAGCATACCGACAACTTTGCTGCGCAATGACATGGAATGTATCTTCGGCTAGAGTTCCAGAAAATCAAAGGGTTATATGAAGTAAAATGCAACTCTGTTACGCGATTCAGAGTTAGTTTATCCAATTGCCCGTGAATTCAGATATTTAATGCGGTCATTGTCACTTCAAAGCGAGCAGCACTTTTCGGAAAATTCGTAACAAACCACCTGGCTATTGTGTTGTGCCAAGCTGCAAACCTATGATTTAACAATCGATTTATTCAGTTTACTTGATCAGATTGAAAGAACCATGACGGAACAACCTGAGCTCGTCTCCGCCACACGTATTGACGATGGACTGGCAATCGAATTGGTATGGAAAGGTGGGCTACGTTCGCGTTTTCATGCAATCTGGCTTCGCGACAATGCACTGGACGAAAAAACACGTTCCGGGAGCAATGGCCAGCGAAAAATAACGCTGGCAAATATTCCTTTGGACACCTCGATTGATACCGTGCAGATTCTGGGCGAGCAGGTAAGTGTGCGTTTCCTACCGGAAGATCATACTGTGTGCTTCCCGCAAATCTGGTTATGGTCACATCAATATGATCGTCACAAGCCTGAAATAACAGGACGTATGCCAGCTGAAGCTCAACACTGGCGCTCTGATTTCTCTCTCGGTGACATTACTGCCGGATACTGCGATTGCAGAGACAATGTGACCAAACTAATGCAATGGTTATCACACGTGCGGCATTTCGGTATTGCACTTTTACAAGGTGGACCGGTGCAACCTGCAGCACTGTTATCAGTAGTAGAGTGGTTCGGATTTGTACGTTACACAAATTACGGCGAACTGTTTGATGTACGTACAACCATCGATCCAGACAATCTCGCCTACACTAATCTGGGTTTACAGCCCCATACAGACAATCCCTACCGCGATCCGGTACCGACTCTCCAGTTACTGTACTGCCTTGAAAATTCCGCGTACGGTGGTGCAAGCCTGGTAGTGGATGGTTTTCAGGCAGCGCAAAAATTACGCGATGAGGACCCGGAAGGTTTTGCTTGCCTTACACGCTACTGCGCCCGATTCGAATACCATGGCACCGGCGGAGTGCAACTGTATTCCAGAAAACCGATAATCGAATTGACGCCAGATGGTGAATTGCAAACAATTCGATTCAATAACCGAAGCGCCGGACCAATCATTGATGTTCCCTATAAACAAATGGCACTGTATTACGATGCCTATCGACGCTTCGCCAGTATAATTGACGATCCCGCCATGCAACTGACCTTCAAATTAGAGCCTGGAGAGTGCTTCATTGTTGATAACACAAGAATGCTGCATGGGCGAACCGGGTACGAAGCCAGCAACGGCTCTCGCTGGCTACAAGGATGTTATGCGGATATGGATGGACTCTTGTCTACGCTCGCAGTGCTAAAGAAAAATGCTGCAGGTATTGCGATATGAACAGAGATTATAAAGAGCAAGAGTCATTGAATTACAGCAACGTCATTGCATTTCTGGCAGATCTATTCAAGCGCCGCGGACAAGAGGAATACCTCGGCGAGCCAGTTACCATGGCAGAACACATGTTGCAGGCTGCCTTATTTGCAACACAGGCAAATGAAAGCGAGGCGGTTGTCGTAGCATCGCTGCTGCACGACATCGGGCATTTTACGAGTGACTTAGGTACGTTCTCCATGGGCGATACCGACGATAAACATCATGAATCGGCGGGAGCTGATGTGTTAAGGCATTTCTTCCCGCCACTGGTCACTGATTGTGTTCGCTATCACGTCGATGCCAAGCGCTATCTGTGTGCAGTAGATGCCGACTATTACGCTCTTCTATCCCCTGCCTCTGTGCACTCTCTCAAATTGCAAGGCGGCGTCATGAGTGCTCTTGAAATCACCAATTTTGAGAAAAATCCGAACCTGCAAGCGATAGTTTTGGTCCGCCGATATGACGATCAAGGTAAGCTCACCAACCTTGCAACGCCGCCGTTTGGCCACTACGTGCCTGCTCTGGAACGTGTGGTGGCTGCTCACTGCAAGTCAGCTAGACTCTGCAGTCAAGCCAAAGCATGTGGTCCGACGCCTGCCCCCGGAGACTGATTATTGTTGATCAGGTGTTCTTTTTATGCCTCTGAGCAATAGCAGTAATGACGGAAACAGACCGTTGCATTTGTTCCAAATGGCTGCATAATTGCAAAATATGAAGGGTATCTATGAATTTAATAACCCCTCCCTCAGCAATTAGTCAATCCAGAATTCATGGGTTGTCAATACAGAATGGATCATTAGAATGAGCATTTTTTCCAAGATAGTCACGATCATACGTCGAGCGTTAGAGTACCGTGGCAGAGCGCATGCACATCAGCAAATGTTACGAATGAGTGATCGCCAGTTAGCAGATTTCGGATATTCCAGAGTGCTACTGCTGGAGGGTGTGAGCGCCTGGCCATGGCGAGTCCAGGACGACACCGAGCAGGCCAATGACCTGCGAGCAATGGTTTCTACGAAACCTGAAAAAACCGAGAAAGTAAATAAGCCCACTGCGCGTGAGATTCGACAGGCCGTGAAAGAGCTGAGTACATACACCGATCGTGAGCTGACTGAAATGGGTATTTCTCGTGGAAGCATCAGAGAGATCGTGCGCTCAGGAAGACCCTCTTTCGAAGGAGTAGACAAGCAAAACAAGCGCGCCGCGTGACGGAGTTCAATACAGACACAAGCTGTGCCTGTCAGCCCGACTACGGTTGAGAGACTAAGAGCGAATTTCGCGCCTCTTCCAGAATCAGAATTAGAAGTACATTTTGATTCAAAGATTGATAATATCCAACCATAGCTGTCGGCAAACATGGAGCAGACATCAATGACAGGGTCTCAATCATCGCGAGTGAATGCTCTGGGTAACAGGGAATCGATTTACCAACCAGAGCAGCAGGGTTTGATTTTCCCGGAACAACCCGTATTTGATTCGCCGGCACAAGAACGCGAACACCGGAAACAACGCCTTGTTGCTGGTTGCCGCGCCTTTGCCATGTTCAATTTTGACTATGGCATGGCAGGACACATTTCGGTTCGCGATCCTGAGAACCCCAGCCTCTACTGGACTAATCCAATGGCGGTGCATTTTTCGCAGGTCAAATTATCCAATCTCATACTGGCAGATCACGAAGGCCGCGTTGTAGAAGGCAGACATGCGATCAACCGTGCCGGTTTCGTTGTTCATGCTTCAGTTCATGAAGCCCATCAGGACATTGTTGCCATGTGTCATGCGCACACTCCACACGGTACTGCATGGTGCTCGACCGGACGACCGATTGAACCCTACAATCAGGATGCAGCATGCTTTCATGACAACCATGCCGTGGTTAGTGATGATGGTGGTGCGGTGACCGTGTTCACCGATCAGGGTCAAGGAGTGGTAAATGCATTCGCGAATAACCGAGCGGTGCTGCATCAGAACCACGGCATTCTTACTGCAAGTCGCCACAGCGTTGACGATGCAGTATTCTGGTTTATCGCTATGGATCGATGCTGCCAGGTTCAATTACTCATTGAATCCTCCTCAACAAAACCTCCGTTGATGACCGATGAAGCAGCATGCCATTCAGCGAAGCATGTAGGCAGTGATTACCTTGGCTGGTTGCACTTTCAACCGGTGTACGATCAGGTGCTGGCAGCCAACCCGGATATGTTTGACTAGAAAGACTCTGTCAGTGACAGACTACTTACCGTGTCCTTCTGTGTCGTCTCCGCCACGTGTCAAGTAATACGCACACAGAATCGGCAAGAAGGTCATTAGCACCACCACCATGGCAACGACATTGGTAACGGGGCGCTGTCTTGGACGCACCAGTTCCTCAAGCATCCAGATTGGCAGTGTTGCCTGCTGCCCGGCTGTAAATGTAGTAACAATGACTTCATCGAATGATAAAGCAAACGCCAACATACCACCTGCCAACAAGGCTGTTGCGATATTGGGTAGAACAACATAACGAAATGTCTGAAAACCATTAGCGCCAAGGTCCATGGAAGCCTCAATTAATGAGCCTGCAGTACGGCGAAATCTTGCGACGGCATTGTTGTAGACCACTACTACGCAGAAAGTGGCATGCCCCAGAATGATCGTCCAGAAAGAAAACGGAATGTCTGCAAGGTTAAATGCAGATCGCAACGCAATACCCGTGATGATACCAGGCAATGCAATGGGCAGAATCACCAGTAGTGAAATAGTCTCCCGCCCAAAGAACTTCGTGCGTGAAACAGCAGCTGCACACAAGGTGCCGAGTATCAAAGCGATTAACGTCGATATGCTGGCCACTTGAACCGAGAGCTTCAATGCCTCCCATACATCTGGTCTGTCCCAGGTAACAGCAAACCACTTTAAGGTAAAACCTGGTGGAGGCCACTGGTAGGTTTTATCTTCCGTTGTGAATGCATAAACGAATATCAACAGGATTGGTAAATGCATGAACAGTAGACCGGCACCTGCTGCTACTTTCAGAGCCATTGGCGCGCGACGCTTATCAGAATGCATCGAATGCTCCCTTGCGTTTTGCCATCCATAGATACAGGGCCATGATAACAACTGGCACGACGGTAAATGCAGCTGCAAGTGGTATGTTGCCCGCGATACCTTGATGCGAATACACCGCCTGACCTATGAATAATCGTGACGAACCTATGATCTGGGGAATAATGTAATCACCCAGTGTCAACGAGAATGTAAAGATCGAGCCGGCGATAACGCCCGGCAGTGCAAGTGGCCAGAGAACATACATGAACGTCTGCCAAGGAGGTGCTCCCAGGTCCGATGATGCATCAAGGTAGTTTTGTGGAACGCGCTCCAGCGAAGCTTGCATGGGTAGCACCATGAACGGTAGCCATACATAGAGAAAGACCAGAAATGTACCCAGATAGCTCACTGATAATGAATTACCACCAATTACCGGGATGGAAAGAACCGTCTCCAGTAAACCCGCGATATGCAGTTTAGTGAATAGCCAGTTTAATATGCCTTCCTTAGCCAGTATCAGCTTCCAGGCGTAGATCTTTACCAGATAACTTGACCATAACGGCAACATGACTCCAAGATAGAAAAATGCCTTCCATCGTCCACGCGCATAACGTGCTGCGTAGAAAGCAATAGGAAAAGCGACAATTGCAGCAGCAATGGTAACCGCCGTGGCCATAAGTAAGGTCCTGACAATAATATCCAGATTGACGGGATTGAGCAGTTCTCGATATGTCTTCAGTGTGAGTTCATACCGGATCATTCCGGAGAATTCATCAATTGAAAAAAAACTTTGTGCCAGTAAAGCAAACAGAGACCCCAGATAGACAATTCCAAGCCACAATGCGGGAAGCAGAAGTAACAGGAATATGAACAACCTGGGCCGGCGCCAAAGAACGTCCCAGACGGTATTCACATCCCATCACTCATTGTGTGCAGGTCTTCAACGTCCCACTCAACGAAAACGTTCTGACCAGGATCGAGCGGTGACGTCAATCTATCAGCAAGCACTGTGAGGCGAGTTCCTTCAAGCTGCAACGCATACCGAGTGGATGCACCCTGGAAACTGACACTGTTTACAACTGCCGGCACCCCCCCTGCCCCGGCATCTACAATACGAATACATTCCGGTCGCAAACTGGCGGGACGTGTTTGGCCCGTATAAATTCTGGCAAGATGCGCAGGTAAAATATTTGAAGAACCGACAAAATCAGCGACAAATGACGTACGTGGCCGTTGATAGATATCGTGTGGTGACCCTACCTGAATGATTTCTCCATTGTTGAACACAGCTACTCTGTCAGCCATTGACAAGGCCTCACCCTGATCATGTGTCACAAAAACAAACGTAATACCAAGATCTTTCTGAAGGGTTTTAAGCTCCTCTTGCATCTGCTCACGCAACTTTAAATCCAGCGCTCCCAGTGGCTCATCCAGAAGCAAAACCCTGGGTTGATTGACCAACGCTCTGGCCAGCGCTACACGCTGACGCTGGCCCCCGGAAAGCTCTCCCGGCTTGCGCAAACCGTAGTCAGGTAAACGAACCATCTCTAAGGCTTCCTTCGCTGCGCGATGTCGCTCTTCCTTGTCGCACCCACGAATCATCAAACCGTAGGCGATATTGTCTATCACACTCAAGTGCGGGAAAAGGGCATAATCCTGAAATACAGTATTGACGTTGCGCCGATACGGCGGTACTCCCGCCATTGTAGAGCCGAATATGGAAACAGTACCTTGAGAAGGTTGATCGAAACCAGCAATCAACCGCAGACACGTAGTCTTACCAGAGCCTGATGGGCCCAGCATGGCAAAAAACTCTCCCTCCTCAATGCTGAGATTAACATCGTCTACCGCACGTACATCCCCAAAATAGCGAGAGACTGAATCAAACTTAACTGCCAGATTTTTCAACGTCCGCCAATGACCCCTATGTAGTCACTAACCCATCGATAATAAGGTACACACTGGTCATTTTGAGTGGCACACTTGGAAACCGGAGTTGTCCAGAATTTTATTCGTTCAAAATCATCCATACCGTTAACTGTACAACCTTCCGCTGTTTGCATACCTCGCCCGTCAGTACACGCTGCTGGAACCGCTGGATTGGCACCGAACCAAACCGACAGGTCACTCATTAAATTGGAAGACAATGTGTGTTCCATCCACAAATAAGCACAATTCGGGTTTTCTGCCTCACTATGCATCATGGTAGTATCCGCCCAACCTGTAGCACCTTCCTCTGGAATGATTGATGCAATTGGCGCATCCTTTGATTTGAGAATGTTTACCTGAAATGGCCAGGATCCTGATGCCACCACACCCTCGTTGGTAAAATCGTCCATCTGAATAAATGCGTCGTGCCAATAGCGTGAAACCAGCTTGCGCTGCCCCCTCAACAACTCAAGGGCGGCATCGTATTGTTCCTGGGTCAATTCATAAGGACTCTCGATACCTAACTCAGGTTGATGCGTCATCAGATAATTAGCAGCATCTGCAACGTGTATGGGGCCGTCGTAAGCCTGGACACGTCCAACGTTGGATTTACCATCCGGCAGCTCCATTTCTTTAAAGACTACGTTCCAGCTAGTTGGCGCTTGCTTGAAAACATCCGTGTTGTACATCAACACGTTCGGTCCCCACATATACGGCGTACCATAGTGTTTTCCATCCACGGTGTGCCATGGAGCATCCTTGAGACGATTATCGATATCGTCCCAGCTGGGGATGAGAGAAGGATTGATTTGTTGTACCCGCCCACCGGCAACAAGCCGTAAAGAGGCATCCCCTGATGCGGTTACCAGATCAAAACCGCCCTCATTCATCAATGCGACCATCTCATCTGAAGTATTCGCGGTTTTAACTTGAACCATGCAACCGGACTCTTTCTCGAACTCGGTGACCCAATCGAATGTAGCATCTGTTTCGCCCCGTTCGATATAACCAGGCCATGCAACAATGTTTAATTGACCTTCCCCTGCCCCCAGTTCGGTCACCATATCCGCCGAAGCCGTCTGTACGATAATCCCTGCGCACAGAAATCCGCCGAGTAGAGGGTGGACTGCATTTTTCATGATTTAGTCTCCAAAAAAAAGCCGATTACTGACATCGTGAAATCATACGATAACTGGAGGATGCCACAAGGACCATCGTCTGGTAAATAATTTTGCTTTCTTCGTCGGTATTTATATCAATCATATTTGAGGGGTAACCACGTCATTTCATGATTTGGAACTTCTATGGACTTTCGAAATTTATCTATAAATACAATCTTGGTTTACTTATCCCTGGTTTAGTATTCGCTTATTCAGACAGACAGGGCGACTACACGTTAAACTACCGGCACCAGACAATCAAGCATCGATAAACCATTAATATTATTGATCTTTCTACCCAAACACTCATCACCAGGCAACAAAATAATCCTCATTATGTTCATGCTTACCGGTTATTTTCCGAAGCCAAAGTTGGCCCTCAGCTGATCTCTTTGGAAGATTCACTCCAGACAATTATCTTCTAACGACCAGCTTGGTCTTGCCAGATACTCGTAAGACTCGCCACTGCGCTGCACACTTTGATAGTGACACTGACTGCAACCATGAATGCCACAGAATAAATTGAAGCAGTGAGTTGTTTTTTGGTATTCGCCAATTCAATTCTAAACCCGAGTTTTTGTGACCTGTCACTCGAGCTCATTTCACGTACATTTTTGCGCTCATCCAGGTTCTCTTTGTAGAAAATCACCCCGAATACGTTGATCAGTACTTAGTTCTGATAATTCGACGGTTTGCTTTACTCTAAATGACAATCCATGTGCCGACACATCTTTCTGTGCGTTAGCTATTGCCTTTACTACCGTATTTGCCACTCATTTCTGCCAACACATCGCTCTTGCCAGATTCACTCAAACCTGTTCCACAGCTTGATGCAAAGCAAGTGGCTGGCAATGTTGCTCATAATATATAACCAAATTCGAGATATCAGGCCATGAAATCAATCCATGTGACAATCATTGCAGCGACAACCACCATGATGCTGATTAGTAGTTGCGCGACAGACGATCCCAATCGTCGCGCCAAAACCGGAGCAGCCATCGGTGCAATCGCGGGAGGTGTTATTGGCAATCAGTCCAACAGTAAGAATGGCAAGTATGTCGGAGCTGTTGTTGGTGCATTGTCTGGTGCGGCAGTAGGCAATTATATGGATAAACAACAGCGCAAACTAGAGCGTGAACTGGCAAACGAACGACGAAATAACGAAATACAGGTCACCCGCATTGATGATGAAACGCTCCGCCTCGATGTCCTGAGCGAGGCCTCTTTTGATATTGACAGCGCACGTCTAAACGATGCGTTTATCACCAGCCTGAAAACGATGGCAGACGTAATTGGCGAATACGATAAAACAGCGGTGCACGTCATCGGACACACCGACAGCTCGGGTGCTCACAATTACAACCAGATACTTTCTGAAAAACGTGCCTCGTCAGTGACACGTTATCTCAGTGGAAATGGTGTTGATAAATCACGTGTTCGTACGTCTGGAAAAGGCGAAACCAGACCAGTGGAATCCAACGACACAAGCTTTGGCCGTAGTCGAAACCGTCGCGTAGAAGTTTACTTGAAAAGTGTTGTCGAAGGCAGAGAACAAGATGCATTTCGCTCCCCTCTCTAAGTATCTGTGAGTCTACTTGACCACACGCAACAGCTTTGAAATCCGGTCTCGATACATGGACGCCCCTTCCATCAGGTTATCCAGCAACGCATCAAGCGCCCAGTAAGTCTCATAAATATCAACATCGATATTTCTGCAAGCAATAGATGAAAACGTTCCCAGACGCTGATGGAATCGTTTGGCAATAGCTGGATAGCCCTGTGTTTCAGAAGTACCGCCTAAGGCCAGAAATATGGCTAGTTCAGTTGCGACAGCTGGGTGGTGCTTTCCGTGATGATAAAGCCAGGCATAGAGATCAGGATGGTAGTTGTTCATCACGCCGCAAAAACCGTGTGACCCCGCCTGCATGGCGGGCAATGCGATAGCAGCATTTGCATTGATCACCGCCAGAGGAGAACCTTTCACAATATCCAAACGACGCTTGATGATGGCTAAATCACAGGACACATCTTTAAGAGCAACAAAGCGACCACTGTCCGCACAGAACTTCAGCACATCATCACTTAACAATCGACGAAAAGGCAGAGGGCATTCATACAACGCTAAGGGCAACCCCAACGGCAAGCTATGCATAAACCACCTAAGCCCGTCAAGTACAGCAGACTCGTCGGCATCTCGATCTGCCGGAATTCGATTGGTAACCAGTACCAGCGCATCAATGCCAGTATCCGCCATTGCCGTAAGCTCGATTAGCTGTTGCTTCGGGGAACCTGCAATATGGCCTGAGGCGAGCACAGGTACGCGTCCGTCTACAAGCTTCACTGTCTGTCTGGCCAACGCAACCCGTTCTTCGAGCTTGAGATGGTGCATTTCGCTAGATTGACAAACCGCGAAAAGTGCGTCGGCATCGTTATCAAGATACCACTGTGTCAGTCGAGCGTATCCTTCGTAATCAATCGTACCGTCGTTGCTGTAAGGCGTCAGCATGACAGGAATAATACCGGATATCGTATTGTTCAAATCGTTTTCTCCAAGCCATGCTCCTCATTGTGAGAGTCATGCGCTGGTTGTTTCTAAAACGTGCTAGCCACCATATCCCATTTTCCGGGGCAACCAGAGGACAAAGTCCGGTATCAGCGTAATGGTTATCAATGCAAGCAAAAGAGCGATGAGGAATGGCCATAGCTCTACAATCATGTCTTTCAGAGGCGCACCTGTTGTGGCATTGATAACAAATAGCAGGATGCCATAGGGCGGCGTAATCAAGCCAATCATTGTATTGACGACCACAACCACACCAAAATGAACCAGATCGATACCCAGCAACTGACAGGCAGGCAAGAACAAGGGCACAACGACCAATAGAATGGTGGCAGCATCCAGTAAACAACCAAATAGCAATAGCAGCACGTTGACGAATAACAAGAAACCCAAAGGAGACAGGTTCATGGAATCCATCATGGTGGCAATGCCGTTGGGTATATTTTCACTTGCGACAATATAATTGAAAATCAATGCACCGCCAATTACAAGACCCACTGCGGCAGAAGAACGCGCACTTTCGGATAACACCCTGTACAAACTCGACAGGCTCAAAGCCCGATAGAACACCGTTGCCAGAAAAAACGCGTACGCTGCCGCAAGTGCAGCCGCCTCGGTGGGTGTCGTTACACCGCCATAGATTCCAAACAAGAGAATGACGGGCATTAACAATGCCGGAAACGCCCTTATCCCAAGACCGGGCAACTCACTCACCGGAACTGGTTTGTCCATGGGAAATTGTCGTCGTCTGGCGATAACAGCCACCATCACTGAGAGAACCAAACCCATCAACAAGCCTGGCAGTATGCCTGCAAGAAACAGGAAGCCAACCGATGTGTCGGACACTAGCGCATATAGCACCATAGGGATCGAGGGTGGAATAATCGGACCAATGGTGGCGGTAGCTGCCGTTATGGCAGCGGCAAAACCCAGCGTATAACGACCATTGCGAGTCATCATCCCAATAATAATCTTGCCTACACCAGCAGCATCGGCAATCGCAGAACCAGACATGCCAGAAAAAATAAGACTGGCCACAACATTGACATGCCCCAGCCCACCGCGAAATCGCCCAACGACGGCTACGCAGAATCCCAATAGCCTATCGCTTATAGTGCCCGCATTCATAATATTGGCGGCGACAATGAACAACGGTACAGCCAGCAGAATAAAACTGTTGTACAAGCCTTGCAGGATCTGTTCGCCTGCCAGCGCCAGATCCTGTCCTGCCATCAACAGATACACAACTGCCGCGGTGATCATCGACAGGGCAATAGGCGTGCCTATGGCAGCCAGACCGAACAACACGCCCAAACACATGAGAAATGCAACACTCATGAAATATCGGCGCCTTTAACAGCCTGCCAGCACCGTTTTAGATACCGACATATGATTGCAATGGTAAAAACAAGATAAATTCCAAATACGATATCGAAGCGGATCTTCAACAAAGAGGTGCTTTCAATTGACATGAATTGAACAAAGTCAGTTGTCGGCCAAAGCGCTACACCAAATGCAGCGATGATGCATACGCCAGACAAGAACGAGAAAATCCGACGCATGCCCGGCCGGGCGGAATCAATCAGAATCGTAAAGCGCACATGGTCTTGATCCTTTAATGTAAAAGCACCAGACCAGAACACCAGCCATAACCAGCACAACAGGCAAGCCTCCAGCGTCCAGCCAAGAGGCTGCCTGAACACATAGCGCGAGACAATCTGCAAAACAAAGATAATGAACGTACCACTGAGCAATAACACAGCAACATTATCTGCCCGACGAGCCAGCCAGCCCGGCAGTTTTTTAAAACGGATACTCAACTACTGAATCGCGTTTATGCGCTCGAGCATGCCTTTAGGCCAGTCTTTTGAGAAATCCGATTCCAGATACATGGCTTGAGCTCTGCTACGAAAAGCATCTACATCGGGCTCGTAGACTTCCAGCCCCTCGGCCACAAAATAGTCAACCAGCTCTGCTTCATTAGCGATTATCTGTTCAGTTGTCCAGGTGGAAGCCGCCTTTGCAGCAGATTCGACGCTCGCTTGTTGATCCGGCGATAGCGAATCCCATACTTCTTTGGAAAATGCAATGAAGTTCATGTCGACCAGATGCCCGGTTAGTACTATCTGTTTGGTAACTTCATGAAATTTCTTGTCTTTGTTGGTTGGCAAGGGATTGTCCTGCCCGTCGATAGCACCACTTTGCAAGCCGGTATAGACTTCTGTAAAGGCCATAGGCGTCGGGTTTGCACCCAGAGCCTTTCCCAGAAATTGCCAGGCTTCAGTACCCGGCATTCGCAAATTCACTCCCTCAAGATCTGCTGGTGTCATAACCTTGTTATCTGTCCTGAGATTTAACTGGCGAGTACCGAAATACACGACACTAAGCAACTTCACATTCAACTTGTCTTCAGCCAATTGGTACATTTCCTGTCCAATGTCACTGTCAAAGACCTTACGCTGATGTTCAGCATCACGCATAAGATAGCCTGCGGTGAACACTGACCATTCCGGTATCAGTTTAGCCAGCTCCTGAGCGGAGGTGATCGACATCTCCAGATTGCCTCGTGCAATGGCCACGAGTTCTGTGCCCTGCTTGAACAATGAATCATTGTAGTGAGGTTCATAGCTTGCGAAATCACTGACCCCATCAGCAAATACGGTTGCCAGTCCCTGAGAGCGAAAATCTGTTTCAGTTGCAGGCGTGGACATTCGAAGGGTGATCTTGTCCTGAGCATACGCTGGCAAGCTTATTGTGGAAACAACGAGCGCTGCCATCAAACCTGCAGCCACTTTGCCTTTGAAAGTTGTCGGGATGATACGAGTCATTTGTTCCTCTCCGTATAATGGTATTTTGCTTCAACCTTGGTATCTTGTTGTGATGCGAGTTCAGTATACGGGCAGCCACCCTGCTCACTCAACTGTTATACACTGAGACGTGCAGTAATATGACACGGAATATTGCCAGAGAGCGCAAGCAAGACAGGCGCATTCTTGTTTGCGGTCTGATATCAGCTGACATCATTTTCAACCTGCCGGAAATACCTGTGGAAGCGGAGAAATATCGCGCTGACGATGTACGATTCAGCCTGGGCGGCGGCGGCGCTATCGCGGCGGTAGCACTTCAGAAACTAGGAGCGCAAGCGCATCTCGTGGGTCGTCTGGGTGATGACAGGTTTTCCGGACTGATTCGCGAAGAATTTATTTCCCATGATATAGACAGTACCAGTGTCATTCAAATCAGAAATTGCAAATCACCTTTGTCGAGTATTTTCATTGATGCCAACGGCGAACGACAAATCATCAATTACCGCAGTTTGCGAGATAGACAATCAGACACTAAGGAATCTTTGAATCTGGATTTTTTGTCAGCTCATCGGAGTCTTGATGCCGTGCTGGTAGACACGCGCTGGGAGGAGGCTGCATTGCATGTCCTGCAATCGGCACGAGAGCAGCTAATACCGGCCGTTATCGATGCAGAAGCTCCAGTTTGTCATGAAGCCATGACATTGGCTACGCATATAGCATTTTCACGGCAAGGACTCAGGGACTACGCAAATACACAAGATTTAGCCAAGGGATTAAGAGACGCATCTGCTCAGTTTGGCAACTGGGTCTGCGTCACTGATGGTGAAGCAGGTGTTTCCTACCTGAATGAAGATGCTGTTGTAAATGTTCCTGCATTTCCTGTTGTCGCAATAGACACCTTGGGTGCAGGTGATGTCTGGCACGCAGCTTTTACACTCCAACTTGCGGAAGGTGTTACAGAGCATGGCGCAATTGTATTTGCAAATGCAGCCGCATCACTCAAATGTGCCTCAGCACAAGGTATTGATGGTGTACCTGATTATGCATCAGTTGTATCATTAGTTGAACAAAACCGGAACGTCCCTCTTAACTGAACAAGCAAATATGAAAACGATACTGGGAACAATGACATTCAGTGGACAAGTTGATCAGAATGTTGCAACCGATATGCTGTCCCTGTTCAAGACATCCGGTAATGATGAAGTTGATACAGCATTCATCTATAACAACGGAAATACAGAGAATTTACTAGGTTGCTTGCACAGCGTAGGAACGCTCGAGGGTACTCGTATTGCAGGTAAAGCCAATCCTAAAGCCCTTGATGGCTTGACGCCCGACTCCCTTCGCAAGCAACTGATCACATCACTGGAACGTTTACGGATGCCATCGCTTGATCTGTTCTACTTGCATTCACCAGATCTGAGCGTACCGATCAGGGAAACCCTTCAAGCTGTTGCCCGTCTCAATGAAGAAGGCAAGTTCGAGCGCTTTGGTCTCAGTAATTATGCCGCCTGGCAAGTTGCAGAAATTATCGAAATATGTGATCAAGAAGGCTGGATCAAACCTTCTGTATATCAAGGAATGTACAATGCGTTGACACGCGATGTGGAGCGCGAGTTGTTTGGCTGTCTAAAACACTACAACCTTTCCTTCTATGCCTACAATCCATTGGCTGGAGGCATGTTGTCAGGCAAACATGAATCTATGCAGCGCATACCCCAGAGCGGTCGATTCGCCACATTTGATGGGTACCAGGACAGATACTGGAAGCCTGAATATTTCTCCGTGGTTGAAGAAATATCCGGAGCTTGCGCAGCAGCCGGCATTGAGCCAGCTGCAGCAGCAATACGATGGCTCACACACCACTCCGCATTGTCAACTGATAAAACGATAGGGGTTTCCAGGTTTGATACACACGGCACCAACCACGGTGTCATTCTGGGAGCAAGTTCGATAGCTCACCTCGCTCAGAATTTAAAAGCCACTCAGGAAGGCCCGCTGCCAGAGGAGCTCGTAGACGCCTTCGAAAACGGCTGGGATTCCGTACGTCCCGCTTGTATCAAGTACTTTAGACCATAAGCATTTTCATTCCAGGTGGGAAACAAACCTGCCCTGCTCAGCTGTTTGAGTCGTCCCTAAAGCATTTCATCAAGCCAACTGATCAAAATTTGCTCAACAACAGAGTTGCGGGCCGCGGTGGCATTAATCACGCTTTTTTGTAGCATAGTCTGCGATATACTTGGCAAAGGTTGTACGCGTTGTAATTGGAGCATCACCGGTGTCAGGATTCCTGAAGAGTCGTCGTCTTAGAAAAAAATCCATTGTCAGGTGGACATTGCTGATTGCGCTGCTTGCGTTTTTTATTGCACAAGTGCGACCTGTTGAAGGTGTGACCACACCCGTCCTGGTCGGATCAATTACGGCTGCCGCCTTCCTGGTAATGGTTTTTGTTCACGTTATCCTGAACATCATGCACGGTGGTCGGAGAAAGCGTCGCATGCTTCCAACCCCTGCGAGAAATTATTCCTCCTTTACCGACACGAACTTCCATGAGTTCAAGGATCGCACGCCCTCTCATTTGGGCACCACATCACGGATTGCAACGCCTGAATCGCTAGACAAGCCGCAAGCGCCAAGCGAAGGTGTGTTGGTGGAATCGACGACTACAGCGGAGAAAAGACCCGACGTCCCCGCCCAACTGTCCTATCAAATAATCGAAGATCCAACAGCAGAACAAGCGCCTTCTGATAAATCTATCGATATGGATGCAACGTCTACAACGCCCGAAATATTACAAATGCAGGTAAAGCGCGTTGGTGACCTCGTCCAATCTCATAACCTTGGAAATATCTCCTCGATACGGGATGCTGAGCTATCGAAACATAATGATTCTTCACATGAACAGAAACGACTGACCCTCGTCAAGAACGACCTGATCTCAAAGCCCGGTTTTTCGGATACGGCCGACCCAACAAAGATGGGCCATTCCGAAATAGTAGAACTCGTTGCGCTACTCCGTAAAGATAAAGCGAGACTACACCGCCTCGTTATTGCTCAGCAAACAGAAATAGATAGTGAGCGAGAGATGGGCGAAACAACCAGGACGATCGCACGCGATGCGTTCAAGTCCATTCGAGACTTGCGAAAAATTCAAAAAAACACCGAAAAGCAAGTACGTCGTGAACGAGCCGAGAGAAAACGAATAGAGGAGGAGTACGAGAGGGTATCTCAAGCATTGGAGAATGCCAAATCTATCATCTCCGCTCAAGCCACGGCTCAGGGAGGGCAGGAGCCCGCCAAAATGTCATAAAACTATCGCTTCTCCGCGCGGGTGACTTGGCAGCTATCTTTGGTCAGCACAAGTGAAATCAATGTGATTTGAAACGATCAACCATCCAGTTATGCGTGGATTACGAAATTGTCTGATAGCTCCATCATAACAACAGCAAACTGAAAGTAGGCTATCAGACCTTTCTAACCTTGAATCATGAAGTCAAGGAATTAAGAGCCTCACCCCTGAAGTAGCCATCAACGTGAGCGACAGTCTGTCGCCAAACCTCCATCCGGGCTTGTTCACTAGCCCACGCTATATGTGGAGTGACAAGAACATTGGGCTTGTCAAGGACCGTCAGTAATGGATTATCCGGACTCGGTGGCTCGGCACTCAAGACATCAAAGCCAAAGCCCGAAATATGCCCCGCGTGCAAGGCATCCACCAGCGCTTGCTCGTCAACCAACCCCCCACGTGCAGTATTTATAATTAATGGCTTTTTCGCCATTCGTGAGAATTCCGCCGCATCGATGCAGTGTCGAGTAGATGGCGTTAACGGGGCATGAATGCTAATCACATCGGACGTCGCGATGACTTCGTCCCAGGGCGTATACAGGGGGCCAAGCCCGGATACATTCTTGTGCGCAGCGAATACCGGCTCCATCCCAAAAGCCCTGCCAATTGAAGCTACTGCCTGGCCGATAGCACCCTCACCGATAATACCGAGTCTGGAGCCAGCAAGGTCCTTGACAGGATGGTTGAAAAAACAGAATTGACCCGATCGTTGCCACTCGCCATCAATAACATCATCGACATAGGCCTTGATGGAACGACGCAAACCCAAAATCAGAGAAAAGGTGTGCTCCGGCACCGTATGAATGGCATAGCCTCGAACGTTGGAAACGCTAATTCCCTGCCTACGGCATGCTTCGACATCCACAACATCATAGCCAGTAGCGGCAATACTGATCATTTTCAGCTCGGGCAGCCCCGCAAGCGTCTCAGCGCGCAATGGAGCCTTGTTGGTAATAATGATATCTGCCCCTTGCGCCCTGTCAAGAACCTCCTCGGCGCTTGTCTTTTCATACTCAACCCACTCGTGCTCGAATGACGGACGGACTAGCTCTATATCCGGCCCCATGGTGGCTCGGTCTAGAAACACAACTTTCATCTGGATTTGCCTATCGTTGTTGCATCAGCCTTTTTCTGACTGATACCGGTGTATAGAATTTGTTAGCCTAACAGACATCGGTGTATTTTTATCCAGGCAGTGTCAACCAGACTATCGATAGATAGCCGGCGCTCCGATATCAGGTTTCATGATACTCAGGAGACTTCGATTTGCCGGGCTTTCTCAACCAGAACTTCAGCTTGTCGGATAGATGCGTAATCGATCAGGCGTCCGTCCAGCGACACCGCCCCCTTACCTGCTTTCTCCGCTTCCGCCATGGCCTCCAGAATTCTCTGTGCTTTGGTGATCTCCTCCTTCGATGGGCTCATGACCTCGTTGGCCAAGTCTATCTGACTCGGATGAATAGCCCACTTTCCTTCACAACCAAGCACCGCAGCTCGCTTCGCTGCAGCACGATAGCCGTCAGGATCCTTGAAATCACCAAACGGACCATCAACGGGTCGAAGTCCATTTGCTCGACACGCAACCACCATTCGGGCAAGTGCGTAGTGCCACATGTCTCCCCAATGCACTTGTCGATCACGGCCTTCTTCAGGATCCGTTAGAACTGCGTAATCAGGGTTAACGCCGCCTATGACTGTTGTGCGAGCACGTGTTGAAGCAGCATAGTCAGCCACGCCGAAATGCAGGCTTTCATTTCGCTTCGATGCAGCCGCAATCTCTGTGACGTTCTGCATTCCCAATGCTGTTTCTATAATATGCTCAAGACCGATGCGCTTTTTGTACGCCATCGCATCCTCGATCTGGGTTAGCAGCATGTCAACAGCGTAGACGTCAGCAGCAGTTCCAACCTTCGGCACCATGACCAGGTCCAGGCGTTCTCCCGCTTGCTCAACGATATCAACAACGTCTCGGTACATATAGTGAGTATCCAGGCCATTGATGCGAATTGACATGGTCTTGTCACCCCAGTCCATATCGTTCAATGCTGCAATGATGTTCTTGCGCGCCTGCGCTTTCTCGTCCGGAGCTACCGCATCTTCAAGGTCCAGAAAAATGACATCGGCATTCGATTCAGCAGCCTTTGCGAAAAGATCGGGTTGGGAGCCCGGCACCGCTAGCTCACTGCGATTCAGTCTGGCTCTGGCTTGCTCGATAACATGAAAACTCATAGATATGCAGCTCTTTTCTTACGCGAATTGAATAGTGAGAATCGTAGGCTTTTACTAAACCGGGTTTCGACTAACCGGTCCATCCAAGCGCTGACGAAATACAGTTCATCGATTGCAGCAATGGAATTGATACCGATGATTCTTGCTCATTCTTTCGTGCCTCTCGTAACAATTCAATTTGCAGAGAGTGAACCCGGTCCAGATCTCGCGCATAACGATCGAACTGGTACTGGAACTCAGGAAAGCGTGTAGCCATAGTGCTGCAGCCGCTGATCATCTTTACAGCTTCAACGCTTCTATCATACTCGGTACAAATTCTACCCAGTATGCGAGCGCGCGTTTCCGCATTCTCTACCAGTGATGCGTATCGGGAAGCAATATCAAGATCAGTCTGGAACAAGGTTTTTTCAGTTTCATCAACGATTAATCTGAAAAACTCGGAACGTTCAAACATATTCCTTAACAGATCCTTAGCTTCCGGACCTCGAATAGAGATAAAACTCTCTATCGCAGTTCCAAAACCGTACCATCCAGTAATCAAATGTCTGTTCTGTGACCAGGCAAATACCCAGGGGATGGCCCGCAGATCGTCCAGACTGTTGGCACCAAACCGGCGTGCTGGACGGGAACCGATTTTTAGACTGGCAAGCTCTTCGACCGGACTAGCCTGTTGAAAGTAATCCAGAAAACCTTCTGAGTTGATCAATTCAGTGTAAGCGGTCTGGCTGATTCCTGCCAGTGCAGAGAGTGCATCCTCATGCTCCGGATTCATGTGCCGATCCGGTTTACGTAGTCGGTGCTCAACGGCACTGGACAGTAACAATTCAAGGTGGGCCGCTGCCGAACCACGATTAGCATAGCGGGCCGATAGAACCTCACCCTGCTCCGTCAGTCGGATACTCTGACCGATAGTTCCAGCGGGTTGAGCCGCAATGGCTCGATGGGTTGGCGCACCGCCGCGGCTGACGCTTCCACCACGGCCATGGAAGAACACGCCTTCTAGATCCAGAGAACTCAGCGCGGAAACGACTTTTGATTGTGCACAAGTAACTTCCCAACTGGAGCATAGAAAACCGCCGTCTTTGTTGCTGTCCGAATAGCCCAACATGATTTCGATGGGCTTGTTGCCACGCGTAAGGCAACGCCTGGCACTAGGTATGAGCAGAAACTGACGCATGATCTCTGGTGCGGCTCTAAGGTCTCCGATAGTTTCGAACAGCGGGACTACTTTGAGTTCGGGCGCTTCTCGATCAAAGCCAACATAGCGAGCTAACAACAAGACAGCTGCCAGGTCGTCTGCTGACGTCGTCATGGACAGAATGAAAGGACCCACTGCTTGTGGATCCTTGCCTGAAATTACTTCAAGCATCAGACTCAGTAGATCATGCAACTCCTGCGCTTGTGCCGAGAGCACGTCGTAGTCCAGATGCGGGAGCTCGTCCGTTGCAAGTTCTGCACGCAAACGCTTGCTCCAGGCTTCGCTACCGTAATCTGGTGGCAGATCACCTTCCACCTTCTCCCAGACTTCCTTCAAAACCGCTGTTGTTACTGTGGAGTTCTGCCTGACATCAAGGGTCACTGTTCTGAAACCGAATACCGTCGCGGCCCAACGAATCGGCCTGAGGTATCGATGGGCGATTTGACTGGCTTGCAATGCTTGCAGGGCATTCTCCACTGTTCGAATGTCAGCGATGAAATCACTGACATGCGCATAATGGTTAGACTCTACATGGCCGGCAATTGCGGAAATCGACTGTCTGAACAACTCGTTGGCATTTCGTGAAGCCGCCTCGGTGTTACTGAAAATAGCTCTCAGGCCCCGAGCATGTTCCTCGTTAACCGGGGCTATCCGGTTACTGACGGACAGCTGCGCAGCCGCCTCATTTAGCAGTTCGATGTAACGAGTCTGTATTGTATTCTGTCCAAGCTCCAGCGCTCTGCGTGTTACCGCGGTTGTGACGTGTGGATTGCCATCTCTGTCGCCTCCGATCCAGGAATGAAAACACAAACGCGGTAAGAATTCCTCTACGCCTGAATCATCACTGACAACCGCGCGGTTTACCTGTTCAAGCACATCCGGTACAACATCGAAAATAATATCGCGGAAAAAGTGCAGTCCCCAGGCTATTTCATCATCCGGAGAAGGCCGATCAAGACGAAGCTCTCCCGTGAACCAAAGAAGATCAATTTCACTTTCCAGACGTTCCACCAAGGCATCACGTTCCCGAGGTGTCCACCTGTCAGTTTCAAGTGCAACGATACCTCGATAGATTCTGCGATGAATTTCGAGAACACTGACGCGTTTGGTTTCAGTAGGGTGTGCGGTGAACGTCGGCCCAACCAGCGTATCGGCAGCAAGTTGCGCAATACGTTCACGATCATCGCCGGTTGCCACCATTCTGGCAAACGACTCAGGAATTGCGGCAGGACCGTTTGTCGATTCCGCGGCTCTACGAGCTCTCATTCGCTCGATTTCATCAACAATACGCAGCAGCTGAAACCGGATATTCATAGCCTGCAGATAAGGAATGGCATTCTTGCCTGCTGGTAGTGCTGAGGTCTGGTTTTTATCCAGCTTCTGAGCAACCTCCGGAGCTCTGCGAGCGAGAACTCTTCTCCAGAGACTCAGCATAAGCTCAGTCAGTTCCGAGACTTCGCGGTCCGGCGTTTTCCACAATGTACTTGATGCCAGAGCATCAGACGTTTTCACGTCAGATGGTGCATCAGCAACCGTGTTCATGCGGCTACGACCTGCGCAATCGTTTTACCGATGTCGCCAGGTTGCTCAGCAATGGTCACGCCAGCGTCTGAGAGGATTTCGACTTTCTCCGAAGCACTTTCTCCGAAGGCGGAGATAATCGCACCTGCATGCCCCATTGTCTTGCCTTTGGGAGCTGTCATTCCGGCCACGTAGGCAACGACCGGTTTTGTCATATGGTCCCTGACAAACTCTGCTGCCTCAGCTTCCTGTGGGCCACCGATTTCACCGATCATGCACACAACTTTCGTCTCGTCATCCTGTTCGAATTTGATCAGCAGGTCCTTGAAGGATGCACCGTTGATGGGATCTCCACCAATACCAACCGACGTCGAAATGCCAAGTCCGAGTTGCTTGAGCTGGGAAGCTGCCTCATAGCCAAGCGTACCTGAACGACCTATGATGCCAACATTACCTTCTTTGTATATGTGACCAGGCATGATGCCTATCATGCCTTTGCCAGGACTGATCGTTCCCGCACAGTTGGGCCCAGTCAACATCATGCTTTTCTCTTTAGGAAAACGCAGCATGAAGCGTTTCACTTCCATCATGTCCTGAGCGGGAATACCATCGGTTATACACACGCAATACCTGATACCACAGTTGGCCGCCTCCATGATGCTGTCTGCAGCAAAAGGGGGTGGAACAAACACAAGACTTGCCTGAGCATCTGTTGCGTCAACTGCTTGCTTGACCGTATCAAAAACAGGAACACCTTCAACGACTTCACCCCCGCGACCGGGGACAACGCCACCCACGACGTTGGTTCCATAGTTGATCATTTCACGCGTGTGAAACCGTGCCATCTTTCCTGATATCCCTTGCACAATAACCCGTGTTGTATTGTCAAGCAATATGCTCATGACACTTCCTCTATGATCTTTGAACTGATGGTTTCCCGGCTAGCTGATGCCGTAGGTTGATTAGCGGCATCCGACTGGCTCTTCTTCCAGGCCTCGACGCTGACTTGTGCTGCTTCGTTGAGCGACGATGCCATGATGATAGGTAACCCGCTGTTTTTAAGTATTTCATTACCTTCATCCACATTGGTGCCTGACAGGCGGACGATGACAGGAACATTCACTGGGTCATCCGTTAGCGCTTTCACCACACCTTCGGCGACCCAGTCGCAACGATTGATACCTGCAAATATATTGACCAGCACGGTCTGGACATTTTCATCCGACATAACCAGCCGAAAGGCCTTGGCTACCCTCTCAGGCGTGGCGCCACCACCGATATCCAGAAAATTGGCAGGATCGCCGCCAGCGTGTTTGATCGTATCCATAGTGGCCATTGCCAGACCAGCTCCGTTTACAATGCAGCCTATGTTGCCTTCAAGCCCGACATAGCTCAGGCCTCTGTCAGCAGCGCGACACTCTCTCGGGTCTTCCTGGCTCTTGTCACGCAGTTCAGCAACCTGTGCGTGACGAAACAAGGCGTTATCGTCGAAGGTCATCTTGGCGTCCAACGCCAGGATCCGACCGTCGTCACAAAGAGCAAGAGGATTGATTTCAACCATGGTGGCATCCAATTCGCGAAACGCCTTGTAACATCCGCTAAGCGTCTTCACAAAACTCTGCACCACACTGGGGTCAAGCCCGAGTTCAAAGGCAATATCGCGGCATTGAAACTCTCTGACTCCCACCGCAGGATCAATTGACGCTCTGATGATACTGTCTGGTTGTTTGTCTGCTATGTCCTCTATTTCCATTCCACCTTCACGAGAACAGACCACCATAATGCGCTGGCTTGAACGGTCAAGTACCAGACCAAGATAGTACTCGGCCGCAATGTGTACGGCTCTTTCAACATATACGCGATAGATGCCCATACCCTCGCTGCCTGTCTGGTGCGTGACAAGCTTGCGGCCGAACATATCCTTGCAAGCATTTAGCGTTTCTGAATCGGAAGAACAGACCTTCACACCACCTGCCTTGCCTCGTCCACCTGCGTGTACCTGCGCCTTGACCACCCACTTGTCTCCACCGAGTTCGCGCGTTCGATAAGCGGCTTGCTCCGGACTGTAGGCCAATGCTCCAGACGGCGTTTCCACACCGAACTGATTCAGTAGGTCTTTCGCCTGATACTCGTGTATGTCCATGGAAAATTCCTAAGCAACAGCCATTTCGGATGAGTAGTAGTTCGCCAGAACACTGTGTAATTTATCAAGATCCACATTCGCCCCTGCTTCCTGCATGACGCCTGCGAAGCGCGTGACAATATCGGTTACAGCATGCTGTGACAATTGATTGAGGATACCTATACGAACCTGTACGGGCTCACTCAATGTAGGCCAGATACCGAAACCACGCTGCCGGCACGTCTGAACCAATTCCATCTCACGGCCCGCAAGCGGTTCGGGGAGGTTGAAGACCACCAGACTGGTCATATTGGATGTCACCACACATCCCATGGACTGCAATGCGGTTTTCAATGCCTTTTCATGAAAGGCATAGCTGGCAGCGCGATCACTTACGGTTTCGATCAACGTCAGTCTCAAGGCTTCGTGAAATGCTGCAACGGCATAGCCTGAGTGAGTTCGGTGGTAGGTACCTTTTTCAACATCTTTACCGTCCACCACGCCCCAATGCCGAGCCTCGAGAATTGGATGATGTACGAATGTTCTAGCGCCACTTTCGTTTAGAATCTTTATGTATTGATCGCTGAAGCTGACTGGAGCGTAAGTCAACGGCAGACAGCATATGCCTTTCTGGGGGCAGGAAGCCCAGGCAACAACGCCGGGATAGTCGTCGATAGAGAAATCGCCAACGCCCAAAGAGGAAACAGCATCGACGAGTCCCATGGCCTCATGACGCGAACACGCTTCGGAAAAAGCCTGAACGTCATTGACGCGGCCCGATCCAGTTTCCCAGTGTGCCATGAAGGCCCACTTGGGTTGATGCTTCGCCATCGCCTCATCAATGATGTCTGCGGTAACCGATTGCCCGTGTGGAACCTCTACAATGGTAACCGACGAAGCTGTGGGATCAAGCGGGTTGGCAGAAAGCTCTTCACGGGTTGCCGCCTTCATGCGAAGCGTCAAACCGTCAATATTCGAAAACGTCCCATTGACGAAAGCTACAACCGAATCACCTGGCTGAACGGCGCTCATCATCGCATCCAAACCGCTCCACCCAGTCCCTGCGACCCCGAAGGTATATAGGTTGTTCGTGCCGAAAACCTGCCTGAGCATGTGCTTGCACTCGATCATGCCACGCAACACATCGCCCTGCATATGATCCGCAACGCCACTACCGGCAAAGCGTTCGAGCACGCGAGGGTCCGTATTACCGGGTCCGGGACCGGCTGCTAAGGTGTTCGGGATTTCGAGCTGGGGAAAAATGTTTGAAGCCATGATATTTGTGTCCATCGATCTATGAAATTTAGTTGACACATTTATATGATTTAAGCCAAGGCTGGACAACATTCCAAATACAGTCTTTTGGAATCCATATGGGTAGCAATATACCCATACTTAAGTATGTCATCGTTATTTTCAGCAAGCGTTCACCTACCCATAAGGATGGTTTTTTCACTATTTTTTTTTCACTTAATAGGAAATGACTCCATAAATACTGAGAAACACTTCAAAAGACTCGGATGACAAGCACAAGCGGCAGACGTACTTCAAGCTCAGCCACCATGCAAGGCACTATATTTCTGCCAATGAATTGTCTGAGCACTAACGTTCGGGCAAGATGATTGCCTGATTCAAGACATGGGTTTCACCTCTATCCCTCAAATTTTCTGGCGATGACTTTTTTTTCAGCATGCGCGATGCGCAATCAAGGCTTGCATGTATTGTTTGATGTGACGCGTGCCGACTTCTCTCAGCGCACAGTCATGGACGGTTCCCGAGATTCCACTTCCTCGGCTGGGCGCGGCAGTCGAAGGCGCATTCCACTAGCGCCAGCCCTCACCCAGGCACCTTCAAAGCTATCAAGACTTCCTGATGACATGTTCAGCGCTTCATACGCTCCTGACTCAGTCCACTTGTAGGCTACATTCGACACGGTACAGTCTGACGACAGAGGTACTCTACCGCACGCTGCTTCGCTCGAATCATCAGACGTTAATGAAACAAGCTTCCCGGTACTCGAATTGATGACGCTGGCATCTGCCCAAGAAACGGCGTAACGGAATGGCGAACCCACCAGTGTCCAGGCACCGGACACAGACTCTGATCGCAAACTGATATCTACCTCTATTGGATATTCTCCGCTTACATCGACGGTTACGCCACTTTGAGTGGTGAGTAGCCAGTACCCCACACCGCTCTTAAGCTCATCGGTCAATCCGAGCTCTGCATAAAGACCATTGTCCTGCAAGGCAAATATTTTCCAGCTTAGGCCTATAGCATTTATTCCCAGATCGTCTCCCAGCACTTCAGCAACAGAATTTTTCCCTGGAAGTTGCACATCGCAGGGCATGGAGAACATGTACCACGTGTTCTGCAGTAGACGATGTGTGGCAGTACAGTTTTCCGGCCAGGCGCCATAGATATCTTCAAGGTTCCAACGCGGCCCAATGCTCATGCAGCCACTTTCACCCTGATCTACTCGTCCCGGGCATCCGGTTTCGTCATCAGCATTGTTCACGGGACCGTTGCCACATTGGATGTCGTTGTAAGGTATACGCCCCTCATCGGGCCCACTACCCAAAACGTTTTCTATATCCTCACAAATTGTTACAACGTTTTTCACCCCTTGCGGTGTCCTCGCGCTCTTTGTATCAAGCTGATGATCGAAGTTGCTGCTGTCGCAATAGCATTGACCATTTACCGCATAGCTATCACGCCAGCCATTGTTGGGACTCCACGCAAACGACATAGATGTTACTCCCAGAACAAGGAAGAAAACCGCAAAGGACAGAATGCGTGTACCGATAAATGTTGTTACAAGCTTGTACATCGTTCTCTCATCGTTGAATGCTCGTGAAAAAGGCTTCACTACCTGATAAAGACTAAACACAGTGTTTTTCGTTGTTCCTGCCTGCCTGCCTACATCACGGAAAAGACATAGCTGACAGATCGCAACATGGCTACAGGGCCTAACGGGTCGTGCAGCGTGACGGTAACGCATTTCGACCCCAGCGCCGCCAGCTGGCGTTCGATTCGCCCCCCATATCGTCAATACGCATCGCTTTTACGCCTTGTTCTGACGACACCTCGAACAAATTGTCTGTCACAGAATAAACCGCATGCCCCACTAGTTCCTTGAAATCAATACAACCCAGTCTTCTGACTGACCG
This sequence comes from Granulosicoccus sp., assembly GCA_045106195.1. Lineage (GTDB taxonomy): Bacteria > Pseudomonadota > Gammaproteobacteria > Granulosicoccales > Granulosicoccaceae > Granulosicoccus. The sequence continues at coordinate 247,444 of JBGCEH010000009.1, forward strand.
TTCGGTGAACTGCCAAGTGCCAGACTTGTACCTGACAGGTTAGACGTATCGCCAGTAAAAAGACCGGTTCGGGGATTAAACCATCGGGCAGAATAACTTCCCTGTGCTACCAGCAGCGTTCGACCTGATGAGCCGTCTTGCAGATACAGCGCGTACACCTGCCCGGGTTTTTCAAACACCTGATCGCCACTATCGCCACCGCTAAGTGCCTCATCGTTAGGTGACATTTCCCAAAATGGCAAATTATCCATCATGAAATTCCTGGCATAAGTCATAAACCTGAACATGGATTCTCGCGTGCGAAAATTTTCTGTTCGCATATCACCGCCTAGTGGTAATGAGTGATAGCCAAAATACCACTCGATATGACCACCGCTGAACAACGTCGGATAAAGCACCTCGGTTCGCAGCGAATCAGCATTGGTATCAGTCAGGCCCGTACTGGCAGGACCTATCTCGTCCATCTCCACTACCCACTTGACACCGGCGTTGGCAGAATTTTTGCGCCACGTTTCTACGTAATTATCTGCATTGCGTGGTGAGAACTGAATGGATGTCGTGTCAAAATCAGGCTGACCTAGTAGATCGTTGTAGGTATTCCCGGGGCTATCCCTGTTGGTATGCACTGCAATCTGATGATCGGCCCAATCCAGTGAACGTATGTAGCGGGCAAACTCGATGTGTCGATCAGTTCCGTATCGACTCTCCTCACTCAGGTTCCACTTGATACCGTTCAGGTAGGAAAACCTTGCAATCATTTCGCGGTAATACAGTTTGCGCTCAACGCCCAATTGTCCGTTATCCAGCCAGTTGGTGTTTCCGCCTTCTGTTTCAGCCAGGACAAAATGCGCAGAGATGCCCTTTCGTTGCATATGATCCAGCACAATGTTCCATTGATGCAGTTTCGACACATCATAGTGAGAATTATCAAATTCCGAACCGCTCGCCCCTACGAAGGGGTATGTCTCGCGGCCATCACCACCAAGGTTCATTGGCAGGAAATAAATGGAGTTAACGTCCTGCCCACTAAGATAGTTAACCGCGCCTATAATCCCCTTGCCATCAACACCCGTGTCTTCACTTGTAAAATTGGGATCACCAGTATTCCAATCATCGACATGAGGTTCATATCGATGAACGTCATCCTGTAATCCATCAGTACCTGCACCACCTGACTGATTCACGGTGTTATCAAATCCTGCATAGCCAAAAAAATTCTCTGGACTATCAATACCACCCTTGATCCAATAGCCTCCATCTGCCTGCTTGAGATAGTGTTCACCGATGTATTCAAGTCGCCCGTCTGCCAGTAATCCCGGTGCTTCGGGATCTCTTTCAGCAATAACAAAGCTGCCCGATGCTCCGTCAGCCGATAGAATAGACCCACCCGTAGCATTATCGGATACCGCCAGATTGTTACCCTGACGAAACGAAACGACGTAAGCCCAGTTTCCAGACTCGTCGGGGCTAAAAAGGGCTCTCCAAACATTACCTCGACCGTTGCCCGCCCCATCACCCGCAAAGAATCCCGGAACAACAACCTGGTTTCCCGAAGGAGCTGTGAATGTGACAGATAGTCGAATATCAAGAAACGGGTTAGGCGATTCATCTGTTTCGGTGGCTGCTGGCCCGGAAACATCAAGTGACAAAGGTTGCCACTTTACCCGTGGGCCGTTGATGTTAACGTTTTCGCAGGCCGTACTTACACAGCTATTCGGAAGATCAATCAATATCATTGCCTGCGCACTACTGCCCAACGGATCTGCCTCGGTGCTATACCAGCCAGCCTGCCATGGGCTGAGGGCCGGACTGTCGGTGAAATCAAGATACTGCTCGTTCGCAGCGTCGTACCACACAAGCGACGAAGCAGCCAACCCATTGTCTGAAGCTTCTTGCAACGTACAGCCGTTCAAGCATTGCGTTCCTTGCTTACGAACGAATGTAAAACTGTTTTCAGCTACCGGTACATACAGTGGAGCGCCTAGCATAGACCAGGTTAATCGCCCAGCCACGGTAGGCAGTTCAATACCGACACAACCATTGCTGGAATCACAACCTGTGAAGGAGCTTCCTGTAACTGGTGGAACATTGTCCGGTAACGACAGCGCAACATCAGAGGACGTCACTTGAATAAACCAGTAGCCTTCGCCCGCAACCAACGGCTCATCGATTTCAACTCGCTTGTACTCCCCTGATGATCCATCGTATCGCCAAACAATCCATGTTCTCGAAAAGTCTTGCATATTGAGTTCGTCACTAAACAGATCGACGAGCGTATTTCCTGCCGGATCGGCAGGGATGACGATCTGATGCCATTGCCTGGGCTCCACAGTCAGAGGGGACGTTGCGGCCTGGACCATCATCGGGAAAACGCCAGCAAGCACAAGTGGCGCGCACACTAATACAAACTTCATTGCCTTCATAACAGGTGCTGAGTTTTTTAAACACCATAACCCTAGCAAGAACAGGAACTGTGTTTATGACACGTTAGATATGTGCCCGAGTACAAGACGGATCAATGAACCAGACATTGCCTCAACGAGCCTTTAATGCACTGGCAATAAAACCAATTATCAGGAATGAGTTTCGCCACAATTACCCGATCTACTTGCTCGCCTGCGGTATAGACACCGCTGAAAAGTAGTGAGCCTTTGGTGCTTATGAAAATTAATGTACAGTAATGATATCGAGTTATTATGAGATACCCATCACACTGACAATGAGGCGGCGACAGCGACCGGATATCGGTTGTCGATAATGGCCGTTTTATTGCCAGCATTCGTTATGCTCAGACTTCTTCAATGCCGACAAAGAATTATTTATAACAACATTCCCGGGACGGCTAGTTGACATAAAACCAGGCTGGATATCAGACTTGGGGAGCATCCCCTGACGCCAGTGCCTGCTCAAAGTTGGCAAAAAATTTCTTTGCCAACCTTTTAGTAGTACCTTCCATGAGGCGACCTCCCACCTGCGCCAGTTTGCCAGTGACATCGATAGTGACGACATAGCTTAACAAGGTTCCACCGTCTTGCTCGCTCAAAGTCACATCGGCACGGCCATTGGCGAAACCAGCAATACCGGCATCGCCTTTGCCGTGAAGGTTAAATCTGGACGGACCATCAGTTGGATCGAGTGTTACGTCACTTTGGAAGCTTGCTTTGACTGGTCCGAATTTAACCACCACTGTAGCCTCCATCTGAGTGTCACTGTGTTTGATCAATTCCTCACAACCAGGGATGCTTTTCTGCAATATGTCCGGATCATTCAATGCCTTGAAAACAATATCAACAGGCAGTGGGATTACAACGTCTTCCTGGAGTTCCATGGCATTGCTCTCTAGTTTTTATGGTGAAATTGTGATGGGCTTTCTGCTTTAACGCACCGCCTTATCTGTACCAGTTCAGCCAGTATGGATAGTGCTATTTCATTGGGTGTGACTGCGCCGATGTCGAGTCCGGCCGGCCCTTTTACAAGCGCCAGAGCACTTGTATCATGCATACTGACGCTTAGTTCGTTTCTCAGATGCGCCATCTTCCGGTGGCTACCTACAAACCCGATATGGCGTGATTGCACACTCAGCGCAGAGCTTAGTGCGTTCAGGTCACCAGCACCCTGAGTTGCAATTAAGATGTAACGATGCGAATGCTCAACCGGTACATCACTCCATTGCAAATAATGTCGGGGGTATTCAACTTCTGTTCTATCGACAGCCGATCCGACCAACACAACAGAAAAATTAAAAAATTCGGCCAATTGACTAACCGAAGATGCCACTGGGCTTGAACCGGAAATAAGAAGTTCCGGATTAGCGAGAAACGGTTCTATGAATAGTTCCATCGAACCTTTGCTGGGACACATGTTGTTTGCAATCCAACGGCCATCAGTCTCTTCGCCAGCAATCATGCCCTGTTCACTCAACACCTCATCGGGATGAATGGATACAAATCGCGGCTCACCATCTGCGATGGACTTTACTGCCGCCTTTATGACAGCACTGCGGGCACATCCCCCGCCAATCCAGCCTTCTACAATATTTCCGTCGTGATCAATAATGGCTTTCGCACCAGGTTTGGCCGCCGTAACAGACAGCGTCCTGACAACGGTAGCGACAGCAAATGAGCCACCTTGGCGTTTCATGCGATAAACGATATCGCCGATATCCTCATGCGGACTCATAATCGTTTCTCCACCCCTTAAAGCCTGGCAAGATGCGGTTCGAGTGCTGTCAGGCTCTCCAGAGTATTCGCAGCGGCAAACAGGTCGAGATAAGGCATTGCTGCAGCCATTCCCTGCGCAACAGGTTCGTAGCCTGTCCAGCCCTTCAGAGGGTTGAGCCAGAGGATGCGACACTTACGCCTGCGCAATCGTTCAAGCGCCTTGACTATAAGCTCTGGAGGATCAGTGTCATAACCGTCTGAAAATATGATGACAACACTACGTGCATTTACACTACTGGCGGCGTATTGCTGGTTAAACAAACCAAGACTTGCGCCAATACGCGTCCCACCGCCAAATCCCTGTGCCATAAGAGACAGCCGATTAATCGCACGCAAGGTATCATCATCACGCATAACGTCACTGACCCGCATTAGACTGGTGTGAAACAGATAGGCCTCCGTTCGATGATCATGACTGACCAGACCTTTCAGGAATGCCAGAAAAACGCGCGAATACACCATCATCGAACCCGACACATCCAGCAAGGCCACAATCCTTACCGATCGTTCCGGCCTTCGTTGTTTGAACAGATGAATCGGGTCTCCACCTGTGCTGATACTTTCCCGCATGATTTTGCGCATGTTCAAAGATCTGCCCCTTTGAGCTGCGCGTCGTCGCCGGGAACGCCTGTCACGCATGGCGGAGGCCAGCTCCCTGGCAACCCGTTCTGCATGAACCAGGACTTCGGGAGTCATCAGTTCCCGTAAATCCACCTTCTCGATATTGCGTATGCGTGATCCGGCAAGCTTACCTTCACCGCGATGTATTGACTCATCCGCTAACGTCTCTTCAGAGTCATCCAGGTCTCCAGCACTGTCACTAGCGTATCCATTATCAGTCAATTGGCCAAACGAGGTATCAGGCGCAGGGCTGAAAGTCTCCTGAACGACTCTCATATTGAATTTTTCACGTCCACCATTAACCCAATAGGCATTGAACAATTCGTCAAATCGGGCAAACACATCAGCGCTACCTGAACAAACCGCTTTACAAGCCAGTCTTACCTCATCCGGATTCATTGCATTAATCGTTGCCAGTGATTGCATGCTATGCCGAAACTCGTCGGGACCCACCACTAATCCGTTATCACGAAGGTGCGCCATGAACCCCTGCATACGCTCGCTGATTTTTTCGGCTGGTTGTATGAAGCTGGTGACTTTCATTTAGTGCACTGCAACCGTCAAAGGTTTCAAATCGCGAATTGCCAAGCGTTCTTGCACTACGCGCTTGCTCGTAGGCCTATTGGAATACTCCAAAAGCAAGCAACAACGGGAAAGATCGCTTGGCGGTTCGCCCTTCAGGAGAGCCCCAGTTGGCGCTCCACCGCGTTGCAGTTCTTGACAAGGCATCAGCATTGCCTGCGGACTGCGCCTTATTGAGCGCCAACTGAGGCTCTCTGCTTGAACGCTTTGATGGTTGCAGTGCACTAGACAAGATTTCCCGCAAGTCGTTGCGCCACAACATCTGGTATTTGCGCCTTGTCAGCTTGAGTCTTCAATAGACAAACCAGAGAGGCCTGTAATATTGTCGGATCGTCACTTATGTCAGCCACCCCTAAACCAATCAGTGCGGCTGCCCAATCGAGCATTTCGGCAACACCGGGTTTCTTCTCCAATTCCTCTTTACGCAAGGCTTGTACAAACCCGACGATCTGCGTCGCAAGCTGTATGTCAATATCCGGCTCTCGCTTTGCAAGGATGGCGAGTTCAGTTGTTTTGTCAGGATACTCCACAAAGCTGTAAAGACAACGTCTGCGCAACGCATCAGACAAATCACGTGTACCGTTCGATGTCAGCACGACATGCGGTATGGAGGTCGCGCTTATCGTACCCATTTCAGGTATGGATATCTGAAAGTCTGACAGGAGCTCCAAAAGGTAAGCCTCAAATTCTTCGTCCGCCCTGTCCACTTCGTCTATCAGAAGTACCGGCGAATCGATCTGCGTTATTGCCTCCAGCAGCGGACGTTTTAACAAATACTTGTCTGAAAAAATAAGTGCATCGGCGTCATCGATTGACAAGTTGCTATCGTTAGCTGCACGCACAGACAGCAGTTGACGCTGGTAATTCCATTCATAAATTGCGGTACTGGCATCAAGCCCTTCATAGCATTGCAGACGAATCAACTTGCTGTTTTGCAATCGGGACAGGGTCTTGGCAATTTCCGTCTTACCTACCCCTGCCGCACCCTCCAGCAACAAGGGCCGACCCAGAGTGATTGACAAATGCAAGGCCATAGCCAGCTCATCGCTGGCTATATAGTCATGCTGCGCAAGGTTGCCCTGAAGCAATTGCCAGCTCATTTTGTCTTGCATGACGACTTCAGAGAACTGTTGGTCCGTACATCAGCCGTGTAATCCAAGTTTGTTTGCAGTTTGCCAAATACGCCAATGATCATGCGGCATGTGCGTATGCGTCAAACCGAATGCCTTGAAGGCATCATTAACAGCATTGGAAAATGCAGGCACACCACCGACATTCGGACTTTCGCCAACACCTTTGGCACCAATAGGGTGGTGTGGGCTGGGGGTTTCAGTGAAGTCTGTAATGTAATTCGGTGTCTCCACAGCGGTCGGGATGAAAAAATCCATCAATGAACCTGTTTTAATATTCCCAAGATCATCGTAGGCAATCTCTTGACCAAGTGCAATCGCAAGAGCTTCAGTCAAGCCACCATGCACCTGGCCTTCAATGATCATGGGATTGATGCGAGTACCACAATCATCCAGAGCATAGAATTTTCGAATGTCCGTCACGCCAGTATCAACATCGATATCCATAACACAGATATAAGCGCCAAACGGGTATGTCATGTTGGGTGGATCGTAATAACTCACCGCTTCCAGTCCCGGCTCTACACCCGGTATTGCCTGATTGTAGGAGGCATAGGCGATCTCTTTCATGGTCTTGAATCTTTCCGGTACGCCTTTGACGACGAACCGATCAATTTCCCATTCCACATCATTGTCGTGGACCTCCAGTAAATAGGCTGCAATCATTTGCGCCTTGGCACGAATTTTCCGACCGGCCATGGCTGTTGCAGCACCGGCGACTGGTGTTGAGCGAGATCCGTATGTTCCCAAACCATAGGGCGCGGTATCGGTATCACCTTCCTCTATAGTTATATCGTCGGCAGAGATACCGATTTCAGACGCGAGTATCTGAGCAAACGTTGTAGCATGTCCCTGCCCTTGCGAAATGGTTCCAAGCCGCGCAAGTGCAGAACCCGTAGGATGGATTCTGATCTCGCAGCTGTCAAACATACCCATGCCCAAAATGTCGCAGTTCTTGACCGGACCGGCACCGACAATCTCGGTAAAATGGCACAAGCCGATGCCCATCAGACTTCGTGTCTTACCTGCTTTGAATGATTCAACACGATTGCTCTGTTCTGCCCGAAGGCCTTTGTAGTCGACAGCCTCCAATGCTTTGTTCCACGCTGTATGGTAGTCACCCGAGTCATATTCCCATCCTAATGCAGATTGATAGGGAAATTGATCTTTCCTTATGAAGTTCTTTAATCGCAGCTCGGCGGCGTCCATGTTCAGCTTGATCGCCAGCACTTCTATCATGCGTTCGATAAAGTACGCAGCCTCGGTTACGCGAAACGAGCAGCGGTAGGCAACGCCTCCGGGGGCCTTGTTCGTATAGATTCCATCAACGGCAAGATAAGCCGTTTCAATGTCATAGGATCCCGTACAGATATTCATGAAGCCTGCAGGAAACTTGGTAGGGTCAGCACAAGCATCAAATGCACCATGATCTGCCGTCGTGTGACACCAGAGACCCAGAATTTTACCCTCGGCAGTCGCGGCTATCTTGCCTTGCATCCAGTAATCGCGAGCAAAGGCGGTAGAGGCTAGATTTTCCATCCGGTCCTCGACCCACTTTACCGGCACGCCTGTAACGATCGATGCCACGATCGAGCATACATAACCCGGGTACACTCCCACCTTGTTACCAAAACCGCCACCGATATCCGGTGATACAACGCGGATGTTGTGCTCAGCGATACCCGACAACAATGATGCGACTGTTCGAACCACATGCGGTGCCTGAAAGGTACCGTAAAGCGTCAACTTCCCATTGACTTTGTCCATCGACGCAACACTACCGCACGGCTCCAGAGGACACGGATGGGTACGATGGTAGTAGACCATTTCTTCAGCCACTACCGGAGCTGCTTCCAGAATACTTTCTACCGCGTCCTTGTCTCCCTGCTCCCAGGTAAAGATATGGTTAGGATGACGCCTTGCACCGTGAGCGCCTTCTTTTGCGTCGGCGATGTCCTCACGCAGTACCGGTGCTCCCGGTAACTCTGCCTTGAATGGATCGACCAGCACAGGTAGCTCCTCGTATTCAACCTTCACAAGGTCAACTGCGTCAGCGGCAATATACCGGTCTTCTGCGATTACAAAGGCAACTTCCTGCCCTTGAAACAATACTTTTCCGTCAGCCAGCACCATCTGCTTGTCGCCGGCAAGTGTTGGCATCCAGTGAAGATTCAACGGCTCCAGATCAGCAGCCGTCAATACCGCAACAACACCTGGCAGCGCAAGAGCTGCCGATGTGTCAATGGATTTGACATAGGCATGTGCATGCTGTGAGCGAACCATATCGCCGTACAGCATGCCAGGCAGCTTGATGTCATCAATGTAGTTGCCCTTGCCTTGTGTAAAACGGGCGTCTTCTACACGCTTGCGTGAAGTACCAAGACCCTTGAGTGACGCCTGGCGCTCTTTCATGGAGGGAGCTGAAGCACTCATGCTGCGGACTCCTGCGACTGGCTGTTGATAATCTCAGCGGCAGACAATACTGCCTTGACGATATTCTGATAGCCGGTGCAACGACACAGATTTCCTGAAATACCGAAACGCACATCGTCTTCAGTAGGCGTCGGGTTTTCCAGTAACAGCCGATGTGCCCGCGTTATCATACCGGGAGTACAGAAACCGCACTGCAGGCCGTGATGTTCCTTGAATTGTTCTTGCAAAACGTGCAGTTTGTCCGGATTTCCAAGTCCTTCAATGGTGGTGATTTCCGCACCCTCCGCTTGCACAGCGAAAACCGTACAGGATTTGACTGAACGTCCATCAAGCTCGATAGTGCAAGCACCGCAGTGTGAGGTTTCGCAACCAACATGCGGGCCTGTGACGTCCATATGATCACGCAGCACATGAATCAGTAGTTCGCGCGGCTCAACAGTCGCTTTGCGAGCCTGCCCATTGACGTTTAATGTGATATCAGTTTTGTTCATTGTTTTATTCCGGTATTAGTTCAGGCACGTGACCAGGCGCGATCAATGGCACGTCTGAGGACCAGCTTTGCCGCATGCTTTTTGAATTCGACGGGTCCCCGATTGTCATCCACCGGTTCGATCACATCGATACAGGCCGTGACAACGGCTGCAAGCGTCTCCGCGTCCACTGAGCTCCCAACCAGCAGCGCACAGGCAGCCTCGCAGTAAATGGGCGTATCGGCGAGATTGGTCATGGCAATAGAGGCTGCAGTGCACCCTCCATCCGCACCTTTGCTCAGCAACACAGCGGATGCTGCAGTGGCGTAGTCACCGATTTTCCGCTTTTGCTTTTCGTAGGCATACCCTCCCTCGCAGACAGGAAAAGAGACGCAGCTCAGGATTTCAAGGTCATCTCTGGCGGTGAAATACGCCGCCTCATAGAACTCCCGAGCTTGTACTTCACGTTCTCCATCGGGACCGACCAGTGAAAAGGTTGCGTCCAGACACTGCATCAAGCCAGGGAAATCATTACCGGGATCGCCGTTGGCTACGTTTCCGCCAATCGTACCCTGATACCGGATCTGCGGATCAGCAATCTGCAACGAAGTCTCGGCCACGATAGGCGCAGCTATCTTCAGTTCAGCGTCGTTGATCAGAGAATGCTGGGTTGTCATGGCACCGATGCGAACAGTCTCCCCGTCAACCCTGATGTAATTCAGATCACTAATCTTGCGCAGATCGATAAGATGCTCCGGCATCGCCAACCTGAGCTTCATCATGGGAATGAGACTGTGGCCGCCTGCGATGACCCTGGCATCATCTCCTAGTTCGCCCAGCAGACCAACTGCTGCCGGGAGCGTCTCCGGTGCATGGTATTCGAAGTTTCCTGGAATCATCACTCGTCCTCGGGTTTCCGGCGCAAAGCGGCGCGCACAACACAGTTGGACAGAAATTACACGCAAATAACCGATGCGCGATCAGCCATTACACCAGTGGGGCATGCTCAGTCACGAATGGCGATATCGCTGCACGAGTGACGTCGCAGGCGCGCACCGGCTCTACAATCCCATTTCCGAGACGAGTTCAGCAACGCGAGAACGGCTTACCGGTACATTGCCTAACTGCGTGAATCCTTCGAAGCGACAGACCCCTGAATCACGATTTTTTTCAAAACTGGTCACCGCAGGCATGTTGATAAGGTAGCTGCGGTGAGATCGGTAGAAACGGGCACCCGATAATCGCTTTTGCGCTTCGGTGATCGACCACGGGCAGAACTTTACGCCATCACGGGTGTAGAGTTGTGTATAGCGACCGTCCGCTCGGATAGCCCCTACATCATGACTATCGACGAAGAAAATCTGCTTCTGTTGTTCATAGGGAATTTTTACAAATGATACGGGGGCAGCGGATTCATGAACGGGTTTCCCGGTTGGCGACTGCCCGGTCACAATTGTTTCTGCCTGCGATGCCTGCGATGCCTGCGATGCCTGCGATGCCTGCGGTCGATCCTTGTCCGATTCGGTGTGCCGCTCCTCTGCCTGCCATTCCCCGGCCTCTTCCCTATTCAGCGCCGTGAAATGTTCTTCATCAAGCAAGTTGGCGGAAGTTTGCCCAGGGGTGGAGATCTGCCCCGAGGACAGGCGACTCAATCCGGCTGAATCTACTTCCCTGCATTCGGGAACCGCAGCTTGGGGTTCAAAAACCATGGTATGACCATCAGGCACCTTCGCCGACTTCTCCAACGGCACGAAGGTAGATGCTGCCAGCAGGAACGTACCGCTTATCACGAAGGCTGTAATCGTAATCACGATCGCCAGCGCCCCCTGGTCGAGCACGATGGCCTGCTGTTGGTAGTCAGGATCAACAGAATAATGCGTACCGACCATCGCCATGTGGTGAACCACGACGACTGACAGGCCAAACAACACACCTCCTTTCACGATATTCTGCCGCGAACGCGACCCGTATGACACTCTGACAGCCGCCACACCCATTATTAGAGCAAGCAGGAAAGCCACCGCCAACGCCGCCATGTTGAACGCTGGAATGACACCACGCATACCCAACATCCCAACCACATGCATGAGTACGATTCCCATACCCAGACAAATTCCTGCTGTGTTCATTACAAGCGAGGTTCGCTCTCGAAAGTGCAATAGCAGTAGTGCCAGGCCTACCACCAGTACGGCAATGAGCCCGGAGCTGAGCGTTTGCAGCAGATCATAGTGGATAGGCACCGAAAACTGTATGGACAGCATAGCCAGAAAGTGCATGGACCAGATCCCACCACCCAGCAGAAATGCGCCCATGACTATTACTGCCTTGCGCCTCGACTCAGGCAACGACCGGATGTTGTTCATCAGAGCCAAGCCGGTAATGCCAGCCACTATCGATACAACGATAGCTGCTATTGCAAGGCTGATATGGTGAGAATGCGTAATCACTTAATGTCAAAAATTAACATGATAGTGTTGCTTTCGACAAGATATATACTGTTGTCTACATTACTGAGCCCGAGGAATTTACCTAAGCCATGTCAAACAGCGCATGATTTTCGGTACAGTCGACATTCACCATTGCGAAGGCTGCTATCTGGCCCATTCTCTTGACACAGCCTACGGGCGGATTGCCAAAGGTACACAGATTACCGCTAACGTTGCCACGCAACTCGTTGAGAGTGGGATATCCGAAGTCCTGGTAGCGAAGCTCGATAATGGCGACACCCATGAAGATGAAGCAGCGCTCATCGTAGCCTCACAACTAAAAGGCAATGGCGTATCGTTGTCGCTGCCACGAACTGGCCGGGTCAACCTTCTGGCCTCCTGCGAGGGGCTTAGTCACTTCGATGCACAATCCATCATCGACGCCAACACGATTGATGAAGGAATCACAATCGCCACTTTGCCTCTGAATCGCTGGGTCGCTCAAGGCCGCATGATCGCTACCGTCAAGATCATCCCCTACGCGGTGACCAGAAAAAGCGTCGAACAAGTTCTCAACGTTCTAGCCGGGCACACACTATCGGTTGTGCCTGCTATTCCCCACAACGTCGAATTGATACAAACAAGACTCAGCTCCGTCAAGGAAGCTGTTCTGGATAAGACACGTCGGATTACTGAACATCGCCTTGAATCCCGAGCGGCGTCCCTGGTTCGGGAATCACGCTGTCGGCACGAAATAAAGGAGCTTGGCCAGAACGTTGTCGAGTCCATGCATCGTGATCCCGACTGGATTTTGATTGTAGGTGCATCTGCTATCAGCGACCGTGAAGATGTGATACCCAGTGCAATCGTTGCTGCGGGAGGAACCATCGATCGCTACGGTATCCCCGTAGACCCCGGCAACTTGCTGTTACTGGCGCATATCAGGAATACCCTCATTGTCGGTTTGCCAGGCTGTGCCCGATCACCTCGCTACAACGGCCTGGATATGATCTTTGATCGAATGGCCTGTGAAGTGCCCATCACTAACCAATGGATAAGCGGACTGTCGGTTGGTGGCCTGCTCGCAGAAATTGCCGATCGACCAGCGCCCAGAATCAAGCCGTCCAGGCAACGTAGAATTGGTGCCTTGATTCTGGCAGCGGGATCATCGACACGCGCCGGCACAATGAACAAACTGCTTACTCCTTACAATGACCGTGTCATCGTGTCACATATTGCTCACGTTGTGACCAACAGTCAGGCTTCGCGGGTTGTTGCCGTTACCGGCTATGAAAAATCACGGGTTACTGACGCCCTGTCGTCAACAGCGGTTGAATGCTATCACAACGCGGCCTATGAATCCGGGATGGCCAGTTCCGTCGTTGCTGGCGTTTCTCAACTAATGGAATCGGATGGGGTGCTCGTCTGCCTGGGAGATATGCCGCATATCTCAATCGAAATTATCAATCAACTCATTAACGCATTCAACACCAATCCCGGTAAGTCAATTTTTGTTCCGGTGAAAAACAGACAGCGCGGCAATCCTGTGTTATTCGGCAAGATATTTTTTGATTCTCTGCTAGCGCTTGAAGGAGACACAGGTGCTCGCAAGCTCATCCAGGAAAATCCGGATGAAGTGTTTGAAGTTTCTGTTGACAGCGATGCTGTACTGATAGATTACGATACTATGGATCAATTGGCAAAACTGAGTCCAAGGCAATCATAACCCTGCATATTAGCCAGTACCGGGAATGCTCGAGTCACAAGATAAAAAGGTACACACATGGCTTATACAACGGATATTTTCAAGAACTTCAAGACCCGACCCGATACTCAGGATGGATTCTTCTCTGAAGACGAAGTTCGGCTTGCCAACCGCAATGCCGGCACACTGCTTGAGACCCTGAAGCACGACATCACTCCAACCGGGCTGCACTACCTGTTGATACATTTTGATGTGCCCAGCCTCGATGCAAGCACTCATAAACTCGTGTTCGGCGACGGTTTTGACGCACCCTATTCACTCGATATCGAAGAAATCAGGGCCCTGCCGCAGCTCACACGGCCAGTGACCCTCGAATGCGCAGGTAATGGTCGAACTGGTTTATCACCAAGAACGTATTCCATGCCGTGGTCCTGTGAAGCTGTCAGTACATCAGAGTGGACGGGTACGCCGCTTGCGCCACTGATCGAACGTGCCAAACCCAAAGCAGGCACCGTTGAAATTGCCTTTACCGGTGCTGACCGAGGTTTTGACAAAGGCTGTGAACATGCTTTCGGACGCAGCTTAACGCTGGAACAAATCGCTTCACTGGATATATTGCTCGTACACGAAATGAATGGTCAACCCCTGTTACCACAACACGGGGCACCGTTAAGAATCATCGTGCCGGGTTGGTACGGGATGGCCTCAGTCAAGTGGTTAAGCACTATCGAAGCACTAAGCACCCCCTATCAAGGGTTCCAGCAAGTGAATACCTATCGGTATCGCGAGCACAAAAATGATCCCGGGCAACCAGTGACCTCCATCCGTGTCAAATCCTTGATGGCACCGCCCGGCTTACCGGATTGGACAACAAGGCTTCGCTATCTCCGGGCAGGTCCTGTCACCGTTGTTGGACGTGCATGGTCAGGCGATGGAACACCCATTGCTAAAGTTGAGTTCAGCGATGGCAACCATTGGCAACACGCCGAATTGACACCACCCCGAGGGCGATATGGATGGACCCGTTGGACGTTTGATTGGGAAGCCGTACCTGGTGAACATGTTTTGAGCTGCAGGGCAACCGATAGCATGGGTGACACGCAACCTCTTGAGCCGCGCTGGGACGCTTCAGGATTTGGCAACAACGCTGTGCAACAGGTTCGCATTTATGTTGATGAGGCTTAGTCATAAGCTGATATTGGTCGGATACCCAGCCTCAAGTTTGTAGACCTCAATTGATGCAACACGGCCATAAAGCTTGTAGCTACCCAAGGCTAACGGCTTAAACGAAGGTGTCAGTTTTTGCGCAGTATCACCGCTAATCAGTATTGAAACCCCATCACCCGACGGATTGATATCCTTACCCAACGATTCGAGCCGTTGACCAATATTAACGGTATCGCCAATGATCGTATAGTTAAGCCGGCCTGGTGCGCCAATGTTTCCCACCGTTGCCCCACCCGTGTGGATACCTATGCGAAGGCCCACAGGTGCTTCACCTCGCATTTCCCGTTGATCATTATCGCTTTGTATCGCCTTCGATATAGCCAGAGCGGCCCTGCAGGCCTGCTCGGGAGAATGTGCCTGAGTATCTGAGTCCTGCCAGAACGCCATCACAGCGTCGCCCATAAACTTGTCCACCGTACCATTTTCATTTTCTATGCAGCTAACGACAATTGAAAAATGATGATTTATGAAAGAAGCCACCTCTTCTGCCAACATCTCTTCAGAGATAGCAGAGAAACCAACAACATCGGTGAACATTACTGTGATTTGCCGGGCAGTGGTTTGTGAATCCTGAATATCTCCGTGGCGAATCAATTGTTCAACGATCTTTTTGGGAACATAGAACTCGAACCAGCGAAGCGCCCTGAGCATGGCATTGAATGCAACAGACTGATCGTTGAGCTCGCGGAATACACTGCCTGGCAGCTCCTGTACTTTGGATACATCAAGATCACGTATTCGTGTTGCTGCTGATGAGAATTCGACGATAGGCCGAGCAATACGTCTTCCAAGAAAGATCGCCGCAAGCAATGACAGACAGAGAGCGATAAATCCCGCCATTAGTGCTGCCAGCATGCGTTCAATCTCTTCCGGTCGGTCACTGGCTTGAAAGTAGGTGCCAACAATCAGAGGCTCTTCTCCAAACCCCGGCAATCTCTTGTAGAAAAATACATATCGGCTGCCCAGTACTTCAAGTATATGCCCCTCTGTTCCATCCGGCAGGTCCAAACCCAGATCGCGTCGTCCCTCGTCTTGCCATATCGATGACAACACAGGATCCCCAAATCGAACCAGACGAGGTAAAGGGTAGTCGTCCGATTTTTCAGGATATCCATCGACCATAAGCCAATGCGCCAGCACAGAATCCTGTCCGTACAAGATGAATTGATTACCCGCCGACTCCTGCCCATTCATGCTAACGAAATCTGACAACTGTTTCACTGATACCACAGCGAGCACAGCACCGATGAATTCACCATTGATCTGGGCAGGGTGTGCCCTGCTGACGTAGGTCGTTTGAAATCTTTCACGCCAGATGGGAGGTTGCCATAGAGGTCCCCGCAAAACCGACGTCATGTTGTTTGTGATCACTGGATCATTACTATTATCAATAACCGTAAAGTCCCCCTGACCAATCTGGCTCTGACGCGTCACTCCAAACGATTTCATGTCGCTATTGATGAAAACCACCGCCTCTATCTGCGGCACTGCGGCCAGTGCACCAATAATGAATATTTCAAATTGCGCTCTGTCCTTAGGGTCGATTTCACCCTCGGAGATTCTCTCGGCGATGAATCGCGCCTGATGTTCCGCGGGTCTTAAATACTGCTCGATCTGATCAATATCTGCCAAAAGTGCTTGATGTGCGTTTGCACTGATTAGATCAAACGTATTTTTTTGTGCAATCCACGCACCGACACCAAAAACGCCACCTGCCGTTAATAAAACCAGAAAGCCAATGGCCGTCGCTAATGTAATGGCGATAGGCACGCGTCCGTACCAACGAAATTTTGTTAACGGAGTAGACGCACTTTTAATGTCAGCAGGGATTAACGCAGAATCCAGCGGTTGACTGTTACCACGTAATTTCATGTTAGGTTGATTAATCTGGGATAAATATCAGAAGCGTGCTTTTTCCAACTCGATGGTAAACAGGCAAACCTCTGAAAAAGCGGTTACATCACCTGCTACCATCCTATAATATCATCGAGTGGATCAAGATTCCGATCCGAGTTGCCAGACACTGGATCTGTGCCCTCTTAACATGGTTTCGGGCTTGGGAGGACGGGAATTAAAACCTCAGGGAAACAATGGTGACTGGTTCGCGTCCATATAGACACGATCACAGGGAGCAACGCATGATGCCTTGCTCTGCAACCTCGAGGCGGGCACGACAAACTGATATTTCAGGTACTTGATGGAGCCATTCCTGATCAAAACAAAGTGAATCTTAATATTCATCAATCCAATGCCCAACTGGTCATAGAGTTATCCAACCCAAGTACAATATCACCGGCTAAAGATCTGGCAAGCTCGACAAAGAGCGGGGTATTTCGCAAAAAACGATAAGGACGAATTCCGATGGATTGAACGTGCCAATTCCGGCGACCGGGCGAGTAGTTGTATTAGTGAGAAATGCGCCGAGTCATTAGGGGTGCACGGTATACGGGAGATTGGTGGGCATTGATATCCCTGGCGTAACTTCTGACTACAGGACCTGCCCCATGCATTGGGGACCATGCCACATTTTCAACAGTGTCGTCCAATAGAACTGAGAATGGCCGTTTGTTCTCACGAACGGATTTCGTGAATATTTCGTTGGGTAGAACCTGATGCGCCCCCGGAACGGCCATGGATCTATAGATCGATAAGGCGTGTACTTAAACCATGGGAGCTGCAAGATTCTCTGACTACTGATACGAATTAATTAACATAGCACCGCGATTCGGCAGCATTCCTAGTCCTTATTAACCTCGGACTATATTCAAATATTTCTGCAGACGATAAATGCGCAATATTAACGTGATTAGTCACTAAACCGATAGCTTTGCAACAAGTCGACCAACGATTGTGAATGATCTACTATACTATTGGTTGACGTTTGAGTGTCCGTTACAGCAATCATGGAATTCTCAGAGGAGTCCATTAACTCCATTACGTGAGTACGTATTTTTAAACCGCTATCGGCTGTTTTTGATACTGTCTGGCTCAATTCGCGCGATACAGCAGTTTGCTGCTCAATCGCTGCAGCAATAGTGCCCTGAAAACCTGCAATACAGGCAATAATCTCATTGATATCTTCAATGGATTTCACCGCGCTGGAACTATCCGTCTGAATACTGGAAATTCTTTGTGCTATTTCGTCGGTTGCGTTGGCTGTTTGTTTTGCCAACTCTTTAACTTCGTTGGCCACGACAGCGAATCCCTTGCCAGCATCTCCAGCACGCGCTGCTTCAATGGTAGCATTCAATGCAAGAAGGTTGGTTTGCTCAGCAATTGAGGTTATAAATTTCAGTACATTCCCAATATCAGCACTGGATTCGAAGAGTGTTTGTACCGTGGTAGTTGCACGTTCTGCGATAGTGACAGCCTCACCTGCAACGTTATCGGCTTTAGCTGTATTACCCGAGATCTCTTTTATCGAAGCGCTCATTTGAACAGTGGCACTAGCTGCTGTCGACATGAACTCACTGACGTCCTCGATCTCATTGGATACAGTCATCGAGTGTTGCCGTGTTGTCACAGCGTGCCCATCAAGATCCAATGCTGTTTTCGAGAGGTTTTTTGCCGCCTCAGCGAGATCCATGGAACGTATGTGTATTTGCTGAAAATCGCTCTTTAAATGACTCAGAAATTTATTGACTGTGCCTGCTATCCGATTAAACGCCTCTACCTTTCCAATTGGCACTGTCTGGTTTAAATTACCTTCGGCAGCAGCGCCAAGAACCACGGTTATATGCTCGATCAGGTTGATTAATTCAACCGTATTTTCTTTTTCTAATTCTTCAATTTTCTTGAGTTCTGATTTACGTTTGAGTTCCTCAGTAACAATACTCCAGGAAACCAGAGCACCCATTGGATCGCCATTTTCATCAAACAGGGCATTGGTATTCACCATCAACTGTTCCGTCTCAAAATCGAATATCTCACTATTCGAAAACTGTGCATGGTTCAGGCATTTTCTGGCAACTTCGCACATCGGTCTGCCAGCCTTCTCCAATCTATCACCAACACATATGGCGTAACTGAAAGCATTCGAGATTACTAACTGCTTAGTCTGGCTCGACGCTGACGGATTCATATAAGTCACCACCCCGATGTTGTCGATTATCAACATAGGAACTGGTGCTTGAGTGACAATCGCCCTGACACTCTGTAAATCGGCACGCAAGTCTTTTAACACTGTTCCTATTTCATTCCAATCAACATGTTCAGCGCCCACGGCAGAACTCACAGAGGTGAGCGTTGTATTCAAGTCATTGATCATATGACCGAATTCGTCTGATCTATCACTAATAACTAGCGGCTTTAAATCACCTTCAGAAGCTCGCCTGAGTGCATTACAGCATAAAGTGATCGGATTGGATATGCTACGGACTATCAAAAGCGCGACAATAATAGATACCAATCCCGCAATTAACGATATGATAAGACATCGTTTGATAAGGACATCAATCATAGTATCCGACTGTTGAACATAGGCCTTGACCGCAGCATTAGCTTGCGTATGCAACTGCGCTGCAAGAGTTTGCAGAAGCTCTACGCTGACATCGTTTACGCCGCTACGTTTTGATGCTACATATTTTTCGCTAAGCTCCAGCAGTTGCTTTCTCAGCTCTTCATTTTTAGTCAGAACATCAACTAGAACGTCGTCGGTGGCAGGTCCTATGTCCCTCGTTAATCCGGTAGCTGGATTGACAAGCAGTAATCCACCGTTTGTTAAAGCATTAAGAGTATTAGTAAATAGCTGACTGGTTTTACTCGATAACAACGGTTTGCCTGAATAGTCATCCCATTCTGCTTCTATTAATATTTCCTTGACAAAACGCTGATTAAGCATGCGTTGGCGTCCAGCAGCATCAATCAGTATTCCGTTATCCTTTTGAGCACTGATTCCTGTGATGACGGTTATCACTACCGTACCCAATGACAACATCAGAACTAAAGGTAGAAGCAATAATTTCAGGCGCAACGGCATGATTTCTGTAAATTTAACGACCAGAATTGTATATATCGTCCAGCTTGAAAAAAATAAAAGAACTACCCACTATTACTATGTTATTAGCAGATATTTCAGGAGTGATATTCATGAAGTAACAGGATATCTGATCAGAAAAAAGCACTTTCTACCTTAATCTATTCGTACGCAGAAAGGGTTAGTTGAGCATCCAGCAAAGCTGGTGAACGGTTTATCATATCCACGTGCCCGACTAAAACCTGCATGGCTTGATAAGGGAGTACGAGTCCCAAACCAAATTCTTTTGTGGTGTCCGTATCATTCCTGTAAAACGCTGAATATCAGACTCCGCTGGCTTTCAGTGATCCTGATCAATAGTGCTTAAGTAAACCTTAAAGTTATTTTATTGACAAAGAGCAGACATCCTTGATCAATACTCTATCACCACTTTCATATCGATCTTAAAATACAATACCACTATTTTTCACGCGCGTTTCCGGTGCAGATCCATAGCTCTTTGACGTACCAGAAATGCCGTAATCTCCTCCGCTGGCTGTGGTCGGCTGATCAGATAACCTTGCACCTCGTCACAACCATAACTTGACAAAACATCAAGTTCTTCGTCAGTTTCAACGCCTTCGCCTACTACACGCAACTGTAATGCATGCGCCATCGTGATGATCGACCCCACGATAGCGCTACTTCGCTCACTCTCATTTATTCCAGTAATAAATGATCGATCAATTTTCACGACGTCCAAAGGTAAATCAGCCAATAATGCAAGTGATGTGTATCCTGTACCAAAATCGTCCATCGAAATGCTGATACCTTCTGCGCGTAACTTCTGCAAAGCCTTTCGCGCTTCTTCGGGCCTATCAAGCACTGATGTTTCAGTAAGTTCGATCTCTAGCTGTTTTCCATCAACACCGAAACGATCAAGTGCTGACAGTGTGTCTGCTACCAACGATTCAGCGTGTAGTTGCATCGGAGAGACATTAACCGAGACACGTAGGCTATCGAAACCCATAGTTCGCCACAACACTATCTGTCTCAGGGTTTTATCCAAAACCAAAGTAGAAAGCTGATTGATAAGGCCATTGCTTTCGGCCACGGCGACAAATATTGCTGGTGATATGGACCCACGCGTCTCATGATTCCACCGAAGTAGTGCCTCCATCCCGGTAATCTTGTTTTTTACCGGGTCGAACTTAGGCTGAAACCAAACTTCCAACTCTTCGTGTTCAAGGGCATCATGTAAATCTGCTTCAAGACGAATATAATTATGTGATTCTTCGTCAAGAACCGCTAATGCAAATGCATGCGAGACTTTTTCGGGTTTGGCGGAAGCATCTACACGCGCTTCACTGGCTTGACTAAAGAGCATTGTCGCGTCACTCTCTCCCGTGGTTGCTAATGCAATTCCAATATTCACACCGATATATACTCGTTCCTCTCCAATTCGAAACGGCTGTGCGAGCAACCGTTTTAGACGGGTAACCACAATCAAGGCACTGGTAGTATCAGCAAGATCAGACAGCAGTACACCGTATTCGTTAGATGTAATACGAGAAAGATTATGTTCAGTGGTCAAATTACTAACAATGTCAGTCGTGCGAAGACCGGTTTCCAATCGCTCGACGAACTCAACAACTAAAGCATCACTAAGCGCATACCCGAAAGTTGAGATGATGCGATCAAGGTCTCGTAATTCAAAGGACATCACACCGACACCCGAACCGTTTCGCTGCGAGCGGATCAACTCTGTTTCAACGCGCCGAAGGAACAATGAACGCATTGGAATACCAGTAAGCATATCGAATTCACGCAGAGACTCAAGAGAACTTCGATGTTCATTCAACAGGGTTTCAAGTTCTATAACTCGGGCTCTTGCAAGGTCTTCCACGGAAGGCTCTATTTTTAAAACTGTTATATCAGATTCCATATTGACTGATTGAGGTTTATACTGATCATACAATTCAACACGGTTTCTTCCGCCTTCTTTAGCGGCATACAAAGCCTTATCGGCTGCTTCAATAAGCGATGCTCCAGCATGCATTTCAGAGCTTAACTCTGCGACCCCAAAACTTGCAGACAGGTGTTCCACTGGGTCCAGCCTGTCTCCTGTAGCTAATGCAATAATGGCCACACGCACACGCTCGGCGAGCTTGGTCACACCTTCAGCTCCTATTCCTGGAAGAACCATGACAAATTCTTCGCCACCGTACCTACCAATGGTGTCTTTATCAGTACAAAAACTACCGAGATTATCTGCAACCGCTTTTATGACTTCATCACCTACAGAGTGCCCATGTGTATCATTTACCTGTTTAAAATGATCGATATCGCACATTATGCAGGATAGCTTTGTATTGTCCCGTTGTGCTTGCTCGAGATCTCGCTCAAGTCGCTCCATAAGCGTACGTCTGTTAGCAATACCGGTTAATGGATCAGTAGTGGCCAGTATTTCGAGCTTTCGATTCTTGACGCTTATAGCCTCCTTAGAAAGCTGAAGCTCACGCAGAGCCTCGGACAGTTCACGATTCCGATGCTCAAGTGCTGTAAAATCGTCCAGAGTTACCAAGACGCCTCGGGCTTGACCATCGGTACCTACTCGTGCACAACTGACTGAAAGCAACTTTTCCTGTCCATCTGCTCCGATCAAACGCAATGGACGATCAGAAACAGGCACGCCACTATGCAATGTCGTAACCCACGGCGCTTGATGACCCAGCTCCTCTTGCCATGACCACTGCTCCATAGTTGATCCTGTCATTTCTCGAGCTGGTCGACCCATCAATTGCGCTATTGTGCCATTCGTCATGATGATGCGTAGATGCTCGTCCAGGATAACAACACCGGCAGTGAAGAGATCGAAAGCTGTTTCTACTCTAGAGGGGACAACCCGACCGGGATCCAATTGGATGAGCGCTCTACCTAGAAACAGCGCAAAACTCATAAACGAGCATAATCCGACGAATACAAACCAACCAAACTCACGGGCAGCAATACCGCCAGGCACAAATACAACACGCACCTCTCCCCAAGTTCTCTCGCCATTGAGTATGGGCAACTTCACATGAGTTAACGTTGATGCCGACTCAACACTCTCGAGCGCTTCTATATCTCCATGTTTTGCGAGCACGGTCCCATCGTCCAATACCAACGATGCTGCCCTGATATCGTCACTGCGTATTATGAGGCTCGACACTGCCCTGTCAATCGATACCGTATCACCGAGACTGGCGAAAACCGAAAGCTGTACAGCCAACGATTCGGCAACGGTGGTTCTGGCTTGTCGCAGGCTTTCGCGAGGATCTGCGCCAATGCCCAGCAACTCAGCCGAGAATAACACTCCTAAAACAATTAACACCATACTCAACGCCAATTGTATGGGCCTGATCAATTTCAAAGATACAGACGGTAAAAATTCTCTTACGCTTTTTTGCCATTTCGATTTACTTGCCATTAGTCGCTACTTCCAGAAACATTGGAGCGACACGACTCTCTTCACCTACGCTTCTCTGGCTCGCTGATTTAGCTTCGAAGGAACTGCCTTGGGTAATTTCGTAGTTCGTAATACTGATGCGATACTCCTGGCTGGGAGGAATGGCATGCTCTTGGTTGTCCAGCGACAGGATTGCGAATAAATCAGATAATCGGCGTGTGTCACGTTGCGCAATTACAAGCTCAATCTTGCGCCAGATGACCTCGCGTTGCTTCTCGACACGAATTTTAGCAAGTTCCAGATTGGCTTGTTGAGAAGCTGCATTCAGCTCTACAAATGCCTGTCTCTGAGATACAACTTCAACGGGTTCAACCAATTCCTGATCGATGATATCTAGCGAGGGACTACCAACGATAAGCCAACCGATAGGTGTAATCAGGCACTCGTACACATCGTCAGGCAACTGTCCACTTGGCTCAGCACACAGCACAGGAACGTTCAGCAAAAAAACTGCAGAGACGCTCCATGAACACACCGACGTTATTAACGTTAAGGCATTCATACCGGGTGTTCGGGATGAGCGTCGAGAGCGATGTTTCGAACAACGTCTTTTCTTGCAGCCAGCGCTAGTTTGCGCTGAACGGCCTGACGCCGTTCGATGCGGCGCTGTGTAAATCTGATCGTCAACAGCACGGCGACGCGGCTAACACCTGTGTATTCACCATTTTTACAGAAGGCTGACAAACAGCTTTTGATGCTACGAGGAAATAAAGTCTTGAGAGTCTTGTCATCAAGTGCCCACAATTGACGAAACGAACCTGGATCTCCCTGTCGCGCAGTACGTCCGATAAGCTGACGATCGATTCGTCTTACATCATTAAATGCAATCGAGATCAGGTGCAAACCACCCAATTCGGATACTCCGTCACCAAGCGGAATGTCGGTTCCACGTCCAGCCATGTTAGTGGCGACAGTGATTCGACTTAGCTGGCCTGCTTTAGCAATAATTCTTGCTTCGTCCTGGTCCTGACTGGCATCAAGCACACTATGCTCAAAACCATACGCTAATAGCATGGCACTGACTGCACGTGATTGCTCAACACTTCGAGTTCCTATGAGTACAGGGCGTTGTTTGGCAATTGCACCACGGACCTCGACTATCAGGGCTTCAAACTGTTCTGCATGAGAAGCCAATACCCGTGCTGGCAGTATCGTAAGACGAGAAGGTTTTTCAGCAGGCACACATACCATCGAAGCATCATACGTTTGTGATAATTCGCTTTCAACCTCTTCCAGTGTTCCGCTGGTGCCTACAAGCCGAACGTAGCGTAGAAAAAAACTCTGAAAGGCAATCGAAGCGACGGTTTCGTTCTCAGGCGTTGCAATACAATGCTCTTTAAGCTCAAGCAGACTATGAAGACCATTCTGCAAGCGCCTATCGGGTAGTGCCCGACCGCTTTGTTCATCAACCAATATGACCTGATCATCCCGGACAACATAGTCGTGATCACGCTGATACAGGTGCAATACGATGAGTGCCTGCCGCACACGTTCATTTCGGTACCTTGTGGCCCGCCACGCCCCTGGAACTTTCTCTGCATAATGCGCTAGTGATTCAGTACCAATGTCTGTCAGAACCACCTCACGTGTTTCGCGCCGAAGCTGAAAATCGCTCTCCTGAGAAAGCATCTGGGCAAGTGCCAACGCAATGCTTGCCTCGTTTTCAAATGCAGCACTAGCTAACATCGGGGCTGCCAGAACAAGTGGGGTTCGAGCCTCATCGAGAAGCATGCTGTCCGCCTCATCAAGAATGCCTACGCACAGGCCTCGCTGTAACCTGCCTGTCGGGCTACCAGTTTTTGGATTTGCAAGAGATCCAAGTCGAGTAACCAGGGGACTGGTATTCGGACCACTTGAGAGTGCGTCGCGCATCCAATCAAATCCGGCCTGCTTACCGGTCAAGTGAGTGATATCACATGCGTAAGCTCTGTGCTTGGCACTTTCGTTCATCTCCGGTTTTACAAAACCTGAAGAAAGCCCAAGAGCGGTATAAAAGGGTGCCAGTAGAGAGGCGTCACGTTCGGCCAGATAA
Organism: Granulosicoccus sp.; assembly: GCA_045106195.1. Taxonomy (GTDB): domain Bacteria; phylum Pseudomonadota; class Gammaproteobacteria; order Granulosicoccales; family Granulosicoccaceae; genus Granulosicoccus. The sequence continues at coordinate 272,752 of JBGCEH010000009.1, forward strand.
TCATTAGCGGTGAGAACATGTACGGGCGTTCCATCAAGAGCTGTCACAGCCGCAGCCAAAGCGGTGGCAAGCGTCTTACCCTCACCAGTAGGCATTTCGACAAATAAACCGAACAGCAACGACATTGCTGCACGACACTGCCCTTCTCGGGGTGCAAGCCCAAGTACGTTGTCAGCGGCAACACAGGCATGGGCTAACGCCTCCAGTGACAACTCTTCGTCATAGCCTGAGCATGAAATTCGTTTACGCAACTTAGTAAACGTTATCGCTCTTGATTGAGGAGAAGAACTATTTAATTCAGCTATTCGAGCAACGAGACGCTCATAGTATTGCTGGGCGAATTTCTGTTCTGCGAACATCCTGATCGCGCCAGGCACACAAGCAACAAGGCTCCTTAGTAAGCTACTGGATGCCGTGTTGTTGACCGTACGTTCAGGTGCAGCACCGTACCGCAATCCAGGACGGCATCTTTCCGGAACTACCAATGAAGAACCATAAGGTATTTTTACACCCAGCGTATTCACTGGGAGAATCTCCACCAAAGTTCTGTCACGTGTTGACGTATCGGCCGCCCCCACAAATCCAGAAGAGTGGCTTTACCAACGTTCAGTTTTGCGATTCCACTCTCACCGGGACGTGTTGTAATATCGCCCAGCGCTTGTAATGTTGCTCGCACTCGAAAGCGACTCACACCGTTAATACTCTCGGCTACGGGGTGAATGGTATGGACCGCTAATCCGAATTTTACACCAGAGCGCCCTCTTAAAGACAGAGTTCCCCGTTGTTCGTTATGAATTTCACGGATATCACGCTCATGTACCATGATATGAACCTCATAACCGTCAGACTGCGCAATTTCAAATAGCACCTCCCCCCGGTGTACCGGAGCACCGACGGTGTTCGCAGTAACACCATTAACAACGAGACCGGCAACAGGAGCACGTAAATCTATTCGTTCTAACCGCTGGTCAGTTAATGCACGCAGAGCCCGTTCGCGAGCCAGATGAGCTCTGGCAACTACTGTCGCCTGCCTGTCGTGGCTCGCTATAGCTGATCGAAAATCAGCTTCAGCGCCGGCAAGGTCGCCATCACGACGCGTACTCTCCAGTTCTAGTTCACGCTGCTCAAGCTGAGCTAGCACCTGCCCCTCGACCACACTCTGGCCTCGTTCTACTGACAGTTGATCAATGAATCCGTCGAATGGTGCGATAACCATACGGCGCTCCTTCGGTACCAGCTCCGCATCAGCTGAGACCGTACGTTGAAAAGGCACCAGGGTGGTCATCAGAAGAATTCCAAAAAAGAGTATAAGTAAAAATCGAGTACCAAAGCGCTCGTGCAATAAACTCCTCTTTAAAACGACATTCCAACGTGTAGCTGCGTGCCTGAAAGCACTCTGCTCAGCATCGTGGCGAAACGATAAGATAGGTGCGGCAACAATAGCCACGTGTTCCAATAATTCTATCGTTGATTGATCAATTGGCTCGGATTTGTTCCGCTCAATCATGAGAACAGCTATGGGCTTTGCATCATGGTAACAAGGCGTAGTAACAGAACTTATGTCTGCACGATTAGATCGTAGTGCGACGTGGGCTTCCAGTGTTTGTATATCGCCACCAACAGCAGAAAAACACACTGAATTTTCCTCTTTCAGACACTCGTTCATAGCATCCAGCATCAGCTTTTTTTCATCTAAGGCCAGTTGTACCAATCCATTGTCGGAAACCACCTCAATCACCAGAGTGCCAGCGTCACTCGCCAGCGCGATGGACACTCGACTAGCAAAAAAATGTTTTTTCAGAGCACATGAAAACGCATCCAGAGCAGTGTGAAGGTCATCGGCACCTAGTAATTCGACCAAGATATCAAGCACAGAGACCTGTTTTGCAGTTAGGGACTCGGCCCGGATGGCGCGTGCAATTGATGTCTTGCCAGGAGACTCTCTTGAAAGATCAACGGGATCAGCGTCGATTAGCCGCCGTGATTGCGTCCGAGTGCTATCTGATTCTTGTTGACGATCGATTGCGGGCATGACGCAGTTGATAGCTCGGGAAAACTAAACGGGTAACAAATACTGAATTGCATTGACAGAGGATGGCAACGAATAACATTGCGTCTATTGCCAACATTTAAAAGACTAATCAATCCAGTGCAAACCCTATTCCACGGGTTGCGTCATTCCTGTTTTGCCTAACACCGAGCGCCACTGATTTTCCGACAATCAGGGTTTGCTCACATTTTTTAACGCCCAAGAATCATGACAGCAAGATGTATCATGCTTTGCAAAGAAGCAGCAGTATCGATCAAAGATCGATACTGCGTAACATCTACCCAGCAGTTTCAACGTCCGCCACAGAATGAATAACGTACCCGACGTAGTTTTACTGTCTGTGCCAGCTCCGAGTCATAGACATGCCTTAGCGGCTTGAACGAACAGTAACTTCACGCAAATTTGATTCCATTCGCAGTCATGGGCAAGCTAGTGATACGTTTACCTGTCGCCGCATAAATAGCATTAGCCAGCGCAGGACCTGCGGGAGGCAAACCAGGTTCACCCACACCGCTTGGCGCTTTGTCGGACATCACTATATGCACTTCAACCTCTGGAGCATCGGCTATCCTGAGTGGCTCATACTGCGGGAAGTTACTTTGCTCAACTACACCATTTTTCAAGGTAATCTCATTGCGCATAACTGCACCAAGTCCGTACCCGATACTGCCTTCCATTTGCGCTCTAATAACATCGGGATTGACGGCGATCCCGCAATCGACAGCACAGACAACTCTGTCGATAGAAATAGCACCTTCTGAGTTCTCAGATACTTCCACGACTTCCGCAACGTAAGTACCGAATGACTTGTGAACGGCAATTCCCCGGCCTTTGCCACTGGCGGTTTCACTTCCCCAGCCAGCCTTGTCAGCGGCCAGCTTCAACACACCTGCAAAGCGGCCCTGATCTTCATCAGTTTCGTCCAGATGCGCCAGTCGGAATTCTACCGGATCACTACCCACAGCCTCCGCCGCCATATCTATCAACACCTCCATGGTATAACCTGATTGGCTGTGACCGACAGAACGCCACCATAGAACAGGCATGGGAGACTCGTAGTCGGTGAGACCAAGCGACATTGGTAACTGGTAAGGGGTATCCACGATTCCCTCAACAGAAAAATGATCGACCCCGTTGTGAACCGCCATACTTTCCATTGGCCCACCCTTGAAAATTGATTGTGCAACTGAGCGATGCGCCCACGCCGATATTTTCCCATTCTCGTCAATACCGATATGCGCCCGCTGCGCAAACATGGGGCGATAAAACCCTCCGGCAAGATCATCTTCCCGGGTCCAGACAAGTTTTACAGCCCTTTCTCCGCCAAGCGCCATGAACGCAAGCGCAGCCTGGACATGATAATCCGACTGGCCATTTGCGCGCCTTCCGAAAGATCCACCAGCGTAATAGGTAACGATCTCCACTTTTTCGGGTGGCAACTGCGTAATCGCTGCCAGTGTTGGATGAGTGATCATCGGGAACTGACAGCCATCATGTAGGCGGATACCACCATCTCCCGTTCGTTCAACAACGCAATTTACAGGTTCCATCGGCGCATGGGCTAGTAGCGGAAAATGAAAATCCGCAGAAATGGTCTTGTTCGCGGTCTTTGCAGCTTTTTCCATCGCAACCCTGTCGCCTTTACCGGTTGCATCATAAACAGGATCTGCATTTAATTTTTCTGTATATTCGCTAAGCATTTCTGCTGTACCACGAGAATCTGCCGAGGCATTGTCCCAATGTGCCGTAATTGTGCGCCTAGCTTTGATTGACGCCCATGTTGACTCTGCGTAAACAGCCACACCCGAGTTGTCCGGAAGCGCTCTTGCATCAACAAACCCATTAACTGTAGAAGCATCTCCCACTTCAAAGCTTTTCAGCTTTCCACCAAACAATGGAGAACGCAATATGGTCACGTAAACCATATTCGGAACTTTCACGTCGATAGCGAAAACCGCCTTACCAGTTGTTTTCGATACGCTGTCCTTGCGCGGCAGCTTGTTTTTACCGATCAGTTTGAAGTTGGCTGATGCTTTAAGCGCAGGCTCGGTATTAGGGGACAGCTTTGCAGCAGTCTCGACAAACTCTCCAATATTACCTCTTTTGTCTGCGCCGTCGCTGAGAATTCCATCCTGAAGATCGACGTCAGAGACCGCGACTCCCCACGTCTCAGCAGCCGCTCGTACCAGCATATCCCTGGCCGCAGCGCCAGCCTGCCTGTACTGCATAAAGGAATTGGCAATCGCTGTCGACCCACCAGTGCCTTGTCCTCCGAAAGCAAGGTTCTTGTACTGGTCAGCTGACGGAGCAAACTCCACCTCTACCTGACTCCACAAAACGTCAAGCTCTTCAGCCACTAACGTGCTTAATCCTGTTGTTGTTCCTTGTCCCATTTCAAAATGTTTCACAACGACCGTGACAACACCATCAGGGCTGATCTTTACAAACGGGTTAAACCCTACGGTATCCACAGGAGCGGAGCCAGTAGCCGCAGCCAGCACACCGCTGGCATTGAAACCGATGGCGATAGAGCTACTTAACAGCGTTGCACTTTTCAGAAAGGTGCGTCTGTTCATTGGTGGGGCTTTTGATGTATCCACGGTTAGCTCTCCAGAATGTCAGATGCGCGATGAATCGCTGCGCGAATTCGCTGATAGGTTGCGCACCTGCACGCGTTCCCGGACATATGAGTATCGATATCGTCGTCCGAGGGTTTTGCGTTAGTACTCAACAGACCGACAGCCGACATGATTTGTCCCGACTGACAGTAACCACACTGAACAACATCCAGTTCTTGCCACGCAGCCTGCACAGCTTTTGCCTGTGGCGTGTCAATAGCTTCAATGGTCGTTACTTCACTTTCTCCGACCGCACCCAGGGGCAAGACGCAGGATCGCTGAGGCTGTCCGTTAATGTGCACCGTGCACGATCCGCATGCAGCGACACCACAGCCAAACTTTGTACCTGTTAGGTTCAGTTCGTCACGGATAACCCACAACAACGGGGTATCAGCATCGGCATCTATGTTGCGGGTTTCCCCATTTATTTTTAACGTTATTGACATGAAGACTCTCATAGGTTTACGTCAGATGCCCAGAATATTCTTAAAATTCTGGCTACGCAAGCTGGGACCAAACATTACAAAGAGAATAGCACGACCATTTGTATCATCTTAGGCTGCGTCAACAAACTGTCAAACTGGTGTAGGTTGGAAATATAACTCCCGTAGCAGTATGATCAAGGACCTCGCACCCTAACTAAAATACCACTAACCGACATCAAACCCAGAATAAAAACACTGGCTGTCGGCCTTGCGATGATGCCGTTGACCACCACAGCAGTTGCGACTGAGGTGAAGCTGCGCATTATGGGGACGACGGATCTGCATATGCACGCCATAATTTTTGACTACTACCAGAATTCAGAAGTGGAAGATTTCGGGCTTGCCAGCACCGCAACTCTGATCCGCGATGCTCGCAGTGAAGCCCGCAATAATCTGCTTATTGACAAAAGCGATCTGATACAAGGAAATATCCAATGGGTGACTACGCAATCAGATGCTAATTGGGGGTTTACACCAGTCAATAACGAGGTTCAGATAGTTTTCGATACGGCCCCAGATGCTGTTAATGCCAGTAATGGTCGGAACTTCGAGTATCTGGAACAACTTGAAAATGGATTCGCCCGCTATCGAATTTTCATGAACAAACACTCTACACCTGAACAATTTATCGCTATTAATTTAAGGTTAACTAATGAGTCACGCTGATCGCCCCGATCCAGAAACTGTTGTGCTTAAAAATGGAGATCTGGCAGCGACTCCTGAAGAATTGCTGAATTCTCTGAACCAACTCGGTGTGGAACATCAGACGATTGTTCACGTGCCGCTTTACACTGTTGAACAGGCAAGAAGTGTTCAGTATGCAGACGTGGGTGCTCACACAAAAAACCTGTTTCTACGAAACAAGAAAGGACGAATGTTCCTGCTGGTTGTAGAAAATGATCAACAAGTGGATTTACGCAGTCTTCGGGATAAGCTCAATGTTCCCGGAGGACAATTTGCCTTCGCCAGCACCGAGAGACTGGGCCTTTACCTGGGAGTTGTGCCAGGCTCTGTCTCACCATTGGCTGTTTACAATGACCACGACTGTGCGGTCCAGATTCTTCTTCAAAATAAACTGTTGAATCATGAATGGATATATCTACATCCATGTCGTAATACTCACAGCACACGACTGCGCACCGATGATTTACTGAAAGTTCTGGACAGCTGGAAACATCCTGCCACTATATTGGATCTTGACTAAAGACTTTTCCACATTGACTCAAATCGATATTATTCTTTCGCTCTAGAGTACTTGCTCACTTAATCCTACTACGACTTGACATTTCACCCACAAATGTTATCCCAAGCCTTTATTCAAGCTTTCCCGAAAAAGTGGGCCTAAGTCTCTTTAGGTGGAGGCGGATTATGCACTGTCGCATGAAATGTAGGTTCATCACTATTGAGAGCGTCACCTTCTGGCAATTGCATCTGCACCTCTGTTCCTTCCGCCTCAGCCTCCCTCTCGGCTTTGTGCAGTTCGATGGCCATTTGTTCGCTCCATGGTAACTGATACGCACGAGGTTCCTTGATACCAGGCATTTGTAGCCACAAATAAATGGCCTCGTCTTCTCGCATCAATGATGCAGTAACAATAGAGTCATTCAAATGATTTTTGGCCACCTCAATCTGCAAAGGTTTTGGCCGGCTCAGTAAATCATTTATCGCTAAATAAGTGAGTGGGAGAAACATCGTCGTACAGACCAGAGCTGCAAACTTCAACTGCTTCTTGCGCGGTGAAAGAATTGCGAACAATGCGAGGCCTCCTGCCAATACTCCAGTCACAATATACCATTGCATTCCTGTCAACATCATGCACCTCCACGAATACGTTTAGGCAGATCATGAACGCTTCCTGAAACAAGCTTAGAGTCGTCATCCAGTTTGAATCGAAAAACTGTAAATTCCTGATTAACGGTCTCAAGATCGAGCTTGGTTGCAAGTATCTGCCGGGTTGCTTTGCTTTTCGGTGTTTTTAAGCTGACGGTTACCGTTACGGGCACCGGGTAAATCTTTTCCTTGTTGCGAAAAAGATGCACATTAACTGTGTACTCACCAGACGGTGCCCCTCGGCTATACGCAAACTCGTAATTAAGCCCGGTTAGATCACTGGATACACCAAGATCATCTCGTAGCAAGTCGAATACACTGCCACCTTTTCTCGTATAGCCAACCGCCTTGTCACCAGGTGCCTCAACCCAAAGATCAACGTCAACATTCAGCTCATCAGGCCAACGTAACTCGACAATCATGTTACCAGGTGCCTGGTCGGTATCTTCTGCCTTTGCTTCAGGGTTGATATGAGGCAATAGCAGCATTACCAGAGTGACAAATCCTGCCAATGCCAGCATGATGACATCCCGGAAAACAGTCGTTCCGCTTTCCTCATCAAATAGATCAAGTTCACGCATTGTCTTCAGTATTATCCAGCCAGAGACTCATAAGCTGAACAGTTCCTCCAGCCAGCAATTGATAGTTAGCCGTCAACCAGACATTTAATACAGATCCAATCAACGTTGTGTAGAGTGCTGTCGACATACCCTGAATCAGAACAGTCACCATGGGCGCAATGCTGTTGACGTCCGAGGCAGTGTCGGGATCCACTCCTGAGAGCGCAATGATGAATCCCAGTACGGTACCGATGAGTCCCAGTAGTACCAGCGTGTTGGCAATGTGGCGAACTGATGCGATGCGCTGTGTTAGCTTTAAACGAAGTGATCCTATAGAGGTTGTTAATATTAGAGAACTTTTACTTATTCCTTGTGACAGATCATCAATCTCCCGATTGATCTGCCACGCTCGCCAACAACTAATTAAGAAGCCAACCATAAACACAATAAAGATTGCCACAGAGAGACGAGTCTGATCAGCGCTGACAATTTTTTCGACATACCCCTCCCAGGCAGCTGCACTCAAGAGCGCAAACGCCAGAATATTCAATAAAAGGAAGCGGAAGAGTAGCGAGGCACAATGCGACTTGACAGAATCAAGTGCATGCGGCTCCGTATTGTCAATGCTGGCGGATGCGCGCTGCTCCGCAACGTAAGATGGTGTTGCCATGCAAACCTCTTGGTCTCATGGTGAAAGCCAGATCTGTGATTCTCGTACAACCGTAACGAGCGGGCCTGGGCTCTAGAGCAAGCACGCACCCTGTTCAGTAGTTGGTATCCAATTCTTTCAGATGCCGAAACAAGGTTAATCAACGTACTCAGAGTGCCGCAGACTCTGTGCCAGATCGGATCGTTGTAACCTCATTTCTTATAGATAATTTTCTCACTAACCCGAATGGAAAACCGACGATTCAGGACACATCCAATAGCAGTTTTTGTGTTGTAGTCATGAAAAGGACTGATTGACTAGCCTAAAGTTTAAACTGAGAAATTGCGGTTACCAGCATTCCAGCACCTGCTTGCAGCTGTTCTGAAGCAGCAATGCTCTTCTCGGCCATGGCTGCATTACGTTGTGTACCGTTTTCGACATTACTCAGTGCTGATCCAACTTCGGATACGCCATGTCTCTGGTCATTACTCGCACTATTGATCTGCCCCATCAATACGGCGACCTCTTGAATGGAGCCGACAACCCCGGAAATCGTTGAAACTGCCTCGGTAACCTGTGATGTGCCCTGCTCGACTCGACTAACACTCGTCTTGACAAGTGCCTCTATTTCTTTGGCAGCTGTCGTACTGCGTTTGGCAAGAGATCTGACCTCACTGGCCACAACAGCAAACCCGCGCCCCTGGTCTCCGGCACGAGCAGCTTCTACCGCTGCGTTGAGGGCCAGGATATTGGTTTGAAACGAAATATCGTTAATCACACCGATGATGGCGGCAATTTGTTTACTGTCATCATTCATTCTATTCATGATGGACACAACTTTGCTTACACCATCACTACCACATACAGCGACTTCACTAGCTTCCTGTGCAAGTTGATTGGCCCTGTTGGAACTATCAGCGTTTTCCTTGACACGATCGCCCAGTCCCGACATCGACTGTGAAGTCAGTTGAAGGGAATCAGCCTGAAGAGAGGTTCGTTCTTGCATCTCTCGACTGTCTTGCGAAATACGTGTACTGGCACTGGAGATATTGTCAGCAGCGTCACGAACCTGTGCTACGAGTTCGATAAGTCGATTTTGCATTAGACATAGCGAGGCAAGTACGCTACCGGGCCGTGCGCTATCAGCTCCCTCCACAGAACTTAAATCGCCTCCGGCGACACGTCCAACGATTCGGCCAAGCTCCGCAGGCTCAGCACCAAGCGATCGGAATAGAGATGTAATGAAAAGCGACCCAAGGACAATCGAACTCAGAAGAGTAATAGCACCAACCGTCAACAAAGTCATACGGGAGTTCTCAAAAGACTCCTGAGACAGCGAAATGGCTTTTTTAGCCTGTTGATCACTATAGGTCAGATATTTAGACACATGGGCGATAAGCTTCGCCAGCAAGGGTCTGCATTCGGCCGTCAACTTATCGATTGCTGCTCTGTCTTCCCCCGCAGCCGCCCTGGCGACGATATCCAGAGCTACAGGCCCATACAACGATTCAACCTCTGCAATAGCCTTAACCGCTTTATGATCTTCTTCGGTTGCGTAGTGATCATTGGCAACCAAAGTCTGCAGCTTGCTCAATGCTTCCTGCATATGAGCATGCGCCAATTTTACAGCTTCCAGCTCATGCTGTTTATCCTCTTCGGTAGAGACGAGAATCAGGTTACGCGCAGCAATAGCCCTGTCATTTACCGCGCCTCGAACTTCCACGACAGCACTGACCACAACCGAATGTTCATTAAGATAAGAGCTGAACCGAGTATTTGCCTTACTGATAGTCTGTAGACTGAATACCGATGCAAAAACAGACAACGAAGCGAGAACACCGAATGCAAATATAAGACGAGTTCTAAAAGAAAGCTGCATTTTTCTCTCCAGGGAATCGCGGCAGTTACAGATAGGCCAGCTTCTATGACACACTAACTGTGTCATTTCTTCTTAGCTCCAATTGCAATCTATATCGACAATATCCCCCGAAACTCGACAGTTTTTTCAACGAACAGGGGTTAGTTGTTTGTGTAATTTGGCATAATGTCTTACCGTTCTGTGCGGATAACATGCAAGCCAGTGCGACAGAGCTTTAACGTGGGTCATTTTCAGCAACACCAACTCAATCCGACACAATTAAATAGCGATACGGAAACACAATAGACAGATGATATTTACGGAAACCGGGCATAAGATTGATATAACAATCAACGACGTATACGTAGCGGGCTGGACTGGCAGAAATAGAGAATCAGTTGAAAACCATATTCAGGAATTAGCTGAATTAGGTATTTCTCCACCCTCAAAAATTCCCTTGTACTACAGAATTTCAAACGAATGGCTTACCCGGAAATCCCGTATACAAGTCCTCGGAAATGAGACATCAGGGGAGATTGAGCCACTATTGATTCGACAAGATGGGAAAACCTGGCTTGGATTGGCTTCCGATCATACTGATCGTCAACTAGAAGCGTATTCAGTGGCGGCCTCAAAACAAGCCTGCCCAAAACCCATATCCAGCGAGTTATGGAGCTTTGATTCAGTGAAAGATCATATGGATGCATTGATTCTAAAGTGCAGAATCCTGGAATCCGGGCAATGGATCGATTACCAATCGGGCGAAATGGCGAGAATCCTACCAATTACGGACTTAATCTGCGAATCTGAAATTGGGAACCATTCAGCTATGTTATGCGGCACTCTTACAGCCATTGGAGGTGTCAGACCAGCCATGGAATACAGCATGGAACTCATTGATCCTGTACTCGATCGAACAATATCATTGGAATACTCGGTTAATACGTTACCTTTGATAGAGTAGTAACAGCACTAAAGAAAATAAGCGTTTTTCCATCGTCATGTCATCTAACACCGTGCCTCCTGCCATAGTGGGATGGTCAGATACAATCTCCACTCCGAACATTACCTCCGCCGGTTCAAACCTCGCCTAAATCCCAGACATGCTACGCCACGCCTTACAACTGAACCGTTGAGTCGAGACTCAGGATATCTCAAAGCACTGCGATGTTGCCTCGGTCAATCGCTCAACCAGCGTACGCGTAATAGCCAGACTGGTTTCAGGACGTGCTCGCAAGATGCGCTGAAACTTGGCCTGATCGATTGTCAGAGCTAGCACCTCCTCCACAGCGACCAGAGAGGCCATTCGCGATTCGTCCTGCAGCAATGCCAATTCTCCGACATAGTCGCCAACTCTCCGCCTGGCAATTTCGATTTCCTGCCCTCCATCAATGCCATTTCGAACAGAGACTTCCCCTGCGGCAATGATAAACAACTCGTCACCTGTATCCCCTTGAGTCGCAAGTATCTCTCCGGATTTAAAAACGCGTTCAATAGAATGACGGGCAATTTGTGTCAAATCGACATCATGAAGGGAAGAAAACAAAGCAACTTTTCTTAACAGTCCAATTCTGTCTTCCATTTTCACTTCGATCACGGAAGTAACATCTGGAATACTACTTCTGTCCCTAAAAAGATATTCAAGCTTGTTGATATCGACATGATCAACAATACCTCCCATATGTTGAGTCAAGGAAACCATTTGGCTAACACGTTTGGCATCCTGATCGGCCTGCTTCAGCGCATTCCCATCCCACAATGCAACAAGACGTAACTTGTCAACGCCAAGCACCAACGATGCGTAAAGCGCCCATCGCGAATTGCGCTCAAATACATCGACACCGTCAATTGCTGTCCCAACTCGCTCTTCTTGATAATACAGGTTAACACTAGGATGATTGCGAAGAGCGTAATAACGCGCAATCCAGTGCTCACCCGCGTAGCTTACGAACTGACTTACATAAGGTGCTTCTGCACAGGGCATATGCACATGAACCTGCATTCCCCTGGCTAAACACGCTTCGATGAATATAATATCGCCTCCACAGGCAGCACCCGACGTGAATGCATGATCATTAGCATCTGCTCTACCCCTGTCTAAAGACATATCAATCTGTCTACGGACCTCATCTTCAAGCGTCGGAGGAAAACGTGGTGGCGTAATTTCCTCCCTGTCCAACATATGACCGCTGAACAGGAAAGCCAGAACATCTGTATTGGGCGACGGATAGGATGTTGTCTGGTTTATAGGATTTCCCGCCTCGATACGTACAATTTCACGCTTGAGTACATCTGCTGCTGTTTTTGCCTGATCCAGGTGAATTCCTAATGAAATGTATAAATCAACTTGCCGGAGACTAGCGCGCAATTGCGTTATGTTTTTTCGGGCGTAGGAGAGTGCCTTTCGGTAGGTTCGCGTAATGACCAGCGATGACCCTCCCTCCACTAGATGCCAATTACCAAACGATGACCATGTCCAGAAGTCAACACGCCCACTTTTAACATCTTCATCCAGCGAAAATTGAAGACTGCTTTTCAATAGTGGATAGATACTACGAATTCTCTGCAAGTCAGCATCAGGTTCATCAACCACATCGTATTTGTCTGCTAATGAGACAAGCAAGCTGACTAACGTCAAGGCTTTCATACCGGGCTCGAGATTATTCCTGTCAAAGTTAAAACCACGCAAATACGTATTCATGGATTTTATTGCCCAATGACAGGCATCAAAGGCCGCTTGTTGTTTTGCATCTATGTCAGTTTCGTTTTTCCAACAGTTTTGCCAGATGATCGTGTAAATACGGCCAAGATGACTGGTCGCGCGTGTATCGTATGGAGCATCAGCCAATAGATTTTCAAGCTTTATAATCGCCTCATCTACCCGACCCATACGGTTTAGCAATCGTGCCTCCTCTCGACGAAAAAACAGGTTCCCAGGATTTACCAGCAGGCCTTCACGATATTCTTGTAGCGCTAGCTCTGGTCGACCCATTTCACTTAGCGCACGCCCCGCTTGTATCACCGCTTCCTCTTTACACAGTGGGTTATTGATTTCATCGGTCAGCAGCAAAATGTCACCTACTCGTTTTTGCTGACGGGCCAAGGCAACGCGATTTTCCCATTCGTTAAACTCACGCCAGAAGCCAGTTGCAAGCGGAGTACATAACGTACTTGTATCAGGCTCTTTCAAACCGGTTAATAATCCGAATACAGGGCTGTGCACAGCATCAATGTTTGAAGCCCAGGTATCTCGTGAAATACGGATAAGACTCTTCTTGTCTCTTTCGATGTGTTCTTGAGATGGTACTCCCTCATCGTTGATGTGATAAGGCAGTGTACGTACGCTAAAAACATCGAATGGCATGTAGTCACGGCCTGACTGAATATGCACGACACCGCGCTTGCGCAGGGCATGACGGACCCCTAGCTCATAAAATACATTCGCGTTATCAATACTCATATCCACTACGACAAGATCGGCGAGAAGCAATTCCTGAAACATGTCAGTCAAAATATCACCACTCACGGTTTCTTCATCTGCCCGAAAAGGTTTGAATCCGGCCTCTAGCAGTGCAGGCTTAATAAGCAACGAATATATGGCGTTAAAATCAATCAGTTTTCCATCGGGACCCGGTTTGCAACCAAACGGCATTACGACGAAAGCGTGCGGGTTATTTTGCTTGTCATTGTCGCTCAACCGCCCAACTCTTTCGTCAATCGACTGACTTTCGCTCACAGTTAAGTTGCCGGAATCTGCGCAGACTAGCTCCTCACGCTGCACGCTCTGCCGAGCCTCCACAGGTTCGGTTGTTGTCTCGATTGCCATAGTTTAATTTCCTTGATTTACATACCGGAAGCACTACTCCACGCCAGTAACATAGCAAGGAATTATGTTAGTTGCCTATGCTAATTTGACCTGAAATTGATCGAAAAACCGGAATTATGTTTAAACTGGACGACAACGCCAACAAAAACACGCTTACCACCCCATTTGTGTTGGAGATACGTCTGTTATACAAATAATCTTATTAGTCCAATAAATGTCAATACGCTGCTGATTGATCTAGGTGGCTTAGTTCTCGAGCGAGGTATAGACGTTCGACAACGTCTTCGACCACTGGCACCATTCTGAGATTTCTCATCAATGACTTAGAACTATCCTTTGAGGCGACGGTAACTGGTTACAATCACAAAATACTTTTGAAAAAGACCTTTCACGACAGGGAACTGGGTAATGGCACCACATGCATGAATGTTCACATGACATCTGTGATAGTGTCACTTATCGCTGGATATGTGGGTTACTGACTCGAGGCCATATATCGCGCACAAGCAGCTGATAGTCGTTGGTAACTGGATCATTGGGATAAGGTCCATCGACCGCTGCATAGTAAATGGAAGTGGCAATTGATGAAAACGCATCATGAAAATGATTGGTTGATTTGACAACCAGCAAGGCCTTCTTCAGCGGATCAATACCGTTGTTGGAGAATATGTCGGGATTGAATACTTGCGAACGCACAGTATTTAAAATCACATCAATTCCATCCACCTGTATCCATGCACAGTCTCCAAGCGGCACAGTACTCTGTCCGAAGGTTTGTGTTGCCTGTCTTACGAGGTTTCGGACGATGACTTCTGCATCAATCGGCTCTCCAGCGCTGTCAGACATCTTGCCACCAAACCGAAGCCACAGCCTGGCGTCAAGGCCTGCCGAAAAACACGTACGCACCGCGATCGGATCCCAGATCGTGGCTAATGCGGCATTTACCATTCCCTGTGCCATCATCTCCCTGAGCATGATGGTAGAATCACCGGCGACCCCTCCGCCTGGATTGTCCCAGACGTCTGCCACGACAGTGGTTCCCTCGCCATTGGCATTCGCCAATAACAGCGCTTTACGTGGCGGCAGAAATTCAGGCCGGGTGCTTCCGCGAAAACTGAAAAGTTCAAGACCCAGGGATTCCGCTAGCGAATTTCCGTATTCCTTATCATTGTCGGTGATTACCAGAATTTTGCTACCAAGGTCGGGTACATCACCAGCCATAAAGCCATGAATAACAGAAATAGATAGAATATTGTCTGAGCCCTCCTTTGCCTTGATTCGATCAATAAAACTTCGCATTGGCTCCCGACTCGTCGGAAAAAGCTCGATCATCCTGCAATCAAACACCGACATTTCCGGACTTACCTCGCCAATGCTTGCTCGATGAACTAAGCGTGTAAGGTTCTCTGCAGCCTCGACAAAATCAGTATGAGGAAACTCTTTGAAAACGGTTATGATATCGGCAGACGCAACCCTACGTTCACTTAAATGACTATGTGGGTCGAATGTGACACCGATATGAGCCTTTTCTCCAACCAGCATACGAACCATTTCGATCAGCTCGCCTTCACAATCAATACATTCCTGTGCAACCATCGCCCCATGTAAGCCCAACAGCACAATATCCACCGGTAGACATTCACGCAATTGATCAAGCAATTGGTCTCGCAATAGCACCCAAGTATGTTGATTCAACATACCACCGGGCTCCGCCCAAGTTGCGACGCCCTCAACCAATTGCCATTCATACTGTGCCGCGACACTTCGCGCTACCGGAAAAACTGCACTGCATAAAGTAGGTGTGACTGGGTGTGCACCTGGAGGTGCATAAAAGCTATCCTTAAAATCCTGCAGATCTGTTCTCAGTGGCGAAAATGTGTTGGTTTCTGTTGCAATAGAGGCAACAAATACCTTTTTCTGTTTTGAGAAAATGCGATCCATAGTCAGGAAGCCTGTTGAAAAGAAGGAATTCGCGGTACGGATGACAACAGCCGCTGTGTATAGTGATGCTGAGGGTTCTCAAACAACGTCCGCTTATCGGCAGTCTCCACGATCTTGCCGTTTAACATGACTGCAATACGATCTGAAATGTGTCTGACTACGGCCAAATCATGGCTGATAAAAAGCATGGCCACCCCACTATCACGTTGCAGTTGCTTTAAGAGGTTCAATACCTGAGCCTGTATTGACACATCCAGAGCTGAGACAGCCTCATCAGCCACAATGAGTCTGGGTTTTACGATCATGACACGAGCAATACCTATTCTCTGACGTTGACCACCAGAGAATTCATGCGGATAACGCGTTATGACCGAACTATCCAACCCTACTTTTTCCAACATTTCCTCTATTGCTTTTATCGCTTGCCGTCGACGACTCGCCAACCTGTGTATGAACAAAGGCTCACGCAGAATCTGTTCGATCGTCATTCTAGGATTAAGCGATGCAAAGGGATCCTGAAATATCATTTGAATATCGCGGCGAATCGGACGAAACTGTTTCTGACTTAACGTAAGTATGTTCTTTCCCTCAAACGTCACAGACCCTGAAGTCGCTTTTTCAAGCAATGTCAACGTTCGTCCCACGGTTGTCTTACCACATCCTGATTCCCCGACCAGACTAAGCACCTCGCCTGGTGCAATCTGAAATGAAATACCATCCACGGCGCGTAACCATTGAGACTTGGCAAATGGATTAGCATTCTGTCGGCGAAAGTGAGTATGAAGATTGCGTACATCCAATAGCGGTTTGCTCACAACGGGAGTTTTCCGGCAAAGTGACATCGGGCAAAGTGTTTTTTTTCAACATTGACTAAATCTGGTAAAAACTCGGTACATCGATGCTTCGCGAATGCACAACGTGGATGAAACTCACAACCCGCCAGATTTTCATCAAGTCTTGGCACTCTTCCTGGCACAGCGTCTAACCATTCAATATCCGAATCTACTGATGGTATAGAGTTCAGTAGTCCACGTGTATAGGGGTGAAGAATATTCGTAAACAGGGTTCGGGTTTCAGCAGACTCGACTATTCGACCACGATACATAACGGCTACCTTATTGCATGTCTGCGCAATCACACCGAGGTCATGCGAAATCAGGATGATCGATGCGCCGGTGCGCTTTTTTAAATCAAGCATGAGATCGAGAACCTCCTTTTGAACCGTCACATCCAGAGCTGTGGTGGGCTCATCTGCTATGATCAATTTTGGGTCACATGACAGGGCCATGGCAATCATGACCCGCTGCCGTTGCCCGCCGGAGAGCTGATGCGGATAGCTGTTGAATCGTTGTTGAGGTTCTGGAATCTTCACAAGTTCCAGCAGTTCCAATGCTCTATTACGATGATTGCGAGAAGGCCCTTTTCGATGTTGTTGTAGTGCTTCCATGATCTGATCGCCAATGCGATAAACCGGATTTAATGAAGTCATGGGTTCCTGAAACACCATCGCCATCTGGTCCCCCATGATTTTCCGACGTGCTCTGCCGGTAAGTTGCAACAAATCCTGTCCGTTAAAAACAATAGCGCCCTGGGTAATACGTACCTGCGAATACTGCAGCAGCCCCATGATGGCCAATGCCGTTAAACTCTTGCCACAACCACTTTCACCAACGATACCGAGTGTCTCGTTTTCACTGACGGTGAATGACACGTCATCTACGACAGGAAGTAGACCTGACTGAGCGTTGATGGCGATACTGAGTTTTTCAACTCTAAGAATGTCCATGTCATCACACCCCGGCAATATCATTCTTGAACCGTGGATCAAGACCGTCACGCATGACATCACCTACCAGATTCATGGAAAATACACAGCTTATAATCAATGCACCGGGAAACAAGAGTAACCATGGCGCTCGCGTCACATATATTCTTTCCTCAGACAACATGTTGCCCCAACTTGCCACCTCTGGCGGTAGTCCGAGACCCAGAAAATCCAGAGCTGCAGCTTGCAACTGTGCAAATGCAAATATAAAGGTTGCCTGCACCAGTAAGGGCGATATCAGGTTTGGGAGTATATGTCGAAAGAGCAAAGAAACATGACCAGCTCCGGAACAGCGAGCAGCATCGACAAACACATCATTCTTGAGCTTTAAAGTCATGCCAAACAATATGCGAGCAGTAGTAGACGCATAGACAATACCGATCACCAGAATCGTGTTAGTCACACTACGTTCAAGCAACGTCATCAGAACCAGCGCTAGCAAAAGTGCGGGAAACGCCATCATCACGTCAACAACCCGCATCAGTACATGGCCAAGTGCTGAAAAATAGGCGGACAACATTCCCAGCGATCCACCTAATGTTAACGCAACCAGAACACTGCCAAGCCCGATAATGACCGCCATGCGAGCACCATAAAGCGCACGTGAAAAGGTATCCCGACCAAAATGATCTGTCCCGAAAAGATGCGGCAAACCGGGCTCGGACAAACGTGCGACAGGATCAATATCATAGGGATCAAACGGGGCCAATACCGGAGCCACGATGGCTGCCATTAATACCAGACACAACCATACTGCGCCAACAGCGGCCAGTTTCCGACCTGAAAACAAAGAGAGTATGCGGGTTACAGAGCTCATTTGAGCGATACTCGTGGATCTAGCCACGCATAGGCAAGATCTACAAGCAGATTGATGAAAAGATACATTACAACGATGACCATAATGACGCCCTGTATAACCGGATAATCTCGACGAAGAATCGACTGGACAACAAGACGGCCAATGCCTGGTAGCGAGAATACAGTTTCGGTAACCACAGCTTCAGAAATCAGCGCAGCAAAAGTAAACCCAAACGCTGCTGCCACCGCGATTAGTGAATTTCGAAATACGTGCTTAATAGAGACTCTGGCCGGAGACAAGCCTTTTGCACGTGCGGTGCGTACATGGTCCTCTCGGGAGACATCCAGCATAGAAGCTCTCACTAGTCGGACTATCAACGCAGCATTGGGGGCGGCTAATGTCAGGCTCGGTAGCAGCAGAAAACGCAGGTTGGCAAGCCCTCCCTCATCCGACAAGGAGGGAAACCCCGAGCTTGGAAACCAGCCCAACCCCACGGCAAAAATAAGAATCAGATACAAGCCAAGCCAAAATGTCGGAATGGATGCAAAGAACATCGCAAGGCCGGATGTAATCTGATCGATCCATGTGCCATGATGAGTCGCTGACCAAATGCCGATGGGAATACCCAGAAGAACTATCCAGAACATAGTCATCACTGCAAGCAGTATGGACGTCTCCGCACCATCGGCAATGACATCGAGAACCGGCGCCTTAAAAAATAGTGACTCACCAAGGTTGCCACCAAGCACATTTGAAATCCATGCCAGGTACTGCTGCCACATTGGCTTGTCCAACCCAAGCTCATGTGTTAACGCAGCAATTTCCTCTGGAGTTGCCGTGTCGCCCAACAACACAGCTGCAGGATCGCCAGGGATGAGATGAATGAACAGAAATACCACAACCGATGCGGTTAGCAGCGTTGGTATCAGCGTCAGCAGGCGCTTTAGAATATAAGCAAGCACGACTAGAATAATCAGTGTCGGAGAAGCCCTCCCCTCAACGTGCAAGGGAGGATTTCAGCACTGACAGTTTATTTACTCACATTCCAGAAATGTGGCCATATCAGGGTTGCGTCGGCCATACCTTGTAAATCTGGCGAGGCAATATTGTAGGTATAAACATCACCCGTCTTCATCGTCGGCACCTGCTCATAAATCAATGCTTGAATGTCAGCCCAGATCGCCTGACGTTCGGCAGGATCTGAAGAGGCAGTAAACTTTTCCTTCAAAGCCAGTTTTTCATCTGTCGTCCACCAGCCGGGATAATCGTCATTCATGACAGATATGAGAATTGGATCGGGAACAAAGCCATGGTGTGTAAAAAACATATCCCACTGATCCGGTTGAGCACGCTTTTCGATCAATGTCGCCCAGTCGTACACCTGAAGATCAATGTTGAATCCTGCCTGGGCAAGTTGCCTAGTATAGACAATCGCCGAATCATAGTGAAAAGGGTAATTGGTTGACACCATGAATTTTATGGGCTCGCCTGTATACCCCGCCTCCGCGGCCATTGCTTTGGCACTCTCGGCATCGCCCTGGCTGAAATTATCAGCACCAGCATCCGTATACCAGACATTGCCTACAGGCAAAAAGGACCCGTTTGCACGCCACAAGCCCTCAGGTCCGATAGCAACTTGCAAAGCAGGCGTCTTGTCCAAGGCTGTTTGAATCGCACGACGTAATTCGAAATTCTCTTTCAGCGGACCCTCCTTGGAATTCATGAAGACCAAGCCAAAAATAGGACCGCCGTTCAGTATCGTTTGTACGCTCGTGTCAGCTTCAAGGTCGGCATAAAGATCACCTGGAATACTCTCGGCATAGTCATAGTCGCCGGCCTGTAGACCGGCCACACGGGTACCCACATCAGGTACGGGCATAAACCGTATGGTGTCGAATTCAGCGATACGCGCACCTCCATAGCCATCAGCCTCGCCAGGTGGTGATGTGTATTCGTCAAAACGGACAAGTTCCACGTGGCGATTAGGTTGCCATTCTTGAAACTTGTAAGGACCGGTACCAATATAATTTTCAGGAGCAATAGGCTCTTTGGTCGCTCCCTCAACGACCGAGGCCGGATAGATGGCTGGACCACCATTGATGAAAGCCAACAGGTTTTTCCAGGGGCCGAACGGTTGCGAGAGCTTTAATGTAATCTCGTGATCGCCACTGGTATCGATGCTTTCCACATTGCCGAACAACAAACCTCCGCGTGAGCCAAACTCTCCCCAACGTTTCATGGAAGCCACAACATCTGCTGATGTCATTGCCTGTCCGTTGTGGAATGTCACATCATCACGCAAGCTGATCGTTATCGTCAGCCCATCATCCGAAACAGCGTCGCCAGAGGCCAGCAGATTAACGGGTGCATTCGCTGCGTTGAATGTGTACAGGCCCTCGAACATATGATGAGCAATGGTGGTTGCAAGATCTGATGTTACAACCTGCTGATCGAGACTGGGCGGTTCGCCCACCGTTGCATAACGCAATATACCGTCAGCATTGGCCGAACCGGCTGCAAGGCTCATGACCCCGACAAGCAATGCCGAGTTCAACAACATATGAATTTTCATACTTGTCTCCTAAATTCGCCGCGTGTATCAAACGTCCCGCAAAGGACGATTCGTACACTAGAAACTATCATTCGATTTCCTCATCGGTCAAGTTTTATCCGATTACTCGATATTTTCACTCAAAATATGCAAGCTGCTTACACTGTTGGCATAAGAACACTTCATTTATCGGCATGGGCAGCAGTTCAGCCAATGCCGCCAGAGAAGGTTCTAACCGCTTTTTTCGTCAGGGAAATTCGCCGGAGCTTACACTGTCGGCTACTTGCAGAAAACGGGGATCTCCAACAATGGCATGCCCAGTCAACGACATCACAGTGACGCAAAAATCATCGTTAAAACATTTTTCCAGCTCGGAATATGCAGAAAGCGGTTTCGGTGGTAGTTGCGACGGGCACCTGTACTGGCGGATGAAAGATAGCAGCTATAGCGCCGTTCACATAGGCGTTCTGGACAAGAGTGACGACCTGGAATTCAAAAGCCAACTATTCGTCGACGTCAAACCCGATCACTATAACTATGCAAACGATACAGCGATGGTGGCAGGCGAGCAGCTATTTGCCATGTTCAGGTAAATTTATACTGGCAAAACTCCACAGTTGCGTTAGCGCACTGCGGAACCTGACTGTACTCAGGCAAAATTAATATTCACCGATCCAAAAGATCCAAAATCAGCATCAATCTGACTGCCAGAAGGGCATTCCAAAGGACGAATAAAACTGCCTGATAAAATGACCTGTCCTGCTTCAATCTTCTGACCATATTGAGAGAGGCGCTGAGCGAGCCAAACAACGCTCTCTATCGGATCGTTAAGAACACCGGCACCAAGACCGGTTTCCTCAACGTCACCATTTCGACTAACGATAGCACCAACCCAGCGCAAGTCCTGAGAATCCAAAGGATGGTGGTGATCTCCAAGTACGATACCAGCGTTAGCCGCATTATCGGAAATCGTATCTACAATGATTCTGGCTGTTCCCGTCTCTGGATCGTTACGCAGAATTCGTGTATCGAGTATTTCTATGCTGGGAGCCACGTAGTCGGTGGCAGCAACCACGGCATCACGGGTAATATTATCACCAGCCAGAGGGGCTTTCATGACAAAGGCTATTTCCGCTTCAATACGTGGTTGAATGAAATGCCCGGCAGCTATGGTTGTACCATTATCGAAGCACATGTCGTCCAGTAGCACTCCGCTATCCGGGATATCAATGTTCAGTGCCTGCTGCATGGCTTTCGAGGTCAGACCGATTTTCCAGCCAATAACCGTTCTCCCTGCAGCCTTCTTGTGCTCAATCAGCGCTGACTGTATACGATAGGCATCTCCCATATCCAATGATGGGTAGCGTAATGACAACAGACCAATCTGCGTACCCGTCTTTTCAGCATTGTACAGGTCAGCTGCTGCTGCTTTGACATCCGAATCTGACAGTCTCATACCTCGTCCTCGACGGTATTGACCAATTTGCCGATACCTTCCGCTTCCACTTCAATTACGTCACCGGGTACCAGAAACTTCGGAGGATCAAACCGCGCTCCGGCACCCGTTGGTGTGCCAGTGACAATGATATCGCCGGGTACCAATGTGGTGAAGGTGGAGATATACTCGATTTGACGTCGAATAGGAAATAACATCCGACTAGTCCGATCTTGCTGTCGCATTTCTCCGTTTACATGTGTGCTCAGACCGATGTCGTCCAGCTGGGACGCATGGGTAAACGGTACAAGCCATGGACCCATTGCACCCGAACTATCCCAGTTCTTGCCTTGTGTAACATTGAATTTTGCATGTCTCACCCAGTCTCTCAAAGTGCCTTCATTGCATAACGATAGCGCTGCGATATGGTCATAGGCATTGACCTGCGCTATTCGTCGCCCACCTTTTCCGATGACAATAACAATTTCACCCTCGTAGTCCAGCTGAGGTGTCTCTGGCGGGCGTATCAACGGAAGGTTGTGGCCAGTAAACGAACGCGGGAAACGAATGAACAACGACATATTCGGTGGGGCATCTTTCCCATCTTTGTATTCTGCATTACGATCAGGAAAATTCACACCGACGCAGATGATCTTTTCAGGATTGGGTACTGGAATATCAAAGCTGAATTCTGTGTGGGTGACATCCAGATTGGTAGCCTTTGCCTCAAGCTCGGCAAATCCATTGTCCCTGATGACATCCCGCAGCGAAGGCCACTGAGGACATACGGGTGACAACGCAATCATACCGGCATCGCTTACCGCGCCATAGTACGATTGGCCCTGACTTGTATAGGTGGCGAAACGCATAGTCAAAATTCCTTATCCAGATTGGTTTTGTAAATTCAGGGGGCGATAATCGGTTGTGCAGTAAGCGCTGAATCCTTCAATGATGCGCCCTCAAACACTGAACCATGCTCAAACCAGCTACGTGGTGCCGGTGAGCCCCACAGGGTCTGGCGCTGAGGGTCGCTCAAATCCCATTTTATAGGTTCGTGATCTGGATCGACCGTTTGATAGTCAGAACAATAGATTTCGATTCGATTACCGTCAGGATCCAGAATGTACAGAAAGAAGGCATTGGATATACCGTGCCGGCCCGGTCCTCGCTCAATATTGGACACGTAGCCTGTTGTTGCCATCAAATCCAGCAGGTCGATGATGTTGAGTGGCGTGGGTACCCAGAACGCCGTATGGTGCAAGCGCGGCCCAGTACCATTGGTAAACGCGACATCATGCACACCGCCTTTACGCTGCATCCACGCGGCCCAGACATGCCCCGACTCGGCATCTTCAGTGTACTCAGTAGTTCGAAACCCGATCTCATTATAAAAAGCCACACTGGCATCCACATCAGAACTGAACATATTGAAATGGTCGATGCGTAAAGGCTTCACCCCGCTGTACAGTTTGTATTGTTGATGGATGGGCTCGAGGCGCTCCATCTTCACATAAAATTCAAGCGGTATACCCGAAGGGTCCACGGTGCGTAGAGTTCGCTGCATGTACGGGCGCTCTATCCATGCAGTTGGCAAACCTTTTGCCTTGAAGAAAGCTTCCGCCTTGTCCAGATCAGGTTCGTCGTACAACTTGAAACCAAGAACACTGACACAGGATTCGTCACCCTTAATCAGTGCTATACAATGGTGGCCACGTTCTTCCATTGCCCTCAAATAGATAGATGACTCATCTTCATCTGTCACTTGCAGCCCAAGGATATCAACATAAAATGCTCGGCTTTTGGCAAGGTCCGTTACTCGATACTCGACATGGCTCAAGCGAACAATATTGAACGGAGGATACAGATTATGCTTGGGGACGGGCATTTCAAATCTCCAATATATGGTTGGTGTCCACAAATTCCGGACTAAACTGGTTACGTATTCGGCACAGCGTGAGAATCAAACCGACAAGTACGAGGCAAACAGATAACAATACATTAGGCACCTAACTTCGGAATCTTATGATTTCCAAGGGCAAATCCGATGTGTTTTTGCTCCATATAAAAGTCAAATGACCAGTCGCCGCCATCACGCCCGATACCACTGGCCTTTACGCCACCAAAAGGCGTAGGAAGATGGCGAACATTTTCAGAGTTAACCCAGATCATGCCCGCTTCAAGTTTTTCTGTGAAACGCAATGCTCGTGTCAGATCATTCGTCCAGACATAGCCCGTAAGTCCGTAAGGTGTATCATTCGCCATCTGCAGCGCCTGCTCTTCGGTTGAGAACGGTATGGACGTTAGCACCGGTCCAAATATCTCTTCTTGTGCTATCCGCATCTGATTGTTGGCTCCGGTAAACAACGTAGGGCGTACAAAATATCCGGTATCGCCAACGCGCGTGCCACCCGCTGCCACTGTTGCTCCATCTTCAATGGCAATATCAAAGTAGCTTTGAACTTTGTCAAAATGCTCACGCGCAATCAATGGACCGACTTCTGTCACAGGGTCTAGTGGATGCCCTACCTTTATGTTGTTCACTCGCTCAACGAGCTGTGCCTCAAACGTTTCCCGAATAGAGTCATGTACGAGTAAACGCGATGATGACGTGCAACGCTCACCGTTGATGGAATAAATCATAAAGATAGCCGCATCCAGCGCGCGCTCCAGATCAGCATCATCAAAAACAATGACCGGGTTTTTGCCACCCAGTTCAAGATGAAGTCGTTTAAGCGTATCAGCACCCTGTCGGGTAATCAGACTACCCGTACGGCTTTCGCCAACGAAGGCAATCGCCTTAATCGCTGGATGTTCGGTGAGTGCTTTTCCGGCATCTTCACCGAAGCCGTTGACCAGATTCCAGACGCCTGGTGGCAGGCCGGCTTCATGCGCAATCTCAGCCAGAATTCTGGCCGATAGCGGGCTAAATTCTGCCGGCTTGTGAACAATCGTACAACCTGAAGCCAACGCTGGAGCAATCTTCCAGGTAGACAGCATGAAGGGGGTATTCCATGGCGTTATGACACCGACAGGACCAATCGGCACCCGGGTTGTCACATTCATAAGTGTTGGTGAAGGCAGATTCTTGCCATCACGTGCTGACGTTACCTGATCAGCGAAATAGCGGAAATTTTCTGCACCGCGGAGCGCAGCCTTGGACATGAAACGCAAGGCTTGACCAGTGTCCCAACATTCACAGAAAGCGATCTCTTCGGCACGTGCCTCAATCCCCTCAGCAATATCCAGAAGAATGTTCTTACGCGCCTTCGCAGGCATATCTCTCCACAATGGAAACGCATCAGCAGCGGCCCGTGCGGCCAGATCAATATCGGCTGCCGCACCACGCGCAACTTTACAGATCACAGACTCATCCACTGGAGAGCTTGACTCGAAAGTTGCACCAGACAAGGCGGGACATCCCTTACCATCGATATGATTCAAGATGCCACTATCCTTGAACCTTTCGAGATAGCGGTTTAGCTTCTCGACATTTACGCTTAAGTCAGTCACCAGTCAATATTCCTCCAAAGTCAATCTACAAATGATCGCGAACGGTACCGATCTTGGGTGAGAGTTCTGGATCGATGTCGCGCATCTCTAACGACAATGCCAATGAATGCTGCGCCATGACAGGTTCAAGAAACCCTCGAGCTGCATCGAACAATATTTGCACTGCATCTTTTTTAATCGCCAATGCTCTTCCAGCACGCAGGCGTACCGATATATCAATGAATCCATGCTTGGGGTTACCGTCAGCGATTGAATAATGATCTGCACGAAAGGCACGAACTCGAAGTCCCGGCATGGGGAAGGCTTCTATATCGGCGGCAGCCTGACGCAGCACGTCACACAATGCACTGATGTCGGTATGAACTTCTATATTTGCCGAGTACTCAATGTTGATATGTGGCATTTTTTATTCTAGTGCTCCGGTATGCGCGCCTTTCACAACACCGTCTGCACACCATTGATCAAAAACAGCCAGGGCAGCATCGGCAAAAGCCGCATCGTTAATATGCGCATCGATTTCATGAAGCACAACATTTGCCGGTATGTGGTTTCGCAGTTGATCACAGAACGCTGCATACCCTTGCGCATCATGCAACGGAGCACCTTCTCGGTCCCACTCTCCGCAGCCGAGTAACGGTAGCAGAAAAGCCGTTTTGGCGGTTGCCTTTGACAGCTGCTTCGTAATAGCATCAGCAACCTCCCGTCGCTCTTCATCGTTAAGTACAACAGACGTTATCAAGCGATTATGGACATGCGTCTCGTGTTGCTTCCATCGCGCGGCTAATGGCTGAGAGCTGACCACATCAACCAGATCGGTACAGCCGGAGGCCACCAATTGAGGTATTCCAGCCAGTCCGGCACCGGTCATGCGCGAAGGCCCTGCTGTGATCGTGGAACCATGAATGTCATTACCAAGCTCTTGCGTACAGAAATCAAAAACACACGCAAATACTCCTTGAGACGCCAGCGACTCGAATGCGCGCCCGCCCATACCCGTTGCATGGAAGATTGCCACCTCGAATCCTCGCATCTCCAGCGCAGGTTTTAGTCGAACCATATAGGTCAGTGCAGACTTTCCCAGACTTGTCATGCCGATAATGGGTTTTTCATTTACCGGTAATCGCGCACACTGAGCAGCACCCAGTACAGCCCCTGCAGCTTGCGATAATGAAGCCTTGCAGATGTCATTCAAACCGTACAGACCGCCTGCCCACAGGATCATCTGAGTATCTGCGGCTAATCGCTCTGCCGGAATCATGCTTGAAAAGGCAACGGTGGACACGATGTACTTGGGGACTCCCAGAGGCAGGGCCATGCAAACATCCAAAGCCAGATCGGTACCCATGGAACCACCTAGAATGATCAGACCATCAAACAGGGACTGCGCGTAAAGGCTGGACACAAGCCGCGAGGCACCATTAGCCATAAACTGCATGGCTGTATTTTCGTCATCTGTCGCGACAATTGCCTCGATACTTGTTTGCGCAGCATAGGCTACATCCTGCTTGGAATAATCAGGCGGAAAAGAACAATTGCCCAACACACTGACATCCATAGTCAGAACTTTCCCACCGGCCTGACCAATACAATCTGCGATAAACGTCAGTTCATCGTGTTTGGTATCGTAGGTGCCGACAATAAGAATGGTTTTGCTCGTACTCACAACTGCATCCAAGCTGTTTTAAGATTAGTGTATTTTCCTAGTGCATGCATTGACTTATCATGGCCATTGCCCGATTGCCCTATGCCGCCCAAGGGTACCGTATTGTCAGCGCCACCATAAGTGTTTACATGGACAACGCCTGCGTTGATATTGCGGACCATTCGATGTGCACGCGACAATTCACTCGTCCATACACCCGCTGCCAGGCCTAGTTCGGAATCGTTGGCAAGGGTCACCGCCTCTTGCTCGCTATTGAACGCTGTAACAGCCAATACTGGGCCAAATATTTCGTTCCTTGCCAGCGCATGATGAGATTTTACGCCCGTGATGACGGTCGGTGACATATAGTAACCACCGCTCGCCACATGTAATGGTGTGCCTCCGATTTGAGTATGGGCACCTTGCGCTTCCGCATCACGGACACTGTTGAGATTCAAGGCTAATTGATGTTCATTGTTAACTGCACCGATATCAGTAGTAAGCTCTAGAGGGTCACCCACATTGTACATTTCGGCAACGCGACATAGTGCGTCAACAAAGTCATCATGAATGGACGCCTCAACCAACAGACGTGAACCTGCAATACACACTTGGCCGGAGTTACGAAAAATAGCCGCCGCCGACACCTTGGCAGCATGGTCAAGGTCTGGTGCATCAGCAAAGACAATATTGGGAGATTTGCCACCTAGCTCGAGATACACACGCTTCAGGTTCGACTGCGCGGCATATTGCAACAGACGTCGTCCGGTAGCACCGGATCCTGTAAAAACAAGAACGTCAACCAACGGAGACAAACCCATCGCTCGCCCGACCACCTTACCTTCGCCTGTAACGATATTCAGCACACCCGGTGGCAGTCCTGCCTCAAGCGCCAGCTCCCCCAGACGCAGCAAGGCGAGCGAGGCAGTTTCAGCGGGCTTCAGCACGACACAGTTGCCGGACGCAAGTGCCGGACCCAGCTTCCAGGCACCGATCATGAGCGGGAAATTCCAGGGAACAATCGCGCCGACCACCCCCACTGGCTCATGATGGACAAGACCCAGTACAGATTCAGCCGTAGGTGCTATCTGCCCATAACACTTGTCAACCGCCTCTGCATAATAGCGAAATGTACCAGCCGCGGACCCTGACTCTGCTTTGAATGCCATACTGATTTCAGTACCATTGTCGCGTACGCCCAGCACACTCAAGGCCAAAGATTCAGCATCGATTAGATCTGCCAGACGAAAAAGAACAGCCTTGCGCGCTGCCAGCGACATCTTTGACCAGCGCCCATCATCGAACGCCACACGCGCACTGGCGATAGCCTGATCCATATCATTGACAGTACCGTTTGCGATATGAGTGAACACCTGGCCATCTATGGGTGAGACTACTTCCATCAAGGCATCATTGCTAGCAGGCACACGTAGTCCTTCAATCAAATGACCCTGCTGACTGACAGGCTGTGATCGCAGGGTATCTATGTAAGTTTGTTCAAACGGTAAACGGGTGGACATGGTCAAGGCTCAGCGTTGCGGCGTGTGGTGCATATCATGATCCTGTGAACCCCCTTCGGCATTGCAGTTTTCACGAATCAGGGTACGTACATGTAGTACCACCACCAGTATGATCATGCCAAACAACAAAGCAGCAATAGGGCGATCAATGAAGTCCAGCGGCGTTTTAACGCGTGGCATGGCACTGCGTAACTTCACCTCCATGATGCCACCTAACACCATACCCAGAATAATGGGCACGATAGGCAAGTTAAGCCGCTTGAGCATAAGCCCTAACACGCCAAATCCTGCGGCAATGGCACAATCTGTTGCTGAATTGCGTAGCGAGTAGACGCCAACAAATCCCAGAATCAATATCAGCACGCCAAGCAACCGGGTGGGTACACGAATAATGTATGTCAGCACATTGGTTGAGAACATGAGAAATATCAATACCGCTACGTTCAAAAGCAACATGGCGATATACAAAGCGTAGACAAAGTCCAGCTGGTTCTGAAAAAGCTGTGGGCCCGGAATCACATTATGCACATAGAACACCGATAGCATCATTGCAGTCAATGCTTCTCCAGGAATTCCCAAAGCCAGTAAGGGAATCATGGCAGCGGCCGGAACGGCATTGTTGGCGGCTTCGGAGGCTACAAGCCCTTCTGGACTACCCTTGCCAAAAAGCTCAGGCTCTTTCGAGGTTTTCTGTGCATATGTGTAGGACATGAACTGCGCGGTGAACTCACCGACACCGGGAATAATTCCCATCATTACACCACACCCAGACGATACACCGGCAAGCCGTTTGTGTGAAAAGACCTCTCGCATTCCAGAGAAAAGGTTTCCGCTCTCCATCCTTGACCGGGGCGACTTGTCTTTGTCGAGTAACAACAGAAACGCCTGACTTAAGGCAAATAGTCCCAACACGACAACTATCAGGTTTACACCAGACGACAACCAGCTTTGCCCAAATGTAAAACGTGTTGTATAGGTCACGGGATCAAGGCCGATCGTGTTGAGAAAAATACCGAAGCAAGCGAGCATACCTGCAGCCATTACTTGTCCACGATGCGCAAAAATCACCAGCACGATACCCAACAAAGCTGCCAGAAAAATCTCCCGGCTTCCAAACATCGGAGCGATAAGAGCCAATATGGGTGAAAACAAAATAAGACAAACAATACTGAGAATAGCACCGACAAAAGAGGCCGAATAAGCCAGCGACAATGCTCGCCGCCCTTCCCCTCGTTCGGTCATCGGGTAGCCGTCATACGTGGTCAGCGCGTTGGCTGCGGTACCTGGGGTATTGATGAGAATTGCGGGAAGCCCCCCGCCGTACATGGCTGAACCATAAATACCGAGCAACAGCGTCAAACCTACCAAAGGTTCCATGGAAAAGGTTGCTGGCAGAAGAATGGCAATGGCAACAGCAGGCCCGACACCCGGGATAGCACCAATAACCACACCACCCACTGAACCAATAAAAAGTGCAAGCAGCACGTCCCACTGGAACAGTAATCCAATCCCGGATTGTAAAGACTCGATCATGTCTTGCTAGAAATATGTCAGCATGAACGAACGTAATGTCGTCGGTAAATACTCATAGATCTGGCCACCAGGTACCTTGACTTGCAAAAAAGATTTGAAGATAACCACGACAATCATTCCCCCTAGTACGCTGGCGCTCAACATCAGGCGATCCCGGTAGCCTGCCCTTAGCGCCAGCAGCAGACACACAAGGATCGTTGCCGGCAAGTAACCGATAATAGGCACCGCCAGTACGTAGGCCATGAACCACAACGCGTACTCGATGGATTTGAGCCACAGGCCGACTTCGGACCACCGCCCGGGAATTCGTGCAGAGAGCGCTGCACCGA
This sequence comes from Granulosicoccus sp., assembly GCA_045106195.1. Taxonomy (GTDB): domain Bacteria; phylum Pseudomonadota; class Gammaproteobacteria; order Granulosicoccales; family Granulosicoccaceae; genus Granulosicoccus. The sequence goes on from JBGCEH010000009.1 coordinate 303,713, forward strand.
GCGTATGTAGAGAGGCAAAAAACACCATGCCAACAATGGAAATTGTTGGCCAGAACGGTGCCTGTGCTACCAGTTTTGCACCGTTTTTCCACGTGGTTTGTGAACTTAGTTGAGAAAGCAAGCAGAGTGACATCACTAGAAAAAGCAGTGAAAAAACAATGTCACCCGGCCGCCGATAGCGCTTGAAAAATTCTTGTAACGTGGCCTTGTGCCTAGAGCTCATTACTTCGCTAACAAGCTATCAATGGCACTGAGAGTCTCTATATCATTTGCAATTTGTACAGTTGATGCTTCTGCATCCTGCCAATACAGTTGTGCACCCGTTTCAGCAGCAAACATAATGGCCTTGTCCGATGCAATAGTCTTTTGCGCAACGGCAATGATCTTCTCACGAACGTCAGCGGGTGTATCCTTGTGCACGAACAGCCCATTCCACAGGGATACATCAAGTGCCGGCGCCAACTCAGATACGGTTGGTGCATCAGGCGTCAGCGCAAGGCGCTCACTGCCTATCGAAGCCAACACCTTGATCGTGTCCAGGCAAGGGCGGATCTGCTGTAATGTCGTATTAATGACATCAACATCACCCGATGCCAGCGTGTTGCAATCCAGCGCATCAAAGGCAGCATCTGCTGAGAAGGTAAAACCCATCTCCCGAGCAAGGCCAAAGGTTACTTTGGTGGGTACCAATGGAGCACCGAAATGCCCTAATACAACATCATTATTTTTGGCATAGTCCGCCAGACCTGCAATGTCATCATAAGGTGCATTCTCGGATACAGCGATAACAAACGGATACGTCAGGAAATTGCCCAGAGGATCGAACGGATCAGGGTTCAATTCCGGTATCCCAATTTGTGGGCCGACAACCGGTATCGCAATGATAAAGGAGCCAATGGTGTAACCATCAGCCGGTGCTGTGGCAACCTCAATGGCCCCGGGAAACGGCCCACCCCCACCGCCGGGCTTATTGACGACCGCGGCAGGCACGCCATAGGCTTCCTGAAAATCTTCGGCGATCATACGTGTCAGCACATCTTCAAGGTCGCCGGGAGGCCATGGAACGACGAACTGAACCGGCTTCTCGGGGTATTCGGCAAACGCCAGCCCACCTAGCCCTAGCATGCTTGCCGACAACAGTGACACCGCTATTGCACGTAGTTTCATATTGTCATCCCTCCGGAGCATTTCACTATTTGAACCGATGTTGTGAATTTAGCTTGACGAGTTATCACCGTTCTGTCAACTTGTTTATGCAACGTATATAAGTAGTGCCTACCCAAAACGGAGTCTCTGTGTCCACTGTTCGTAAAGCCATTGATCTTCTGAACTGGTTTTCCGCCGAGCGCGCACAAATAAGCCTGGCTGAATTCCAACGCCTGACCCGCCGCGACAAAGCAACGACCTACCGCTATCTGAGTGCGCTTGAACAATCCGGCCTACTGGAACAAGACCCGGACACCAAAGCCTATCGAATGGGCCCTGCTGTGCTTCATCTTGCTCATGTTAGAGAATTGACAGTGCCTCGAAGAGCAGGTGTTCGCCTTGTACTGCCGCGTCTTGCCGAGGCCACCGGAGAATTAGCCCACGCAGCCATCCTGCAAGGCAATACGCTTGTCACCCTGACAGATCACGCCTCAACGCGACACAGTGCCAGAGTGGTACTTGACGAGCCTGTGCTGCCACTCCATGCCACCGGATCAGGCCTCGCTGTACTGGCCTTCAGCGAGCGCGCGCTGCTCGAAGCCACATTCAAGAGCCTGAAGCACTATACCAACACCACACCTACGACTCGCGATGAACTTGAAGCTACATTGCATAACGTGAGAAAAACCGGTTTCGGGATCGCTGACCAAAGCTATGAAGAAGGAGTATTTGGTGTAGGCGCACCCTTGTTTGATTCTTCAAACGCAGTTGCTGGCTCTGTAGCAGTGGCCTGTGTGGCCACCCGCATAGACGCTGCAAGCATTGACAATATCAAAGCTGAACTCATTCAGGCTGCCCGCCAGATCACAGTGAGCTGGGGCGGCACAATACCTGAAGTACTTGACCGGATATGGACAGATACCCTGTTGTCACTTGACGCCGATTCCATTCCCCCCCGAATAGCCAACGCATGAATGCATCCAACTTTTTAAAAGAAAACAATGCCCGGCACATGTGGCATCCCATGGCTCATCCAAAAGATAGTCATGACAATCCACCAAAAATCATTACCAGTGCCGCCGGCGTTCGGTTGAGAGACATCGATGGACACGAGGTCATTGATGCCGTAGGCGGGTTGTGGAATGTCAATTTGGGATTCTCGGCTGATCCGGTCAAAAAGGCCATTGCAGAACAGTTGGAGACGCTACCCTACTACTCCACGTTTCGGGGTACTACCAACGATGCGATCATAGAGCTCTCTTATGAGCTGTCTGAGTTCTTTGCACCTGACGGCATGAGTACCTCTTTTTATACATCCGGTGGTTCCGACAGTGTAGAAACAGCTCTGCGACTAGCTCGCCAATATCACAAGATTCGCGGCGAAGCCGGACGCGTAAAGTACCTGAGTTTGAAAAAGGGCTACCATGGCACGCATACCGCTGCGGCCAGTGTTAATGGCAATGCCAACTTTCGGGCAGCCTATGAGCCTTTGCTACCGGGCTGCTTTCATATTCCCGCGCCCTACACGTACAGAAATCCATTCAACGAAAGTGATCCTGCCAAGCTGGCACAACTGTGTATAGCAGCACTTGAAGATGAGATTGCCTTTCAGGGTGCCGATACGATTGCCGCGTTCATTATGGAACCTATTCTCGGCGCTGGCGGCGTTGTTGTTCCTCATGAGACGTTCATGCCAATGGTAAGGGAAGTGTGTACTCGCCATGGCATCCTGCTACTGTCCGATGAAGTTATTACCGCTTATGGTCGCACTGGCGCCTGGTCCGGCTCTCGACTATGGGGCGTACAGCCGGATATGATGTGTACCGCCAAGGCCATTACCAACGGCTATTTTCCGTTTGGTGCAGTCATGCTTTCTCAACAAGTAGTAGACGTATTCGAACACGATAATACCGCCGCAGGATTCGTTGGGCATGGCTATACCTACTCGGGCCATCCCGTAGGGGCAGCAGCAGCTCTGGCTTGTCTGAAAGAGACAAAGCGACTGAATGTACCCGCCAATGCTGATGTTCGTGGTACGCAACTGTTCGACGGGCTGAACCGGCTACGATTAAAGCATGAACTGGTCGGTGATGTGCGAGGGGGCCGTGGCTTGATGAGTGCGATTGAACTTGTAGGCGATAGAACAACGAAAACTCCTTTGGATAAATCGACCGCTGGCCGCATACAGGAAGTCATCTATCAGCATGGCGTGATGGTGCGCGTATCCGGGCCCAATATGATCCTCTCGCCACCATTGATCGTGACTGAACAGGATGTCAGCGACATTCTGACTGCCATTGATGCCGGGCTGGAGGCAGGATCAGTTACATGACACATTATTCGTGTCAATACAAAATCTACGTCAAGCTCACACTACACCCGAGGTTAAACAACTCTACGACTACCGTTCAAGTTGACAGGGTCTTGACGCAACTTCATTCAATATCCGATATCTCTAATATACGTGCGGTGGTCCAACGACCTTGCTGGTGCCGTGACGGCCTGATCGGTGCTTACACTTGATCAGGAATGGGTGCTTACACGTTGAATATTGACTAAAGGCTTTTATATTATTTTTCGCTTGGTACCCACCCATCGAAAAATGGCTCATCCTTGGTTACAGGTAGTCTGACCGCACGATTTTCACGTGCAGACAAGTAAACGGCTGTTACAAATTCAATAGACCGTCGACCATCCTCAAAAGACACCTCACGTCCGGCACTGCCTGAAAGTGCCTGAGCAACGGACACAAGATACCCAGTGAATCCCGCCGCTGGCGTTACAACTGAACGTACGATCCGATCCACATCTTCTTGAGTTGTCGAGCCTCGAGCCGTAAAGGTCCACGTATCCTCTGCCGGAGTGTAAGGAGCTGTCCCGCTCTCAGCAGTCAGCCTTTCGAAACAAAATCGCAGGCGTGAACAATCGTTGGCCGAACCCAATGTGACCGAACTGGTAGCAAGCGCACCACTTTCCATACGCATGGATATAGCAGCACAATCCTCAACTTCTATGTCGTTCACCCGGGTAGTTGTATAGGCATTGAGCTCAGACACAGGGCCTAATATATGACAAAGCAAATCATGACTATGGATTGCATGACCAAGCACCGCGCCACCCGCCTCACCACTCCAAGTGCCACGCCAGGGAACAGTGTAATAGTCGCTCTCGCGGTTCCAGTGAGTCTCGGCACTGGCCACCAACGCCCGCCCGGCAAGGCCAGCACTGCGCAATGCATCGAACTGTGCCAGCGACAGGCCATAGCGGTATTGAAATACCGGGAAAATTCTTTTTCCGGATTGATCTATTGCCAACTGCATCTGCTGTACTTCTGCCAAAGAGCGCGCTACAGGTTTTTCACAGATTGCATGCTTACCTGATGCAAGAACCTGCAGGGCAACGGGCATATGAAGATGAGGTGGCAAACAGATATCAACAAGGTCAATGTCAGGATCGGCCAGAACTTCAGCAATCTCAGCAACAATGCGAATGCTGGCATCGCCATCGGTTGCCATTTGCGCCCTGGAAACATCCAGATCGCAAAGCAGCGACACTGAAAACATTTCCGGCAATGCACGATAACCGTCGAGATGCTGCTTACCGATACCAGCGCCAAGCACAGCGACTCTGATCATGACAGGCGTGACTCCGCTAATTGCTGTGCTCGCAGTGCCAGTTCACACACCTTAAAAGCATGTTTCTGGCTCATTGCTGTTTCAGTCCGATCACGAATATCGTTTACCAGATTGAGGAAATACGGTAACCCGGCATCAGAGGCATTGATTTTCTCGCAACGCTTGCCATTCACGAGAATCAAATGATCCGTGCCTTCCTCGCCACAAACATCGACATACTTTCGTAGCTCAATGTACCCCTCAGTCCCGAGAATAGTGAGCCGGCCATCTCCCCACGTTGGAAGGCCATCAGGGGTGTACCAATCAACACGAATGTATCCATGACCGGTAGAACTGCGAAGCGCAAGTTCACCAAAATCCTGAAGTCCCGGATCACCTTGATTGGCATAGTTTCCGACGTTGGCCATAACGATTTCAGCATCGTCAGATCTTGTGAAAAACAGAAACTGGTCAATCTGATGACTCGCAATATCGGTAAGAATCCCCCCGTAAGCCTCTTTATCAAAAAACCAATCAGGACGCGTTGCACGGTTGAGTCGGTGCGGCCCCAGCCCCACGGTTTGAACAACCTGACCTATTGCACCCTCTGCAATCAGCTCCGTAGCGCGAGTGACGGAAGGCACTTCAAAGCGTTCTGAAAAATCAATTGACCAGATACGCCCTGTCTTTTCCACACACGAACGAACATCATCAAGCTGCTCAAGCGTTGTACACGCTGGCTTGTCACTCAACACATCCTTACCTGCATGCATCGCGCTTACTGCCCATGCTGCTCGCTCACTGGGGATGCCCGCAAGCAAGACAAGCTCAATACTTTCATCATCAAGGACAATGTCCGGTGAGCTTGCTCTGGGGACATCTGGAAATCGCTTTAGCAATCCTGCCAATGGTTCAGGGTCGGTCTCAGAATAGAAACCAGCGAACTCTGCTCCAACGTCGATAAGATTCTGTGCCATACCATAGATATGACGATGGTCAATTCCGATAGCTGCGAATTTCAAGGATGTTCTCATGTATTTAGATACTGGATTGTACCGCTCTCTGCCGAGCGAACGGTGGCGTCAATCAACTCATGCGCAGCAAGCGCTTGTGCACCGCTGGCCAGAGGCTCGGAATTGTTGCTTAGTGCATCCGAGAAATTTTCGAATACCCGCTGATGCCACTCATGTGTAAACGCCATAGGATCGGCGCCCCCACCAGTACTGGTCTCGTCGCCATAGGTATCAACCTTGCCGCTGCGCCAAGTCACGCGCAACTGCCCTGCTTCAAGATTTAAACTGGCCTTTTCAAAATATAGATTAATGGACTCAGAACTACCGGGAAAACTGGCAGTACTGGCCTTGAGCGATCCAATAGCACCATTGTCAAACTCGAGCCCTGCAACGACGAAATCCTCTGATTCCATCTGATGAAACCTTGATGTTCGGGCCATGGCAAAAACTGACTTGACCGGCCCTGCAAGACTCAGCCCCAGATCAATAGTATGAATAGCCTGACTGATCAGAACACCTCCGCCATCACGAGCATAGCTACCCCGCCCTGGTTCGTCGTAATAATTTTGATCTCGCCACCACGGTATATCAAATTCGGCCAGACCCAGCTCTCCAAACTTTCCTGCATTAATCATTGCCTTGGCTATAGATGACGCCATACGCGCACGATGCTGAAAGACAATGCCAAGGGTGACACCGGCATTGCGGCACATTGTGACTATCTCACGGGCTTCCATAACATTTCGACCAATAGGTTTCTCCAGCAATATGTGTTTGCCTGCATAGACCAATGGTTTAATGAGCTCACCCCTCACGTTGGGCGGCGTTGCAACTATGACAAAATCCACTTCAGAGTCTCCGGCAAGCTCATCAATGGACTTGTAAACCACGGTGCGATCACCGCTCAGCCCAGATGCTTCCATGGCAAGTGCGCTAGCCTTTTCGCCACTTCTGGATAAAATACCTTTCAGTCGAAGCTTCTCGCGCGCCGCTGTACAAGCGGCAACATGTGTTCGGGCAACCATTCCCGCGCCAATCATAGCTGTTACTTTCATCTTCGGATTGTTTTTCTTATCGTCACGACAAACAGGTTGTATAGATAGCGCAAGGTTGAAATCGGTTTTGAGTCAGCGCCTCACTATTTCAATTCATAATCCACGATGATCGGAATAGTATGTTTGGTATTGACTGGCACATTAGTCAATACACCTTCCCAATCCCCAGCATAAGGCAAGGCCGTGCCTGAACGAGACGCTCGAGCCCCTACTGTCACCATTTCGGTTGAACTCAACGTTTGCGACGGCACCATCGACATCGAATCGTCGAGCAGTACGGTCGTTGGAAAATCCGATATCTGACGACGAGCGACTGCCAGAGGTTGACCGGTCTCCACACCTTCCTTCGCATAGACAAAAACGACATCGTCAGGTTCGAAGCTGTCGGTGACTTCTTCATCCAATGAGATCCAAAGCGATAGCACAGGTTTTTCAGGGATGCTGAGCGTAGCTTTTTCAGGCTCTTCTTCAGGGACACCAATATGTTCAATTAGCGCAATTGAGGCCGCAATTGACCTGTCAACAGCGTCCACAAAGTCGCTTTCCTCACCCATCTCAGCCTTAAGCACTTTCAGAATAATCAAGGCTGCTTCATGATTACCAATTTGCTGATTGAAATGCGCCATCAACCATAAGCTGGGCTTGTGTCTGATATCGATATCAAGGGATCGACTTAAGATTTCAAACGGCTCTCCATCCAGCGATCCGTTGTTTTCTCCAGCCAGCGCTTCTGCATGTCTGACCAGAAGATCCGGGTTATCTGGATGATCTTTGCGGGCAGCACGAATAAATTCATCAGCTTCAGCAAACATCTTGTCATTTAGTAGTCGACTCGCCTTGTCTAGAACGATAGTTAACTCTGTAGAGTTTGAGTCGAGGTGCGATTTCAAGTCACTACTTAACTGATTCATTTCAGACGCTGACAAACGTGTCCCGGAAAATTGAAGCCCACCTTCTTCGAGCAATACGCTGTTGTCTTCCGGTTTCTTCGCCTCGCTTGCATACAAAAAAGAGGACAAACCGAGCATCGCACAACAAAGTATGACTACTTTTACTATTTTTTGCCTAACCACGTTTATTCCGAATTTCTGTTATCTGAGTGTCTGTGTTAACGACCGATTCTGTGATGGCATTGCCGTTAACTCGAATAATGATTACTGAGATATTGTCAGTACCACCGTTTATATTGGCTAAGTCAACAAGCTGCTTACATACAGTCGCAACTGGAAGCTTGCAGTTGTCAGACAAGGATTTCTGCAAAGTCTTGTCATCGACCAAAGTACTCAAACCATCTGAACAGAGTAAATACATATCACCACTGGTCACATTCTCCAATTTGATGTCAGCAGATAAGTCTTCTACCAAACCAACCGCATTTATCAGAATACTCTTTGATGGAGCCATACCATGACCACCAGCGTCAACCCATTCCTGATACAAGGTGTGATCGCGCGTTAACTGAGTCAAGTCACCATCTCGCAAACGATAGATGCGACTGTCACCAACGTTAAACGTAATCGCCTTCATACTATTTTTCAGGAAATAGGCGCCTACCAATGTGCTTCCCATACCCTCGCCAAGGTTGGCGTGAATCTCAAGGTTCTTCTGCAAAACCAGATCATTGCAAGTCGTTATGGCATTTTCGACTGTTTCGTAGCAATCTTCCTGCTTTTCAAGTTCTCTCGTGGCGTTGTAGAGTCTGGAAATCTCCCGAGTCAAGGTATCAATCGTAACCTGACTGGCAACATCCCCGTGCATGTGCCCGCCCATCCCGTCAGCAATCGCATACAAACCCAATTCATCATTTGAGGTCAAAGAATCTTCATTGAGTTGCCTCTGCTTGCCAATATCGCTAACACCGGCCGTTTCGAAGAAAATGGGTTTCTTCATGATGTCACACAGATTGGCAGCGGGACAGACAATGCATATCTGCTACTGGCGAGGTCACATAAATGTCTGTTGCTTCACTTCGTACGCAGGTGTCAGACTGTGTACGTTGACCAATACGCTGGGATTGCTGCAATTCACAAATCTCTCTGTAAGCCAAGAGAAGCCAGGTACGTCCGGAATCGAGGCTTTCTTTCATTGAGACGGCTCTGTAAAACTACCCGGTTGTCATATCATTGAGCGCTCGTCGTTGATGGTGCAGCGCCAGTAGAAAGAAGTCCGGTGCTGTAGGCGAAATATCCACCACCAAGAATTAACAATAGAGCAATGGGCACAGCAATCTTCCACAGGGCGATACCTTTTTTCGCTTTGTTACCCGATTGTTGTGTTCCAACATAGCCTGTGGGAACTACAAACAGGCAATGAACCGGACCAAATCGTAAATTATCACCACTATTGATGAACCTGATATTGGTCGGATCATCGTTTACGAACGTGCCATTAAGCGACATTTGATCAACAAGCTTCCATTTTGATCCCTCTCTAACTATGGCTGCATGATTCGTTGAAACTCCCGATTCAGCAAATGTCAGATCACGTTCAGGACTTGATCCGATACTCCACTCTGTCTTGTCACCGACCAACTGAAACTGCGCACCCACATTGTCACCGTTTTTAACAACGATAGTCGGTACAGCAAAAGCATCATGATCCACCTGCGGTGTCAGCGCGTCGTTAAGCATCCCCGGAGTCACGAATCTGGTGATCTCGGAATTGTCAACGGCAGCCGATCCAGACCAGGAACCTGGCATCACAGCTTTAGCATCTGCAGCAGCTTTTGCATCAGCAGCAGCCTTTAAATCAGCTGCAATCTTTAAGTCGGCTGCTGCCTTCGCATCGGCGGCCGCTTTTATTTCTTCCGCTGCTTTCGCATCGGCGGCAGCTTTGGCGTCAGCAGCAGCCTTAATCTCAGCGGCGGCTTTTTCGTCAGCCGCAATTTTGGCATCAGCAGCAGCTTTCATATCTGCTGCTGCTTTGGCGTCAGCTTCTGCTTTCGCTGTACTAGCTGCGTGGGCTTGACGCTCACGCTCTGCCTGGGCATCACGCTCTGCCTGGGCATCATGCTCTGCCTGGGCATCATGCTCTGCCTGGGCATCACGCTCTGCCTGGGCATCACGCTCTGCCTGAGCATCATGCTCTGCCTGAGCATCATGCTCTGCCGGAGCATCATGCTCTGCCGGAGCATCCTCTACCATAACGTTGGTTGATGCCTTTTCTACCGCATCACTCAGCGGTTTTGACTCGACGGGTTCGAATTGCTCGATCTTGACCGGTTTGATTCCCGGTTTGGTCATCAGCTGTTCTTCAATGTCTTCGCGATTTATAAAAACCGTCACATTTGGATCTTCTTCCGGCTCCATCCGTTTCCATGGAATCAGGATTTCATATTCGTTCTCATCGAATATCAATATGTCACCACTGGCTAGTCTCGCTTCATCCGCAATTGCCTTGCCATTAACGAGAGTACCGTTGAGCGAGCCAAGATCAGTCACATAGACATCGGGCTCAATCACAGTGAAACGCGCATGCTTGCGCGAAGCGCCACTTTCCTTTTCAAGCATGATATCGCAATCAGATAGTCGACCAATGATCATTTCACCATCGAGTTCGTACATTTTGCCATCAAATACTCTGCGTAAGTGTGCCTTGCTTTCGTCCACTTCGCTCATGACACTGTCCTCTGGATACTCATTTCTCTCACTGCGCGTCTGGTTATTCGTTAAAAGTCTTTAGCCAATGTCCTGGAAAGGCGAGCAAAATTCCGAGGGCTATAGGAAACACTATCGGAAATCGTTTCAAACAGCTGGTCCAACGCAACCGTACAGCGATCAATTTCGTCCAAGGTGTAGCACAGGCTTTCAAAACTATAATATATCTGCTCAGCTTCTGCGTAATCGCTGGCACGATCTGCCGCTGCATTATCCAACAACGCTCGGCGTACCGCACCTATTTCATCGTTGGAAAAATCGCGATCCCAGTTAGCCCTGGCAATCGCGAGACTTTCCAGCATAATCTGCGCAGCCTCATTAAATTCTTGCCTGCTACGCTGAGCAGATTTTATAGTGCTTATTTTCGCGCCTTGTAATGACGTTTGAAGGTTATCAGACCCTAACGCTCTGGCTACCGCATCCAAAATCACCAAATTAGGCATATGCAAGCGAAGACTCCCCGGTTGCACACCGTCTGTTCGTTGTTTACTCCAACGCGTATCTTTCAATGAATGATGACAACTTTGGCAGTCGAAAAATGCGAAGTCCGGAAACATGCCAACACCATCATGCAAACGCTCAATACCCACAGTTAAATACTGCTCTGCACTTTCGAACTGCCCTGTCAACCATAAATTAAAGCTGGGAATCTCGCCTTTACGTTCAACGTAGTCAGTATCAACTGTGTAGTGTGCAGGCTGGTTAGCGGTAAATAAATCCAGCTCGAAACTCAAGCGCGGGTGCCCAGCTCCCATGATGGTATGCGTTGCAAATTTATCCTTTGTTCCCAGGTGGCATGACAAACAAACCTCTGCGCGAACATCGGCAAGTTCGGTAGCAACCATTCCCGCTGCCAGATTTTTAGCGTGAGTTACATCCGGATCTGTATGTGATTCTATCCAACGCCCGGAGCCTCCATGACAGGCTTCACAACCCACTCCATCGCTGACCTGGAATTTCGGTCCACGTTTGTCCGCAGGTGCATTATCCGCATGGCAGTCAAGACAAATTCCGGCAGTTTCTGCCCTGTTTATTCCCAAGTTGGCTGCAATGCGTTGGGAATCCTCGGTCAAAAGAGTCTGATAGGCAATCGAATGCCTGTCGCCGTCAATCCAGGTTGTGTATTCGTTGAGATTGACGTTGCGATCAGCCTGCGCGTTATTTTTGCCGTGGCACTGACTCGTCGCACACGTTGCAGCACCCAGGTGGGTATCGGCAAATATGTCCACGGCAATTGACTGACTGCTGAGCAGGGCTAACACAGCTCCAACCAGCAACTGAAGTACGTTACCTATCCATCTCACATTATTCATTCCAGTCATTTCATTACTGGGACTCATTGTTACGAACAACCCATGGAAGTCCCTGGTCATCCAGATACATCTTGCGCATCTCTTCATTGTTTAACGGCCTGGAACCACGTCTGCCGAAGACTGCAATCTGATTCCCCGACTCATCTACGCCGCGATCACGCTCCAGCGGTCGAGACAAACTCAGCAATCGTTTTCCAGTAGAGTGACGAGCAATCAGTTGCGGTTTTGGCTCAGGACTAAACCCGTAGAACTTGGGCTGCAAATCTGGCGAAGTTAGCTGGATGACTTTCAATCCCCCACGTCCATCCGCAACGTACGCAAACAACGATGCGTTGGTGCTGCCAACAATCACATCCTGACTGTCCTCAAGACCTTCAGAAAATCGCTGATACTCGCGCATTGCTTCTGGTTTTTCAACATCAACAATAATCAGTCCGTCGGCACCAGCAGCCACATAGGCATAGGTTCGCGACACAAACACCTTGCGTGCATCGGCTATCGGAATTACGTTATTTTCCGTAATTCGAGGACGGCGTGGGTCTGAGACATCTATAGCCATCAAGCCTTCAGCAGTGGTCGCAAAAAGATAACGGAATTGCAGCATGGTGGCACGAACATCATTCATTGGAATAATGTTGACCACTTCCGGATTCATTGGATCATCAATATCAACTACCACCACGCCCTGATTGGCAGAAATATACAAATAGTGTCCACCGATACTCAAGTGCTGCGCACCATCAAGTACGTTGTCAGGATTCCAGGTAAGTGCACGTCTGAAGAAATTGTTTCGTGGCTCGGCATCTACCAGTGTATTAACGTCAACAAGAATCAATCCCTCATTGGCATCTGAAATGAATGCGTAATTGAACAAGGGATGGAATGGTTGTTCCATGTTGGTCTCTCGCATCAGCTCACCCTGATTCTTTACAGGCGCTATGGGCTGTGTGGTTGGCAACAGGACACAGGTAGCGTTGCGTGAAGGCACATGAGTATCGTGGCCAAGTGAGCTGGCAGGTGCAGTAACAATTCGCTGAGAGAATCCCTTGTTTGCGATACTCGCCACGTCATAGGCACGCATCCCCTTCTTTCCCTCGGCTACGTACAGATACTCTCCACGCAACTGCAAGCACTGTGACTTCCCTGCGCTGTGTTTGTGACTTGTTTTCAGCACCTGATTGTTGTCCTGATGTTCCTGGAACCAGTCCGGATACGCATACTGATGCAGGTAGCTGCCAATGACCGCTTGTGGCTCATCCCATTCGGTCACCTGAATGCCTGCGATGCCACCGTCACCACCGACATACGCGTGATAACCAACCAGATTGATGAAGTTTGTACCCTGCAGCAGCAACTGCGCCATGATCGCATTGTTGTCGCCACTGGCTGACAAATGACAATCTTCACATTCCTTGGTTTCAGTCTTTCGCGTAGTGTGTGGAAAGTGCGGGTTAAAGGCCTGCGAACTGAATCCACTGGCTGCTATAGGCGGTTGCTGCACATAGATTTTTTCACGATTGGCATTAGTCGATGACAAAATCAATGCTGACGATGAACGAACGGGCGCTATCTTGCCGCCATCCTTGTTCGGACTGCGACGACCCAGAGCGAACATCTGATCTCTGGCAACCTGAGGATTGTAAGAGGCGAAGTTTCTTGATTCGCCGCCTTCATAGTGGTGTCTTGGCGTCTTTCGATTTGCCTCGATCGGTAAGTGACAGCCGCCACAGGTGGTCGTCCATGACGTATGACAGGCATAACATTCCATCTCTTCGTTCGAATGCGCCAGATTGTCTGGAGACACTGCCGGCCCCCAATCCTGAGTGCTTGTGTTCTTACTCATTGTCTTCGATCGCGCCGCCTTGGCGTTGTATTCAGGATGATCAGGGTTGACCGTGTCCTTAACCAAACTCATCTGCCATTCGAGATCGGGATCGAGCGATGACGCCTGAAACAGCATGTCGCCGCGCCATGAGAACCTGCGTCGGCCATCAGGGGTACGTAATGCCAACAAGTCCTGCCCGCCATCCAGTGCAGCAGGTCCTGATGTATACAGGTTGGGATATTCCTGTGCGGTACCGTGACAGTCCTTACAACCAATTTCTACGGCCAAAGCAACTTCACCGTAAATATGACCGTTGCCATGATTGTCCTGCGAGAAGTGGCAATCGACGCAGTGCATCCCAGCATCCATGTGAGTGGATGACATATGCACCGCCTTGTCGAATTTATCCGGATCGTCATCGTCGACAATCGTGCCTTCGGCATCCAGCAAATTGCCCTTGCGATCGCGTTTGAACACCGCTCGAAAATTCCAGCCGTGACCATGGTAGTCAGCAAACTGAGTGTCCTGCATTTCATCATTACGATCCCAAACGCCTTTGAGAAATTCGACATCAGCCCATTTCCCACGTGTAGCTGCACCTTCCGGATTACGGTCCAGAACCGCCCACTCTTCGGCCGCTGTCGGATATTGCTGCTCTTCCGGCCACATACGTGGGGCATCTGATTCATAGTCCCACATGGTGTAACCCATATAGGTGTTCATGAACATATTCGGTTGATGCATATGACATGACATGCATTGACTGGTCGGTATTGCGCGTGTGAACGCATGCTTTAACGGATGCCCATCCTCTTCACGCGGGATGGTGGGATCGTTTGTCTGTGTCAGGCCACCATGGCCGAATTGCGCGTAGACACCAGAATGTGCCGGCTCACGATCATTCGCGTATACCACATGGCAAGAAGCACAACCCGACTGTCTGTAGTCACCGGGTTGATCATTTGTGCCGATGAACCAGGTGAGCGGGTCATTGAGACGCGTCTTCGTGATATTGATGAGAGGTACCGATATTCGAGCACCTGTGCCTGGTCCTCGGTTGGACTGTCGAATATCCGGTCGGCCGGGTTCTTCAAGTCGCTGAACAAGCCCGAGTGCACCCGGAATGCCGGTTTCAGGGAAAAGGTTGGTAATGTTTCTTCCGCCACGCTCAAACACGCGAAAGTTATCACCCGGTTTTACCGTTTCCCATGCCGGTAAGGGATAGAGATACGGCAATATGCCAGCTGCGTCAGCTTCATCTTTCAGCTCATCTGGAATTGTCGGTCCAAGCAGCTTGACGCCCACCCCGTTCTCATCGTAAGCCTCACCGATGTTGTATTTTTTATAAGGCAGGATGCCGTTATTGTACGCAGCGCCGCCCATCAACATCGCACCTGTTGAATGCATACTGCGCACCGAGGCTTCGATGATGTCCTGATGACAGGCACCGCATGCATCACTAGCAACTCGATAGTCTGACGGGTTGATGAAACGAATAAATTCCCGACTTTCCTTGTTAAGTAGCGTGTAGGTTCGCTCAGGGTTGGCACTGGAAGGATAATCCCAGGATTTTGGATACAAGGGCAGCACATGCGCCTCTTCAGTTGCCGAAATATACTCGGCGGAACCGGGCTCGACCCCTGCTGATCTGGCAACGTCACTATCACCTCCATGACAATCGACGCAACCAATCTTGACAGCTGGATTGGCATGCATGGACGGCAGATCGTTGTCGACATGACACGTTACGCAACCTGCACTTTTCCGTTGTACATCCGCGGTTCCTTGCTCAGCAGGCGCAGCAGGGGTAAATGCGTAGTCACGCTTAACCGGACTCTCACCGGAAGCTGCGTGCAAGGGATTGAAAAACATTGCCGCCAGAACAAGCATCCCAGTACTCAACCACTGGAACACGCTTGGGGCACGTTGATTACCTTCCATCGTTTTATTTGTATACATAGTCCAACCTTAGTAATTCAACGTTGCGTTAAAAAAGAAATAGCCCGCCGTTTCATCGGGAAACAGGTCGTCAAATCCAGCGCTTGGTAACAAGGTGGCATATGAGCCTCGCAAAACAATGTTCTGTGATGTCAGCGGACGGTAGGTTAGTGATACAGAGGCATCCAATCCAATATCCTTATCAATGTCGGGTTGGTTTCGAGCCGCCTCCAAAACCTCAGTCTTGTCGAAGAACAAACTGTTCACACTGACGCTCAACCTCAGGGAAGGCATCAGATCCATGTCAGCACCAACCCCTAACAGCACCAGTCCCGGGTTAGTGAAATTACTTTGCCCCTCTTCCTTGGAGGAGCGCAGGGAGTTCAGCAGCGAATTCCGACCTGAGATCGTTACGCGGCCACCGCCTATAAGCGGCACTGCCTGCCTGTTCCAGTAACTGGTATCTGTTCCCGCAAAAATCGGATTTTCGAAAACAGCATCAAACCCGGTTGCTACATCATCAAAGGGATCGCTATCGCCACTGGCATAGATAAAGGACACTCTGGGTCTGAACCAGTCAAAGTCCATTGATAGTTCACTGGCATGAAAAAACGCAGATATATCGACCGGATCAGTAACGAACACGCCTCGGGTTTCACTACCAATTGCAAAATAGTTGGATGTAGTGACGTTCAAGCGACCAAAATGCCCATCACCGCTATAACCCAGATACAACACATCATAGTTACGGGGTGCTTCAAATCCGAGTGAGGCAGGACGTTCAATAAACTCGTTCTCGTTGTAGTGGAACTCGTCTTCGGTATTGCGGTTATACAGCACAGACGCCTGAGAGATAAAGCCTAATACCGGCCAATCCTGTCGATAGAGGTTAGCTACAAAGACGTCATCGTTTCGCAAACCTCTTCCCAGGTCATTAAGGCCGCTGTTGGTGTCCTTTTCAATGCGGCGAAACCAGGCCAGATTGTACTGCCACTTGTTATTGTCTCTAATACCGAACAGACGAACGCCGAACTGGTTGTCCTGAAAAAGAAATCCACGAAAATCGTTATTGAACGGCTGAATACCTATTCGAAGACTATCAAAATCGTACCTGTCAGAAACATTCCTCAGGTGTTTGTCATAGAAAGCAGCCTGAATACCCAACTGGGAGTCCGTTCGGGTTTCTCCGTCTCTTGGGTCAGCGTTAACGCCCTGAATCTCTTCAAGAATAGCGTGATTGATGTTAAATGCCGCCGTTAACCTGAATTCATGATCCGGTGGACGAAACACGGTATCGCCTTTGTAGTAGACAAATTCGACGGCGACATTCTGCACAGCCAGAGTTTGCTCCTGACCACCGAACACATCTATCTCCCCAGCTGTGAGTGTCGATGAACTTCCTACAGGTGTCGGAACATCACGCAATTCCACAATTGAATCGGAGATAACCGCCACATTGTAGAACCATTCATTGCCAACAGGTCGATCAGCTTTCAACGGGTTGCGATTGTATGGATCCCACAATGACTCCTTGTAACCCAGCTCATCAACAATGACCCAACGATCGGGGATCGGAATCGATGTTTGGAAGTCAGCCAATGAGGGCTTGGGAATGGGCGACACTGGATTTTTCAACCGCTGTCCCCTGGGACTCACCGCCCCTGGGCGATCTTCGTTTGCAGGTGTGCCTCTACGCCCGGGTAATGTAAACAACTGCGCCTCTGGCGCGGCAGGCTGCTGCGTACTTTGATTGTTCGCAGGAACGTCAGGTGACGCAGATTGGTCGTTGCCTTGATTGGGTGCAGGAGCATCCACAGTTGCTGGAGCTTCCGGAACATTCTCATCACTCTGCTGAACGGGTGCCGTTGTCGGCTCAACCGGTGCAGCTTCGGAACCGGGACACTCTATCGGCCTGAAACCCGGCCGGCGACGAGTAACGATTCGACCGCGATCATCAACATAGCAAGATTGCGCTGATGCAACGCCCGGTAGCATCGCCAGAGTCGGGATCGTCAGATACAGCGTACCAAAAGCTGTCACTGACAAGACGGAACTGACAAAGGTAAGTCTGCCGTTGAATTTATTCACAGTGTTGTACCTCGAACGAGGATTTCCATGCTTTTAGAGGCCATCACAGACGTTGTCCTCCGTTGAATTGATGAACGGCGACTGTGGGCATTGCACGTAGCGCAGCCTCACTCCCTGTGGTGTTAACTGATCTGCACGCATCTCCATAGGAGCGTTGCCGAAACCACCAACTTCGAGACCAGCATTGTGCACGCCAAGAAAAGCAATCATGTCATCCTGATCTACACCGTCACCGGAAATACCAATGGCCCCGACCAGTGTATTACCCCGGTATATGGGAACGCTTCCCGGGAAAATCTGTAAACCATTGGCGAGGCGAGAATCGGCAACTTCACTAACAGGTGGTCTGTTGAGCGTGGCCAGACCTTTACCTGCACAACCGCCCGCAAATGGCGGCCTGGGTACTTGAGAGTCCGTCAGAGGGGGAACTGTGGAAACGCCATCATCCGAGTTGCCTGCCGCGAACAATACGCCTGTGAGTATTGCGTTGTACGAGACATCAAGTTGCAAACCTGTGGAGAAAACACTCCACTCACCCTCGGGCTTGCTAAATGGTCCTGGATCGGCACCGTTAATGCCGTCTGGAAAGAATGGTCGCGATAAATTTCCACCCGCTCTGTCAGAAAAGGCAAACGCGCCATCAGTCAGTGCGGTCGGGGAAATAAACGCCTGTACATCAGTAACATAATCGGTGATGTCTGACGTAACCAGTCGCGGAAGACCACGGATAGTACCCGGCTGTACATAAGTGACCAATGGAAAATTATTCGATGGCTCGAAAGCAACTGGATCGGTCAGCGTTGGAGTTTCAAAGTAAGCCGCTGCATCAGGACTGGAAAAAAATGCCGCAGTGCGAGCTTTTTGCAATGATACGTCAGCACCGAACACAGGAGCATCTCGACCTCTTATAACACCAAGCACCTCCCCTCGGGTATCGACAACAGAGATCGTAACCCTCGCAGGTGTACCGAGTGGGCGTCTGATTTGTGCACGTGCGCGATTTGCAATAGCAAGAGCATTAGTCAGGATCGATGTGACATCCGTTGCGCTAAGACGCTGTTCAGCAGTAAGCGTGGAATCCGCACTGTCTACGGGGGGAAATCGTGGTTGATTGTTCTGATCAACGAAAATAAAAGCATCCAGAGATTCATCGAATGCCTCTCCCGCAGATGTTCCATCCGCTGCACGTATTCCTGATTCGGGTTGCCCGAAGACTGTGCCTGCTTTGACAGCTCCGTTAGTAAACCCTCGCACGGCGACAAGGCTTCCGACGCTTGCATCAATGGTTGATAGAGCCGGGGCTTGCGCAGGGTTCGTTATGAGATTGTCGAAGTCAGCGTCCGAATAGCGAAAGACTTTGCCCTCTACCGTTACGCGATCACGTCGATCCAGCGGTGCGCCAAAACCGAAGGTACCAGCAATCGCTATGGTTTCATCTATGTCGTTGTCAAGGTCTGCGATGAATTTGTCGATCCCGTAAACGCTGTCTGCCATAACACCTACGCCACCAACCAGAGCACCATTCTTGTAAAGAGGCAGCCCCCCGGGGTCTGCGGCTAGTCCAAGCGGTGACGCTCTGGGGCCCACGGCGAATTGGCCGGTAGCGGTAAACTGATCCTGCTGGAAAGGCGTGAAGTCAGAACATCCCAATTGACTGAACTGAACGCCAAACAAGGGACCTCCCGGCTGGAAATCCTCACCCGGGTTGAAGTTCTCTTGCACAATCTGATTAGCGGTGCGACTGGTGAAAGCCATTCCTTCTGTTGACAGGTACGCGCCGGTAATCGCTTTGGTAACCGCTGCCAGATGATCCAGGTTGACTTCAGCCAATGCACCACCACCAGAATCATCTGCCTCAGGAAGTTTTATTCCTTCAAGCCCACCTGTGATCGCGTAGCTCTGATCTAACGCGGCATCGATAATGCCATCCGCATCAGTGAAGTCTGTTGAGAGAACAACAAATCGCTCGCGCCTGTCTCCCATCCGGTAGACGCCTAGAACGTTACCGACTCTGTCGACGACACCGATAGTCGCATTCACATTGCGTGCACGCGCCTCCTGCACAGCTTGCGCAATGATTTGCTCAACATTGGCAACGGTGAGAAACTCGCCTGATTCGAAGCAACTACCATCGCAACCGACGGTTGGATCTGCTCCACTAGGATCGCCGGACGGTGTCCCGTCTTCGCAACTACTGACAACTATGGTTAGTGACATCACTATGGATGTAACCAACAGCCTACGCAGCGCAACCATAAGCAGATTCTCTCCTTCTCTGGTCATAATGCCCGATGATACGCGTGACAGTCAATACAACCCAAGGGGACGTTTAGTTTACGTTCCGGGCCGTTATGACAAGTCGTGCAGTTATCAATTGTGGGAATGAGTACATCTGAACTTGTTGAGGAAGTCGGTGCCTCGTGACAGTACACGCAAGAGTCGTCTCCCGTGTAGGTATCAACGCTACCTGGCTCCACCAGAACCCCGTGAGCCAGGTGATCAAAACTGGAATTGGCCAGATAGTCTCCGTTTAATTTGACGACAGCCACCTGATATCGATCCAGTACGTCACCGCCAGCGTCATTGACCGTGTGGCATGTAACACAACCGGTCGTTGTAAATTGCTGTTTTATCTTGCGTGCCGCAAGCTCTCGAGCACACTCATACGCATTACCCGAGCATTCTTCATCCTGACTGTCAGATCTATCAAGGACTCTTCGACGATCTCTTACCCCGGTGGATTCGACCTTGTCCGGGTTACCGAACTTACGCAAGTAGAAGCCTTCAATGGCCGCGACAGTCACATCGGGAAGGCCATGTGGCATACGATTGCGCGGATCCAGATCCAACTCATGACAACCTGAGTTGGCACAGTTCTGCTCGAATTGAATCTCTTCGAAATGTTCGCCATCAACACTGGCTTCGTGGCAATGACCACAGGTGAGTTCACTATCCCCATTCAGCATGACCTTGCTGGAATCGTAGTGCACTTCATGGTCGAATTTTAGCTGAGAATTTTCTACCGCCCCTTCCAGTGGTTCGCGATGTACCTCCCATTCATCCGTCACGTCATACGATCCGCCCTCTGGCGGCTTCAACAGACTGACCTGAAACGCTGAATGCGTACCGACCCCAAAACCTTCAACACGCGCCAGCGTCGATGACTCAGTCTTCAGATCATGTGGTGCATGACAATCAACGCAAAGAGTGTTACTGGTAATAATCAAACTCGATACTGGCTCGTTGTGTTCCCGATGACAACCGGCACAAGTACCATTCATCTCTATGGGTAGGTGTTCGTTTGCTGCAACAGCAATGATATGGTCTGGCGTATCGTCATGACAATTCTGGCAGGACTCGTTAGTCACTCTCTGAAACAGTTTCACATGACAACTGTTACAACTCTCATCCAATGAAGCGTGTGCCTCGTGCAGAGGACCGCTGGTCCATATTGTATCGCTGATTGGCCAGGAGAGACTCGCCACTTCCATGTTGCTGTCCGACTTGGACAGATAGTGGTAGGCCAACGGTATGACCACCGCTATGGCCAGCACGGTCAACGTCAAAACCCAACCGAAAAGCCTTGGCGCCAGTCTGGTTTGCGATAAATCCGTTCTGTATGCCTGTTCGTATAGCACCTGCTCGCTGGTGCTAGTCTTGCTGACGATTAGAGCAACATCGAATCCTTCGGGAGCCGTCGCCACCTCTATCTTGTTACCACCGAATTCGATGATATCACCCGCGACGAGATCGAATTTATCACCCTCAGTACCATTGACTGATACAAAGGATCCGCGTCGGCAGACTATTCTCGCTCCATTTCCGCTTTTTACAAGCTCAGCATGGTTCGGGAACATGCCTGCACCCACCAGTTGCAGTTCCTGATCAGGAGCGCTTCCGATACGCAGTGTCTTGATATCCAACGCAACATCAGTGAATATCGCATCAACGCTATTGGCACCGCTGGTTTGTCGTATCAGAATTTCCATTTAATCGAAAAACGCCTACCAGTACAAAAAGGTGGAAACAATGTGCGCAATTAACGACACGATCAGCGCTACTGTTAGTGGTATGTGAAGGTACAACCACACTTTCAACAAACCTTGCAGTTGAATATCCCGAACGATGCGGCGAATGACTGCCTGTCGTCGTCCCATGATGGACATGAGATTGCTGAGCGGTTGAACTTCGGATTGTCGTTGGGCATCAGGAATGCGTGCAGCGATCATGGCAAGCACTCTCGCCTGATCAGCATTTTCTACAATTTTTGGTTTGCCGTCGGAAAGCACACTCATTTTTGAGTAATCAGAACGCAGTAACTGAGCAAGAACACCACCGCCAATGTTGGTGCGTTCAATTGCGCTGGTGGCTCCAGCAGCAATTTCGCTTGTACAAAGCTCGGCGGCGGCTCGCCCTTCCAAGTCCAGGTTGTGCAGTTCCTCAAACAATGCTTCGCGCGATCGACCACCGCGATTTTGCAATGATTTGCCAGGTATTGACATGTAGTAGTAGATACCGAAAAAACCACTGATGACAACTGTACACATCAGGACGTAGGCGAGAGTATGAATGTTCCAACCCAGCTGACCGGCGCTATGCAGCGTGCCAATCACAATGACCGATGCCCCCAGATAGACATGTGCTGATGTCCAGCCGGCAACTGAACCAACCGTGGACCGGTAACGACGTTTGCGCACACCAAGCAACGACAACCAGAGAATCAGTAGCGCCCCCAAGGTACCTGTAGTATATCCCTGCCACGTGCCTCCGTTGGCAGGCTGTTCACCACCTGATTGACTGAGGTAAATACCAATGCAGATGGCAATCAGTGCAATCGACACCCATAGATATCGGGCGGCTCGATATTCAAGAATTCCCGTGTGCATCATCGCTGCTTTTCCTCAACGAGTTCGACGTATTGAGCCGGTCCAACTCGCAGCGCTGCCCCGGTAGGACAGGCTTGAACACAAGCGGGGCCGGTTGGCAGATCCACGCAGGCATCGCATTTCACCGCCTTCTTTATCGCACTAGCGTCACCACCTTTCTGACTGTTTTTCGATTCGCCGGGACCACCACCCAATCCGAGCAGCATCCATGTTATCAATCCCGGCTTCTTGGGTGGCGGCTTGACCATGCGTATCACATCGTATGGGCAATTGATCTGACAGTTACCACAGCCTATACACGAGTCATTGATAAACACCTCGCCCGATTCAGCCCGACGAATGGCGTTCGGCGGACAATCTTTCATACAGTGCGGCTGCTCACAATGCCGGCACGAAGTGGGTATATGGATATTTGCAAAGGTGGGCCCAAGGCGACGATCGAGTCGTGTTATCCCGCCATGGGTTTCAGCACAGGCTTTTTCACAGTTATCACAACCAACACACAGGGATTCATCAATAATCAACGTATTGGTGGCTTCACCTAGGCCGTTGTCCATTAGAAAATCCATGGACGCAGCTGCTTCAGGACGAACCTCCATTCGTGTATCGGTGGATATTTGCGAGGTGACATAACTTTGCAGCGTGGATATCGGTGCATCACTACGCCTCATCAAGGCATTGAACACGTTACGATTAATTCGTATGGCCTCGGACTCAACAGTAGCAACCGCATTCTTGCGGCGGGTAGGATGACCCATCAGCGACAGATGACCAATCATTTTGCCAGCGCGAACCTGCGAGATAAAAACCTCTTGTCCATCAATATTCTTGGATAATGTAATGCCACCGGACTTGATCAGGTACAAACACTCTTCCTCATCGCCTTGCTTGTACAGAACATCTCCAGCCCGCATACGAACGATGTCAATGTCAGATGCGAAGACACTGAGCTCACTGGTTGTGGCAGTTGGCGCAAAATGACGTTGCAGTTCACGCGCAATGAAGATCCACTCGATGCCCGCTGCCACTTCCTCGTTTGAACTGATGAGTTTGAGCATGATTCGGCGGGGCGTCTCTATAAGGATACAACCCGTCCCGGCAATGGCTTTCTCCAGTCGCGGATGGCCGGACAATAAACTCATCTCGCCAAAGAACTCACCGCGTTTCAGTGTTGTCTTTACTAGCTCCCCACTGTCAAGGGTTTTTTCCAGCTGCACTTCACCGGCTACAATCGTATAGAACGAGGTACCAAACTGGCCGGGTTCGTAAATGACATCCCCCTCTTTTAACAACTCAGTGATTCGTAGTTCCGATTTCGAGCCACCCAGCGTTTTCGCTATTTCAGCTAACCGGGACTCGGCCTCTTTTACCTCCAGACCAGGGGGGTAACTGGCAATCATAGAGCTTTCAATGAGCAATTCTCTGAACTGCAGAGAGTTCAGTTGGCGCAGCATCGGAATAATCTGCTGTAGTCGATCCACCTGATCGTTAACATCAAGTCGAAACGGCAAACCGGCAAATCTATATTCGAGAAGCGGATGGTCCGCTGGATCAATATCATTGCCATGAATGAACTCGATGACATCATAGCCCTGGTTCATTGCTTGCTTGATCAGTGGATAACCGGCAAGCGCACCAACGACATAGATGCCGGGCACATTGGATTGATAGTGATTATCCAGCTCTGGCATGGACTCCGGATTCTTGTTGGGGAATTCGATACCCATCGATTCTACAAATGCGCGCTGCGGTATCGCCCCGAGTCGCGCAATGATTCTATTAGCTTCGACCTTAACTTCGCCCTCAGCTGTATTCAACGTGACGTGCAGTATCGAAGGATCACTGTTATCAGGCTCCACGAGTTTGACACCTGACGAATAAAAACACTCAAGCGTAACCTTGTCATCATTGATGGCCGCCAGTATAGCGTTCAGATTACCTTCCTTCGCTCGACTGAATTCATCTTTTCTATTAAGAATGCTTACTTTGTTGTTTGCGGTCAGTGCGATAGCATTCTCGATCGCTGCATCCCCAGCCCCGACAACAATAATATGCTCACCATGATATTCATCGGGATCGTCGAGTTGATACTGTACCAGGGGATGTTCCGAACCGGGTGATCCTAATTTTCTCGGGTTACCCTGAACACCGATGGCGAGAACGATATTTTCGGCGGTCAGCGATGTGCCATCGCTGACATTGATTGCGAAATTTCCCTGCTCTCCAGTCACCTTGGTGACCTCGGAGTTGTAAAGGCAATTTACACCGTTATCATTGAGCCCTTGCGCCCAACGATCCAGAATATTCTCGCGTGTTCCCTGCTCAAACTCACAATCACTACGCAAATTCAGATAGCCGGGCTCGGCCATTACATATTTGCCCTTCTGATATTGCTGGATCGTCTTGGCGTGGACTGAAAAGGCTTCAAGCAAAACATGTGTCGGTTCGTCTCGACCGGCTTCCTGATCCTTTTGCGCAGCTCTTGCCGCTGCGCTCAAACCTGCAGGGCCTGATCCGATAACGGCGATATGATAGTGCCTACCCATGTTCTGGTTTTACCACGTCCCTTTCATTGACAAATATATAGCACTGATGATTGAAGATGCAGACGGGTGGACGACTTTTGAGTCCATGCCCGTCATGCATCTGCCTTTGGATAACGTTAGTTTGGCAAGCCGATGAACGGCCAGTCACTCTGGAAGACGCTATCGTTGTCGGCAAGATCATCTACCGGATTGTCCTGTGAGACCAGATGTTGGAGAGTGTCATTTATTACATCACGCTCCAGCGTTCGACCTCCACATCCACCCAGAGCAATTTCCAGCGCAAGGTAAATGTCACATTCTGGAGTCGCTGTGTCAATTCGTAAACGATCGTCAACCAGCAGGCCGGCAATAGTAGAGGGTGCAAGTAGCGAATTTCCCTCAACACCGTCGAGAGAATCAATTATGGCGGCACGCGCTGTCAGTTCATCCGTAAATTCTGCAGCCCAGGTAGCTGGATCACCATTCAGATTATAGGCGTCCTTGTCATCGTTTGCGGCTACGAGTGCGGTAGAGACACCCGGACGCCCCATACGATCGAGAATAACCGGAAGCACGCCGGTTTCAGTGGACCCACCCGGATCTGTCATCCCACCCGGATCTGTCATGCCGCCCGGATCCGTCATGCCGCCCGGATCTGGCGTTGTTGCAGGTGGATCATCGCTATCGCTACAGGCAGCTACGGAGGCTATCAGAATCGCAGCCAGGCTAAGTTTGAAAATTGATTTCTTGATCATGTTCTGTGTTCTCGCTGTTCGAAGTTGATATGTGATCGCGCGTCTGAGCACCTTACATAGGTGCCGTCGCAGCCCACAATCGGAGCTCCGGGCTTGCCTGGTTGTCGGTAACCAGATTTCTGTCTACACCAATGACGAGGGCCTGAATGTTTTGTCCGGCAAAACCATTCAGCATACCGTTGGCGTTGACAAACGTGCTGTCCGGGTTAGCGCCTTCAGCGAACATGGGACTTGGCGGATCTGCAGCAAATGACGCACTAAGGCCACCGCCATTGAAAAAGAACGGATCATCGGCAAGACCGGTGAATACTCTCATACCTTCACCTTGTGCCGTGGTGCCAACATCACCCGAAACAGTCAAATTCCCCAGCTCGCAGCTGACAACCTGAGGTGTTGCGTCAGTAAACGTGCACGTAATACGTGAATGATCGCCAGCATCGCCCTGATTATAGTTCTGCATAAGCACGTTGTAGGTGATATCGCTTCCGAACGTCGGCGTAGTGTTGCCTGCCGGAAGTACACCGGATGCATCAGGCCCGACCAGGACCATTAATATGAGTTCGTTGCCATCGTTCGGGTTCATGAAGGCATAAAGGTCCGTAATATCCGCCTGTCGTGCAGCGAGACTGCCAGTCTGGTTCGGACTATCTGCGTGGTCAGCCGCGAAAGCTGCGCCTGATGCAAGCAACACCGAACACATGGCTACCGCACAATCTTGCCTCGAAAAAAGCTTCGGGGATCGCGATTTTGTCATTATCAATTTCTCCTCGGCGGGAATCGCCGTTCTTTCCGTTTAAAACCCACCAATCCGAAGCCTCTACCGACCGTGTGGGGTTGCTAACAATATCTATTCAGACAAGGCATTTGTCAGGTAAAACTACCTATGCGGGTCCTGAAAAAACCCTGAATGCGGGCTTTGTTCCATTACAGTGCAACCTGAATCTGAGTGGACTATAAACTCTCCGGCCATCAATGTGGCACGATCCCTGCCTCGACACATACATTATCGCAGTGTCGGACGCGCGGCATGACACCACCGGAATCATGATGCTTGAAAGCATACTCCAGTGTCGACTGTACTTTCGTCCTAGTTTTCGCCACTGAGCTAAAAACAACGAACACAAACAAAGTTTCAGGCTATACAGCACTAACACCGCAAAAGCCTGCGCTAGATGAGAAGTACAGGAAGATAGACATACTTGCGGGTCTGGGCTCAATCGATGGAGTGTTGGAATTGCACGTTTGATCGCACGTCTGCGACTAATTTCGGGGGCCACACACGTATGGTGTTTCCCAGAATTCATTCAATGTGGCCCATATCAAAGTAAGAACTGCAGGGAGAACATGGCTCATGCAGCCTGTTCATCGCTGAAGCGGACACCTGTCGATGTATGCAAATCGAAACGCCGACCACAGAATACATGGGTTCAGCACCGTTGTCGGCAAAGTCTTCGGCGGTACAAAAAATCGTACGTGCTCCTCTGTATAACGTTTGAAGAATATATCGCATCCGGATCGCCGATAACAATTAAATTAGAGCAGTTGTACTCGTCGACCACCCTTGAACGCTGAAACTGCAACACTGGTTGCTTGAAAATACCACATCGTTGTACCCTGCGCTATCGCTTTGCTGTACGTCGGACTAGCCGAAAGTTTTATTGCTTTTCCATCGGATAAGTGCAAAACAGTAGGTGCCGCTGGACAAACTATCGAGAAAGCTTCCAAACAGAGTAGTTGTCGATATGCATAACGATTCGGCCAGAGCAAGTCTCTGTTCCTCTTTATAAACGAACCTCGGAGTTGATTAAATTGAATACACGCGCCACGGATATTGAACATTTCATGGAGGGTCTGATAAACAGAAATCCCGGTGAGACCGAATTTCACCAGGCCGTACACGAAGTAGCCGCCGATATCATTCCCTGGATGCAGAGCCACCGAATTTATGCAGAGGAGCAAGTCCTGGAACGCCTGTGCGAGCCCGACCGAATCATCTCTTTTCGCGTCTGTTGGCATGACGATAACAACAATATTCGGGTCAATCGCGGATACCGGATACAAAACAACAACGCCATCGGGCCCTACAAGGGTGGACTGAGATTTCACCCGTCGGTCAACCAGTCAATCCTCAAATTTCTGGCTTTCGAACAGACCCTCAAGAATTCCTTGACAGGATTACCTATGGGCGGCGCAAAAGGCGGTGCAGATTTCAACCCCAAAGGCAAGAGCGACCATGAAATCATGCGATTTTGCCAATCATTCATGACTGAACTTTTCCGCCATGTTGGCGAAGATACAGACGTACCGGCCGGCGATATAGGTGTCGGTGGGAAGGAAATCGGGTATATGTTCGGCCAATACAAACGGATAACGAACCATTTCACGGGTGTATTGACCGGCAAGGGATTGGACTACGGTGGCAGTGCAATGCGTACCGAAGCCACCGGATACGGTTGTGTTTATTTTCTAATCGATATGCTGGAAGCTGCCAACAAATCACTTGAAGGCAAGAATGTTGTGGTGTCCGGCTCGGGCAACGTGGCGACATACGCCGCAGAACAAGCGCTCAAGAATGGCGCAAAAATCCTCACGATGTCGGATTCAAATGGTTTTGTGCTGGACAAAGACGGCTTTACTCAGGAAAAAATTGATTGGGTAAAAGAGCTTAAAACCAAACGGCGTGGACGAATCAGCGAATACGCTACCGAATTCGGAGCCGAGTATCACGAAGGCAGTCGCCCCTGGGGAGTACCCTGCGATGTCGCGCTGCCCTGTGCGACACAGAACGAGATCTCTGGCGACGATGCGAAGACACTGATAGGCAATGGTTGCATCGCGGTGTCTGAAGGAGCCAACATGCCAACGGTTGCCGAAGGTTTACAAGCCTTCCTCGATGCCAAGGTTCTATTTGGTCCAGCCAAAGCTGCCAATGCGGGCGGTGTTGCCATGTCCGGGTTGGAAATGAGCCAGAATGCAGGAAAACGCTCTTGGGGCGAAGATGAACTCAGCGTGATGCTTCGCGACATCATGAGAAATATCCATGCCAGCTGTCTAGAAGCCGGCGAAGAAGGCGACTATTGCAACTACGCTAAAGGTGCCAATGTCGCAGGCTTCAAGAAAGTAGGTGATGCAGTACTTGCTTTTGGTGTCGTTTAGCGACTGCTTCGCTTTGCAGGATTGGCCAGGGAACCGAGGTTCCTCTGGCTACTTGCCCACCGACCAGTACTTCTCAGCCCAGTGCTCGCTCCCATGTCCAGTACAGGCCTGCAAAGGCAATAATGAGCGAGCCCGGGATCACAACAGCTTGCCGATACCAGGCTTGATGCCGGAAATACCCTACCACCAGAAACGCCAACCCGATAATCGCCAGCTGACCAAACTCGACTCCGATATTAAAACTGATCAGAGCAATAAAAAATGCGTCCTCTGGCAATCCTATGTCGCCGAGTACGCCAGCGAAGCCCATACCATGCAGTAGACCGAAGGCAAATACCAGAGCGATTCGCCAGGGCTTTAACGCCGACGACAGACAGTTTTCAATACCAACGTACACAATCGACAACGCTATGAGCACTTCGACATAACCGGGAGCCCAGTTGATAACACCATAAACGCTCATCCCGAGAGTGATCGTGTGAGCGACTGTAAAAGCACTTACCTGCCACAGGAGCGGACGAAATTTGGTACTTAGCAGAAACAAGCCAAGTACAAACAGAATGTGATCAAGACCTAACGGCAGAATATGTCTGAACCCAATGACGATGTAATCGGTAATGATAGTCGTCATTAACTGGGGCTCGACGATACCGGTGATCTGCAAGGGATCGCTCACCTGCCCCGGCTGAAGCCAGCTTGTTAACGGTGCCTCACTACCAGGCTTTCCAAATCGCACAACGCTGCTGCCGTAGCCCTCTGGCCAGCGCCAGACAATGTACTGCGCCGCAACTGGCACTCGACCGGTTAACTCGATGATTGAATCGCGTGCGAGCGCAACATCACCAGTCTCTGGCACGATGATGCCCTTGAACTCAAGTTTAATATCGCCAACATCTGGCTCAATGCCAAGCTCAGCCAGAAACGTATCGGTGAAATTCTCGAACGCCTCCGTTAATTGCACTGATGAATACGCACGCAACGCGTTATAAGCGGCAGCATTCGGCGAGTCGTTTGAATCAGAATGCTCAGGCCCAAGTTCTGCAAGCAAGGCCTCAACGTTCGCTTTGATCTGTACACTGAGAGTGCCGTTCTGGTCGAGCTCCACTGTTGCAACAGCCGGCCGTAAGGTGTGCGCAGATACAGTCTGCGCAGCCAGATAGATGCAAACCGCCACAACGTAAAATAAAAAATGCCGGTATCGAACAGCGAGGATTGGCATGGATGATTGCCTCTGATAAATACAAATCTTAAGTATGTCCAATCAGCGGCACCGACGACCACCTCATTGCATTAGGGTACCATTATTGCCTACGAAACAAGAACAAGTGAACCTTCAATGACCCTTATCTTCCGCTATCTGATCGCTGGCTGCCTCTGGATATTGGTATCAGGAATGGCGCAATCCCATGACTTCTGGATAGAACCCAACCAGTTCACACCTGGGAAAAACGAGCCTGTCGAGATTTCCCTGCGCTTTGGAGTCGGTTTCAAAGGCGACTCACTACCTTTTATCAACGCCTTGTTCAATGATTTCAGCCTGACCGACGCAAGTGGCCGCACCGATATTCAATCCATCCAGGGAAACGACCCTGCCGCTATCATCAGTGCAACATCAGGTGCGCAGTTGCTGGGATACCAGAGCGAACCTCAGTTCGTAGAAATTGACGCCGAGAAATTTTACCAGTATACCGAAGAAGAAGGTATTGAATACATAAGAGCGGTGCGTGAACGCCGTGGAGAAAGCAATCTGCCTGCACCTGAAAATTTTATTCGCTGCGCAAAGGCGCTGGTTCAGACCGGGCCTGCAGGTCAGGATATCTACGGCAGGCAACTCGGCTACACGCTGGAACTCATTCCACAAAGCGACCCCTACCAGCTGAAAAAAGGTGAATCTCTTGATTTCCTGCTGCTCTATCAGGGAAAACCCATTGACGGATTGCAACTTCAGGCGTTGTCGAAAGCCGATCCGACCAACGTGCAGAAAGTCCGGACAGATAAAAACGGCAAGGCCAGTGTCACCATTGATGAACCTGGCCCATGGCTTATCAAAGTGGTGCTCATTCTACCTGTCGCACAGAGGCAGCAGATTGTTGAAGGTGCAAAAAATGCTTTGTGGCAAAGCTACTGGGCTAGCTACGTATTCGCGCTGGCTGAAGGTTAAGCTGATCGGGACTGGCGAACTTCAATCAGAAACAGGGAGGCCAGGGCTTGCCCATAAGGTGTGGGAACGATGGGAATGCGGCGGTAGAAGTCCAGATCGTCACCCATCGGATTTCCAACAGACACATCCTGCAGTAATGTAATCCCTCTTCATCTATTCTTTGCAGTACACCGGTTAGTGCCTTGTGCACCAGTGTTTCGTAACCATCACCGATCATTTGTAAACGGATACCGGCTAGCACCCCGTAAGCGATACCCGCCATGCCAGATGATTCAACCGGGCTAGTCGAATCATTCAATAGCGTATGAAACATACCGTCGTCGCGCTGCAAGCTTGCCAGAGCCGACATTCGCATTGCCATGGAGCGTTAACAACCCACGCAAGTCACTCGGATAATATGCTGCTGAGTTCCACTCAGCCAGGCCGTGCTCATCCACGGCATCAAACCACCGATGCAAACGAGAAAGCGCTATTTGCGCATGCAACTCACCTTTTTTTCCACTATTGGTGAAAACGAGATCAGGGTAAAGTTCTCCGGCAATGTACTGCGCAACATGAAAACATAACACATGATTCTCGCTCCAGAACCACATCACATCGTTACCGGGTTCGTCCATCCAGTATCGGAAACCGAGTAGCGCCAACTGGAGTTTTTTTCTGATTGTGTGCAGACAAGCGATGGTTGTAACGAGACGCTATCCATACCAAGGGCACGATATGAAAGTCCGCACAATCATCCCGTGCATTGACGATCTCAAGCAGTTAATCGAAGTTATGCTGCGCGTGTTTGTTCTATCGCTCCAGATGAGCCATGACCAGGCAATAGGCTGGCATTTTGAACGACTCGCCAGCGATGGTCTCCAAAAATAGCCGTTGTCGACGGTCAGGGGATAAGGCTCCCAGCTCTATTGCCTCGCCTAATACCGAGGTTCCAACTTTGCGACTGACCGTGACATCCCCCAATTGGCATCGCCAGATGAATTCTGGACATCCGGATTTCAATTCGTGTGAATCAATAACATCGGCAATGGGAAATTCTTAGCCCAACTGGATACTGATCTGAACTTACAACGCGCCCAACGACCAACCAGAATGGGTTGAAAGCTAAAGCACGAAAAATCAACCCGTGGATTTTCGAAGCCACAATACGCATCCGGAAAATTGACATCTTCCAATACCAACGATCTAAAAGCGATGTACGACCGCCACGCCTCTCTACACG
Source organism: Granulosicoccus sp. (assembly GCA_045106195.1). Taxonomy (GTDB): domain Bacteria; phylum Pseudomonadota; class Gammaproteobacteria; order Granulosicoccales; family Granulosicoccaceae; genus Granulosicoccus. The sequence continues at coordinate 336,066 of JBGCEH010000009.1, forward strand.
GCAGATCTCCAGTATCTACCCACCCGTTGACAAACTGATAAATAACGACATCAGGCATTGGCCGTGCAATACCGGGAAAACGTTGGACCCTTGCCTTACTCAGGTTCCAGCGGTTCAGGCTCTGATCTTTGCCTAGGTTCTCGAATACGATTTTCGTCATGGATAGTGAAACCGAATCGAAAAGCGGTAGTGAAATCTGATGACCAATCAATCTTCGCCAGCGAATGCGGCATCGAGCTACTAGTCTTGTCTCAATACCTTACCTTGCTCATCAAACAAATGCGCAAGCGACATATCGAAACGTAATTTGATGGATTCCTTACGAGCCACCCTGGTTTGACCGACGTGATGTACGGTAAGCTCCTGCCCCGCGGGTAACTGACAGTAAAGATAACTTTCACTGCCCAGTTGCTCTACCGAGTTGGCAATTGCCGGCAATCCCGGTTCTTCACTTTCCTCCAAAAGGACAGCCTCCGGCCGAATGCCCAGCGTTATGGTTGTGCTCACCAGATGTCCAGGAAGGGTCTGTGGTAACTGGACTGGCGGCAGGCCTTCGATACTAAGCTCGCTCGTGCCAGTGGCTATTCCCTTCAGAAAATTCATTCGAGGGCTGCCGATGAAACCTGCCACAAACTGGTTGGCTGGACGGTTGTAGAGCTCTAGCGGTTCACCGAACTGCTCTATTTGGCCCTTGCTCAGCACAACGATACGATCAGCCATAGTCATGGCTTCAACCTGATCGTGAGTGACGTAAATCATGGTATTACCCAACTCGAAATGCAGGTTAGAGATTTCAGCACGCATCTGGACTCGAAGCTCGGCATCAAGATTACTCAGAGGTTCATCAAACAAAAATATGCGAGGTTGGCGCACAATGGCACGACCGATCGCCACACGTTGCCGTTGCCCACCTGACAGCTGTCCGGGCCGCCTTCCCAGCAAGTCTTCTATCTGAAGCAGCTTTGCCGCATTGGTGACGCGCTGCTTGATCTCTGCCTTTTCAACGCGCAGATTCTCCAGACCAAAGGACAGGTTCTTGTATACCGACATATGGGGATACAGCGCATACGACTGGAATACCATGGCCAGATTTCGCTCAGATGCAGGAATGGCGTTCATGACCTTGCCATCCATCATGATATCGCCAGAGCTTAGTTGCTCCAAACCGGCGATGAGTCTTAGCAAAGTTGATTTTCCACAGCCCGACGGCCCTACAAAAACAATGAACTCACCTTCTTTAATCGCCAGATCGATACCATGGATGACTTTGGTATCGCCATACGCCTTCCTGACGTCGGACAGCTGCAATGCCTGTGTACTCATTTCATTCCTGTTGTGGCAATGCCGGTGGTGATGTAGCGTTGCAAGAACCCGAACACCAACGTGACGGGGATGAGTGAGACAATCGTCATGGCCAGAATATAATTGTAGTCAGAATCATTTTCGCCGGAGAACGCCGTAAGACCGATTTGAATAGTGTGAACTGCGGGATCTGAGATAAGCACAATCAATGGCCATAGAAAATCATTCCAGCGCCAGATGACCGACAGAATCGCCAGTACCGCCAGCGCTGGCAGGGACAACGGCAATACGATTCGCCAATAGATTTTCCATTCAGAGGCCGCATCCATGCGTGCAGCTTCGAGCAATTCGTCAGGGATTGTGAGCATGTATTGCCTTAGCAGGAATACCCCGGTAGGTGTCGCAGCAGCCGGAATGATAACGCCCCACAGAGTTCCTGAAATACCCAGCATCCACACAACAAAGAATAGTGAGACGAGAATTATCGTGGCTGGTATGAGCAACGTTGTGATGATCAGCACCATGAAAGTGAAGCGGCCTCGGAACTCGTACTTGGACAATGCAAAGGCTGCCATCGAATTGATGATCAGTGTAATGATGGTGGCAACGATCGTGACGAAAACCGTGTTGCTGAATAGGCGCACAATGTTGAAGTGACTCGCGCCCTCCTGCTGTAACAGGGGATTCAGATAGTTCTCAGTTGCAATCTCGACCTTCTCGACCGGTATCAATGCCTTTCGAATGGATTGAAATATGGCTTCCGGGTCGTCTACGGGCGCAACATCCGTCAGTTTTCTTGTGGGGCCTACCTTGACGACGACTACCGGTTCTGTCCCTGAATCATCGCTATAGCGGTACAGGTATTTCTCCCCAAGCCCTTCAACCGCTTGTGTGACTGGTGCATAAGGTAGTATTCGAGTATCAAATTGCTCCAGAGAAGATTCTGACTTCAATGAACTCAGCACGGTCCACATGACAGGACCCACGATAACAAGCACACCAAAAACAAGGTAGGCATACATCAACCAATCAGCCATACCGATTCGTCGCCCATCCTTGTTGCCTTTGGTTCGCGTCAGGAAGGTTGTCAGCGCACTCACTTCATACCCCCGACTGACGTCTTGTTACTACCAGCTGAATAGTCGTCAAAAGCGCAAGTATGACTGCCATGATGACAGAGCCCGCAGCTGCCGGACCATAGGATCGATTAGCACCCGTAAAGGCAGATTCGAAAATGTACTGCACCACCATGAATGTCTCTCTGCCCGGCCCACCGCCTGTGAGTGTATAGACCTCATCAAAAACCTGAAAACTCTTGATCAGTGACAACACGAGAACCACCACGAAAGTGGGCATCAAAAGAGGAAACGTGATTCTGGAAAAAGTACGCCACGGACTGGCAGCATCCATTTCTGCAGCCTCGTACAGATCACGCGGAATAGCCTGCAGCCCGGCCAGCAGAATCAACATGTAAAATCCCATGTGGTGCCAGGTATAGACAAAAATCAGCCAGAACATCGGCCAGCCAGTACGCGGTGTGACAAGCCAGTTCACGGGACGGAATTGTCCAAAATTGAAAACCGCATCGAACTGTATGCTGAGCAACAGCAGCATCCCTGCGATACACGCGCCAATCAGAACTTTTCTAGCTACCGCCCGATGATCTGCCACGAGCCAAAGTAACCAGGCAGCGATAGCCAGACCCAGCCAGAAACTGGACTCCACCGGGCTACCCGGCAGCAATGATAATGGGTTTGACCAGGTTACGATGAGCATCATGAAAAAGGCCATGAGAAACGTCCATGGCAGCGATAGAAATTTATCAGAACGCAACGCTCTTTCAGTAGCCAGCAACAGCACGATAGCTAGCACAATCGTTGCGAAAATATCAAAGCCGGCGAGCGCGGACAGGGTTGCCGCGGTCTCGTCTCCAGCATCAAGGCTGGAATTCAAAACGCCACGCCGGTGCAATACCCATTTCCAGATATTGGCAATCACAACCGGTGAGAGCATGACAGGATAAAAGAACATGGCGCGCCAGAAGCCCCTGCCACGGATAACGCGATTGACCACCAGAGCGGTGATCAGGGATACGACGCACAGCACTGGCACCTGAAAAATAACAAAGAAAAAAGTATTGCCCAGGCCCGTCCAAAAGTTGTAACCCGCAGCAGGGCAGGATTTTGGAATTAGAATGGTCTCACAATCAAAAATCTGCCGATAGTTTTCAGTACCGACAACCGGGCGTTCGAACAGGTTGATCGACTCTCCTCCGGTGAAAGAGACATAGAGGTTCAACAAGAGAGGGCTGAAAGTGAATATGCCAAAAATCAGCATATTCGGCATCAGTAGCGCATACGGCACGCCCCCTCGGCCCCATGTGCTCTGCGCCCATTCAACTGGGAAGCCAACGAGATCCGCCAGAAAATGATGGGCCTGACCCCATCGGTAAAGACGGTTTGTTAACAGCCAATATGAGCCATACAACACCCACGTGCTGCAAATGACCCACATGATCAAGCCAAAGGGGCTCATGTTTTGAAGTGTGATTCCGAGAAGCTGGAAGAAATTGGGGACAAAGTATCAACAACTGACACGGTTAGCGTTTTAACACGAACAGAGAATAAAGTGACAATCCCGGATACATCGTGTGTCGATGTACCCGGTTCAAGCTGAAACGTTGTAAAACAGCTCAGCGACTAATTGCTGGCTAGCTCCTCTTCAATCTTCGTCATGGCCTCATCCATCGTCAGATCACCGTTCATGACGGCAGATACATATTCAACCGTAGCATTGAAGATCACAAAGTTTTTCGGAGAACCCTGCAAAGCATAGGCTTGCGGTGTCTGCTCGGCCGCCAGGGCAGCACCTGCTGCAAACACATTCAATCCGTCGGACACCGCTTGAGAGGCGCCATACTCGGCATAGTTGATTCCAGCTTCCTGCAACTTCGCGTGTGCGGGAATAGCTGAATTGACCCCGTAGATTTCCAGAGCCTGTTCATCCTGAGCAAGAAAATCTATGAACCTGGCAACCTCTTCAGGATGCTCGGTGTCCTTGAATCCCACCACTCCCGATCCACCCGGCATGATGCCGCAGCCTGCAGGACCACAAGGTACCGGAGCTACTCTCCATTCGAATTTGTCGCCGACATTCGTGTCCACACCATTTATGGCCCAGGAACCCGACATATGCATGGCGACTTCTCCGTTGTTGAACATCTCGTTGCCGTTCGCATACTTGGCACCCGATACAGCTGGCCATACATCTGGTGGCATCAAGCCATCAGTATGCCACTCCACCATCTTTTCCATCATGGTGCGAAAGCCTTCGTCAATAATCAGATTACCTTCATCGTCAAAGTACTTGGCTCCATAAGACATTGCAGGGCCAGCGACACGATGACCCGAGCGATCCATGACCATTCCCGCGTAAATGCCTGTTTCATCTCTTACCTTTGCAGTGGCTTCAGCCCAGTCATCCCAGGTAGAACCCGGCTCGGGAATCTCGACTTCAGCTTCCTCAAACAGCGTGACGTTGACATATGGTCCAGTCACGGTCATTTCAGTATGAAAGCCGTAAATGCCCTTATCATCACTACTTCCACGATACCATGGGAGAACCGCGCCATAGTCAGCTTCCCAGTCAGCGGCGTCAACATACGGCGTCAGATCCATGTAATAGGGGTTTAGTCCGCCCAGATTCGTGATGCGGGCAACATCAGGACCTGTGCCTGCTTGCAACTGTGACTCCAGACCATCGCGAACAATGTCATAGCCCACCAGATTCATTGTGACTGTGATATCCGGATTGGCTTCGTTGAAACGCTCAATCATTTCCTGAAAAATTTCGTGCTCAGCGGCATCGGAATGCATCATGAAGCTAAGCTCGGCTTCTGCTAGAACCTGTCCCGCACCGAGGAACCCTGTCAACACAGCAGCAGAAACAAGCGAACGCCTTAGGCGAGTAATAGTTAGGGGGGTGTGGCGCATAAAGTAAACCTCTTTATAAGTGATCGAACGTGTGTCGTGCCAGACTGGTGCTGACTGGACACCCGAGTGCCAAGAGGTTAACACTGGATTGGTCCGGAGAACAATCAACGACACGTCAAAAATTGACGTTTGACGCCGTAATATAAGTTCTGGGGAATTTTGTGAACCAGAAACTCGATTTGCTCGAATGTTCGTTTGGAAATCAGGTCTCTCAAAGCGCTTTGGCTAGTGCATAGTACAAGGCGAGACCCCCGCCATAGCACCACACGTGCGTCAGGAAAATGCGGACTGACATCAGCGGACAGGTATTTAGTGAAAATACTGGTCGACGATCTCGAGAACAGATTCTGGCTTTAACGGCTTTTCGACAAAGCACCCAACAAAAGGCGTGACCTTGGCTCTCTCAATATCAACAGTCTGACCTGAGGTTGACACCATCACAATGACCGTTGCCGGATCATAGTCGTTGTCATTAACCCACTGAGTGTACTGATCCATGAACTCCCAGCCGTTGACTCTTGGCATGTTTATATCAAGAAAAATCAAATCCGGATGGCGGATTTCAGCACCACGAGAGGAAAATTCACCTCGATTTGACAAATAGTCCATTGCCGTATCACCACTGGTGCAAATGTCTATCCGACATTTCAAACCGCTTTTCTGTATCGCACGCTGGTGAAAGAAATTGTCGTCCTCATCATCATCAATCAAAAGAATTAAATCTGGTCTGGATTTCATAATTGTTCAACGACATTGGAATTGTGAAAGCGAACCCAGAAGGTCGAACCTCTCCCCACATCCGAGTCTACACCAATTTCCGCCCCCATCGATTCGGCGACCTTTGCGCAAATTGCCAGTCCAATGCCGGTGCCATCATAATCATTCTTTCCATGCAAACGCTTGAACATATCAAATATCCGTGAGTGGTACGCGGGATCAATCCCGATACCGTTGTCAGCTACATTGAGCGTCCAGAAAGAGCCGGCTTGTCTGGTGAAAATCGATATTGTCGGAACCGTTCCTGAGTCGACATATTTTATAGCGTTGGTGAGTAGATTTTTTACGAGCTGCTGCATCTTGCTTTCATCACCGACAATAACAGGCAATTCATCAATGGTTAACTGGGCTTGCGTTTCAGTGAGCCTGGGTTTCAACTCTTCACAAATGTCTTCTACTATTTTAGACAGATCGATAATTTCGCGCTTTGTCGATGCTCCCAATTGCGAATACCCCAACAAATCAGTCACGAGGCTGCTCATTCGCTCAGCTGCATTCTCGGTGCGCCTGAGAAAATTAAATACATCCTTGTAATTCCCCGCATCTAACGCTTCTTTGGTCAAATCAAAGTAGCTGGCCTGGGTGCGCAAAGGTTCTTGCAAGTCGTGCGCAGCAGCATAGGCAAGCTGCATAAATTCTGTATTGTTTCGCTGGGCCAACATTGCAGTATGGCGCAATTCCTTCTTGAAAATTCCCTGCCGGACTCGATCTGCCATATCAAGAGCACTTCGCTCCCATCGCCTGGACTGGCCTTCCACCTTTACTTGCTATTTGGCAAACGATTGTCTGGGGCTGAGTTGAACATCTTCACCACCTTCCGCCGGTTTGACCGAATAACTATTTTCAGGATCACCAGCCCAGTCCACAGTAAGAGACACAGGTTTTTTGAACCAGAAAAGATAACTTCCAGACAAAGAGGATATACAGGATGGCATCAGGCCTGTGTATGGGCTCGCTGGCACAATTATCCTTGCTTAACGTAAAGTCAGGATAGACACTATTCCTGTTAGGCACGGTATGACTGATTTTCCTGGCTTTTGTCGTCATGTGCACCGTGCTTGCATTTAATCAATGGGTGGCTATAACGCAACTAGAACATCAGCGATATCTGTAAATTCTGTTTCGTCAGACGCTGTAAAAATTCTCACACTACCTAGTGATAGTGCATGTAACCTATGGGAATTGACTTTTCACACTCAGGTTGTCAGCCTTGCATTATTCTCTACATACGTTCACAAACGCTAGTCTGGACTACCCACTAAAGAGCTGGTTCTTTCACTGATCCCTTTATTTGCAGCAAATTCTGTTAAGGAATGCAATTCAGACTGTTTTCCGATCAGGGCGCAGTGCCTGAGCAGGATTCGCTACAGTCAAGGGAGGGCGCCGGGCTTGCCGGAAGAACCTGTCACTCTCATGAATAAGCCAGGCTAGAGAACCTTGTCAAGTACTTTACGCACGTGCTCGTTACCTGAATAGAACACATCGGCATCAGACATGTCTGAAATCTCAGGGAAGTTCCTCGCGATACCATCGACATTTCGCTCACTCTCCGCCAAATGAACGCCAGCGCTCTCACAAATCTGTAACGTCGCATAAGTACCTGCACCCGCCAACATCACGCAACGATTCGGCGCATCATTCGATACGAGAAACGCCGCCGCCGGCGTAACATACTTTGGATCGAGTACGTTCAGCATATCCTCATTCAGTACATCTTCGGTCATCCTTGTAGCAGCAGTGGGTGACAAACAGTTTACGTTAATGTTGTGTTTTGCACCTTCAATACACAAGGTATTCATGAGGCCAATCAGGCCAAGTTTTGCCGCGCCATAATTGGCCTGGCCAAAATTGCCATAAATTCCGGATGAGGAGGTAGTCATCAATATTCGGCCATAGTTCCGTGTTTTCATGTGATTCCAGACAGCCCGAGTACAGTTGGCTGAACCGTTGAGATGCACATCGATCACTTTCTCCCAATCAGCCACCTCCATTTTACTAAAAGACTTGTCCCTTAAGATACCGGCGTTGTTAATTAGAATATCAATGCGCCCCCAATGGGATATTGCGTCAGCGACCATTACTTCACATTGTTTGTAATCAACAACATTAGCGCCACTTGCTATCGCCTTACCACCAGCTGAGATGATTTCCTGCACAACGGATTGTGCTGGAGAATCAGACCCACCGGTTCCGTCACGCGCTCCTCCAAAATCGTTGACCACAACTTTCGCGCCCAGACTGGCCAGTTCCACTGCATGTGAACGGCCAAGGCCGTTTCCGGCCCCGGTCACTATCGCTACCTGATTCTCAAATTCTATTGTCATCGTGGCTCACTTCCATGACGCTGTGGTCGGTTTATACGTTGTTGTATGTGTAATCTACAATATCAATGAATTGTTGGCCGTGCTCATGTCGGCAAAGACGTGCCGTAAAATACAGGAAGCTGGCGTGCCATTGATATCCATTAGAGCCTTGATATCCAGGATTTCCGAGTTTGATTGATCGCCAACTTCCTTATCACCAACAAACTGCAATACTGAATAAGCGAGAGCGAATTCGTCCATGACATTGAGTGAATGTGCAAGATCGCTGCTAATACCGCTACAGATGAAACCTATCAGGTCATACCTGTGCGCATCATGTCTTTCACCCTGCATTTGGCCCGTTAAGACAACAGTTGAAATCTGGCGTAAGCCCTACTTCAGCGGTTGATAGTGGCTACGACACATTGCTGTTTTCCGGGTTTCCTCTGGCTAATCCAACGGAGCATGTAAAGTCGCCCCTTTGATCACGATGCCACCACGATTACCCACTTCTATGGATCCGTATCGCTCTTTAAAGCACTCAGGCAAGGGACGATCACCTTCCAGTGACAGCCATAGCCGCATAAGATGCCGTCGTTGTGATGGATCTGGCCAGTCAAGAAATGCGGTGCGATCATGCAACTGTGAGTGGTTGTATACAAACTGCATGTCTCCCGGCTCCAACTGCATACCAAAACAAAGATCCGGATCGTTGGCAAGCTCGTCGAATTTGTCCAATGCCTTGATATGATCCGGTGTCAAGCGTACTGCCTCTTCAAAACGTTGCGCACTGTCGATGTACTGCCGTTGATAAAACACAGTAAGAAAACCTTGCTCCCAACTGAGCACCGGTATATTCATGAACGGCTTGGCTCCCTCAGGCACCTCGCCACGCCTGTCTGTTGATATTGGCTCGAACAGCTTAATTAGAAATTCAGGGCATTCCGCTTTCATCCTGTTGTAGATTGACTCCGCGCTCACCAGTAATGACTCGCCACCCTCCTTTGCATCTTTCAGGCAAAGTAACGCGACAACGTCAGCGCTATCGGTGTGGAAGCTCTGGCGTTCATTGGTCTGATAGATCCGGCTGTCGGGATCGTTGGCATCAGCTCCAATGTCGCGAACATGACCCAGGATATGCCCTTCGGCGTTTTGTGAACGTGCGCTGCCTAGATGAACACCGATACCGCAGAAGATAGTGGCGGCAAATGCTTGCGTGTAGTTTGCGACCTTCAGACCACGTAGTACTTCCACACCAGTGCCATTCAACAGACATTGCTTCAAGGCATCGACACGTTGACAAAACGTTGTCAGCGGAAACGCCTGTCTGGTAATCTCGCCTACATCACGCTCCAAAGACTGGAAATGTATGGCCGCATTTTCAAGGTCCGCAATATCTTCAGGGGTGAGCGTATAGAGCCAGGATTCGGGTTGTTCGCGCATGTCTTTACCGGACCATGCTGATGGTGATGTGATCAGGGGTGGAAGATCGCTAAGGAATTGAAGGGAAACGCTGCGCATATTCTTCACAAATTTGCTAAGTGGTTACGATGTTGAGGAAGCTCAGCTCACCGCGAGAGTCGCCTGTTCTATCAGTTTCAGTCCATGGGTCAGGACTGCCCTACGCCAACGAGGCGAAGGTGGACAAAAACTTCGCTCCAGTCGATGCCTTGCACGCGCTCTGACCTTACTATCTGCAGCGGTAAAGTGAAAGGCCTGATTCTCTTCACGCAATGCACCAAGCACTGCCAACGAAGAATACGTGCCGAATTCAGCTGTCACGAATCGATACGTCTTGTCATCAAAAAAGTGCGTCAACCAGCTGCCCATCGCTCCGCGGGCCTGATAAACGTGACTATCTGCTGGCGCGGTTGACACGAGCCGGGCTGCACCAAAAGCCGTTTCATACCACTGGTGCTCAGGAGAGTCCGGGAGAGCATCTATCAGTAGTTGGCAGCCGGCATAACCACCCAGCCCGGTGTGAAAATCAAGATGACAGATTTCTGTTGCGCCTCCCACCCAATCACGTATCTGCTCTCTGAGCAGTTGAACGGTTCGACTGCTGCACTCGCCACCATAAAACAATCCTCGGGGAAACTCATATTGACCGGTGACAATAGCACCCTGCAGACGCTGCTTTCCCTCACAAATCAGATATCCCATTGCTTTCAGGAAAAACCCGTCGAAGGGTCGCGGCGGATGTGCCGGGTTCAAGAATGGGTCGAAACGAGCATAGTCTGAGTTTTCCGGCTCAACTGATAGCGGCTCAACCGCCGCGCATCTGCTTTGTTCATGGTCCAGAAAATTTCGGTTGAGATCGACGTTATCTTCATTCACTCTGCGCCCCAGGGCAAACCCATAGGGATTTAACGCATGAATGAGCACAAACTGACCACAGGCAGGTGTTTGGCTTTGTGCTTCAAGCCACGCCAATTGGATGGCAGCACCCACATGAGCTTCTACCCCGTGCAGGCCAGACGACAAAATGGTCACACCGCGCGCGGGCCGACCAACCACAGCCACATCTACCGTCAGATCGGACATGCCTTCGATGTTCAACGGAAAGCTGTGTAATCGTGCGCCCAGATCGCCCGCTAGCTGTCGAAAGCGTGTACGCGACATCTCGTAGTTGTCGGGGAATGCAGACATCCGGTATCAAACGCGTGGGGACATAGGCTCATCCGACGTCTGGGCAAACTATATCTGTAAACGCTTTCGAACCTGTAAAACATTCTAACAAAAATATAAAGAACATATCGCGGTCATAAAGCAAGGCTTTTGCATACACTCCTGAGTGGAAAGCACCACTTAGGGCAACCCGAACATTCGTATGTCGTCCAAACGCATCAAAGTCACCATCAATCGTGGTTCCAATAATAGCGAAGAGGGAATATATGCGCAGAGTTTCGATGTTCCTTCCTACAAGAGCCAGACCGTTCTGGATGTCGTGTCTTGGGTGCAACAAAACACCGACCCGACCCTCAGCTACCGTTTTGCCTGCCGTGTAGGCATGTGCGGTAGTTGCGCCATGATGGTCAATGGTATCCCCCGCTGGACCTGTCGTACTCACATGTCTAAAGTACTTGTCGATGACTCGGTGGAAATCGGGCCGTTGCGGAATCTTCCGCTGATAAAAGACCTGGTGGTCGATATGGACCCGTTTTTCGACAAATGGGTATCTGCCGAAGGCGTGCACCATGGCGCGCAGACGCGCGACGACCCCATTGCTCCGGTAGATGCCAGCAGTCAGTATCGTACACAAGCCGATGCGGGTATTGAGTGTATCAATTGTGCGGTCTGTTACTCCGCATGCGATACGGTCAAGGGCAATCCGGACTATCTCGGCCCCGCCGCACTTCAACGCGCCTGGACGCTGCTAAACGACATCAGGGATGACGGTCGGCAAGCGATACTGGATGCTGTTTCGGGTCACGGTGGTTGCCACAATTGCCACTCCATGGGCTCATGCACAACGTACTGTCCCAATGAGCTTGACCCTATGTCGGCCATTGCCGGACTTAAGCGCAAAACTGCCAGACAATTTTTCAAAAAGAGGTAAGTATGCTTAACCTTCGACTTTACATGGCCCAACGCATTACAGCCCTGTTGATGGCACCGCTGGTTGTGGGTCATCTGGCAGTAATGATCTACGCCATTCAGGGAGGGCTAAGTGCTGCCGAGATATTGGGGCGCACTCAAGGGTCGCTGGCCTGGTTTCTGTTTTACGCAACTTTTGTTGTGGCCGTGTCCATTCACGGCGCCATTGGCCTACGCACAATTGCCCATGAATGGTTTGGTCTCAAAGATACTATTCTGGAAGGTTTTATGTGGATTGTCGGATTGGGTCTTTTCATCACCGGAGCACGTGCGCTATGGGCAGTGACTTACGCATGAAAGCTCCAGCGCGTTCACACTCCTTATGGCTGGCGTATGTACTGCACCGGGTGTCCGGCCTGCTGCTGGCTTTGTTCCTGCCGCTGCACTTCTGGATTCTGGCCATGGCCGTTACTGATCCGAAGCAACTTGACGGGTTCTTGCTGATGGCAGAATCCGGGGCTGTTAAGTTGGCAGAATTCGGCCTGGTTTTTCTTCTGGCAGTTCATATGTTTGGTGGATTACGCTTGCTGGCCATGGAATGGCTGCCATGGCCAGCTCCCCAAAAAACCTTGGCTGCAGGTGCCACGGCGTTATCCTTTCTGATCGCCTGCCTGTTTTTCCTGCGAGCAATCTGACATGCAGATCTCGGACATAGAACGTAACGATACTGACATCCTGATTCTGGGTAGTGGCGGCGCAGGCCTGTTTGCTGCGCTACACGCCCAACAACGTTCGCCAAACGGAACGAGGATCACGCTTGCGGTAAAGGGATTGATTGGCAAGTGTGGATGTACCCGTATGGTCCAGGGCGGCTACAACGTTGCACTGGGCGGCGGTGATACCGTTGAACGACATTTCATGGACACCATTCAAGGTGGAAAGTGGTTACCTGACCAGGACATGGCCTGGCGTCTGTGTGAACAAGCGGTGGTACGCATTCGCGAACTTGAAAACGAGGTGGGTTGCTTTTTTGACCGCAACGCCGATGGCAGCTTGCATCAGAAAGCCTTTGCCGGGCAAACCGCTGACCGCACCGTACATAAAGGGGACTTGACAGGCATAGAAATCATCAACCGTCTCATGGAGAAGGTGCTGGCCAGCGGGATTGACAAGCTACAGGAGCACCGCGCCGTTGGCCTGATACCGACAAGCGATGGCAGTGCTCTGGCCGGCGTACTGATGATCGACATGCGCACCGGCACGTTCAGACTGGTGCGGGCGAAAACAGTGCTTATGGCGACCGGTGGCGGACCCACCATGTACAAATACCATACACCCAGCGGCGACAAGACCATGGACGGACTGGCCATGGCTTTGCGTGCAGGTCTTTGCTTGCGCGATATGGAGATGGTGCAGTTTCATCCCACTGGACTTCTTGCAGGAGAGCACACCCGTATGACGGGTACGGTGCTCGAAGAAGGACTGCGTGGAGCCGGTGGGCAGTTGATCAACCATTCAGGTCGACGATTCATGTTTGACTATGACGATAAAGGCGAGCGTGCAACACGTGATGTGGTCAGCCGTGGAATCTATGCGGAAATGCGCAAGAACAATAATCCGGAGCAAAGAGGAGTCCTAATATCGATGTCTCATCTAGGCCCTGACAACGTTCGGGCCAAGTTCAAAGGTATGGTCAAACGCTGTGAAGACAGCGGCTTTGACCTTGCTGCCGGCAAGGTTGAAGTGGTTCCAACCGCGCACTACTTCATGGGTGGCGTCGTTGTAGACGTCGATACCCGAACAGCGCTCGAAGGTTTGTATGTCGCCGGAGAGGATGCGGGCGGAGCGCATGGTTCTAATCGCCTTGGTGGTAACGGTGTGGCTAATTCAACAGTGTATGGCGGCATTGCAGGCGATACCATGGCCGCTGATATTCGTCACATGAAGTCACTTCGTGAACCTGATGAAAACGTGCTCGCCTCGGAATTCGCCAGGGCTGTTCACCCGTTAAATCGCAAACCTCAGCTGATCTTGCCACTGCGTAAACAATTACAGGAATTGATGTGGGATGAGGTTGGCGTCATGCGTACAGAAGCAGGTATGCAACGCGGCTTGACAGGAATCGATGAGGTGTCGTCGGCCTTGATGGATATCGGTGTCCAGAGCGACAACCTTGCGTACAATCTGACTTGGCACGATTGGCTTAACCTGCGCTCTTTGTGTGATATCTCTGAGGTGATTACCAGGGCGGGTATCGCCAGAGAAAACTCGCGCGGCGCGCACTATCGTATTGACTACCCGGAATCCGGACGCATGGAAGACAGCGATTTTACGGTTGCCAGGCTCTCTGGTAATAAGGTTGAAGTCACTCGACAAGCCGTTCGATTTACCATTGTTCGACCTGGGGAAAGCATCCTGCCAGAAGACGCTCCCGAGACACTGGTGGCAACATCATGATCAAGATAGAACTCATACAGAAAGCGGCAGAAGCGCTGATGGACAAGGCGGCCATCGAAATACCCGGGGATTATCACGACGCGTTAAAACAAGCATCAGAAACCGAGGATGGCGAGCTTTCAACTTTTGTCCTCAAGGCCATGCTGGAAAATTACGAAGTTGCCAAGGAAGACCGGTGTGCAATGTGTGGAGATACTGGTGTGCCTAGATGGTTTGTCAAACTGGGGAATGAGGCTAAAGTAGAAGGCGGCATGACTGCGCTCGAAACTGCCTTGCGTCGTGCAACAGCGAATGCCACGAACAGGGTGCCTCTCAGACCCAATCGTGTGCATCCCCTCTGGCGTACAGACCACAATAACAACGTAGGAATCGGTGCACCGGAAATTGAATACGCCTTTGAGCCAGAGGGTAACTGGATTGATCTGATTACAGTTCACAAGGGTGGTTTGTTTGGCACAGACTACCGCATGTTGTTTCCCAGCGACGGCATTCAGGGAATCAAACGATTCTACCTCGATAGCCTGATGGCCTTTGGCAAACGCGGCCTCGCCTGCCAGCCGGCCATCATCGGCATTGGCCTGGGTGGTTCCAAGGACACCTGTATGGTTTTGGGAAAACGCGCTTGTACCCTGCGCGTTGTCGGTAGTCGTAATCCAGATCTACAGATCGCAGAGCTTGAAGATGAATTCAAGGAATTAGGCAATTCGATCGGAATGGGTGCGATGGGATTTGTGGGTAAGCACATGGTTATCGACTGCAATATCGAAGTGGGCTATTGTCATACCGGTGGAATGCCCATGTCAGTGCATGCTTTCTGCCTGTCTTCCCGTCGTGCTGTGGCACGCTTGTTCCCGGATGGGCGCATTGAATATCGGACAGACCCCGATTGGTTCACCCCTTATCAGCGTCGCGAAACCGTAGACTGGAAACCATTGTCGAACGTGTCGCCACCTGAAGAACTGGAGCCGGCAGAATGAATGGACCACGTGAGCTTCGATTATCAACAACACCTTCGGCTGCGGCCATAGCAGAGCTGCGGTTGGGTGATGTGATCTATCTGGACGGTTTGATGTACACCGCTCGTGAGGGTGTGTACAAGCGCGCACTGGAAGACAAGGCAAATATTCCGATGGACTTGCCCATGGATTCGGCTGCCAACTTTCACTGTTCGCCGGCCGCTCGAATCAATGACAATGGCTCGTTCGACATGGGCGCAGTAACCGCAACAGCCTCGTTTCGATTCAGGAAATGGCTACCCGATTGGATGTCAAAAACCGGCACCAGACTTATCGTTGGGAAAGGTGGCATGACCTCCGATGACTACAAGGAATACTTTGTACCCAACGGGGCTGTGTATTTATCCACCGTTGGTTACGGTACCGGCGCACTACTTGGTCGTGGCATCGAAAGGGTTGAGGCGGTGCACTGGAATGAAGAACTGGGGCTGGCCCAGGCCATGTGGGTCATAAAATGTAGCAAGATGGGCCCCTTCATGGTGGCATCCGATCTCGACGGCAATTGTCTGTTTGAACGGGAGAATGCAAAAATCGCCAGAAACATCGCCAAAGTTTACGAGGGTACCTCTCCCGCTGTACTCAAGCGCTACGGTGAAACCGACAATCCTGCCGATGAAGTAATCTGACGGCGGAGTGGCTGTCTAGTTATTCGTCATCCGAATAAACGCTTATATACCAGCCTGAATCAGTATTCCCATGCCAAGAAAAAACGTCAGACCGATTAGCAGGCGCCTGAATAACTCATCGCTGATCTTGTTGAAAACAATGATTCCGATTTGTGAGGCAATCAACCCGACTGGCACCACAATCAACAAAGAACGCAGAGCGCTCGCATCGTAAGCTCCACGAAAGAACAACAGCGTGACTGTGGTTATCAGAATTGCAACATTGAATGGTTGTAGTACTGCACGGGTTTCAGCCTTCGGCCATGGCCGCAAAGACAACCACATCGCAGGTATGGCACCAGAGACAGAGGCAGCACCACCCAACACACCACCAATAAAGCCAACAGCACCATCAAGCCAGGGCGTACGCCGCTCGAACGCTGGCAGCACAGCGCGGAAGCTGAAATACCCGCCGTAGATAATCAGCAATAGCGCAATGGCAATACGCAGGCTTTCAGCATCGATGGATTGCAACAGCATGATCCCTAGAGGCACACCTACAAGTCCGGGTATCACAAACCGCGACAAACGCAAGGGCTGTGCTCTGATGGCTGCACGCACCACCCAAAGGCCCTGAAGCCCAGCCAACACAGACATTAACGCCACGATTGCGACAGCCGTCACCGGCGGCAAGACCACCAAATAAAACCCCAAAGCAAAAAGTGCAGTGCCCGTCCCGGCCAAACCATTGATAAATCCGCCAGCCGCCGCCCCAAGCACAAGGAACGTGATTATCTCGACACTCACGAGGATTCTTGTACTTGAGATTTTGACGACTCATTGATGACATCACGCAGGGCCGTAAACAATTCCTCGATAACCCGTGTTTTTGTATAGTCTTGTCGATACGCCACCCCAAGACATCGAGAGGGCGCATCGTCACCCAAAGACACTCGCTTAAGCGGTATGGCGTTGTAAGGCTGAACCGTGCGCTTGGCGACGATAGACACCCCCAGGTTTGCGTGCACCATACTTTCGATCGCTTCCAGACTATCCAGCTCCATGATTTCCGAGACGCGAATACGCTTTGACAAAAACCAGTTGTCGATAAGCGCTCCCACTACCGCATTGCGATTGAATCGAATAAATGGCTGAGTTGCCAGCAGGCTCGTCGGATCATCACCGGCCATTCTGGTCGAAGCAATGAGCTCGAGCGGTTCTGTCACCAGTTCTTTGAATTCGACGCCCAACGGTAACAGGTGAGGTTTGCTTAGAACGGCTGTATCGAGTCTTCCTCGCTTGATATCCGATAGCAGCTCACCGGTGAGGCCCGGACGGATATGCACTCGTAGTTGGGGAAACCGGTTGCGCAATAACGCCATCGCCTGCGGAGTCAGTCCTGTCAGTGTCGTGGGAAGCGCACCGAATGTTACGTCACTATTCAAGCCATCATCATCAACGACTGACGATACGAGGTTATCGTAATCCACAATCAGCTGTCGGGCCTTACGAACGATCTCGTGGGCAACCGGGGTAAGCTCAGGCGTTCGCTTGCTACGATCAAACAATGTGATGTCTAGATCGGACTCAAGCGTTTGCATTTGCTGACTAACTGCAGCGTGAGTCACGTGAACCCGATCAGCAGCGGCACTGAACGTCCGTGAATCGGCAACTGCAATCAAAGTACGCAACAGACGTATGCTCATAGGTCAATAAACGATTTTATGAAAGCTTGACTATCAGAACGTGTAAGGTAAATTTTATTCTCTCAATAATTACTTATGATTACACTAGCACACGCGCTCGGCGTTCGGTGCGCGTACCACTTGGAGAAAGTCATGAAACTAATCACAACCGCCGCCGCACTGGGCATCAGCGCGGTACTGGCAGTCGCGCCCGCGCTTGCAGAATATCCGGAACGTGGCATCAGCATGGTCATACCTTACGGAGCAGGTGGCGCTACTGATATTTCTGCACGCGCCATCGCTGATCCTCTCGGGGACGCGGTAGGCAAACCGCTGATTATGGCCAACGTAACCGGTGCCGGAGGTGCGACGGGTTCAGTCACCGTACAAAATGCGAAGGCCGATGGCTACACCATGCTATTCGCAAGAGTCGGATCGCATTCGGTAAGCCCAGCGATGAAAGCAACCCTGCCCTATACGCTGGATGATTTTCGCTTCGTTACCGTTTATGAAATAAATCCAGTTGCATGTGCGGTAACAACAGACTCCGGAATCAACTCGATGGATGATCTGGTTGCCAAAGTGGCCGAAGGCGGCGTCAGCTACAGTTCATCGGGTGTTGGATCACTTTTGCATTTGGCAGGCGCGATGGTACTTAACGAATTCGGTGTAGACGACCCACTGAATGCTGCAACTCATATCCCACAGAAGGGCGGCGGCGCTGCGGCAACAGCCGTGCTCAATGGTACGGCTACCTTCCTATGCACCAATTCCTCTGCGCTAGCAAGCTTTGTCGCCAATGGCCAGCTCAAACCCTTGATGGTAACCACGGCGGAGCCCATCATTGGATTTGACGCACCGACTGCCAACGACCTTGGAAAACCCCGCCTCAATCAATTGGTCGGCTGGACTGGCATAGCAGGACCGGATGATTTACCCGACGACGTTGCTGCCAAGTGGGAAAACTGGATGGCTGCCGCAACCAAAGATGAGAAATTCAATGAAACCATGTCCTCACGTGGATCGATTATCAACCTGATGAACCCTGAAGAGGCCAATACCTTTATCCAGGATCAGTATGAATTGTTCCGTGGCCTGGTTGATGAGCTGGGCATGCGCATCGAAGGGTAAACCATTCGGTTATAAGCATAGGCTCATGCGGCTGTTATTGAGCAGCCGCACTCACGTCCTTTCGTCGGGGTTGCGAGTGCAATACACCAACGCCCCGGACAAAACCTGGCCAGAAGTGAAGCACAAGCGCTGCGTTCAACCGGGATGACAATACATTCAGTTGACTTATCCGTGCGCCATCAAGGCCGAGAGCACACTATGACTCCAAAATCTGTCCAATTGCATCTTGGTGCGATAGCCTGCCTCATATCGCTTTTTCTGATTTTCATTGGTATTCCAAACGGTGTGTCATCACCGTCAAATGTGCCGAATATTGTATTGGCACCGACATTCTGGCCTTACGTACTTGCCTCATTCACCGGGTTGACTGGACTTGGTTTACTGTTTGCGGGCTGGCGCCATACAGGTACTGACACGTCTGTCGATGAACCTGATAACGATGCACATGGCTGGTTACGTTTGGCGGCTCTGGTCCTCATCATGGTAATCACGATGTTTGCCCTACCCAGACTTGGTATGGTCTGGACAACGATGCTGGTATTTTTTGTTACAGCGTTGTTGTTCCGGACTCGACATCCACGTACCGCCCTGGTCTGTGCCATTGTGATTCCCCTTTGTTTGTACGTGTTCTTCGCCCATGTGGCGGGCGTCGGAATCCCGCAAGGTGATTTTGTGAGATTACCATGAGTCTGTTGGACAATTTGTTAGCGGGATTAAGCGTAGTTGCTTCATTCGAAGCTTTTCTCGCGCTCTTCGCGGGAATTTGCATTGGTGTCGTCGGCGGAGCCATTCCCGGGCTCTCTGCAACAATGGCTGTAGCACTGACACTACCATTCACTTTTTCACTACAACCCATTACCGGTATTCTCTTGCTGCTTGGTGTTTATAAAGGCGGCATCTTTGGAGGATCCATCCCTGCGATTCTGATAAAAACGCCTGGTACTCCGGCCTCTTCCGCCACCATTCTTGACGGGCATCCGATGGCCGAGCGCGGCGAGGCTGGACGAGCATTGGGCATGGCGCTCTGGGCGTCCTGTACCGCCGACCTTGTGTCGAACCTTGCACTGATTCTTTTTGCCGGCTGGCTGGCCTCATTTGCATTGAATTTCGGGCCGCCCGAATTTCTTGCGCTTATCATGTTCTCACTGACCATCATCGCTGGTGTTTCCGGAGACAGTTTGTTGCGTGGTGCACTTTCAGCGTTGCTGGGATTGCTACTCGCAACCGTCGGGCTCGATCTTATCTACGGAACCAACCGCTTCACCTTTGGTGATCCCAACATGATGGGCGGCTTGAATTTCATCGCCGTACTCATTGGCCTGTTTGCGATACCCGAAATAATCGCGATGGCCTGGAACCCTGTGGCTCATCTGGGAAAGGCGCGCTCGCTGGGCCAGACGAAAGTGACGTTTGCCGACTACCGACGTAGTCTCAAATCCATTATTCGCGGCAGTATCATTGGCGTTTTTCTTGGTTCCATTCCTGGTATTGGTGCTGCCCCATCAGCTTTCCTGAGTTATTCGGAGGCGCGCAGAAACTCCCCCAACAAGGAGAATTTCGGCAAAGGGGAAATAGAAGGTGTCGCTGCCTCAGAAGCGGGTAACAATGGAGTAGCGGGTGCTACCCTAATCCCGTTGCTGGCTCTGGGTGTTCCGGGCGATGTCATCACCGCAATCATCATCGGAGCTTTCATGATTCATGGTCTGCAACCGGGCCCCATGATGTTCATTCTCAACGTTGACATCATTTACGGGTTGTTTATCGGTCTCATTGTCAGCTCCGTATTTCTGTTTATCGTCGGCAGTGTAGCCATCAGAGGTTTTCGATTTGTAGCCGATGTTCCCAAACGCATTCTGATGCCAGCCGTTCTGGTGCTTTGCATCTATGGGGTGTTTGCAGTGAACAACAATATTTTTGACGTTGGCGTCATGTTTGCCATGGGCTGGGTTGGTTATTTGATGTTGCGCTACAGAATGCCTGCGGCCCCCTTCCTGATAGCCTTCATTCTTGGCCCGCTACTAGAGGACAATTTCCGTCAAGCTATGCTCATGTCCGGCAGCGATCCATCGATATTGCTTCGCGGACCTATCACCTGGTTCTTCTGGTCGGTGACGGTGATTACAGTAGTTGCCATAACGCGAAGTATTATTGCCAAGGGAAAACCGCCGAGCGTATCGAAATAGTCAGTCTTCGAACGCGATGGGGGGGCATCGGCCAGACTATTCAACGATGGCTGTTCCCATAAAGGATGGATTTCTCCAAGTGTTGTCTACATTTGTCGTGGTGCGCGCTGGATGAAACCATCCCCAACGAGCATCACGCAAGTCACCGTTATGATCCAGATCGATCTGTACTTCAAATCCGAACGGCACATTTTTAGATATGTTGAATTCCGAGAATGGCAGCCTGAATTCCCAGGTATGTTGATCGGTATCACATTGACAGGTAGCGAATTCAAACGAAGGTTCTGAAGCCGAGTTGCTACCGTTTTCGAAAAACGTGGAATTCTCTGTCTGTAGGCTTGGTTCAGTCAACAACGGAATCATCAGATGGCGATCATCGAAGCCGTCATACGTGAATCCCTTACTGTTATTGCCGTCTATATACAAGGCGACACTGTCGTCCTGAAATACTCGGTTGGAATCACGAAAGACATTTGCCGCGTCTACGTTTTCTCCCAGCACGAAAACGTAGAGGTTACTGTCATCGTGCATCGCTAACCACCGCATCTCCGTGCTTCCGTTAAAACGCCGTGCGCCGTTTTCAAGCATCAGATTGTCTATCGAAAGACTTTCACCGTTAACGTCGTTAAAGACTGCCCCATCGTTCCAGATCGGGTCGTAACGACCATCAATCATCGGAGCCTGGGCTGCATCGATTCTCGGTATCCTTACATTGGGTACATTCCTGTCACCACCTGTGGGTATTGGCATCAGAACGGTATTGATGACATGAACGATGCCTGTTCGATTTTCACCTTCGACGGGGGCGTTCAAATTCAGTGTGCTGTTTAACAACACCTCGTTACCCGTGCCGTCAGTAACGCTGATACCGGGCCCGGAGGCTGTGAATGTCAATGACTGCGACGGCGAGGCAACTGCAAACGAGGCCAGGGTAAAGTCAGACGCTGGAGGTACCAGTTTTGCAGAAATATCCCCCGACTGCACAGCGCCGTCGATAATATGATGGTTAAGGATTCTCAATAAAACGTCGCGGGGCAGATTGTCCAATGTCTGGGATGGCAATGCTTCGAACGCCCTATTGCTTGGTGCAAATACAGTGACCTGATTTTCCATGTCTGGATTGTCAAGAAGCTCACGCAGGCCGGTGTCGATAAGCAAACGCTCCAGGGTCGTATGGATATCGGACGCCGCAATGATATCGAAAGCTGTAGTAACATTTAGCTGCCCTGGCTGCACTGTTAACAATCCGGGCCCAAGCGGATTACGACCACTATCGAGTTCTTCAAGGTTCGATACACCATCACCGTCCGCGTCAAACCTCTCATTTACAGATCCATCTTGCTCATTCCCCGTGAAATAATCAGCCACATTAATAGTGGTGCTTCCGGTAACAAGCTGACTGACAGTTTGCTCGGCAAGCAAGAGTTCACGGCCGTCGGTTTGTACCTCAAACCACGAAATCGTCAGGTTTAGGATAGTTCCAGGAATGGCAGAAATGTTGGCAGTCAGAACACCTATTGCAAGGTCGGTGGAGTCTCCGTTTACAACAACCCGAGCAAACAAAGCTTCCGTGTTAACTGCACGAGCTGTTGTTATTGCAGAGGGGACTGAAAGGGAGATCTCCCCCACCACGTCGCCTGTTGTCGCTTCGCCCACAACTGACCGCTGCGATGAATCCGAGCATGCGGTTGCGAGCAGCAGAACACCAATCGCCAATCCGTGCAATTTGCTATACATGTATCCTGACCTCGTTTGTAGTTTGAAATGGGACCAAACGTCGCTGGAATTGCGACTGCGGCTTTGATACCGGAGAATACCGATTGAGGAGCATAACGTACGGAGGGTCAAATGTTTCGCTGCCAAAATTCGCACGCAAACTTTGCCTTAGTCTCTGGAATTACCACGAAATTCTCATCTTGCGCAGGCATTCAAATACCGATGTGCACTTTAGTACAGGTAATCTGACCGCCTCTGGTTACCTTAACAACCGCCACTCAGTGTACACTCTGTAATGATCGGGTGTTTCCTTATGCGAGGCATTTGCAAGGACTGTACATGAAAAGGGTTAATGGTCTTGAGTGTCGAAGCTGCTATAAGAAATACAGTTCTCGCACCTGGCGATATGTTGGGTTGTTATCGTATTCAGGATTTTCTCGGGCGCGGAGGGTTCGGAGTCACATATCTGGCACTCGATACCAGGCTGGACCTTCAGGTTGCGATCAAAGAGTACCTGCCGGAGCAAATTGCCGAACGCACAGTCAACAAGGCGGTGCAGCCAAAGTCATCTACTGAGTCTTCAACATTTAACTGGGGCCTCTCGCGTTTCATAACAGAGGCGCAGACCCTTGCCAAGTTCAAGCATCACAGCATTGTTCGCGTCATGGCCGTTTTCGAGCAAAACGGTACGGCCTACATGGTTATGGAGTATGAGCGCGGGCAGGAATTAAAAGAGCTGATCCGTAATCGTGACATGTGCACTGAGGCTAATCTTCAGAAGCTTATCGGTCCTGTTATCGATGGCTTATCCGAAGTTCATCGCCACGGATACATCCACCGGGATATTAAGCCAGCTAATATTCTGATAAGAGAAGATAGATCACCGGTTTTGCTTGATTTTGGATCGGCACGCCTTGCCACCGGCGCACAAACACAATCTCTGACGGCACTGGTGTCTGTCGGGTATGCGCCTCTGGAACAGTACAACGACAACAGCAGCTCCCAGCAAGGACCATGGACCGATGTTTACGCCCTTGGGGCGGTTCTGTATTTCGCAATCACGGGCCAGGTACCTGTTGATTCCACTCTTCGTGGTTCCGCATTCGTCAACGATCAACGAGACCCACTGACACCTCTGGCACAAATTGCTCCGGAAGGTGTAAGCATCGAATTCTGTGAGGCAATTGACTGGGCGCTAAATTTCAAGATCAAGGATCGTCCGCAATCACTCAAGCAATGGCGGTCGAAACTACTAAGCGATAACCATATCGAGCTTGAGAGAGCCGGTAATCTGCCACCTTTGTCCACCCGGCCGCTTGATAGGCAAGAGGTTTCTCCGAACGAACAGACAGCGAGAAATCAAAGCTTTGAGGCCTATCTCGGTGGCGGGCGTCATACAGCGGGGTCTCGATCACGATCCGTCAGCGATTCCAGGCAAATGGCTGCCAGCCACACGCAACTCGGTGTCCATGGCATCGATCGGGAGGAACAGTGGGACACCACGCGAGGAACCGCGCAACCCAGATCACCATCCCGTTACCGATCAGCATCGTCACACGGCCGTTCAAGAGCGAGAAATTCAAGGACTCGGCTCTTTGCAGGATTGTTGATTGCCTCCTCTATTGTTGCGGTCGTTACGTTTCACAACACCTGGCTACCGAGCCTTCTAGCGCTGGTTTCAAATGGAACAATCTCACCGTCGAGCGACGTAATTGTGGTTCCGCAAGTGCCAGCTGATCGTGCGGTAACACCGGTAAGGGAACAAGCGGAAATCCCCCCTTCTGCAACACAAGACGAAATTCAAGCAAACGCTCAGCTTAGTGAACCACGAAGTGAAATAGAACGAAAACGGGAACTGGAGAACCAGCGACTTCAGGTAGAACAGCTCGAAGCCGATGCCCGGCGCGCGGCAGAAACACTTAAACGAGAGAAAGAAGCTCAAACCGCTGCCAGCGCGGCGAATAGTAAAACCGAACAAGCGGCCGCTCTGGCAGAACGACAAGCCAGAGACAACGCATCCAGAACTGCCTCGGAAGCTGCTCGCCAGTCGCAACGTGCTGCACAACAGAGTACGACTGAAAAGCCCCTTGGTCCCGCTGAACAGGCAACTTCCGCTCGGCCATCTGCAACGCTGCCTCCCGACGAGGCTAAACAAGTTGCGAGTCTGGAAACACCAGAGACTCCCCCACAGCCTTCCATTGACGTCACCAGGCCCATCACTGACGCTGACATCAAATCTGTTCTGAAGCAGTTCGAATACCTGCGTATGGCAATCGCGGCCAAAGACAAACCGGCACTGCAGTCCCTTGCATTTCCATCAGAGCGTAATGGTGCCTACCTAGATCACGTATTCGAGACGTTCGACAGTATCGAAGTAACTCTCAACGGTGTAGGCGCAAGCCCGGGTGAACAGACGATAAAGGCAAATTTGAATATGATAAGCATGCAGCGCAGTAACGGGGATGTTGTATATCCACCTGACAGATTCAAGACGATACCCATCTATTCTAAGAGGTCAGGGGAATGGTCACGCATTTATTGGTAGAGTGTTTGTCCAACTGATCACAACGAACATCAGAATACCGACAGGATGGTTGACGACACATGCCATACGAAAAATCCCGTTTCAGCAAACAAGACCGGACCCTAATTTATAGTATGAATGCCATATCAAGAAAAGCATTTACCTGCCTGTTCTGTGCTTGGTTTACGCTAGCCAGCACGTTCGGAACCGTTGCAAGTGCACAGTCGACTGAGTTTGATTTTGAAGCGCCAATCATTGAACATGAGGAAATCACTACTGGCATACTGGGAGACGTTGCAGAATTTGTCGCAACGGTTGTTGACAATGCCGAGGTGGAAAGCGTCAGCCTTTTCTATCGCTACGCGGGTGAAGACGACTTTATCGAAGTCATCATGCAGCCATTGCTGCAGTCGTCCAGTTACACGACAACGATCAACACGGCAGCACGCAGCGGGGAGGATACGGCAATCGAGTACTACATCCGGGCGGAGGACACTTCGAAGAACATGGTGCTCAAAGGACTCTCCTTCAATCCGCTTGTGAGAACACTTATAAATCCCAATCTGGCAAATATCACCGCTGACCAGGCACCCACGCCTGAACAAAGCGCGCCGGTTAAAAAAATCAATTGGCTGTACGTGGGACTCGGTGCGCTGCTCGTCGGCGGCATTGCCGCCGCTGCTGGTGGCGGTGGCAGTGACGGAAACAACGTCATTAGCGATCCTGGAGCACAGCCCGGTTGTGATCCGTGCACCATCACGCTGACCTTGTCACCACCTTGAATCATGATGTAGCATTTTTGCACACCGCCAGTGTGCACATTCCGACGTTTCAACGTATCGTTGATACGATAGACCCTTCAGTCAAAGTACGTCACGACGTCTGTGAAAACTTACTGTCCGAAGCATTGGCTCATGGAATCACGGCAAAACTTGCCGGAGAAATTGATAACGCAATGGCCGCGGCCTCGCACACCGGCGCAAAGGTGGTTGTGTGTACCTGTTCGACGATCGGTGGCGTTGCAGAAAACTCGCCTCAAACTGATTCAACGGTCTCAATGCGCATTGACAGAGCCATGGCAGATCTAGCAGTCGAAACCAGTGACAACATATTGATTGTGGCAGCAGTAGAGAGCACATTGAAGCCTACCAGAGAACTATTGCAAGCCTCATCGGCCAACGCTGGGAAATCACCCAGCCTGTCTCTTGAGTTGATTCCCGGGGCGTGGCCATTTTTTGAAATGGGCAAGATGGACGAGTACTATGAATGTATTGAAAAATATATCCGTCAACAACACGCTGCGTATGACTCCGTCGTTTTAGCGCAAGCATCTATGGCACCCACGGCCAACCGCTTCGTCGATAGTGCGATCCGTGTTCTTGCCAGCCCAGAGCTTGGCGTCAGATCAGCCATTGAGCAAATACGTGCGATACCAGTCATGTAGATTACGTGCTAACGACAATTGCATGCGAGGCGTATCCACCGTACCAGGACATTCAACGCTCATTCAACCATTCCGGCGGCTTTTCAGGTGAACGACCAGTACATGCCGTATGCGCACAGTCAGCCAAACTGCCAAAGAGCACCTCACATCCGGATAAGCCTGGCCCATAGTGAGCGTACTTGCCAGAATTGGTCATCACGGTGCGGGCGTTAACGGGAAACAAGGGCCTGGATATAGAACACCAACAAATGTCGGGCACAACTTGCGCACCCAGCGCTTCAAGTTGAGCCAGCACCCCGGATAGTTCAACCTCGTGCAAAATATCGCGACCAACCGTCAGAATGACATCCACACCATCGGCGATGGTTCGATCTCCCATTAATGTTGCGAATTTTTGACATTCGGCCGCTGATAGATGCGGGCTGCCTAATGCAATGAGATCGACAGCTTGATGAGACCGATTGAATGCAGACCAAGCGTTTAGAATATCGTTTGTTCTTATGTTTCTGCGTGGCAGATTATGATCAGTTGAAAAATGAGCTTCCGGTGTTACGCCTTCAACATGCAACATGGGAGCACCGGAGGTTGTACCGAATGCTGCACAAAGTGCCTTCAGATCGTCATCTGAGGGATGACTGTTTTCAAGACCTAGTAAAATTGGGATACGATCAGGCGCACACTGACCGACAACCCATCCCAGCAGCGGCCAGAACGACTCATCGGCATCGTCTATCCATTCAACATTAACAATCATTGCCGGCTGGCGTTCACCCTCCTTGTACATGCCGACCTCCGGGACGCGCCCGGTCATCGCCATGAAAAGATCAAGAAAATCCGGATGTTTATTTGTGCGTGCACCAATAACGGAATTTGCATAAACCACGGCATTGGATTCTGCCCAGGCTACCGACTCTCCCAGAACGGGCTTGTCCTGACGTAAATACGGTGCGCAGGTAAAGCTTGGCTCAGCCCCCATTGCCACGTAGGCATCCGCAAGCGCTTGTGCAGGGACGCCAAAATCATCATCAATACCTTGACTTCTCCAGTGGGCATAGTCCACCGAAATGGCATTCATCGTTGTTGGTACACAAACCTTGCCGCCCATATCCTTCACGGTTTGTGCAAAGGTGAGATTGGCAGGACTGGCGAATATGCATCCGTCGATATGAACGCGGGTGATATCGATCATGGCCTCGGCACCATGAACCAGGCCCATAGTGCAAATGGTGCTCATGGCGACCTGAAGTGCAGCGCCCTGCTCACCATCCAGCATTTTCTGATCGCCGGCCGTAAGACTCATCGTTGAGTTGTCCAGAGTGTGTAGATCTATCGACAGCTCTCCGGCCTTTAGAGTGCCGTTGCAAAGCTGCGCAACAGTTTCTTGCGCAAATTGATCATAGGCTTGCTCGTCAAGCCTGACGACGGCTATGGACGCATCGAACATGGTGTTGCCAACGACAGCACCCAGAGTCAGAACATCCTCAGCCTCGCGAAAGACCAACGCTGCAGGGGCCTTGCCAATCAGTGCAAGACCCAGAAGCACCGCACTTCCCGTGCAGGAGCCACGGGAAGAAGGCATCATGACGACTTTTCCGGCGACACATTCTCCGCGTTGCGGGTGATGAGCATCGACAATCACGCCTGTTTGGGGATGAACCCCACCCCAGAAACTAAGCGCAACATCACATACCAGTAGCGAGCCACGGGTATCGACGTTTTGTATCAGATAACCGATGACAATCTCCGAAAATTCAAATAACCACCCACAGTGAAGGCTGTACTATCTGGTTTTCGGTTAGCTAGTCGTAGGCTGCGGTGATGATAACCTCAACCTTGAGAATATCACGCGCAAGTCTGGACTCTCCACAGGCCCTCGTTGGAGCATGCCCGGTGGGTACCCAATCATTCCATACGGCGTTGAATTCGGCGAAGTAGGCCATGTCGGAAAGCCAAACCGTTGCCTGGAGCATTTTCTCCCGAGACGAGCCAGCTTGCGTGAGTAAGGCATCAACCCGCCCCAGACAATCGACAGCTTGCTCGGTAACGGTTTCTCCGTCTCCCACTTGTCCCGTCAAATAGACGACCCCATTGTGCTTGACAATCTTGCTGCTGCGCTCGTTGGTGTCCTGTCGTTCAATTGTCATGCGTATTCAGCCTTTACTATTAGTGAGAGTTTACCTGCCGGAAGTTTACACCAGAGCTCCAGGCCGGATTGGCTTCCGAAGGGGAAATACAGACTTGATAATGCCACCAGCAAGTCTCTGGCTGCGTATCAGTGCATCAAGGCAGACCCGCAAGCCTGTCGATTTGCGTGGCGAGGCGAGTGTAATAGGAATGCCCGCGATAGATCAAAGATATCTGTAACCTGTCATAAGCGCGCAGGCAGTAATCCATGCGCACACCAACACCGTCAATGCCCGATATTCGCGTGGAAAAAGAATAGACGTCTACGCTATTCGACATAATTCCATTATTGCCCGTTCCAGGAGAAAACCTGATATGCCAACCACCACCGGTCGATCTCAAAACGCGTCTGACTCGCCGTTGGAAATGATTGCCATCGACCTCGACGGCACTCTTGTTGACTCCGTCGGTGATTTGCACGCGGCCGTGGTACGCATGCAAAAAACAACACATAGAGATACAGCATCGATTGAAGATGTTCGTCATTGGGTGGGCAACGGTATTGAACGCCTCGTACATCGAGCAATGACAGGTTCCATGGACGAAGATGCTTCAGCTGATATCTTCGATGTTGCGCTAGCGGCCTTCCTGACAGCGTACGACGACACTAACGGCACTGCGTCACAGCTATATCCAGGTGTTGAATCAGGCCTCGAGTGGCTAACGACGCTCAAGATACCACTCGTGTGTGTCACCAATAAAGCTGGACGTTTCTCGCGCCCTCTGGTTCGCGCCCTCGGTATCGACAAGTATTTCAAACATCATATTGCTGGTGATGACGTAGAGAACAAGAAACCACATCCCGCAGCGTTACTAGAAGCAGCAAGGTTATCTAACGCAAGGCCTGCACATTGCCTGGTTATTGGTGACTCAATCTCGGATATCCGCGCCGGGCGAGCCGCTGACTTCTCGGTGGTGGCTGTCACTTATGGTTACAACCACGGACGATCAGTGTCCAGTCTTACGGGGAGTGATCAACCCGATGCCGCTATCGACTCCTTCGATGAGTTACCCAAGGTCCTATCAACGTACAAGCGCTGAAATGAGTTGTATAGTGAAAAGCCAGCAACAGTCTGAGAGTAGCAGAATCAATTGCAACCTGATTGTCAACGCCGCACTCGTGGTGCCGATGAGAACAACCCTAAATGACCTTACATAAACGAATCAGACCCTTTAATACGAAAGAGACCTACCCAGAGCAACAGCTCGACAACGACTTGTGCCAGGCAGTCGTTGCCAGAGGCACCATGGTTTTCCTGCGTGGCCAGATATCCCAGGATCTGGACAGTCGGGAAAGCCTGCATATCGGTGATGCTGGTCGGCAAGCTGAAAAAGCCATGCAGAACATCCAGATGTTATTGGAAGAATCCGGTACTACTATGGAATCCATCTGCCGGGTCGTGGTCTACCTGACCGATATTCGCTACAGGGAAGCGGTGTACCAGGAAATGGGCAAGTGGCTAAAAGGCATCTATCCTGTTTCGACAGGTCTTGTTGTCTCTGCATTGGCCCGTCCGGAATGGATCGTCGAAATTGAGGTGACTGCGGTCATTCCCGAGTGAGGCACACCGACACGGTGCACATGAATAGCACCTCGCAGACAGTTCACAAACACCAGAGGCCATGAGGAAAAAAACATGACATTTTCAATTGCGGGACGATGCGAACGTACTGGCATGTTCGGTGTGGCCATAGCGACTTCGTCAATCTGTGTCGGTTCGCGTTGTCCTCATGCCCGGGCCGGCATCGGTGCCGTCGCAACGCAGAACATCACCGACCCGCATCTTGCCAATCTGGTATTGGATAGACTGGCAGCTGGGGACGATGCATCAAAGGCCGTTCAACACGTCGTGAAAAATCGGGATCATATCGATTACCGCCAGCTAACAGCAATTGATTCAAATGGCGCTACTTCGCATTTTACAGGCTCTCGCATTCTTGGAACTCATGCCGTTCAAGAGGCCGATAACTGCATAGCAGCGGGCAATATGCTGAGTTCTACCGATGTTATCGATTATATGACCGGCGCATTCAACACCGATATCAGTGCACATCTTGGAGAACGCTTACTCACCGCCCTTGAAGCCGGAATCAGCGCTGGTGGAGAACAAGGCCCGGTGCACTCAGCAGCGCTGAAGGTGGTAGATAAAATGCCCTTTGCCCTCATTGACTTGCGAGTTGACTGGCACGATACGAACCCAACGGCCGCGTTACGATACCTATGGACAGCGTATGAGCCACAAATGCTGGACTATCTCAATCGTGCGAAGAATCCGACAGCAGCACCCAGCTATGGCGTTGCTGGTGATCCCTAGCATCAGGTTTTAGCCCATATTACTGCGTCTCAATCATGCTGTCATTTGCGCGATATCCACCAAACAATGCTCCACGGCAGACCGTTTGATAGCTTCGATGACCTGCTGATTAACCATACCGTCACGTGCACTAACCAATGGCAACTGTTCCCCTCGAATAACGTTGACAAACTGATCGATTTGCCTGACGAGCGGGTCTGCAACTTCGAAGGGCATACGCATGGCACTGATAGGTTCCCACCAACTACGTTTTTGCTGATGCTGCCACAATGAAAGATCGGGAAGCGCCAGCGAACCGTGCGTGCCACCTATCTGATAGCACAACTCACTGGTAACCGGGTATGCGGGGTTCTCACGTGCTGTCAATTCCCAACTCCACGGCGCAACGGTGCAGTCAGAGACACTCAGCGTTCCCAGCGCACCGTCCGCGAACCGCATGAGAATCACACAGGTATCTTCTACCTCATGCTCACGCGTGATCGTTGACTCCATCGCCTGAACCTGTGCCACCTCACCGCACAGGTGGCGCAGCATATCGACATCATGAATCAGATTGATATAGACGGGACCTGCTCCCGGCCGGGTTCGCCAGGCGATGTCAAAGTAATCGTCTGGCTTGTAGAACCAGGTGGTTGCCTGAACCGCTGTAATTCTTCCCAGCTGTCCATCGCTGATCATCTGTCTAGCCTTCGCCACCAGTGGGTTATGTCGCCTATGATGGCCTGTCAGAACCGACACAGATGCATTCTCGCTGGCCGTCACTATCGCTTGGGCACCTGCCAGATCGACGGCCAACGGTTTTTCAACCAGCACGGGAATACCGGCCTGTATGCAGGCAAGCGCCTGTGGGACATGCTGCTGATTCGGCGTTGACAGTACAATACCGTCAGACAATCCAGCATCCAGCAGGCGGTCCAGCGAATCGAAGCACGCGGTATCAAACTCACCCGCCAGGGAGGCTGCTTGCGGATCAGGGTCAACCAGGGCAGCCAGAGACGCTAACTGGCTGTTGATAATAGCTCTGGCATGGCGTCTGCCGATGAGTCCGGCGCCGACAACCGCAATTCGCTTTTTCATGCCATCATATCCTGATACTAAATAGTTGGATTTATCGTGAAAAGTTACCTCCCTAGCTTACCTGTTATTGCCCTCATACTCGCCGGATGCGATCCCGTATCCGAGCGTGAATGTGATGTGTTCGACCACCCTGATCTTGCACAATGGCAGGCTGACACGACAGAGGCAACAGTCAGGTATATGAGTACAGATGGAACCATCATGGATTTCAACCGGCAAGCGCCAGTCCTGAACATGCCTTTTATCGGCTCTGATGGCTCTAGCAACGATGAGGATGTTATCTGCGAACTAAGCGCACGAATTCGCTTGCTGGCTACAGACAATACACTTGCGTTAACCAGCATCTACGAACAGCAAGAGCAGTTGCTGCTGGAATCGGAGGATGAAGCCCTGCTGATTAACCACCTCGTCGAGGCGCCTGCGGGCACGGAGCTCGTCGGCAGCTTTCTAGCCGACATCAGCGACGACAGAACACGTTTCAACATCAATCCCTTACTGGTCATTTATCTTGACGCCGATGTCGACAGCGAGGAGATTGGTGGGCAATCCTACGAGGATGTGATTCGAGTGAACACATTTGATCCCAGTCCGGGTTCGGCAGTGGAACCTGGCAAGGCCATCGATCATATCAAGCAGATCGTGGTTGCCCGAGAGTTTGGTATCGTTGCGTTTACGGACGTTGACGACAGGGAATTTGTAAGAGTACCTATTGAATGAGGGGCTTCTTCACTTTTAGAAACGTTTAGGCGCTAATTAGCAGAATTTGTGAAATATCAAGCTCAAAACTGTAAATTCCGACTTGTTTTGACACGACCAAATGCCGCTGTTCGTCGTATCAGAGCGCAAGCCCTGGTGCCACACGTCGAGTAACTCTGTACCAAGCACAGCTCTTTCGCGAAGTGGCTCTGATCTCTATCATCCATACACTACAACCAGTTTCAGCCACCTACCTAGACCGCAGGAGTATTGCACCGTGAAAATGACTACCGAAGAGGCCTTCATCAAGGTTCTCCAGATGCACGGAATCGAACATGCGTTCGGAATCATTGGATCGGCCATGATGCCAATTTCCGATCTGTTCCCGGAAGCCGGTATTAAATTCTGGGATTGCGCCCATGAATGCAACGCTGGCATGAGCGCAGATGGGTACACTCGTGCGACAGGCAAGATGTCAATGGCGATCGCACAGAACGGCCCCGGCATTACTAATTTTGTTACGCCCATAAAAACAGCTTATTGGAACCACACACCGATGCTGTTGGTTACACCACAAGCCGCGAACAAAAGTATCGGTCAAGGTGGATTTCAGGAGATCAAACAGATGGCCCTGTTTGAAGACATGGTTGCCTACCAGGAAGAGGTTCGTGATCCATCGCGCGTTGCTGAGGTCCTTAATCGTGTTATCGAGCAGGCGTTTCGCCTGTGCGGCCCGGCTCAGATCAATATCCCGCGAGATTACTGGACTCAGGTCATCGATATCGAGCTACCACAGGTGGTACGCCTGGAACGTCCGCGCGGCGGAGCTGCTGCGATCGATGCAGCTGCCAAACTTCTATCCGAAGCCAAATTCCCGGTCATGCTGAACGGTGCTGGTGTCGTCATCGGAGGAGCAATCGAATCCTCAGCAGCGCTGGCTGAAAAACTGGATGCACCTGTTTGCTGCAACTATCAGCATAATGATGCGTTTCCGGGCTCACACGAATTATCCATGGGTCCGCTGGGCTACAATGGATCAAAGGCTGCCATGCAGATCATTGCCAAAGCGGACGTCGTACTGGCACTGGGAACTCGCCTTAATCCGTTCTCGACACTCCCTGGCTATGGAATTGACTACTGGCCAAAAGATGCCAAACTGATTCAAGTTGACATCAATGCGGAAAGGATCGGATTAACCAAGCGCGTTGACGTCGCAATCCAGGGTGATGCCAATTATGTCGCACGGGAATTACTCGCCAAACTGAGTGCAACTGCAGGCGATGCCGGCCGTGCTGAGCGTCGCAGCGAGATCAAGCATACAAAAGATCGTTGGGCCCAAGAACTTGTCTCCATGGAACACGAGGAAGACAACGACCCGGGTATCGATTGGAATGAACGTGCGCGCAACCGCGAGCCTGATCGAATGTCTCCGCGTAATGCATGGCTGGCTATTCGCGATTCCCTACCTGAAGATGTCATTATCTCTAGCGACATCGGCAACAACTGTGCGATCGGCAATGCCTACCCGACATTCGAAAAAGGACGTAAATACCTTGCTCCTGGCCTGTTTGGTCCTTGCGGCTATGGCCTGCCCGCCATTCTTGGTGCAAAAATTGGCTGTCCGGATGTGCCGGTCGTAGGATTTGCCGGTGACGGGGCCTTCGGCATTTCCATGAACGAAATGACGGCCTGTGGACGCAATGACTGGCCAGCGATCACCATGGTTATTTTCCGTAACTACCAATGGGGTGCAGAGAAACGGAATACCACGTTGTGGTACGACGACAACTTTGTGGGCACTGAACTCAACCAGGGCGTCGAGTACGCGAAAATTGCCGATGCCTGTGGCCTCAAAGGTGTGAAAGTTTTCAACACTGATGAATTGACTGAAGCATTGACCACGGCTGTAACAGAGCAGATGAACGACAATGTAACTACCTTCATAGAGGTGGTTCTCAACCAGGAGCTGGGTGAGCCGTTCCGTCGCGACGCTATGAAAGCACCTAACAAGGTTGCCGGAATAAGCAAGAGTGACATGCGACCTCAACAGATTTCCTGAGCCGGCTCGTCACACGCAAGGGTTACACGAAAGCGCGGTGCAGCTCGTTTACACCGCGTCTTTCTTGCCTGCTTGCCTTTGAAAAAATTCAGTGTATGGTTACACGGATAGTTAATGTCCATTGCTACTGCAATAGGTCGCCATCAAAATCCCTCGACTAACGTTCGATCCATTCAGCTTGAAAATTCCTGGTAAATTAAGTGATCAACACGCCGCTAACGACAGTATAATCCGATAGTCAAAATTCGGACTTGCCCAAGCGGTCCAATTCATACCTAATGCCGATTTTCACCCATCTACGTTTATCTGTTGCATGAGTGCCCGATCGCGTCCACGCGCACTGTGTTCCTCCTGTCGGGCATACTGCTACGATGACAGCGCTATAGCTAAGCCTTGCAATGCTGCAGAATCGCAGGGAACATGCAACGGCACATGGCAGGATCGGACGCGCCTCTCCGACTGGGTGAGTTGCAGAACCTGCACAGGTAGCGGATACGTTGGTAGCAAAAGATGCCTTGAATGCAGGCATAGTGGATGGATTCCCTATCGCTAGCATCGCATCTGGCAGGTATTCCTCCTACAGCCCCGGAGCTATTCAAGCTCGCCTTTTTTGCTCTTTTATAAAGAATAGCCAAGTAACCGGGCGCCAGACATGAGCGAAAACAACGACCCGACTTCCAGACATTCTCGTTTGTCCGACATATCGAACGAGCCCTCAGTTGCTGACGCTACCGAAAGCAAAGCTACAGGCGCTTCTGTTCCATCTTTGACACATGGGCCTATTCTGGGGCACCTCATTCGTCTGTCCATACCTGCTTCGATGGGCATGCTCTTCAATACGTTGTACAACCTGACTGATTTCTGGTTCGCTGGACGGATCTCCGGTGAAGCGCTGGCAGGAGTCTCCATCGCCGGCAGCGTCTTTTTCATGTTACTTGCTGTGGGTATTGGTATCCAGACCGGTGCATCTGCCGTCATGGCGGTAGATGTCGGCGCAGGACGCAAGGACAAGGCAGCGGAATGGGCAAATCATGTTTTCGGACTGTCACTGGTACTCAGTGCAGTAGTTGCATTGCTGGGTTGGCTGTTTGCCGATACTCTGGTTTTGTTTCTTGGTGCTGAACCAAATGTCGCCCCGTTGTCGATGGAATACATCACCATTACTCTTTTTGGTGCATTCACCTTTATATTGAGCTTTGCCGCAGCTGGCGCACTCATGGCTCTGGGTGATACAAAATCCAACCGTAATGCGCTAGTCGCAGGTTTTTTCGCCAACCTTGTACTCAATCCCCTCCTAACGTTTACGTTGGATATGGGTGTCTCTGGTCTGGCATTGGCTACCGTCATTATCAAGGGACTATCCGCGATGTACCTTTATCGCGTGCTGGTGCGGGAAACCGGACGTGTCTGTAAACCGGCGTTCGCTTTTACACCATGGATCAATCTTTTGAAGCAGGTAATGCCTGCAAGCTTCAATATGTTGACCATTATTCTTGGTGGCTTCATTACCGTGGCACTGCTTGGGCGTTTTGGCAGTCAGCATGTCGCCGGTTACGCTGTTGGTTTGAGAATAGAGCAGGTTTTGTTGCTTCCGGCCCTCGGTCTAAATAGCGCAGTCATGGCAATTGCCGGTCAGAATCATGGGGCATTGCAACCACAGCGAGTACGACAAACGTATACCACAGGACTATTCATTGGTCTGGCAATGGCGGTGATATCGGTACCAGTGATGCTTACCCTATCACCTGCAATGATGGCCTTTTTTACTGACGACCCTCAGATACAGGCAACCGGAGCAAGCTACCTACGAATCGACGCCTTTGCTTTCTATGCATATGTTGTCCTTTTTCTCAGCACCGCTATATTGCAAGCCCTGAAACAGCCTGTGTTCCCGATGGCCCTGGGTATTGCTCGGCAGTTAGTCATACCGGTGTCTATTAATGTATTACTGGTGGTATACCTTGGCTACCCGATGATTTCGGTGTTCTATACCATTGTGAGCGTCGTTATCATCGCCGCCGTCGTGGCCCACTGGTATACCTTGAGGCAATTGCGATTGCCACTGACACCCATGACTTAACCTGCAGTAGCAGACACTACTCACGAAGGTGTCTAACGAGTCAAAGGTACTTGCAATACATGCGTGGAAGTACTTGAATTTGGTCCGGCATACGCCCAAAAGCCGTCCCATTCGTTCAACACGCCTACATCAGCAAGACGCTGATAGTTTCTTGAGACTTCTCGCTGATAGGTAAAAAGGGAAGATGGCACAACGTCAGTGGCGCGTCCTTGAGAGAGATTGCACCCGCTGGCACATTGGCCGGTTTCTCCCACTACCCGTATCGCCTCCATGGCAACGGCTTCACGATGTGGGTTTCCGAGTAACACCCAACCCGGGCGCGCTGGTAGTGTCACAGACGAACATTGTCCTTGCAAGCTAACACAGTCTGACGAATAGTCACCCGAGGAAACCGGCAGGCTGTTCTCTGGCAAATCCAGAAAGGCAACCGGGTCGCGTGTCTGGATTATCCAGAATCCTTGCCCGACCTCCGGCAGCAGATCTTCACTGAGCGTCTCGTACTCGCCGTTCTCACCCAGTGCAGGGTTAAAGACATAGACCACCCAGTCGAACTCATAAACACCACTGACATCATCACCAAACAACGTCGCCAGGCTAGCGCCTTCAGGAGGTTCGCAGGGTAAACCAAGCAACGCCCAGGTATTTATCACCAATGTGTAGTCGAGCGTCGTCGAGTTGCAATCGGGCGCACCGGGATCTACCAGCAAGGCATCCATGAAATCCAAACGTGTCGTCAACCAGATTTTGAGTGCGTCGATTTCTCCTTGAAAATTGTTCGAGCCACCATAGCGACTTCCATAATCTTCAAATGCTTCTCCCCACCTTGCATCCTCACGTACGTAAGGCTCCAGCAAGACACTGGCCAGCGCATCGATACGGTTGAACAGTGCATCGTCAGCCAAAGGCCCCTGTCTGAGAACATGCCATCGCCTTCGATGCTTTTCAGCAAAGTGCGGGACCTCGAAGAGCTTTCCCCACCAGCTGTAGTTGAACGGATCGACCTGACGAAAGGTCGTGAACAAAACCCCGGGATCATCATCCCTGATGTCGGTCGAGTTCAATGACCTGTCCAGATCCCACAGCGGCCCATTAACAATCCGCATATTTTTGTCCTTGTAAAAGTAATTACTCAATTTGAGCATGTCTGCATTTTTGGCCATAAGCTGCAGCAGGTGCACATCAATCCATGAATCTTCCTCGATGTATGTGCGATAGCCTGTTACCTGACTCATAGCCTGATTGCCAAGGATTGAAGATTCAAATTCACGAATATGTCGTTCAAACCAAGTCGTTTGTGCGGTATTCATATCCGCAAGCCTGGGTCGGTGGACAGCCACAAGGTTACTGCGATCATCACCACTATCAAATTCGGAACCCGCACTGAACACCAGCTCGTCCTCGTCTCGCCAGTCACGTTTGAAAATATAACCACCGGTGATTTCAGGTTCAGTGACATCATCTTCCGTAAGTTTG
Organism: Granulosicoccus sp.; assembly: GCA_045106195.1. Lineage (GTDB taxonomy): Bacteria > Pseudomonadota > Gammaproteobacteria > Granulosicoccales > Granulosicoccaceae > Granulosicoccus. The sequence continues at coordinate 374,622 of JBGCEH010000009.1, forward strand.
GCAAGATCGATGCGCTGTTTTCCCAGCTTGATATTTTCAACCAGCATGTAGATACCAATATAATCATCGTTGCCAACGTTGCCGTCGTTTTTATTGAGATAAACCTCAACAAAACGCCAACTCAATAAGGACAAGCCAACGTCACTGGCAAGGCTCGCCATCAACGGGTTGGCGATGTAACTTCGATCGGCATTGCCGGGAGCGATCAGGACCCAGTCTGCTTCTGGCCCCATGCCATATAAATCGGTATCCGACTCCTCCCTATTGCTATCCCACAACTCGAGCTTGTAAGATTTTTTTGCAAAGGAACGTGACGAGGCTCCGCGAGTGCTGATTCCGCCTAAACCCAGATACCGCGATTCACTGCTGAGCGTTGACACGCCACCCGCGTTATCCAGGAATGCCAGTGCTGCATCCGTATAAGGCGCACTTGCAATGTCGGGATCCAGTTTAAATGTATCGATAATAACAAGCGGCAACGATGAGTCAAATCCGATCAGCTCAGCCGTGTATTCAATGTATTGACCACCGAAGACAGTAAAAGACTGATCACCGCGAAACACGGCAGCGCGAAGAATTGCGCTATTCGACAATACAACCGGTGAGCTGTAGAGCGGTGAGGTACTTACAGGGTCAGTGCCATCGATGGTGTAACGGATAACGTCACCGGGTGCCAGTACTCCATCAGATTCTATCTCTACTCTCAGGGTATCGGTAAACACTTCCGATTCGGGAAGCAGCTTAAGACTTGCCGGCATAAAACCACTGTTTTCCTCACCCGGTGTGGGAGTCAGCAAATAACCATCACCAGATGACGTATTAGTTTGCTGTGCAAAACCATAACTCACGTCATCAATTTGTTCTGGATAATCCGGTCTATACGCGCTTTCTACCGTCAGTCCATCAGGCCGGACAAGCCCTAGGTATTCGCCGCCTTTGCTCAACTTGAAACTGGTGTGCAACGCGTTGTCAGAGACACGATCCTTGCCGGAAGCGTAAATAAGCAGATAACCATTAGCAGGCAATTCAACAGACGGGAATGACCACTGTCTCAAGTGACCAGCGTTATCCGTCAAATACCAGTCCTGCAAATTGATAGCCGCACCGCTATTGTATAATTCGATCCAATCGGAGTAGTCACCATCATCATCGAGCAGCACTGTGTCATTGGCTGCCATGAATTCATTGATACGTATGTCAGCAACGGCGCTGGTTGTGTGAAGTAATGCTACTAAAGCTAGGCAATTGAGTTTCAATATAGATGATCCGTTCCAGATGATTAAAGACCCATGACTTTGACTTTAGGCAAGTGCACGCGAGCCAAACGTAATTCTTGGCCTAATTCCGTTGATTACTATAAACTCATTGTTCAGATATTCAGGGAAATTGTTGCAAAATTGTGCTGGTTTTAACCTTTAGGATTGCAGTGCGAATCGCGACTATCCGTTAACAGGTGCGCATTCGAACGATTGACTGAATTTCGATAGCTCCAGAAAGGAAAAGCCCCTCGACCAGGATGGGCTTTTTATACTAAGGCAAGTACCCTCGATCTATTTTTGCCAAGCCTGAATGTAGTCAATTTCCAGAACTGCAGGTACCGCAGCCGGATCAGGGTCTCCAATCCACTCGCTACCCAACACCAGCTGCGTAACAATGTTCATCGGCTCGTCCGACACACGAACACCTTCGAGTCGTCTGACCTCAACACCATCGATATACCAGATGACGAGTTCTGGCTCCCACAACACGCCATAAGTGTGAAAGTCCGCACTGAGGTTCTGATCGGTAACCGTCTCCATCGTGGGAGAAGAATGCTTTTCGCCTTTGTTCTCACGGAATCGAATGCTGTCATAGTAGTGGTACGTCTGGTAGGCCTTGTCTGGTCGGGCTCCCAGATATTCAATAATGTCTATCTCCGGTTTGTTCTTGTAGTAATCCTGATTGAACAGATAGAACGTGGACAACATGCCCTCTCCAGACGCCAGCCTGGCACTCATTTCGACATACCCATAGGTCATTTCGAAATAATCAGATGTTGTCAGAACACCGGAAAGATAGGGCTGGTTATTGGCATTCACCAGTTGATCAGCGGGTGTGTTGATACCTGTGATCTGCAGCGTCTCGCCAGTGAAGACGAAAGGGTCATATCCAACCGGGTTGCTGGACCCGAATGTATTAACAAAATATTGTTTTTCATTATTAATTATGTCATCGGGTCCCCAGGGTAGTGAAGTTTTCCAGCGACTGCGATCCAGGCTGTTCCCGTCAAACTGCTCGTCGAACACAAGATTGTAAGATGACAAATCGACTGTAGAGTCACCCGGCGTTGCCATGCTGAAAACCGCTGGTTCGGATCGGTCAGAACGCATGCCCTCGTTGTCCACCGCAGCGACGCTATAGGCATAACTGGCACCGGGTTGTGGCTGAAGGTTCTGCTCGACGCAATTTGCGTAACGTGTGTAGTTGCAATCGATGAACGATGTGCTCAGCCAACTACGGCGATCGTGCTCATAACCACTATCTTCACGAACCGTGGCAATCAGCTGATCATCCCGGTAGATCTCGTAGGCCTTCACCGCTTGATCGTCTGTGGACGGCACCCAACTGAACTCAACCCAGTTTTCTGCTGCCATTAGCCTGACCAACCCTGTTGGTACCGACGGAGGCCCCGCGCCTCGGGATTCGTCCTTGATGGAAGGGCCTTGTAAAGATAGCGATTCTGTTTGTGTCGGACTATCGTCAGGATTCTCACTGACATCAGCACCAGAAGCGGACGGCTCGACAACGACGGTACGATCATCGTCATCGGACGGGGCTGGGGCATCTTGAGGGGGATCCTCGGGGTCTGCTGGTGGCGGTGCGTCATTAGGGGGCGGTGTTCCCTCAGGTGCATCAACGGGTGGCGGTGCTGTGTCCTCCGGTACAGCTGGACCGATGGGCTGATTGTCGCCGGTGGACGGATTCATCACTGTATCGTCAGAATCGCTGCACGCGCTGACGGCAAGGCAAACAGCTAGCAGTGCAGGCAAAAGAACTCGGGATTGGTCTGGCGACATAGTGTTTTTAGAATACGCAAAGTGTTGCAGATTGTCGTGATTACCACTGATTGCTGTCAACACTCGGAAAGTTGCGAAACCGAAACGTGTAAACGTAATTTGACCTTCGATCCGAGACCAGCCTGCAGCATCAATTGAATCACCGGATTTGGAGAAGCGACTCCAGGGCATCGTGTTCAGCGACAAAATGGCCCTCGAAGCGCTCATCCAGTGATGGGCGGTATTGCAGATCTCCGGCGTTCAGGCGTGACGGCAGGAAACGCAGGCGAGCAACAGGATCCATCGGCGATGTGAGCTCGCCCAAGAGTCGAATTCGGTGACGTTTTCGCTCCAGCACGGGATCAGGTACGGGTACGGCAGAAACCAACTGCCGGGTATAGGGGTGCTGAGGCCTTGAGAACAGGCTGCGCGCAGGTGCCAGCTCCATTGGCCGCCCCAGATACATGACAAGAATCCGGTGAGCGACCTCGTAGACGACCGACAGATCGTGGGAAATAAAGATCAATGACAAGCTGAACTCGCGTTGCAGACTTTTAATCAGATCAATTATCTGGGCCTGAATGGAGACATCAAGCGCAGAAACCGCCTCGTCGCATATCATCAATTTTGGACGCAATATCATTGCGCGTGCAATTCCTACTCGTTGATTCTGTCCGCCCGACAACTCGTGGGGATAGCGGTTTATCAGGTTAGGATCCAGACCCACCTTGTGCATAATGACTGCAACCGCCTGCGCACGACCCGCCAACGACAAATCAGGCTGGTGAACGCGCAGTGGCTCCATGATGCTATCGCCAATCGTCAAAGACGGATTAAGACTTGCGAGAGGATCCTGGAAAACAATCTGCAAATCGCTGCGAAGCGAGGTCATGGCTTCTTTATCGAGGGAGCTCAGCGAGGTGCCCAGCCAACTGACCGCACCTGCGCAATACGGCAGGAGTTGCAGAATCGCCCTTGCCAGTGTGGATTTTCCGCTGCCGGATTCTCCTACGATTCCCAGCGTTTCACCTTCATGCAACTGAAAACTGATTCCATCCACTGCCGGAAGCTTACGCGCTCTGGCAAACCATTTGCCGGCAACTGGGAATTCAACATGAACGTCATCGATATCCAGTAGCAATGCCGCGTTATCAGAAAGCTCGCCTATTCCATCATTATCGCGTTTAACGATTTTCCATTCATCGTCCATGACATCATCCGCACTGTCGGCAATAGTGTTTCGCGCTTCATCAAAGGTAGGGATACGCGGCACTGCGTTTAGCAACATTCGCGTGTAATCATGCCGGGGCTTGTAGAAAACAACCTCACTTGTTCCCTCCTCCACATATTCACCATAACGCATGACCTGGACACGGTCGCACATTCGTGCAACCACACCCATATCGTGCGTGATCAGCGCGATTGCCGTGCCGTGTTCAGTGCGTAGCTCATTCATCAAATCAAGAATCTCCGCCTGTATGGTTACGTCCAGCGCTGTTGTCGGTTCGTCAGCAATCAGTACATCCGGTTTGCACAACATGGCCATGGCGATCATGATGCGTTGGCGCATACCGCCAGAAAGCTCATGTGGATACTGTTGCAGGCGTTGCTCCGCATCAGGGATGCGTACGCGTTTGAGCCACTCCAGACATTTGGCGCTGGCGCGCTTACGATCAACCGACCGGTGAATGCGAAGTACTTCCGCCATCTGTTCACCGATTTGCAAATGCGGCGTCAGGGATGTCAATGGATCCTGAAAAATCATGGATATGCGATTGCCACGTATCTGGTTCAGAGCGCGGGGGTCGAGGGCCAGCAGGTTGGTCCCATTGAGCACAACACGGCCAGAAGCATATCCGTTAGCTGCCAATAGACCCATAGCTGCAAGAAAGCTCTGACTTTTACCGGATCCGGACTCACCGACTATGCCCAGACACTCACCCTGATGTAGCTGCACATTCACACCTTTCACGGCATGTACCTGTGCATCAGTGGTATTGAAACGTACATGCAGATCCGTTATGTCGAGAATGCGTTTTCTGGCGTCAGTCATCTCAGTCAGCGCTATTGATCTTTCGAATCGAATGCATCACGAAGCCCGTCACCGATAAAGGACAGACTTAACAACAGGGTGATCAGGAATGCTGCCGGGAACCAAAGCAACCAGGGCAGGACCTCAAGCACACCAGCGCCATCAGCGATGAGAGTTCCCAGAGAGGTCAACGGCTCCTGAATTCCAAAACCCAGATAACTGAGAAAGCTCTCGACAATGATAATTTCCGGCACAGTCAAAGTAGCATAAATCACGACAGGCCCCAGCAGATTGGGGACGATATGCCTGAAAATGATGGTGATATTGGCAACCCCTGCCGCACGTGCCGCTTCTATGTATTCCCGCTGCTTAATGGATAAGGTCTGTCCCCGAACAATTCGTGCCATGGTTAACCACTCAAGAGCACCGATAGCGGCAAATAGCAAGAAAATATTGCGCCCGAAAATGACCATCAGTAGGATCACGAACAAAATATAGGGCAAGGCGTACATCACATCGACAAAACGCATCATGACCTGATCGATACGGCCACCCATAAAACCTGCAAACGCGCCAAAACTCACACCAATAATCACTGACACCAGCGTGGCAATCAAGGCAACGACAAGTGACACGCGCGTACCGAACAGTGTGCGCGCTAGAAGGTCGCGCCCATTCTGGTCAGTACCGAAGTAGTGTCCGGATTCCAGTGAGGGAGGCGCTCTGAACGCTGACCAGTCGGGGTCTTCATAGTTATAGGGTATGACCCAGGGACCGGCTATAGCCACCAGTATCAGTAGCACCATAACAACGGCTGAGATCATTGCCGCCTTGTTGCGGTAAAACCGACGTCGCGCATCCTGCATCAGACTGCGACCAGCAACAACCGTATGATCTGTCGATGCACTTGCGTTCTTGATACCTGCGTCAGCCAATCCGCGATTTAGCGCATCTTCAATGATTTGCTGTTTTCGGAGACGGAAGATCATCGGTGACGCACCCGTGGATCAAGCCAGGCGTATAGGATGTCCACAATGAGATTAAGCACGATGATCAGAATCATGTAGAAGATCACCGTGCCAAGCACCATGCCGTAATCACGATTGAGAGCGGCATTGATAAAATACCGTCCAATGCCCGGCAATCCGAAGACGGTCTCGACAACCAGTGATCCGGTCAACAGGTAGCTTGCGGCAGGCCCCAGATAAGAAGCCACAGGTGTCATCGCAGGTTTTAGTGCATGCTTGAACAAAAGCCGTGAATTGCTGAGCCCTTTCGAGCGCGCTGTACGAATGAAATTACTGTGCATAACATCGATCATGCTGGCACGGGTGAGCCTGGAAATACGGGCAACATGGGGTAGCGCCAATACGGTTACAGGCAAGACCAGATGCGTAATGGCACCGCGTCCCCAGCCTCCCACCGGCAACCATTCCAGCTGAAGACCGAACACAAGCTGCAAAATCGGAGCAACCAGGAAATTGGGTATGACAAGCCCGGCAAGTACGAGAGCTCCCAACGCAATATCCGAAATTTTATCGCGATATAGGGACCCGATGATGCCTGCAGCAACCCCGACAACGATCGATAAAAAGAAGGCGACACCACCTACGATCAGGGTATACGGAAGTCCAACGAGCAATTGCTCTGCGACACTGAAATCCTGGTTAATAAAGGAAGGCCCAAGATCGCCACGCAACAGATTACCCAGATAAATGAAATACTGTTCCAGCAGTGATTTATCGAGGTTGTAGTGAGCCTCGAGATTCTGTTTCACCACTGCAGGTAGTGGTCGCTCTCCATCAAACGGCCCACCTGGAGCTAGCCGCAGAATAAAAAAGCACACAGTGATCGCTATCCAGATAACCGGAATAGTCGACAACAGGCGTTTGAATGCAAAACTCAGCACCGTATGACAGGCGCCTGGTCAAACGTTACCTGTGGTGTACAGCGAGCTTTTTCGCTGACGTCAGACGAGTGGCGACGCCTGTGTACGGCGACGCCACCTACCTGTACCACGACCGACATCAGACAGTCCTGACAGCTACTCGCTGATGGATAACCAGCGAGTACGATGAACGTCAAAAGCGTTATTTTCAAAACCGGACACTTTCGGGGAAACTACATTACGTGACAGGTAATAATAGATGGGAATTGCCGCCGACTCATCCATGGCAATCTGCTCAGCCTGCCGCAGCGTCGCTGCACGCTCTTTGATGTCTGTCATGGAGTTGGCCTGATCAATCAATGCATCAAAGTCTTCGTTTTTGTATCGTCCGTAGTTGTACTGTACAGATGATTTCAGCAGGTTCAGAAAGTTATCTGCATCGTTGTAATCAGCAAGCCATCCCGCTCTAGCGACTTCCAGAACTCCTCGCGACAACTCATCGTAGTGCACTTTGGTCTCCGTGTTGTAGAGCTCGACATCAATACCCAGCGGCTTCCACATGGAGGCAATCGCCACCGCGATTCTCTTGTGGTTTTCATTCGTGTTGTAACGTAGCTGCAGCTCAAGACGATTTTCATCGTTGTAGCCTGCGCCTTCCAGAAGTTCCTTTGCCATCGCCACCTTGTCGCCGTACGGCATATCTTTCCAGTCAACGGTGTAGGGGTCTGGGTAGTTGGCCATACCTGGCGGCACCCACGAATATGCAGGGATCTCTCCGGTACCCAGTATCTGCGGTCCAACAACCTCCCGATTGATCGACATGGACAAGGCCTTGCGCACATCCGGGTTATCCAGAGGAGGCTGCGAATTGTTCATGACATAGTAGTAAAGTCCAGCAAATGGGGCTACCTGCGCCTGTCCCGGCAAGTTTTCCTGCATCCACTCAAACTGATCTGTCGGAAAATCAGTGAGGATGTCAAACTCACCGGCGCGGTAGCGCTTGAGAGCTGCTGACTCATCCTCGAGCACGTAGAACTTGGCACCTTCTATGGACACGGTATCTGCCGCGTAGTAACGAGGGTTTTTCTCTGTGGTTACATGTGAACCCGGAATCCACTCAACTGGCAGGTAAGGACCATTGGTCACGATATTCTCTACCTTTACCCAGTCATCGCCATGCTCATCAATGACATGCTGCGGTAACGGGTAGGCGGTGTAATGTGTCAACGCACCGATAAAATAGGCGGTGGGTCTTTCAAGTGTGATCTCAAGAGTCGTGTCGTCAATGGCCTTGACTCCCAGCTTTGCCAGATCTTCAATTTCACCGGCATTGATGGCCTCGGCGTTTTTTATCGAGTACTGCAGGTACGCATAGTCTGCAGCCGCTGCAGGATCAAGCAGACGTCGGAAGGCGAACACAAAGTCATTTGCGGTAACAGGTGTACCGTCACTCCAGCTGATGCCATCACGCAGGGAAAAGGTATACACCAGGCCATCGTCAGAGACGCTCCATTCAGTGGCCTGGCCGGGAATTGGCTCGGCCAATGTATCTTCGGTTACCAGCCCTTCGAAGATATCACCCGCTATGCGATTTTCCCAATCGCCAGATAGCTTGTGCGGGTCCAGCGATGTAGGATCAGCACCGTTGTGAATGTTGATTGTGCTTGCATGGGTCTGCAATGACAAGAACGTGCCAGCGCAAGCAATGAGACCTGCGAATACCAACGTCGGCAGTTTAGATCGAACACCTGATTTGTACATCTGTATGGCTCTCCGTTAATGACGAGAGGTGCCAGCTTACATCATCCGTCGAGCAGCGAGGGCAAGGTCAGGGAAAATGCAGGGACAAATGTAATCAGCATGAGCGCGGCAAAGATCGCCAGATAGAAAGGCCAGATAGTCCGGACGGCCTTCTCGATGGGCACCTGCCCCACAGCACAACCGACAAACAGACAGGCACCAACAGGAGGCGTACACAACCCCAGGCCCAGATTCATCATCAGGATCATGCCGAATTGCAATGGATCAATACCAATGGATATCGCCAGCGGAAGGAAGATAGGTGTGCAGATGAGGATAAGCGCAGCCATGTCCATGATCATGCCAAGCATCAGCAGCATGACGTTGATCATCAACAATAACGCAACCGGATTTTCAGAAATCCCGAGCATGAAATTAGTCATGGCAGTCGGGACTGAAAAATACGTCAGCATATAGCCGAACGAGCCCGCACACGCAATAAGAATCATGACCATGGATGTCGTCTTGACCGAATTGCGTACCGCGATCTTGAAATTGCTCCAAGAGAGGCTTCGGTAAACAATAATCGTGACAAGAAAAGCGTATATCGTTCCGAACGCACCCGATTCCGTCACCGTGAACACACCCGATAACACACCACCCACGATTATGACGGCTGTAAACAGACCCGGTAACGCTAACAAAAAATTTATCAGCAGTATCTTGAAACCGGGAAACACTTCCGCCTGATAACCCCGTTTGACCGCAACAGCATAAGCGACCAGTGCCAGGCAGATACACATGAGCACACCAGGAACAACCCCTGCCAGAAACAGCTTGGAAATCGACACCGTGCCACCAGCGGCAACTGCATAAAGAATCATGTTGTGGCTGGGCGGAATCATGATCCCGGCAATGGACGACGTGACGGTGACGTTGACCGCGTAGTCGTCGTCATAGCCCTTCTCTTTCATGACAGGGATAAGTATGGAACCCAGTGCAGAAATATCTGCAACGGCTGAGCCCGAGATGCCCCCGAACAGCATGGAGGACATAACGTTCACCACACCAAGCCCACCACGTACTGCACCCACTGCACTGGAGGCAAATTTCACGAGGCGCATTGCAATACCGCCGTGAAACATCAGTTCACCGGCGAAAATGAAAAACGGTATGGCCATTAATGAAAATACATTAATGCCGGATACGATGCGCTGAAAGGCCACCATCATGGGCAGGCCTTCCACGAAGAATGCCGATACGGCAGCAATGCCCAGGGCGAAGGCTACGGGCACACCGATGATCACGCAAAAGGCGAACAGCAACAGCAGAATTGTAAGACCCATCAGGTGCTGGTGAGCCTTGAGTCGAGGGCAGTACCAGCGTCTACCTTGATGGGCTTGAACCATTCAAGGATATGGCCAATGGAATACATCAAGGTCAACGCTCCGCACACCATGATCGGGATTGCCCGGAGGCCTTCTGGCACACCGATCAGCGGAATTTCCGATCCCCATTTGAACAGGACAAGATCATAGCTGTTGATCATCATCACGGTGCCAAAAACACTCATGATGATATGCGTTAACAGTTCCAGAAAACGCCGTAACATTCGGGGAAACAGCTCACGTAAATACGTTACCCCCAAATGGGTACCGCGATGTACACCAATAGAGGCACCGACAAATCCTATTAGCACAATGAGCAGCAGCGAGACCTGTTCTACCCAGGTCGGTGTGGCGTTCAGTACATAACGACCATAGACGAGCCAGCCAAAGATTATGGTCAGGACGACCAGTGCCACACCGCAGATGCACTCACTGATGAAACACAGTCCATCGAGGAGATTGCGATAGGCACTGAGCACGTCGGTTGAACCCGAGTTGCAACTATCGAACTAGTCTGTGTTTCTGATCAGGTCGACCAGAGAGACAAGCTCAGGGTTATCAGCCAGATAAGTTTCATATACCGGTTGCATAGCAGCCTGGAAAGCTGACTTGTCAGCGATCTCATTGTACTCTACGCCCTCTGCCATGACCTTGTCCCGACTCTCCGCTTCACGCGCTGCCCATAGCTCACGCTGCAGAACTGCCGACTCACGCGCCACTTCTGTAACCATCGCCTGATCTTCAGCAGACAGCGCATTGAACGTATCAGCGTTGATACAAACACACTCAGGGATAATGAGATGCTCAGACAATGAGTAGTAGCCCGCCACTTCAAAATGACCAGTAGATTCATAGCTGGGCCAGTTGTTTTCTGCACCGTCCACCACGCCGGTTTTCAATGACTGGAAGACTTCAGCGAATGCCATTGGTGATGGGTTACCACCCATGGCTGAAATCATGCCGGAGTACAAATCATTGTTCATTACGCGGATTTTCATGCCTTCGATATCGGCAGGTGTATTCACAGGCTTTTTCGTATTGTAGAAAGAACGTGCACCTGAGTCGTACCACGCCAGTGCAACAATACCTTTCTCGGCCATACCCGCGCTGATCTGTGCACCGGCTTCACCATCAAGCGCACGATGCATGTGTGCAACATCCTTGAAGATGAACGGCAGTGAGACAACGTTTGCCGCAGGGGCAATAGGACCGATCGGGCCCAGATTGAAATTGCCAATAGCCACACCACCCAGACGAAGCTGTTCTATAGCGTCCGGTTGACTACCCAGCACACCTGAATGAAACATTTTCAACGTGATGCGCCCTTCCGAGCGCTCTTCAAGCAGCTCAGCAAACTTGTCCATCCCAACGGTATTCGGATAGCCATCAGGGTGGATATTCCACCCTTTCCACTCAGCAGCGTTGGCTAAGGCTGAATAGCCGATGGTCATAGCGATGCCGATGGCCCCTGCCATGGCGAGCCGCTTGAATTTGAACGCTGATTTAACCCCTGATCTAAACCCAAGGGTTGAAGATGCACTTACTTGCTCTACCATGGAAGCTCTCCTGTGACGAAGCGTACATAGTTAAGCAGAAAGCCCCAAACGTCAAGCCTTAGCCCGAACCCCTGACAGATTAATCAGGCGGCCCGGCGCTCAGTCCTGGCATTCGCGATCAAATTGTGGAGTGTTTCAGAAAATTCTGACGCGATTAACTTTGCAACGTAGGCATCAGCACCAACTCCCATACCCAGTTTTTTGTTCTGGGCTGCTGACAACGAAGAATGCATCATTACCGGGATACCGTTGAAGCGAGTGTCGCTCTTGATTTTCGTCGTCAATACATATCCGTCCATATAGGGCATTTCTACATCGGTGATGATGGCCTGGATTTTATCGCTCAACGCTATACCCGCCGATTCGGCCTCGTCCGCAGCCTCTAGTAACGCCTCCCACGCGTCGCGACCATTATTGAAGCTCTTATGTGTGATGCTCATTTTGTCCAGAAGTCGACCCACCTGAATACGTGCTACCCCTGAGTCATCCGCAAAATATACGCTTCGTGCCTCATCGTAGTCCTCACTCACAACCTTGGAGAGGTCTGAATCAAAGGTAGAACCAAGTACCTCTGCGATGATTTTCTCGACATCGATCAGCAACAAAATACTGTCATCCTCAAGCTTGCTCATCGCCGTCAGCATATTATCGTGGTTATTGCTGATGAGTTCATTGGGTTCGACAATCTGGCTCCAGGCCAACTGAATGATGTCATCCACTTCACTCACCAGAAAGCCCTGGGTGTGGTTATTGAACTCGGTAACTATCAGAATATTCTGGTCCGGTGAAGATTCGTACCCGCAATAGTGATTCAGATCTATCACAGGAACCGCTTTGCCGCGAATATTGGCAACACCGGCGAGGCTCGCTGCTGCTTCGGGTATCTTTATCAACGTCGGAACCGTCATTAGCTCGCGAACCTTGAAAACGTTGATACCGAAGCGTGTCTCGTTTTCCAGCTGATCCTTGCGTCCGAGACAGAACATCAGGATTTCAAGCCGATTAGTACCCGCCAGGTTAGTGCGATCATCAATCGATTGAAAAATATCAGTCACGAATGTTCCCTTCCCGTATCAAGATGAGCAGCCAGTCTGTTGTTGTACTTAGCGACGTTTGGATAACAAAGCTTTACTCAGCTACGTTACATTCCCAGTGAGCCAAAACAGGCAGTTTGACGACTACTGAGTGCAAGTCGTTGACCAAGACACGCCAAGGAGTAACCGATCGACAGCATTAGCGGCGCTGAGGAATAGCGTAACTCTAATATTGGGGAGTATCACCCCAGCAACGGCTCCTCCAGATGCGCCACCATCTGAGCATCGAGATTCAAGGCCGTCGCCAGATGATCAAGGTAGATGCGTTCGGAAGGGCTATCGATATCTACAACCAACGCCGAGGCCAGATACAGCTCGGCGGCCGTCTCGGGTGTATCTGCCAATGCGGCTATCGAGTTAACGTCAACTGGCTTGTTCAGCTCTGCCAGTAAAAACGCGCTGATATCCTTCTCCAGACCCAGGCTGTTGATCTGTTGCTCGATCATCGCCATTTCGGCATCATCGACATGCCCATCAGCACGCGCAGCGCTGATCATGGCTTGCACAATGGCCTCGCTTCGTACCGTGGCCTGGACATCAGTCAAATCGGCAATCGGCGTGCCGGGTTCGAACTGATCAAGATCAAGCATTTTGCCAGAAGTGGATCCGGGCATGATCTGTGTCGCCCGCCCAGTTGCACCTGCGTTGACAGCGCCCTGCTGCTGAGCCGCCTGCCACTGCGTGAACGCCTTGTACGCAAGGCCGCCAATAGCCGCAGTGCCGCCAAGCTTAACTGCTTTTTTCGCAAACTTTCGAGTGCCCTTGCTGCCGAATAGCAAAGCAACTGCGCCTGCCGCCAGAGCGCCGGTACCCAGGCCCTTGAGCATCGCGGTGCGTTCATCACCTGCAGGCGGAATAATGGATCGCTCTTCGGCCATCCTGATCCCCGTATTAGTGGCTTGTTGCGACTTATCCAGCAAGCCGTCCAAAATAGCGCGTGCGTCCATCAAAGTGTCTCCTGTCGGTGGTTTTTCAATGTCGGCGCATAAGGGCCGCAATCCGTTGAGAAGATAGAGGCTGAGCCTGGCAATTAAAGGTGGCCCTCGGCAAGATAGGCATAATTGTCATGTGCGATTCATTCACCTAAGCTCCACTCAGGATCTGGCATTCTGCGTCCCGCCCGGCTGTAACACACACCCATTTGAGAATTACACGGTATGAACCCAAAAAACTCAGTTACTTGCGCACCGTATGGAAGCTGGACATCACCGATAACCGCCGAAATGCTGGTCACCGGAGCCGTCGGAATCAGTGAAGTGATACCAGACATTGACGCTGTCTGGTGGGCTGAATCCCGACCCGAAGAAAGTGGTCGCGTGGCAATCATGCGACATCAGGGCGATGACAGTGTAGAGGTGACCTCCGCTGATACCAATGTTCGCACCTTAATGCACGAATACGGAGGCGGTGCATGGTGGGTGGCGGACGACACCCTATGGTTCGTTGATTACACAGATCAGAGACTACGCGAACTGAAATACTTGCCACAAGGAAAGCCCGTGGTAAAGATACTATCAGCTGCACCATCAACTCCGCGTGCAATGCGCTTTGCCGACATGCGACCGACCAGCGACGGACACTGGCTTGTCAGTATCTGCGAGCGACATTCGCCTGAGCAAGCCGAACCGCAGAACCTGATCTGTGCAATAGCGCGAGATGGGTCTCTGGTACAAATTGACCTTGTGCAAGGGGCAGACTTCTATGGATCAGTCTGTCTGTCGGCAAATGGTAAATACATTGCGTGGGTGCAATGGGATCATCCAAACATGCCCTGGGACACAACAACCTTGAAGATCGCGAGAATTGTCAGCGACGTCGAAACCATCAAGGTATGCGATATACAATCTGTGGCAGGTGGAGTGGACGAAGCCATTGTTCAGCCGCTGTTTTCACCGGACAGTCGGCTTCACTATCTATCTGATCGCGATGACCTCTGGCAGCTTTATGTCTCGGGCAGCGACGAGCCTGTGCTGCGTGTTGACGGTGAAATTGGCTATCCACCCTGGGTCCATGGGCTGGCTCGCTATGGCTTTGATGAACATGGTGGTGTAGTCGCAGCCTACTTCAAGGATGGCACCGACCACCTTGCACAACACCCGGAAGGCTGTGCTTTCAATTCCGTACGAGTCAACGGGTCACGACTTGCCTTTACCAGTGCATCCTGGCGTCAGGAGACATCTGTGCATTTCGATGGCACCGTCGTTCGCGCTCCACGCAAGTTGCCCATTTCTGAAGACTATTTCGTACCGCCTGAAGTACTGACATTCCCCACGGGACCAGAGACATCTGGCGAAACGGCACACGCGTTGTTCTTTGCACCTGCCAACCCTGGCTTTGTAGCACCCGGGAATGAAAAACCGCCATTGATTGTGCTCGCCCACGGTGGTCCAACGTCAGCTGCTCGGTCGCAACTGTCACTGGCGCAACGCTTCTGGACAAGTCGTGGTTTTGCTGTGGTCGATGTCAACTATCGCGGAAGCAGCGGTTATGGACGCGCCTACCGCAAGAAGCTTGATGGTCAATGGGGTATTGCCGATGTTGAGGATTGCGTCGCTGTTGCGAGGTTTCTTGCAACGCGTGGTGATGTGGATAGTCAACGTCTTATCATTCGCGGCGGTAGCGCCGGAGGCTTTACCGTGTTGTCAGCGCTAGCCTTGCATGACACGTTTACTGCCGGCGCCAGTCTTTACGGTGTTGCCGACCTTGAAGCACTCGCAAACGATACTCACAAGTTCGAATCCCGTTATCTTGATAGTCTGATCGGGCGATGGCCTGAAGATGCAGCGATCTATGCCGAGCGCTCGCCAATAAACCATCTGGATGGATTCAGCGCACCAATGATCGTATTGCAAGGCTCTGAAGATGCCATCGTGCCACCTAATCAATCGAGGATGATTGTTGATGCTTTGGACAAGCGCGGACTACCAGTGGCCTACCTGGAGTTTGAAGGTGAACAACATGGCTTTCGCAAAGCCGAGACAATCATCACGGCAACGCTGTCAGAGTTGGCGTTTTACGGCAAGGTCTTCGGGTTCAGTCCTGCGGGTGAAACGATGGATATTGATATTCGCAACCTAAAGTGAGGGATGTTCGGTAATCCTGTGTTTTTGACAAAGCCAGTCTTGCCTCGAAGGCCGGTATCTACGTGTGACGAAGCTCGGATCACGTCTGGAGGATGATGGGTTCTGTGTGATGAAGAGTATGCGAGGATGACGGGGGTGCGCACTAATAGGCGTGAACCCCTGACGACTCAGAATACACAGTCACCAGAACCTGATATTGCCATACTGAAGATTAACCGGCTTGACTCACAAGCTCATTCTTCGGCATCGTCTCACGCGCTATCAGTTGGCGGAGCGCATCAGGTTCGCAGGGTTTGTGCAGGAGTGGAAACCCGAGTGACTTGATATCGAGCAACCGCTCCGGCGATATGTCTCCGCTTAGAATAATCGCAGGAAGCTCAACACCGAGCGCTTTTCGAATATTGACAATGACATTACCGCCGGTCTCTCCATTGCGCAATCGAAAGTCGCTGATAATGAGATCGGGCGTGTCACCGATTTCATGCAATTGCTGAATAGCCGCATCACCAGAACTGGCACACATGACAATACAACCCCACGTCTCCAGCAAACCTTCAATCGCCAGACACACGTCTTCTTCGTCATCAACAACCAAAATGAACAAGGAAGGCACATGATCCGATGCCTGTCGTTCGGGGCTCTGACTGAAACGACACTGTGACTCGTCACCTTCCGTGACACCAACACTGAATACTGCACCCTGACCAACCGTAGAGGACAAGCGTATTTTTACATCGAGGATATCCGCAAGACGCCTTACAATGGAAAGCCCTAATCCAATACCCTGACTACGATTGCGCTCGTCATTACTCAATTGCACAAATTCATCATATATCCTGACCTGATCCGCTGCAGGAATACCGACCCCGGTATCGGCGACAGTTATCCAGACACGCCCGTCATAACAATCAGCAGAAACATCTACAAATCCAGATGGTGTATACCTAATGGCATTACCAACCAGGTTTCTAATAAGTCTTACAAACAATATTGGATCAGTGAGGACAATCTTGCCGCTATGCCGAACGCGAAACTCAAGGTTCTTTTCCAATGCAAGTGGTTTGAACTCCCCTTCTATCTGGTTAAGAAGCGTGTCCAGAAACACATGTTGCCTATCCACCACAAAGGTACCGGCATCCAGCTTGGATATATCAAGTAAGGCATTAAAGAGCTCTTCAAGGGACTTGACCGATGAATCTATCTGATTAACCAGCGTCTTATGCTGTGTATCGCGAGTCTGCATTTCCAGAGTAGCGGTGAACAGACGCAAAGAGTGCAAAGGCTGACGTAGATCATGACTGGCCGCCGCCAAAAATCGTGACTTGGCAAGGTTCGCTTTCTCTTCACGGGCAAGTGCAATCTCTGCACGCTGATGCTGGTGTTTGAGATCCTCAAGCAGCTCGACATTTTCAAATCTGAGTTCTATCGATCGCAGTATAGAAGCCCTTATAGTGCGTGAAGAACCGACACTTACAAATATATACAGTATGGCCAGCATTCCGATCCAGAGCGCACTAGGCGCATCAAGATTAACCGTTCTCAGCGCGATGGGCATCATTAACGGTATGATGTAAAAAAGATACATGCCAGGCATGTATGAAATGGTTGCAGTGGCTGTCGCTACCATGCCGGTTACCAGCATATAGACAAGCAGACTGGTTGCCGGACTTTCAAGAGAAATAGCCAGAAACGCGATATATCCAAAACAACAGGCAGTTAGCGTTGATAATATCGTCGCCACACGCATGCGTGATGGCAGATTCTGAACAGTGACAGGCTCTTTGAACCAACTCATCAATACGAAGGTGCGTGCTAGCAGAATTGCGCAGATCACACCAAACCAGGATAGCCTGAACGTTAGTGACAGCTGCTCGCCAGTAGCCGATGCCATAACAAGCGCGGCAAACGCGGAACCTGGGATAATCCAGACAAGATTGCTTCGCAGCAACGAGAACTGGGCGCGTCTTGAATCCAGATCCCGGGCAGATTCCACATTCATGGGGCAGCGACATCTTCAAAAATCATTGAAAGATGCGTACCTTCGAATTCGATCAGGTCACCATGGAATATCTTGCGCCGGCGTCGGGTTTCCACCTCACCATTGACCCGAACAGAACCGTCGTCAATAACCATCTTTGCCTGGGCACCACTGGCGACCAGTCCTTCGAACTTCAGTATCTTATACAACTCTACAGGCTGGCTATCGAGTAGAACTGTCTGCGTATTCTGCCCTTCTGACATGGCCACTGTCTACCTGATCCGGTGGAACAGTATAACGCCTGTTTTGCAAGACGGTCTCAGGCCGAGTGTACACCTTCGCAAATCAGAGCTTTGAGAGAGACTCTCTGGTGTCTTCAGCCTAGCTCGCCTGTGCGAAAGGGTTCTCGTTTTTATTGACGGTACGGATCAGTTCTGCCAAAACATCATCCGCTTTTTGGTTGTCAATCTGGCAAGTACCCGCAGCAGCGTGCCCACCCCCACCGTACTCAAGCATCAGATCACCAACATGCGTCTGACAGCTACGGTCAAAAATCGACTTCCCGGTAGCAAAGACTGTATTCTGTTGTTTGAAACCCCACATCTGATGAATCGATATGTTGCATTGTGGGAACAATGCATAGATGGCAAAGCGACTACCCGGATGTATGGTTTCTTCATGACGAAGATCCAGCACCACAAGGTTGCCATGGACCGTACTACAGCGCTGTATCTGATCCTTGAAAGCATCTGCGTGCTCGAGATATAGTTCCACTCGTTCAGCGACGTCCGGTAATTTCAAGATGTCATCGATGCTTGATTCCCTACAGTGATCAATAAGCTCCATCATGAGAGCATAGTTGGAAATCCTGAACTCTCTAAATCTACCAAGGCCCGTGCGCGAGTCCATCAGCATGTTCAATAGCTCCCAGTGCTTTGGGTACAGCACTTCCTGCAAGCTGTACTGAGCGGAGTCAGCCTTGTCAACCGCTTCCATCATCTCATCCCAGCGTTCCGGAAACGCGGCATGACCGCCAAAGTGCTTCCAGACCACCCGCGCAGCAGAAGGCGCATCCGCATCAATGACATAGTTGTCCTGATCAACATTGTTGCGTTTTACTTCAGACTCGTGATGGTCGAACACCAGATGCGCGTCAGCTACAAACGGCAGATTAGTTGTGATGTCCTTGTTGGTGATATCAATCTTGCCATCCTGCATGTCTTTCGGGTGCACGAAACTGATATCGTCAATCATGTTCAAGTGCTTCAGCAGCACAGCACAGACGAGTCCATCGAAGTCACTACGGGTAACAAGGCGGTAGGTATCAGTCATTAGGATTTGGGGCTGTCATCGTTGCTAACACAGACAAGTCATCGGCTCCAGCGTCATAAGGGTTAAGAAGTAAGGGTTAACCCAACCCTCTTGAGATACTGTTTATGTCGCTTCGTCACATATTTCGACTTGAACCGCCTGGCACTGACTTAACGACCGACTACCGGAAAACGTCATTCCCACCGAGACGGGAATCCAAGTCCTGGCGGAGATTGATACCCGCCTTTGCGGGTATGACGAGCCTTAGTCAGTACCTCACGACGTCAGTAAATCTCGACTTAACCCCACTATTTTTTAGCCTCAAGCGCAGCTTTGAGCTGCATCGCCAGTGCTGAAGGCTGATCAGCTCCGGAAGTCATGTTAGATGCCCGATTTCCTCGAGACGGCGCAGATGCTTTGCCGTTGCCTGAATTGTTATGGATATTGCGATTACTGGAAGATCCTGACACTGTTGAACGCTGTTGGCCACCTCCAGAGCCGGACGGTCTGTCGCGTAATCCACGGTTCTGTTCACCATCTGCTGCGCTGTCGCTCATACGCATGGACAAGGCAATACGTTGTCGCTGGACGTCAACGCTCATGACTTTCACCTTCACGATATTTCCCGCCTTGACCACCTCCCGAGGATCCTTGACAAACGTATCACTCAATGCGGATATGTGCACCAGGCCATCCTGGTGAACACCCACGTCAACAAATGCACCAAATGCGGTGACGTTAGTGACCTTCCCTTCAAGAACTTGGTCAGGGACAAGATCAGTTATCTTTTCCACGCCATCGGCAAAGCGTACAGCCTTGAATTCCGGCCGTGGATCGCGACCCGGCTTTTCCAGCTCTGAGAGAATATCCTTGATGGTCAGTACACCAAACTGTTCATCAACGAACTCCTCCGCGTTTATGGCCCGCAACCGCGAACTGTCACCGATGAGCTCATCGATAGAACATTGTGCTTTTTCGATGATTCGTTTAACCACAGGGTAACTTTCCGGATGTACTCCGGAACAATCCAGTGGATCACGACCATCACGGATACGCAGAAATCCAGCAGCCTGTTCAAAAGCTTTCGGCCCTAATCGCGGAACTTTCTTCAACTCTTTACGGGTTTTAAACATACCCTGCGTGTCACGGTACTCAACAATGTTTTCTGCCAGGGCAGGTGTCAGACCGGCAACCCGTGTCAACAATGCAGCCGATGCTGTGCCCAGATCGACACCCACGGAATTCACACAGTCTTCTACCGTGGCATCCAGACTGCGTGCCAAGGCACTCTGTGACACGTCGTGTTGATATTGCCCGACACCGATCGCTTTCGGATCAATCTTCACAAGTTCGGCCAATGGATCCTGAAGACGACGCGCAATGGACACTGCGCCTCGAATAGTGACGTCCAGATCCGGAAATTCATCTTCAGCAACCTTTGACGCTGAATAAACCGATGCACCAGCTTCCGAGACCACAACCTTGGTCACGTGGCATTGCTGATCGGCAGGCTTTGCCGCTACCAATCTGATGAGCTCGTCTGCCAGTTTTTCGGTTTCTCGACTGGCAGTACCGTTGCCTACGGCAACAAGTTCAACCTTGTGCTTTGTACAAAGCGCTGATAATACACCCAGCGATGGCTGCCATTGCTGTTGAGGTTTATGCGGATAGATCGTGTCGAAGTCCAGGACCTTGCCGTTGGGGTCAATAACAGTCACCTTGACACCAGACCGGTACCCGGGATCAAGACCCAGTGTAGCGCGAGCACCTGCAGGAGCAGCTAGCAATAGATCCTTGAGGTTACTGGCAAAGACACCTATTGCCTCACTATCAGCCCGTGTTCGCAACTCTGCGAAGAGTTCACTTTCCAGATGTAGGGAAATTTTGATTTTCCATGTCCATGAGACAACCTGGGCACGCCATGCATCAGCTGCAAGCGATTGGTTCTCAAAACCCAAATGCGAACCGACGGTATCAATGCAACGAGCGTCAGAGAACTCATTACCTTCTTTAAGTAGCAATTGCAGCGATAGAAAACCTTCACTGCGGCCACGGAACATTGCCAGTGCTCGATGTCCCGGCACACGACTCAGCGGCTCCTGATGGTCAAAGTAGTCCGCAAATTTTTCCCCCGCGGCAGCCTTGTCCTTGACTAGTGATGAACAAAGGTAGGCCTGTTCCTTGAGTAATGCTCGAAGCCGGGCAATTAACGAGGCGTCTTCGGCAAAGCGCTCCATGAGAATGTAGCGCGCTCCTTCAAGCGCAGCCTTGGTATCTGCAACTTGCAATGCTTTGTCAAGTGATTCTTCGGTGATGATAAAACCCTGCGCCAGAGCTTCAGGATCGTTTTCGGGAGAATCCCACAATCGCTCTGCCAGCGGTTGAAGGCCTGCCTCTATGGCGATTTGACCTTTAGTGCGGCGCTTCTTTTTGAACGGCAAATACAGATCTTCAAGCTCAGCCTTTGTCTGTACTTGAGCAAGCCTGTTTTTCAACTCATCACTTAGCTTGCCTTGTTGCTCGATGGCCTCAATGATGGAAACGCGTCTCTGTTCAAGCTCGCGCAGGTAGACAAGGCGCTCCTCCAGATCACGCAATTGTGCATCGGTCAACGCACCGGTAACCTCCTTTCTATAGCGCGAGATGAATGGGACGGTGGCGCCTCCGTCGAGTAGATCGATGGCTGCGTTAACTTGCCGTTCAGATGCATTGATTGTCTGCGCGATACGCGCACTGATAGAAGATAGAGCCGTTGCGCTCATAAAAGAGGTTGCCTCACCTGAATTAATTCGGCCACAATGGACACAGCAATTTCTGCTGACCCACGGGCACCAATGGATAAACCGACCGGTCCCTTGAGCCGTTCGACACTTGAAAGGGGTACGTCCAGACCGATAAGACGCTTACAACGCTTTTCATAATTTCTGATGGAACCCAGCGCACCAACATGAAATGCCTGCGATGGCAGTGCCTCCATCAATGCAAGGTCATCAATGTTCGGGTCATGACTTAAAGCAAGTACGGCACTACGATCATCGCTTGCGTATTGCAAAACTGCATCATCCGGACTCATGTCTAACACCGGCACGCCATCTATGTCCCAGTTTTCACGAAACTTGTCGCGTGGATCAACAACCAGCACATCGAAGTCAAGCGCCTTGGCAAACCTCGCCGTGTAACGGGACAGTTCACCCGCGCCGATGAGAAGCAACTGCCAGTCTGGCCCGAACAGCTGTGTCAGCTGTGGTGCTTTCCAAGTAAATACATCCTGATCGCCTGCCAGCTCAATACTGACCCGCTGGGTATCTGTGCGCACTCGACGTACAACCCGTTCACGCCGACTCAAGTGCAGCAATAGCTGATTAACGACCACTACATTGGTCAGTGTCTCGAACAAAAGCTCAAGCTCTCCACCACAGGCCAGTCCAAAGCGCCTGGCATGCTCGTCGTCAATTCGGTGCGTATGCACAGCTGGCATTTCCCGTGATCGGAACTGCGCGCTAAGCTGAGTCTCGATACAACCACCTGAGACAGACCCCGCAAGTACCCCGTCTTCACGTATTGCCGCTATGGAACCCGGCGGGCGCGGTGATGAACCCCAGGTTCGCACCACTGTGACCAGCTCGACAATGTGACCTTGCGATAGCCAGTCACGGGCCGCTTCCAGCACATCCTGTTGACTGCTTTTCATGTCGCTGCTTCTGTCATCGGGGTTCCATCAGCGTTTATCGTGACGGACACCTTCCTTGCGGTGAAAGGGCACTTGAATTCGAGGTGGCTGGCCAGTAGTTGCAGGTCGCTCTGTACCCCGGAATTATCGCGCGGTTGTCCGTACAGCCTGTCACCGATAATAGGATGACGCAACTCCGCCAGATGTCGTCGAATTTGATGCTTGCGCCCTGACTCGATTGACAACGTTAAAACAGAGCAGTCTATTGAGGCGTCTTTGCTCACATGATTCACGATTGTCAACGCCGTCCTGCCCTCTATCGGCGCATCCAGCACTAAGGGCAATGGATGGTTGAAGTCTCCTTCGATAGTCGCCTGATAGGTCTTGATGACAAGTCTTTTCTCGAACATGGCGGCAAGGTTCCGCAAGGCATTTTTGGTATAAGCAATCAGTAGTAACCCACTCGCAGCACGGTCCAGACGATGAACCAGATAGCAGTGCTTACCCTTGATACCTTCTGCAACCTGAGTGGCAACTGTATGATCCGACCATTTACTACCCTGGCAATGCATCCCGGCGGGTTTAAACCATATACCATAGTTGACATGGTCAGAAACGCAGTGCATAGCCTGGGCATCCTTAGCGAGCAGACCCGGGTCATAGTTGAGTATCACACCTGATCCTTCACTGACTTCGGTGTCCAGTGACCGAAGGCGTCGTGGTCGCGTCTGCCCTTTGCCGCGTTTCAGACTCACCCAGACAGCGCCTTTTGTAGCAGCGTCAAGCAATACCGATTCCGGTAGCAGGGATTCTCGCTGCAACGCCTGCAAGACACTTTCATCTGCCTGAACCAACGTTCTGTACTGGGCAACTGTTTTCACGATCAATCTGCCAGTGCGTGAATCTCGCTGGCTACCGAATGCGCGGTTTTCAACATGAATCCGTGTTCTGACGCTATGAAGAACATGTTGATACCCAATGCCTTGAGTTCTTCCGCACTCGAGGAATCGGGTGCAAATGTCATGCACGCCTTGTCGTGTGCCTTACACGAATCGCCAACACGACGCATGGCGTCCCGCACGGGTGCCGATGTCGGATCGGTAAGACCCAGACACACAGACAGGTCGGCAGGCCCCACGAACAGACCGTCAACACCACTAACACCTGCAATATCCATTGCAGCGTCAACACCTTCAGGCTCTTCGATCTGGGCAATTACCACGGTCTCGCTCTCACTCTGCTCCAGTATGTCACCCATGCTTCGCGTGGCAAAACCCGCCCAGCGTGTCGAGCCGGCAAAGCCTCGTCCTCCATGCCCGAAACGCGACCAGCGCGCAATATCCCGAGCTTTCAGCACACTATCGACATGTGGCACGATCACGCCCAAGGCACCGCTGTCCAGCACTTTGAGAATCTCGTCAGCGGTACCTGTGGGCACGCGTACCAGCGTCGGAAAATCCAGGGCACGCGCAATCGCCAGGCACGCATCCAGTCTCCCGCGATCAAACGGGGAGTGCTCAGCATCAAGGGTGATGAAATCCAGTCCCGATTTGGCCAGAACCTCCACTACCTCGTGAGCGGGAGTTTTTACAAAGGTGCCACACAACATCTCACCTGCAAGCATACGGGAGCGAAAACTATGGAATTTACTCATTGTGGCGCCTCAGGTCGTTGAACCCCGTACTTTACCCTCTTATCAACCGGGATTACGCATGTCGTCTGCTAATTCTTCAGCAAGGCAAGCAGCGATCCGATTGCGGGAAGCCACACCTCAGCGGATGGCCATCCTGAGAATCCCCGACCAGCGCTACGCACTACGGCGCTTGATCATTGTCAGCCACAGCAGAGCACTACCTGCCATCAACAGAAACGGGATCATCGCCAGATTGACGGTGCTCCATCCATGTACCGGTGTCCCCCCCGAGCAATTCAAAAGCCCGCCAGAGGCAATACTGGCAAGCGTTACGCAACCGAATACGATCATGTCATTCAAGCCCTGCGCATTGCCACGCTCATGCGCGGCATGGGCACTGGACAACAATGATGTGGCACCGATGAAACCGAAGTTCCATCCGATGCCCAGCAATATCAGGGCAACAAAGAAATTGCCCAGCGTCACTCCACTGAGCGCAACAACGCCTGCCAGACCAAGAATCACGAGGCCTGACGAAATAATACGAGTTACACCAAACCGCACAATGAGATGTCCGGTGAAGAACGATGGAATATACATGGCCAGTACGTGGGCCGAGACAATGTCGTTGGCATTATTACCAGTGAATCCACACCCCAAAACCGCCAGAGGTGTAGATGTCATGACAAGATTCATCAAGGCATAAGAGACCATCCCACAGATGATGGCCACCGCTACAGTCGGATTGCCAAGGAGCTCCACCCGGGTGCGTCCCGTGATCTTTTCGCCCGCACTATTCTTGCTCTGATCTGTTTTGGGCAAATCCAGCAGCAAGAAAAGAAACATCCCTGTCAGGTTCATGACAATGATTGCCAGATAGGTGCCGATAAACGGGTTGGGGAGAAACACACCGCCAAAGACCGGAATATACGTTATGTCAAAAACCAGCTTGTTAAGTTGAGGACCAAAAATGGCTGACAACAAACCACCAGCCATAACATAGGAAATAGCCTTCGGTCGGTACGCCTCTGACGCCGAATCTGCTGCTGCAAAGCGATAGAATCCGTGTGCCGACATATAGATTCCTGTAAAATACGACCCCAGCAACAATGTCCCGAATGAGGCTGTGAACAACGCATAGGCTGAAATGGCGGCCCCGATGGCTCCACAAATAGCACCAGTGAAAAAGCCGAACCGACGGCCACGATGCTGCATCAGTGGCGACATCCAGGGCGCAGTTGTCATCGATCCAAAAACAATGAGTGATATGGGTAGCGTCGCAAAGCAGATGTTGCCTGCCAGCATGCCCCCTGCCAGCCCGCCGACTACAAATATCATAGGCAACTGCGCACCGAGAATAGCCTGAGCTGCAACAAGCACCGCGACATTGCGCCGAGTCCGCTTTTCTACAACAGCTGTCATCTGGTTGATCCCGTCATCCACAAACAAAGCAACAGCATACGCAGTTAAGACAAGCCACGTTCGATTTTTGATTTGTACCAGAGTGGTTATCTCCCGACCCTAGAATAATCAAACAAGGCGGTCCCGCCAGCTTCATTTTCAACGTCGCATTTCTCAAAATTCTCAGCCACTCGAATCAGGCTGCCTGATCATGATTGATACCACGTCAGACGCTTTGATCGCCAAATTGGACTGACCAGAATTTATTGCAGAAACTCAATAGTCGAATGTCGAACCTGCTACCTCGTCGTCTTCCACACAACACCGTCATCAGTTGTATTGCCGTTCCTCACTCTCTTGGCACAGTATCAGATCACTTGTACCGTCTTACACTTCTACCGTCTTTAATGACAGGTGACTCAGCATCAACAGAACAGATAAGCACGATTAATAGCATCACGAGCTCAGCAACTTCGCGGTACCACATCGTGTAACTACATAATTCAAAAACCTTCCACTGGCTGCAAAAATTTACTGATTACTCGGATAAAGCTATCACTGGCAGGAACGGCCACCATTTCCAGGTATCGTTAAATGTCATCGTCGAAAGGTCAATGAAAGAATATTGCTCTGTGCCCGCATGCTGGCGGGGTTTGCCGCACATGATCTTTGCGTCATGTATTTATCGTATGGTCAGAGTCACACAACTTTCATCGGATTTAGTCAGAATCTATCCCGTTCCAAGGCAACGGCATTACAGATCCGGTTAGTCAGGACAGAACAAAACCTGAATGACCAGCCAACACTGCAATGTGCTTTGGACAAACGCTGTATCAACTTTTTTAATCGATGGAGAAAATCTATGACTATTCGCAAGACAGCAATGACAATGGCAATTCCTCTGGCTTTACTGTCAGCAGTTGCGATCGCTCAGAGCGACCCGGCAGCAATCATGGAAGCACTGGATACCGACGGTAGTGGCACCTTGTCTGAAATCGAGGCGTCTGCCAGTGAGATGATCATGGGGAACTGGGAAGCACTTGACGCCGACGAAAACGGCGAAATCTCTGTTGAGGAATTAAGTGTAATAGCTCAGTAATTCACTGAGCCTGTGGATGTCGGACCGGCTCCGACATCCACATTTAATATTTGCCAGAACCCCCATCGTTCGGCACACTTGCCATCCTGAATTCCATGACGGACGCACATCATGCAAGTGGCAGCACTGGCACAGGGGTTTTTCATAAGCTTAGGATTGATCCTGGCAATCGGTGCCCAGAACGCCTTTGTACTACGTCAGGGTCTGCGCGGCGAGCATGTCGCGTTGGTTTGCTTCACGTGCGCCTTTTCGGATGCCCTACTCATCACTACTGGCGTTTCAGGTTTTGGCGTTATCCTTTCAACAGCACCATGGATCGATCCGGTATTCCGTACTGCAGGTATCACCTTCCTTGTGGTTTACGGTCTACGTTCATGGTACTCAGCCTGGCGTGGGATTGACCAGGGATTGGTGGCTAGCGACACAACCGCCGATTCATGGCGTATCGCGTTGGCCACATGTCTTGCGTTCACCTGGCTTAATCCCCACGTGTATCTAGATACCGTTATACTTCTCGGATCAGTGTCGAGCGGTTTTGAGGGACGTCGTATTGCCTTTACAATCGGTGCAATTTGCGGCTCATTCGCTTTTTTCTTTGCGCTGGGCTTTGGCGCCAGACTACTCAGACCTATCTTTGCGAAAGCTGCGGCATGGCGCATACTGGATGTGGCAATCGGCTTTATGATGATTGCCATCGCGGTCGGCCTGGCACGTTCAGCTTAGCCGGGACGAATCCGCAAAATAATCCGCCAGTCTATCAAAGCCTTCGTCAAGGCCGATGTCAGGCTGCCAATTTAGTAGTTTGCGCGTATTGCGCTGATCGAACCAGTGCGCAGTGGCCAGTTGCTCTGCAAGAAAACGCGTCATGGGTGGATCATCCTGTCTATCGAGAGTTTGCCAGAGCTTTTCTATAGCCATGCCCGCAGTTATGGCAATGGGGACAGGCACATGCCTCAGTTTTCTTGATACACCTGCTGATTGCAATATTCGTTGAATAATCTCGCTTACTGTTCGCGGCTGGCCATTCGAAATGACCAATGCATGCCCGGCTGCCTTGTCTATATTGTCTATTCCGGCAACGATGGCACTCGCCGCATTGTCAATGAACGTCGTGTCAATGAATGCCTGCCCGCTGCCAACAAGCTGCAGTCGCCCTGATTTGGCCCGATCAATAATCCTTTGAACCAGTTGTTGATCCCCTGGTCCCCAGACAAGATGCGGACGCAAACTAACCACCTTCATCCTGTCACAATTTGCCGCAAGTGCTATCTGTTCTCCCAGTGCCTTTGAACGGGCATAGTGGCCTCTGACATGATGAGGATCAGCGGCACCTGCACTTGCCCCCACTAGTGACTTGCCTGCATGAGCAACCGAGGGAGAAGAAACATGCACAAAGCGAGGTACTTCGCACTCCAGCGCCGTCTGCACGACCCGGCGCGTACCGGCAACATTGAGTGCTTCAAAGGCTTCCCACCGGCCCGATACACTGACCTTCGCTGCAAGATGCACCACTGCATCAGTGCCCTGCATCCCACGCGCCAGTGTTTCCTGTACCGACAGCGCTTTCGGGGTACGATTCTGTATGGTGTCGGCGGACAGATCACAACGAAATTCCGTGACACCCTCAATCCCGGATGCACCGCGTTGCACAACAGTGATTTCATCACCACGCTGTATCAGCCGTTCAATTACATGTCGACCGATCAGACTGGTCGCACCGGTAACAAGAATCCTCACAGCGGATCAACCTTGTCGCCAGCCAGCACTTTGGCAGCCCAGTGCGCAATTGCCCCCCTGTCCACTTTCGAATTATGCCGCCGGTCCACGGGAAGGCGTCTGGCGATGAGCACCGCCGTAATATCGATGTTCTGTCCCATGATGCCCCGGATCTTGTCAATGAGATTCAATGGCGCACCGCCCAGAGAATGCTTTTTGTCTTTCATTTGCAATACTGCGACAACCGCCTGGGTACCCGGTGGCCCAACGCCAACCAGAGAAGCCATGGCAATCCCTTCAATACTCTCGATCAACTGTTCTCCAGCTACCGGTGCCAATGGGCCTAAAGCCGTTACGATCAGGTGACTGAGGCGCCCTCCCACCCATAATCGACCTTCGCCGTCGAGTTGGCCGATATCGCCACTTCTGTGCGCACCTTGTGGAATGGAAGACTGATGATGGGTCAGCCATAATCTATCGTAGGCATGGCGTATATGAGCCGCACGCACGACTATTTCTCCCAGAATACCGGACTGAGTTGTCAATTTGCCGGTGGGCTTGCCATGCACATCGAGCGGGTCTATCTCGATATGCACACCGCCGACAGGATGTCCCACACACACACCGGCGTTGGATACCAACGACTGATCATCGTGTTGAGCCACTTCCAAGGCTTGTAATTCAGTCAAAGAAATGTCAGCGACCGGGAGCACCTCTGTCATCCCGTAAGGTGTATGAAAACCGGCATTGGGAAAGACCGTGCGTGCTGAATGTAACAAAGAAGCTCGAACTGGTGCTCCGGCTGAAAGTGCCAGGCGCACAGCAGAACAGCCAGTCCGGGCGCCGGCACTCAGCGTATGTTGTGTGGCCACCACATTGACCAACGCCGCAGGAGATGCAAACACCAGCGTTGCCTTCAAGCGCGTTACCGTTCTGGCTAAGGAGGTTGCAGTTAATGATGACGGCTTGGCGACATTCATCTCCGGCACGCCGGAGGTAATCCCCATCGTTGGACCGTACAGAGCAAAAGGAGCAAACGCCGCCACCAGGCGATCATCACTCTTGATGTTGTACAGCTTCATTAGGGCATCGCGCTGGGCCTGTATCTGCCGATGCAAATATATGACACCTTTTGACGGCCCGGTTGAGCCTGATGTAAACGCGACCGCAGCCACTGTGTCTGGCGTTGGCCATGGTGGTATTTCCCTGCTCCGGCCGAGACGGCAAAGGGCATCCATGTCACTTACGATGCCCAGGGCGCGCATTTTACCCGAGGATCTGGAACCAACCGCAATACGACGTCCTGGCCAGCCGAGTATTCGAGCGGCAATCAAAGCCTTGTCAATCCCGAACAGGTATTTGGGGTTGGCGCTGTGCAGGGCGCGCTGCATGCCTTGTCTACCCAGGCCGGAATCAACCAGCACAAGTGTGGCGCCCAGACGCCAACAGGCATATACCGCCAGTGACAGATCAATTCCCGGTGTAATCATGACGGCGATCCGGTCGCCTGCCTGAATACCAAAAACAGCCATACCCGCAGCGAGTAACTCTGTTTTGTTTTTGAGTTCGGCAAAGCTGATGCTGCGTTCTATTGGTGCCGTTTCAACAATGGCTTCCGCATTCTTATCTGCAATGGAAAAATCCGCCAAGGCCCTTACAGCACTCTCTCCGGCAGGAACTTCGGATTTTCTCGATGCATCAGCTTTAATCGAAATATTGTCTGCGGCGATGACGTCAGGTTCGAATCTATTAATCCACGCTTTAACCACTTCTGCGACATTGGCGTCTTCGGTCACAAAATGTGCAGCGTTGGGGAACCGGTGGATATCGGCATGAGGCAAACGTTTTTCAAGATCATGAAGATAGAGATCACTGAAGACCTTGTCACGCGGCCCCCACACAAGAAGCGCAGGAACATCAGCAAGCTTAACCATGCCTCTGGCAATTTCATCAAGGGGTTCAGCGCTTTCGTGATGAGAATCGAGCGGAATGTCTGCAACAAAATCAGCAATAGCCAGACGGCGTGATGCCTGTTTATACGGTGCGATGAAACCCTCTCGCACGTCACGCGAAAGCGCTGGTCTGGACATCATGGCTGCACCATGAATGAACGCTTTTGAGACCACGGTTGCCGGTTTTAAAATCGCTCGCATTCGGAGTAATCGGATGAGCGCAGGTGCAGATGCAACTTCAGGCTGATGAACCGCCGTGTTAGTCAGGACAACCCCAGCCAGATAAGCTCTCGCTGGGGTTGTTTCAGCGCCGGATTGCACTTGCCCGGACCGCAGATGGCGCAAAGCCCAGCCCAAAGAGACAGGACCTCCCCAATCATGCGCAAGCGTCAGCACTGGACCCGTAATACCCAGCACATCCGTCAGCTGGCACAAATCATCAATACGCGTTTGCAGGGTTCGTTTTTTCCCTGTGCGTTCAGAAAATCCCATATCCAGCTGATCAACAGCGATGACTCGAATTCTGGCTGGCAACTGCGCCAAAATATGGCGCCAGAGAAACGACCATGAAGGATTTCCGTGCACACACAACAGGGTAAGAACCGGCGTGGTTGTCAACGGTGGTTGTATAGCCCATGAGTCAAGCAGATGCCAGGTACGACTTACCCCGTCAGCGTCTGGCGCATTAACCAGCCTCGACCAGGAAGGCTCTAGTCCGGTTATCCCTACTGGCGGTTTGCTTGCAGGTGCTACAGGACGACCAGTCACCAGTGTACTTCCAGAAAAGCGACGTTGAGCCCCGATCCAACACCGATACACAGCACCTGATCACCCGCTACCAGAGCTTCTACTTCCTTGGCAAGCGTAAACGGCACAGCAGCCGGGCCGATATTGCCAAACTCGGGAAAAGTCAAAGGTACACGTCTCGTATCTATCCCCAGAGCATCCACAATAGCCGCTGTATGCGCTCTCGATACCTGATGGATGATATAACGACTCATGTCCCCCCAATTATTGCTGTCGGCCTCATCCCAGCCGAGCTTGCCCAGTTCAGTGCCTGCCTTGAGAAGCGCACGGGTATCTGTGTGCATCCCTTTGAGCGAGCCTACACACAACTCGTGATATTCGGTGGCGGCACGGAATTCACCGCGTACTATTTTATGGCTACCCGGGTTTTCCGAATGTCGGCCAATGATCATGGCTACCGAGCCTGAACCCAGCGTCAGACTGGCAAAGTTTGCGAAAAGATCTTCAAGCGTCGAGTTATCACCGAGTAACCGGTCCAGTGTGTTCTGATGAATCTCGCGCGTGCCTTCACCATCGACAATCAATGCGTAGTCTATCTGACCGGCCTGTACCAGGCTTCCAGCCATATGCATCGCGTTGACAAAACCAAGACAGGCGTTGGAGATATCGAAATTGATACAGCGAGACGAAAGTCCAAGGGCATAATGAGCTGTGACGGCCGAAGAAGGTTCGAGCCGGTCACGGCAGACGCTGGTATTGCTCAGTAATCCAATGCGTGATCGATCAATTCCCGCAGCCTCGATCGCTTTCTCGCCCGCCATCACTGAAGCATCAATAAAGGAGACGTCTGCTGGCCACTGGCGCCGTTCATTGATTCCCGCGAGTTTCTGCAGTAGTCCACGATCAGCACCAACACGCTCGTAGAAAGAGGCAAGCGATTCATCTATGTCATCGGAAGTCACGACAACCGGCGCATCACACGCCTGTATCGAGACGATACCTACATCGTCAAACTGGTACTTGAAATTCCCTGACATAACGCTCTCAAAAATATGGACAGGCAGAGTTTGGCATGAGATGCCACAAAATGCTTGCTTAGCTGCCAACAAGCCTCTGAGACTGTGCTGCGTGGGTAATTCATGTATGTATCGATTTCGGGCAGTGGCGATGCTCGCACTTTGCCCAACCAAACGGGAACTGTCGCCAGTAAAGCTGGTCATAGAGTACTAATCATTCGCCCAGAGAATAAACCAGAGAATAAACCAATGAAATATGTCACCCGCTTTCTCGCTGCCGCAACTCTTGCAATTGCGGCATTGTCAACCACCGGTACGGCTCTGGCAGCCGAACCTGTCAATACGCTCGAAAAGAAAGGTCTGTTCGGCTACAAACCATCTGGCATCGCCATTCGTGGCTATGACACTGTTGCCTACTTCACCCAGGGGGCACCGGTAGAAGGTCTGGAATCGATCAGTACTGAATGGGAGGGAGCTACCTGGCAGTTTTCTACACAGGAGCACCTCGAACTATTCGAGGCAGAACCTGCAAAATACGCTCCCCAGTACGGAGGCTACTGTGCGTATGGTGTGGCCCAGGACGGTCTGGTAAAGATCGAACCCGAAAACTGGACTATCGTCGACGACAAGCTGTACCTGAATTATGACGACAAGGTTCAAAAGCTATGGGAGAAAGACATCGCAGGCTTCATCAGCTCAGCAGATGGCAAATTTGAAAACCTTCTGAAATCCAAGTAAGCCGTAATAGTCAGCTGGAACCTGCGCGTCCTGCCCAGCGTCCTGCCCAGCGTCCTGCCAAGGCACGAATCGCCCGACTGGAAATGCTGGGCGATTCTGGATTCTGATGTTATCGATCAGAGAAGGTTAAGCCAGTTCGCCATCGCGCACTGCTGCGACCATCGGCACGACGAACATAGCAACGCAGATTGCATTTAGCAGGAAAGTAAAAAAGCCGACGTGCGCGCTTGCTGCCAGCAGCACAGTCGAGAACACGGCACCGATGATGCAAGCGTCGAACCAGGCAGGACGAGGTTTCATAACGATCTCTCATTTGATCTGAATTAGCTCACGACTATATCCGATAAAGCAATGCATGTCATGGCGTTAATAACGTGCTTTGATTGTTTTGAAATCCAGTTGTGACTTGTTCCTCGACAGACACTGTCAAGACGTAAATAACGGGCGGATCGCTCGGCTTAATCGAGCGGTTGACAACAACATCGCAATTGCTTCTCTGCTCGTAACAGTAAGTGTATTGTCGTTTTCGTTGCTGATGAGGTTCCAGACAGGACTTAACTACCACATGATTTTCATACTTGCCGCAACCGCAATATTGAGTCTTGTCTTTGGGCCTCAGCTGTGGATACGCTGGGTTTTCTTTCGATACAAAACCGACCTGCCGGATGTTCCGGGGACAGGGGCGGAACTTGCAAGACACCTGTTAAAGCGCTTTGAGATTGCAGACGTCATCGTCGAGGAGACAACCCCTTTCAGGGATCATTTTGACAGCTCGGCACCTGCTATACGCCTCTCGCCAGACAACTACCACGGCCGCTCGTTGACAGCAATCGCCGTCGCGACTCATGAAGTGGGACATGCCATTCAATGGCATCGAAACGAGGAGATATTCAAGCTTCGCCAACGATTCATACCACTTGCCATGAAACTGCAGAGAGCCGGCCTTGCTCTGCTCTCACTGTCACCTGTCATCGGCATCATCACTAGACACCCTGCAGGCATTGCAGCTCCACTTGCGGGCGGTGCATTGATGGCAATCTGTGGGGCTGCTACGTATCTGATCGTCTTACCCGAAGAATGGGATGCGAGTTTTAACAAGGCCATGCCTGTTTTGACAGAAGGCAATTACGTTAGCGACGAGCAGTTGCCAGCAGTCAAACGCATACTCAAAGCCGCCGCTCTGACTTATGCAGCCGGTGCACTTGCATCAATCCTGCAATTGTGGCGCTGGCTACCATTGCTACTGAGACGTTGAGAAAATTTTTTGCTACTCGATACCATCGACAATTTCATGAAGAAATCCGGCAACACGCAACTCCTGCAGATCAGGCCACCACATAGCTTCTGATGGCTGCGAATAAACCTTATTCACAAAGTCCATACTCACTCCCGCGTCAAGCAGCCGTTTCTCATCACGACGTTGTTCTTTCACAACGTCAGTAGCAATTATCGCGTAGTCAGCATTTATACGGTACTGATGAAAACCGAACGCCGCTTTTTTGCTTGCGCTGCGTACCATACCGCCCGAATATGCAATGATGCAAGCCGATGCACAAAGGGCATCGCTATGTGTATTCAGCGTGTTTTCCGCTATTGTCCTCGCAAGACCACGGCCTTCGTAGATGTTTCCACCAGAGCTTTTCAGCACTACGGTTTCAATGCCTGAATGCTCAAGCAGGAACGCTTTGAAAGCACGCGTTATTCCCAACGCAATCAGACCATCAATATAAACAATACGATGGTCTTCGGAGATATTCAGAGTGTACTGCTGAGCATGTTCGGCATCTATTTTTGCGAGAATGTCAGTGTCTTCTGACGCCTGCAGGGTCATCTGCACGGCTCCCATTGCATACACCGCGGTTAGCAAGAACAATAGAACCGAAGCGAGCTGTGTACCCCACACAAGAGCCATAATGCCATGTTCCAGAAAATGCAATTCCGCTGCGCGAACCACACCTACCAATTGCCAGATTAACAACAGGATATGAAAGACAAAAACGGCAACCAGTATTAAAAGTCGGTACGCTTGATAGTCTGCACCCTCCTCCGGCACCATTGCGTTCTGAAATACAAACAAGATGACTCTGATCGTCACAAGGTTAAACCAGAAAGACCACGCTAGCGATTGCTGTCCATGCCAATGACGCTGTACGTAATCAAACATGCTGTTAAGCTGCCTGAGTCCACGCACGGTCATTGACAAATAGGACCAAAGCCAAAAGTATGGTTGCACACAGGCCTATGTTCCTGACACTTATATGCATCATCAAAACTGCGGCCGGAACCTGAGATATCGCTTTAACCAAAACGTGAACATAAGCAACGCAATCACATGGTGTGACATCCTGCCAATGCTAACCTGACCCGTCTCTTCACCGCCGTCTCTATCGACAACATTCGCACCAGTATAACGAATACGCCTTATCTCCCCTGTCGTAATGCTTGCATAATAAAGAGATCCATCCTCACCCGAGCGCATCTCCACCATAGGCGGCATGTCAGTAGCAAAAGCAAAATCCCTGACGTTACCTGGGTCACTCACATCAGCATAGCGTAACCATCGCTTGATAAAGTCACCGTAGAACAACTTGCCGCTGTATTGCTCCGGAAATTCCTCACCAAAATAGAAATCACCGACAATGGCAGCATAGCCCATACCATCATGCTGCCAGCTGATCAGTGGTGCCTCCACAGCTGTGTTTGAGTCATAAAGCTCCTGACAGAAGGGTTTTGATGCAAAACCCTCTTTGGGCAAGCTACCTGATGTGCCACCCTCGTAACAGGGCCATCCAAAGTTCTTCCCGACACCACTGTTGATCTCCTCCCAGAACTCATCCCCCACTTCACCAATGTAGGGAACGCCTGTCAGCGGGTGAATGGTCAGGCTGTAAGGATTTCGCAATCCGTAACTGACAACCCGAGAACGATTGCTTCCCGGATCACCATCATAAAAAGGATTGTCCGGCAATCCCAGTCCCGTCTGAGCATCGATGCGGAGTAGTTTGCCACGAAGACTGTCAAGATCGTAAGTCATTTGGCTGAGCGAATTGAAATCACGAAAACTTGCGCCATCACCGTTGGTGACATAAAGTGACCCATCAGCGGCAAAACGTAAAGACCCTATAGTGTGTGTTATCTCATCACTGGGCAGACAATCCTCCAACGGGTCGCCGATGGCTCCACACGATGGATTCAAGGTGTCGAACACGTCTTCAGGATTACCGATAGAGTCAAACGTACTGTTAGTACCTAGTATGATTTTTTCGCTGCCCTCAATTGCAACGTTATAGTCTCGACTGGCGTCCGCTGTGTAACGCACAAGTCTGGCAACTCTATTGCCATTGCCATCCAGCACACCCGTGTCAGGATCAGTCAGATTGTTGGTAAGAAGCTCTGGCGGATCATAGGTATAAAGCACAAAGATGTACGGTGATTGAGGAAACTCAGGGTGCACGGCTAGAGACAACATTCCTCTATCCACACGATCATTGACAATGTCGGTTATGTCCAGAAACGGATCCTCCAGAATCTGTCCATCTACCGCGACCCTGACGATGCCTGATTTTTCGCTTATGAATAGACGGCCCCGTGATTGTGTATCGAATGCGGTTACCTGCCCGTCAAAACCATCGATGTACGTCTCATCCACAAAACCCTCGGGTAGCTCGATGCCATGGGCTATCCCAGCCATCGCTGGCAAAAAGCTTACGAGCAAGAGCCCTGTGTTCAATTTCATGTGTGTTGGCTAAGGTTAAAACGTCATTCATTCTACAAAAAACACTATCATTTAACTGTCTTGACTGGATGTAAAAACGGGTTTTCGAAAATGGTTAACTAATTTGTCAGTAAGGGAGAAATGCTACCTGGCACAGGTGAAACTTTGTGAATTGTCTTCAGATTGAGGGATGCGATGTTCAAGGTATTCTTGCCAGTCCGGCGCGATAACCAAGAACCGCAGCACTGAGAAGTCCATTGCCCGACAGATAGCCACTGTCGCTCTTTCCGGAAACACCACAAGCTGCACCGCCACCCGCATAAAGATTCTCGAACATCTCACCATTGGTATGTAATACACGCCCCTGAAAATCCACTTCCAGCCCTCCCTGTGTATGAAACAAGGCTCCGGTTACACGAACCCCATAATAGGGCGGACATAGAGGTTGACCCGAAAAGCGCCGACCGAACAGATCTGGAACTTTGGCGTGAATACTACCGACACTTTTTTCAAGCGCATCCAATGGCAGTGCAAACCGCAAAGCCATTTCTCCAAGCGTTTCGCAGACCTGTACTGCCCCTGCAGCTTCTGCCTGTTTGAAGTCCTCGAACTGTCGCGCAATAGCAGCAATACGCTCATCGAATACGGTTATAACCACTGAATTTTCCTGGGCCAGTACCGCTCCTGCGGCTTCAGAGTACCCTTGCGATTCGTTCCAGAAACGTCTGCCTTGCAAGTTGACCTGGATACCGCCTTGCGTTATGACAGCCCAACTGATGAGAATGCCGTGAGGATGGGCGACATTGCCATGACCTTGATAGGCACTTAGATGCTTGACCGATGCACCCAATTGATGCCCCCAGGCAATAGCCTCCCCCTGATTGCCATCATGTCCAAACCAGACGCCTTCTGAAATCTGTGGCATATAGCGCTCCACCAGCTTGCGGTTACCACCAAAACCATTGCAGGCAAGGATCAGCTTTTTACACGCAATCGACTCTGTCGAATTATTGGGATCTACAACCGTGACTCCATGAATTGCCAGCTTGCGATGATGCAAAACCATGGCCCGCCTATGACAGACGATATCGATATCATGTATCTCACAGCAAGCACGCAACGCATCAATCAGCTCGCGGCCTGAACGTGAAGGCAAGCCATGCATACGCCGGGCACTGTGTCCTGGATAGTCAAAATCATCCACGAGTGAAAACGGCAAACCATGCTTGTCAATGAGCCAGTGAATCACCTCACTTGCACCCTCGGATAATGCCTGCACCAGTGCTTGGGAATTCTCACCCTGTGCTTTTGCCTGTATATCAGCAGCCAAACATTGAACGCTATCGTTAATGCCAGACTCGGCCTGGAGCCTGGTACCTGCGGCCGGGATTAAACCTGCAGACAAAGCAGTCGAGCCACTAGGTACGGCATCGGCTTCAACAACCAGTACCGTCTGACCGGCTTCTCTGGCAGCCAATGCTGCAATAAGTCCGCACGCACCTGCTCCTATAATCAATGTATCGGTATGCAGATCGAAGTGGCCTTTTACCGTATCGCTTACGCCTGGCTTATCTGACTGGACAGTATCATTAGCGTTCATACTCATCGTTACTATTCAGTGATTTCCACTGTAGCGTTGTCCCCTGACAAGCATGTCCGGGGTACCCAGTACATCATTGAGTCCGTTGAAATCATGCATTCGATCGGCAAACGCTGCGTTGGATCCGGTGGCCTTCAGGTTCGTGTAATAGTCCTGACTGCAACGCGCCAATGCTCTTACAATGCCACCCGGAAATATAACCAGCGAGAATCCCTTTGACTGCAAGTGCTCGGCATCAAGAGTGGGGGTTGCTCCTCCCTCAACCATATTCGCCAATAACGGTACACGACTGGCAAACCTGGCACCAATCTGTTCCAGCTGCTGCACATCCTTCGGCGCCTCGATAAACAGTACGTCAGCGCCAGCTTCGAGATACGCCTCAGCTCGTACCAAAGCAGGTTCAAATCCTTCTACGGCAATGGCGTCAGTACGAGCTATGATCAGTGTTTGTTCGTTGGTCCTGGCATCGCACATCGCCTTGATCTTGCCGCTCATCTCGGACAGCGAAACAATCGTCTTGTCTGCAAGATGACCACAGCGCTTAGGGTAGGTTTGATCTTCAACTTGCAAGGCTGCGGCACCTGCGCGCTCATACTGACGTACAGTACGCTGTGCATTTAGCGCATTTCCAAAACCGGTGTCAGCATCGATAATCACCGGTACCGACACCCGATCAGCAATCAGAGCCATGGTGTCGGCCATTTCACTTACTGACGTCAGTCCGATATCCGGCCTGCCCAACCGAGTGTACGCAACGGCGGCTCCACTCAGGTAAAGCGCTTCAAAGCCAGACGCTTGCGCTATGGTTGCCGTGAGCGCATCAAACACACCCGGGGCAACTAGTATGTCTTGCTGCCTCAGTCGCTGTCTCAACGTACCTGCACTAGTCTGCTTTATATCGGATGTCATATTCATGGCGATCAATTCTCCAACCAGAATTGCACATCATTGCAATTCATGCTGTGCGTGACTGTTGCCAATGACAGAACGGTTGCATCGTGAACGGACTGATCAAACGCGGCACAGCCATCACTTAACATCACTGTCTCAATGTTACGCAGGTGTGCATCGCGCAGCGTGCTGGCAACACCGCCGTTGGTAACAATGCCACCGACAATGAGCTGATCTATTTCGACAGCTCTCATCACGTATTCCAGACGTGTTTGATAAAACGCCGAGTACGCTACCTTCTCAATCGTGAAATCAGCAGGGGCCAAAGTGTCAACCAGAGTATGGCCAAAACTTGCTGGCGCAAAATCACCTTTTACGAGAAAAGGTCGCAAGCGTTGCAAATGGGGTGATATGAGAGGCTCGCCATTTCTGCCCGGTACCAGAGTGAACTGCGCCGAAATGTAATACCCCCCTCGCTGTCGAAGGGCTTTGACTAATGGCGCAATGCGATCAGGTAACACCTTAATATGATCGCTACCTTGCCCGGCACGTCCATACGCACCTTCCGGATGTAGAAAATCATTCTGCAAATCGATGGTCAGTAGTGCGGTGCGTGACAGATCCCATGTTGCCGGTTCACTCATACTGATATTTCCTCTATTGCCCCACTGCGTTCGATGACGGTATTGCCGAATTCATCCACACGTCCATGAAGCCCTGGCTCTATCAGCACAGTAGTATCCGGTTGCGTAAGAATTGCCGGTCCCTCAACAAGGGTGCCCACGGGTAAAGTCAGGCGTTGAAAAATCGGTGTGTTGTACCACTCTGTTCCGAAGTGCACCTGACGTTCTGCGTATGGTTCGGTAGTCAACGAAGCATCTTGTGAATCGGGCGCCAGAGTTCGCAAGTCAAACTTCGGTCGTTTTCCCGTCACCGCACTCCGCAGATTGATGACACGGCGTACCCCATTGGGTAACAATCTGCCGAACGCACGGGTATAGATTGAATCAAATGCATTGCTGATGACATCAGGTTCCAGCAACGGTACCGTCCCAGCATCCAGGACCAGATCAATCGGTACTGATATCGTATGTGTCTGCCCGACGTACGCCATATCCAGCTCGAATGTTGTATCACGTGTAACAAACCGGGTTCTGGAGGCATCCAGCAATGCCATGCCTGTATCAACATGTGATTGCATGAACGCGGCAAGCATCTGTTCGTCAATCTCGTCCAACAGGGAATTCACGGTTTGCACAAAATCCTGTCGCATATCCGCGATGACACATCCCATGGCGCTGGTCACACCCGGGTATCTCGGCACTAAAGCACGGGCAATACCGACCTCCTCCAGCATCGCACCACCATGCAATGCACCACCGCCCCCAAACGGCATGAACACAAACGTTTTCGGATCGAATCCACGCTCAATGCTGACAAGCCTTATCGCACCCGCCATCTTCGAGTTGGCCACCTTGAGAATGGCTTCAGCCGCTTCCACGATATCCAGGCCGAGCGGTTTTGCCACGTGTAAGTCGATAGCGGCCCTGGCCGCTCCTGCATCAAGAGAATCAAGCTGGCCACCGATGGGAGTCTCCGGATCAATGCGTCCCAACACAACGTTTGCATCGGTTACAGTCGGTTTGTCGTTACCTTTTCCATAAGCTACCGGCCCGGGATCGGAACCCGCACTCTGCGGGCCGATGTTGAGCAAACCACCGCTGTCGACCCATGCAATCGAACCACCACCAGCGCCAATCGTGCTGATCTCTATCATGGGATTCCGTACCACCATGCCAAAATCGACAGATGTCTGCGCACTGAGCATG
This sequence comes from Granulosicoccus sp., assembly GCA_045106195.1. GTDB lineage: Bacteria > Pseudomonadota > Gammaproteobacteria > Granulosicoccales > Granulosicoccaceae > Granulosicoccus. The sequence continues at coordinate 415,734 of JBGCEH010000009.1, forward strand.
GTGGAGCCCTCAGCGATCAGTGAGACATCAAAGCTGGTGCCGCCCATATCTCCAGTGATGACATTGTCAAAACCTGCGGTGCCGGCAATATAGCCTGCCGCGATAACACCAGCAGCCGGGCCTGAAAGAGCGGTTCTAATGGGTAAGCGACATGCAACATCGACACTCATCACTCCACCGTTGGACTGAACAATCATGAATTCACCGGTAAATCCTTCTTGTCTCAAGGCATGATCAAGGCGTTGCAGATACCCCGAGACCTCTGGTTGCAAATAGGTATTCAGAGCGGTCGTCGAAAAGCGTTCGAACTCACGAATCTCTGGCAATATCTCAGAGGATGCCGATACATGAGAATTCGGCCAGAGCTTTCGTACAGCGTCCACAGCCCGCTGTTCATTGAGCGGATTAGCATACGAGTGAGCAAACTGAATTGAGAGTGCCTGACAACCTGCCTGGAGAAGCTGAATGGCTGCAGCCTCTACCGCAGCCACGTTCACTGGTATACGAATGGTGCCATCTGCCAGTGTGCGTTCAGCAACTTCAAGTCGGTGGCGACGATCGACAATAGGTTCAAAATCTCCTCTCAGGCCCCAGGTCCTTGGCCGGTCTCGCCGGCGCATTTCAAGAACGTCACGCAGCCCTTGTGTGGTAATCACACCCGTTACGGCACCTTTGCGTTCCAGCAACGCATTGGTACCTGCTGTTGTTCCATGCACGACGACAGCGATATCCGATGTCACACCAACCCGTTTCGCGATGCCTTGAAGAAAACCTGCCGACTGATCGGGTTTGCTGGTAGGCACCTTGGCAACTTCTGCAACACCGCAATGTTCATCCAGAACAAAGACATCAGTAAAGGTACCACCCACGTCGACCCCAACCATCAGTGCAGAATCCGGAGTGGCACGGCCTTTCAGTCCAGCCATACTCATACAGAGACCCCGCGCCATTCCCGTCCGTACAAGTCGTCAGCACGGGTATCACTGAGCAAACCTCGCTGGACATCGAGCGCCACTTTGTCGGCTTGTCGATTCTCAGCCTTGCCATAACCACCACCGCCAGGTGTTTCCAGTCGCACGGCCTGGCCTTGGGCAAGCTTGATACCACGCATTTTCGACACCATTTCCGGCACCAGCCAGCCTTGTTGTTGTTCATAGGTGAATATGTTGAGCGCAGCATTCGACCCGCCGGCAATACCTTTGGGTGCAAAACGACCTCGCTCACCGAACAGAAACGCCTCGGCACCCTGGCTTTCCAACACTTCTATCTCGTAGATCGCACCCATACCACCACGATATTCTCCCCCTCCGTCACTGTCCGGTCGCAAGGCCCATTGCCGGAACATCACCGGATAGGCCGCTTCAAGAATCTCCATCGGTGGAATGGTCGCTGTAGATATCGGTGCATTACCGTGGTTAAGTCCATCACCTTCCATACACGCACCATGACCACCGCCGTAGAAACTGAACATCACCCAGGGTTTTCCGTTCTCACGTTTTCCGGCAATAGAAAGCGCATTAATGGTGCCGTAGGAATTCGCCACAACAAGCTCTGGACTGGCTTGGGCTGCAGCACAGAAAATGACATCGATCATGCGCAAGATAGTTTCAGTGTAGCCGCCTGTGGGTGCAGGAAACGTCGCTGCCAACAACGAGCCTTCGGGCACACGAATATCGATCGGGCGCATGACACCCGCGTTGGCGGGTAGATTCGGAAACAGATGTTTCATCGCAACATAGGCCGTTGCAACGCTGGTGGGTAACGCGATGTTGACAGGTCCTGCGCACTGATCCGCGGAGCCTGCGAAATCTATCAATAATTGATCACCTTTAATTTCCAGTGCCACATGAATGTTCAAAGGGACATCGGTTATCCCGTCGTTATCCAGAAAATCTTCAGCTTCCCAACGGCCGTCCGGTAATGCGCTGAGCTCCGCTCGCATCAAGGACTCTGCACGATTCCCAAGCGCAACGAAACTCGCAGATACGGTGTTGGCACCATACTGTCCAAGCAGCTCGTTCATACGCTGTACTCCTAGATCCAGGGCACCCAGTTGACCATTCAGGTCACCCTGTGCGGATTGAGGTAGACGCGTGTTGCGCAGCAGAATATCGATGATGTCCTCATTAATGACCCCGGCTCGCGCGAGGCGTACCGGTGGCAAAACAAAGGCTTCCTGAAATACATCTGTTGCTGCAGGATTGTAATTGCCGGGAACAGCCCCTCCGACATCATGCCAGTGGCCCACGGATGCCAGGTAGCAGAACAGGCTACCATGGTGGAAGTAAGGTCGAACCAGGCGCATATCCGACAGGTGCGTCCCACCAATGTGCGCATCATTGAAGATAAAAATATCGCCATCAGCCAGGTCATCATCAAGCGCCACCTTGTCGATGACGGCCTTGACGGCGAATGACATGACACCCACAAAAATCGGCAAACCCGATTTACCCTGCACGAGTGTATCTCCGCTTTCAGGATGGTAAAGACCGTGACTGGCGTCATGCGCTTCGGCAATTATGGGATTGAATGCCGCGCGAAACAGGGTGGCGTCCATCTCATCGGCAATCTGCTCCATACGTCCTGCAAGCACCGCGAGCGTGATCGGATCAATTGGCATACTTGATTTTCCAGCGTTTGTACACTTGTGTGTCAGGAACCAGCAGTTTAAGCTTCCCCCATGCTACCTTGTGTGCCTCACTGCTTACGTTTTTTTTCGTGCTAACCGCCAATAGCCTGCTCGATAAACTCTGGGCAGATCATGAGATTCTCCAGCGGGACGACGGTACCTCGCTGCTCTGGGTAGATCGCCACCTTGTACACGAAGGCTCTCATCATGCCTTTGCAAGACTTCAGCAACGCGCACTGAGCGTCGCGGAGCCCTCGCTCACGTTTGCTGTTGCAGATCACTATGTGCCCACAAATAACCGATTGCACATCGTTGATGCCTCGATCGCAAGAATGATAAAAACACTGCAGGAAAACTCACGGGCTCACGGTATCCGCTTGTTCGGTGTCGACGATCCGCGTCAGGGAATTGTTCACGTTATCGGACCTGAGTTGGGCCTGACGACTCCAGGATTGATGATCAACTGTGGAGACAGTCATACCTCGACTCACGGTGCATTTGGTGCATTGGCATTCGGTATAGGTGCAACGGAGGTTGCGCACGTGCTGGCCACTCAAACACTCTGGCAAACCAAGCCTCGATCCATGCGCATGAGCTTCGAAGGCGAGCTGGGTCCCTTTGTCAGCGCAAAGGACATCGCGCTGCACTGGATCGCTGCTTTAGGCAGTGATGGCGCAAGAGGGTATGCGGTGGAATACGCCGGCAGCACTATCGAGCAGCTTTCAATGGATGCACGCATGACACTCTGCAATTTGTCCATTGAAGGCGGTGCACGATTTGGTCTGATAGCACCCGACAACACGACGTTCGACTATATTCACGGCCGTCCCTACGCGCCTGCACCCGATAACTGGCAGCAGTCCATTAGTGATTGGCAAAAACTGGTGTCTGATGTCGATGCCGTATTTGACCATCAAATTGTGTTCGATGCGTCTGTGATCTCGCCAACCGTAAGCTGGGGAACCAGTCCGGAGCAATCCGTCGGAATAGACGCCTGCATTCCCTACCCTGATTCCTTAGCCCCTGAAAAGGCCAGCGCTGCCCGGTCGGCGCTTGAATATATGGATTTAAACGCGGGAGACGCTATCGCGGGTACACGAATCGATCAGGTATTCATCGGTTCCTGCACCAATGCCCGCCTGGAAGATTTACGCGAAGCCGCCAGTGTGTTGCATGGACACCGCGCTTTGGTTCCCGGCCTGGTGTCACCTGGCTCAACGCAGATCAAGCGACAGGCCGAAGATGAAGGACTGGCCGATATTTTTATCAGCGCAGGGCTTGATTGGGCCGATTCCGGGTGTTCCTCCTGCGTGGGTATGAATGGCGATGTGGTGAGCGCAGGCAAGCGCTGCGCCTCGACCACCAATAGAAACTTCAGAGGCAGACAGGGGAAAGGTTCACGTACTCACCTTATGTCACCTGCAATGGCGGCAGCAGCCGCTGTTCACGGTAGAATTGTAGACGTGAGAGAAATGGCGGGACAAGGTCGAACGCCATGAGTGGCTGGACAAAACACAACGGGATGGCTGTCGCCTTGGCGGTCGATAACGTCGATACCGATCAGCTCATACCAGCACGATTCATGTCGCGCCCCCGGAAAGATGGGTATGGGGATTTGTTACTGCATGATTTTCGCAAAACGGCCATTGGTTCAGAGAATGCAGACTTCATTCTCAACCGCTTTCCGGAAGCCAGCGTTCTATTGGCAGGTCGTAACTTCGGCAGTGGTTCTTCACGGGAGGCTGCTGTGTATGCCCTGGTGGATGCAGGAATTCAAGCAGTTTTTGCCACAAGCTTTGGTGATATCTTCACATCGAACGCCATCAACAATGGTTTGCTTCCTGCGTGTGTGAGTGATGCTGATTATGCTCAATTGCGGTCTCTCATCGGCACTACAGTACAGCCGGTATGCGTCGATCTTACCATGCGTGAGATCAGCGTTGGAGAGGTCGCCGTGGCATTCCGGCTTGACGATGCCCTTCACACCAAACTGGTCAATGGCTGGGACGATATTGATCTAACCCTTGATCACTCGGAAAAAATTGCCAGCTATCGAGAGAACAGAAAGCAACGACTGCCATGGTCCTGCCCTGCGACAGTCATATGATTATCTGCTACTCACGCGTTTTCTCCTCCCCTGACTCAACCATGCCTGTCCCTCGAAATGCAGTGATGTATGAATTGAACCATGCAATCGCACCCCGAATAAACAGAGACGAAGATTGCTGCAAGAGTGCAATTGAAATGTAACGGTTTGTGAAGAATTTACTATTTTTCACATAATTCACATTGTCGCAATACCTGCACTATTTGCCCTGCACTCCTGTAATATCCTGAGGTTAATTCCAGAATACTAAATTGACTAGATCTGAGCACGGCTCGGCGACCTGCCATTACGGTGGTAAAACGACCAACCTGAAGGATCCAGTTATCAAACGAGCGAACGATTAACCTGCAATGGAGTCAATCATTATCGATGGTTGACTCTAGCCGGTTAATTCAGACACTTGTTAAAGGGACTTACACGACCAGATGGATAACTGGATAATTTAAGAGGCACAGATGCGACTCAATCGTCATTCGAAGATATTCACCCTACATGCGCGTGAACTTGCTGCACTGGTGCTCACTAGTATCTTCCTCTCAGCGTGCTCTGACGTAATCCCAGTTGATGACGGTACGTCATCGTCCGTAACAGGCTCGGAACCTCCAACGACAAACGACGTCACAGCGATGAGTGACGAAGTTGCGGCATTGGATCCTGAACCTGATCCGGCATTAGACCCTGAACCCGATCCGGCTCCAGAACCTGAACCTGAACCAGACCCTGAACCTGAACCTGAACCTGAACCTGAACCTGAACCTGAACCTGAACCTGAACCTGATCCGGCATTAGACCCTGAACCTGATCCGGCTCCAGACCGTGAACCTGATCCGGCATTAGACCCTGAACCTGATCCGTTGTCAGACCCTACAACAGAAGTACAACCAGTAGAACAAGACCCCGTTGTTGAAACCGACGTTTTGCAGACACCGGCGGATCTTTTCCAACGTGATGGCTACGATTCACTCGATGTCGTCAGAGTTGATATCAGAACCGAAACAACTCCCGGCGTATGCTCGGAAGATGATGTCTCTGGCTGCACACTGACCGATGTGAATGAAGATATCGATACTTCCGACGATCTGCAACCGGAGATCGAAGTACATTTCCAGGCTGCTGACTATGCGAATGACAGCAGCCTGTCGAACGCTGAATTACAGCAGCGTGGTGCCAGTGCCAGACTATTTCCACAGAAATCGTATCGCGTGAAAATCGATAAGGATGCCATGCAATGGCGCGGCGAACGCCGACTACAACTGAACAAACACCCCGCCGACGTTTCACGCTTACGCAACAAGTTAAGTTTCGATCTGATGAGCAATGTGCCCCACTTACCCAGTTTGCGCACACAATTCGTAAACTTGTGGATCGATGACGGTGACGGCCCAACCGACTACGGTTTGTTCACCCATGTTGAAGCACTGAAGAAGGAGTTTCTGGAGAAACGAGGCTGGAACGAAGACGATAATCTTTATAAAGCCGAACAATTTGCGTTTTCGGAGTCCGACATGAGATCCCTGGCGCTGGATGAAACAGGCGCTCCACTGGACGAAGACAGGTTCGAAACGCGATTATCCATAAAGACAGGGGGAGATGATAACCGTCAGCTTATCGCCATGCTTACGGCCGTTAATGACCCCTCACAAAACTTCGATGCAGTAATGGAAAAGTACTTCGATAGAGGCAATGTACTGATGTGGGTAACAGTCAATTTCCTCTTGGGCCAGAGAGATGTCACAACACACAATTTTTACCTTTATAACCCTGTAGGAACAGAGAAGTTCTACTTTCTACCTTGGGACTACGATGCGGCCTTCTACATCGAGACAAATCCAGACGAAAACTTTGAAAACACGGAACTACGCAGACGACTTTTCTACGGCTACGCCCGAGGCACCAACAGTATTTTTCTTGATAGATACTATCGGCTTCCAGGTATCAATGACGCCATCGTAGAGGCTGCTAACGAACTACGTTCAGGTCCCTTGAGCGATACAGAGATTTCTCAACGCATTTCACTTTACTCGGATCTGGTACGTCCTTATTTGACCCGGCAACCAGATATACAACATCTCTCCACATCGACCCTGGATGCCACGAGCGCGTTTGACTCTCAAATACGGCAACTTGCAGAGTACGTCGCAACGAATCACCAAGTATTACAAGACGGGCTGGATATTCCCATGCCACCCACGCTTGATCCGCCCGTACGCGTTAGTGATGATGAATGGATGTTCTCGTGGCGTCCCGCCTATTCAGTCACTGGGCACAGTATCAGTTACGATTTACAAGTGGCGACAGACGTTGAATTTTCCGCCAATACAATTGTGTTTGATGTCGTTGACATTCAGGACAGCACTAACAACGTGCAGCAAGCAGTCCCGACTTCCAACCTTCCGGAAGGAACACTTTTTTATCGCGTCATTGCAAGATCAAGTAAAGACCCGGAGACTTTGTGGCAGGTTGCCACCAATAAAGTGAAAATTGAAGACTTCAACTGGTTTGGTGTCGAGGACTTTGAGTCAGTCAGATAATTGTGATACTAGAATGACAACACGTTGATGCATACGGGTTACTTTTTACCCTATGCTGTGTACATTTCCGTAGCAGGTGTAGGCAAAAATCAGACTGATACTCAGAACATTGGCCTGCATGTTCTGGATAGTCATCTTCAAGGAATACCGATCCGCGAGGGTGTCGGTAGAGTCACTCACCATTGCTATTGATTCGAAACCTGAAACTTTCTGAAGCGTCTGAATGATGTTGCTTACTAATAACGTCATATCCGCATCAGACTGACGCATGACGACCGAGGGTGCCAATCGACTGCGCACCAACTCACGATCTATATTAAATCGCATATCATCAGCCATTACGATCTGCTCGTAATATTCTTGCCAAATCGGTACCTGGCTTTGTAGATACATGGGAAGCCCCTTAAGATTTTGCAGAGCTCACCAAAATTGCAAGTCTCTACATTCTTCAATTCGGTTTTTTCGTATTCAGCCTACTATCTGCCTCGATCATAGGCATAGGTCGTAGCAAAAAATACGCTCTACGTAACGGCAGCATGTAGTCATGTGCATTGTTTGACAGCTTGGGTCTGACTCAAATCAGATTCTTGCAGCAAGGTAATATTTTCAAGATATCGCCCAGCTGCGGAACATTGAAATCAGAGCTAAACTCTGCCAGTAGACCCTATAACAACAATCAACAACCTTGTTGTCGAGCAGTTTTACGACACGAACCCTTAATTAATTTCTTTATTTAATGCAGTGGAGAATTTCGTGCCTGCCTCCAAGTCCCCGGTTGTCCGACTCGCCTGTAAATTCACACCCAGTTCAAGACGAAAAGCCCGTTCCGTATTCCCACGGCTCGCTGCAATCTTGCTTCTACCCATCATCAGCGTGTTACCCGCTAGTGTCTCGGCAGCAACCAAAGTTGCCTTCATTGGAGATCAGGGTGTACGCAGTAGTGCCAGAGCGGTACTGACACTTATAGCTGACGAGAAAGCAGACATTGTGATCATTCAGGGTGATCTCGGTTATGAACCTGACACGGCATTACGATGGGATGAAAACATCACCAATGCCCTTGGCAGGGACTTTCCGGTAATCAGTGTTGTCGGTAATCATGAGAACTATGAATGGCCTCTGTACCAACGCTTGATAGAAGAGCGTATGGCACGAGCTGGTGGATTTGAGTGCGATGGCCGAATAGGTGTGAAAGCCAACTGCACATTTCAGAATCTTCAACTAGTGCAGGTAGCGCAGGGCATCTCAGGAATTTCCGGGGTCAAGGCCGATGACAACTATGATGATTTTATCCGCTCTTCATTTGCCAATAGCAGTACCGCCTGGAAGATCTGTTCATGGCACATGAATCAGACAGCCATGCAAGTTTACTCCAAGCCGGATGAAACTGGCTGGGATGTCTACGACGCCTGCCTGGACCATGGTGCAATGATTGCGATGGGTCATGCGCATACCTACTCCCGCACATACCTTATGAAAAATTTTGAAACACAGCAGGTCGCTCATCGTAATAATGTAATGACCCTGGAACCAGGTAGATCATTTGCCTTTGTCTCGGGCCTTGGGGGCCGTGAAGTCAAATCACAGAGAAACAATGGCGATTGGTTTGCATCGATTTACACAGCAACACAAGGAGCCACACATGGTGCTCTGTTCTGCACGTTAGGTACCAGCACGGCAGACTGCTATTTCAAAGCAATCAATGGTGCCATCCCGGACCAGTTCAGTTTGAAAGTCGACCCTTCGCCCACAATGGTTCGACCAAAATCCGGGGAATGTGCCATACGCTAGAGTAATGAAACTCACGTCTCCCTACGTGACTGAGTAAACCCAGACGGCATTCGCCGTATCGCAATGGAACAAGCAAAGTTGCAACCCGGCGATAAATCAGTCCGCGCCTTCAACGAGTACAACCGTACACTGCGCATTTTCGCGCCGCATTTCCTTGATGGGTGCATAAGCGTCAGACACCATGAATTTACGCGCCTGTTCCATGCTTGGGAATTCGACTATAACTATACGAGTTGGCGTCCACAAGTCGCTTTCCAACACCTCCATTGCACCACCTCTTGCACGATAGACACCTCCGTAGCTTTCAGCCAGAGGTTTCGCTATCGCCTTGTAGTGCTCGTACGCCTCGGCATTCTCTATCTTTGTGTCAACAATGGCAAAAGCTGTCATAAGTAATCTCACTCCCGTGTTGGCCTGTTTTACTTGCTGATAAACCGGCAATCGTCGTGACGTTGTCGTTCAGCGGATAAAGTCTATTAACGATGGTGTGTCACTATGACACAATCATCCATTGAAACTCATATGCCCATCTAGTGTAAAAACCATGAATTCACCTCAGGTAGCAGCGCCCGCATTGCTTGACGAAATTGTCAATTGTCCGCTTTACCCAATTGATAATATTTCTTATCAAGAGCGCTGTAGGCAGGAGATCGATAAACAAGGGGTATTGGTCCTGCCTGACTTTCTGACGCCACACGCTATTGCACAGATTGCTCAGGATGGTCATCGTTGCCAGCCAGCAGCTTTTTATACAGTGAAAGATCACAACGTTTACCTCCTGCCGTCAGACCCGGCGCTTGCCGACAGTCATCCACGCAATCGTCTTGTGTCCTCGTCCAAGGGCTGTATCACCACTGATCAGATTCCCTCCGAGTCGTCACTGCGAACTCTTTATGATAGTGCCCTATTCAAAGCCTTCCTGTGCGCGGTGCTCGACGTAACCGAGCTTCATGAATACGCTGACTCTTTGTCGTCAATCAACCTTCATTTCGCTGGCAGGAATCAGGAACTTGGTTGGCATTTCGACAACTCATCGTTTGCTATCACGCTGTTGATCCAAAAGCCTGACGCTGGAGGATCGTTCGAATACATCAAGAATGTTCGTGATGCTGATCGAGGTGATATGAACTTCAGCCAGGTAGAAAAAATTCTGGATAACAATATGCCCGTGAATACCTTATCAATGGAAGCGGGTACCCTGGTACTATTCCGTGGTCGCAATTCACTACACCGAGTGACCCCAACGCAAGGTGAAACTACACGAATGCTGGCTGTGCTGGCCTATAACACCGAACCTGACATCGCATTATCAGAATCTGCACGAATGACATTTTACGGTCGGTTGGCATAATACAATCCCAGACTAACTCCGCGCTTTATACACGTCATTCAATGCATCAGTAACCGCATCGAACATCTCATCAATCTGATCATTGTTGATAATCAACGGCGGACAAAAAGCTACCGTATCTCCCGGTGTTGCTCGCAACACAAGGTTATGTTTGCGGGCTGCAGCCATAACCTGAACAGCAATTTTTTCAGCAGCAGGAAAGGGCTCTTTGCTACTTTTGTCTGCCACAAGTTCCACCGCGCCAATCAAACCAACACTCCTGGCATGACCCACCAATGGGTGATTCTGCAGCGCTTGAACACGTTCGGCAAAGTGTGGTGCCCGGCTTCTAACCCGACCGAAAATATCATCGCTTTCATAAATGTTCAACGTTTCAAGAGCTACGGCTGCGGATACCGGATGCCCACCATAGGTATTTCCTGTTCCAAACGTTCCAAGCGTATCAGCATATTCTTGAAATACCTTGTACATCTTGTCGGTAAGCAGAACGGCCCCAATTGGCAGATAGGCAGACGATAACTGCTTTGCGCTGGTCATCATGTCCGGCTTGATGTTGTACGTATCCGAGCCCCATACATTACCTGTTCTGCCAAAACCGCAGATCACCTCATCAGCAATGAAAAGGATATCGTGTCGCGCAAGTACTTCCTGCACTTTTTCAAAGTACCCTTCTGGTGGAATGATGACGCCACCAGCACCCATAACGGGCTCTGCAATAAATGCGGCAATAGTGTCTGCGCCCGCCTCCAGAATCCTGTCTTCCAAGGCTCTGGCCAGTCGTGTGGAGTACTCCTGTTCGGTCTCGGATTCCTCTGCATGACGGTAAGCATGCGGCGTTTCAACATGAATTACCGGAATGGCAGGCAGATCAAACCCAACTTGTGCATAGGGTAAGCCGGTGAGACTACCTGACGCGACTGTTACGCCGTGATACGCCCTATGACGGGCGATAATCGTTTTTTTCTTTGGCCTGCCAAGCGAATTATTGTAGTACCAGGCCATTTTTACAGCCGTGTCTACCGCTTCAGAGCCTGAATTTACAAAAAAACACTTGCCGATGCCCTCAGGCGCGAGCTCTACTAGCCGCTGAGACAGCTCTATCGCTGGCGCGGTAGATCGGTGCGTAAACATGTGAGAGTAAGGTAATTGCGCAAACTGCCTCGCTGCTGCCTCGGCCAGCCTGTGCTCACTAAAACCCAATGATGTACACCATAGCCCTGACATACCTTCCAGAAGCCGGTTACCCTGATCGTCCCAGACGTAAATTCCCTCGCCCCGGTCAATGATGAACGGCCCATCGTCCTGATGGCTGGACGGATGGGTAAATGGATGAAGAACATACTGCTGATCTAATTGATTGAGCGTGCTCATGGATCTGGTAAATCTCTGCTGAAGGTGCGGATCGAGGGATCGTGTACCGATTGTCTGACTTTTCACAAGCGCTTGTCCAGTGTTTAACCGCTGTGAGCAAACGGCCTTGGCTATAGACGGTAAACCTGCCACTCTCTGATCTGAATAAAGACTCAGGAGAACGCAAGTTTCACGCTATTGGCTGCTGCGCGCCCGAGATCAATGTTATTTCGGGCAGTAAAGTGAATCCCGTCAACCCCATCGGTCGATATGACATCGCCCGCATTCAGAAAACCGATGCTCAGATAATCCGCCAGTGCCGCATAGTGCAGAGACATCTCGATGATTTTCTGATGAGCCCCTTTCATATGGGCTTCAGTCCAGGGATGCACCAGCTTTCCTAACGGTGGAGGTGCAATGATAAATGGCCTGGGTGCAGCATAGCGAGTACCAACGCCACCTCCACTCCGGTTAACCTGATCGACAAGTTTGGCAATGCTTGCAGCAATTTCAAAAGCCGATCGGTGAAACAAATACTTGGAGTCGTTTGTACCCAGCATGATGATGACCATATCCAGAGGCAGATGGCTGGCAATCGCGGAAGGAAGATAGGATGCACCATTCAGTCGAGGGTCGATAGGATCGTCTAGCTGAGTTGTACGACCACTCAAACCTTCTTCTATTACCTCAAACCCTTCGCCCAGCGATGCCTGCATTGCCCCCGGCCAGCGTTCCGCAAACGGATAGCGGGTTGTTGGTGGACCATCGCTGGTTGGAACCCATCCCCAGGTTAGCGAATCACCAAAGCACATGATACGTTTCGGGTCGGTCATGGTTCTACCTCATGCGGATAATTTGCTCATGGCTGCAACAAGCTCATCAACGGCTGTCTCCTCAACATCCATGTGCGTGACTATTCTGATTCGATCCCGTCCTACCGGTGTGACTTGAATACCAGACTCTTTCAAGGCGGTCGCGCAGGCCCTGGCGTCCGGCATATGCTCAGCCAACTTCAGCATCACGATATTGGTCTGTACAGGATCAATATACCGAACCATGGGCAGTCCGGCGATTCGATCACCAATGGCTTTGGCCATCGCATGATCATCCTTGAGTCGCTCGACATGATGGTCGAGTGCGTAGAGGCACATCGCTGCCAATACGCCAGTTTGCCTCATCGCCCCGCCCCAACGCCGTTTAAACAACCACGCTCGATTAATAAATTCCTGACTTCCGGCGAGCACAGCACCCACAGGGCAACCCAGACCCTTCGTAAATGCTATCCAGGCACTGTCATGATACTTGGCGTAATCGGCAGCCGACACACCGGTTGCCATGACAGCATTGAGGATACGCGCCCCGTCAAGATGTACGGCCAGCCCGGCGTGTTGCGCCAGCAATGCAACCTCATTCAATTGTTCAACCGGCCATACAGCACCACCAGCAAGATTGGCTGTCTGTTCGGTGATTACCAGACGACTGCGTGGCGCAAAGCTTGAATCAGGCCTCAAAGCGGCAGCGACTTCATCGGCGGTCATCATGCCACGCAACCCGTCGATGGGGTTCATCATGACACCTGACAGGGCGGCTGGACCGCCACTCTCGGCAAAAATCACGTGGCTTTCACGTGCACAGATGACCTCATCTCCAGGTAAACAATGCACGGCAATGGCAATTTCATTGCACATGGTGCCCGACGGCAAGAACACCGCCGCCTCCATTCCGAACAGCTCTGCGATACGTGTGTTCAGCGCCTTCGTTGTCGGACAATCATCGTGCCGCTCATCGCCAACCTCGGCGTCCAGCATGGACTCACGCATAGCTCTTGATGGCCGCGTCTGCGTATCGGAATAGAAGTTATGCATTAATTGGATGCTCCGCTGTTAAAGCGAGACTTCCTGCGCGATACCTTTTTCCACCGCTAGCTTTGTAGCTGCAGCAGCGACTGCCAGATCCTGCAGGCCAACACCTGTGCCGTCAAATAATGTGATCTCTTCATCGGAAGAGCGACCTTTATGTGTACCATTTATTACTTCGCCAATCGTCGTTATTTGCTCAGGCTTGATCAGCCCAGCCGCCACGGCATGTTGCGTTTCCCCCAGACTGATGGATTGTGCTATCTCGTCAGTAAAGACAGTTGCACTGGCAATCAGTTGTGGGTCCATCTCCTGCTTGCCGGCTGTGTCGGTACCCATACAGGCGATGTGAGTACCGGGCTTTATCCACTCTTTCATCATGAGTGCATCATGCGCTGAAGTAATGGAGATGATGACATCAGCTTCGGCACCGAGCTGCTCGCGCTCGACGCTTTCAAAAGGCAAACCGATTTCACCTGCGATGTTGCCCAGTGATTCCAACATCTCTGGATGGAAATTCCACGCGACAACCTTGTCAAACGATCGTTGTTCTGCAGCTGCACGCATTTGAAAGCCTGCCTGATGCCCAGCTCCTACCATACCCAGAACCTTTGAATCGGGACGGGACAAATGTGCAATGGATACTGCACTGGCAGCCGCAGTACGTACCGCGGTGAGATAGTTACCACCAACCAAAGCCTGCAATTGACCAGAATCAGGATCGAACAAGAACACGGTGGATTGGTGATTTGTCAGTCCCTTGGCCATGTTGCCAGGCCAGTAACCTCCGGACTTCAAACCCAATGCAAGCCCGGCACGGTCAAACCCTGACTTGAAACCATACAGCGCATCTGCGTACCCGATCGCTTCACGTATCACTGGAAAGTTGTAGGCATCATTTCTTGCCATGGCCCCAAAGACTGCTTCAATGGCAGAGAAAGCATCGTGGCGACCAATCACGTCCTGACACATCTTTTCAGTGATTATGTACATAATGTATTTTCCTCGTATTTCCGGCTTTCAGAATGAAAAACGGGCGCTATCAATAGTGAATGAAACAGCGTCCACGTTTAGCTGCAAGATTGACGTTTGTCATCCCCCGGCAGGCGGGTATGCAAGACAACGTCCCTGTTTATTGGTTTGGCAAATCCGGTCATCCCTATGCACGCGGGGATCCATGCTGGAGTTGCCGCTCGGCTTGAGAAGATCCCCGCCTTCGCGGGGATAACGTACTTTCCGGGGGTGACCCAACCTTCGCGGGGATGGTGAAAGGTTGTAAGGGTGACGCAGGTTGCAGCCGTGACGCATTTATCCCGCATGATGAACTTGTGCACTGCGACACTCTGGCCGCTATAAGCAGCAATTTTTGCGACATTATTTTTGCGACATTATACGACTAGCGGTATTATTAGTAACAACGCCCACGAGCAGACACTGGCCATACCGTCTCAACCTTCCCACCTCGGACACCCACATAAAAATCGTGAACATTGCAGGTGGGATCACAGTGACCAGGCACAAGCTTAAGCTTATCGTTTACCTTCAGCACACCATCGGGATCGGAAATGACACCATGCTCATCCGAACACTTAATGTATTCAACATCTTTGCGTCCATAAATAAACGGAAGACCACTGTCTACTGACTGCGCCTTCAAGCCCGCATCGCAGATGGCCTTGTCAGCTTTTGCATGACTCATGACACTGGTGAGAATGAACAGCGCGTTCTGCCACTCACCCTCATCAATACGCTTGCCTTCCTTGTCTAGAATTCGACCATAGTCGGCATCCATGAACGCATAGGAGCCGCATTGTAATTCGTTATAAACACCTGAGGAGCCTTCGAAGTAGTAAGAGCCAGTGCCGCCCCCACCCACGATGTCGCATTCAAGACCTTCTGCTTTCAATCCCTCCATTGCATCAGCAACCATAGCGACTGCCACGTCAATCTTCGCTTTACGATCTTCATATTTGTCCATGTGCTGCATGGCGCCCTGATAGGCTTGCAAGCCGGCAAATTTCAGACCGTCTGCTGCGTCAATCGCCTTGGCAATGGCAACAACCTCAGGTGTGGTTGTAACACCACATCGACCTGCACCACAGTCAATTTCAACAATGCACTCAATCTGGGTGCCATTGCGTACAGCTGCTTCGGATAGCTCGGCAACGTTTTCAATGTCATCGACACAGCAAATGGTGCGTGCACCGAGTTTCGGGATACGCGCCAGCCGTTCAATCTTGGCAGGATCCCGGACTTGATTACTGACCATGACATCCTTTATGCCGCCTCGTGCAAATACCTCCGCCTCGCTCACTTTCTGGCAGCAGACACCACATGATCCGCCCAGCTCTTCCTGCAACTTAGCAACATCGACTGACTTGTGCATCTTTCCATGCACACGATGACGGATACCTTGTGCCTTGGCAAAGTCCCCCATCTTTTTAATGTTGGCTTCCAATGCGTCAAGGTCGACAACCAGACACGGCGTCTGAATGTCAGACTCATCCATACCGACCTTTGCGGGAACATCGAAGCCGACTTCCAGCTCATCAAAATTGACTGCTTTATTCATGACTGATTAATCCTGATTAAGAGGTGATCCACGGAAGCTTGTCCATATCGACATTGCCTCCGGTAATGATGACGCCAACGCGTTTTCCACGGTAAACGTCCGGGTTTTTGAGAATGACAGCCAACGGTACTGCACAGCTGGGTTCTATTACGATCTTCATGCGTTGCCAGGTAAGTTTCATTGCATCAATGATTTCCTGCTCAGACGCCGTCTGTATGTCCGTGACGTGATGACTCACAAAGTGCCAGGTATTCTCCTTTAGCGGTACCTTGAGACCATCAGCGATCGTGTCAGGAGAGTCATCCGCAATGATATGCCCCGCCTTGAAGCTGCGGTAGGCATCATCCGC
The DNA here is from genome assembly GCA_045106195.1 of Granulosicoccus sp. Classification (GTDB taxonomy): domain Bacteria; phylum Pseudomonadota; class Gammaproteobacteria; order Granulosicoccales; family Granulosicoccaceae; genus Granulosicoccus. The sequence continues at coordinate 432,270 of JBGCEH010000009.1, forward strand.
CTGTTCAGGTTCTGCAGCAAATATGTCAATATCAGGCCCAACATTACTGAGCGTAAGACAGGTACCTGAAATCATGCCTCCACCGCCAATGGGTGCAACAACTGCATCCAGACCAGGCACTTGTTCATTAAGCTCAAGAGAACATGTCGCCTGACCGGTTATCACGCGAATATCATTATAGGGGTGCACAAACTCCGCTCCACTCTCTGCCACGACTTTAGCGAATGTTTCCTCGCGACTCGTCGTTGACGGTTCGCACTCAATAATGACACCGCCGTAGCCTTTAACCGCATCCTTCTTCGCCTGTGGCGCCGTTCGTGGCATGACAACGGTACAGGGGATGCCGCGACGACCGGCAGCGTAGCTCAGCGACAAAGCATGATTCCCGGATGAATGAGTGGCTACTCCTCTGGAGGCGCCTTCATCGGTCAGACTGAAAACTGCATTGGATGCGCCGCGCACTTTGAATGCACCGGCTTTCTGAAAATTCTCGCACTTGAAAAAGAGCTCAGCCCCTGCCAACTGATTCAGGTAGCTTGATGTCAATATGGGCGTCTGGTGGATGTGCGGCTTGATCCTTTCATGGGCTTGCCTGACATCGTCTATGGATGGTACTAATGCATCGGAGTTCCTGATCGTCTGATTCATAGTATCTTCAGGCTGCCTTGTGGTTAGTCAACTTTAAAGAATTCCGGTAGTAATCCTGTGCTGCGGCTACTCCTTGACCCAGCTCAATCGGGTAGTCAAGATCTTTCATGGCCATCTCGATAGCGGCGATACCTGACAGTGCCATGACATCGGTCAGGGAACCCAGATGGCCAATACGAAAAGCCCTGCCATCCATCTCGCCCAAACCGATACCGAACGATACTCCATACGTATCAAACGCATGGTTGGTAAGTGCATTACTGTTGAAACCGTCGGGCACATAAATGGCACTAACCGTGTCGGAATACAGCTCGGGCGATTTGGCACAGAGGGATAAACCCCAGGCATTGACTGCTGCCCGAACGCCCTCTGCCATTCGGTGGTGCCGTAAATAGACGTTGTCCAGACCTTCGTCCAAAAGTAAGCGCAGGCTGACATGTAACCCTTTCAGAATCTGCAACGTGGGCGTGTATGGATAGTTGCCTTTCGCATTCGCGTTAAGCATGTCGCGAAAATCAAAGAAACATCGTGCACACTGCGCTGAATCCATGGCGGCCAGCGCTTTCGGACTGACACCGAGAATAGCCATACCCGTCATTAGCATGAACCCCTTCTGAGACCCAGACACGGCAACGTCAACGCCCCATTCATCCATGCGAAAGTCCATACTCGCGAGGGAGCTCACACAATCAACCATGAGCAATGCCGGGTGCGCCGCCGCGTCAATTGCACCTCTTACTGCAGCGATATCGCTCTTGACACCAGTTGCCGTTTCGTTGTGAGTTGCCAAAACCGCCTTGATAGAACGCTGTTTGTCAGCTGCCAGGATTTCCGCGAATCGATCTGCTGGCGCACCGTCACCCCAGGCGCACTCGATAATTTGCACATCCAGTTTGTGTCTTTGGCAAAGATCGATCCAGCGGTGCGAAAACATTCCGTAACGCGCAACCAGCACTTTGTCGCCCGGCGACAAGGTGTTGGTAATGGCAGCTTCCCAACCACCAGTGCCGCTGGAGGGAAACGTTATGACTTTTCCATCAGAGGTTTTAAAGATCTTTTTAAGATCGTCGAACAGCGGCATTAATACATCCTTGAATCCCGAGGCTCGATGATCAATCGTCTGTGCATTCATCGCCGCGCGAAGTGAATCGGGAATATTAGTGGGACCTGGAATGAATACCGGGTTCTGGCCGTGTGGGTCGCTCATCTGACGTTCTCTGCCGTTTAATCGTGGTTGTAGTATCGAGACAATTGGATTAGTTGTCAATTTTTTCGGAAATATATTTTATTAGTTTAAATAATTATATAACTTATTGTATCTTATGAAAATATATTATTTTCATAAATAAATAAATAATTTTTCATTTAAATTTAATTTACGTTAAACTCTGTCGCTGGGACATTCAGGACATCGTTGAACAGCATGAACCAGACAAATAGTGACGCTCAGCAGTCCAAACGACGCCGCGGCCGCCCCAGACTCCAACCTGATGAGCGCCAGGAAAACACAAATACCGTCCAGGCACTGGAGCGCGGACTGGTCCTTCTACAACTCCTCAGTAAAAGTGGCAGTGCCTCATTGTCCGACCTATCTCTACAAGTGGGACTCCCGGCGTCAACTGCCTACCGTATGCTGGTAACACTGCAAAAAATGGAATTCGTCTCATTCGATGAGAACAGTCAGGAATGGTCGGTTGGTATAGAAGCTTTCACGGTGGGCAGCAGCTATTTTAACCGTGCAAACCTGGCCGATGCGGCAAGGACTGTCATGCGGCAGCTAATGCTTGATACCGGCGAGACTGCAAACCTTGCTATTCTGACTGACGGAGGTAAGGTCACTTTTCTCACTCAGATCGAATGCACTCATCCCATTCGCGCATTTCATTTACCGGGTACACGCAGTCCGGCGCACTCATCCGGCATAGGCAAAGCATTGTTAGCCGAATTTCCACAACCACACGTTGAGCAGATTCTGCAAAAAACCGGACTGCAGGAATTCACCGCGAAGACGCTAACAACACCCAGGCTACTTTTTTCGGATCTCAAGACAACGTATCAGAGAGGTTGGGCGTTTGACGATGAGGAGCGACATGTGGGGATGCGTTGTATCGCTGCTGCCATTCACAATACACGTGGTGATGCAATTGCCGGCATATCAATCTCAGGCCCGACGGTACGTTTCTCGGATGATACTCTGGCCATATTCGGTGCACAGGTCAGAAAAGCGGCGAGCGATGTTACGCGAATGATTGGCGGTGCTGTGCCGGATTACGACGCCAGACGAAGCGAGGAGCACTGACTTTATTCCAGGCCCAACCGGAATCCGACGCGGTGGCTGACAAAGCACTGGACCTTGACATTCCAGTAACTGGAACCCCTACTCTATTTATGCTTTAATGAAAAAAGTGAATCAATGTGACGGCAGAGAACGTAATTTTGCTGGATGTACAGCACATGTCTTGCGCATCATGCGTAGGCAGGGTTGAAAAAGCGGCCCGAGCTGTAAACGGCGTCGTAAACGCTTCGGTAAACCTGCCAGCAGAGAACATTCAGGTCATTCACAGTGGCCAACTGGATATCAACACACTAGTTAGCGCACTAACCACCGCCGGGTATCCTGCGTCGCTGGCTGCAGACAACCCACCCCACAAGGATGATGAAAAAAATCAGGAAATTCGTCGTCTTGGATTCCTGACGATCATTGCAGCTGCATTGGCTTTACCCGTGTTTCTGATCGAAATGGGGAGCCACATGTTCCCTGCCGTAGATGATTTTGTCAGCCATACATTTGGCCAGCAAAACAGTCGCCTGCTTCAATGGTTACTGACTACCTTAGTATTATTGGGTCCCGGCCTGCAATTCTATACCCGAGGCTTCCCAGCTCTGGCAAAAGGCGCGCCCGAGATGAACTCACTGGTTGCCTTGGGAACCTCTGCTGCGTACCTTTTCTCCGTTGTTGCAACGCTTGCGCCCGGTGTTTTGCCTGCAGGTTCTGACCACGTGTACTTCGAATCTGCCGCAGTCATCGTCGTGTTCATTCTTATCGGAAGATATATGGAAGCCCGTGCCAAGGGTCGTACTGGTGAGGCAATTTCCTCTCTCATGCGATTGCAGGTAAATACAGCGCAAGTGCTTCGCAATGACAGCATTGAAGATATCCCTGTTGAACACCTTGTACTGAATGATGTGGTACTGGTTCGCCCCGGAGAACGCATTCCCATGGATGGAGTGGTTATGCAAGGACAATCCTATGTCGACGAAAGCATGCTGACCGGTGAATCACTACCGGTGGAAAAAAAACCGGGAGTGGAAGTTATTGGAGGTACTGTTAACGCTACTGGTGCATTCAGGTTTCGCGTAACCCGCATGGGAAAGGACACCGTGCTTGCGCAAATCGTGGATCTTGTGCAACAGGCGCAAAGTGCGAGACTCCCTATCCAGTCCTTGGTCGATAGAATCACAGCCTGGTTTGTTCCAGCCGTCATGATTATTGCAGCCTTGACATTTACCGCGTGGTTGGTCTCAGGAGCACAGCCGGTTCTGGGTAATGCACTGGTTGCATCGGTTGCCGTTCTGATCATAGCCTGCCCTTGCGCAATGGGTCTGGCTACGCCAACATCCATCATGGTTGCCAGCGGCATGTCTGCAAAATCAGGAGTGCTGTTCAGAAAAGGAGAAGCACTGCAAACACTCAGCGATACCACAATGGTGGCAATTGACAAGACCGGAACACTGACTCAGGGAACAATGGAATTGAATCATCTGGGCGTTGCACACGATTTAAACGCGGACAACGTGCTGCGCCTCATCGCAAGCGTTGAGGCGCAATCTGAACACCCCATCGCACAAGCGATTGTTCGTGCTGCGAATGCAAGGGAATTGGCACTCGATTCGGTGAGCTCATTCAAATCTCTGACCGGAATGGGTGTACGTGCCAATGTCGGGGAGCATGAAATAATCATCGGGACAGCTCGTCTTTTTGAGAAACATGCCATTGATCTAACTCCGTTAATGCAAGAGCTAGACACGCCAGATCCAACTACACTGTCCTGGCTGTATGCAGCAATTGACGGAAAACCCTGCGCCATTATTGGAGTTTCAGACCAGTTAAAACCAAGTAGCAAACGCGTGGTTGAAGCACTGCGAAGTCGCGGCATGAAAGTAGCCATGGTGACCGGCGATAGTGAATCAACAGCTACCGCCGTAGCACAACAACTTGGAATCGATACGGTATTTTCAGAAGTAATGCCGGCAGACAAGGCCAGTATTATCCAGCGCATGCAGGACGAAGGTCACAAGGTGACATTCGTGGGCGATGGTATAAACGATGCACCCGCTCTTGCAAGTGCTGATATCGGGATGGCTATTGGAACCGGTACAGACGTTGCTATCGAGGCTGCAGATGTGGTGCTTATGTCAGGTGACCTGACAGGTATTGTCGATGCTTTCCATATAAGTAAAAAAACGTTGAATAACATTCGGCAGAACCTGATCTGGGCATTCGGGTACAACATACTACTCATACCCGTAGCCGCCGGAATTCTCTATCCAGCGTTCGGTATCCTGTTGTCACCAATGCTAGCCGCTGGCGCCATGGCTCTTTCCAGTGTAATGGTTCTGGGCAATGCTTTGCGCCTGCGGTGGTTGTCTTCGCCCATGCTTGAAACCTAGCATAAGCCGGAAGAAAACATCAAACCACAAGCCATTTTTTGCCAGTGTGGATCAAAGCACAAACCCTAGCTCGAAAAAGTTTGTGTTCGCTATATTAATGTTTTCTCAAAGTGTGAGCCAATAGCGATATCACACCCAAGACTGGAAGGCTTAACGTTTTCCGTTTAGGTGATCCCAATCACATCACAACCCCGCACCGTGAGGCTTATCACTTATTTAATGTGATACTAATCATTTTAACTAAAAAGTAATTATTTACGGCTCACCATTGGGAATAGCAGGTCACTACAATCCCCCTCGCGGAGCGTATTGCACAAGGATTACCCGGGGCTGATTTTACAGGCAGCCAAGAGTTTTCCCGGAAATTCAGTCATCCGGAAAATACGACAGAACCGCTGACATATTCAATAAACAAAGCTTGGAGCAATCATGTTGATCAGCCGAAAGAGCGTTGCACACGCTCTAACCATAGCGACACTAGTTTTAACGGGTGTAGCGATTGGAATACCAGACCATGCCAGTGCAAATGACCCCGCATGTACGGTAACAGGCAACACCCTGAATGCGGCCAAACGACAGTTCGCACAATCTTGCCCTGGACGCGTACGTAAAGATTGTGACCCTTCCGGTAGTCGCTGGCAATGTTCAACAGAATCGTTACCATTGAAATCCTCTCGTACAGTCAACCCCGCTCCTACGTCCCCTTCAACCGGTACGAGTAACGCCCTGTTGACAATACAAGCCGAGAATGCAACGCAGACGATGGGTTCTGGCTGGTCGACAGAACGCTCTTTAAGCGGCTTCACCGGCTCCGGATATATCGTCTGGCGTGGCAGGGATGATTTCCGAGTTAGCAACAGCGAACCTCCTGCCGGAATCAAAGCCTATGATTTCACAGTCAGACAGGCTGGCACCTATCAATTTACCGCACGTGTGCAAGCTCGAAAAGGCAATGGGTCAGCAGCCTTCGACAAGGACAATGATGCATGGGTTAAATTCACCAGCGGATCAGCAACAGCTGGTGTACGCGGTGATGCTTCCAAGTGGACCAAGTTCTTCGTAGGCGGTACAGACGAATCGTGGAAGAACTACTCCAGTGGTGAACAATACGGCCCGACATTCTTTACGTCTATTCAACGTGATCTGCCTGTTGGCAAACATCGCATTCTGATAGGCGGACGGTCAGCGCGATTCGCTATAGACACTGTGGGACTGAAATTAATCAGATCAGGAAACGTCACAACACCTGTGGCTACAGCGCCACCAGTAGCATCGCCCACAGCGCCCGTTACCCCAAGCCAACCCGATGTGTTACCTCCTGTGGCAGGCACCTGTGCAGCTCAGGGCGCATCCCTGGCAAACGCGAAAAGCAACTATGCAAAGAGTTGCCCGAGGCTTGCCCGAAAGGATTGCGACCCGATCGGAAAAGGCCAATGGGTATGTTCCTCAGAGAAGATCATCAACGGCGTCACGCCAGTGGTTAATGCTCCTAACCCACCAGCGACTCCAGCACCAACACCGGCACCGGTCGAGCCCAAAAATCCGGTCGCTACCGGCGATTGTTCAGCACAAGGCAGTTCGCTGGCACAGGCGAAAGCCAACTACGCAAGGAGTTGTCCGACACTCGCGCGACAAGACTGTGACCCGATAGGTGGTAGTTGGTTATGCTCTTCAGGAAATATCGGCAACACGAACTCGCCAGTAGCCAGTAAACCAACGCCTGTAGACACACCACCAGCGCCCACCGGATCAGGCACTATCGGCCGATTCTCTGCAAACGATTTGCTGGCATTGCACTACGACAACTGTCCCGACCGTGACGACGGTCATGCAATCGTCTCCGCAAAAGCCGTACTCGACAAGGTGAATCTACAAAACACAATCGTCGTCAACGGCACATGTGGCGCAAGCATTCGCAACCGATACCAGCCAAGCAGCGTTAATGTCTTGCGTGCCGTATGGGGCAGCAACTGGCTTGACAGTTTCAACCGGGAATCCAGCGCAGTCGCAACATCCGCTGATCGCTGGGCAGCAACGCTCGCTAATGGTGATGACGTCTGGGTTGCGGAAGGCGGCCCATCCGACTTTACTGCCAAGGTCCTGCGACGAATCGGCCAAATCTACCCTTCGGCAAATCGCAAGCGAGTACGTGTTATTCAACACAGCGCTGGTCAGAATTTCAATGAGCGACTCACTTCAGCCGCTGGCATCAGGCTGGTAAAACAGGTAGCCGATTACCGTGCAATACCCGATGGCAACAAGCCAAACAATGGATCTGCAGACTTGAACACCAAGTCAGCGAGTTTTCTGAACATTGCCCGACAGAGCCGCTACTCAAACGAATGGGACGTTGCTTTCGATTATCTGGACCCTGATGTCAAACTCGACTTTAGCGATACCGTTGAGCTGTTATACATCATCAATGATACTCAAACACTAACAGTAAACGACTTTGCCAATCGATATTTACGCTAATCGATTCGGAGAGCGGGCTTTGGCTTGCAGGTATTCACATACGAAATGATGTGGATACCCGCAAGTAGGCCAAACAGTGGGACAAAGCAATTGACCCCAACCCATCTACGCAACCAGAAATCGCTCACATACCCAATTAACGATATCGTTAAACGCCCGATCAGATCGTTCGGGCGTCTCGTTCAGAATTTCGTGCAGAAAACCATCATAGTAATGAACAGTCATCCTGTCGGCTGGAGCGGACGCTGCAAACTCCTGTGTTTTTGATGAGTCGACCACTGGGTCACCACCGGCAATCAGTAACAGGGTATCAACATCCAAGTCACGGGCATTGCCCAGTTGGCGCGCACCGGATTTCAAAAGCCATTGAACCAGACCGGCAGACCTGAATCCATGATTCAGAGGATCTGCTTCGGCTTGCCGGCGAACCTGCTCATCATGCGTCAACCGGCTTGCATCGTAAGGTCGTTCCACCGAAAAAGTAGGTGACATATGCGCAATCAATTTAACTTTCAGCTTATCCCGTGCGCGAATTTGTACAGCAAATGCCGGGGCTGACAAGATGAGCCCAGCAACCGGTAGTCCGTGCTCCAACACCAGCTCTGTTGCAGCAAGGCCTCCAAGACTGTGCCCGAACACGACTGGTGCACACTCTGTTTCCGCGGCAAATTGTTGAATCTGTATAGCTGCCTGCGTCACAAGCGCTCCAGCCGGATCTATCACGCCACGCTTGCCATCTGACTCACCGTGCCCAGGGTGATCATGCGCGCCGACAATGAACCCAGCGCTCGTCAACCGATTGGCTAGATGTTCGTAACGTGCAGCATGCTCACCGGTACCGTGCAACAAGTAGACACCTTGCTTGCGGACACTGACACCCGCAGGAGGCACCCATCGAAGACTATGAGTGTAGAACGCCACCGTTATTCTGAGTGCGTACCAACGTTGACGAGATCACACAGCACATCGAAAGCCGTGTCTATATCGGTTTCACTGGCATCGAACTGACCAACTTGAAAACGCACTGCCATTCGTCCGTCTACACGCGTCTGCGTGATGTAGATACGACCATCATCATTGATTCGATTGACGTATTCGATCACCGCGTCGTCCGAGGCCCCTTGCGGCCGGAAACTGAACAATGACAGGACTGGCTCAGTGATTATCTCGAAGTGTTCATGAGCCTCCAACCTGTCTGCCAATGACTCACTCCAGTTTACGTGATTACGGATACGCTCACGTAAACCCTCAAGACCATAACTGCGAATCAGAAACCACAGTTTCAATGCCCTGAAGCGTCTGCCCAATGGTACTGACCACTCGGAATAATTGATGATCCCGTCCGTACCATGCGTCTTTAGATACTCAGGTTGAATAGCCAGAGTCCTTACAAGATCAGCCGGGCTGGCAATAAAATGTGCCGAACAATCGAACTGCGCACCTAGCCACTTGTGAGGATTGAACACCACAGAATCTGCCAGCTCTACCCCTTCCCACAATTCTCTGTATTCAGGACAGATCATCGCAGCACCCGCCCAGGCAGCATCCACATGGGAGTACAAACCATGTTCTCGGGCAACACGCAACACATCAGTCAGCGCATCACACGCGCCAACACCAGTCCCACCCGTACAGGCGATAACACCCGCAGGCCGGTGCCCGGCTCGTCTATCATCTTCAATGGCTTTGTCGAGCGCCTCGGGATCCATACTGCGAAGACGCCCGGGCAGTGTGGGAATTCTCACAAGGTTGTCCTGCCCTATTCCCGAGACCCACAATGCCCTGTCTATTGACGAATGCACCTCGGTACTGGCATAGATTCGCAAACTTGGCTGTTGACTCAAACCCTGTTGATTACCTGTCCAGTCCAGCGCTTTCTCCCGCATGACAAGCACGGCTGCCAGCGTTGCGGAGCTTGCCGAATCCTGTATGACTCCTGAAAAGGTATCCGGCAGTCCGATGGACTGTCGTAGCCATTCCAGCATGCGAGTTTCCATCTCAGTCGCCGCTGGCGAGGTTTGCCAAAGCATGCACTGCGATGCAATAGTGGATACCAGCATTTCCGCCAGCATGGACGGAGGTGCGGCATTGGCCGGGAAATAGGCAAAGAAACGCGGGTGCTGCCAATGTGTGATTCCCGGTATGACGATGCGTTCGAAGTCGTCCATGATCAGCTGCATATCCTCGCCCTGCTCCGGAGGGTTTTTTGGCAGCTGGGCAATGATGTCGCCCGGTTTGCTCTGAGCCCGAACAGGTCGCTCGCGAATTGTCGTGTGATAACGTGCAGCCCAGCGAGATACCCATTCACCCCAGCGCGTAAATTCAGTCCAGTTCATGAGTTAACAAGTGTAATTCATGCCCAGACGACCACCATCCACATAGATGGTTTCGCCCGTGACATAGCTAGCCTTCTCGCTGGCAAGAAATGCCACGACATCGGCGATCTCACGAGGGCTACCGACTCGCTTTAGCGGCGTGCGTGAAAGAACCGTGTTCATGGCCTCGGGATTGGAATTGACCCCTGCCATCATGGCTGTGTCAATAGATCCCGGTCCAACCGCGTTTACACGAATACCATGTGGTGCCAGTGCAAGCGCAGATGACTTGGTTAGCTGCATGACGCCACCTTTGGAGGCGCAGTACGCTGATATACCGGGAATGGCAACGACGGCATTGATCGAAGACATATTGATAATCGAACCTTGCAGACCATGTTTTACCATCAATTGCGCGGCGCGTTGCGAGGCGACAAATGTAGCAATTAGATTCACTTCAATAACCTGCCGGAATTGCTCAACCGAGGTGTCGAGAAAATCACCCGGCATGGCAATACCAGCGTTGTTTACTAGAACACCGGGTATGCCGATATCTTTCTCAATCGAATCAAACATGGCGTTGACCTGATTGGTATCTGACATGTCGCAGGCCATGGCAACGCTATTATTGCCTATTTTTCCCGCTGCAGATGCAACACCCTCTTCATTGACGTCACACAATACAACGCGATAACCGTCATTTGACAAGGCTTGCGCACAGGCGTACCCGATACCTTGTGCAGCGCCCGTAACCAGTGCGATAGGGATATCTGCCATCGTGCTCCTCACATGAGTCTGAATTTGAATTGTCCATAATAGTACCCTAACCGCGACTGCGCTGATGTTCAGGTGCCTGCCTATCTACATCAGCTTGCACATCGTACGTTGAAGCGCCAGTATATACAGGCAGAAAACCATAACCGGAATCAACAACCATTATGAAACCTTTGAAAAAAAGCGCTGCACAAATGGTGTCTGAGGCGCGTAGCAGCATTGAAGAAATAGAGACGCCTGCACTGATAGCCATGCTTGATGATCCAGATGTGGTCGTTGTTGATATCCGTGATATTCGTGAGCGGCAACGCAGTGGCTATATTCCGGACAGCGTTCACGCGCCGCGCGGCATGATCGAATTCTGGGTAGATCCCGAAAGCCCGTACCATAAGGAGGTATTCGCGCAAGACAAGAAATTCGTTTTCCACTGCGCTTCCGGATGGCGTTCAGCCATAACGGTTGCCACCCTGCAAGACATGGGCTTTGACGCCGCGCACCTCAAGGAAGGTTTTTCCACATGGGAGAAGCAAGGCGGGCCTGTGGAAATGCCGGGGGAATCCGGAAAATAGGCGCGCTGGCGCAAGCACCACGGGTCAGGCTGCCTTCACCCGGTCTCGCCCTTCAACTCCGGACAACATGCAAACCACATGAATTTGATCAGCATTGAAACCTTCACTAGTCAGGATGTCGGCTTTGTGCGAGTGACATCCGAAGATGGATCGCAGGGTTGGGGTCAAGTGTCCACCTATCATTCAGATATCACCTGTCAGGTATTGCACCGGCAAGTGGCCCCTTGGGCATTGGGGCAAGACACCTCCGATCTCGACGATCTGCTGGATATCATCACCGAGCGCGAACACAAGTTTCCGGGTTCATACCTACGCCGCGCCATGGCAGGGCTGGACACAGCCATCTGGGATTTGAGAGGCAAGCAACAAGGTAGGCCGGTAGCGGAGCTACTGGGTGGCTCTGCCGGTTTGTTGCGCGCCTATGCCTCGTCCATGAAACGCGACATTACCCCTGCCGCTGAGGCCGATCGACTCAAATTACTGCGCGATAGAGACGGATTTGATGCGTTTAAAGTCAGAGCCGGTGCAGAAGTTGGTCGCAACATCGACGAATGGCCGGGACGAACCGAAGACATCATTCCCACCATACGGCGCGAACTGGGAGACAAGGTTGATCTGCTTATCGATGCCAACAGTTGCTATTCGCCAGAACGCGCTATTGAAGTCGGTGAATTACTGCAAGAGCATGACTACTGTCACTTCGAAGAACCATGCCCATACTGGGAACTTGAGCAGACCAAACAGGTTACCGATTCATTGGAAATCGACGTCACCGGTGGTGAACAGGATTGTGATCTACAGACATGGAGGCGAATGATTGACATGCGTGCGGTTGACATCGTGCAGCCCGACATTCTTTACCTTGGTGGGATAAGTCGTACATTGCGTGTCGTGGAAATGGCAAGGGCTGCCGGACTTCCAGTGACGCCACATTGCGCAAATCTGTCACTGGTTACCCTCTTTACCATGCACTTGTTACGAGCTATTCCCAACGCCGGCAAGTACCTGGAATTCGCCATTGAAGGACCGGACTATTACCCTTGGCAGGAAGATCTTTTTGTCGCCTCGCCCTACGTGATCGAAAACGGACACGTCCGTGTTACCGATGCACCTGGTTGGGGAGTGGAAATCAACCCGGAATGGCTAGCGCGCTCCACCTACAAGATCAGTTGTGAGTCGTGAATCGGCCCCATTACTTATCACCAAATTGCACAACTACAAAACCCAATCGACTGACACCGGCAGGCGTACTCCAACCCGGATGAGCTCCCCTCTGAAATGTGTACCAGGACTCACCGATTTCATGGTCCCATTATTCGGGGTATTACTGGGCTGGCTTGTTCTGGGCGAACGCTTGAGCGTCAGCGACTGGATCGCGCTGCTCATCATACTGGCAGGCATCGGCTTGTCGCGGAAGGGCAACGCCTGAGCTACTCAGGCGTTAAATCTTCGCCAGTGATGCGTACAGATATAACCCTCTTAACTTAGCTGCACGAAGAAGCAAGCCTATAATGGGCAGTGGAATCTGCATACTCAGAAAAATGATCCTTTGTGGTGGCGAGAAAAAAATATAGCCGAATGACACTGATTTAGCGGTAACTACTGTCGTCATTCCCGCGAAGGCGGGAATCCGGTTTGCCACAGCCCGTGGATCCCTGCCTTCGCAGCAATGACGCATCATGCAGATTGGCCTTACGTCAGAGTCATTCCTATATAGCCTGAATAAAGTGTCGTTTTTTTAAGCGCCGGTTGTTTCCTATACGAACGTCAAATGGAATTTATCTAATCACGGACCCAAAATGAAACTATTGCAGTGAATGCGAGTTAGAGATGAGCCCAAAATCAATCAGTGCTTATGACCTTGATATTGATCTGGGAGATCCAAATGCAAGCATTTTTCGTTCTGGTTTCTTTGAGTCTGGTGCATCAACAAGCAGAATGGTCGCCGGAATATCAGGCCCTGTTCTGCTCGGCATAGGTTCTGGAATTTCAATCTCGGCAGGGTTCGGCAGCTTTGGATTTTCTGTCTTGCTGGATGGATTACACAACGTTTTTACTGCCCCATTGTGGTTGTCACAAGTGGTGATAACACTACTGTTTTTCATGATCGCCTGGAGCTGGGGTCGTGTTCGTCTGGGAATGGGAACGTTACCGGCGCTGGTCCTTGTTGGTCCCGCAATCAGTCTTGGTGCAATTGTGACACCCGACGTACTACCCGTTTCATTGCACGCTGTAGCATTTGTTGTCGGCTTGTTCATGTTCGCATTTGGCATTTCACTCTCTGCAGCTGCAGCTCTCGGTCCGGATGGGGTAACCGCATTATCACTGGCAGCAGAGAAACGCTGGCGATGGCCAATACCCAGATCAAACTTCATCTGGAATTCTCTGGCCATCGCGCTAGGTGTGTCAATGGGTGGCAATCTGGGCCCTGCAACGATTGTCGGGTTGTTTTTCACACCGATACTGATCAAGCACTTTCTTCCAAAGCTTAGAAGAAAGATGGTGTATTGAGAGCAATGGGGCGGACTCGAATTCTTATAGGGGAAGCTAGCAAAACGTGCATAGTCGAATGGCACTCATACAACGACCGACCAGCGAAAAACCTCATTCCCACGAAGGCGGGAATCAACGTCGTGGCGGAGATTGATATCTACCTTCGAGCGTTATGTCGAGCTTGAGTTAGTTCCATTCGTGAATAGTCGGAAACATCAACATCATAACTATGCGCGAGTTGCAAACAAGTCAAATATCCTTCATCAGACGCAAGGCATCGTAAATTGCAGCATGCGTATTTCGCGCTGAAACCGCATCGCCGATACGGAATAACTGGAACGCCCCTGCACTGTTATGCACTGATGCCTGCACTTGCCCGGCAATCAGAGCATCATGGTTAACCGCACCAGCGTTGGTAGATAATGGTTTTAAGGAAAAGTAGACCTCGTCCATAGGCATGGTGCCATAATTGACCACCACCTGATCATAGTGAACGTCATACGTATGGTCACTGTAGTCAGTCCCGATGGTAGCTTTCAGCCGGTTACCATCACGCTGTACATCCAGCAGTCGTCGTGTCAGTGTAAACGTCACTTGCTTGTCCTGCAAAGATCTCATGTACGGCGTCAGATTCATAGCCATGATGTCAGGCGCAAGCGTGCGGTCAGGCGTCATGACCTCGACAGTTGATCCCGCAGTCGCTGCCACCTCAGCTGATTGCAAGCCGGGATGGTCACCGCTTTCATCGTATATCAGTATGTTCTCTGCGGGTGTCACATCGCCAGATATGATATCCCAGGTGCTGACAACATGCTTTTGCTCATGTTTGCTTTCAAACAACTGCAGGTTTGGCAGACCTCCAGTTGCAATGACAACAACATCAGGTTCCAGACTTGTAATATCGTTGGCTTCTGCGTATAGATTGAATCTGAACGTCACACCCAGTTTGGTACACTGAGACAAACGCCAATCAATGATAGAAATCATCTCTCTCCTGCGTGGCGATTGAGCCGTCAATCGCACTTGCCCGCCAGCCTCAGGCGCCGCTTCAAGCACAGTCACCTCATGACCGCGCTCACCAGCGACTCTGGCAGCTTCCAGACCTGCCGGGCCGGCCCCCACGACAACCACTTTTCTAATGACATCAGCCTTTGGAATGACGTGCGGCATGGTTAATTCACGGCCGGTAGCTGCATTGTGAATGCACAATGCTTCGCCAGCCTGGTAAATACGGTCAAGACAATACGTTGCACCCACACAGGGGCGGATATCATCTTCACGCTCTTCAATAACCTTGATCACAATGTGCGGATCAGCCATGTGCGCACGCGTCATGCCTACCATGTCAAGCAAGCCATCACGCACTGCATGCCTGGCCGTTGCCACATCAGGAATACGCCCCGCATGAAACACTGGCATTCCGGTGGCCTTTCGCACAGCGCCTGCAAAGTCCAGATGTGGTGCACTCTTCATACCCTGAATGGGAATGACGTCAGTCATTGCAGGATCGGTGTGAATTCGACCCTTGATAACATTGAGAAAATCAACCTGCCCAGTAGCGGCCAGGCGCTTTGAAATTTCAACACCCTCCTCTGCGCTGATACCGCCCGGTTGTCCTTCATCAGCGGTATATCGAAAACCTACAATAAACTCCTCTCCCACACGCTTGCGAATCGCAGTCAGCACATCAAGCGGTAATTGCAAACGTGTATCCAGTGTCGAGCCTCCATAAGGGCCGTCCAGGTCATTAGTCAGTGGAGACCAGAACTGATCAAGCAAGTGCCCGTAAACCTGCAACTCAATACCATCCATTCCACCGGCATGCATCCGCTCGGCAGCGTCAGCAAAATCTGTGATAACTCGCTCGATATCCCAATCTTCTGCTAACTTCGGAAATGCGCGGTGCGCAGGTTCCCGATGACGCGAAGACGAAATCGAAGGTAGCCAGTCGCCCTTGTTCCAGCCCGTACGGCGCCCAAGGTGTGTTATTTGAATCATGACGGCACATCCGTGTTCGTGGCAGGCATCCGTCATATTACGAATCCATGGCACCACCTCGTCCTTATAGGCAAGCACGTTGTTAAACACCGGTGGGCTGTCACGTGATACAGCGGCAGACCCTGCAGTCATGGCGAGTGCAACACCGGCCTTTGCACGCTCCTCATGATAAGCCCGATAACGATCTTTGGGCATCCCCTCTTCCGGGTACGCCGGCTCGTGACTGGTAGTCATGAATCGGTTTTTCAGCGTCAGATGCTTGAGCTGGAAAGGTTGTAATAGCGGATCGTTGCGCATGGCTAAAAGCCCATATTCCTGATGCGCTGATAGTACGGGTTTGGGAGAAATAATGTCACACCGACTGGCAGTATGAAATCAGAACTTGACGCTTGCGAGCATTGTCGCTACGCCTGAGCGATGCATACGGCACTAATAAGAGCTTGACCAACATCCGGTGAATCCCACTGCACATTCACAGACAATCCCTGCTCGTCGAATTCCTGGTCCATGGTCAAATCTGCACGGCGATTTCTGCTGCAATCCACCCGCTGGAGTACACGTAAGACGGGATTGATCCGCTGTAACATCAGCAGATCGATCGTGGCAAGCTATGGCAAGTCCGGGTTGCGCAATATCGTCTGCGTATCGACAACAGACAATCTGTCGGTCGTCGGTATGACTAACAGCGCTGAACAGTTGTGATTTTTAAGGACGTTAAACCAAGACCTCTGATAAATTACAAGAGTAAGGCAGCTGAGAAGATCAGCCTGCCTCCCTTGCCTTACTCATCACACCGTCTCAGGCGTTCGGGCGGTTCTCGATCAAGTCATCGACAACACTGGGATCTGCCAGAGTCGAGGTGTCTCCGAGCGAGCCATAATCATTCTCGGCGATCTTGCGAAGAATACGTCGCATGATTTTGCCGGAACGTGTCTTTGGCAAACCTGGCGCCCATTGGATAAGATCTGGCGATGCAATGGGTCCGATTTCCTGACGTACCCACTTTACCAGCTCGCCGCGAAGCTCTTCGCTGGGTTTAGTACCTTCCATCAAGGTGACATACGCATAGATCCCCTGACCCTTGATATCGTGTGGAAAACCGACAACGGCCGCCTCCGACACCGATTTGTGAGCGACCAATGCTGATTCTACTTCTGCTGTGCCCATTCGATGACCTGACACGTTGATTACGTCGTCAACCCGCCCCGTGATCCAGTAATAACCATCAGCATCTCTTCGACAGCCATCACCCGTGAAGTAATAACCCTTGAAGGTTTCAAAGTAGGTGGATACAAACCGATCATGATCACCATAGACAGTTCGCATCTGACCAGGCCAGCTATCCTTGATGCATAGCACGCCTTCGGCCACAGTTTCTGTCTGCTCGTTGCCCTCAGCATCGAGAATAACAGGCTGCACACCAAAAAATGGACGGGTCGCAGAACCCGGCTTGGTTGGAGTAGCACCGGGCAATGGAGAGATCAGAATGCCGCCGGTTTCAGTTTGCCACCAGGTATCAACGATGGGGCAAGTACCTTTGCCAACGACTTTGTCATACCAGTTCCAGGCTTCAGGATTGATCGGCTCACCGACAGAGCCTAACAGTCTCAGTGATGAAAGATCCGAGCCGTTTACGTTGGCTTCACCCGCTCCCATTAAAGCCCGGATAGCGGTTGGTGCGGTGTAGAAAATATTCACCTTGTGTTTTTCACACACCTCCCAGAAGCGCGCTGGGCTCGGGTAAGTAGGCACACCCTCGAACATCAAGGTAGTCGCGCCGTTAGCTAACGGTCCGTATACGATATAACTATGGCCGGTGACCCAGCCTACATCTGCTGTGCACCAGTAGATATCACCATCGTGATAGTCGAAGACGTACTCATGCGTCATGGATGCATAGACAAGATAGCCGCCCGTTGTATGAACAACGCCTTTAGGCATTCCGGTTGAACCAGATGTGTAAAGGATAAATAACGGGTCCTCCGCACTCATGGGCTCTGGAGCACAGTCGGCCGGGACCTTTGCTGTTTCTTCGTGATACCAGAAATCCAGTCCGTCACGCTTGCTGACTGCACCGCCCGTGTGTTGAACAACCAGCATTTTCACATCGTGTGACACTTTCGCCAATGCCTTGTCTGCATTCGCCTTGAGAGCAACGCTACGCCCCCCACGCAAACCTTCGTCAGCGGTAACCAGAAGTTTGGCAGCAGACCCCGTAACTCTGTCTGCCAGTGCATCCGCACTGAAGCCACCGAAGACGATTGAATGGATAGCGCCGATACGCGCACAGGCCAACATGGCATAGGCAGCTTCCGGAATCATCGGCATATAAAGGACAACCCTGTCTCCTTTACCGACTCCATGCGCCTTGAATGCATTGGCAAGACGACACACTTTCTCATGAAGCTCGCGGTAGGTGATCTTCTTGTCTACAGATGGATCGTCACCTTCCCAGATAATTGCGATTTGATCAGCACGCGTCGCAAGGTGCCTATCGATACAATTGGCACTGACATTGAGCTCACCGTCTTCGTACCACTTTATGGAAACGCCAGGATATTCGTAGGTCGTATTTTTTACCTTTGAATAAGGCGTTATCCAGTCAAGGCGTTTTCCCTGCTCAGCCCAGAACGTTTCAGGGTCATTAATTGATTGAGAGTAGAGCTCGTTGTACTCAGCATCGTCGATCAAAGCGTTCCTGGCGAAGTCTTCAGGTACTGCATGTACATCGTTACTCATGATTTCCCCTCCTGTTGCAAATTCTTTTCAAGGCCGTTTTGGTTTACGGTCAAAAGAAGCGGAGAATGACCATATCGATGCACAGCTTACAGCGCTGAAGCTAATATTCAAGCTATTGCAAGTGCGGTGCCTATCAGTCTTTCTCTCTCCGTGCGACATTGTAAGAAATAGACACAACTCAAGGGCAAGTAATTATATCCTTATAAATCAATATTTTATAGTACACATCTAAACCGCTGAAGGGCTATCCTACGAAAATTACTAGAAATTGTTACCAAAAGTAACAACAAGCCTTCTGAGCGCCCCACAGTAAGCTTGTGAGTAATACAGATTCCGACTCTTAATCGGTACTCGTGACATTTAAATCGATACTCTCGCAAGCGAGGTGTAGTCACTGATGTTGTCAACGACGCTCGAACACGCGGACATAATCAATTTCCAGTGCAGGATTCTGGAATTCGTTAATATCATTGTCAGTAGGAAAATGCTCACCAGATGAACGACCCAGACCTCCCGCATTTGTCGGGAAGTTAGTCCAGTTACCACCCATGGCCAGATTAATCATGAGGTAGAGTTCTTCGTAATCGATTTCCGAATGTTCTAACTGGCTGACCTGCTCGCCGTCAATAAACCAGGTGATTTTTCCGGGCTCCCATTCAACAGCATAAACATGAAAATCTTCGCTGTAGTCAACCCCCTTGCAAATTTGACCTGACGGTTTGGGCTTTACCATATTGGCATCTCCACCATTGTACTCTGAGACGTTTTTCCAATAATGGAACGTGTTGTAGACACACGTCGGCATGTGTCCCAGATTCTCCATAATGTCGATCTCTGTTCGCTGAGTACCTTCCCACTTGCGATTCGAGTGGTATAGCCAGAACGCCGGAAACGTACCAACATGACTGGGAATTTTTATACTCGCCTCAAAGTAGCCGTACTTGCGACTGAACTTTTCGTGAGTCGAAATCGCGCCTGACATAAACTCCTGTTGTTCTGCCATATCCAGTAAACGTCCATGGCTTTTGTTGTCATCGCTTGACTTCAAGGGATTGCGCATCGAGCGGATAGCCAATCGACTGCCATCGAATTCGAAAGGATCTGCAAGCGGAACTATCTCCTCCTGGTGTTCTGCATCGGGGCTGAGAACGTTAACGTAAAACTGGCTTTCATTATTGATCACTCGGTACTCATATCGTTCGCCATTCCACTCGCCATCCCAACGTAGTTGCGAGTGCCACCTTGCAGGATTCAGCGAGTTTGCGTTAAATTCATCGCTGAACACAAGCTCATAGCCTGACTTGTCGGTTACCCCAGAGTAATTGTAGGAGGCAGGATCAATGAGCCCCGTATCGTCTGCATTCGATTGCGCATCCTGTAGTGACGGTGAAACCGGTGTACCAGTATCCGCAGGAGTGGACGCTATGTGCTGGACCTTGATTTTGAGTGTGTCTGATTGAACCGATATGGCGCCATCACTATCAACAGCCTTTACCGTCAATGAATGATTACCCTTCCAGAGGTCTTCGCTAACCCACGAAGTTGTATCTGTTGACCCTGTAAAAGCACCATCTACAGTTACCTGATATTCAACAGCGCCCTCTATTTCCTCCCACGCCCACAGAACGGTTCCAGGTTCAGTCTCGATAGCTGATAAATCAGATGGAGTGGTAATCGCTAATGCGAATCCTGAAAATACCGTCAGGCATAACATTGGGAGCAACTGTGCAAAACGAATAAGTTTCATCAATGACATTTCCTGATTGGGTTGGATCAACCGTCTGCGCATTATCCGTTGCGGCTGAACGAGTATGTGAACAACTGTGGCGAGTGTAACGATCAGGAAAAGTAAAGGTAGTGTTACCCGCATGAACGTTTGTACATGAGTGACAAACACGACAATTGCAACCACATTTACTGATGAGAAAAACAGCCAGAAACCGTACCCACACTGCATTCAGCACAACACGATACTCAGAAATTCAAAGGTTACAAGACATTCTGGCAATCTGGAAAGTCCGCCGACGTAACCATCACGTGCTTGTAATGGAATAATTGATTACACTTATGCCTTGGCAAGCCACAGCGATAGGTACAAGATGTATTTACCGTCTCTCCATAATGTGCCGCTCTAACCAAACTACCCGTGAAACCTGTTCCAGGAAAGCTCATCGAAAGTGATAACACCACCAAGTTTAATAAGACGACGAGTTCAGCGGGGTTAGCACCGTTTTCAAACCCGGTCTTCCGTTCGCTCTGGTTCGCAACACTGGTTTCTAACCTTGGTGGTTTGATACAGGCCGTGGCCGCTGGCTGGACGATGACCACACTGACCGATTCGGAACAGATGGTTGCGCTGGTTACCGCCTCCACCACATTACCTATTCTGGCTCTGTCACTACTGGCAGG
This sequence comes from Granulosicoccus sp., assembly GCA_045106195.1. Classification (GTDB taxonomy): domain Bacteria; phylum Pseudomonadota; class Gammaproteobacteria; order Granulosicoccales; family Granulosicoccaceae; genus Granulosicoccus. Next base: position 453,361 of record JBGCEH010000009.1, read on the forward strand.
TGTTCTTGCAGACAACTACGACCGTCGACGGATTATGCTGGCCGCTCAACTGATGATGCTACTTGTCTCTGTTTTGCTGACATTAGCGACCTATTTCGAAATGCTGACACCCTGGTTATTGCTCGCATTCACTTTTGTCATAGGCTGCGGCGGTGCATTACACAATCCATCCTGGCAGGCAACGGTTGGTGACATCGTTCCAAGGCATCAGGTACCGGCAGCCGTCACTGCAAACAGCATGTCGTTCAATCTGATGCGCAGCATCGGGCCTGCATTGGGAGGGCTGATCATTGTCGTTGCGGGCGCAGCAGCAGCCTTCGCAGTCAATGCGATCAGTTATGTAGCATTGATTCTGGCACTTGTCTTGTGGCGCAGACAGAAGGAGGTTCGAAGCCTGCCACGCGAGCCTTTCAGGCAGGCTGCAACCGCAGGCGTTCGCTATGTGGGTCTATCCCCCAACCTCCTGAGAATTATTCTGCGAGGCTTTCTATTCGGACTGGCAGGTGTATCTGTATTGGCTTTACTCCCTCTGGTTGCACGCGACCTTCTACAAGGCAGCGCATCTACCTATGGGCTGCTCTTGGGATGTTTTGGTATTGGTGCAGTCGTCGGAGCAGTTACCAACGCCACAACCCGCAAAAAATTCAATACAGAAACCATCGTCAGAACGGCTTTCGTCACCATGGCCCTTGGTGTTCTTTTGCTGTCTACCGGGCACAGCATGGCGGCATGTGCCGTTGCGTTGCTGATTTGTGGAGGTAGCTGGATGACAGCCAACTCCCTTCTCAACGTCTCATTGCAGCTTTCCACGCCGCGTTGGGTTGTTGGACGTGCGCTCTCGTTCTATATGATGAGTAACGCACTGGGCATGGTTGCCGGTAGTTGGCTATGGGGTTTGTTAGCCGAAACTCAGAGTTTGCAAATCGCCTTTGTCGCCTCTGCAACAACCTTGCTTGCGGGCGCAATAGTGGGCTACAGACTACCCCTTACTGAATTTGATGCGTTAAACCTTGAACCGTTAAATCGGTTTATCGAGCCAACGCTTGCACTTCAGCTGAAACCTCGAACAGGCCCCATCATGGTGACAGTAGACTTCAACATTCTGGAGGCTGACTTGCCCGAGTTTCTTCAAACCATGTCAATGAGACGAAGGATACGGCTAAGAGATGGTGCACGTCGCTGGTCATTACTTCGTGACCTTGAAAACCCCAGTATCTGGACAGAAAAATACTATGTGGCAACCTGGGTTGAATATGTAAGGCATAACCAACGCCGTACGATATCCGACTCCGGGATATCCGATGCGCTGCACGCCTTGCATCAGGGGTCAGGGTTGCCCAAGGTGCGCCGAATGATAGAAAGACAAACAGTTCCCAGGCAAGCGGATGCACCAATCAAAGGGTTTGACGAACATCACTAGTGTTGAGCTTTCGCTTGTTCGACCATTTTCAATGACACCAATTTGGATCGGGCATGCAGCGTGCAGGACGGCGCGTGTTGCTCTCAGGTCACAGCCTTTTTAACCTGAAATTCAGGTTGAGCCCATATCTTCTCCTTCAAGATAACTTCCAATCTGTCTACTGCAGTTACAATATCCGCCTCGTCCAGGTAGAGTGGTGTAAAACCAAAACGCATGATATCGGGCGCTCTGAAATCACCAACAACATCGTTTGCTATCAAAGCCTGTACTACCGCATATCCATGCTCGAAAGAGAAAGACACCTGAGAGCCGCGCAACGCCGGATCACGCGGACTGGCAAGATCCAGTTCGGGGCAACGTGCCTCTACTTCCTTTATAAACCGCTGAGATAGTTGGATACTTGCCTCTCGTATAGCTTGCATATCAACGCCATCCCAGACATCCAGCGCTGCCTCCAGCGCCGCCATTTGCAACACCGGCGGCGTACCCACTCGCATTCTTTCAATGGATTGTGCCGGACGATACGTTTTATCAAATGCAAACGGTGACTCATGTCCCAGCCAGCCTGCCAGACTCGGAGAGCTGCTGGAAACAAGATCAGGGCGAATATAAATGAATGCAGGAGCACCGGGACCACCATTAAGATACTTGTAAGTACAACCCACAGCGAATTCACACTGCGAATCAGACAACTGAATAGGCATTGCTCCAGCAGTATGCGCCAGATCCCAGATAACCGCAGCACCGGCTGCATGACTTGCCTTGGTCAAGGATTTCATATCATGCAAGCGACCGGTACGGTAGTCCACCTGCGTGAGCATAACTACGGCAACACTATCATCGATGGCTTTCAATACCTCGTCTGGCTCAGCCAGCTTCAATACGTAGTCCTGGCCGAGCAAGTCGATGAGACCTTGCGCCATATACAGATCCGTCGGAAAATTTCCGGTATCGGAAAGAACGATACGACGATCGGGATTCATTTTTAACGCTGCACAAAGCGCCTGATAGACCTTAATGGACAAGGTGTCGCCCATGACCACCGTGCCCTTATCCGCACCAATCAACTTTGCAAGTTTGTCCCCGACGCGTCCGGGTTGTTCCATCCATCGGCACTCGTTCCAGCCTTTGATCAGCTTTGCACCCCATTGTTCCGATATCACACTGGCAACGCGCTCCGAAACCGATCGGGGCAAGGGTCCCAGAGAATTACCGTCCAGATAGATAAGGTTGTCTGGAATGTCAAAATTCGATTTAACGGGTAAGGAAAGACTCATCAGCTACAACGCTCCACGCAAGTGCCAAAGTTCGGGAAACAATTCCACTTCAAGCATCTTTCTCAAATACGACACTCCACTGGTGCCACCGGTGCCTCGCTTGAACCCTATAACCCGCTCAACGGTTGTCACATGATTGAATCGCCAACGTCTGAAGTAGTCTTCCAGATCCACCAGTTTCTCCGCTAGCTCGTACAGCATCCAGTGACGTTGTGGCGCGCGATAGACAACCGTCCATGCTTCAATGATGGCATCATCTGACTGATGTGGTTCATTCGATCTGAACGCATCAGCGGGGAGCTTGATATCCAGGCCACGCTCCAGCGCGTTTAGCGACACATGATAAATCGACGGATTTTCCAGTTCTTGCATGAGCATGCCATGAAGTTCTGTACGGTGCTCGTGCACTTTGAGCATCCTCTTGTTGCGATTACCCAGCATGTATTCAATCAGCCTGTATTGATGAGACTGAAAGCCGGAAGAGGCTCCCAGATCATCACGGAAAGCGGTGTAGTCGCTCGGTGTCATGGTCCTCAGGACGTCCCAGGCATTGTTCAGTTGTTCAAATATCCTGGCAACGCGTGACAACATCTTGAATGCTTCACTATGACGGTCTTCGATAATGTGCTTTCGAGCCGCAGCAAGCTCGTGCAGAATGAGTCTCATCCACAACTCAGATGTCTGATGCTGGACAATAAAAAGCATCTCATCGTGCGCATTGCTCAAGGTTACCTGCGCATCCAGGATTTTATCCATGCGCAGGTAATCGATGTAACTCATGTCATTGGCGAATGACATTTTTGCACCTTCAGCTGCCTTGTCCACGTCTTCAGTCATGGGGATACGAGCAACTGGAATCGTCGCTGACTAATGCCTTGTCATCACGGTGTTCATGTACACAATTCACAAGGTTATTCGCTTTGGCTATATTCGTGATCAGCTTATCAAGCTGCGGCCATAAAGCAACACTGGCCTGTTACAGCCCAAAGCGATACGTATGCAATCTGAAAATACGCAGCGAAACAGCCGACGAAACGCGATCTGGTCCAACCAGCCCGGTTTACACTATAGAATGTCTCTTCATCGGAATAGGAGCATCAGCATCATGACTTCAGACCCCATAACGCTTACCGGCCCAGAATTGGCTCGATCCAAGCCCGCCACAATGGCCTGGGACGACCCCTTTCTTCTCGATAGCCAGCTTTCCGAAGAGGAGCGCATGATTCGCGACACCGCGCATGCCTACTGCCAGGATCGCCTCATGAGTCGGGTGGTGCTTGCAAACCGTCACGAAACATTTGATCGGGACATCATGACCGAAATGGGTGATCTGGGCTTGCTCGGAGCAACGATCCCCGAAGAATTTGGCGGCGTTGGCGCAAACTACGTCTCTTATGGTTTGGTTGCTCGCGAAGTCGAACGTGTCGACAGTGGTTATCGGTCAGCCATGTCGGTTCAAAGCTCACTGGTCATGCATCCAATCTATGCCTATGGTTCAGACGAGCAACGCCAGAAATACCTCCCCAGACTGGCTAGTGGCGAATGGGTTGGTTGCTTTGGCTTGACTGAGCCCGATCACGGTTCAGACCCCGGATCAATGATTTCTCGAGCAAAGCCCGTTGATGGCGGGTATTCCCTGTCAGGTGCAAAGAACTGGATTACCAACTCCCCCATCGCTGACGTCATGGTCGTGTGGGCAAAGTCTGACAAGCACGAGGGCAAAATCAAGGGCTTTATTCTCGAAAAAGGTATGAAAGGCCTGGCCGCGCCAAAGATTGAAGGGAAATTCTCGTTGCGAGCCTCCATCACGGGCATGATTCAGATGGATGAAGTATTTGTTCCCGAAGAGAACATACTGCCCAACATCAGTGGCCTGGCAGGACCATTCGGCTGCTTGAACCGCGCGCGCTATGGCATTAGCTGGGGAGCTATGGGGGCCGCTGAAGCATGTTGGCACGCCGCTCGCAATTACACTATGGATCGCAAACAATTCGGACGTCCATTAGCCGCCACTCAGCTTATACAAAAAAAATTGGCCGACATGCAGACCGACATCTCGCTCGGGCTTCTGGGTTCACTCCAGTTAGGCAGGATGTTTGACAATCATACTGCCTCCGCTGAGCTCATTAGCCTGATGAAGCGCAACAACTGCGGAAAGGCCATTGCGATTGCCCGCGAATCACGTGATATGCACGGCGGTAACGGCATCAGTGATGAATACGGCGTCATCCGACACGTAATGAACCTCGAAGCCGTTAATACTTATGAAGGAACACACGATGTTCACGCCCTGATACTGGGACGCGCCATCACAGGCATACAAGCATTTCAGTAACATTCGTATCAGATCACCAATACAGGAATAGCGCTCAATGACATGCATCTTCGTGCAGATTCGCTGCACTCCAGGCCAGACCTATGCAGTAGCCGAAGCGATTGCAGATCGGGAAATCCATTCCGAACTCTATTCCACCAGCGGCGAATACGACCTGCTAGTCAAACTCTACGTGCCAGAGGAGCTGGACGTAGGTCGATTTGTTAACGACAATCTGGCTACTCTCGGCGGCATTGACAGGACATTGACAACACTCACTTTCAAGGCATTCTGATGCAAGGCATTCCAAGCGTTTTTGCTGGCCGCAGAAACTGCCTGATCTGCTTAACTTTCCGGAACACGTGAACCTCATGGGTTTCCGGATGAAACCTGTCAAACGGAATAAATTTGTATGAGCTGTCAGCGCCCGGAAAGATCTGCGACACGTTGATCTATCTGCCTCATCAGTAACTCGATATGCTGTCTGAGCGCGTACAACTCATGCGCATATGCCAATGGCACTTCTATTTCGCGCACATCATTTTCGATTCTCAGCAACTCTCCCAGACAACGCTTAAGGTTATCAGCCCCGCCGTTATCATTTGATGACTGGTCAAGATCCTGCACCTCGTCATACCATCGGTAGATTTTCTTTCTGACGCTCCAGCGATAAGCAGGCGGCAGCATCCGCGATAGTGGTAACAACAGAGCAAGCAGAGGTAAAGCAAGTAGTTTGAGTCTATCGACAAGATTGGCTACCCAGAATGGCAAGTACCGCTGCAGGAAAGGTGGACCAAACTCGTAATACCGGTCGGCCGCTGGCGAAAGTACAAACTCAGATCCAATGGCCCGGGGAAACTCATCCGTTGCTGACAAGACCGTTGCACGTGAAAATACAGAATCGGCTGCCTGCAAGAGTAGATCGCGCAGTGCTGGATGGAGATCAATACTGGTTACCAGCGTCGCATTTACCGCGAGCAGATCGATAGAAGACGACGGAATATTCTTTTGCAGATCAACAACGCCTTCCGGCAACATCAGATGCGTCAGCCAGGGCTCACGGCGCGCATAGGCTGGCGCTCTGGTAAGCGTGGCCAATTGTGCCCTGTCAGAACCCAGAAGCCGCTGAATCATGGGAGCGCTGACAGAGGCAACGCTGATGGTTGCATCCACCTCCCCGGACTCTAGCGCATCGATAGCTTGTTTGCCTGAGCGATCGACCAGAGTCACTTCACCCTGCATCAACCCGTTACTCTCGAGAAGCTGTACCGCAACCACGCGAGAACCACTTCCGACTCCACCCACAGCAACCCGGCCACCCTCAAGCTCGCTAAGTCTTGAAATCTGCAGATCCTTGCGCGTGAAAATCCATACAGGCTCGTAATACATAGCGCCCAGAGATTCCAGATCAGGGTATTGACTCGCATTCGTCAGTCCAGACTGCATGAAGGCAACATCAACAGCGCCTTTTTCCAGTCGGCCCAGATTATCAACTGACCCATTGGTTTCGACAATCTGCAGGTCGACATCGTTATTTGCCAGACGGCTTTTCAGTTGTTTGCCAAACTCGCGATAGGCGCCGTCCGCACTACCTGTCGCAAGTGTAAGACTTCGTGGTGGTGCTGGTTCGACAAATTGATAAGTGAACCAGGTGGCTGCGGCAATCACCACAGCACCAAGTCCGTAGACCAGCCCGCTTTCCTTTAACGTCCTGAACCAGGCAGGTTTTTTCTTTACGCGCTGCTTTTTTGTCAACGTTCTTCCATTGAGTTTTTACATAGAATTGTGACCCTTCGCTCAAGAGCATAGTGCACGAACGAACCTGCGCACCAGAGTTGTTAACAAATGTTGACTAAACCGTTATTATAAACATGAGAGATGTGCAAGCACGCCACGGGGCAATCCCGTTGGTGTTTGAAAGGACATCACAATTCAGGACGAGATAGATGGGTGTTGCCGCAGAACAACTATTCGGAGTAGTGGCCCGTCGGCGACCTGACAAGGCCCTGCGTGACACCGGCGACTACAATTGCAATTTAGGTGTGTTCGACATGGAAGATGAAATTTCGCTGGCGTCAGACGTGGCAGCCACCGAGTTCAACTACGATGATGTCGAATCCGATGTCAAAGAATTAATCGGCGAGGACCATCACGAATCTACGCAATTCGTCGAATCCGATCCAAATGCGTCCGGGCGGCGCGCTGCAAACAGCGATTCGACCCAGGCAGACATCGAATCCGAACAAACCAGCGAGGGAAATTATCGACCGGCAATTGCTGTCACGGGTTGTCTGTGGGTAGCCGTCTTGTGTGGCTACCTCTGGTCTTTATCGATCAATAGCGAACCGGATATAGCCGATCCGGACAGCACAATCGCTGAAAATCTACCAGCAGAGGCCGCTGCAATTACCTCTCCATCAATCCAGATTAAGGCCAACTCTGTGATCGAATCGCCTGTTACCGGACCGGCTGCTGCCGCAAGTACTGGCAACGCAAACGCTGCAGAGTGGGCATACCGTGAAGAAGAATATCTGGAAGAAATCAACTGGCTGACCAATCAGAACAACGAACTGAAACTTGAAGTATTCGATCTTCGACAAGAGTCACTTGATCTGAACAATGAACTCCTGCAGCTAGAGCTTGAGGTAGTATCAATGAGATTTCAGTTGGAGAAAACCGTCGAAACACGTATCGTCTACAACTTCGTTGATGTGCCTATCGGTAGCCAACAGACCTTACAATCAAGCAGCCGGGCCTCATTTGCGAACAACAATCCCATAGCGGCAGGTCGTACCTCACCAAGCGTCGAGAATAGACTGGGTCTGCAAACCAGTAATCCTGAAACAGATGAAGGTTTCATGTCATCAGACGAACGATTCGTAAATACCTACGATCAGTATGTAGATGAAAACGGTGAATTCATGGAAGAGGCCTTTCTTGCGGACCAGCAACATCAGGACATGCTGGATTCATATAATGGTGGAGAGCCGGCAAACACGGAATTAGGCTACGATCCAGAGACAGGGTTTTACATCAACGATCAATACCTGAGCGATGAAACGCAATTTGAAGTTGATGAAGTCGATTCAATCTGGCCTCCCATCGGTTCCCAGTAGTACTGTCCTGAATATCATTAGCTAACAGTCTCCTGACATTCGTTGTAAGCCTTCGAGTAAATGCTCTTCCATTTATGCATACCTAACAGCTCACAAGCCGTAACGGCTGCCTTGTAAGCTTTCGCTGCTTCCTTCGGATTGTTGCTTGCTATGTGCAACTTAGCACGAGTGGCATAAAATCGTGGCTTTAATAAAACATGATGCGCAACAGAACCTGCTATGTTGTCCAATAGCTTGGCAGCGTCATCAAATTCTTCCTGATTTACCAGTGTCGAACTGCGCTCGATTCTTGCAAACTCATACCAACGCACCATTCCTGCCTGAGAAAACTTTTGCATCGCTACATCAATTACCTCACTGGCACGTACTGCACAAGCCTGATGATTGAACCATCTGGCTCTCGCGAGCGCAGTCAGTCCTTCGCTGACCGGATCATTGATCCTGGCTGAACGTGAAAACACCTGCGGAAGCAGTACTTGTTGATAAGTCTGATTAGCTTTTGCAACATTCGTAGTCCCATCGCACAGATGCAAATAAACCATGGCAGCAACGCGTGCCAGACGCGCAAGGTCTGCACTGTTTTCTGCCAGTGCCAGACGTTCTTGCCAGTCCTCGAATACATCCACACCTTCGCTGCTGAAAAAACGGTACTCCGCTACTGCAAGCCAGCAGTCAAGATGGTACTCCAATGGGTCGTTATGCTCGTGCGTCTGCATCAGCGACGATAGGAGACGTTGATAACCTTCATCGACCCGCCCTCCCCAAACCCTGGCAAGGCCTAACCAGGCGTCAGCACGCCGGTCTTGTTCACGAACTGTTGAAAGGCTTTGCAAACTGACTTCCAGTTGATTCTCTGAACCCGGGACTTCAATGTCCAGCAAGCCAAGCGCTACTCCCGATCGTACTTGCAAGAGTCGCATACGATCAAGGCCCGGCTCTTCTCGTTGCAGCGTTAAGACACCACGCCCGTAATCATGCAAAATGCCGAAGGCAGCACGCGTGTTACCTTCAGCTTCCAGAGCCGCTGCAAGACAAGTAAGAACACACATTGAGCTAAGGCACTGGGTGATTTGTATCAGAGATTGCTCTACACGCTGAACACCGTCGATACCCTGTGATGGCGGCGGAATCGGTTCACTGTTTTCATCTCCCAAGAGCGCACCGAATACTTTGTAAGTAGGGGCCGTGATCATAGTCGACTTACTGCCATAGGCACTCATGAGTGCAACAGCACCCTGACTGAGTTCAGAGGTACCGGGCCTTTTCACATAGACAAGTCCGGGTGATTGACGGGCCGCCTTCTTCAACCCGAGATAGTCCGGGTCTGACTCAAGATCGCGGGCAGAAAAACCCACATACAAAAAACAGTGCTGAGCAAGCAAGTGCGCAAGACAATTATCAAGGAAACGGTTGCGACCCCGCAATCGTCGTTTTAACGTATCAACCAGTGACAAGTGATCCTGAACGCAACCATGAACCTTTATAACCTCGACCTTACTCGACACTGTTGATTCGTTCATGCGTAGAAAGCACGACTCATAGGTTTCTTCGTCAAACGCCACGTGGAATTCAACACCAATGGCAGCCAGAGCTTGCTCAATCAGCCGATCAATACTGGTCGTAACAATCACCTTGACCTGACCTGACAATACCAATTGTGCAAGCATTTCATGATCGCTGTTGATAACGGTCACATCAACGCATTGAAGCAGTTTAAAATAGTCTTCCCCACAGTACTCGTGCAGGAGCTGCATCTGATAGTCCGGTGGAAAGTTAACGCTTGGCTTGCTTGAATCCACGAGGGTTCTGATCGGCTTTAGAAAACCGGGTTTCCGTTGACACTGCTCATACCGATCGCATAGAACATTGAAAATCAGGCTGTTCAAACCCACCCAGTCAGGCAAGGCAGACGGCGCTGCCATAGATAAGCCGGCACCGGCAAAAACCACCAACTCATCGTGCCTGATCTTATTAAGCAACGCAGAATCGAATAGCATTTTTACAACGCTCTTTGGCAAAATAATTCTTCAAGTTCCACACTAAAGCATTCGAACTATTTTCGTCACTAAACTAATGGCTAGTCATTATTCAGACATTTTCATACCAAGTGTATTGATGATAATGGGTATGTATAATAACTATTGAACTTGATAGAAAAATATAATGCAGCTACGGTGTGTATGACCAAGGCCAAGCATCGAATACCTGATCACTACAAGGAGAATGCCATGAAGTTCAAATCCCCCCTACTTGCTCTCGCAATCAGTGCATGCGTGGCCCTGAGCACGCCAGTCGCCGCTGATAGCTGGGAACCGGACGGGCCGCTGACCATTCAGATCGGGTTCGCTGCAGGTGGCTCGACAGATACTATGGGGCGTGTACTCGCCAACGTCATGGAAGAGAACACCGGATGGAACATCGCAGGCGCAAATCAGGCCCGTTTGAGCTATGCTCCAGATGTCAAAACCTTCACTGAATCAGGGGTAGCAGCATACGTAGACCCGATTTTCTTGCTTGCCATGACCGGTGACACAGATCCGGAGGCAGTCAAGGCGATAGCAACGGCGCTCGACGAGGCTATTGCCGCACCTGATTTTATAGAAATCGTTGAAAGCGCCGTTAAAGGCGCTCCCATCAACATGGGTATAGAAGGCACGCATCAAATGATGACGGATGGACTGGAAAATGCGCAGGTCCTCTTCGCAAAGTAGTGCGATGACGTAGATTTTTTTGCGATACGACTAAAAAAAGCCCAGCGAGCACATGCGGCGGGGCGCACCATTCCTTATCTAGAGGTACACCATGGCAGTTCCTGCAGACCGCATCTCAGGGGCATTCTTCCTCCTCTTGGGGCTTGCAATGTATTTCCTTGTAAACCCCAGGTTCATCGAATCTGTCGATGGAGGAAACATCGCCCCTGACGCTTTACCCAACGTTGTCTCTATTATAATAGCTGTTTGTGGCGCGCTTCTGCTTGCCAAGCCAGTCCCGCAACAATCGCTCGATGTCGAAAGCATGGCCAGAGCCGGCCTGTATGTGCTTGTACTGGCTGCAGGAATCTATGCGATGTCATGGTTCGGGTTCGAATTCGTAGCCCCCGTAATGGCATTTTTCATCATGTGGATGATCGGTGAGCGACGTGCCATGTGGCTGGTTGCCGGCGCTATCGGTATGCCTGCCCTCATCTGGTTTCTCGTCATCCACGCGCTCGGTCGCGCCTTACCCTGAACAAATTTCACAATGGTCGACCTGACAACAATTCTGGCCGGGTTTGCAGATGCATTCACGCTTTACAACCTGGCGTTCGTGTTATTCGGTGTGGTTCTCGGGCAGTTTGTCGGTGCAGTGCCGGGGATCGGTCCCATTATGGCCATGGCGATCGCCATTCCCTTTACTTTTAGCCTTGATCCGCTACCAGCGATCGCGTTTCTGGTCGGCGTGAACAAAGGTGGTTTAGTCGGTGGTGCTGTGCCTGCCATCCTCATGAACACACCGGGTACGCCGGACGCTGCAGCGACCGCAATGGACGGCCACCCGTTGGCTAAACAGGGCAAACCTCTGAAAGCGACAAAAATGGCCTTGTTTTCATCCATCACGGGAGACACCGTGAGCGATATCGTCCTGATCACCATATCGGCGCCACTGGCCATTCTTGCATTGAGAATGGGTCCTATCGAAATTGTGGCTCTGATGATCTTCGCCTTTTCTGTTCTGGCGGGTTTGATCGGCAATTCCCTGACCAAAGGCATCATCGCAGCCGCGCTTGGTCTGCTGGTGGCATCAGTCGGTCAGGATCCGGAAAATTTCACACCACGGCTGATCTTTGGCCATTGGGACTTGTTTGATGGCTTGCCATTGCCTTCCGTCGCTATCGGGATGCTTGCCATATCCGAAATTCTGCACCGCCTGTCTCAAGCACGCGGCAATGTCGAGTCGGCCATTGTCAGCATCGATACCGGCAACCCCGACGACCGTCGTGTCACTTGGTCGGAATACTGGTCCTGTCGTTTTACCATGCTGCGAGGTGCAATCATTGGCACCATCCTTGGCGCCCTCCCCGGCATTGGATCGACGGCTGCCGCGTTCATGTCCTATTCCATGACGAAAGCGGTATCGAAAGATCCCCACAGCTTTGGCAAAGGGAGCATTCAGGGCATAGCCGCTTCGGAATCAGCCAATTCTGCCGTGGTCGGGGCCAATCTGATTCCGCTGCTGACACTGGGCATCCCCGGAAGTGTTGGAGCCGCTCTGCTGATAAGTGCTTTCATGATTCATGGTATGCAGCCAGGGCCCTTGCTTTTCGAAAATCAGGGCCGCTTTGTCTACGGTCTTTTCGGTGCGATGATCATGGCAAATTTCGTCAACCTCTGGGTTGGACAGGTATTACTGAGGGTGTGGGTTAAAGTCGTCTCGGCACCGGAATCCATCATCTATGCATCGGCTCTACTACTGTGTTTTGTCGGTGTCTCGATGGCAACCAGTGGACTGTTTGGTGTTGCGATCATGCTGATATTTGCCTTGCTGGGATATCTTATGAAATGTTTTGGCTATTCGCTGGTGATCTTCATCATCGCGTTTTTCCTGGGGCCAAGGTTTGAAAAATCCATAGCGCAATCTCTGGCACTCACAAACGGAGACCTGACGCAGATGCTGAAAAGTCCCGTAGCGGTGGCTTTGTTAGTACTGTCAGTGATCTCCTTTGTCTGGTTTCTGCGCAAGAACGCCCAAGATGCCGACAGTTGAAGGTCCACTCCTGACTTAGTCTTATTACTCAGGGCATGCGTCGCAATGTTTGCCAAATGCGCTTCATGTTGCACAGTGGGTGTTCTGATCACCGGCTGGGCAACATGGTATATGACGCTTTACACCATACAGAATTCCGATTTCGGTGATTAGAAACCTGTCTCTGGCGTACTAATTTCCAGTATTTCCTGCAAAGCCTGGAAGGCAGGCTTGCGCTGATACGAACGATCGTATGGCAGTGGATTAAAGTTTGATCTGAACGAATACTGGTCAGTGAATCCCCACATTTGCAATGCCTTGCAAGCTGGCTGCTGAATACAAATTCCGGCTACCTGACGATAAACGTCTGCCTGCAGCGCAAGTTCAGTTGTCGAGGGCTGACTTGCCCCGCTGCTTATAGACACATCCAGTTCAGTAATAAATATGTCAAGACCAAGGGCTGCGACAACAGCAAAGTTGTCTTGCAGCTCATCAAAACTTGAGAAGTTATCGAACAGATGCATCTGAAATCCAATACCGTCCAACGGCACATCGCGTGCTTGTAAGCGCTCGACGAGTTGAACAAGTCCATTGAATTTATCACCCGCCATACTGATATCAAACTCATTGATCAGCAACGTGGCTGCGGGTGCTATCGAGCGCGCCAGTTGCAGCGCTTTATCTATGTACAGCTCCCCCATAGCCTCAAACCATACTGACTCGTTACCCCGCAAACTTCCATCATCATCGACAGTTTCATTAATCACATCCCAGACGTCGATGTCAGCGCTGTAACGCTCCATGATTCGCTGAATATACTCGCTCATATGCTGCTCACGATCAGCAAGCTCGCTCTGTTCAATCCACTCCGGTAATTGCCGGTGCCAAACAAGAGGATGCCCATGAACCTGCATATCATGAAGCTGTGCATAACGCACCAGATTGTCCGTAGCCGCAAATTCATAGCGCCCTGGCAAGGGATTGATTGTGTCCATTTTCATGGAGTTTTCAGGAGTGACAATATTGAACTCACGCGCCGCAAAGTCGGCGTATAGCGCTCCATCGGGTTGATGGTAGAACGATTGAAGTGCAGCAAACCCTATTTTGAAGTCGCGATTCTGAGCAAGCTCTCTTAACGGCAAACCACTGGCTTGAAAATCAACAGAATCAAGCACGTTAAGATTGACAGGCTCAGTCGTAGTCAGGTTAGGATCTACTGAATCCCTTGCCAATACATTGATCGTGAACTCACCTGCCACCGTCGGTGTAAATTTGAGTACGAAAACCTCTTCGAATACGGGATGTTGAACGAAGCTGGCACCCACGGGGGGCTCCGGCAATTCAAGCGTGGGAATTGTCCCGTTCAGGTCTAGCCCTTTCAATTCAAGGACCACCGGATCATTTACCCTGACAGTATATTCCCTGGGTGATTCCACCATAGGAGCGACGTTCGGGATGGAAGAAGGATCCTCAGGTAGCGATACGCGAATGAGCACCGTCTGCGAACTACGATACCCAGGCGCTACTGCATCTACGGCAACAACCGTAAATCGAAAAATTCCAACATCCTGCTGAAGCGGTTGCCATCGGAACGTTTTACTGCCATCGCGGTTGTCGGGGAAGGCTCCGCCCAATGGCAACTGCTCATAGAACATGCCTGGTAGATCGCCATCCAGGTCTTCCGGCGCGAACCGTATGGCCACTGTATCGCCCGCAAAGACATCCAGATTTTTCAGATTCGAGAAAAAAGGGGCATTGTTGGCGTTTGTATCAAAACCCGGAGGGGCAGAAATAACCGGTGCCGGCAAGCCGGCCTCAAATTCTTGCAACGCGGCGGCATCAGGCTCCTTCAAGGGCACTGGCAACCTTCCATGGGGTTCCCGGAAAACCTCGAAACCTACAGCATTGTTGAATGCTATCGCTTCGGGTATTGGCTCGTCATCCTGACCGGGCGGCTCTGTCAGAGTACCTATGGACTCATCCGTACTGTTGCAGGCTACCAGAAGCGATATGGCAACAGTCAACATTGAAATCAGAAATTGTTGGCGGTAAGCCAAAGGCAAATGCATGGGATCTGCAAACATGTAAAGACAAACACGTATCGTACACTTTACCCATGCATCAGAGCATGTATTCCTGCAGTTTTAGCTGAAAGGCAATGGTTACTCAACCTCGGGTGGATGCTGACAATTAACCTGGGTCTAGCATTCCTCGGGGATAACAATCTTATTCAGGGATCCGGATTATTTTAGTAAATCTGTAACCCGATTGACAACGCCGCAGCACATTGGCGTCTGTACACCTGTGGTTTCAGGAAAACTTGATGGCAATGCGCGTATAGCTCTTACCGCCAGATAGGCAAAACACTCGGCTTCCATAGCATCACCACGCCAGCCAACGTCCTCAGCGGCCTCAACTAGCACAGCGCATCGCTTTGCCAGCGCCTGCATGAGGCTTGTGTTATGTCTCCCTCCTCCACAAACAATCAACCGTTGCGGGCGTTGCGGCAGCACATCAAGGGCACAGCTGACGGCTGCAGCACTGAATGCTGTCAACAGAGCTGCTCCATCGGACAGGTTACATCCGTCTGCCATACTCGAGGAAAAATCAAATCGGTCGAGAGACTTGGGTGGAGCTGCCCGAAGATACGGGTGCTCAAGCAACCGGGATAGTCGGGCCTCATCAACGCGCCCTTCGGCGGCAAAGCGACCATCTTCATCAAACTCACCGTAGCCATTTCCACGGACAAAATCGTTGATAGGAGCATTGGCAGGCCCCGTGTCAAAAGCATAAAGTCTGTCCGTACCATCCCACCAGCTCAGGTTACCAACCCCGCCAAGATTTAGTACTGCCGTGTCACCAGCGGCATCGATCTGCTCCAGCAATGCTTTGTGATAGATGGCTGACAAAGGCGCGCCCTGGCCCCCTGCACGCATATCTGCGCTTCTAAAATCATGAACAACATCGATCCCGAGCGTGCGTGCCATCAACGCACCGTCGCCCAATTGTCGTGTCTTGCCATGAACATCACCGACTGGAGGTCGGTGTAAAACCGTTTGGCCATGAAAGCCCACCACACCAACATCGTGAACTGTAAGCTGTGCCTTTTTCAGAAGTTCGACAACAGCGGCTGATTGCTCGAGCGTCAATTGCTTTTCTGTCTGCGCAAACAAAACAGGCTCAGGGCCGTCAAATTGCCACTTCAATGCTTGTGACTGGCATTCTCTGAGCATCTCAACTGTGTCAGCTCGATAAGGTGCCAACGTATAGCAGCCGAAGCGTTCGATGACTTGTCCATCAGTTTTCAACAACGCAACATCAATATTGCCATCAAGGACGGTACCTGTCATCAGGCCAACCGCCCATACAGGTTTGTGTGTTTCAGGTACCTTGTTCAAGCCCATGTTCTTCAATTGACTCATTAATATCTACTGAATATCCGGCTACCCACATCATGTCTTAGGCTAACAATTCCTGAAGCACTATGTCGCGTCGGATGTATTCTGTTGGTCAGTAGTGTCCACGCCAGCCTGTTCTCAAAATCTACCCACAGGCCAGTGCCAGTGAAACCGGTATGACCGATCGATAAATGACTACAACCTTGACCACCACTCCAATTCACGTGAAATTTCTCCCAGCCGAGAGTTCGGGTTTCACTCACTGGCTTGCGCATCATATCGACAATCGGTTTAGTCTCAGGTGTTGCATTGAGCAAATCCTGCGCATGATCAAGGACTGCATCCACTGTACCGAAAAGGCCCGCGTGGCCAGCGCCCTGTAATGCAAAGCAGTTGTCATCATGCACCTCACCACACAAGACTTTTTCGCGCCACGTGCAAAGCTCTGTCGCAGCGGCTTTACTTGCGTCAGCTTCAAACGCAAACCCCCTACCGGGATACATATCTGTGATGCGTTTTTTACGGATTCGTTCAAGGGCAATGCCCAGCAGAATGAAGTTGATGTCAGAGTACACATGCTCACATTGCGCCCAGTCACGCTGCAACACGAACGCACGTAACAGAGCCGGATCACGCCCATAGGTATAGACAGGCTCAACTGCCGGAAAACCACTTTGATGCGACAGGCATTGTTCAAAGGTAACTTTACGAATCCAGCTATCGGACTTGTATTGTTGCAAATCGGGTAAGACTGTCGTCAGCGGCTGTGAAAGATCGAGCATGCCCTGCTCGTGCAAGGCAATAATAGCTGGACTGGTAAAAATGACTTTAGTCAACGATGCCAGATCGAACCAGGTATCACGTGTCATGTCACGATACGCAGGTATGTACTGGGCAGCACCAGCTAGGCGAACCTCACGTTGACCATCGGCTGCGATAACACCCAGTACAACACCAGGGATTCGCCGCTGCTCTACTGCCAACGCAGCAGGCCTGAACGCATAGTCAGCTCGCAGAACAAGATCACTCATGAATGATCAGACTCTGTTCGGCAAATCAAGAAAACAAGCATGGCGATGCTCGCCCATCACTTCCAGACCGCGTTGTCTTATCTTCATTTCTGCTGGCCATTGTCGTACCTTGGCACTCAAGAGCTCCGGTCTTTGTTGAAAACATTTGTCCACTGCATGCGTACAACGGGTGCTGAAAACACAGCCGGACGGTGGACGGGAAGGATCCGGCATTTCGCCCTGCAATACGATTCTTTGGACAGAGGTACGTTGCCAACCGGGTATCGCTGACACCAGTGCCTGAGTATAGGGATGTATCGGACTGTTCATCACCAGCTCTGTAGGTCCTGTCTCAATGATGTGACCCAAATACATTACCGCGACCCGGTCACTCACGTGCCGCACAACCGACAAATCATGACTTATAAAAAGCATGGATAGGTCCATTTTTGATCGAAGTTCATTGATGAGATTAATGATCTGACTCTGCACAGACACATCCAACGCCGAGACTGCCTCATCCATGATCAGCAACCTTGGCTGCAGGGAAAGTGCACGTGCGATGGCAATGCGTTGTCTCTGTCCACCAGAGAATTCATGTGGCAATCGGCTAAGTGCAGATTCAGACAAACCAACCAGCGAGAGCAGTTCCTTCACGCGCCGCTGCTGCGTTTGTGCATCACCAATAGCATGGACCCGCAATGGCTCTGTCAACAAACGGTTGACCGAATGTCTTGGATTGAGTGAGCCAAATGGATCCTGAAATACAACCTGCATCTGTCGCCTGATCGCTTTCATCTGCCGCCGGCCAAAACGTGTTATGTCCTGACTGTCAAATTCTATTCGGCCTTGCTGACACTCACAAAGACGCAAAACACTCCGCGCCAATGTTGACTTGCCGCACCCAGACTCCCCAACGATTCCCAGCACTTCGCCTTCTTCCAGTGAAAAAGAGACGTTGGATACCGCTTGCACAGGAGGTTTTCCATTAACACCTGGATAGTGCGTGTGCACGCGAGTAAGCTCCAGCAGACTCACACTACCGGATTCCAGCATTTTACGATATGAGGCCCAGCGTTACCCGGGCAAGGCTCAGACAATGGTTCATCGCATTCGCATCGGCTGAGTCGATACTCACACCGGTTCGCAAATCTACACCCTTCCGGCCATGCGCCTGGCGCGGGAACATGGCCGTGTATCGCCGGCAACGGAATGCCGGGAGTATTGGCAACCGGAATAGTGTTAAGCAATGCCTGCGTATATCGGTGCCTTGGCTGTGCCATGACGCTTGCGCAGGTACCGGACTCAACAATCTGGCCACAATACATTACTGCCAACGTGTCACAATACTGGCTGACCACTGAGAGATCATGTGTTATCAGTAAAACGGCGAGGCCACGAGTACGTCTAAGATTATCCAGTAATTCGAGTATTTGCGCCTGTACCGTGACATCCAGTGCAGTGGTCGGCTCATCTGCAATCAGCACCGCGGGATTACATGCCAGTGACATGGCAATCATGACTCGCTGACGTTGACCACCTGACAGCTGGTGAGGATAACGTTGGAATATATCGTCAGTTGCGCTCAAACCAACATCTTCAAGCAGTTGAGCCGCCAACCTGCGCCCATTGCGTCGTCTGGAGGCGTAACTGACACGGCCGTGTAAAAACAAAGACTCGGTGATCTGCTGGCCCACTCGATACACCGGATTGAGCGAAGTCATGGGCTCTTGAAAAATCATAGCAGCATCGCCACCTCGCATGCGAATCAGTTCCTTATCTGACATCTGCATTACATCTTTACCGCGAACCTTGATACTTCCTGACACGGCACGCATGGCAGGTCGGGGCAACAACCCCATCACTGAAAGTGCCGTGACCGACTTACCGCAACCTGATTCACCGACCAATCCCAGCATTTGCCCTTCCGCAACCGAAATAGACAGCTCATCGATTACACGATGTCCGGATGCTCTCACGGTGAGCTGTTCTATCTCCAGCAAAGCTTTGTCTTATGTTGTCGAATCACTGACAATAGCATAAGCTGGTTCGTCAAAAGATTCGAAAAATCGGACGTCAGTAAATATCGAGGCATGGCTTATAGCATCTTCAAGCAGCGAACCACTCGACGAGTCTGATGACTGATTTGCCAGGATCACAGCCACAGTCCCTTGCATGGAATATTATTCATGATTGAAGAGCTCACACCAAGGAGTATAACAATGATCACACTACGAAAATCCTGCTGTTCAATGGCGTGTGCCGCTGTCATGGGTATCAGTGGCTTCGGCACCAGCGCTTATGCTGCGACGCTGAACGTCGCTATCGATTCTTCTCCAGCGGGTCTTGATCCGCATGTGATCACCGCTTTTAATTCAGTCATCATAGTGCAAGACAATATCTACGAAGGGTTAACCAGTATTCAAGAAGACCTCTCTGTCGCGCCCGGTCTTGCCTCCAGCTGGACCGTGTCAGATGATGCGCTCATCTACACGTTTCAGCTCGTAGACGGTGTAACGTTTCATGATGGATCCACCATGGATGCCGAGGATGTTGCAGCCTCTCTGCGTCGGGTTCAGGATGAGCAGACAGGCTCACCGCTTGCCAGTCGCGTGTCTCCCGTTACCGGAATCACTGTCGTGGATCCACAAACACTTCAGTTAACTTTGGATAAACCGTTTGCAGCAATCCTGTCATCGTTGTCGAGTATTGCGATAGTGCCGGCAGAACTGGAAAAAGATACCGAGAAGCTACAGCAAACCCCCATTGGCACCGGCCCGTTTCAATTCGATGAATGGCAACCTAACTCCCATATCAGTCTAAGAAAATTTGACGAATACCGCCTAATGGACCAACCTGCACTTGAAGAGGTACGCATCAATTTCGTGCCGGAATCTGCTACCAGACAAGTCGGTATTGCCAGCGGCGAGTACGATCTTCTCCCGGGAATCGATCCGGCAACCGCACTGCAACTCAAGGCGTCTCCGACGGTCACAGTGCAGGAAACCCGAGATGTTGCCTACACGCTGCTAGGCATGAATACCAGTCGTCCCCCTTTAGACAACCCATTGGTACGTCAGGCTGTCAACACATTGCTTGACCGGCAGGAAATAATTGATGGTGCATTGTTCGGCGCAGGGGTACCGGCAGGTCCCTTGTCTCCAGCCCTTGCCACATGGGCGCTCGACACAGATCAGTTCGAGTGCTACACCAGAGATGTTGATGCGGCGAAAACTCTTTTGAAAGAGGCTGGCGTACAAACGCCGCTGGAACTCTCCATACTGGTATTACCGAGGCAGGATGCTCGTGATATCGCTCAGGTCATACAACAGCAACTCGCTGCTGGCGATATTTCGGTGACTCTGCTGAACAAGGAGATTGGCGAGTTTGTCCAGGACTGGAAAAACTCCGATTTCGATATGTTTGTGTCGGCCAACGGCGGTAGTCCCGATCCTGATGAGTATTTTTACAGAACGTTCCGCACTGGCGGTTCAACCAACGTTTTCAAATACAGTGATGCTGAAGTCGATCAATGGCTGGATGAAGGAAGACAATTGCCAGCGCCAGAGCAGAGACAGGACATCTACAACCAGGTACAAACCAAACTTGCCTGCGAAGGGCCAATCGCTCATATTGCATACAGCAATCTATCGACGGCAGTACACAATAAAGTGGAGAATTTCCGCATTCTTTCCACTGGCCGGCTAGCGACACTAAAAGAGGTGACACTGAGATAGCGTCAGCATAGGAAACACGTATGAATATGTTGCAAGTGCATTGCGCTGTTTAAGGCCGTCGCCAGACATCATTTACGCAAAAGCTGGAATCCTCGCTCCGATACCTGTGGATTCCCGCCTATGCGAGAATGAAGTATTGTCATGAATTGGCCTTACGTATGGCAATAATCAAGTGCATAAGTCACATAGCAGTTCTTTTGGCACCACTGGCATGTGTTCCGTAGGATGAACCTACGGTACCTTTTAGAGAGACTTCTTGATCTCGGAGTGGTGCTATTCGGTGTTTCGGTGCTGGTATTTCTCATGATTCGCCTGGTACCCGGAGACGCCATTGCCATAATGCTTGGCGCGAATGCCGAGGTAACACCTGAACGTCTGGCGGTACTTGAAGCCAGACTGGGTCTGGACAAACCCTTGGTGGTTCAGTATTTTGATTGGACAGGAAATCTTCTGCAAGGTAACCTGGGAACATCAATCTGGACAGGACGTCCGGTTCTCTCAGAGATTCTTTCCAATCTTTGGCCAACGCTACAGCTTACGTTCATGGCCATAACGGTTGGTGCCGGCCTTTCGATACCTATCGGCTGTATTATGGCGAAGGCCCGCGGCAAAGCCACCGATATTATTGTGAGAATACTGGCGATAGCCGGCCTGACCATTCCATCTTTCTGGCTGGGAATAGTGTGCATCTTTCTCGTTTCTCGCTATGCACCGGGTTTTACCACAATAGGCTATGTGCCCTTTACCGAGTCACCCAGCGAAAACCTGCAACGCATGGCCTTGCCAGTCATGGCTCTGGCACTGCCGATGGTCGCTAACCTATCCCGCCTGGTAAGGTCGTCCATGCTGGATGCTCTTGGACAGGACTATATCCGAACGGCTCGCGCAAAAGGCGCTGGCGAACATCGCACCGTCTACATCCATGCGTTACGAAATGCATTGATACCGTTTATAACCAGTGTCGGTGTGTCGACAGGTTATCTCCTGGGAGGGTCAATTGTTGTTGAACAGGTTTTCGCCATTCCGGGTCTGGGCCGGTTGGTGCTTGGCGCAATCGCTGAGAGAAACTACCCATTGGTACAGTCGTCAATACTCGTGTTAACGCTCACGTTTGTGTTGGTCAACTTTGTTATCGATCTATTGTATGCCGTTATCGATCCACGTATTTCGCGTTAATGCATCATCTGGGATACACAAAACTGCCACAGTATATTGCCAACAACAAACTACTGAGCATATCAATTGTGTTTGTTGGCATGCAAGTACTGCTCGCCGTGCTCACACCATGGCTAGGTTTTCAGGATCCTTACCAGCAAGTCATGGTACAGCGCATGAAAGCGCCAAACCTTGAAAACCTCTTGGGTACAGATCATCTGGGGCGTGATGTACTAACAAGAATCATGTACGGATATCGGACGTCACTGCTGACATGCACGCTTGCAGTAACAGCCTCACTACTGGTGGGTGGAAGCCTTGGCATTCTTGCAGCCTGGTACAGAGGCTGGTTTGAACGAATCATTATGCGAGTAATGGATATCTTCTTTGCATTTCCGATATTACTGCTGGCGATCGGTGTCATTGCCATCATTGGTCCCAGTCTCTGGGGCGCTGCAATTGCAATTGCCATTGTTTACACACCTATATTCGCAAGACTGCTACGTGGGCCTGCATTGATCATCGTTCAAAGTGAGTACGTCGAAGGTGCGGTGGCAATCGGCGCATCAGACGTAAGAATCCTTGTGTCACACGTTTTGCCCAATCTGGCATCTGTCATTCTGGTGCAGACGAGCCTCTTGCTCTCGGCAGCCGTTCTGGTTGAGGCCTCCCTCTCATTTCTTGGTCTGGGAGCACAGCCACCAGTGCCTTCTCTGGGTCTGGCATTATCGGAAGGACGAAACTTTCTGTTGCTATCGCCCTGGCCCGCCATTTTTTCCGGCCTCGCAATCCTGTTTCTCTCTTTTGGATTCAACTTGCTTGGCGATGCATTACGCGACACTCTGGACCCGAGACTCAAGAGTTAACATCCAGTGGATGCAAACGACTAAAGCGAGCTTAAACTACTGAAACAAGTCATTTTTACCGTTGCGAACAGGCCGCATCAAAGTATCTGCCTACCTGCCTCTATCCGCACAAATCGAACTTTGAATATTGTCTATTGTCGTAATAGCATCCTGCTTGGTAAGTACAGAAGCGTTGAAGTGAAACCACAATTTCTCCGATCCGGCCGACCCCAGAACGGGTTTGGTACGTATTGGAAATATCGGGAAGTCAATCTCGGATATCTCAACATTTGTAATATATAGTCCCTCCGTGGTAGAGAACTGGAAATTCTACTCCCGACGTCAAAAAACTGGAATGTTCAAAACAACAAGGAGATCAGTAGAATCATGAAAAACCTGACTAGACTATGTGCTATCGCAGGAACCAGTCTCAGCCTGCTCACAGTGCTACCCGCCATGGCAGAAATGGCACTGGACACCTCACGTTCATCCGTTTCACTGGTATCAGTAAAAGTCACTGGAGACGGCAGCACCAGCGCCTCCGAACTATTTCGGTTTACATCACTCACTGGTGCTGTTGACGCTAGCGGCAAGGCTGAGGTCATCATCCCGCTGGACCAGATTGAAACAGGTGTCGGCATTCGAAATGAAAGGATGGCTGAATACCTGTTCGAAACGGATACCTACCCTGAGGCAACAATCACCGCAGCCATTCCCGATACGGCACTGGAAGAAGGCTCCAGAGACATAAAACTCCCGGCGATGCTCGATTTACACGGCAAAATCAGCGAACTGTCTCTAGCCGTCACCGTTAATGTTCAAGGTGATCAAGTGTTTGTTAACACAACCGAGCCTGTGCTGCTCGACACGAATGCTCATGAGTTCTCAGGTGGACTGGCAAAACTTGCAGATCTTGCGAAGGTATTCCATATTCCGTCTACAGTCCCAGTGTCGTTTAATCTGGCGTTCACAAAGTAGGGCGTCTCTCGCGCCTTCAGGAGGAACAATCAGCGCGTTAAGAGGTTTGCCGTCACTCTACACGACGCGACTAACACGCCAGTTGTGGTCTGTCGCTATAGTGTAAAAAGGACACCCGCCGTGTGTGAGCGGGTAGTTCCTGAAGATAACTACCAGCTACCCGTGTTTTTCATTGACACCCAGGGTTCGCAGGGCGTTAGTGCCTCACCTTCCTGAAGCAACTCAATCGATATCCCGTCTGGTGACTTGATAAAGGCCATTCGACCCTCTCGTGGTGGACGCAATATCGTAACGCCAGCATCTATGAGTGACTGACATGTCTCGTGAATGTTATCCACTTTGAACGCAAGATGGCCAAAGTTGTCTCCGTTGTCATAGGGTTTGGTATCCCAGTTATAGGTCAGCTCCACTTCAGGTGCATTATCCTCTCTACTTCGCTCCAGATCTTTCTCCGCAGCCAGAAATACGAGCGTAAAACGCCCTTGATCATTTTCCTTTCTGCGGGTTTCCGTCATACCGAGCTTGTTACAGAAAAAATCAAGAGCCACATCCAGATCCTGAACTCGGATCATGCTGTGAAGGAATCTCATAGACATTGTGTTCTCCGCGTTGGAAAGTAAAATGATGCTAGCGTGAATTACTGGTGATGTTTGTCATACCGTGCTTCGCAATTGATATCAACAAACTTACGTTGTCAATCTTCCGCTGCTGGAAAGCTACACACCTATTTGCAGCGCTTTCAGCATGTTAGCGGGTATTCCGAAAGCAAGGCCTGCCAAAGCGCCCAGTGACATGGCTCGACCACAACTATCGCCACCACACAGGATATTATCTCGTACTGCGCTCTCGAAACTGTCAACGTGGCTGAGTATATGCCATACCAGTGGCATACCCTGGGGTACATGACACGGCATACCGAAATGCAAGGCAGCCTTCAACGGCTGGTAGCTATCCATAGCCAATGCCTCCTGCATGAGCTGTTGAATAGGTGAAGAACCGGAATGTGCGGTCTGCTTTAACGCCTCTTTCAGCGTCATCCCGCCAGAGATGTGCTCAAGACACTGATGCAGCAAATCTGCACTATCAAGAACATCATCGTGAGTTGAAATTACACTGACTGCCCTGACCGTGTCATCGCGCGACAACCCATGGGCAAATACTCCGGCTACGGGACACAAACCTGGATTTTGATCATCATCCATGCCTGAGGGATCTTGTAGGTCGTCGCCTTCAATAATCATTCTGGCGATCAATGCCTTGGTAGGCCGATCGGCGTACCCACAAAATGAGCCACAAGGCCCGAAGGTATCGAAGAAAGCCTGACGATGAACCTCACTGTCGTAACGTCCACCTGCACAGGCCTCTACCATTAGTCGTGCAGATTCTCCGTAATGAGATAGTTGGCCTGCGTGTCGTCCTCCCTGTGCAAAGTAGCCTTTGCGCCCGGCAAAGGCGTTTGCATCTGGTTGCCTGAAGAGCACGCTACCTGTGTCTTCAATGGCTGCTATTTGCTTTTGGTCATAAAGCCAGTGCAAACCTAATGAAGCAGCATCAGCGACAAGCGTACCAGAAAGAGCGTTCTTGATTTCAGCAGCCATAACACAAACAACCCATCAGTATGAATAGTCGAATGATGAGTATGACAAGCTTGAGTCACGATGTCAGGAACTTTGATCTCAACAGGATTGGCGCAGCGCTTCAACCGGCTTCACAGATGATATTTCACGTGGAACGACAGCGCGTATTGCCGCTGAACTGGTTGCTTGCAGACAGTCTGTAGCTCGATAGCTTGCATTTTTCGCGATCAACTTACCGGATACTAGTGCGTTGTCAGCTCGCTGCAGTAAATCGACAGCAGATTCACCACAGCTGGCCAATGCAACGCCTGCGGTCATACCGATGTGATGGCGCACATGTGCGCTTTGAACAGGAGCACTTACCACCAATTGTCGCACGCGCTCTACCGTCGCAAGCACGTCATCGTCTGACCGCAACTTCAGGGCAATGGCAAATTCATCACCACCAAGCCTGCCAACAAATCCCGGTCGTCCAACGTTTTGCTGAAGGCGAGTCACGACCGTTTTCAGAATGTCATCGCCTGCGTGATGCCCATACTGATCATTAATCCGCTTGAACCCATCCAGATCCAGGGCGACAGCAACCCACTGGTTTTTTGCACCCGACCCATGATCGGCTTTGTCCAGTCGTTTGGAAAAACGGCGTACAAATTCTTCACGGTTCAACGCTTTAGTCAGATAATCGACGGTAGCGCTTCTGTGCAATCGCTGCAACGGCGTTTTCAGGGCAAAAATCACCACTAATGCCAGTAAGCCCGGGAGCACGATAATGGCCATGGTGGGGTACATACCCTCCAGCATGACAGATTTGTTCAGTTCCTTAAGATCCAGTACTGATCTCCGAAGCAAGATACGCCAGCGCAGTGCTCCATCGAATAAGTGAACGCCTCGCAATACATTTGCCTGCGTATCATTGTGGCTGTACCACTGTCTGTCTACCGCAGATAAACGATTACCCGGTGTATCGATCGGTGGCAGGAATCTACGTGAGCGCTGTTCTACAAATTTTTCATCCCACAAAGACTCGGCAGTATGTTTCGTCGCGTTGCCACCCGTTTGAGTACTTCGTCGAATGGATGGTGCAATCTGATTGAAACTGTTGTCGAATATAAACAAAGACGCTTTGTCGCTCAAGGGGGTTCTGGAGATTAAGGCGCTCAGCTGCGTCAAATCAACTGAAACTCCTAGCACACCCGCATCATCGTTAGTCATGTCGCGCAAGTTCACTGAAGCGGCAATACTCAAATTCTGACTGTCAGTGGAAGAATAGGCGTTAGTCCAGACCGGTCGGTCATGAACTTTAGCATTGACATACCACTCACGTTGCCGTGGGTCGTAGCCTTCTGCCTGACCAGCCCAGTGTTTCAGCTCTTCCCCATGTAGCGTGTATTCACGCCATTCGACATTGCGAGTATTATTCTGTGTCGCCGAACTGATCTTGGCTCTGAAAACAGGTTTGTCGTAGCTGGTAATCAATGACTCTTCGAATCGTGTAACCGCCACGAAACTTCCATCGTATCGACCCAAATACATCGAACTCATGCTTTTGTTAGCACGTAGTTGTGAGAGGAAGTAGCGCTCCAGTGTCCGATTTTTTTCTGTGCTCAACAAACCATCGACAAATAGCTGTCGACTAATCGATAGTTGGCTTGTGATGGGCGACAGGAACTGCTGCACTTGAATCACCAGTGTTTTTGCCTTGGTATCAAGTTCGTGCACTGCAAGTAACTTGGCCTGATTGTGCAGACGCAGTTCGGTTGCTTGTTTGACGCCCAATAGCGATATCAGCTGAAGTGAGACGACAATCGCAACTAAGGTACTTGTTATGGTTCCTGGCTTCATGGCCACCTCCAGCAGACACCTGGAGCTTTGCAAATATGTTACCTATTCCATTATTTCGTGATTATTTCTCTGCAATTCGTAACAGAAGTAACCTGTTGACCCTCAAGGTGCGGCCTTATTAGCATTCTACGTTAGCCCGCTAGAAGATGATTTCCAGTTTTCAACTAAAGCGAGTTCAGGGGAAAGCGTATTGCCGCATTGCCGTTTTCGTCCCTCGGAACCACACCGGCCCGCATATTTACCTGCAGCGATGGAATGATGAGTCTGGGCACCGCCAGCTGCGAATCTCGCTCGTTACGAAACCTGATGAATTCATCCCGGCTCTTCCCCGCCCCTACGTGAATATTATGCTGTTTTTCCTTTCCAACGGTTGTCTGCCATTCGATGTCGCGGCCATTAGCTCCATAGTCGTGACACATATACAGAGTCATATCATCAGGCAGTGAAAGAATTCTCTGTATGGAGTCGTATAGAACACCGGCGTCGCCACCGGGAAAATCAGCACGTGCAGATCCACTGTCTGGCATAAACAAGGTATCACCGACAAACGCAGCATTACCCATCACATGGGTCATGCAGGCAGGTGTATGTCCGGGTGTGGCAATAACCTGAACGCTCAATTCTCCAACCTGGTAGGTATCACCATCATGAAACAATCCATCAAACTGACTCCCATCACGTTCAAACTGCGTACCTTCGTTGAATATCTTGCCAAAGGTGTCCTGTACGACGGTAATGTTATGACCAATACCGATTTTGCCACCTAATTGTTCCTGAATATAAGGCGCTGCAGAGAGATGATCAGCGTGAACATGGGTTTCGATAAGCCACTCTACGCGTAATTCCCGCTGCTTCACGAAATCGATGATTCTATCGGCGTGTACATAGCTTGTGCGCCCCGACGAAAAGTCGAAATCCATGACAGAGTCAACAACAACACAAGCAGCACTGGCTGGGTCCTGCACAACGTAGCTGATCGTGTTGGTTGCCTTATCGAAGAATGCCTCGACCGATGGATTTACATGCATGGACAAAGTTATTGAACTCATATGCTTCTACTGTATTTCTCAGGTGCGTTTTGACGCACTTCGTTGCTGATGGTAGCCAGAAGTTCGTCAGAGTCTACCGGTTTATGCAGAACAGGCAACTGTTGCACAGCCGCTTCACGTTCGCTATTGAGCGAGGTGTCACCGGTTACCAATATCGCTGGCACATTGGTTTGAAGAAAAACACGCAGATCGAGTATTGCCTGAGTACCGGTCTTGTTTGTTGACAAATGATAATCCGCAACAATGATATCGGGTACCAGGGAGCCTGTCTTTAGTAACCGTAGTGCTTCATCAGTATCCCCCGCACAGAGTGTCTTGCACCCGTAGGAGGATAGAAGCACCTCCATGCCAACGCGAATAGACTTGTTGTCCTCGATGATGACCACGAGAAGCCCCTCTGGCAAGTTAACAGCCTGTGTCTGGCCTGCGGCAGGGTACCCTAGCGCTTGTTCACCAATCGGCAGTTGCAGCGTGAACTGAGATCCCTGTCCATATACGGAATCCAGTTTTACCTTGATATCCAGCAAGTCACACAAGCGTTTCACAATGGACAAACCAAGACCAAGTCCGCTTCGATGTCGTGCATCCGAGGCATAGACCTGATGGAACTCGTCAAATATGCAGTCAAGTTCTTCTGACGCGATACCGCTCCCTGTATCTGTGATGCGCATTTCGATGCTCGATGCATGCCGTTGGCATTCAATGGAAATGCATCCTGAGTTAGTGTTCTGTATGGCGTTATTCAGCAAATTCCGAACAACCCTCGCTAACAGTATCTGGTCTGAATAAACAACGGAGTCATCAACAACAAGGCGATAGTTCAGCGATTTTTCTGTCGCTTGCCGGCGAAACTCTTCGCGAAGATTTTCGAGAAACCCGGCAGCGGTAAAATGCTCCATTTTTCGTTCAACGACACCGGCATCAAGGCGAGAAATATCCAGGCAACTGTTAAACAGGCTGCCCAATCCTGTACAGGACTGCTTTATCTGCTGGACAAGATAGTACTCGTCACGCCCTGCAACACACTTCTCAAGGCTGTCCAGAAACAAACCGATGGCGTGTAAAGGTTGCCTCAGGTCATGACTGGCGGCAGCGAGAAAACGGGTCTTGGCTGCCACGGCGTCTTCAGCAAGCTTTCGGCTGGCTTCTGCATACCGCTTTTCATCGGTAACCTGCTCGAGCATGTTCGTGCGCTCCCCTAGCAGCTCGGCATTTCGTACTTGCTCAGTGATATCCTGAGAGCAAACGAGCAGGGCGAACACATGACCTGCGGGGTTTTTCAAGGGTACTCGGTAGGTGCGTCGATATCGCGCCTTGCGAGAGTAGAGAAGCCATTCGGGATTCTCCTCAACGGTTGCCCGAGCACTATCGGTTACGGCGTCGTCTTGCGCCCAGAAGCCAGCTTCTCCGGTTTCCGGGTTTCCAAGAACTGCTTCTTCCGAACTACCGATTTCCAGATCATTGTAGCCGATGATTTTCTCGATGGATGTACCCGCAGTGGCCGCAAAATGCTCTCCGGCAACAACAAACCGATGCTGTAGATCCTTGACGATAATCCAGTCGGAGGTCTGGTCGGCAATTGCCTTGAAAACACTGTAGATCGGGCTGTGCGTATCGTTTAACGATAAAGGCATGTCGTAGGCGCGAACCGCTCGATCAACGCGGTGCCAGAATAATGAGCTATCGAGTTCGGATAAACTGGTCACGTCTGAGACGTAAGTGCCATAAGGATAATCGTAATGAAAAATCTGGTCTGAATCGGCAAGTACAATGACCGGACGCCTGCCGGCCGCATCACGACACGCCAGTAATACTTGCCTGGTATTTTGTCGTATGTCGACAATAATGCAGTGAACGTCTTCCAGGAGCTCCTCCGACAGAGAGCTCAGTAAACGGGTATTCGCTGGCAATTTTTGCTGACTTGCATCAAACCGGTCTCTGTCTTCCGAGTGATATGCACCCGTATCCGAACCGGATGACGCGAACAAACAGGTATAGAACCCGAGTTGATACGTGGGCCTGTTTTTGTCGACTTTGACTGGTCTGGTCATTGACATCACTGGAATATACAGCAAGCGTATCGACAGTCCCACTCCACTATCGTATCAGGGTAGCGGAATCTCACCAAGGTCATCGGGCACCTTGTACCCACGTACAAACGCAGGTCGTAACGCCAACTGCAAATACCACCGTTTAACATTCGGAAAATCGTTCAAATCAATATTCTGGTACTCGAAACGTGAGGTCCATGGCCAAATAGCAAAGTCCGCAATGCTCAGGTTTTCCGTTAGAAATTCCGATTGCTCCAATCGTCGGTCTAGCACTCCGGTCAAACGCTGTGCCTCGCCGGCATAGCGCTCGCTGGCATATTCGGATTTTTCAGGATTGAAATGCACAAAATGGTGAGCCTGCCCTAGCATAGGACCATAACCGCCCATTTGCCACATGAGCCACTCGAGCGTTCTCCAGTAGTCATCACTGCCTTCTGGAGCGAGGAATTGTCCACTTTTCCTGGCAAGATATATCAGGATCGAACCTGATTCGAATATGCTATGGTGCACATCGCGTATTGCCGGTATCTTGTTGTTGGGACTGATGGCCAGAAAGTCCTTGTCGAACTGTTCATCCTTACCAATGTTCACGGAAACAGAGCGATACTCAAGCCCCATCTCTTCCAGGGCTATGGATACCTTTCGCCCATTTGGTGTATTCCAGGTATAGAGCTCGATCATCAGGTTCGCCTTTCGGGAGCGTTACTACAGAATATACCTATTGTACTCGCGTAGTGGAACATTCGGAACGACAAAAGAGTACCTGGACCCCGACCAGGAGCTATTCACTCGAACGAATAACAAGCATCAGCTATATCGTGTTCTGAACATAAGGATTTCTGGCACGCCGACGGCTAAAGCAAACTAGTCTGTATTCGTATCAATCTCACTGTCAGTATCACTTACAACCAAATTAACTGACACGCCTTCATTCGACCAGAACATTCTGCGCGTACAGTAGGTCATCCAAGTATGACGCTACTCGCCACCAAACAGGATCTGAGGTATATCGGCAGAATCTTCCATCAGCACGAGCATCGGCTCGGGCAGTATCCCACTGCGGGCACAGCTCTGTACTTCCGTCAGACAGCGTAAACGATGCAGAATCGCTAATCCTCTCCAGACCTGCAACCGGGGCACCGCTCACCATATCAAGCTAAAGCTTCAAACAGGAATCCAATGACGTAGTTGTCCTGATCCCGGCTTGAGTTTGATACCAAACTTTGCACAAGCGTAGACAGAATCGAGGTGTCCACAATCTCATTCGACGCCCAATCGGGGATACAGTGCTAGTCAACAGCCATCGAATCGTGGGTACGATCCGTACCAAACGGTGCATTTAAAGCATCCAATATATTAGCTTTTTATTGACACTGAAAGACAAAAGCTACCAGTATGTCGAGTTAATCGTCGTTACTCTGATTTCCGTTATCACTATCTTGCTCAGTCACGAGAATATCTCCTGATATATCTTCATCCGACCAGAACGTTCTCCGTGTACTATTGGTAATTCCTGTACTCAGTTGCTCACCGCCTATGAGTATCTGTGGTTCGTCGCCTGACTCTTCGGTCAGCACGACCATTGCCTCTGGTGGAATTCCACTGCGACTCAACTCCACACTCTGATCAGTCAGGGTCAGAACCGATGCCGTTACAGTAGGATCAGGGTCAACTGCTTTATCCAGGTTGGCTGCAGGCGCTCCATTGGCAACATCCAGTACATATGCTCTGCCACCACCTATCTCAGCCGCGCACACAGCACTCTGTTGCGTTGGTACATAGGTGCTAAAAATTACCGAGTTATCAAAAGTCACGCTGGTACCCAATACCTTTTCACCCGTACGCGTAAAATCCAGATACCAACCGTATTCATTAACCTCTGGATCAACCGTAGACGTCACGTTAATCAGATCTTCTTCTGTTATTTTGGAGTAAACGTCATCTACGTTTTTTCCATACCCTTCTGGTTTATCGTAAACTGAATACTGCCGTAACATGTAAAATCTGTCGTCAGTAACTTCATCAAGTGGATGAGCGCGCCACCCTGAACCAATACTCACGCTGAGATACCTCTCACCGCCATTTTCAATCAATGCCACATCTGGCTCATTGTAAAATCGACGTTGATCAGCAGGCAGACTGCCACTGAAATCTGCGACAACTCCGCCAAAGACCAATTGATCTGCTGCATTGGTGTGATACTGCGCCATGTCAAATCGCCAAACCTGCCCTCCGACATCTGCTGCATACATCTGGTCTACATAACCATCGCGGTTAATATCTATAGTACGAATATTAGAATTGAATCCATACTCCATATCAGCGAAAAACTCATCGCCTCCTATCGTACCCTTGCCTGACCAGAGCAACTCCCCTGTGGAGGCTTTAACGATATAAATACCACTGCCATAGTCATCACTGGTTTGTGTCCGTGCAGAGTCCAATCCATCAGGATCCTGATTCTCGTCATAACCGCCACCGAAAACCAGTACATCCTCCGCATTGCCTTCGATGTACATCGTTACCGGTGTTAGACGAGACCATGATTGCCCCATGGTTTCAAAACCGGCGGTACCACCCGGTCCGCCCTTGATAGTCCATGCAAGCTTCGGCAAATCCGGGTTAGAAATATCCAACGCATAGTAGCTCGTACCACCACGGCGCATCCCAACAAACAGAAGGGCTGAATCTTCGCCGTCTATCATCTGATTATCATTGACATCATCACGCCATAAAGTGATCACGCCATCCAGACCATAAGGCCTTTGAAATCCAGGCTCATTATCCAGAAAGGTATTCAAGTTCTTTAGTAGCTCATAAGGGATAAAAGCAAACTGCTCCTGCCCGTTACTAGTATCAAATGCATGTAAAAACCCTTCGTTCGTTCCTAAAAAAACCAGTGATCTGGGCTCACTGTTGGTCTCAGTCGGAGCGTAAGTAACAAGAACAGGGCGGGAGTGCATAGGATCTCCTATACTACGACGGCTATCGATAAAATCGTCGTCACCATCGCTGTCAAGTACATCCATACCTCTTGCCCATTGAAGTAGCTTTGTCCGGTAGACTTCTTGTGCATCTTCATCCAACTCAATATCAGCGATACCGAGAATTTCATCAGTTATGCCAGTATTCGATTCATGAAATTTCTGCGCAACCGCAGTCAGGTCAACGGCCTCGGTAATCTGTGTCGAAGCATCTGATAACCACGTATACATTCTTCGTGTGTCGATCACCTCCAGACCTTCAAGGCGGAGCTGATTGGCCGCACCACCACGTGCGACTGTGTTACCGTCCGCCTCTGTTACAAGATTCCCATCATCATCCCTTTCGGGCCAGAAACTGCGTGAACTGTCCTTGAAAAAACCAGTGCTTGCATTCACGGCAGGGTTGCCATCGATATCACGGATCGTGACTTCCCCAGTTCCATCGGACTGCTTTCCCATGCGAAATCGTTTGAGATTTCCGTTCCAGAGAGCTGATTCTCCAGGCTTGAATAACGCAAAATACAGATCCTCGCGATGCGTCAGGCGATTAAACTGATTTATCGTTATCGCAGGTGCTGTAAAGCCTGTATCGATATCTACAATGGTTGTAACAAGGTCATTGAAAACGCCCAATAGTTCATCAGCAGTATCTGCCTCGTGAGCAGAACCACCACCTGCTGCAGCTACTCTTTCAAGAAAATCCTTACCGTTGCCATCCAGATTAAAGGCAATGGTATGGGTTTTAATGTCCTGCACGTCGCCAAGACCTGATTCACCCGTACTGTGATCAGTTTCTAATAACCATTCTGCAAGATCTGTGGCGCATAATTCATCACCATCAGCAACCGCATCACAGGACACCTTGTTGATCATTGTCCTGATTGCGGCTGTTGAAGAGTTCTTGTTGGTTTCTCCATCAGAGAGCAGAACGATATGATTTGCCTGGCAACTTCCCGTCATGGGCGAGATGTAAACAGGATTTCCTGAGATATACTCACTGCTACACGCCGCCGATGTCAGGTTGAATTCTGAGCAGCTACTACTACGTACCACTGTTCCCCCAGTGTAGGATTCCGGGTGTGAAACGCGAAAGCGTTCACGTCTCGGGTTACTGGGGAGACCACGTTGTTTGCCATAGACAACCCCTTCTCCACGCATGTAACGAGCAGCCTCGTAGAAAGCATCAACGGTTGGCGTATAACCTGATGCGGTTAATCCATCGATGACATCGATCATCTCTTCACGTGCTTCAATAGTGAGTGGTCCGGTTGCCGTTGACGTGCTGGTACCTGCAGTCGATGGTATTGCAGTGCTCGTTGTCGTTGAACTAACACTAGAATCAGTGAAGGTAATAACCAGCTCTGGAGCAACAGCATCGGAGTAGCGCTCTGATGCATCAAAAGAATGAAATTCCCGATCATCGTCACCAGCAGTAGGCAGGAACAAAAATCCTATAGCGTTATTATTTTCGTCCCATGCCGAATCGGACACCATGCTTTGAACAAGTGTCGTCAGATCAGGTGTTTCTACCTCCTCATTGTCTTGCCAGTTAGGAATATTATTCCAGGCAACAGGCGTAGACACAAAGCTACGATGAGTGCTAATAGGTGCATTCCAATCACTATATCCGTATCTGACAGCCTGGACAGAATCCTCAATATAGATGTCAACGTTGATATGACCAGTATCTCTATCGGTAGCTTTTAACTTCAACACAGCACTTTCAATGACTGCATCCTTGGGAATTGCAAGATCCGTAAAACGAAGAGAGACCGTATCATTCTCATCAGACCCTCCTCGCATTGTCAGAACATTCCCACCAAGGCTCATGTCACCTCGATCATACGGGTCATCATCTTCTCGTTCATATTCAGCGTCATCATCGTCATGGATAATTTTTTTCCGAACCGTCGTGACGATGCCAGCACAGTCTTCCTCATCAATTTCAGCAGGTGGATCCTGAATGATTCTTAGTTTCGGCATATAGTCGACACCTTCATTCGCCGCTCGTTCGTGTGTATAGGCCATGCGCGGACCCGTACCAGCCGTTCCCGCTACGTAAAATGCCATTGCATTACCAGTACACCAGTCATCCCGACTCACGATCTTCTGAACCTGCGACGCAATATCTGCACTCTGATACACGTTTCCGTCGAACCAGTCTTCTGGCCTCCATGCGACTGCGGTGGCGCTATCATATGTACGACTGCTGAGCGAGTTGACGCTTCCGTCATAGGGCTGGGCGTCAGCAATATCTTCAACCTGGATATACAATTCGGCAGCGTTTGCATGATCACCTTGAGCGACAAATTCAAGTCGTGCTCCGAGTATGGTTGCTCCACGGGCGATATTAATGTCGGCGTAGCGTAGACCCACCTGATTGTCGGTATGCCCGTCCAGCTCACCCAATTCAAGGCGAATTCCATTAGTCAGTACGGTACCATTCGTCTCTTCTTCTATATCTCCGAGTCCACCATCAACCCTGTACACGTTATCGGCAAGTTCTCCCGGCGCCAGACAATCCGAGTCGCCGTCTCTTGTGTCACAAACCACTTGGGTCAACGTGGTAATCGGATACAACACCGGGCCACCACCGGAATCGCCGCTGTAATTCATTAGGCCGATATTCATGTCAAGATCAGACCGTATCAGCTGCTTAACGGCATCCTTCATACGATCCAGACGGCTAACGCCAACGTCATCCATCGATCCCATTGATCCTGAGGTATCCAGTACAAACATGACATTGGGTCGCGTTTCTCCACTACTGGACGCACTCCCGAAAAATACTTCCGTGTCGTCAGCACCAGCAATGCCGGAGAACAGGCATAATAGCCATGCTTTTGCAAAACACTGAAATTTGTTAGCTCTGCTTATTTCCATGATATTTACCTCACTTATTGCCAACTTCAGATATCTGGAAAATTTCAATTTGCGGGTACCGTTCTCGTCGCACCCTGGTCTATTCGTCGACTAGCACGAATGGCATCAACTTTGGCCACGCCCTCTGCTACAAATCGAAGTGCATCAAATGAGTTGGCACCCTGCATGGCACTCAAAGAAGCACCCGAAGCATTGCCCTCACCGATGTAACGCAGGGTAACCTGACTCTGAAGTCCGATACCCTCGCGAACCTCAGTGTCAATAACAATACTTTGGGTAGCTGATTCAAACGCGCTGGTAAGATTGGCAAATGAATTCAGCACGATTTCGTTGGATGACTCTGCGGCCTGAAACACATCCCGAGACTGAACAGCGTTGCTGACCATTTGTCTTTCGAGTGTCGCACTACGCATTGCCGACACCCCCATCAACGACAGAAGAAATATCATCACCATCGCAACCAGCAAAGCGGCACCTTGCTCTGAGCTGGGAGGATGCAATGATGACTTGCCTTCAAATCTCGTTTGCATTAGTTTTGGGCACGTCGGTTGCGCACAGCCACAGTGGTGTTAAACGCCAATCGTAGCCGTTCATCATTCGCGTAAGAGGCTGCGGTATTATCACTTGACGATCTTCCGATCACGTCACCAGAAAGCACGTAACTTTTGCTATCAGGACTGTCCAGCAATGGTGCATATGAAGACATCAGAAGCCCGATTCGTACGCTTCGTATCTGGGTAGGATCATATGCCGCATCATCTGCTGTCACAAATTGCAGCTGGCCATTCGATGCGCCAATACCAAACCGAATACGCATGTTCTCCACACCTTCAACAAGTATTACTGGTGGGTTGCTTTCTTCGTTAAAAGGCATGGTTTGCTGGTACAGAGCATATAGATTTTCTCCGTCTGGCTTGTCTTCACCGGTATCGGCCACGAAGTACACCCGGGTGGTAAACGGCATCACACGGGTTTGAGCTATATTTGCATCTAGTCCGTAGATTTGCTGGAACCTGTCGCGTATGTTGTGACTGGATGCATGCGATAAGGTCATGGTTCCATCGAGAGCAATGCTTGCTTCCGAAACACGAAATATCTCACCTGATTCGCAGGTGGACACGAGCGCGAGTTCATTTACGTCGACATCGATCGTGTTTTCCAACACCAGGGGACCGATCGGACTTGGTGTTCCATCATTACCCTGAGCACCTGTAAGTCCGCTGCTGGGATTTTTGCCATACTGCAAGGCAATCGTATGTGTTCCCACACGCGGTGTGACACTATCAGGTGTATTGAAGCCACCAAGCGCTGGCGCCGGGTACCAGCTTGCATCTGGACGTATTACCGACCCACTGACCACCGTTGAACGGAGATCTATACTTGGCGAATCCTTGGCGATAATTTCAACTGTGCCGCTATTAAGATCGGCGCAACCTTGATAACCAGCCATCTGAACATCTTCTGTTATGTCGTTCAATGCGAATCGGATACTCTCCTGCATATTGGCCATTTCCGTATTCAGCGATGACGATCGTTTATTACCTGAAAATACGGCAAAAATACCGCCCGTCAGAATCAATCCGAGTGTCATGGCAATCAATAGTTCGGTCAGCGAGAATCCATCGGTTCTTACCCTAATTGACGGACGCTGCGTCATATATCTCAGTTCACTATCGACCAAAACTTCAGTTCTCCGTAAAAAAATCGACACGCAGCGAGCCAGTGCCGGCTGCATTGGCATTGTCATCCGCCCAGACAAGCGTTACGGAGTAGGCCCCACCAGATAGAAGGTTTACCTCGCCCCGGGCGGCAAGATCACTGTCGCTAGGCAGCAAGGGTGTAAACGTGACATCCTCACCGGTTCTGTGTAAATGCTGACTCCAGTCAAATATGTCCTGTTGGGCAACTTCCGCAGGTGTACACATTTTTGCGTTGCACCCCGGGTCTTGAAGCTCAGCTGATGTTGTCAGATCGTCGTATTCTCCAGATTGCACACCTGCAACGTTCGCTCGCATTCGGGCAACCATTTCACCTGCCATGAAATAGGCCTGCGATTCAAAGTACGCACTCTGGCTATAACGCATACCGGTCACCTGCATCCTCGCTGCGGCCAGAAAACCAATAGCCATGATCACCACGGCAACCAGAATTTCTATCAGGCCGACGCCGCCTTGCCTGGGCGGGTAAACCGGCAGGAATTTGTTCCCGAGTTGAACGCTCGGTTGATAAAGACTAAGGCTGCGTTGCACTATGAACATGAGATCTCTCGGCCGAACGCGTCTTTTAACGTATCGTCCAACTCTGAATCAGGCCGCCTGGCTGGACGAATCCCCCCTGATATCGATATCTGAATAGCCACTGCGTGCTCACTGCCTCGGCTGTCACAGACGTAAAAAGTGCCATTTTCCCAATTTGACCCGCCACCAGGTTCATAACGTATGTATGTTGCATCATAGGCAGAAGCGGCCGTTCTATCGGTGGACGCAACGGCCTTCAACACTACATCATGCCCATGAGGTTCAACAATCCGAATAATTTCGTCAGTATTGTCGCGGACGGCCTGTGCCTCATTTCTTGCAAATGCACTATCACGGAATACCAGTAATCCGTTGTTCCAGTCGGTACCACATTGAGAGTCGGTGGCTCGTGCACAGATCGTCAGTGCGTCTCCTGACTTGGTTGCCTCTGATCGTGCAGTGAACGCTGCAAGCGATACCGCACCCAGTACGCCTTGCAGTTGCTGATTCTTGATCATGGAACTGGCACTGGGCAAAGCAAGGCCCAGCATCAAGCCGGCGACAGCCATCGCAATCAAAAGCTCAAGAAGTGTGAAACCTGCGGACTCGTTATTCTCCATACGCAGCACATCGGCTCTTTTCCACGTAAGTTGATCAGTGGCGTGAAGAAACGCGCAGTGTATCTCGGCGCAGACAACAGGCTGCCTGGACAACGTGACTTGTGTAGTGCGGATTCGCTATCTCAGCAGACGGCGGCAACGGAGCGTGAAACTGAAGCCAAACGGATTAACCGGCCATCAGCAGGTCCATCGTTGTGAATTCAGTATCTGAGACGGCTGCGATAGTCCATTCATCAGCCAGCTAACTGCGCTACCGTAAAATCACCGAGACGAGTTATCTGTAGGATCCTGCAAATGGACTAGTACTGATCCCCCCTCGACGCTGTCACCCACTGAACAGGTGATGGATTCAATAACACCAGAGCGGGGAGATACCAGGCTTGTCTCCATCTTCATCGCTTCCATGACGATCAGACGTTCACCTTCCGTCACAGACTGTCCTGGGACCACATCAAGCAACCTTACAATACCGGTCATGGGAGCAATCAGCGCATCAACACCAGACATACCCGGGGTAGTACCCGCCAGAATGTCTGCCTGCTGAAATTCATGATGTCGGCCATTGACTAGCAAGGAGACCTTATCGCCTGAAATGTCAGCCCATTGAACGATGTGTGCAGTATGCCTGCAGCCATCCTGAATAAAGCCCAGTGATGTATCCGAGCGCTCTACGATCTCGATCTGGCATAAGACGTCATCCTCATGCCCTGCTTGTAGCTGCACGCGGGATTGATCCAACAGAACCATTCGGTATTCATGTTGTACCTGTTGGCAGCTTAACTTAACCAGATGGCTTGCACAGCCGAACAGACGCCAGCCATTCCACAAATTCTGTGGCTGGACGCCCGTGAATACCACAGCCGCTATCAGTATTGACAATCGATCCGGTTGTACCACTGAACAAAGTTCTGAAGCATGCCGCTCAATCAGTCCAGTATCAACGCCACCTTTGGCAAATACGTCAAGTTGTAACAGCAATCGCAAAAAATCAATATTGGTAGTTGTCCCTGCTACATGTGTTTCAGCCAATGCGCTTTGCAGAGTACGCAGCGCCTCTGATCGACTTTCACCATGCGAAATGATTTTTGCAATCATGGGGTCATAGAACGGGGTGATGTTATCGCCCGAACACACCCCAGTATCAACACGAACCTGATCCTCAAAATGGATGTAGTGTATTTGACCTGTGGCCGGCAGAAAACCTGAGGCCACATCCTCTGCATAAACTCTGGCTTCTACTGCATGTCCATTCAAGACAATATCGCTTTGAACAAACGGCAGAACTTCACCACTAGCTACACGCAATTGTGCATCAACCAGATCAATCCCGGTGATCGCCTCTGTAACAGGGTGCTCGACCTGAAGTCGTGTATTCATCTCCATGAACCAAAACCCGTCAGGACGTAGCGGACCAGAGCCATCGACAATAAACTCAACGGTACCCGCACCACTATAGTTGATTGCACGAGCGGCAATAATCGCAGCATCTGTCATGGCACTTCGAACTGCTTCAGACATTCCGGGGGCTGGCGCTTCTTCAACAACCTTCTGATGTCGACGTTGCAGTGAGCAATCCCGCTCGAATAAATGAACAATGTTGCCGTGGTTATCACCAAACACTTGTACTTCGATATGCCGTGGCTGCAGGATGAATTTCTCGATCAGCACGGCAGAATCACCAAACGCCGCCGCCGCTTCACGGGCGGCGCTATTTAGTTCCTGCATGAACTTTTCTGGCGCATCGACCAGACGCATCCCCTTGCCTCCTCCTCCAGCGCGCGCCTTGATCATAACCGGATAACCTATACGCAAGGCTTCAGCCGCCAACAAGTCTGGATTCTGATCACCGCCGTGATAACCCGGTACGACTGGCACTCCTGACTCTTGCATCATGGTCTTGGCGGCATCTTTCAATCCCATGGCACGTATGGCATGTGACGAAGGCCCTACAAAAACAAGACCCGCGGCGTTAACAGCATCAACAAAGCCTGCGTTCTCCGATAGAAATCCGTATCCGGGATGAATGGCTTGAGCTCCACTGCGCAGAGCAGCCTCGATGATGACATCACCTTTGAGATAACTTTCTGCAACCGTTGATGGTCCAATATGAATAGCCTGGTCTGCCATGCGAACATGCATAGCATCAGCATCCGCATCCGAGTAAACCGCTACTGTCTCAACACCAAGGCGACGTGCTGTACGCATGATACGCACAGCGATTTCCGAGCGATTGGCTATCAGGATTCGATTAAACATTTGTTACATCCTGAACAAGCCGAAACGAGTTTCGGCAATCGGTGCGTTGAAACAGGCTTTGAGCGACAACGAAACGACCTCCCGGGTCTTGCGGGGATCGATAATCCCATCGTCCCAAAGCCTTGCCGAGGCATAAAGGGGATGCGACTGTTGTTCAAACTGATCAATAACAGGCTGTTTGAAAGTTGCCTCATCAACTGCACTCCAGGATTCACCCCGCTGTTCCATACCTGCACGTTTGACGCTTGCCAGCACACCCGCTGCTTGTGCCCCCCCCATCACCGATATACGTGCATTGGGCCAGATCCAGACAAAACGCGGACCAAAGGCACGACCACACATTCCGTAGTTTCCCGCACCATAGCTGCCACCGACAATCACCGTAATCTTAGGTACTTCAGCGGTTGCAACCGCATTGACAAGCTTGGCTCCATCACTGGCTATACCGCCAGCTTCATACTTTGAACCCACCATGAACCCGGTGATATTCTGAAGAAATAGCAACGGAATTTTCTGCTGGCAACAGAGCTGGATGAAGTGAGCGCCTTTCAGCGAGCTTTCGGAGAACAAAACACCGTTGTTGGCGACGATTCCAATGCGCACACCGTCAATGGATGCAAATCCACAGACCAGCGTTGTTCCATAGCGTGCCTTGAATTCATCGAAATCAGAATCATCAATGACACTGGCAATGATGTTGCGAATATCAAACGGTTGACGTGTATCAGCAGGTACAAGCCCCATGATATCGTTCTGAGAATACCGAGGTAGGCGCACAGTGCCCGTGACAGGCGCTGAATGTGTTGCTGGCGACAAGTTCAGCACCAGTCGCCTGGCCAATGCCAGAGCATGGTGATCATTATCAGCAAGATAGTCTGCCACCCCTGACAGCCGCGTATGTGTATCACCGCCACCCAAGGTTTCTGCATCGACAATTTCACCTGTTGCCTCTTTAACCAGAGGCGGGCCGGCAAGAAAGATAGTCCCTTGTTCTCTAACGATGATCGTTTGATCACTCATGGCAGGCACATATGCGCCACCGGCGGTACAGGAACCCATCACGATAGCGATCTGTGCGATACCTAGTGCACTCATCCGAGCCTGATTATAGAAAATTCTCCCAAAGTGTTCCTTGTCTGCGAACACCTCATCCTGATTAGGCAGATTGGCACCGCCACTGTCTACC
The DNA here is from genome assembly GCA_045106195.1 of Granulosicoccus sp. Classification (GTDB taxonomy): domain Bacteria; phylum Pseudomonadota; class Gammaproteobacteria; order Granulosicoccales; family Granulosicoccaceae; genus Granulosicoccus. The sequence continues at coordinate 496,018 of JBGCEH010000009.1, forward strand.
AGATACAGACACGGAAGGTGGTTCTCACGGGCGATTTCCTGCGCTCTGATATGTTTCTTGACTGTCAGAGGATAGTAGGTGCCTCCGGCAACGGTCGCATCATTGCAAATGATCATGCAGGCGCGTCCTTCTACTATTCCCACCCCGGCAATCATGCCTGCTGCAGGTATCGATACTTCATAGCAATTGTGCGCCGCGAACAATCCGACTTCGAGAAACGCGGACCCGGGATCAATCAAACCGTTTACACGATCACGTGGCAGCAACTTGCCACGGCTCAAATGTCTTTGGCGTGAAAGCTCCGAACCGCCGAGCATGATACACGCGGCTTCTTCGCAAACCTTATCCAACTGCGCTTGCATTGCCGCCGTATTACCGGCATCAGGAACCGCCGTTCTCAGTATCGTTGACATGAATCAGGCCGTTTCGTTGAACAGTTCCCGACCGATCAGCATTCGCCGTATTTCACTGGTGCCCGCTCCAATTTCATAGAGTTTGGCATCACGCAATAATCGACCTGTCGGATAGTCGTTGATATAACCGTTGCCACCCAGACACTGAATGGCATCCAGAGCCAGCAGCGTCGCCTTCTCGGCAGCATAGAGGATGCAACCTGCTGAATCCTTGCGCGTGGTCTCTCCCAGGTCGCAGGCGCGAGCGACTGCATAGACATAGGCCTTGCAGGCATTCATGGTGGTATACATGTCTGCCAGCTTACCTTGCATCAGTTGAAAACTACCGATAGGTTCGCCAAACTGGGTTCGTTCGTGTACGTAGGGAACCACGACATCCATAGCAGCCGCCATAATACCCAGAGGGCCGGCAGCCAACACGACCCGTTCATAGTCCAGGCCGGACATCAGCACATTCACACCGCGACCCTCTTCGCCCAGCACGTTATCAAACGGGACATCCACGTTCTCAAAAACAAGCTCGCAGGTATTGGAACCACGCATCCCCAACTTGTCCAGTTTTAGTCCGGTAGAGAACCCTGCCATATTTTTTTCAATGAGAAACGCTGTAATACCTCGAGAACCGGCAGCAGGGTCGGTTTTGCCATAGACTACAAGCGTATCGGCATCCGGACCGTTGGTAATCCACATTTTGTTTCCATTAAGCACATAGCGATCGTTGTGCTTCTCAGCGCGCAGCTGCATGGAGACCACATCCGATCCCGATGCTGGTTCGGACATGGCAAGCGAGCCGACGTGGTCTCCCGCAATAAGTGGCGGCAAGTACTTCTGTTTTTGCGCAGCCGTACCCCAGCGATTGATCTGGTTGATGCAGAGGTTGGAATGCGCGCCGTAACTCAAGCCTACGGATGCGCTGGCGCGACTGATTTCCTCGATGGCAATGCTGTGCGCCAGATAACCCATTGCAGCGCCCCCGTATTCATCGGACACGGTGATGCCGTGCAAACCCAGGTCGCCCATCTTCTGCCACAAATCAGAAGGAAAGTCGTTGTTTTTGTCTATGGCTGCGGCTCGCGGTGCAATATGCTCCTGAGCAAATCTACGCACGGTATCCTGGAGTGCATCGATGTCTTCACCGAGTGCAAAATTCATCGAGAGGTTAAACATGTATCGGTTCCGAATCGACGCATCTGCCTGATGCAAAGCAAGGCAGTCAAGACTAGCAGATTGACACAATAAACGATTGACAGAAAATACGGGCTTGTAATTGACAGTGCATCAGGCTGTCGGCAGTAACGTCACCTCTTCAGGTGAGCATCGAGTTGCCTCACCGGTCACGCTTCGACCGGCAAGCCATTATTACGTGCGACAGCTGATACACATCAGCTGATGTCGAAAGAGGCTCCTAGCCCCGTTTCTGGCCCCGATCGTTGCCGCCGCGTCCCCCACCACTATGTTCTCTGCCTCCCTTGTCGCCAGCCTGTCCGTGTCTTCCATCTCCATCACGCCGCTCACTTCTGACTTCAGTCATTCCTGCGGCTTCCTCAGCAGAAACATCTCCGTCCTGATTAACGTCAAGTTGCTGATCAATGAGCGCCTGGCGAGCCTCGCGCGAAGCCTGTCGCTCGTCACGTGACAGCTCGCCATCGCCATCGGCATCGAATTGCTCCAACAAGGTGTCATAGTGTGCGTCCTTCATTACACGACGCTCGGCACGAGACAGTTCGCCGTTACCGTCAATATCAAACTGTGACAACCTGTCCTGTTTACGCACCTCCATCACAGCCTTGATCTCGGCAGCAGAAATAATCCCGTCACCATCTGTGTCTGTCAGCTGTGGAACCTGTTGAGCAAACGCTGTCGCGCCTGTCAGCAGCGCGGCAACCGTTACTACAAGCACTGACCGTCCAAGGTTGAATTTACTGTTCATGATATTTTCCTGTATGCGATTAATGTTCCCCAAAAACAGTAGGCAAAGGCCATCTGTCCGGGTTGCATACAAGTATCGTCAGCGAATGTGCAAACAATTCATGGTAAATAATGAAGCTTTGTGCATAGGGTCAGGAAGCCTGAAAACCGGCGCCAAGGGCGGCCGTGCATGGCTAAGCTATCCGATCTGCATAAGCGTTGCGGGCTCGTACTTGTAGCCGATGCCATACACCGATTGAATACACTCCTGATCAGGATCCAGTGCCGCAAGCTTCTGACGAAGTTTTTTGACATGACTATCGATGGTTCTGTCGCTCACAATGCGATTATCGGGATAAATTCGATTCATCAACTGATCACGATTGAATATCCGGCCAGGAGATTCAACCATGGCCTTTAACAGTCCCAGCTCAACGACAGTCAACTGGCTGACCCTGTTGCCTATTGTCACGCTGGCACGCTGTTCATCAATTCGTAAGGCGGACGCGTTTTCAGCACCCGGAAAACCGCCAACACTACGACGAAAAACCGCTTTGACGCGCGCGACGACCTCACGCGGACTGTACGGTTTGCAAATATAGTCATCGGCTCCTATTTCCAGACCAAGCAGTCTGTCGATCTCTTCGACTCTGGCGGTAAGCATAATGACGGGCACGGTAGAGTACTTGCGCAGTTCGCGGCATAGGGTCATGCCATCGGTACCCGGTAGCATGAGATCCAGTAGAATCATATCCGGCACGTTTTTCTGAAAGGCGTTCAGTGCCTGATTACCATCGACATGGATTGTGCACACATAACCTTCTTTATGAAGATACTCAGCCAGCAATGCGGCAAGTTTGGGTTCATCTTCAACAATGGCAATATTCATATCAATGTAGGACTGTCCAATTACATACCGATAACATAAATGCGTTACAACAAATCATGCTTGCGTTCAGCACTGCGCGTTTTCAGATGGAGCGACACAATCATCGATACCCCCTGTCAGGTTTCGTTGAAAGCCACCGGGAGTCGAATGTCAATTTCGAGCCCCCCATGTGGCGACTGATTCGCCGAAATCCGCCCGTTGTGGGCCTGTACAATTCGTCTGACGATGCTCAAGCCCAGTCCTGCCCCTCCCAAAGCACGATTGCGAGATTGCTCCACTCTGAACAGTGGGTCAAATAGTTTAGGTAACGCCGCATCCGCAACGCCAGGAGATGAGTCCGACCATAGCACTTGCAGCTCGCGCTCATTGACTCGCCGAGTTGTCACCACCAGCTTTCCCCCGGTATCGGTGTAACGTACGGAATTCTGGAAAAGGTTGGAAAACAATTGTTGCAGTCTCTGGCTATCCGCCCGTACGGTCATGGGTGTCTGTTGCAGATCTGTAGTCAAATCCAGCGTAACATCCGCAAGACTCCCACGGACATTTTCAATAAACTCCGACAGTAACGGCTCGAAGCTTATGGGTTCAAAGCGATACTCCAATGCACCCACATCAGACAGAGACAAGGTATGCAGATCATCCACCAGACGATTCAAGCCCATGACTTCTGCGTGCAATGAATCCACAGCAACGGGGGTAATGGGCCGTATGCCATCCTGCATCGCTTCCAGCTCGCCGCGTAGTACAGCTATGGGTGTCCTGAGTTCATGCGATATTTCAGCAATCCAGCGCTGACGGATGTCCCGGTTTTTTTCAAGTGTCTGTGCTAGAAGGTTGATGTCCCGCGCAAGCGTACCCAGCTCGTCGCGCCGTTGCGAGGAGACACGATAATGATATTCACCCTGGCGAATGTTTTCCACTGCCTCGCCAATTCTTAGTAGCGGTCTGAGCAGCACTGCGGCCATCGGTACAGCCAAAAGTGCGCTGAGCACGACCATGCCGATACCTGCATAAGCAAAGCTCTTTTTCTGTTGAGACTCGAAGGCCCGATCAAGCTGAGAATCCAGTCGTACCTGATTGCGGTAGCCCAGATAACCTGCGATCCCCGATGGCCCATTGATCGCAAGCCATTGCGTAGCCGGATCAATATCCGGAGGACCCACGACAACCCGTCGAGATTCGTCAGCTAAGAGATAACGGGGTCCACGCCGGCCTCTGGGTGGCGGCCTCTGTGCGGATGGATTTTCTCCACGTGACAGTGAACGCCATTGAGGCGATCCACCTCTGGCCCAGTCCCAGGATTGGCGCTGCTCAAAAAGTGTTTCAAGCTCTGCTACCAGCAACTCGGCACTCTGCAGCGTGTTCTGGTTAACATAAACGAGCAGACCCCGGCTGAAACTCCAGCTACTGATCATGTACATCAGTAAAATCAGCAGCGCACTTGCCAATAGCAAAGCTATGAAAAGCTGATACTTGAGTCGCATACGTAATCGCAGATTCCATGAATCGAGAACAGGCGACCCTGATGCTACTGACTCGTTATCGCCTTGTTAGCCAACAGTATGAAGCTATTTTGCACTTATACAGACGACCCTACTCGTCCCTTCCGCGCATATTCACGTTGTTTGCACAATTGACGTCACTGACAAGCCTTGCAAGATCAGACCGGGGGCGCAGACCAACCTCCATCCAAAGGTTCGCCGCGATCACATTTGACGCATTCGAGTGAAAATCCAATTTTCTCCCCACGACCTGCTTCACTGGTCACCCATGGGCGGTTCTGCCAGGGCGGTAGATGGCGAACATGCTGGGTGTGCCCGCAAGCAAGTTCTGCCACCCAGTGATTTTCGTCGTCAAGATGGAAACCGACAATGTTCTTGCTAGCCATGATCGTCAGCCCGAATTGTCAACCCAGGAGAAAGATACAACACGCTCAGCGCACTTCAGGCTGTTGACGTAAAATATCGAGTCATTGAATTGGAGACTGGCGATAGCCGTCATGAACCGCAAGTCCGACAAGCAAGCCATTTGGCATACACCCTCAACTGAGGACGTCATGATGGTGCAGGAAACAATGAAAGTCATGGGACTGTATAACGGCGAGGTGGATGGCCTGGCTGGATCGGCGACATTTCGGGCTGTACGAGCCTACAAGAAAAGCATACACCTTGCGCCCAACAACCATTTAAACGAAGAGTTCATCAATCATTTGCGTAATGAGACCTGAGAGCCAGCACATCGGCAACTGTCTGACCAATATCAGATGGACCCACCGCAATAGTCACGCCCACCTCTCTCAATCGCTCTATTTTCTCGCCGGCTGATTCTCCGAATGCCGAAATGATGGCCCCCGCGTGCCCCATGGTTCTGTGCCGCGGCAGTCCCATACCGGCGACGTAGGCAATGACCGGTTTTCCCATGGCACTGTGAATAAAATCCGCAGCTTCATCCTCCTGAAAGCCGCCTATTTCACCAACCAGTACCACTGCCTCAGTATCTTCGTCGTCATTGAACAGACGCAATATATCCACAAAGGTACTTCCGCTGATTGGGTCACTGCCAATACCTACACTCGACGAAATCCCCACCCCCAAAGCCTGCATCTGAGCAGCAGCCTCATAGCCCAGAGTCCCTGAACGCCCTACCAGACCGACCGAACCCTGGGTAAATATTGATGCCGGCATAATGCCAAGCAACGATTGCCCGGGGCTAATGACACCAGCGCCATTGGGACCTAGAAGACGCATGCATTTGTCTTCCCGATATCGACGCATGTAGCGCTTGACCTTGATCATGTCCTGGGCCGGGATGCCGTCAGTTATTGATACCGCAAGACGGATTCCAGACTCTGCCGCTTCCATGATGGCATCAGCAGCAAAAGGCGGTGGTACAACCATAAGACTGGCGGTAGCACCACTGGCCTCAACCGCTTCACTGACGGTGTTGAATACCGGCACACCGTGTACTTCATCGCCCAATCGGCCCGGCGTCACACCTGCAACTACGTGTGTACCGTAGGCAAGCATCTGCTCGCAATGAAACTGCCCGATTCGCCCGGTTATTCCTTGTATTATGACCCGAGTGTCCCGGTTGATAAGAATACTCACGAAGCGTTACCCGCATTTACAACGACCTCCTCGTCGTCTTTTTCCTTTCGCTTCATGTGCGTTTTTGCAGCGGTAACTACGCGCTGTGCGGCCTCGCTAAGTGAGTTGGCACGTACAATCGGCAATCCGCTTTTCACCAATAGCTTGCGCCCCTCATCCACTCGGGTACCCGCAAGCCTTATTACTAGAGGTACCTCCAGGGCATCCTTTTCCAGCGCTTGAATGATTCCCTGCGCTATCCAGTCACATCGGTTTATCCCGGCAAAAATGTTGACCAACACAGCGTTGATACGTTTGTCCTGAGCAACCAGCCGCAAAGCCTTGGCAACGCGCTCAGGTGTAGCTCCTCCGCCGATATCGATGAAGTTTGCTGCTTTGCCTCCAGCCAGTTGTATGCTGTCAACGGTTGCCATGGCCAGACCACCACCATTGACAACACAAGCAATATTTCCGTCGAGCCCTACGTATTTCAAGCCTCTGTCAGATGCTCTGGATTCCAGCGGATCTTCCTGGGACTTGTCGCGCAGCTCGGCAATTTCCGGACGTCTGAACAAGGCGTTATCGTCAAAGGTCATTTTTGCATCAACAGCGTATAGGGAAGCATCATCGGCTATGACCAACGGATTGATTTCTACCATCGTGGCATCCAGCTGTTCAAACGCCTTGTAGCACCCGAGAATGGTCGCCATGGCTTCATTGATCTGTGGCGTCGGAATTCCCAGTTTAAAAGCGATCTGTCTCGCCTGGAAGGCTTGCATGCCAACTGCGGGTTCAACCACCGTTCGTATGATGGAGTCGGGGTTGCTAGCAGTAATCTCCTCAATCTCAATACCGCCAGCTTCTGATGCAACAACCATTACCCGCTCGACCTTGCGATCAAGAGCAAAGCCCAGATACAGCTCTTTGGCGATGGCGACACTGCCTTCGACATAAACCCGGTAAACCACTTTTCCCGCGGAACCGGATTGCGGTGTGATTATCCGCTTTCCAAAGAGACTCTCGGCAGCGTCATACACATCATGCTCAGAGTGACAGCGGACGATACCACTGGCGTGATAGCGCCCACCGGTATGAACCTGAGCCTTTACTATCCATTCCTCTCCGCCAATCTCGCGCGCGCGATAGGCGGCCTGTTCCGGACTGTAGGCCAATCCTCCTCGCGGAATGCGGATACCGAACTCACTGAGTATCTCTTTGGCCTGGTATTCATGTATGTCCATGCGCAAGCGCCAACGGCTGATATTTTCGATAGCATAGCGTATTCAGAGGCGCACTATTCTTGGTTAAAGGATGGTATTTTCTCCACCCCTTGGTGTGGTAACGTTACACGAGGACCGCTAACCGAGGCTGGCAACATGACTGTTGATGTAGCACTTGCTGATTCCAACGCCCTGATGCTCAGCGCACTGGCAGAAATCATCGAGAACGATGACCGTTTCAGCTTGATGAGTACCACCTCGTCTGCAGAATCGTTTCTTCAAACGGCCCTGACCGTCCCATGCACGACGGCGGTCGTTGACTGGAATTTGCCGTCTCTGGGCGCTGAACGCCTGCTTCACCTGATGCGCGAGCAAGAGTGCCCCACACGAGTCATTGTCTGTACCCACAGCGACTCTATCGAAGTCCCCAAACGTGCCATGTCTGCTGGCGCTGCCGGGTTCTTCTCACACGCGGAGCCTTCGCAAAAGCTTCTGGAAGGGATTCTTGACATTGCGGAGGGCAAGATGGTCTTCCCATACCTGGATGTCCGCGAGCTGCACGACCCGCTGAGTGCCCTGACTCGGATGGAAAAAGCTATTCTGGTTTCACTTTCGTCAGGTCGGACAAATAAAGAATTGTCAACTGATCATGCAATCTCGATCAATACAGTCAAGTTCCATTTGCGTAACCTGTACGACAAACTTGCGGTGAAAAACCGGGCTCAGGCTATTGCGTTCTATTATTCTTCAGCGAACCAGTTAATGCACGATTCGGCTGAAGACAAGGCACTATAAACTCAAAAAATTACCGAAAGATCAAACTTGCGGATGCAGATAGGCATCCGCCCCCTCGATGCCCTCGGGGCGGGTGCCTGGGAAAACGCAGGCGCGACTTTACCCGGTTCTGAGAATAGCCTGTCTGAGCGCTTCTTCGCGCGATACAGGCTGCAGACGAATGGGAGTAGCTTGCGAACTAGCCACCAACACCGGTCGGGTTCTTGGCTCAGTGGCTTTTGCTGACGTGCGAGCACTGGTCGAATTGTGATAGAAATCGAGTGTTTCAACAGATGCGCTATTTGAAGAGCTCATGATATTACCTTTTTTGTAAAAAAGTGGGTGAGCGAGTTGTTTTCGCCATATCGCTATAGTGCGGGTGTGAGTGTTGAGTCACAACGTCCAGCGGTGAACTTTCGAGTATCTAAAAGGGTAGGTATTAAACTATACTTTCAAGTGGTTAATTTCAGATTATTTTAATATTCCTCGTTCGGTATGGTTACGCGACCAATTCTCTTGCGATGACTTTCAGCAGAAACGTTTCCCGCTCAATAGAAAGCCCTTTCTTGTCGCTATCAGAATTTACAGACTCGTTGTGAGCAATGGCGTGGTGAATATCCATCCATATCGGCGACATGCCATTTCGGCCGGCGATATATCGGGATGAAACGCCGTTTTCAAATGTCGCATCAAGTGACACCTGCAGTAGCACGCACATGAGTCGGTTCAAGTGCAAGGTAATTTCCGATACCTGCAATCCTGTCGTTGGCATGATGGTTCACGTACAGGACGGTGGTCGTCAAGCTGCCACAAATTCTTTCGATCAAAGCCAGCACCAGTTGCCTGTTCATGTCATCAAGCCCAAGGCAAGGCTCATCCAGAATGAGCAAAGGCGGATGCTTGACCATCGCCCGGGCAATCAGTAACAAACGCTTTTCCCCGTGGGACAACTTGTTGAACGGGGTATCTGCTCTGTCGCCCATACCCAACAACTCAAGCCATAAATCAGCGATTTTGCGCTGATTGTCAGTGTATTTGCTATACAAACCGATACTGTCGTAAAAGCCCGAAATAATAACGTTTCGCAAGCTTGTACTAACCCGGTATTCCCATTGCAAAGCGGTGGATACATAGCCAATAAACTGCTTGATTTGCCAGATGGTCTCGCCGTGACCACGTTGATATCCGAACACATGGATGTCATTGACGTAACACTGAGGATGATCGCCCGTTATCAGCGACAACAGACCGGTCTTGCCACTGCCATTCGGTCCGGTAAGCTGCCAATGCTCACCTGCCTTGATGGTCCAGGACAAATCCTTGAAAATAACAGTATCGCCGTATTTGATAGTGGCATCTGTTATTCGTACAAGCGGCTGCGCAGAATCAAGCTCGGGCAAGGTAAATGCGGGGTCTGCCGGTGGAACAGTCAAGTCGCTGGTCTTCAGGTGGAGTAACTGATAGAGCCCTTCAAATGCTGCCTTGTCAGCACGTTCAACCATTGAAACCAACCGCCCTTCGTCGACATAGGCGATATGCGACACAAAATCCGGACACTCATCAAATCTATTCAGCACCAAAACCATAGGCAGACTTGATGAGAGCTCTTGCAGGTGTTCCAGCAACATCTGATGCGTATTGGCATCAAGCCCGTCAAACGGCTCGTCCAGAACCAGTAGTGCCGGATCACTGGTTAACGCCCTGATCAGCATGACCTTACGCGTCTCTCCCGTAGACAACTTGCGAAAAGAGCGATCCATGAGATGACTGATGCCAAACTGCTCCGCCAGCTGCCCGGCAAGCACTGTATCGACACTGACCGCGTCGATGATCTCTAGCACTGGTGTACCTTCCGAGATCACATCCATGATGTCTGCGTCATCTTTTCGTAGTTCGGCTGCGATCAATTCTGCCTGCGCTTCATAGGATACGATGGCGACGCGTTCCGGCAAACCATTTAAGGTGCCTTGGGTGACATCACCAGCACCGACAAGCACAGCTGCCAACGCTGATTTCCCTGAACCGTTGGTACCGCTAATCATCCATTGCTGGCCAGCATTGATCTGCCAACAGATATCGTGCAATTGAAACTGCTCGTCGAAGTCAACATCAAGCTGATCGAAGATTACAGGGTTGTTCAAGCGCTGAGTATTCATGAAACGCGGGAGGGTTCTGTGGTTTATCAATAACCTTTATCAATAAACAGGGTTGGGACTCTTCGTATTGTCGATGTCAGCATCTATCCCCGCTTTCGCGGGGATAACTAAGGCAGGGATTACGTGCGCGTTCTTTCCAACGTATGGAAGACTAAGGGAAAGGCCTCAGACGATTCGCTTCATATCTGCCATGTAGCCGCGAAGTTCGGCTCCGATAGCCTCTACCGGGTGCGATCTGATAGCATGATTGACTTCAATGAGACGGGCATTGTCTACGCCATTGTCTGCGTTTTCAAGACCGCGTCCGATAACATCGCTCTTTATCGGTTTCATGAAATCCTTAAGCAACGGTACGCATGCGTGATTGTATAAATAACAACCGTACTCCGCTGTATCCGATATGGTGGCGTTCATCTCGTACAACTTCTTGCGCGCAATGGTGTTGGCAATGAGCGGGGTTTCGTGCAATGACTCGTAGTATGCAGAATCAGCAATGATGCCAGCCGATGTCATGGTTTCGAATGCAAGCTCTACTCCGGCCTTGACCATGGCCACCATCAGAATGCCGTTGTCAAAATATTCCTGCTCGGATATCTCAACATCACCTGCGGGTGTTTTTTCGAAGGCAGTTTCTGCCGTTTCTGCCCGCCAGTTTAATAGGTCCTTATCGTCATTTGCCCAGTCCGCCATCATAGTTTTGGAAAAATGCCCAGTCATGATGTCATCCTGATGCTTTTGATAGAGAGGACGCATGATGTCTTTCATATCCTCTGCCAGATCAAATGCCTTGATTTTCGCAGGATTTGACAAACGGTCCATCATGTTGGTCACGCCACCATATTTCAGAGCCTCGGTCGTGGTCTCCCAGCCATACTGTATGAGCTTTGAGGCGTAGCCCGCATCAATGCCCTCGTCTATCATTTTATCGAAACATAAAAGCGAGCCGGTTTGCAGCATGCCGCAAAGAATGGTCTGCTCGCCCATCAAATCTGATTTAACCTCGGCAATGAACGAGGACATCAGTACACCTGCCTTGTGCCCACCAGTGCCGACAGCATAAGCTTTGGCCATAGCCAGTCCCTCGCCGTTAGGGTCATTGTCTTCATGAACAGCTATCAGTGTCGGCACACCAAAACCACGAACATACTCTGCTCGAACTTCCGAACCCGGACATTTGGGAGCAACCATGATGACCGTCAGATCATCGCGAATCTGCATACCTTCCTCCACGATATTAAAACCATGGGAATAGGAAAGGCACGCGCCTTTTTTCATCAACGGCATTACGGCGTTGACAACAGGGGTATGCTGCTTGTCCGGTGTCAAGTTGAGAACGATGTCGGCGGTAGGAATCAATTCCTCATAGGTGCCGACAGTGAAACCATTCTCGGTCGCGTTCTTCCATGACTGACGCTTTTCCGCAATAGCCTGCTCACGCAAGGTGTAGGACACATCCAGACCGCTGTCACGCAGGTTGAGCCCTTGATTGAGTCCCTGGGCACCACAGCCTATGACCACCATCTTTTTTCCCTTGAGCGCATTGACGCCATCGTCGAACTCGTCAAGGTGCATGAAGCGGCACTTCGCCAGCTGAGCGAGCTGCTCGCGCAAGGACAATGAATTGAAGTAGTTATTGGACATAGTGATCTCTCGTCAGGATACGGGAGGCAAGATAACGTAAATGTCATATCCAGTAAATTGATATATTTAAAACACCTTATTGCACAAACTGCAACACAAGCAACATGAACCCGAGAATTCTTCATCAATTTCTGGCTTTGGCAGATTCACTGCACTACGGCCGGGCAAGCGTTACTGCCAATGTAAGCCTGTCGACCCTGTCTCGCAGTATTCGTCAGCTGGAGGTCGAACTGGGCGTGGATTTGTTCAATCGAGACAATCGCTCGGTCAGCCTCACGGCCAAAGGACATGTGTTTGAGCAATATGCCCGGGATGCACTGGTTAAGTTCAATATGCTGAAACATCAGCTCAGCGATGCCGGAGGGCCATTAAAAGGCGAGCTCAGCCTCTACTGCTCCGTTACAGCCAGCCATAGTATTCTTTTCGATCTGCTTGAACGTTTCAGACCCGACTTTCCGGAGGTCGAGATCAAGCTGCAGACAGGTGATCCGGAGGATGCCATTAACCGCATAGTGGCGGGTAATGAAGACATTACCATCGCTGCACACCCCAGGAGCCTGCCGCGTGGCGTAATCTACAGACCGATGTTGAGCTCGCCACTTTTATTCATTGCCCCCGTGCAGCAAATTGACCCGGATATTCCCGGGCCCGATCCTGGACAGGCTATAAAGTGGGCGGACGTTCCAATGATCCTGTCCACCAGCGGGATTGCAAGAGCACGTCTCGATGTCTGGTTCAAGGCGAGAAAAGTAAGCCCCAGAATCTACGCTCAGGTGGCAGGTAACGAGGCGATTGTGAGCATGGTCAGCCTGGGCCTGGGCGTTGGTGTGGTACCGGAAATCGTGCTGCAGAACAGTCCGTTGGCTCACCGGGTCAGGGTCATGGATGTCGAGCCGGAATTGAAACCTTTTGCCCTTGGATTGTTCACATTAAGGAGAAGTATGTCCAATCCTCTCGTTCGAGCCTTCTGGGAATCCAGTGAAAAACCGGCGAACAGCACCTAATGATCGTTTGATTTGAGTCCTAACAACAAATTTTGATTCAGTTTTCAGATTAAATTCATGTAAACAATAACAATTAGCTGCCACTATTACCCGCGCAAAACAACTAAATGAGACTATGCTCTGCAGTGATGATTGCTGGCAAGTCGACATTTTATCGAGAGGGTAGCGTCGGATTGTCCGGCGCACGGCTCACGTTGATGTTAAGAATCAAGAATGTACCCCGCTCGATTGCACTATTTTTCATCGAGGTTAAGGTTTGAAGCCATGATATTCCATCAAATGTTGACGTTCACGAATGGACCACAACTCGCCTACGACAATGTGACCGGAGTTCGTTTTTCGTAATCAACAACCGGCTAGCCTGACGTTATGGCCTTTTCATATTCAACCATCATTGCAGGGCAGGATTCGGTGTGCAGCCGTTTCTGCACCCAGTAGGACGACAACGCTATTAGAACCATGAAGACAATGACACTGCCAGTGGCCGCAGCAATCCTCCTGGCGCTGAGCGCATGTAGCAATAGTGATCGAGGCATCCCGCCTGTGCAAAGTGACGAGGCTGAACCGCCAGCATCGCCCGCACCTGAAGCGCCCGCACCTGAAGCGCCATCAGCGCCTCAGACTCCTCCTGCCACGCCTGCGCCGGAAATACCTACTACCGATAATCCTTCCCCGCCCAATGGTGATTCGGGGCTAACCGTCGACCCCCCTGTTTATAGAAATAACAGCGTGTTTGTTCCGCACCCCACCGATATCGGTGATTACAACGCATTCTACTCACAGGACGGTTACGAGACGGTCAACGTTGTCCGGATGGACATCCGAATCCCCAACACTGTGCAAGGCATCTGCACCATCGACGACCAATCGGGTTGCACATTGGCCGATGTGATTGCGGACATCAACGGTAACGACGATTTCAAGGTGGAAATTCCTGTACATGCATCAGGACTCGACTTGCCGGATGATGGTTCAGTCAACAATGCAACACTTCGACAGCGTGGCAACACAGCTCGTTTCGGTCCTCAGAAGTCATTCCGGCTGAAGTTGGATAGCAAGGAAAATCTGTGGAGGAACGAGCGACGCTTGCAACTCAACAAAAACCCCTTCGAACCAACTCGATACAAGAACAAACTGGCCTTTGATCTCTTTCAGAATGTGCCGCACTTTCCATCGCTTCGCACGCAATTCGTCAACCTGTGGATTGACAACGGACAAGGTCCGGAAGACTTCGGGTTGTTCACCCACACTGAATTCGTGGGCAAGGAATACGTGGCAAACCGCGTTCTCGGCGAAGACGACAATCTGTACAAGATCGAATTTTTCCGCTTTTCACAGGGAGACCTTAATAGCGTTCAGGTAAAAGAGAACGGCAAACCGTTGGACAAGGAGGCCTTTGCTTCGCGTCTGGAGATCGAAAATGGCGATGATCACCGCGCACTGGTGACCATGCTCGAAGCCATGGTAGATCCCACTCGTACACTTGACTCGGTTATCGAAGAGCATTTCAATCGAAACAATCTGCTTACTTGGCTTGCAACCAACCTGATCCTGAGGCAAGCCGATGCCATTACGCATAACTTCTATCTCTATAACCCCGCGGGTACCGAACGATTCTATATCCTACCGTGGGACTACGACGGCACATTCGAACCTGAGCAAGTGCTAACAAACTCTTTCGACAACTCGCAATTGCAGAAACGCAAATTCTACGGATACGCTCGTGGTCTCTACAGTGAGCTGGTTGAGCGTTTCTACCGCGAACCCGGTGCCCACGACCTGCTCGTGAGAGCGATCGACGAATTACGCGCCAACTACTACAGTGATGAACAAATCCTGGAACGGGCCACGGCCCTCAACAATGCGGTAGAACCTTTTCTCACGAGACTTCCCGATAGCAACCACGTCAATTTTGCAGCAAACAGCCCAGAACGACTCGTATCGGTTATCAATCAGAATTATAATGATATAATCAACAATTACGGTATTCCGATGGAACCGACAGTCCTCGGAGACCCACAGATAGACGCTTCAGGTATTCTGCAACTGGAGTGGGAACCTGCGTTCGACGTAACCGGCGCCAATACACTCACCTACGATCTGATCATATCGTCGTCGCCTTTTTTCGAACCCGACAATACGGTATTCAGCATCGATGGAATCCCCGATGTGCGTAATGGCCTGGTGTCATACCCTGTCAACACAACCAGTCTTCCATCGGGCCGTGTTTACGTGCGAATCGTCGCCCGTGGCAGCACTGACCCACAACGTATCTGGCAAACCAATAACAATTTCTATCGTCTCGACGATGGTACCGACCTGTTTGGCATGCTGGCTGTTGACTTGCCGTGAATTGACTCGCCCTTCTGCCCCCGTGCTGTTGCAGGCAGGATTTTTTTACTGGTCTGGATAGAGAAACCTTTTCCTGTCGCAAAGTGACAGACCAGCGCCGCTATGGATATGGGGTGGAGCTGGGTCAGCCTCCTGGAAATGGTTATAGTTGCCGCGGACGGCAGATGCGATAAACACGTATCTGTCAACCGGCACTTCTGTCGTTCTCGACGGGTCAAGTAACAACGAATCAGCGAGTCCTTGCGCCAATGGCCAAATTCCCTTCAAAAGCTAGAGTTGTAATCATTGGTCAAGGTGGCATTGTCGGCGCCTCAGTGGCACATCACCTGATTGACCGAGGTTGGGAAGATATCGTCGGTATCGACAAATCGGCCATCCCTACTGACATCGGTTCTACTGCGCATGCCTCGGACTTCTGTTATGCCACGGCACACGATCAAATGACCTGCCAAACCACGATGTACAGCATCGATTTCTTCGAAAAGATGGGGCGCTACGCAAAGGTCGGGGGACTGGAAGTTGCGCGCAAGGACGATGATGGGCGTATGGCCGAACTACGGCGCAAGGTAGCATCCGGCAAGGCATTTGGTACCAACGCCAGAATGATCAGCGCGGCTGAAGCCAAAGAGAAGATGCCACTACTGGAAGAGGATGTCATCCAGGGCGCGTTGTGGGATCCAGATGCCGGGCTTGTGGTGCCGAGATCACAAGTCGTTACGGGAGAACTGGTAGAGCAAGCCGAAAAGACCGGCAAATTAAAGGCGTTTGCAAACACCTCAGCAACCGATCTGAGCATTGAAAACGGACGCATTAAAGGCGTACACACCACGCGTGGCTTCATAGAGGCCGAGTACGTTGTGGTTTGTGCTGGATTGTGGGGGCGTCTCATTGCGCAAATGGCCGATGAAGACCTGCCGGTTATGCCAGTCGACCATCCGTTGCTCTGGTTCGGACCCTACAAGGAATTCGAAGGAACAGGCAAAGACATTGGCTACCCTTTGCTTCGTGATCAGGGCAACTCTGCCTACCTTCGGGATACCGGCGATCCGAAAACTTCTGAAGGTGGCATGATCGAGTGGGGATACTACGAAGAATCAGAACCCAGGTTGTGTCACCCCCGGGACATTCTGGAAAAGGAATTCTGTCGGCTTTCCCCATCACAGCGTGATCTGGACATGGAACAGATCATGGAGCCGCTGGAGCGTGCCATGGAACTAACCCCCATTCTGGGTGAGCTGGGTTTTGACGAGAAAAGATCGTTCAACGGCCTTTTGCAAGTCACGGCCGATGGCGGCCCGTCCGTCGGTGAATCGGCCAAAGTCCGTGGCCTTTGGTATGCAGTGTCTGTATGGGTCAAGGATGGTCCAGGTACCGGTAAACTCATCGCTGACTGGATGACCGATGGCGTTACCCGATACGATCATTCTGGCGTCGATGTCTCACGCTACTACCCGTTTCAGCAAGAAGAGCAATATATCCACGATCGTTGCTATGAAACGGCATTCAAAATCTATAACCCAGCGGTGCACAATCGTGAACCCTACACCAAGGGCCGTGGTTTGCGACAGAGCCCGTTTTATGTTCGTGAAGTCGCGCTCGGTGCGCATTTCATGGAAGCCGCCGGATGGGAGCGAGCTCACGGCTACGCAAGCAATAACCATCTGCTGGAAAAATTTGCGGAAAAGGTACCTCAACGCGCTAACGAATGGGATAGCAGGCATTTCTGGCGAGTCTCCAATGCCGAACACCTGCAACTCTCCGAAGATGTCGGCATGGTCAACTTGTCGCACTTTGCAATTTATGATGTAAAAGGTACCGATGCCGAAGCCTTGATGGAATATGTCTGTGTGGCCAAGGTGGGCGCTGACACAGCTGTCGGTAAGGGGATATACACACACTTTCTCGATCACACCGGAGGTGTGCGTGCGGATCTGACCGTTATCCGCATGGCAGATGATCATTTCAGAGTCATTGATGGCGGCGATTCTGGCAACCGCGACTTCATCTGGCTCAAGCGGATGAGCGATGATCGCGACCTCACCGATCTGTTGATAGAAGATCATACGACCGACTATGCCTGCCTAGGCATCTGGGGACCGAATGCACGGAAAACACTGGCAAAGGTCGTCGACGATCCACATGCGTTGAGTACAGAGAATTTTCCTTTCGCCGCAGTGCGGCCATTGCTTGTGAATGGTGTTGAAGTAGCGGCCTTTCGTATTTCTTATGTCGGTGAGCAAGGCTGGGAACTGCATTTCAACTACGATGACGGACTCGCGGTCTGGGATGCATTGGCTGCCCAAGGGGTTACGCCCATTGGCGTTGAGACTTACGCCAATAGTCGCCGACTAGAGAAAAGCCTACGTTTGCAGAATGCCGACCTGTTAACGGAATACAACTTGCTGGAAGCCGATCTTGCGAGGCCGAAGGTCAAGGCATCGGATTTTCATGGCAAAGCAGCGTACATTGCGCAGCGCGAACGCAAACATCAGCCAGCGTACCTTTGCACCATGACCATGCAGGATAACCTCGACGCTCATGGAGTGGAACGCTATCCGGTCGGCATCTGTCCCATCATGGACAAGCAAACCGGGCAAACTCTCGTCGACTCGGAAGGCAGACGCTCCTACACTACCAGTATGGCTTTTGGTCCGAGTGTCGGTAAAAACATTGCGCTGGGCTATCTACCCTATGCGTATTGCAAGACAGGCATCGAACTACTTATCGAGTACTTTGGAGAGCAGTATCCCGTTGTCGTTGAATCAGTCGGCTACAAGCCACTATACGATCCGGACAATCTCAAACCACGCAGTTAATCGCAAACTTAGCTAATCGGCTGCTGGATACAAAAGCATGAGTATCTGGATATAAACGTTTCGGTTTCACGAGCTCAACTTCTCCAAACTGACCAGTTTGTGCTGTGCGTTATAGGTTATTTCGAAACGCCCACAGATACCGTCTCTTGTTACGAATTTGCGTAACTCGGACGCCGGGAGAGCCAACCGCAACCCCTGCTCACTTTGCACAACGACCTGTTTTACCTGCCCGCTGTAATACGGCTCGAATTGCTTGGGTGTAAGAAACAGCTTGAATCGGCATCGGATCACGTTGACACAGAAGCATTAAGTATCTTCCAACTTACTAGCACTGGATGTGCCTAACGCTAATGCCCTGACCAGATACATGCCAATAATTGCATTTGTGAGGCAGGTTTGTGAAACAACTCGTTAAACGCGAGAATAGGTATAAAATTACCGGACAAGTGGTTAACTAGGTTGATATGGTAAAACCTGTTTAGTGTTTCACCGTTTTCGGGCTCATAATTTGCAATATATGACATTAATGTATTGATGCTGTACGTTGCACGTACTAAGCTCAGTTGTGCTTTAGACGAGTCATGCGTCGGGGGTTGACTCAACCAGCACTAAGCTGTGTGGAATCAGCAACCCGGAAAGACAAGCGCGACACTGAAAACTTTTATGAGTTCGAGAGAAGAAAAGGACGAAAGACATATGGCGGCTATCACGCCCGGAAAAGACGACAAGGAAGCTGCTCAGATTGGCATCAGAGTTTTGCCTTCGGCTAGCGCGGTTGATAGCTCAGTTCCCCGTGGGCAAACCGAAATCGACATAGAACCTCGGAAGCGCAAAAAACCGGTTAACAAGAAGGGCCGATCAAAGGCCAAGGCAACAGCCAGGCTGGAAGCAAAGAATGTCGTAGAAGTTGACAACCTTATCAAGGGAAACCGAAGCATTGATACCCTGCTTCGCAATGCCTACCGCGCGCAACTCGATATGCTCGCACTGGCGGCAACTAAGGCGAACATCATGATTTCCCTTAACGGCCTTCTCATGTCCATGTTGATAATTTCCGGGACCCATCTGATATCCATCAATGGAATGTATATCATTCCTATAGCCATCTTTCTGGTGACATGTGCGATAGCCACAACCTTTGCCGTATTTGCCGCCAGACCTGAAATAAGCAGGAAAAAATACAAATACAGCGATTTTGTTCAGGATGAAGCCAGACTTATGGTTTTCGAGGAGTTTTCAGATCTGCAAGAAACTGAGTACATCGATGCCATGACCGATCTTCTCAGAAACCCGAAAAGGATCTATCGATCCATGCTCGCGCACATTCATGACTTGGGTACAACCGCTGACAAGAAATACCAGAACTTATACTACTCCTATACCGCATTCATGGCGGGCACCATTATCACAGTGCTCTCGCTACTTGCACTCGCCGTATTGAAATGGTCCGGGACGTTGGCGTTAGCGTAAACTGCTGCGTTTCGAAACACGCGCTCCCTACCCTGTGCCAGCTCAAAAAACCGGTATTTGGCTGACCCTTACCGTGACCCTGACGTTGTGTTCCCACACGAAAGCCCGTGTTGCCGAACACGAAAGCGTTATTGGGCAGCCTGCTGCCAAGGGACAATTCACTAGCTTGCGCGAGCCATCCGGCGTTACCGCAATGGACAAGCACACGTTGATTGTTATCGAGGATGAAGCTCGTCGGGCACTTAGGCGCCTGCGTGTTGACTCCTCCAATGCGTCAATGTTCAGCTTTGAAGAGTTCGAGCAACCGACTGCCAAGGGATTCATTCAACGCCAATTACTGGCACCACTGGACGATCTTGAGGGCATCGCACGTGTATCGGATAATCGCTTTTTTATTATCGGCTCGCATGAAAACGCAAGCCGTGGCGCGCACCCGGCTCGCGAGAAAATCGTCATGCTGACTCGGGATGGGGACGATATCGTTAGCGCCGACCTACGGCGTGATCTTTTTGATCAGTTGTCCCAGCACTATCCTGAGTTAGCAAAGATTGTCGATGGCAGTAGAAAGGGTAAACGTCGTGCACTGAATATTGAAGCATTGGCATTCGATCGCAAACGCCAACAACTGCTGATTGGTCTGCGCACCCCCCTGCTCGACGACAATGCCATTATCATATCCCTTCGCAATCCTATCAACTACATCGAAGGTTCCGAACCCGAGTTTACAGACTCCATGCATGGTATCGATCTTGATGGCGATGGTATTCGCGCCATGGCCTACGATGATCGGTCTGACACTTTACTCGTTATCAGCAAGCCAGAAACAGGTGGGAAAAACCGTTCGAGACTCTGGACGCTAGTGCCAACAATGAACCAAGACCCCGTTCGCTATAAGAGCGCCGATAAGGACCTGTTCAAGGATGTTGAAGGGCTGACCCCTTTTGGAAACGGCGTATTTTTTGTACGTGACAATGGTGGTAGCTCCAGACAGAACGATGATGATCAATGGTTCATTCTCGAACGTCCTCAACTAAGGCTTGATAACAAATGATTCAACAACTATCGTGAACTTACTGCGGAAAATACGACAGGGGTTAATTAGCATATGGGCGCCCTGTTTAGGCATTGCCACTGTTCTTTTGTCTGTTCAGGTTATTGCCCAGCCTGTACTCGAATCGCAAATGCTGCACGCTGTTACGACGCCTACCGTCGAATCGATGCACGCAAAGTCATGGCTTGCCTTCAAGGCTATAACGCTAGCTCCTCCTGTGTTCGAGGGTGACATCGAGATGAACCTGCAATACGCCGATGAAAAGGACAATGACTCGGAACTCCGCCGTGATACCGGCGAGATGGAAATACAGCTCACTCTCGAGCTTGATCAAAAATTTCGATTTGAGCAACGACTGGTGGCACAACTGGAGCTGAATGCGAGACGTTTCACTGAAAATACGCTCAACACACCAGACGACGAGTTCTCATACGATCTGGAGCGTCTTTACTTTCAATGGAAACCCAGCAACTCATTCAGATTACGAACGGGCCGCTTCAATCTTGACGATCCGATGGAATCTATCGTTGATGAGGATCTTGATGGCATACAAGTGATATTCGAACAAGATCGTATCGAATTCGAGCTGTCACGCACTCGCGAAGACTGGTTCGAGGCAAGTACCGCTGGACGTAACGACCAAATTACCAATACGATGGGCACCGTTCAATTTTCATCCAATAAAAACAGCTCCTGGATGCCCTATATTCTGCATCGGACCACGGATCCAGTGAACGGTATGCTGGCTTCAGAGGTGACCTGGCTAGGCCTTCAAGGTATCGTTCAGCCCGCGCACTCACCCGTGCGCTACTGGTTTCATGGAAGTGTTCAGAACGGCGAAGAAACCGACGACCAGGAAACAATGGATCTCGGTGGATATGCACTGGATATTGGCTTCAACTGGACAGCAAATGGTCAACTTCCAACCACTTATACCGTGGGCCTTGCCCGCGCAACAGGTGGCTCGCGTTCACAGCGTTTTCGTCAGAGTGGGCTGCATTCCAACGACTTTGCGCTAAACGGACAAAACACGTTCCGCTATCTTGGCGAGGTAATGGATCCTGAACTTACCAACATACTGATCCTGACACTGGGCGCTGGTGCAGATCTAGGCAGGCACTGGAGTGGCGATATCGCGTTACACCACTACCAGCAAGTAGAAGTTGAGGACTCGTTAAGGGGCAGTGATATTGAATATGATCCGCTCGGCGAGAGTGGTGACCTGGGTTTTGGAGCTGACCTCGTTGTGGCATACGATCCCCACAAGCAATTCGACTTCAAGGGTACTGCCGGTATGTTTGCGCCGGGCGATGCATTTGACAGCAACCGGGATATTGCGTGGGTGACACGCGTGGAACTTACCTACAAATTTTGATTGAGCTCCACGATTCCGTAGTAACGAACGCCATCGACGACAAGCTGGTTATCAGCAATTTGCCAGTAACGCTCAGGCTCGTTGTCGGACCGGGCTATAAGCCGCACATAATATCTAGTGTTGGCCGAGAGGCGGTCTGGATCCAACAGATACTCAACCGTATTGCCAGAATCCTCTATGCCGGTTTTAGCAAACTCGATATCATCCGGTAGAAATTTCGGTGTTCTGGACACCTGCAGATCATAGGTCAGGGTGTTTCCCGTCAGATCATGAGCCGGAATCCAGGACAACAACCAACCATCGGAATTAAGTTCAGGCTCCGCAAGCGTGGGGGGCAACGGGATACTAAAATTATTGATCATCGCGTTATGGTTGAACGCCACCGTACTAGCAAAATCCTCGCTCGACCTGTTGGAATAATAGGGGTTGTACTCAATATCCGGTTGCGCTGACAGGAACGGAAACGTCACCGATGCCAGCGCTTCAACGTGCCGCTCGATAGTCTCATCACTTAGATAAGTTTCTCGCAACTCTGCCGCAGCAGCGAGGATGCGTTCGTGAGATCCGGGTTGCCTATAGTAGGCTTCAAGAAATTCGTTGTTCGACCCTACAGCATAGCCATAGCCCAGTCGATGGCGCAGGGCCCTTTCCGTGAACTCATTAGCAGGTTCTTCGTGATATTCAAAAGTAAGATCGTAGTCCCACGGCAAGAAATAGAATCTCTCGGAATCCTCAGGATTGTAGAGAAAGTAGTTGTGCCGGGTTGCATCCTGCTGACCAATCAACAGGTTTACCGCAATCCAGGTAAGCACATTGTTTTCATTGAAATGCCGGTCCATCATTGTTTCAAAAGATTGTTCTGGATCATGCAACGTCTCCAGCATGGTGACCAGACCACGATGATCCTTGCCATTTTCGATTTCAAGCACGGATTCGAAAACATCCTTATCAAGGGGTTTTCCTTCTTCATCAAGGAGCAATGTCCTGCGATCGTTTTTTCGAAACCGGAAGAACTCGGCTTTGTACAACCCGGCATCGTCGTCCAGACCGTGGCGTTTCAAGTAACGTTCATCACCGCGCTCAACGTGAGTGAAGAGGCCGTAGTCAACCGGCCCTTCACCATCATCGATCCATAAATTAACGAACTGAGTCCTGAAGCTAGGTAGATGAGGAATGGTGCTCATCAGATCAAACGATATCTTGTTACGGATACGGCTGTTGTCAAACGGGTGTTTGTTGAGCTGAAGATGCCTTTCACCTCGCCACAACTGATCTTTATCATCAATCTTTATGCGAAAGGATTTCTGGGGCGCAATACGTGAACCTCCACCACGCTGTCTTAGCTCAGCGTTGTTTACGGTTCCATCATTAGCAAAATCACTGGCACTGAAGTGCACAGGTATATCCACCTTGAAGTCATCGCGCGAGTCTGTGTCGTTCAACACATCCTGAAGTGTGCAGCCGGACTGATCTTCTTCTTCACAAACGCCGCCAACGGTTCGCGTGATCAGATCAATTCTGATGACGTCGGTTTGCGCATACCCTTCCTGCTCGTAGACCGACGTATCGTCCTGGATATCCGTGACTGATGGCACGAACACAGTATTGAAAACACCGGCAGGCGGCTCGTCCGTGACAGGCGGCTCGTCCGTGACAGGCGGCTCGTCCGTGACAGGCGGCTCGTCCGTGACAGGCGGCTCGTCCGTGACAGGCGGCTCGTCCGTGACAGGCGGCTCGTCCGTAACCGGCGGCTCGTCCGTAACCGGCGGCTCGTCCGTAACCGGCGGCTCGTCCGTAACCGGCGGCTCGTCCGTAACCGGCGGCTCGTCGGAGCTCGGTGGCCCATCAACCAATGGCTGGTCGCCGTCAGGTGCGTTCTCGCGATCGTCGACTACGACGGCAGCATCATCATCGACGACAGGCGTTGAGTCATCAAGGCCACAGGCCACTAAAGTGACACAGACGGCCAGAACGCAGAAATACCGTGACACCGCTTGACCAGACTTCCGACTACAGAAGCGACCATTCAAAAAGTGAAGACAAATCATTACCTTATTGAAGTTCCTTATCACGGCTAATAGATGCCTAACGTGCTAGATTATATAGCCCATCGTGAAAAACACACACGTCAAAATTACTGCAACGGTAAATGCTTCGGCTAAACCTTTCACATTTGAGACATCTAACAATCCATGCCTGCAGCAAGCATCGGCTTAGCTCGAAACTTGCATCCATTGAAGCGCATATCAAGTACAACCCCTGCATAGATTGCGGTGATTCTGCGATTCGGGGTCAACTTTCAAACTTTTTTATACGAAAATATCGAATTTAGGGTAAGCAATGTTCGACTTGATCTGATAATTCGATCTTTTTACACTATAAACGTCGAGAGGCTGTCCAAGTTTCGCCGGGCTTCTTAATCCAAGTCACCCGAATCGTTTCGATCACCTTCGCCCGCATCACCCTGCAACTGGAATAATGTCTGCCGAAACTACGCCTCAAACTTCATCCTCCATTGACTCCAACAAGGAGAAAAGCCCAAGCACCTCGAAGAATATGGCATTCCTGTGCGCTCTCGCCACTGCCACAGTTTTTTTTCTGGCTTTCGCATTGCATATCGGTCCGATATCATCGGGAATTCCCTGGACATATAATGCACCTTGGATACCCCGTCTAGGCGTGGAACTGGCTTTCCGAGTGGATGGCCTCAGCCTGCTTTTCGGCCTGCTTATTAGTGGAATAGGCATCCTTGTTGTCGCCTACTCTGCCAGCTACTTCAAAAATCACAAAAGCCATTCGAGGCTTCAATGGCTTTTGCTTGCTTTCATGCTCTCCATGCTGGGTCTCGTTTCTGCAGACAACATCATCCTTCTCTTCGTCTTCTGGGAACTCACGACGATTACCTCATTTCTGCTGGTGGGTTTTGATTACGAGAATAAAAAGGCCAGAAGCGCAGCACTGCAGGCTTTGCTGGTAACCGGCGGAGGCGGGCTTGCGTTACTTGTCGGGCTCATCATGCTCGGGCAGGCCTCCGGAACATACCTTCTATCCGAAATTGTCGCTGCAGGCCCCGCCATCACCGAGCATGTCCAGTATCCCGTTATTCTGACACTTATACTTATCGGGGCGTTCACGAAGTCCGCGCAGTTTCCGTTTCATTTCTGGCTACCCAACGCTATGGCAGCGCCTTCACCAGTCAGTGCCTACCTGCACTCGGCAACCATGGTCAAGGCCGGCATTTACCTGATGATGCGACTTCAACCATCGCTGGGTGGCACTGAAGAATGGTTCTACACGCTTAGCATCGCAGGCGTGGTCACTGCTGTCTGGTCCTCATTGATGGCGCTCCGTCAAACCGACATGAAACTGATGCTCGCATGGACGACAGTAATGGCGCTCGGCACACTGACAATGTTTCTCGCCTCTGACCTTCGCATTGCAGCACTGGCAGCCGTTACATTCCTGCTGGTGCACGCGTTTTACAAATGCGCTCTGTTCCTTATCATCGGTAATGTTGACAAGAGCACCGGGACGCGTGATTACAACAAGCTGGGATCACTGATCCGATTCATGCCGGTCACATCGTTTGTCGCCGCCCTCGCCGCGCTATCGATGGCAGGATTTCCACCGTTTCTCGGCTTCATCGGGAAGGAATTGAAATATGAAGGTGCGTTGGCTATTGCCGATGAACCTTGGCTCATCGTAATCGCTGCAGTTTCAGCGAATGCGATGATGGTAGCTATCGCATTGACGTTCGTGTTCCGAGTCTTTTTAGGCGGGCAGTCAAGCGTTTCGGGAACGCCAAAAGAGGTGTCGATTCCCATGTGGTTTGGCCCCCTGCTACTCGCTGTCGCGGGGCTTGCAACCGGAATCTTTCCAGAGCTCATCGCAAAATCGATTATACAACCCGCTGTGAGCAATATCCTGGCAACACGTACTGAGGTGAAGCTTTCATTGTGGCACGGCATCAACATCCCACTGGTACTCAGCATCGTAACCGTTTGTCTTGGTGCGTTGATGTTTTTCAGGCTCGCAGCTATCAGCAGGACCATCAACTCTCTGGTTGAGAAGTTACCGGTGGTGGGTGACAGTGCATACGAATTCCTGCTTAACGGTACTCAGTCACTGGCGTCAGGATTGACCAATCGCCTGCAGACAGGCTCATTGAGCCACTACCTGACCATTGTCTTCAGCACATTTGTGATTTCGGTAGCTGCAACACTCACGTATCAATCAGTGGATCTGAACCTTACCCACCTGACTCCTGTTACGCCTCTTGTTGCCTTGGTTGTGGCTCTGATGATCGGCGCTGCCATCGTTGTTGCATTCAGCAGGTCGCGACTACTGTCCATCTGCGGGCTGGGCATCGTTGGCAGTGGAGTTGCGGTTCTGTTCCTCAACTTCGGTGCCATTGATGTGGCGATCACCCAGTTAATGGTAGAGACACTCTTTGTTGTTCTTATCGCAACCGTACTCGTCAAACTGCCACGTTTTCCCGGTCAGCAACACCCCGGCAAAGCAGGCGGCTTTCGCGATGCGAGTATCGCCATTGCGGCAGGTCTTGTCATGACAATAATCACTCTCGGCGTATCACTTGCGCCTCTGGACATGTCCGTAACCCAGTTCTTTGAAGAAAACAGTCTTACCAAGGCCTACGGTCGCAATATCGTCAACGTCATCCTCGTTGACTTCAGAGCACTTGATACGCTGGGCGAGGTTGCCGTAGTCGCAACAGCGGCCATGGCCGTCATCGGATTATTGAAAGTTCGCGCACACCCACAAGGTCCCAAAGCATGAATTCCCTGATCTTCAGCACTATCAGCCGTCTGCTGGTAGGGCTTATGTTGTTGTTTTCCGTATTCCTCCTCTGGCGTGGACACAATGAACCCGGCGGAGGCTTCATTGGTGGTCTTGTCGCAGCCGCTGCAATCATTGTCTATGGTCTGGCGGAAGGCCCAGCGTTAATGAGAAAACTGTTACGAGTAGATCCTCGCTCACTCGTGCTGGTGGGACTATTGACGGCTGTAGTATCCGGTATTTTGCCCCTCCTCCAGGACAGCGCTTTCCTGACAGGTATGTGGCTGTTCATCGGAGCAACAGAGACCGACAAAGGACTCGCCCTTGGCACACCTTTGATATTTGATATTGGCGTCTATCTTGTTGTGGTCGGCGGTGTCGCTGGCATGGTGATAGCCCTGGAGGAGGAGCTCTAGTGGAAATTCTTCTGAGTGTGCTGGTTGGTGTTCTCATGGCGGTCAGTGTATGGCTGATGCTCAGCCGTAACCTGGTCAAGTTTCTGTTCGGCTTGGTGTTGATCAGTAACGTTGCCAACCTTGTTATTTTCAAAGTAGGTGGCCTGACCCAAGGCGCGCCACCGCTGATAGCAGATGGTGGCAGCGCCCAGTATGCCAATTCACTGCCTCAGGCTCTGGTCCTGACGGCGATAGTCATCGGATTCGGACTAGTCTCCTTTACCCTGGTACTGGCACTCAAGGCTTATCAGGCCATAGGAACCCTCGACGTGGATGAGATGACACTGGCGGAGAAACGTCAGGAGCCAGAGGAGCCGGCATGAACGGATTGCTGATCTCTTGCATACTGATACCGATGATTACCGCGGTAGCCAGCTACGTCTACCCGGGCACCATCAAAGTGCGCGGAGCTATCAGTATCGCAGGGTCACTTTTGCTGCTGGTCCTTTCAAGTATCCTCTTGTACCAGGTCGCAAACGATGGGCCCATGTCAAACCAGATGGGGGGCTGGCAGGCGCCCATGGGTATTACCCTCATTGCGGATATGCTCAGCGCAATGCTTATTGTCGTAACAGCCATTGTCGCACTGACAGTTAATATCTATGCTATTGGCGATGTTTCAGAGGAGCGCGTGGCAGGCGGCTTTTTCACGTTTATGAACATGCTGATCGCAGGCGTGGTCGGTGCGTTTCTGACAGGTGACTTGTTCAACTTGTATGTCTGGTTCGAGGTCATGCTTATCTCAACCTTTGCGCTGCTGGTACTGGGTGGCAACAAGGTGCAACTGGACGGCGCCGTCAAGTATGTTGCTATCAACCTCATATCGACAGTGTTGCTGCTTACCGCCATTGGTCTTCTATACGGACTCACAGGCACACTCAATATGGCGGATCTGTCATTGCGTGTACCAATGGCAGAAAATCAGGGCCTGGTTTCTGTTGTCGCTGTTCTGTTCCTTATAGCTTTTGGCATAAAAGCCGCTGTATTCCCCTTGTACTTCTGGCTGCCTGCTTCCTATCACACACTGCCGATCAGTGTGACGGCCGTATTTGCAGCGCTCATGACAAAAGTAGGAATCTACGCGCTGATGAGAACATTCACCTTGATATTTCCCGGTGAACACCCGGCAATTGACACGACACTACTGTGTCTGGGACTTGTCACCATGATCCTGGGTGTGTTCGGCGCTATGACGCATAGTGATATACGCCGCATTCTCGCCTTCCATGTCATTGGCTCCATCGGCTTCATGCTTCTCGGCCTCGGCCTTGGTTCGGCAATCGCTATGGGTGCTGCGATTTTCTACATGGTTCACGGTATCCTCATCAAAGCGTTGCTGTTCATGATCGCTGGTATAGTTGGAACGTTGGGAGGCAGTTTCGAGTTATCCCGACTCGGTGGCCTGTACCAGGAACGTCCAGGATTTTCCATCGTGTTCCTGCTCGCCGCTCTTGCCTTGATCGGTATTCCACCACTATCGGGATTCTGGGCGAAATTATTGATCATCGAGGCAGGTCTGCATCACGACGCAGCATTGGTCATCGCATTCGTTGTCGTTGCCAGCTTGCTAACGTTTATTCCCTTGATCCGGATTTGGTCCGAGGCATTCTGGAAAGCCAGACCACTGGACACAGAATCGGACGCAAACGCTACTGCAAAACCGCTCAACGATCCTGGCGCCTATGCCTGGACGCCCGTACTCGGCTTATCAGCGATCATGCTGCTCATCGGATTTCTGCCTGGCAAGATCATAGATATGTCCGACACCGCTGCGCAAAGCCTGATGACACGTGCGGCTTATCTGGATACTGTATTGCCCTTGCGCGCCAACGTGAATGGGGCACAGACACAATGACTCCCTTTGCCATTAATCTGATCCTTGCCTTTGTTTGGGCAGCACTGAATGGCGGCATTGGTCTGCCAAGCCTGATCGTCGGTTTTCTGATTGGCTATCTGGTGTTGTTCGTACTGCAACCCTTGTTTGGCAAAAGCCGTTACTGCGGCAAGCTATATGATGGAGCGCTGCTTGTGCTGTATTTCATCTACGAGCTTATCGTCTCCAGTGTCGAAGTTGCCTGGGATGTTCTTACCCCAATGCATAAAAGCAAACCGGCGGTTGTTGCCATACCACTTGACGCTAAAAGTGACGCTGAAATCACCGTTCTTGCCAATATGGTTTCACTGACACCCGGCTCGCTGTCAATAGACATCAGCGACGACCGAACCCACCTGCTCGTTCATGCCATGTTCGTCGACGATCCGGAGGCCTTCAAGGCTGATGTTAAACGCGGCATGGAAAAGCGGGTTCTCGAGGCCATGCGCTAATGGAAAACCTTCAACTTTCAATCAGTATTGCGATCAGCCTGACGGCTGTCGGACTTGTCGCGGGTTGTATTCGCATGTTCAAGGGGCCAACAGCTGCCGACAGAATTGTGGCACTGGATCTCGTTACCATTTTGCTCGTCGCCATTACCTCCTTACTTGCGTTGCAGCTCGACAACTCCGCCTATCTGGATCTGGGCCTGGCACTGGCGCTCGTCGGGTTTCTTGCTACCGTGGCATTTGCTCGCTATCTGGAAACCAATGAACAGATCCTCCCCGATGACCAGAATCAATACCGAACTCAGGCCAACAACGATACTGCACAGGAACAACAAGAATGAATGACACGATCGTCAGTATCCTTATCGTGCTAGGGGGGGGCTTTGCCGCGATTGCCGGAATCGGCCTGGTACGCCTTCCCGATGTCCTGATTCGGATGCACGCCTCTACCAAGGCGGGAACTCTGGGTGTCGGTTTGATCGTACTCGGGGTTTCGGTACACTTTGCAACCTCACTGGTCATCACAAAAGCCTTGCTTATCATCATATTCCTGTTGCTGACAGCACCCGTGGGTGCACACCTTGTAGGGCGTGCAGCCTACCGACGTGGCCTGCCACTGTGGGACCGGACACTAATGGATGACGCAGCAATGAAATCTCGAAGCGGCCCGGCAGGTAGTACAAGGCCTGCCAGAAAATAGCCTGCCGATAACGCGGGTCAGTCCACGGGTGAGGGACCAGTATCCACCGGTGTGTCAGTTCGGGCGCCCCACTCACTCCAAGACCCATCATACAACGCAACGTTCCTGTAACCTGCGCCTTCTAGTGCCAGGCACAGAACCGCAGCGGTGACTCCAGACCCGCACGTGGTAAGAATGCGCGACTGTGTATTAAAGGCGGGTTCGCTGGGCAGTACATCGGTAAGCCCTTCAAACAACGCGACAAGCTCCGGCACACTTTTACACATTCCCTGTTCGTCCAGCACTTGTGTAAACGGCAGGCAGATACTGCTCGGGATGTGCCCACTGCGCAAACCCGCACGTGGCTCTTTTATATCGGCCGTAAATCGCCCAGATGATCGCGCATCCAGAATGACGGAGCCACGGTGGTTGATCGCCTCAAGCACCTCATCAGCATTGACCACTTGACGCAGCCGCTGTTCCGGACTTGTGTTGACAACAAACTGGCAAGGCGTGTGCCGGTCACGGTATTCGCTAGTTGCTTTGGAGCTATCCGACGAAGATTCCAACTGCCCATCAAGTCGCTGCCATGCCGGCAATCCACCATCAAGAACGTAGACTTGTTCAGCACCAAAATGCCTGAACATCCACCAGACCCGCGCTGCGGAATACAGACCAACGCTGTCGTACACTACAATTTTATGATGCGAGGCAATGCCGAGTGAACCGGCAGCATCCGCAAACTGCTGCGCCTCGGGAAGCATATGCGGCAAATCACTCTCAGAAGAATGTTTGTTAATATCAAAAAAGACAGCGCCCGGAATATGCTGGACGTTGAATTCAGCCTGAGCATCCCGCTGCGCGGCAGGAAGATGCAAGGACGCATCGATGATCCGAATATCATCATCCGGGAGATGCTTTTTCAGCCACTCACACGAAACAATCGGTAATCTGTCATTTTCAACGTTGGAACACATGCGTCTGTCTCCGTGGAAGGGCCCTGCCGACACTCTGATGGTAATGGATTGATCGGCGTTCAAAATTCACGAAACTGCTCGACACACTATACTAGGCAACATGTACATACACCTAACCAAAGCTCCGCTCTCCAGAAGGCACTTTTTACGAATCGATGAGTACGGCTATCGGAACTTGCTGACACAGTGAAAGACACAATGAGCATAGAAGCGCCCGACAAACACTATTATCTTGGCAAGACTGTGGCAGATCAGCAGCCGCTGTTTCTGGATTCGTCCAATCTGACAACACACGGTGTGATTGTCGGCATGACAGGTTCGGGGAAAACCGGTCTGGGTATCGTCCTGCTCGAAGAGGCTCTGCAACAAGGTACACCCACGCTGATTATAGATCCCAAAGGTGACATGGGAAATCTCCTGCTTAGCTTTCCGGATCTTTTGCCCACCGATTTCATGCCATGGATCAGTGATTCCGACGCTGGCGATGACAAAGTGCAGGCTGCTGTGGATACAGCCACTCGCTGGAAAGAAGGCTTGCAACGTTCAGGTCTTGCACCCGACAGAATCAAGGCTCTGCACGACAGTGCAGATTTTTCGATTTACACGCCTGGATCTCAATCCGGTATTCCACTGAATATCATAGGCTCACTCAAAGCGCCACCAGCAGGAACTGATGCCGAGACGCTTCAGGACGAAATAGAAGGACTCGCCTCATCGTTACTTACGCTCGTCGGCATTGAAAGCGACCCTCTAAGTGGACGCGAGCATATTCTGCTGGCCAATCTCATTCACTGGAAATGGACAAAGCACGAAGACATGGATCTGGCCAGCCTTATTGGCCTGATCCAGAAACCACCCATGCGTAAGTTGGGCGTTATCGATGTGGATACCTTTTTCCCGGTTTCGGATCGCGTGAAACTCGCACTCAAGATCAACGGCCTCGCCGCCTCCCCATCATTTTCAAGCTGGAGTGAAGGGCGTGATCTCGATATTCAGGATTTGTTGTATAGCGCTTCCGGCAAGGCTCAAGCGGCCATCGTCACCCTTTCACACCTGAGCGAAACCGAACGACAGTTTGTAGTGACATTGCTATTATCAAAAATGGTTACCTGGATGCGAGCTCAGCCGGGTACCACGGATCTGCGCGCGCTGATCTATATCGATGAGGTATTTGGCTATGTCCCACCTGTCGGTATGCCACCTTCAAAGAAACCCATTCTCACTATCTTGAAACAGGCGCGAGCCTTTGGCGTCGGTCTTGTATTGTCAACACAAAACCCGGTTGATATCGACTACAAGGCCATTTCCAATGCGGGCACCTGGATGATTGGCCGCTTGCAAACCGAACGCGATAAACAGCGCCTACTCGATGGCATGGGTGCTTCCGACGGCAGCGTTGATATCAGCGCAATCAGCGATACCATATCGGCTCTCGAAAAACGTGAATTTGTAATGCATTCAACTCGTACAAGTGTGCCACAGCATTTTGCAACACGGTGGGCCATGTCTTTCCTGCCGGGCCCCCTTACCCGCGAGCAAATCAGTTTACTCATCTCGGATGAACAACGCCGGACTGGCGAACCCAGCGAAGAGCCGAACGCAGATCACGGCGACGGCAAGGATATTCTGCGCGCTGATGAAAGTCAGCTCACCCCACAGGTAGCCGATGGCGTAGCTGTTCGTTACCTTGACCCTGCAGCAAGCTATCTGGATGCTTTACAGGGCTCCGGATCAGGAACACGCTTGCAGGCGGCTGTCGCTATCAGGGTAAAACTATTGTTTGATGAAACCCGCGCAAATTTGCGTCATGAGGCTGAGTGGGAGGCTGTAATCACACCACTGGAAGGTCCTGTTGAGGCTGACTCTGCCGTTCTCGTCGACTACGATGAACGCGATCTGTTGCGTGAAGCACCAGACGACGCTGTCTATCGCTTGCCTGACGCAAAAATCGCCAACAAATCCTACTTTCGTTCAGCCCAAAGCGCGATAAAAAATCACCTGCATCGCGAACAACAGATTGAGCTATTCCGCAACGCCTCTCTTAAACTGTATTCGAGAATTGATGAAACTTTCGATCAGTTTCAGGAACGTTGCATTCGCGAGGCTGATAACAAGGCCGATGAAGATGCTGACAAGATAAGGCGCGTTCTTGCAAAAAAGATTGATCGTATCAATGCAGCCATACAGAAATCAGATGACAGGATTCGTGAAATCCAGTTTGATGCTATAAGTCGCAGGAAAGATCAGCGAACCAGCCAGGTCATGGACATCGCCGGCGGCCTGCTGGGTAGTTTGCTGGGTGGGCGTCGCAGCACTCGCTCAATCATTACAGGTGGACTACGTCGGAGTCAGAGCAAGGGGCGCATGGTGGCCAAGGCCGAAGAGCGCTTGAAAACGGCGGAAAATCGTTATAACGAATTACTGGAAGATCGTGAAGAACTCGAAAATACATTGAGCGAGGACCTGTTTGAAATTCAGGAAGAGTGGTCTAAAAAAGCCGAAGACATCAACGCTCTCACGGTTGGCCTCGAAAAAACTGATATCAGTATCGACGATATTTCATTGGTATGGATACCTGTGGATGCGTGAAATTCGAATACACCGGCCTTTGTCAATAACGAGTAGCCTGGAACACGCGGTTTACACACCTTGCGACCCTGAATTCCGACAGGGTTGGCACGCATGAAAATGCGTCTTACCTTTGGGAACTGTGGTGCAGTTTGTGATGCAGTTAATGTAAACTCACCACTCAGAATATTGTTTTTACACGGCTACAACCCTCGGATGTTGTCCCGCGACAAAACACCCGTAAGCAACTGAGAACGTAACGTACTCATGGCCGATTCCAGCATGCTGATTCTGGATTTCATAGGACTGTTAGGTGGTGGTCGTGGATCACCTCTGCAACAGCTGGCACCCCATGTCCTGGGTGCCATCTTCTGGGGTAGCCTCAGCGTCGCTTTTGCCTTGCTCTACACTGGCCGACGTAATCCAACAGACTCACTATTGCTCACCAGTTTCATTATTCTACTCACCACAGAATTCAGCTTGCTGGTCTCGAATTTGCTGTTGATAGAAGGTTATATGATTCCCATCCCACCGCCGCTTGAGACGCTGTGGTCGTCTCTGGAATGGATAGGGGGTATTGTCGGGCGCATATTACTCAGTGCCGCATTTCTACAGATCGTACTCGGACAACGAGAATTGACCATCAACTACCTGAAAGTGGGTATTGGGGTCGTTGCGCTATCAACCATCTTCTATCAATCTTCACATTGGTTACCTCTGATAGGCAACGGTGAGCTACGCAAGTTGCTGCAATGGGAATACATTCCACTCTTTACTCAGTTGCCAGTCACCCTGATGTTCGGTTTTGCCGCCTTGAAAACTCTGGGCAGCCTGCGAAAAATACGCTGGCCTATCCTGATTGGCCTAAGCAGTTTTCTACTGGATTCCATCCTTCGCATCATAATCATGCAGGCTGATGCCAACCTTGGCCCAGTGTTGGATCCATTTAGAGGACACTTGCAGCTATGGCCCATCATGTTTATCGCCTACGTAGCCCTGCGTGTACGCCACGTAGAGGGCCAGCGTCTGCAACACGGCATCCAGGCAAACGAAAGACTCGAAGCACTCGGGCAGCTATCATCCGGTATTGCCCACGATTTCAACAACCATCTGCAGATTATCCTCGGCTACACCGAACTCGCCAAAGCGAATGGGAATCTGGATCTGAAGCACCGCCTGCCCCTTAACAGAATCGAAGAGGCTGCCGAAAGCGCTGGCGCTCTGGTCAACCAGTTGCTGGCATTCAGTCGCGGACAACCGCCTAAATTTGTGCCTGTCGATCTCAACGAAATTATCACTCGCCTGACGCCCATGCTCTCCCGGCTGTTAGGACCTGATATCCGCTTGATGCAGGAACTCGATCTCAATTCAAAAAAGATCCTGGCTGACGTGCCCATGATCGAACAGCTCATCATCAATCTGGTGGTCAATTCCAAAGACGCCATCACAGGCAATGGCATTATTGCGCTCCAGTCGCGCTCACTGTCCAAACACGACGCTAATCGCCACACGGGTGAAGCTGGCTACGAACGTACGCAATTGCTGATAAGCGACAATGGCATCGGGATGGATGAAAAAACGGTACGTCGGGTGTTTGAACCATTCTTCACCACCAAATCTGTTGGACAAGGGACGGGACTGGGGCTGTCCACGGTTTACAGCACAGTCCAGAAGCACAATGGGACCGTGTTTATCAAGAGCGAACCGAATAAATTCACCCGTGTATATATTGAATTTCCGGTATGTACCGACTCTGATTCGCTAAACGAGATACCAGAAGCACTACAGATGTTACCTGTGGCCCGTGGCGAAACCATCCTGCTTGCCGAAGACGAGACGGCCATTAGGGACCTGGCTCGCACCTTATTACAAGGTGCCGGATATAACGTACTTGTCGCACGAGACGGCCAGCATGCCGTCAACATCATGCGAACCTACAAGGCAAAGATTGACCTCTGTCTGTTTGACGTCACAATGCCGGTTCTTAATGGCTATGATACCTACGATTGCGTTGCAACAGATCACCCGGATACTCCCGTACTTTTCGTCACGGGTAATACCAGCCGGGTGGCCCATGTGCGAAGTCACCTCCCACATCTGCAAAAACCGTTTTCAAAATACAATCTCTTTAGTCAGGTTCGCAGCGTGCTGGACGAAGCCGTAGATAACTGAAGTAGTAATTGATACCGTCAACTCGCTGTTTTACTCAGACTCTGCGCTTGTCGAGATTTCACACAAGCAACTGCAACTAATGATGGACGAACATATCGATGCAATTCACTGATGGCGTTACCTTAATCACGCCATGGGCAGAGCGCTGACAAAACGAAACAGCGGCTGCCAGTTGCAATGGCCAAAACAAGAATTCATTCGTCAATTCCACTGATGTGTTGACAAGGCTTAACAGGCTCATTGGCCGTATCGAAGCCTCAAGAAGCGTCACCAGAGATCGCTATAGAAACTCTGTTTCACGACTACGTATCAATCTCTCCGAGTACTCAACGATTCAACAAGATGAAACCACGTTGCGGATATCTATTCAGCAATTTGAATTACCGCGTGGCTTCATCTGTCTGTATGAGCACTCTGGAGAATTTCCATCTGAACGATCGAGACTGACCTTTCAAAACCCGCCAGACGCTATCGATTGCGATTCCACCGAGCTTTTCAAGACAACAGAGCGTCTACCTCACAACTATCTCAGCCGCGAGCCGGGTGACGGGCTGATTATCGAACCCTTGTGAACAAGTACCACCTATCTGGGTTATCTGATACTTGATCGCGAGTTCGGGCGCGTACCCGATATCGTCTGTCCTACTGAAATAGCGATGGACATCAGTAATGCGCTTTACAGCTGTTTCTAAGACCACGCCTTCAACAGCACGAATTTGCGATTGCCCTCCACTACATCGCAATGAGAAAAATGACGTTTCAAGTAACTTCGATATCGAAGATGACGGTTGGCTACCACCCAGATTTGTCCGCCGGTTCGTAGGCAGCGCGCTGCATGCTTGAAGAATGAACGAGCAGTATCATCTGCAATAGCATGCTGAACGTGAAACGGCGGATTGCAAACAATAAGATCAGCAACGTTACTACCCACCTCTTCGAGGCCATTACCTACCGTGAAAGAAGGCGCTATTGCACTTTTCTCGATATTGCTTGCGTAATTGTCTTGCGCAGAAGCCACGGACATATATGACTCATCAATGAAGTGTAGATGAGCTTGCGGTTGCAGGCGCTGCACGCATATCCCAAGAATGCCATTGCCACACGCCAGATCTATAATATCGTTTGCCTGTGGTAAATTTGAACAATGGTCAAGAAAAAAGCGAGCCCCGATATCAACTCTGTCACGACAAAAGACATTAGCGTGGTTAACAAACGTCATGCCCAGCTCAGCATCCGTATAGGCGTCTGGAAAGGGTGAATCGATCACTGGCTGACTGGCTGGGGCTGCACAGAAAACCAGCCTCGCCTTCTTGACAGCCAGAGACGTTGTCAACGCGCCGATATACTTTTCGAATAACGTGAACGCCGTTCGATGTAAGTGCCTGACCAGGCTGGCTGCAATAACAACGCTATGCTCATCGAGTAAGGGCCGGATGCGCGAAAGCTGATCTTCCAGCAACGCCGACGTTTTGGGCACCTTGATGAGAACCAGCTTGAAAGGACCTTCCGGATTCGACAGGGAATCAACACAATCGGGTTGCGAGTCCAGCGAATTTTTCTCCCAGTTTCGTCTCACCGCCCCATGCGACAAACAGGAATCCGACCAGACAACCGGCTGAAATTCATGTAGCGCACAACTTAGTGCGCCATGTGTATCGTTACAGACCAACAGACGGGCCCCGCCCCCCAGCAAAGACGATTGATGCTCATGAACGTAGGCAAGCAGTAATTCATCGGCTGCGTCCCAGGCCTGCAAGGAGCGATCAGAACTCACTGGCCACCGCTGCAGGGCAAATTCACCCATTGAGCTCCGCAGAACACTCACGGCGTCTGCCACACGACAAGCTCAGGCCTTTTACCGCTGTGGATGTCAGCCAAGCTGACTGCCGCGGTGATGTGTTGCCGCCCGGGGATGGGCAAAATGCGCTTGCCTTTGCGTACGCAGTCTATAAACATCAAAAAATCCCTGTGGGTATTTCACAAAAACAGAATTACGATAAAAATCAGGGGCCCCATCGTATGAAGAACCAATAAAGATTCGTTGGAATTAGTGTCATGACAGTGCATACTAGCCGCCATCTGGTCGCATCTGTAGGGTTGACCCCTATGGGCCTGACCCTGCCTAGTATCTCACGCCGCTGTTGGCACCAAAGGTAGAAATTGAGCAGGCGGTTGCATGCCGTCCGGATCAGCACCAAACTATATTGCCCTTTGACAAAGCTAGTTGCCGTAATACACCGTTCAGGCAACACGAAAATCCCCAACGATGAGAGTCGGGGAACAAGAAACTGGAGAAAACATACTGATGAAAAGACTATTACTTTCTAGCGCAGTTGCGATGAGCCTTGGCACTATTGCCAGCACAGCGGCCGCTGAAGACATAAAAGTTGGCGTATTCCTTGGCCTGACAGGGCCCCTCGAATCGCTGGTTGCCAACATGGCACCAGGTGCAGAAGCGGCAATTTCAGAAATCAGCGCCTCCGGCAAGTTCCTAGACGGAACAACAGTGACAGCGGTACGTGCTGATACCACCTGTGTCGATGCCGCGGCCGCCACTGCCGCCATAGAACGCCTGATCACCTCAGACAAGGTCGCAGGCGTTGTCGGAGGAGACTGTTCCGGTGTAACAACTGCGGCACTGACCAACGTTGCTATGCCCAATGGCATGGTGATGATTTCACCCTCAGCAACATCTCCCGCTCTGTCCACACTGGAAGACAACGGCCTGTTCTTCAGAACATCGCCTTCAGATGCACGCCAGGGCGTGGTCATGACCAACATCATCATCGATCGTGGTTTCAAGGAAGTTGCGCTTACCTACACAAACAACGACTACGGCAAGGGTCTGGCTGATGCCTTCCAGAGTGCGTTCGAAGAAGCCGGCGGCACTGTCACTATCTCCAGCTCGCACGAAGACAACAAGGCTGATTACTCTGCAGAGGTCGGTGCTCTGGCTGCCGCTGGTGGAGAGATTCTGGTCGTCGCCGGATACCTCGACAGTGGTGGTAAGGGGATCATTCAAGGTGCACTCGACACGGGTGCCTTCGACACTTTTGTGCTTCCTGATGGCATGGTCGGCGACGCGCTTCCTAAAGCCATTGGCTCAGATCTGAACGGTTCATTTGGCCAGGCACCTGGCACAGATAGCGAAGGCGCTGGCATTTTCACCGACCTGGCTGAAGGATTCGACCCCACTTCACCATTCGCAGGAGAAAGCTACGATGCGGCGGCACTGCTCCTATTGGCAATGCAAGCTGCGGGTTCCACAGACCCACAGGTGTATAAGGAAAACGTCATGGACGTAGCCAATGCCCCCGGTGAGCAAATCTTGCCAGGTGAACTGGGCAAAGCTTTGGAGATTCTTGCCAGCGGAGGTGAGATTGACTATGTCGGAGCCTCCAATGTCGAGCTTATTGGAGCTGGTGAAAGCGCAGGAAACTACCGTGAAATAGAGATCACAGATCAGACAGTCACAACGGTTGGCTATCGCTAGATACCGGGCGATCTTCACGAAACAATGGGGCGGCCATTGATTGGCTGCCTTTTTTTCACTCCCAAGCGCATCACTACTGCAAATTACCAACTCATGATCAAGGTAGAAAAGCTGACCAAGAAGTTCGGTGGCTTTACAGCCGTCAACGAGGCCTCCCTCAATATCGTTGCCGGCTCCATAACCGGATTGATAGGCCCCAACGGTGCGGGCAAGACAACTCTCTTTAATGTAATTGCGGGCGTGCATGCCCCCAGTGCCGGGAATGTCTACCTTGATGGAGAGGACATCACGGGTCTCGAACCGCACGCACTGTTTCACAAGGGAATGCTGCGCACCTTCCAGATAGCACATGAGTTTTCCAGCCTGAGTGTGCGTGAAAACCTGATGATGGTGCCTGATTCACAAGCGGGTGAAACCCTCTGGGATGTCTGGTTCAACGGGCGCAAAGTCAAAGAGCAGGAGGAACAGGTCAGGGCCAAGGCAAACGAGGTCATCGAGTTTCTCGAAATCTCGCATGTTGCCGATGAGCTGGCGGGTAATCTGTCCGGTGGTCAAAAGAAACTTCTGGAGCTGGGAAGAACCATGATGGTCGACGCTAAAGTGGTCTTCCTGGACGAAGTGGGTGCAGGCGTAAACCGCACGTTGCTAAATACCATCGGTGACGCCATCATCAGACTCAACAAGGAGCGTGGATATACCTTTTGTGTCATCGAGCACGACATGGACTTCATCGGTAAATTGTGCGATCCCGTAATTGTCATGGCCGAAGGTGCGGTACTGGCTGAAGGAACATTGGCAGAAATAAAAGCCAATGAGCGCGTCATTGAGGCGTATCTTGGAACAGGCCTGAAAAACAAGGTGGCTTCATGAGCTATCTTGTTGGTAAGGCCATGACCGGCGGCTACGGAGGTGTGGATATCCTCCACGACTGCACCATAGCTGTGGAAAAAGGCGAAATTGCAGTTATCGTCGGCCCCAACGGTGCTGGAAAATCCACCGCCATGAAAGCCGTATTCGGTATGCTGGACATCCACACCGGTCAGGTCCTGCTGGACGGTGAAGACATCACACAGCTTACGCCACAGGCGCGCGTTGCCAAAGGTATGGCATTCGTTCCGCAAACCAATAATATATTTCCATCCATGTCGGTGGAGCAAAACCTCGAGATGGGCGCTTTTCTGCGTACTGATGACATCAACACCACGATGGAGGAGGTGTATGAGCTCTTCCCCATCCTTAGAGACAAACGCCGTCAGAATGCAGGTGAACTCTCCGGTGGGCAGCGACAGCAGGTGGCTGTCGGTCGAGCGCTTATGACGCAACCCAAAGTGCTGATGCTCGATGAGCCTACAGCTGGTGTATCACCCATAGTTATGGACGAACTCTTCGACCTTATCATCGATATCGCCCGCACCGGGCTTTCCATTCTCATGGTAGAGCAGAACGCCAGGCAAGCGCTCAATATTGCTGACAAAGGATACGTGCTTGTTCAAGGGCGTAATCGATTTACCGACACAGGCCAGGCACTGATGAACGATCCCGAAGTACGACGCAGTTTTCTGGGGGGTTGACATGGAAAACTGGTTAAACGCCTTCGCCCTGCTATCAAACTTTGTCATCGTACCGGCACTGGCCTACGGGAGTCAGCTGGCACTCGGTGCTCTGGGTGTCACGCTTGTATTCGGAATTCTTCGTTTCTCCAACTTCGCACATGGCGACACAATGGCATTCGGCACCATGGTGGTCATTCTGTTTACCTGGTGGTTCCAGTCGATGGGCATCAACCTCGGGCCGTTGCCAACCGCGCTTCTTGCCCTGCCGTTCGGCATTGTTTTCTGCGCCCTGTTCGTTCTTCTTAGCGACAGACTCGTCTATCGTTTCTATCGGATAAAACGCGCTGATCCTGTAATTTTTCTCATTGCCTCTGTCGGGGTGATGTTTGTTACCAACGGTATCGTACGATTCATCATTGGTCCTGATGATCAGAACTTTGCCGACGGCGAGCGCTTCATCATTCGTGCGCGAGACTTCAAGGAAATAACTGGACTTACTGAGGGTATATCGATCAAGCTCAGTCAGGGAATCACCTTCTTTACGATGATAATAGTGGTTGCAGCCGTCTTCTGGTTCCTGAACAAAACCCGCTCTGGCAAGTCAATGCGCGCCTATTCTGACAACGAGGATCTGGCCCTCTTGTCAGGAATCAACCCGGACCGAGTGGTTGCCATTACCTGGATAATTGCTGCAGCCCTTGCCACCATCGCGGGTACGCTATACGGACTTGACAAATCCTTCAAGCCGTTTACTTATTTCCAATTGTTATTGCCAATATTCGCTGCCGCTATTGTCGGTGGTCTGGGCAACCCTCTGGGTGCCATTGCTGGCGGCTTTGTTATCGCGTTCTCGGAAATCATGATCACCTATGCCTATAAACGCTTTGCAGGCTATTTGCTACCCGAGGCCTTGAAGCCGGACGGGCTTGTGCAACTACTGTCTACCGATTACAAATTTGCAGTCAGTTTCATCATTCTATTGCTGGTGCTTTTGGTCAGACCGCACGGTATTTTCAAGGGGACGGGAGTGTGAACAGCACGATACGTAACGTCGGCTACTTTCTCATCATGGCGGCTCTGGTGGTGCTTGTGGGTCAGTGGCAAAGCTGGAACCTGGCGCTGTCAATACTCAATCTATGTATAATCTCAGCAATCATGGCGCTGGGCGTCAATATCCAGTGGGGCTATGCTGGCCTGTTCAACGTCGGCATCATGGGATTCGCAGCATTGGGTGGAATGGCCGCCATGCTGATTTCCATGCCACCTGTAACCGAAGCCTGGAGTGTCGGTGGTACCGGTATGGCGCTGGGCGCCGTCACCATGATCATTACCATCGTGGTGGCTGTGTTTACATTTCGCGCCCTTGCCAGAGGCAAAATGCGAATGCTGGCCGTCGTTGTCGTTTGCACTGTCGGGTACGTTATTACGCGCTCCATTTTTGATCCAGCCACTGATGCCATCGAGAAAGTGAACCCGGCGGCCACCGGCTATCTGGGCGGACTGGGTTTACCAATACTGTTATCGTGGCCAATCGGCGGCGTATTAGCAGGGGGCGCGGCCTGGATTGTCGGCAAGATCACTCTTGGTTTGCGTACCGACTATCTCGCCATTGCAACACTTGGTATATCCGAGATCATCGTTGCCATGCTTAAAAATGAAGACTGGATGACGCGCGGCGTCAAGAACGTCGTCGGGATTCCTCGTCCAGTACCTTATGAAATCAATCTGCAACAAAGCGAGTGGTTCATTCAATTGTGCACGCGACTTGGAGCAGAACCCGTTACCTTCTCGAGTATCTTTGTAAAGCTCTGTTACGCCGGTTTGTTTACAGTTGTCCTGCTACTGATTCTATACCTGTCTGAAAAAGCACTTCGTTCCCCCTGGGGCAGAATGATGCGCGCCATCAGAGACAACGAGGTGTCATCCAATGCCATGGGCAAGAATGTCACAGCCAGACACCTGCAAGTATTCATACTTGGCTCGGTCGTCGTTGGTATCGCCGGTGCGATGCTTACCACGCTCGACGGACAATTAACACCCGCCTCATACCAACCGCTGAGATTCACCTTTCTGATCTGGGTGATGGTTATCGTCGGCGGGTCTGGAAACAACTGGGGCTCAGTCCTTGGTGGTTTCGTCATCTGGTTCTTCTGGATACAGGCAGAACCCATGGGTACCTGGATGATGAATGTCATCACCGCGAATATGGATACCGGTAGCGCT
This sequence comes from Granulosicoccus sp., assembly GCA_045106195.1. Lineage (GTDB taxonomy): Bacteria > Pseudomonadota > Gammaproteobacteria > Granulosicoccales > Granulosicoccaceae > Granulosicoccus. The sequence continues at coordinate 539,412 of JBGCEH010000009.1, forward strand.
CTTCGGGATCACCTGCTTGACTCTGCCCAGCATATGCGATTAATGACCATGGGTCTGATACTGCTATTAGCGCTGCGCTTCAGTCCCAGAGGGTTGATTCCGGAACGTACCGGGCATCGTTAAAGTGCGTGTTGGCTGTTGGACTTACCGTTTCGTTACAGTTTTTACAGTCTATTACACATGTATCTGGCAATTTGGCACAAAAAATAACGATGGCACTGAAATTGCCTCTTCCACGTAGCGACGGCACGAAAAGCGCGTAGGCACGCCTTGGAGAGCGACCAGATGTACCTGCAAAGACTGCATAAACTGCGGCTGGGATCAGACTCAGACTTCCGCGCCAAAGCGACATTAGGCGTCGCTTTAGCCGCCTTGGGGCTGCTGTTCCCCATCGCCATATTGAACTTCTTCCACGGCATCATCGTTACCGGTTTAGGCTCGCTCGGAATCGTCATTCTTCTGGCGACCAATGTCTGGCTGGTACTTCGCGGACGGTGCCATCAGACATTGACGCTCTTTTGTCTGGTTCCAGCCGGAATGATTTTCATGATCACTGTGTTCCAGTATGACGGCATCATTGGCAGCCTGTGGTGCTATCCATCTATAGTGGCGTGCTACTGCATGCTCTCAGAACGCAGGGCATGGTTTGCCAACCTCATTATTCTCTCTGTTTGTCTGAGTATGGTTGCTATCACTCTACCGCTGAAATACTCCCTACGCATCACTGCCACTCTGCTGGCGTTAAGCCTGTTCTCAGCAATTCTGGTTCGGGTTATCGATACGCTGAATGAAAAACTTCAACATCAGCTGGTACGCGACCCACTCACTGACTTGCTCAATAGGTTAACGTTAAAACCCATACTTGAGCAGGCCATTGCCGAGCAGCAAGATGGCACCGAGGCGACTGTTCTGGCGATAGACATCGATCATTTTAAATTGATCAATGACCGCTTTGGACACGATATGGGCGACAAGGCGCTTGTAACACTGTCGAACATTTTAAGAGATAACCTGCGAGACGGTGATCATGCGTTTCGCACCGGTGGTGAGGAATTTCTGGTATTGCTCAACGGCAGTACAGAAAAAGAATCCAATATCATCGCGGAACGGCTACGACGTGAAGTCGAGGTGGCAGATATCATTCCCGGTGAGACGATCACTATCAGCATTGGTGCCGCGCATGCTGTGCAGAACGAAAGCTGGACGGCCTGGGTTAAACGTGCAGACGATTATCTTTACAGTGCCAAGCGACTAGGTAGAAATCGCGTTGCGCTCTCTGCCGAGGTCAACGTTGTATCCTTTAATCACTCAACGTCACCTAGAACGGTCAACACGGCGGACTTCTAGGCTAAAATCAATCAGGCTCGGTACTATGGGTCCCATTCCATAGTCACAATTGCGGTAAAAGCATGAGCGTTACCACGGCCAACCGACTGACTCGCACGCTTGAACAATACGGTGTCTCCTACGTCTTCGGTATCCCCGGCGTCCATACGCTTGAGCTCTATCGAGGACTTCAGGCCACTGACATCTTGCATATCACACCTCGTCACGAGCAAGGTGCAGGATTCATGGCGGATGGCTATGCACGTGTGTCTGGTAAACCCGGCGTGTGTTTCATCATCAGTGGTCCGGGCATGACCAACATACTAACTGCAATGGGACAGGCCTACTCCGAGTCGATACCCATGCTCGTCATATCCTCCGTAAATTCTCAAGGTCGTATGGGCTCCGGCGATGGATGGCTGCATGAACTCAGCGATCAGCAAGCAATGACAAAAGGCGTATGTGCCTTCAGCCATACGCTGCATGATCCGACCGAACTCGACCAGGTTCTGGCTCGTGCCTTTGCCGTCTTCGACAGCCAGAGACCCCGCCCAGTACATATCGAAATTCCAATAAATGTACTCAATGCGCAGCTTGTATCACCACCAAGGAAGGGATTAGACACTTTGCGCCTCAGACCACCGAGAGCCGGTTCGGACGTCATCCAAATGGCAGCTCAGGCTCTATCCAGTGCGACGAGAGCCGTGATGCTGGTGGGGGGCGGAGCAGTTCAAGCGAGTAACGGTATCATTAGCCTGGCAGAGCGACTGGATGCGCCCGTAGTCATGACCGTGAACGCTCGCGGTATTGTTGCACACCAGCACCCTCTGGCCGTTTCCGCTTCAGCCAGTTTACCTGCAGTGCGCAAACTCATTTCCGACGCTGACATCGTGTTGGGCATCGGAACCGAAATGGGCCCTACTGACTACGACTTTAACGATGATGGGCAGTTCGAAATTTGCGCACGTTTTATCCGAATCGACATAGACGCCCAACAACTTATGCGTAATCGGATACCTCAGTCAGGACTCATCGGTGACGCTGGAGCCACTATAAAAGACTTGCTGCAAGCGCTTGAAAAACACCCGACGGCTGACCCATCAGCAAGCACCGGACCATCACGTGCAGCAACAGCCAGACAGGAAACGCTGGCGCTTCTGAGCAGACGCTACAGGCTTTATATTGAAACATTGGAGTGCATAAGAGACGCATTACCACACCTTATTATCAGCGGCGACTCCACGCAAATGATCTACGCTGGAAATTGCTCGTTAGGCATGAGCACGCCCTCATCCTATTTCAATTCGGCGATGGGATTCGGGACACTCGGGTATGCACTGCCTGCCGCTATCGGTGCAGCGCTCGCCGCTCCAGACAGGCCCGTGGTCGCCATTAGCGGTGATGGCGGATTGCAGTTCTGTCTGGCAGAACTCGCCACTGCTGTGGACGAAAACCTTAATCTTACCCTCATTGTGCACGTGAACGGTGGCTATCAGGAGATCAACCAGTTCATGCAAAGCCAGAACATTGAACTCGTCGGTGTCAAGCTGCTGGTGCCTGACGTACTAAGCATTGCCACGGCCTGCGGCTGGCAGTGCAATACGCCAGACTCTCTTGATCAACTACCGGAATTTTTGTTGACTGCGACCAATCAATCAAAACCCACCCTCGTCATTTTGCATGATGCTTTATTCGACGAAAAACCCTGAGCCATCAAGGTATCTTGTAGGTGGCATGATGATGGGGGCCAAGTTGGCATTGGCACTGCATACCCGCAGGAACCGCCAGTTGGCAGTAGTCACACAAGCCAGCGCCAGTGGGTTCAAGATCGGGCGTCAGTTCCACACGCTCATCAAACACAAAACAATCACCTTGCCAGTAAGATGAGTCGCTTCTCTGAAGATAGTTGATCACCCCTCCTTCTATCTGGTAGACCTCTTTAAACCCTTCAGCCAGTAACCAGGGCGCTGCTTTCTCACACCGAATTCCACCTGTGCAGAACGTCACCATAGGCTGAGACTTGTCGAGTGTACCTTTCTCCAGTGCATCAGCAACCGCCGCCTTGAAATGCCGGAAATGTTTGATATCCAGTTGCGTGGCTCGCTTGAAAGTGCCTGATACAATCTCGTAATCATTACGCGTGTCCAGTAACGTAAATGACCGGTTTTCTGAAAGCCAGGCGTCAAGCTCCTGAGGTGATATAGCGGGCGCTACTGGTCGAGAACGCGCAAGATCCTTAGAGTCAGCCCCATCAAATGCAATGATTTCTGCCCGCAAGCGAACTCGCAAACGCTTGTGTGGGACTGCCGAAGACACACTCTCTTTCAGCCAGATGCCTCGCAGAGATTCATGACGCTCCAGACATGCAATGGCTGCATCAATCTGCTTGCGCGTGCCTGCCAGTGTGACATTGATACCTTCAGCAGCCAGCAACACAGCGCCCTTCACACCAGTTGCTGACAGTGACGACTTGAGCTCTGGCTGTAGCGACTCTGCGTCAGGCAAATGGGTGAATCGATAACCACTCACATTGATGACGGGCCCGTCTGACATACTCACTTTGGCTGACACCTGCAAAGAACAAATAATACATCTTACCTGTAGATTATTTATCATGAGTAGGTCCCATATTCCTGACACCACGATACAACGAGAATATTTATGAGCTTTAACGCGCTTCTGGTAGAAAAAGATGATGAAGGCAAGACGAACGCCTCCATTCAGAGCCTCGATGAGTCACGCCTGCCTGAAGCAGATGTCTCGATCGATGTCGACTACTCTACCGTCAACTACAAGGATGGCTTGTGCATTGGCCCTGGTGGCGGTCTTGTCCGCAACTACCCACATGTACCGGGCATTGATCTGGCTGGCACCGTTTCACAGTCAAGTTCCAGCCAATACAGCACCGGCGACAAGGTCGTCCTGACTGGTTGGCGCGTCGGTGAAGCCTGGTGGGGCGGCTACGCTCAAAAGGCACGAGTCAAGAGTGAGTGGCTTGTCCCCTTACCTGACGGTATCAGCACTCGTCAGGCCATGGCGATAGGCACAGCTGGAATCACTGCCATGCTGGCTGTCATCGCGCTGGAGGACAACGGCCTGAAAAAAGACAATGGACCAGTACTGGTTACCGGTGGCGCAGGCGGTGTAGGCTCGGTCGCTGTCGCTATCTTGAAGAATCTGGGCTACGAAGTAGCAGCCGTCACTGGACGCCCCGAAGCTGCTGACTATCTGAAGGGGCTCGGTGCAGACACGATTGTGGCGCGTGAGGATATCAACAAAACCGTCAAACGCCCACTGGAAACCGAGACCTGGGCAGGCTGCGTCGATGCCGTCGGTGGAGAAATGCTGGCACGCATACTGGGACAACTGAAATACGGAGGATCAGTGGCCTCACTAGGTCTGGCCGGTGGAGCTCAATTGCCCGCAACTGTTATCCCGTTCCTGCTACGAGGCGTCAACATCCTCGGCATCGATTCTGTCATGCAGCCCTATGACAATCGCCTGCGCGCATGGCAGCGCCTGACCGATGCACTGCCCATGAATAAATTGGAGAGCATGATCACAGAAGCAACGCTTAGCGACTTGCCTGAGCTAGGCAAACAAATCCTAAAGGGTCAGGTACGCGGCCGCGTGGTTGTGGATGTCAATGCCTGACATCGTCTGAGTCAGGTTGAGTATCAGGCGGTCATTTAAACGGCCGCCTGCCGCCATTGCCTTGTTTAGCCGCGATAGCCGAACAAGCGATCGTTGACAATGTGTTCTGCCGTTTTCTCAGCCACCGATTTCTCCCACTCACCTCGCCCTTTGGGCAACTGTGCCAACACGTCGCGGGAATAGATTTTTAGCAGTGACGGATCATGGCACTGAATGCCCGAAATGAACTGATTTTCCAGGAGATGCTGGTAAAGAAAATTCATGTTCTTTGCCACTTTTATATCAGTAAAGTCTTTCATCTTGTCATCCTCATCGAGCTCTGGATAAACAAAAAGTCGTGTGTTATCGGGAAACAGCTTGCCGAAACCCTCCAGGATTCCACCTTCGACACCCACATACTTCTTCTCGTCAAAAATCTCCTTGATATTGACCATCCCCAACACAATGCCTATCTGCTTAGCGGTGTACTGACGAAAGTAGGCACGTAGAGAAAAGTAGCGCGTGTAACTAGAGATCATGACGCTGTAACCCAGCTCATTGAGTAACTCTACCCGTGTAATCAAGTCCTGTTCGGACACCATGAGATCCTTTCCATAGCTGTCATTAATGGATATCTCTGCCAGTACAATTGTGTTGTCTTCTTCTACACCATCAAGCGCCTTAAACGCTTCAAACCCCTGGGCAATCATGTCACTGTTAAGCCGGGTAACCGGTTTGAACGAGCCGCGAGTGGTCAGTACGTTTTTCTTGTACAGCATCTCGGCAGGTATCGCGACCTGACCATCGGGTGTAAACATAATGGCGCGAGTCTTCCGGCTTCTGATCAGATGCAGGTTTTTAGCGCGGTTGTCCAGATCATCAAAGTACGGACCCTTGAACTCAATGGAATCTATCTCGATAGCATCCAAGGGCAGATTATCAGTTAGCGAGTCGATCAATCGGCGCGGATCTTCAAAATAATAGTAGGCGCCGTAAATAAGATTTACGCCAATAACCCCGAGGGTATCCTGTTGCTGCTCAGCCGTATCTTCCAGCATCCTCACATGCACGATGATGTCCGAGGCCTCAGCCTGCGGATACATCTGAAGACGAATACCACACCAGGCATGACACTCATTACTACGATTGAAACTCTTGGCTGATACAGTTGCCGCATACGAAAAATAGCGTGACGACTTTGGCCTGGATGTTCCCAGGCGAGATACCACAAGACTGAACTCCTTATCCAGCATTGCTTTCACCCGAGCTTGGCTAACATAGCGTCCTCCGTCCTGAGTGCCATAAATAGCATCGGAAAACTGCATATCGTAAGCGGAAATAGTCTTGGCCACCGTACCCGCAGCAGCACCTGCCAGAAAAAACTGTCTGGCCACCTCCTGGCCTGCACCAATCTCGGCAATGGTGCCGTATTTCTTGTCATCCAGATTAAGACGCAAGGCCTTGTTCAGGGTGGAGCGACCGCTTACGTTATTTTCCATGAGATTTCACAGTTGTCTAGATGCTGGTTTTGCGTGCTACATACACGCCAGTTAACCCCATGCAGCCCTGGTATCCAAACTAAAGGGGTTTCATGATCCGCAGATTCAAGCTTATTTACCTTTCCATATCGGATCGCGCTTTTCAGAAAAAGCACGAAATCCCTCACGGTTATCCTCCGAACCATACAACGTGTCCACACTCGGCAACTGTCTTTTGGTCACGCGATTCAAGGCATCCTGAAACGTACTGTCTTCAGCGTTACGCACTATTTCCTTGATGGCAGCAAACACGAGCGGGGGTCCCGCGGCAAGATATTCCGCCATATTTCGGGCCTGTGACATAAGGTCGGCAGCAGGATAAACATGATTGACGAATCCCCAGCGAGCAGCCTCCTCCGTATCGAGCCAGCGTCCGGTGAACAGCATTTCCATGGCAATGTGATAAGGAATTCGCTTGGGTAACTTGATGCTTGCAGCATCAGCAACGGTTCCCGAATTTATCTCTGGCAAGGCAAAGCTTGCATGCTCTGCCGCCAGAATGATGTCACAAGACAAGGCGATTTCAAGACCCCCACCACAACAGATCCCGTTAATTGCAGCAATAACGGGCTTGTTCATATTTGGAAGCTCTTGCAAGCCTCCAAAACCACCAACACCATAATCACCGTCCACGGCATCCCCATCATTCGCAGCCTTGAGATCCCAACCGGGGCAAAAGAATTTTTCACCTGCCGCGGTGAGTATCGCAACCCTAAGCGCAGGATCATCACGAAAATCACGAAACACCTCGCCCATCGCGCGACTGGTAGCAAGATCCACAGCATTGGCTTTGGGCCTGTCGAGAGTAACTTCCAGAACCGCGCCTTGTATGCGTGTTCTGATCGGAGATGATTCGCTCATGCTCTATAGCTCGTTATGGAAGTAATCGGTTATCTAACTACCTTTGGCGCGTAACAACGATCTGGAAATTATGTGCCTCTGTATCTCCGAGGTGCCTTCCCATATCCGCTCTATGCGCGCATCACGCCAGATACGTTCAAGCGGCAGATCAGCCATTAGCCCCATACCGCCGTGTATCTGAATAGCTTCATCCGCGACCATGGCCAGCATCTCGGTAGCCTTGAGTTTGGCCATCGCCATATCCGCATCACTGGCAGTGCCTTCATCGTAGCGCCATCCGGCATCCATGATCATCAGCTCTGCCGCCTTCATCTCCATGGCCATATCGGCCAACTTGAAGGACACCCCCTGAAACCTGCCGATGGTTTGACCAAACTGTTCACGCTGTGCAGCATAGTCCACCGAAAGTTCAAACGCTCGCGAAGCACGCCCAAGACAGGTTGCTCCCACTTGCAATCGAGTGGCCCCGAGCCAGGCATTTGCCACATCAAAGCCTCTATGAACCTCACCCAATACTTGCTCGTTCGGCAACCGACAGTTATCAAACTGCAGTATGGAGTTCGTATATCCACGATGCGACACATTCCGATATCCATCCAGTACCGAATAACCGGGTGTCCCCTTATCCACAAAAAAGGCGGTAATCAGTTTCTTCGGCCCTCTGGGTGTATCTTCCTCTCCCGTGGCCATAAAGCAGATAGCAAAATCTGCTATATCTGCATGCGAGATAAAGTGTTTGGTACCGTTCAATAACCAGTCATCACCATCGCGTCTGGCTGTCGCTTTCATACCGCGCAAATCAGATCCGGCCCCGGGCTCAGTCATTGCCAGACAATCCCACTTTTCTCCAGCAACACAGGGGGCCAGGTAGCGCGCTTTCTGATCATCGGTTCCGGCACACAGAATATTTGATGGTCTTGCAACTGCAGTCCAGTGCAAGGCATAGTTGGCCCTGCCAAGCTCCTTTTCATACAGTAACCAGGTAGGCGTATCCAGTCCCGCCCCCCCGAACTGCTCAGGAATATTGGCGGCATACAAACCCGCCTCTATAGCCTTGGCTTGAATGTCACGCACAACTTCCATATCCAGCACACCACTGCGCTCAATCTCAGCCTCGAACGGGTACAGTTCTTTTTCGACAAACGCTCGCGTTGTGTCGACGATCATCTGCTGTTCTTCAGACAAGGCGAAGGTCATGGAGTAGGTTAATCGTTATCGTTGATTGCTTTAAAGGCGCTGCCCGACAGATCGCCCGACGCCTTCCGGTACAGGTAGCTTAGCGTGCATTTCAGCGATATGTTCCAGAGCGTGTAAAACGGAAGCGTCGGGAACACAGGCAGCACGCGTTTCCAGGGAAACATGAATAAGCATGTGTTCACCCGTTGCCAGCAACTTGCCATTGTCGTGATAGAGGTGATGAAACAAATGCATTTTTTTACCAGCCCCGGCCAGAACCTGAGTCGTGGTGAACACCCGCTCGTTAACACGCACCTCATCCAGATGCCGGATATGCGTCTCGACCGTAAAGTAGGACAAGCCATTACCAATATACTGCGCATCACAACCGATAATTCGCATGAACGCATCCGTGGCATCGCCAAAGCACTGCAGGTAACGCGCTTCGTTCATATGGTTGTTGTAATCCGTCCAGTCCGGTGGAATGGACCTGTCGGTGGTGCGTATTGGCATTGAATGATCAACGAGCAACGCCTTGTCACCGCCACCCGCTCCTGCATCAAACAGACGTTTCTCATAGTCTGCCAACACAAGCCCCGCACCCCATTCATTCGCCTTGAGCGCTTGTTGAATAGCCACCAGATTATCATCACGAATTCGCTCCAGCTCACGAATCGTGTGATGACCACTTTGCTCATCGGATTGACTGGCGATCAGATCTACCAGTTCATCGTTGTATTCAGGTACATCCATGAGCTTTGTCCATGGCCACGTCAGGCAGGGACCGAACTGCGCCAGAAAATGCCGCATGCCCGCCTCCCCACCGGCAATCCGATAGGTTTCGAAAACACCCATTTGGGCGTAACGCAGCCCAAAACCCAATCGAACAATATCATCCAGTTCTTTAGTGGTGGTAATACCATCCTTGATTAACCACAACGATTCGCGCCAGATCGCCTCCAGCAGTCGATCAGCCACAAACGCCTCGATTTCCTTTTTCACATGCACAGGCGTCATGCCCAGAGTCTTGTAAAAAGCTTTCGCTCGCTCGACAACATGGGTAGCGGTCACGTTGCCACCCACAACCTCAACCACGGGCAGCAGATATACCGGATTGAACGGATGCGCCACAATCAACCGTTGCGGGTTCTGCATACCCGCTTGCAAGTTCGACGGCATAATGCCCGACGTCGAAGAAGCAACAACCGCATCCGCCGATGCACCCTGCTCTATCTCCGCATACACCGCCTGCTTCACATCAAGCCTTTCAGGCACACTTTCGATGATCCATTGTGCCTTATCGACAGCCGCCGCAATACTGTCGCAGAAACTCAGTTGTCCCTTAACGGGTCGCTGCGCCATCGTCAGCTTTGCATAGGCCCGGTCAGCGTTATCCAGCACAGCCTGCATTTTCTCTGACGCATCACTCGCCGGATCAAATAACTGGACGTCAATGCCGTTTTCAATCAGCCGAGCGACCCATCCGGCCCCGATCACACCGCCACCAATACAGGCAACCCGCGTAATACTGCTCATAGCGGTGCTCGCTTGACCAGCCCCAAGCGGCTGCGTACCGAATCTGGCCCGACAACTGTCGCACCGAGCGACTCGATAATCGTAACTGCGCGCTCCACTAGCTGTGCATTGGTCGCCAGCGTGCCTTTACTCAACATCAAGTTATCCTCCAGTCCTACCCTGACATTTCCACCCGCCAGTACGGAAGCGGCAACATAAGGCATCTGATGCCGTCCCAATGCAAACGCCGACCAGGTCCAGGCATCGGGAATATTGTTGACCATGGCCATAAAAGTATTCAGATCATCCGGAGCACCCCATGGCACGCCCATACAACATTGCACCAGTGCATCCTCTTTCAGCACACCTTCAGTGACAAGTTGCCTGGCGAACCACAAATGCCCCGTATCAAACGCCTCAATCTCGGGTTTCACGCCCATGTCAGTCATCAGCGAGCCCATGGCACGTAACATACCTGGGGTGTTAGTCATGACGTAATCACTTTCGGCAAAATTCATGGTGCCACAATCCAGCGTACAGATCTCCGGGCGACATACCCTGACGTGCTCAACGCGTTCGGCAGCCCCCGCCATATCGGTTCCTTCTGCCAGCGGCAGCGGTTTGTCAGCGCTGCCAAAGACCATATCGCCCCCCATACCGGCCGTAAGGTTCAATACGACATCGACATCTGCCGCCCTGATACGATCGGTGACCTCCCGATACAGCGCGACATCACGCTTTGGCTCCCCCGTATCAGAATCCCGGACATGACAATGAACAATCGCAGCACCCGCTTTCGCTGCATCAATTGCACTGGCTGCTATCTGTTCCGGGGAACGTGGTACATGTGGACTTTTGTCCTGTGTGGCACCTGAACCTGTGATTGCACAGGTAACGAAAACCTCACGATTCATGGTCAATGGCATAAACTGAGTTCTTGTGATCGAAAAACGTGGCCTATGGTAGCCGCTTCGTGCAGCATTGGCACCTGCGGACCCATATCACTTCCCGGAGCTAAGCCTTGATGGACTCGAAGACACCTGCCATACCAGATTTTTCATCTCCCGCGTTCCTGAACCGACATATAAAATGGATTCTGGCATTCTATGAACCGAACGTTCGTGCCAGTGATGGCGGGTTCCATCAGTGTTTTCGCGACGATGGCTCTGTGTACGACAGCGGCATGCGCCACTTGGTCAGCTCAACACGGTTCGTCTTCAACTATGCCACCGCTCACCGTCTCTACGGCACCACACATTACCGTGACTGGGCCATTGATGGCCTGGATTTTCTCACACGAGTACATCGCCAGAACACCGGGCACTATGCCTGGGTCATGGAAAACGGCCGGGTAAGCGATAACCGGGCCATGGCTTACGGACACGCCTTTGTCATGCTCGCAGCCGCCAGCTGCGTTCAGGCTGGTATCGAACAGGCCACCCCGATTATCGACGAACTCTGGGATTTCCTCGAAGCGCAATTCTGGGAAGAACACGCTAGCGCCTACGCCGACGAACGCGACGGCACCCTTGCAGTCCTCGACGCCTACCGCGGGCAGAATGCCAATATGCATATGTGCGAGGCACTAATCGCAGCTTTTGAAGCCACTGGCCAACAACGCTTTCTGGATCGCGCAATACGCCTCGCTGAACGATTCACCATCGATCTTGCAGCAACGAACGATGGATTGATCTGGGAACACTACGATTCACAATGGCAATGTGACATGCACTACAACATCGACAAGCCAGATGATCTGTTCAAACCCTGGGGTTTCCAGCCGGGACATCAGGTGGAATGGAGCAAGCTGCTCATGATGCTCAACAAACATGCGCCGCGCGATATCTGGGTTGCCCGGGCAATTGAACTTTACCAGCTAGCAATGAATCGCGGCTGGGACCACGAACATCAGGGGCTGGTCTATGGTTTTGCACCCAACGGCGAATTTGCGGACACCCATAAATACTTCTGGGTACACGCGGAAGCCTTCGCCGCTGCATGGCGCCTGTACAGACAGACCGGTGAGCAACGTTACATAGACGACTATCACAAGCTCTGGCAATACAGCTGGAACTACCTGATCGATCACCAACAAGGCGCCTGGTTCAGAATTCGCAATCGTGATGGTAGCGAATTCGACAAGCTGAAATCCCCACCCGGAAAAACCGACTACCATACGATGGGCGCTTGTTGGGATGTACTTGCGCAGCCCTACACGTCTGCTTCTAATCCACCTGCTGACTAGGTGTAGCCGTATTTAAAGGCGCGTACTGCGCTATGCAAAAAGTGTTGATATCAAGTGTTTGTATTACCGTCTTTACCGCAAGCATTGAAGTCCTGCACATCAGTTACGCCGGGTAGTTTATCGACACCTTGGCTAGCACCCCTTCTGATGAGCTGCTGAAACGCTATGGACTCGAATTGACAGCGGTAGCGCTGGTCGAAAACTACCATTTACATTGTGAGCTACAGCAGGCGCTCCTCAAGCACTCTGACACCCGTATCAGGGAAGCCCTTCAGAGCATTGACAAAGTTTGTGTGCGCACTGGGCGAATCCTCTGCTTCGTATTCAATCATCGTTTGCAGTTGATCATGTCTGGACACACTAATGAAAATAACTTCGTCTCCGCACTCAAACAAATCGTATTCGTTTTCGGCGAGGCTATCCTCATCGTGACTGCTGGTCGTCAGCAATGAGCGTATTCTCGCAGCAACATGAGGATGCTTGCTGGACACTCTGATTCTATAATTTGTCATTACTTCCATGTTCATACCACTCTACACTTTAACGCGCTTTCCCGACTTCCCAGCCTTGTAAACAGCATCAATAACCTTCTGGTTTAACAATGAATTTTCCAGTGAGTACACCGAGTGTCTGCTCGACTTCTTTCCCGCTGACAAAATGGCACTGGAAAAAGCTTCAACCTGACAACGGTATTGATTGATCCCCGTATACCGATAAACTCGGGTTTCGCTATGGCCGCGGTTGTGGACGCTGACTTCGTCACCTTCGTACAGGTTCGAGTTGAAAGGAGCACTCAGCTCTAAAAACCCTTTGTCGCCATGAAAGACCATACTTTGCCGATTACCCATTTGTGTCGATACATACATCCGCATATCAAAACCATCAAATGCTATTTGCGTATGCGCATACCAATCAGTATTAAACTGCGAGTCGAACTCTACCGATGCCGTCAGCGACGTAGGTTCCTGCCCTGTGACAAAACGTGTCGTTACCGTCGGATAAACACCAATATCCGGCAAAGCACCACCACCCAGCTCAGGCTGATTGCGCATATTTCCCGCATCCTTGTTGAAATAGGTAAATGAGGCATCGACCATCTTCAACTCACCAATGACGCCTTTTGCAATCAGCTCCTTGACTTTCAACCACTGAGGGTGATAAGTGACCATGAACGCTTCGGACACGACAACCTGGGCCTTGTCTCGAGCCTTGATTAATTTACTGATATCCGAAGCCTTTAATGCAATAGGCTTTTCGCAAAGCACGTGTTTGCCCGCAGCAATCGCCTTGAGCGCCCATTCAACATGATGAGACGTGGGCAACGGAATGTATACAGCGTCGATGGCCTCTGAAGCCAGCAGTTCCTCGTAGGACCCAAAGGCGTGCCTCGCACCAAAGTGGTCGGCCAGTTTCCGCGCTTTTTTGCCATCCCGCGAGGCAATGCTCGTCAGCTGGGCGTTTTCAGCCTGCAAGATGGCAGGAATTAGATGCTCACGGCCTATTTTTGCAGTGGAGAGTATGCCGAATCTGACCATAACAAGGTTGCTCTGAAGCCCAGTAAACGAAAGCCGAAAGACAGGTTATCATCATCAGCTGCAAAACTCATCGACAGTAGCTGGAGCACGCATGCAATACACCCCTGACTCGCTGGAATGCTTTGCCAGTGCCGTGCTGGAGGTCTTCGGCTGCAACCCCGCAGAGCGTGCGATCGTAGCTGGACATCTGGTCGACGCCAATCTTACAGGCCACGACTCCCACGGAATAGGCATGCTGCCGCTTTACGGCGAGCAGGTCCTCGACGGAAATCTGGTGCCTAATCAGTCCCCAGTACTCCAGCCACCAATCGGCGCCATTGCCGCTGTGGACGCAAAACGCGGCTTCGGCCACCGCATGGCGTTGCTGGCACTCGATCACGCCATGAAAAGTGTTCCTGAGCATAAGGTCGCCATCCTCGCATTACGAAATTCCGGCCATGTCTCCAGAGTGGGGACCTACTCTGAATATTGCGCCGCCCAAGGCTATGTATCCCTGCACTTTGTCAACGTTGTAGGCCACGCACCCATCGTTGCACCCTACGGTGCAGCACAGAGTGGATTTTCAACCAACCCCATCAGCATGGCCATGCCCGTCAACAGAACCGCAAAACCGTTACTAGACATTGCCACCAGTACTGTCGCGTTCGGCAAAGTCAGAGTAGCCAACAACAAGGGCGAAAGAATGCCACCGGGCTGCTTACTCGATCAACAGGGCATAGAGACGCTGGACCCAGCCCCCATGGCAGAAGAACGCGTAGGATCGCTGGCCGCCTTTGGCGCACACAAAGGCTCGGGGCTGGGCATTTTTGTAGAACTACTGGCTGGTGCGCTTGCCAGCGATCACACTGTTGCCAGCATGCCGTATTTACCACGAGGCGTTATCAACAACATGTTTTCCATCATTATCGATCCTGCTGCATTTGATGATAGCCAGAACATCGAACAGCGTACCGAAGAATTTTATGCTTATATAAAAAACCGCACGCCAGCCAGAGGCAATGACGACGTATTGATGCCAGGTGAGCCAGAGCAGAGTAACAGAGCGTCACGTGCACGCAATGGAATATTTGTCGATGACCAGACGATTGCGCAAATCATGGAAGTACTCGAACAATTTCCAGACATGAGCTCTGAACGGTGCAAATCCATTCGCGCCATGATGCAGTGTGCAGGATGATGTGCAGCGACTCTCCATTTGAAGAGCTTTGATACTCAGTGAAGCTATACTCAAATCATCTATTTATATATACAGTATTATCTCAACAGTGGTGTCATTCGAAAAGGTAAGGCAGCTTTTACCAACACTCGATGGGTTTCGTATTTTTGACGCTGATGGGCGAGAAATATCACCATAAGAGTATTCTTCAGGCAAATCGACGTGCAGCATCAATCGTCAATCCCAAGCCGACGCTGCCGAAGATATCACCACTCTTATGACTGGCGTTGGGCAGTAGTTGCTCAAACGCTGCACGCAGGCAAGGTACACTCGATGACCCCCCGGTGTAGAACACGCTGACGATCTCGTTTGCGCGCACATCCGCTTTCGCCAGGCCTTCGTTCACGCATTCGGCAAGCTTTGCCACCGCTGAATTAATAGCGTCTTCCATATCCACACGAGACACATCACAGTTGACCAACGCTTTCGTTTGCCTGTCCAGACGGATTGACGCATTCGGCAACGTTGATAGCTCTATTTTTGCCAACTCTACGGAACGAGCTAGCGCATGACCGAGTTGTTGATCAATCACTGTGGCTAGCGCCTCTACACGATCTGCCCGTTGTGCCTCCAATTGCATCTGGCGTACCTGGTTCAATGATAAAGGGTTATAGAGCAGCGGGATGCGATGCCAGGTGGCAAGATCAAAGTAGATGGAGCCCGGCAATTTACGGCTGGAACCCTTGATACCCGTGCCAAAACCCAGGTGAGGCATTACGCTGTGCAGGCTGAGGAGACGATCGAAATCAGTACCGCCAATATGCACCCCCATAGTGGCAAGAACGTCGTGTGTTCTGTCGTGGTGCAAGTGACGTTCGGGCGACAATCGCAACACGCTGAAATCAGCGGTACCTCCACCGATATCGACGATCACCACTAGCTCTTCTGCTGTCAGTGTGCTTTCATAGTTCAGTGCCGCTGCTATTGGCTCGAACTGGAATTCGATGTTACTGAAACCCGCGGAACCTGCAATTGCGCGCAACTGGGATTCAGCTTCGCGATCTTTCTCATCGTCATCGTCCACAAAATGAACTGGGCGTCCCAAAACGACGCTATCGATGCAAGCATCGTCATCCGAGTCAAGCTCACGTTTAAGATATCCGAAGAAGTCGGCAATGATGTCCGTAAAGGCAACTCGCCTGTTTCTGATCTGAGTTTTCTCTTTCATGAGTGCAGTGCCCAGAACTGACTTCAGCGAGCGCAATAAACGACCTTCAGTACCCTGCGTGTAGCTTGCTACAGCCTGCTTGCCGTACGTGATCTCTGGACTCTCGGTAGAGTAGAAAATAGCACTGGGTACGGTGCGCCCTTCACCGCGAAGATCCAGAAGCTCAGGGTAACCGTTGCGAAAGACACCAACACTTGAATTGGAGGTGCCGAAATCGATTCCTGCTATTTGGCTCAGTATTGAATTGTTCACGAAAGTCGCAATTATCGTCCTGGTTGTAAACTCTTTGTTGTAATTTTCTGGTTGACGGTACACTTACGCCAGATTGTAAGTTTCTGGTTGACGGTACACTTACGCCAGCCGGCCAGTATACGTTGCATATGATATGAGTTGACTCACTGTTCGACGTTACACACACTTAACTAACCATTGAATAAAACACCTATGAGCGACGATTCCGAATACACCCCGCCCACCGTGTGGACTTGGGAAAAAGAGAGCGGCGGCACCTTTGCCAGCATCAACAGGCCCGTCGCAGGGGCTACCAGCGAGCAGGAGCTACCCGTCGGCAAGCATCCTCTGCAACTGTATTCGATGGCCACGCCCAATGGGGTGAAAGTGACCGTCATGCTTGAGGAGCTTCTGGCCGCTGGACACACTGGCGCTGAATACGACGCGTTTCTGATCCGCATCGGCGATGGCGATCAATTTGGCAGCGGATTTGTTGATATCAACCCCAATTCAAAAATTCCGGCACTCATGGATCGCAGTACCAGTGAACCGACACGTGTGTTCGAATCGGGCGCTATCCTGCTCTATCTGGCAGAAAAATTCGGCGCGTTTCTGCCCAGCGACCACGCGGGACGCACGCAGTGCCTCAATTGGCTTTTCTGGCAAATGGGCAGTGCACCGTATCTGGGCGGCGGCTTTGGACATTTCTACGCCTATGCGCCCATGAAAATCGAGTACTGTATCGATAGATTCTCTATGGAAACCAAGCGACAGCTGGACGTACTGGATCGCCATCTGGCAGATAATACTTACATGTGCGGTGACACCTACACGATCGCAGACATGGCTATCTGGCCGTGGTACGGCGCATTGATCTTGAACAGAGTCTACGAGGCCGCAGAGTTCCTCGACGCCAGTTCCTACAAGCACCTGAATCGATGGGCTAATACGATCGACGAACGCGACGCTGTCAATCGTGGCCGGATGGTAAACCGCACTTTCGGGGAACCCTCTTCGCAACTACACGAACGCCATGATGCGAGCGACTTTGACACCAGAACACAAGACAAGATTGGAGACAAGACTTAACATCGGCCGAAATAAAAGGTGCATTCCGTGTGCATGGGGTGCGCCTTGTTCCGTTGCCAGTACTCACAGCACGCTAGAAATACGATCGCATGAATGCTCGTCGCACAGATAGCGCTCGAACACCCCCGCTGAAAGCCGGATGGCCCTTCTACAGCCTGTCGGCGTTACCAACACGAGCTTGTCAGCAAGTTCACCCTGTATGATGCGGTCGCTGTAGTCATTAACGCCACGAATGTTTTGCGCATAACAGCCGCCAATACGATCGTCTGCCTGTAGCCTTCCACCGTCTGCCATGGAAGTCCATAGATCAAGTCAAAGTTGGTTGATTCAAAACCCAGTGCCCGGGAAGCGCCGTGACCTCAGTCAAGAGGATCACACCTCTATTTTCGTAAGAACCGTATAATTGAATCCGCGGGCGTAGTATCTCTAGTTCGTTATCATTGAATCCACCGAAGGTGGCGGAGTTATAATGAACGAAATCAACAACATCAGTCTTTCAACTCCTTCAGCAATCAGCAATATCTCCAGACACTGCGCTGAAGCGACATGTGCCAATTGCAATCTACGCGAACTCTGTGTGCCGGGAGCAATTACCAGCCAGGAACTGGAGCAGCTCGACTCGATTGTTGCCATGCGTAAAAAAGTGAAAAAAGGTGCCACACTCTTTCACGCCGGTGAAGACTTCAAAGCGCTCTATGCGGTACGCAGCGGTTTTTTCAAATCCCGCATTGCTGCCAGCAATGGGCGAGATCAAATTACCGGCTTCCAGACACCGGGTGAGCTCATGGGACTGGACGGTGTGGCAACAGAACGTCATGGGGTAGACGCTGTCGCTCTGGAGGACAGTGAGGTGTGCATCATCCCCTATACTGACCTTGAGCGTATTGCCAGAGATTTTCCACCACTTCAACAGCAGTTGCACAGAGTGATGAGTCGGGAGATCGTTCGTGAGCATGGCGTCATGTTGCTGTTGGGATCAATGAAGGCAGAGGAACGTGTAGCGGCTTTCCTGCTCAACATATCCGAGCGTTATAAGCGATTGGGGTACTCCGCTGAGGAATTCATCTTGCGCATGACCCGGCAAGAAATCGGCAGCTATCTAGGCCTCAAACTGGAGACTGTATCGCGTACGTTTTCAAGACTACAGGAACAGGGAATCATAGAAGTCAGCGGCAAGTCGGTAAAACTTGTGCGTCTGGATGCGATCAAGCAGCTCTTCAATGCCTGTGACTCATGACCCTCTGTTTGATCTGCATCTACAGACTACGCGGGGGAGTCTTATAGAGTGTAGCTACTGACATATTAGCGGCACATGGGTGACGTATGAGCTACAAGACCTTACTTGTCTGCCAGAGTGACAAGGAAGAGGCTGAAGGACTGATTCCTATTGCCTTGCTGGTGGCGCGCCAATTCAATGCACACCTTTTCGGGATACATTCACTGCAAAATATTGAGTTCTACACTGGTGTTTCCATGCAAATCTCCAGACGAACAACTAAGTCGACCTCAGCCACCAATACTGGAATCTGCTGAGGTTGCCGTTCTAATAGCGTTACGAATCTGTGCAGTTTTTATAGGCTTGAAAAGAACGGCATCAAAAACATCATGCGCCTGATGCGCATCCTCTCTGGACATCCCTCCACTCATCATGATCAACACCGGGCGGCTACCCAGTTTTTCGGAGCGGGCAAGTACTGCTCTGGCAAGCTCAAGACCCGTCATACCAGGCATCTGCTGATCTGTTACCAATGCAACACAATCTGCAGAGTGAAGAATCGACAAAGCAGAAGTCGCAGAATCAGCCTGCAAAACGTTCCAGCCATCCACCTGAAGCAATGAGACGAGCATCTCACGTACGAGAAGATTATCGTCAACTACCAACAGATTTTTCGAATGCAAATTCCAGTCGATATCATCGGTCTTGATCACGGGTTGGCGGTCAAGAGCATGATCGGGCTTGCTTACATTTAGTGGTAAATACAAAGTAAATTCAGATCCTACCCCTTCCTCAGTATCGACTTTAATATTCCCACCCAGAACAGCGGTCAGTCTATCAACGATTGCCAATCCAAGCCCTGTGCTTTCTCTACTCGAAGGCCCAATCGTGCTGAAGGGCTGGAATATCGATGGCACGTACTGCGCCTCAATACCGATACCCGTATCGCGAATAGTGATCTCAACCCAAACAGAATCACAGCCACTGTCAGGCGAGTTGCCGGAAGTTGTCCTGTCAAGACGAACATTAAAACTGATAGAGCCTTCATCAGTGTATTTAAATGCGTTCCCCAACAGATTGTAAAGGACTTGCTTCACGCGTATCGGATCACCCCAGACACGTTGCGGGATTTCCGAATCCATAGAGTAATTGAATATCAGGGATTGTTTGCTTGCGATATTGGTAAACGTGCGACTTAGCGATCTCATGAGTTCATGAAAATCGTAAAGGTCATTGTTTAATGCCAAAGGCCGCGAATTCATCGTGCTGAGTTCGACAAAGTCATCCACCAGTTCTACAAGATCAGATACTGCAGATCTGGCTGAACCCAGCAAGTCGGCTATTTCTGCCGGTCGTTTGTCCAACGTAATGCCCTCAAGCGCCAACGATAGGCTTTGCAAGGGTGTTTTCAGTTCATGACCGGATGTGGACATGAATTCATCGCGTGAAAGTAGTAGCTCGTTGAGCTCTTCACTTAGCAAACGCTCGCTGGTTAAATCAAACAGATAGCCACTCCACACGTTAGCACCATCCTCGTCAACTCTACAATGTGCATCGGCGAGTATCCAGCCTTTCTCATGATCAGGAAAATCAAATCGAAATGTCGCTCTGAAATGTTGTCGGGACGACATGCAAGCACGCAGTTTTTCTCTCACCCACTGACGATCTTCCACATCGATATAATCAAAAAAACCCTTGTTGTTGTGCTTTGCCTTGTCCGAAGACATCCGCGCCATCTTGCGGGTGAGGGTATTTGAAAATTCCAGAATAAGAGGTTTATCCTTGTATTGTCTGACCTGGAATACGCCTGTTCTCAATCGGTCTGTCATATCGACAAGCAGCCGTTCGGCCTGCTTTCGCTTCAGATTTTCCTGAGCAATTCTACGGTTCCAATACAGGATCGCTACGCTAAGAACCACCAGTGCGACTACGAGCAACACAAGAACAGACAATGTTTTTTGCAGTCTTGCCTCAGGATGATAGTCTACTGCGATCCAACGGCGGATCATGCGATCGCGCAAGGCATCATCCATCTGCGCCAGAGCGCCGTTGATCAACGGAATGAGCGGCGCCGCAACTGTGTTTCCTGCGAAACCGAACTGCCCTACCACTTCGCTGAGCTCATCAAGCACCCGCAATTTTCCGCCAAATTCCGAATTCAGCATCCGGTTGGTAAACAGCTTAAGCTCAATGACCGCTTCCGCATCACCGTCGGCGACCAGGTCGAAGGCGGCCTTTGCAGTATCTGCGAAAACGATGTCCAGTTCAGGATAGTTCCGGGTAATCCAGGGAGCCAGGGGATGTTCAGTTCGAAGCGCCAGTCGGGCACCATCAAGACTCGCCAGATCCCAGTGCTGCGCGTGATTGGCGTTTCCAACCAGCAGCCATGGCATAGACATATAGGAATCCGAAAAAATAAATCGCCGACGCCGTTCAAATGTGTTGTCGAAATGAGGAATCAGGTTGATTTCACCACTCTCCAAAGCCAGTTGCATGTCTGCTGCTGTTTCGTAGCCTTTTACCTCCAGCGTCAGTCCCAGTTGATAACCGACAAATGAAGTGAATTCTGAAGCAATGCCCACATGGTTTCCGTTTTCATCGACACCATTGATCTGGCCATAGCCTCGGATGGCCCCCACTTTAAGAGACGAAAAGCCGGACAAATACGCTGATTGAAATGGCGACAACGACACCGGCGGTAATTGATGAGCAAGTCGATCGCCAACAAGGTCTGCCAGTTTTTCGTCCATGGTGAACCTGCCGTTGCTGACAAACCGCTCATAGAGAGAAGTCACTTTCGACCAGTCAGATCGAATGGCAATATGATTCCAGCCTGTCCCGTAGTACACACGTTGCTTGACTTCCAACTGTTCCAGCCTCTTATCATCAAGCGCAAAAAGCCTTAACACCGGGCCATAATAAAAGGTGATTTCGCCAGTTATGAGCAACTCAAGAGCTTGCTCTGCACTGTCCACCGCTATCGCAATAGCGTCCGGAAACTGAATAGCGAGGTTGATCGCTGCTTCCGAATCAGCATCTACGCCGACTCGAATGCCGGAAAGATCGGGGTTTTCCGATAAGTTCTGATCACTGATACGGGCAACCAATGCTGCCGGGTTCGGTACAACACCGCTTGTAAACAACATGGTGTTACGACGCTTCGAGATATTTTCAAGACCGGGAATGATGTCGATCTGACGAGCATCCATCGCCTTGAGTAAAGAAGGCATGTCATCAAAGGCAACAAACTCAAGCTTGAACCCAATGGCATCGGATATCATCTTCAAGAATTCAATGGAATGCCCGC
This sequence comes from Granulosicoccus sp., assembly GCA_045106195.1. Lineage (GTDB taxonomy): Bacteria > Pseudomonadota > Gammaproteobacteria > Granulosicoccales > Granulosicoccaceae > Granulosicoccus. Next base: position 561,468 of record JBGCEH010000009.1, read on the forward strand.
TGAATTCTTCCGTCTCATCGAAGTACTGGTAAGGCGGGTGTGATCCACTGACCACGCCTACCTTTAGCGTTCTATGCTGGTCGATGAAACGTTTATCGTCGACCTCCAGAGTACTGTCAGGAAGGTTGGACGAAGCGCTGACGTCGCTGTTGTCAGCTTGAGCAAACACCCAGGACTGCAAATTAAGGCAAGATATCGTTAAAACCCCAATGATCAGGACTACACGTGGGTACGGGTGCCATGATCGTAGGAAGCCCATGGTACTCATCGATGACGCGACATCCGGGGAGTCAGAACCAATCCACTCATTCACAAACTCGTAACATAGAATATATCGGCAGAATCGCTGGTCAGGACGTTGTAATTGGGCTGAAAGCTACTCGCTCGTATACCAGGTGTGCAGCCGCACGCTGAATTACCCCGTGCGGCCAGCGATATAGATTCCTTGAACATCTAGTACATATGTTGCCCACCATTCACCGAAATAGTCGATCCAGTAATGAAGCTGGCATCATCAGCAACAAGGAAAACCACTGTTCGAGCAATATCTTCGGCTCGCCCCAAACGCCCGACAGGGATACCTTTGATGATTTTTTCCAGAACGTTTTCCGGCACGGCACGCACCATGTCAGTGTCGACATAGCCAGGCGCGATGGCATTGACAGTAATACCTTTGGCTGCGCCTTCCTGTGCCAGAGCTTTGGTAAAACCATGAATTCCCGATTTGGCAGCGGCATAGTTTACCTGTCCGTACTGTCCGGCCTGACCGTTGATAGACCCGACGTTAACGATTCTACCAAAACTACTTTCGCGCATGCCGTCAATAACAAGGCGCGACATATTGAAACATGACCCCAGATTAGTATCTATAACGGCCTGCCACGACGCCTGATCCATACGATGCAGGGTTCCATCACGCGTAATGCCCGCGTTATTAACCAGGATTTCGACTTTGCCCCCCATGTCATCTTCGATGCGTTTTATGCCAGCCTCACACGCTGCATAGTCACCCACATCAAACTTGTACACAGGTATTCCACTGGACTCTGAAAATGCCTTGGCTTTTTCATCATTGCCCGCATAGTTTGATGCCACATTGTAGCCTTCGGCTTTCAATGCCATTGCGATAGCAGCACCGATTCCTCGTGTACCACCCGTGACGACTGCGATCTTGGCCATGCTTGTTTCTCCGAATTAAAAGTCTGTCTGACAACCGTTGAAGTTGCTCTGAAAAAGGGAACCTGTTTACTCAGGTAACTGCTGCTTACTACGGCCGCTCAACGCACATGGCTATGCCCATGCCACCACCGATACATAACGTTGCCAAACCCTTTTTGGCATCACGGCGCTGCATCTCATGCAGCAATGTGATAAGCACTCGCGTGCCAGAGGCGCCAATGGGATGGCCCAGCGCGATGGCACCGCCATTGACATTAACTTTGGATGCGTCCCAACCCATATCCTTGTTAACAGCACAGGCCTGTGCCGCAAATGCTTCATTAGCTTCGATAAGGTCAAGGTCTGACACTGCCCAGCCTGCCTTGTCGAGCGCCGCATGACTGGCAGGGATTGGGCCTGAACCCATAATCTCAGGATCAACACCTGAAGTAGCCCAGCTGGCTACCCGCGCCAGTACCGGGGCACCTCGTTTTTCTGCTTCTTCGCGACTCATCATAACTACAGCTGCAGCACCGTCATTTAGACCGGACGCGTTCCCGGCAGTGACTGAGCCCTCTTTGGAAAAGGCGGGTCGTAACTTGGCAAGCGTTTCTTCCGTGGTCCCAGCCTTGATGTATTCATCAGCATCAACCACAGTGTCACCGCGGCGGGATTTTACGGTGACTGGCACGATCTCATCGGCGAACTTCCCTGCCTTCTGAGCAGCCTCGGCCTTTTGCTGGGAAGCCGCAGCGAATGCATCTTGTTGCTCACGGGTAATTTCCCATTTGGCCGCTACATTCTCGGCAGTAGTCCCCATGTGATAACCATGGAATGCATCCCAGAGACCATCCTTGATCATGGTATCAATGAAGTCGGCGCTGCCCATTTTGTAACCGCTGCGCAGATGGGCACAATGTGCAGACAAGCTCATGCTCTCCTGGCCACCAGCAACCACTACGCTACTATCACCAGAACGTATTGCCTGATATCCCATGGCAACAGTTCGCAAACCGGAACCACAGACCTGATTGATAGTGACCGCTGTCCTGTCTGCCGGGATGCCAGCATGAATAGCCGCCTGACGAGCCGGATTTTGACCGCATCCGGCAGTAAGTACCTGTCCAAATATAACTTCGCTGACATCATCCGCCGAGACCGAACTTCGACTCAGAGCTTCCTTGATGGCCGTTGTACCCAGCTCACTGCCGGAGACCGTCGACAGACTGCCTAGAAAGGAACCGATGGGCGTACGGGCTGCGCCGGTAATCACTACGTCATTCATGCTTTACAACTCCGTGAAAAGGTTGGATAAGAAATTTCAGTGTTTGCGTTTGGGAGGAATCAAGTCGGTGATAGTGCCTTCGAACATTTCGGCAGCAAAGTTTACGGTCTCGGACAAGGTTGGATGCGGGTGAATGGTATGTCCCAGATCAGTTGCATCTGCTCCCATCTCGATGGCCAGACCTGCCTCTGCGATGAGATCACCTGCGTGAGGCCCAACTATACCCGCACCCAGCAGTTGATCGGTATCGGGATCAAACAGCAATTTGGTGATACCTTCCGAACGTCCGATACTCAGCGATCGACCACTTGCAGCCCATGGGAAAACACCTTTGCCCACTTTGATACCTTTTGCTTTTGCCTCATTCTCCGTCAGCCCGACCCACGCCACCTCAGGATCTGTATAGGCGACAGACGGTATAACGCGTGCGTCAAACACACGCTTCATGCCAGCACAGACTTCCGCTGCCACCTTGCCCTCATGCACCGCCTTGTGTGCAAGCATTGGTTGTCCGACAACGTCTCCTATAGCAAAGATGTGCGCTACATTCGTACGTTGCTGGTTGTCAACGTTAATGAATCCCCGTTCATCAACTTGAACACCGCAATTCGAAAGACCCAGACTTGATCCGTTTGGCCGACGACCGACAGCGACGAGTACCTTATCGAAAACATCACTGTGTTCGCCTTCGGGTCCGCTGAAGGTGACGTTCATTCCATTACCGCTGGCCGTTACCGCAGTAACTTTCGTTTTAAGGTAGATATTTTCATAACGCTCTTTTATCCGTCCATGCAGAGGCTTGACAATATCCTTGTCGGCGCCGGGTATGATCTGATCCATGAGTTCGACAATGGAGACTTTTGATCCCAGCGCTTCGAAGACCGTTGCCATCTCCAGCCCGATGATTCCACCTCCTAGCACCAGCAGGCGCTTGGGGATGTCTTCCAGCGCAAGCGCACTGGTCGAATCCAGCACACGTTTGTCATCATGTGGGACAAAGGGCAAAGTCACAGGCTCTGAGCCTGCCGCAATGATGCACTGATCAAAGCTAATCAGTTTTTCACCATCCGGACCGGATACACGCAGCGTATTGGGGCCAGCAAATTGTCCGATGCCTTGCACAACGTCAACTTTGCGCGCCTTAGCCAGACCCTTGAGACCACCTGTCAGCTTGTTGACCACGCTCTCTTTCCAGCCTCGAAGTCTGTCGAGGTCGATCTCAGGCTTTACGAACGTAAAACCATGTTCGCCCATCTCTTCATATTCAGTGATCACTTTTGCACTGTGCAACAACGCCTTTGACGGAATACATCCGACGTTCAGACATACACCACCCAGACTTGGATACTTTTCTACCAGTACTGACTGCAGCCCAAGATCGGCTGCGCGAAATGCAGCAGTATAGCCTCCAGGGCCCGAACCAAGGACCAGAACTTCTGCATGGATATCACCGGTCATTGGAGCAGTTGGACGACTGGCAGTGACGGGCGCTACATCCGCTACCTGCGCAGACACGGCTACCTGACCCGTTGAAAGCGTTAGTATTAATGAGCCTTCGGAAACGTTGTCACCTTCCTTGACAGCAATATCAACAATCGTACCCTCAGCAGGTGAAGGCACCTCCATGGTGGCCTTGTCACTTTCCAGTTCGATCAGTGGATCTTCTGCAGATACCTTGTCACCCGGTGACACAAGAATGGAGACAACAGGCACCTCGGCAAAGTCACCAATATCAGGTACGGTAACGCTGAGTGTTTCATGGACACCGGCAGCGGATCCATAGCCTGCAGGTTCTGCGCTGGCTGTGGCACCGGTTCCTGAAACAGCGGGTGAGGACTTTCTAGCGCCGCTTTCGTCCGAGGTTTCAATACCTGCGATAACACTGCCCTCGGACACTTCGTCACCCTCTTTTACGTCGATACGCGTGATTGTGCCAGAGACTGGCGATGGTACTTCCATCGTGGCCTTGTCGCTTTCCAGTTCGATAAGCGGATCTTCCAAGCTTACAACATCGCCGACCGACACCAGCACATTGACCACTGGTACCAAGGAGAAGTCACCTATATCAGGAACTTTGATGTCCATGACTATCTCCTCAATGCATCAGCCGGCGAACATCGCCGAGCAGGTGTTTCAGGGTGACCGCGAACCGAGCAGCAAGGGCACCGTCTATGGCACGATGATCATAACTCAGGGACATCGGAAGCATGTTGCGCGGTACAAATTGCTCACCATCCCAGACCGGTTCAAGTCTGGATCGTGTGAGACCCAGAATAGCGACTTCAGGTGCATTCACGATCGGAGTAAAACTGGTACCACCGATACCACCGAGTGAAGAAATGGTAAACGTTGCACCTTGCATGTCCTGCGACTTCAGTTTGCCCTCACGCGCTTGTGACGACAGGCCTGCCAGTTCTTTGGATATCTCCACCAGGCCTTTGCGCTCAGCGTCTTTTATGACAGGCACCATCAGACCATTGGGCGTATCCGCAGCAAAGCCGATGTTGTAGTAGGACTTCCTGATGAGCTTGTCGCCATCTGGGTGTAATGAACTGTTGAATTCCCAATGTGTCTTCAGCGCGGAAACACTGGCTTTGATAATGAAGCTGAGTAACGTCACACGATAGCCTTCAGTCTTGGCCTGTGTATCCATCTCCTTGCGGTACTTGTCGAGATCGGTAATATCCGCAGATTCCTGATGTGTGACGTGAGGGATATTCAACCAGCTCCGATGCAAGGCCGGACCCGAGAGCTTCTTGATGCGTGACATCTCCACATCTTCGGTGGCACCAAACTTTGAAAAATCGACCAAAGGTATGGGTGGAATGCCCATACCACTATCGGTTCTGGCAACCGCCGGCTCTGCTGTTTTTGTAGCGCCCTTGAAATAGGAGGTAACGTCTTCACGCAGGATGCGTCCATTGCGACCACTGCCTTTGATCTGGGAAAGATCTGCGCCCAGCTGGCGTGCAAATGCCCGAATAGATGGAGACGCATGAGCCTTGGCAAAACCTGATTCATTAACAGCAGCGACATTAGCAGACGACGCGAGCGCCGACGGTGGCGGTGCTGTGGGCAATGACGCTTTGGGTTCGGTCTTTGGTGTCGGCGCAGGCGGTGCATCAGCAGACGGAACTGCAGCCTCCGACTCAAGCACCATGATCAAGCTACCCTGCGAGACGGTATCACCCTCTGCTACCTTGATTTCCTTGACCACACCCGACGATGGGCTGGGAACTTCCATCGTGGCCTTGTCACTCTCCAGCTCCATGAGCGGATCTTCTGCGCTGACGGCGTCCCCTACAGCTACGAGAATACTGATAACAGGCACGTCGGTGAAATCGCCGATATCCGGAACGTTTACTGCAATCGCTGACATGCTGTTCTCCTGTGTGCCTGGCGGCGATCTGAAATTGTCCTTGAGAGGGGGTTGAGGAAAGTGCATTCATTACGAAAGCCTCGGATTCGGCTTACTGCCATCGACATTGAATAGTTGCATGCCTTTTTCAACGTCTGCCTGGCTGATGGACCCTTCGCGGTATAGCGACACCAGCGAGGCCGCGGCAATGTGTTCAGCATCGACTTCGAAGAATCGACGCAGATTGACGCGGCTATCGGAACGACCGAAACCATCTGTACCCAGCACTGTAAAAGACTGTGGTACGAACTCGCGAATCTGTTCCGCGTAGTTCTTCATGTAGTCGGTGGCTACAACAACAGGGCCTTTGGTCTGGCTGAGTACGTTAGTCACATAGGGGACCTTCTGCTCACCAAACGGGTTGAGCCTGTTGTAACGCAAAGCGTCCTGCCCATCACGCGCCAACTCGTTCATGGAGGTGGCTGAGTAGATGTCGGCGCTGATGCCGAAATGCTCTTCGAGCATCTCCGCTGCCTTAATGACTTGGATAAGAATGGTTCCCGACCCCATGAGATTGACGTGGGCTTTTGCAGGCTTGGCAGCTTTTTCAAGACAATACAAACCGCGAACGATACCCTCCTCCGAACCTTCGGGCATATCGGGGTGACGGTAGTTCTCGTTCATCAAGGTGATATAAAAAAACACATCCTCCTGCTCAACAAACATGCGTTGCAAGCCGTTGTGGACGATCACGGCTACTTCGTGACTGAACGTCGGGTCGTAGCTGATACAGTTCGGGACAGTGCCCGCGAGAATGTGTGAATGCCCATCTTCGTGTTGCAAGCCTTCACCATTGAGCGTGGTTCTGCCTGCCGTACCGCCGAGCATGAATCCACGCGCCCGGCTGTCGCCAGCTGCCCACGCCAGATCACCAATTCGCTGAAAACCAAACATGGAGTAATAGATAAAAAACGGAATCATGGGAACCCCATGAACACTGTAAGAGGTTGCAGCCGCAATCCAGTCTGCCATACCGCCAGCTTCGTTGATGCCTTCTTGTAGAATCTGCCCGCTTTTACTTTCCTTGTAGAACATCATCTGTTCGGCATCTTCAGGGATATAGTTTTGCCCTTTAGGGTTATAGATGCCAACCGATCGGAACAGACCTTCCATGCCGAATGTTCGACTTTCGTCAGGCACGATCGGCACAACCTGTTTGCCGATCTGCTTGTCGCGGAGAAGCGTCGTCAAAACCCGGACAAACGCCATGGTGGTTGATATTTCACGCTCTCCAGATGATTTCAGCTGCGTTGCGAAAGTCGACAACTCAGGAATCGCAAGCTTCGGTGCATCACGCCAGTTGCGCTTGGGAAACTCACCACCGAGCGCTTCCCGACGACTCGCCCAGTAAGCCTTTTGCTCAGCATCTAGAGTAACGAACGGTGCATTGGGCAGATCTTCATCGCTAACCGGAATCTTGAATCTGTCGCGGAAAGCGCGCAGCTGGTCTTCGGCCATCTTCTTCTGCTGGTGTGTGATGTTCTGACCTTCACCGGCATTGCCCATGCCGTAGCCCTTGACTGTCTTAATCAACAGACAAGTAGGCTGACCGACCGTGTCGGTGGCTCGCTTGAAAGCGCTGTACACCTTTTCGGGATCGTGTCCACCACGCTTGAGATTCCAGATCTCATCGTCACTCCAATCTTTTACAAGTTCGGCAGTTTCAGGATAGCGTCCAAAGAAATGCTCGCGCACATAGGCACCATTACGCGACTTGAACGTTTGGTAGTTGCCATCAACCGTCTCTTCCATCAACCTGCGAAGCATGCCGCTCGAGTCTTTTTCCAATAGATCGTCCCAGCCACGGCCCCACAGCAGTTTGATGACATTCCAGCCACCCCCACGGAACTCACCTTCCAGCTCCTGGACAATCTTGCCATTGCCGCGAACCGGACCGTCGAGGCGCTGCAGGTTGCAGTTGATGACAAAGATCAGGTTGTCGAGTCCTTCTCGGGCAGCCAGAGAGATCGCACCCAAAGACTCAGGCTCATCCATCTCCCCGTCACCCAGAAAACACCAGACCTTGCGATCGGCCATATCAATATGACCACGGTTGTGCATGTATTTCATGAAACGCGCCTGATAAATGGCGCACAACGGGCCAAGCCCCATGGATACAGTCGGGAACTGCCAGTAGTCGGGCATCAGCCAGGGATGAGGATAGGAAGACAAGCCCTTGCCATCAACTTCCGAACGAAAATTGAGTAGTTGCTCCTCGGTCAAACGCCCTTCCATGAAACTTCGCGCATAGATTCCTGGAATGACGTGACCCTGGAAGAATACAAGATCGCCCCCGTGATGTGCTGTCTGCGAACGCCAGAAATGGTTAAAGCCGATGTCGTACATGACGGCCGAAGAGGCAAACGAGGCAATGTGCCCACCGTATTCCGAACTGACCTTGTTGCGACGCACAACCGTGGCCATGGCATTCCAGCGGTTAATGGTGCGGATTCGCCATTCCATGTCCAGATCGCCGGGGTATGGCAGCTGGTCATCGGAAGGGATAGAGTTCTGGTAATGCGTGGTGGCCGAAAAAGGTAGGTTCGTTCCGTGCTCACGAGCCTCCTGAACAGCGCGATCCAATAGATAATGCGCGCGCTCACCACCGTCCTTCTCGATGACATCAGTAATGGCATCACGCCATTCGGATGTTTCGATCGGGTCGATATCGTTGACTTCTCTATTCATTTTTACCTATTCCCTTTGAAATCGCACGGGATAATTGAGTTATGCGCATAAAGCTCCCGGACACTGGTTTAGCCCTGATATCCAGAGGATTATGCATAGCGGTATATTAACGCTTCTGCAGCAACAATGAACCGCCGCACCGATGAACTGGCGTAGAAGCACTTGCGACCAACGACCAACGACCAACGACCAAGATATATCTGTTGAGCTGACTCCTGGTTTGCTACTGATGGTAACCAGGCAACCAGCGCCAGTAAGGCAAACACCAAAGCCAGACCCGTCAGTTGCAGTAGATTGAACAAACGGGATAACGCCTCAATAGATGTGGGTTAAATGAATTTCCGGATGGCATATACCCTTGAGATGGCACAAGGCGAAACCCACTGGCGGTGTTAGAAAGGATGTTTGCAACGTGACAGGTAAAGGTATTGCAGAACATGATAACACCGGCAATAGATCGCATCGAATCCGAGAAGTTCCAGGCCGTTGTCGATAGGATGCATGAGCGCAATTACGATCAGCGTTGTTTCGATCAAGTCAAGAACGAAGCTCAACAGAATACAAGGAACAGAATGAAAAACACCGTACGGTAAGCGCTAGAACCGGCGCAAGCAGAGGATTTACGCTGGAGATTTAATGAGTATTTACCGTTTATTGTGCAGCGACTTTGAGCTCTGGCAGATTCGACCCTACGCCTGCCTGTGCAATGTGCTCGAAGAATACCCAGATCAACTCGCTGACATTTGGAGCATCAGGTATACAGAACTTGCCTGCTACACCACCCGGCCATCCGTGTGGGAGATCCTCAATCAGTAAATGCCCAACATGCAACTCGCCCCGGGCAGCGAACTGCTCAAATTTACAGACAACACCTCGCGACACCTGCTCGAAGCGCATTACTGTTGCATCTTCGCAGCCTGACACTATTGCCCAACTGTCTCTCAAGTTAGCACCGAGTTTTGGCCCGACCATCTTGTCAGCTCTCGATTGGACAACAAGCAGCGGTGGCGCTGGCGCGATCAGCTCCCTATTGAGCATGCGCACAAGAGAATTAACCGTTTTGCGCCTAACAGGCAGGTGCGGATTGGCACGTACCGCATTCGTACTCTCTCCGTAAGGAACACCCGCAACGCTTGCGCCACTGGTCCAGAAGTCACTGTAGGCCGCTAGACAGGCAACAGCCATCGCTCCACCTGAAGACAGACCGCAGACATGTCTTCTTGTCGTATCGACGGCGTAGCGATTACTGACGTCCATTGCAATCTGCCTAAGATCTGCTACCTCACCGCGACCACGCTGTCGTTGACGGCTTAGCCACCATCCCCAGCAATTCTGCGTTCTCAACCCAGAATAGGTGGTGACAAAAGGATAGACAATGATGGCTTCGACCCTATCTGCAATAGCATCGAAACCAGTAATCCTCTGAATGGCCAAATGATCCTGCCGACAACCATGAAGCACTACGATCAGAGGATACTGTTTGTCCCGAGAATAATTGCCAGGCAGATACACCCTGTATTGCCGGTGGCGAGAAACCCTTCCGGATTCCTTGAACAGTTCGTGATCAATTACGGTGCCTTTTGCGTCCGGATAATGCCCGGCAGCCAGGGCGGTATCAACGAGATCCTGATCGATCATGAAACCCGACTATTAAAGCGATGAGTAATATAGCGCAGGAAGAACAAAATACTGCACTGCAACAACATTAAATTAAACTCTATTTTTGAAATCACTAATATCGCTGAATTACTGTAGTTTTTTAAAAAAATTCACAACTGACAGAAGGAAACTTTTACATTGCAGTGTGTAAATCTTGCCATTACTGAGTATACTGCACCGCAAAAAGCTTTCCACTGATTAATGCATTTTCAATTACAGGATCCATCAATCATGAGTAATAACGTCGTACTGATCACTGGCGGCACAGGCGCTATCGGTGCTGCCCTCTGCAAGCAGTTTCATGCAGAAGATTGCAAGGTTGTTGCCAACTGCCACCCTTCTGACATAGAGCGTAGCACCACAGTCGTGAATACGCTTGCAAATTCAGGTGTCAACGTTGAACTGATGGCATTTGATGTTACCGACCCCAATGCCTGTAACGCAGCCATCCGCGATATCGAGTCTCGAATTGGCCCTGTTTCTGTCATTGTCAATGCAGCTGGCATCACACGGGACGCCAAATTAACCAATCTTGAGCCCGACGAATGGAATGCTGTACTGAGAACCAATCTTGATGGCGTTTACAACGTCAGTCGCCCTGCCATTGCATCCATGACCGAACGCAAATACGGCCGGATAATAAATATTTCATCTGTCAACGGCCAGCGCGGTCAAATTGGGCAGACTAATTACTCGGCAGCCAAAGCCGGTATGACGGGCTTTACCAAGGCACTGGCGCGCGAGGTGGCCCGAGACGGCATCACTGTGAATAGCGTGTCACCCGGTTATGTGCAATCACCGATGATTCAGGCGGTCCCTGAGGCGGTTCGGGAAAAAATTGTCAAACAGATCCCCGTCGGCAGATTTGCCGAACCCGAGGAAATCGCGAGAGCGGTCAGTTTTCTTGCCAACGAGCATAGCAGCTACATTACCGGTATCGATCTGTCCGTTAACGGTGGCTACCACATCGGCTAACTGCATGTCGCGCAAACGCCAGAGTGCCACTGACCTGAAATCGACGAGAGAGGCGCTATAGAGCACTTTTTCTCTATGGACATCAGGCTCGCCAATTTAATCGCCAGGCTTTGTCCCAAGCGTCAAGGCCTGCGAATATTTCCGTTCATCTATTATCCGGAAAGCCCATAGCACTGCTAAAGAATGACGGAATTTTCTCTCATTTTTAACACAAAGCAGTGCAGCATTTTCAGTGTGTATCTTTGCTTATCGTTGGAATATTTTTGAAATAAGTCTCAATTCAATACCCATAATTCATCGCATAACTCATTGTATTAACATAATTTCATTAAATATCTCAATTTTTTTACCGCCATATGTTGCATTGCAAAATAAAGACCCTTATACTGCACTGCAACAAGACTTACGAATTTCCTTCCCATCCTAACGGAGTTATTCACATGCAAAACATCACTGAAAACATGAACGAGCAATTCAAGCAACTTCTCGACCTTCAAACTCGTGCCCTTGAGCCGTTCCGAATCTTTGCCGGTATGTCTGCCGATGCCGCTGAGCAAGTCGCTCGTCAAAACTATGCAGTGGCAGGTGACGTTCTTGAGTACGCTACCAAGTCTGCAAACTTGCCTCTGTCCGGCGATGATCTGCAAAATGTTGCATCTGCCCAGGTTGCAGAAGCATCAACTTTCGCAGAGCTGATGGGCACACGCGCAACTGAGTATGCCGACATGGCTCAGGCGTTCAGTACCAAGGCAAAAGAGGCGACTGAAGCCGCAGCCAGCTCATTTAAATAATCGATACACCTGTTGTGATCCCGGCTTGCCGAAGCAGTAGCAATTAGCGATTCGGCAAGCCATCAAGCCTGATACAACGCAGTTTAAAGGACGGTTAGCCGGATTTTCAAAAGCTGAAACCGGACTAAACAGCGCTGAGATCCTCTCTCGAGGCGCTTCATCAGATGTTCAGTAACCACACAATCTTCGCCTGGCGAAAGTGGAGTCCAGAATGAAATCAGTAAACGAGCAGATTGCAGAAATGCAGAAGAAGACCATGGAAAGCCTAGAGCCCATGCAGAATATGAACAACGTTGCCGCTCAGGCATTCGAGCGTATCGCCCGTAAAAACTACGATCTGATGGGCGATCTGGTTGAATACGCCGTCGCTCAGGTCAAGCTGCCAGAAGGTGAGGCCGACGTTCAGAAGGTGTACGAGCAGCGTGTAGCAGAAACTAAAGCCTTTGCGGACAAGGTCAATGAACGTGCCGCCGAATATGTAGCGCTAGCCGGCGAACTGGGCGAGATGGTATCCAGCAGTGCATCAGCAGCGGCAGATTCCTCAGCTCCTGCTACAAAAAGCAAAGCACCTGCAGCCAAGAAAGCTGCTGCAAAGAAGAGAACTGCCAAGGCCAAGTAATCTTCTGGCCTTTCTGGTCTTTATCGGATCGGATGAAGGGCGAGGTTCCATTGTTGACGAACCTCGCCCCTTACATCATTGTGTAGGTGTCAGCGGATCATTCTCCGAGAGTATTTGTGAATCAGACCAGAGTAATCAAGAAATACGCGAACCGTCGGCTTTACGACACCGTCGCCAGTAAACACGTCACGCTCAGTGACATCCGCGAGATGATCGTGCAAGGTGTGGATATCCAGATCCTCGAAGATACCTCTGGGGACGACATCACGAGACCTTTGTTGCTGCAGATCATTGTAGAGCAGGAACAAAACGGCGGACAGCCGATATTGACCGAGCTATTGCTCGCTCAACTCATTCGCTTCTACGGCAATCCCATGCAGGGCATGATGGCTGAGTATCTGCAGAAAAGTGTTAGCACTTTTGTCTCTCAGCAAAGTACCGTACAAGAACAGATGCAGCACATGCTATCGAATACACCGATAGATACGATAAGAGATCTCATGGCTCAGAACATGAAAACCTGGGATGCAGTGTTCAAAGGCGCTACCGAAAGAGACAATCAAGATGAGAAGAAATAACCCACTCACGATTTTTTAGACCTGCATGCCTGCTAGTGCTGACCTACCTATGAACAATTGCGAGAGAACCCTGTGAGCGATCAAGAAAAGCTAATCAATGAACACGTAGAAGAAATGACCAAGACATTTTCGAATGTCTGGCAACAAAATGCGACCTTGATGACACAGCTGTTCAACCAGTCTCATCAGATGCTGACTCAGAACAACATGGATCCGATGAACATTGGTCCTGCGTTTACGGAAGCTACAAAGGTCATGGTCAATGATCCTCAGAAATTAATGGAAGCCAACTACGAGCTCTGGAAGGAACATGTGGCTCTAATGCAGCAAGCCACCATGGATCTGATGAAAAAAGGTGTTGGCAATTCTGATGAGCCCTTCGACAGACGTTTCAAGCATGATGACTGGACGAGTAATCCGGTGTTCGACTACATCAGAAAGTCATACTTGATTACCAGTAAGTGGATGGTCAAAACCATGACCTCCATAGAAGGTCTGAGTGAAGCGGACAAAAACAAGATTGTATTTCATTCTCAGCTGCTGGCAGACGCATTCTCGCCCTCCAATTTCTTCATGACTAACCCCGAAGCCATTCGTACGATGGTGGAGACCAATGGACAAAGCGTTGTTAAGGGACTACAGAACCTTCAGCGTGATCTCGACCCTGCAACGAGTCAGCTGAGCATCATGATGAGCGATCCTGATGCATTCGAGCTGGGCAAGAACATCGCCACCACTCCCGGCAAGATTGTCTATCAGAACGATCTGGTACAGCTTATACAGTACGAACCCACGACAGCAAAAGTTTACGAACGCCCACTAGTCATTGCCCCGCCCTGGATAAACAAGTACTACATTCTGGATCTGCAACCCAAGAACTCGTTCATCGCGTGGGCTGTAGAACAGGGTTATACCGTATTTGTCATCTCATGGGTAAATCCTGACTCGGAATTGGGAGGCAAAACTTTTGAGGACTACATGCAGGAAGGCATTCTAGATGTGCTGGATGCAGTAGAGGATGCAACGGGTGTCGCTGAAGTTTCAATGATCGGGTATTGCATAGGCGGTACGCTGCTTAGTTCTACACTGGGCTATATGGCAGAGAAAGGCGATGACCGGATCAAGGCAGCCACCTTCTTCGCATCCCAGGCAGACTTCTCAGAAGCTGGCGACTTGAAACTCTTTACTGATGAGGCACAGGTTGACAACCTCGAGCGCATGATGAGTGACAAGGGCTACCTGGAAGGTAAATCGATGGCAACGACCTTCAACATGCTGCGTTCCAACGATCTTATCTGGTCGTTCTATGTAGACAACTACTTGCTCGGCAAAGATCCGCTGAAATTTGACCTGCTCTACTGGAATGCAGACTCTACACGCATGCCGCGTGAAACACATCTGTTCTACTTGCGAGAGATGTACATTAATAACAACCTCTCGAAACCAGGTGGCATCACGCTCAAAGGCGTGCCTATCGACTTGTCAAAAGTGACTATCCCCATCTATCTACAGGCCGCCAAGGAAGACCACATTGCGCCTTACCCGTCGGTATTCAAGTCGACAGGCCTTTATGGGGGACCAGTCCGATTTATGCTGGCGGGTTCAGGACATATTGCAGGGGTGATCAATCCGCCGGCAGCGCAGAAATACAATCACTGGATTAACGAGGACCAGCCAAAAGACCTTGATGCCTGGCTCGAAGGCGCAGAGGAACATAAGGGATCGTGGTGGAACGACTGGGACAAGTGGCTGTCCGAGCACTCCGGCAAGAAAGTCGCCAAGCGCATTCCAGGCTCAGGTAAGCTTGGCGTAATTGAAGATGCTCCAGGTACGTTTGTTTCCGTAAAGAGTTAAAAGCAGAACGTCTATCAGGCAGGAATTGGGGCTTCAGAATGCATGAGGCCCTCGTTCTTCAGATCAGACCACAAGCTCGGTGGAATATCAGCGTTGAACCAGCCTAGAATCTGTTTCATCTCCTGACGCGAGCGTGGACCGGGAATGACGCTGGACACCAATGAGGAGCCCAAGGGGAATTGAAGTGCAGCAGATGCTAGGTCTACCCCGTTCGCTGCACACACAACACTGATCGCACTCACTTTTTTCGTAATTTCTTCGGGTGCTTCGGCATAGTTCCAGGTTTTACCTCCAACCAGAATGCCGGAGTTAAATGGCCCACCAAGAATAATCGAAGTACCTGCCCGCTCGCACGCTGGAAAAAGGTCATCCAAAGGTGTCTGCTCAAGCAAAGTGTAACGACCAGCCAGGAGGAACGCATCCCATTGCCCATGCTGCAAGGCTTGCTGACACACTTCTTTTTCGTTTACACCCAATCCGATAGCCTTGATATCGCCAGCACAACGCAATTCATCCAGCGCTTTGTATCCACCGGACATGGCATCGGCAAACAAGGTGGCATTGGCTTTCCCATGTTGCATCTCACCGATGTCATGCAACAATAAAATGTCAATATGGTCCAGCCCCATACGCTGCAAACTGTCCTCGTAGGAACGCATCACGCCGCTGTAAGAATAATCGTACACCTGGTGAAAAGGAAAACTCCCTGGCCATTCGGCAGCAGACGCATCCTTTGGATACCCCGGCGCTAACAGACGACCTGCCTTTGTCGACAAGACCCAATTGTTCCGGTGCCTGAGGCCGCGACCTACGAAATGTTCAGAGCGGCCAAATCCATAAAATGGTGCAGTATCAGCGTAGCTGATACCGTTCGACAAGCCTTCTTCAATGGCAGCTTCCATGTCGGTATCCGCTACAGTTCTATGGTTACCCGCCATGGCGGCACAGCCCAGACCCAGTTCTGTCACCATTAACGATGTATTGCCGATAGGTCTTTTCGGAAATTGTCTCACGATAGCTGGTTCCACGAAATTAGCCGAATGTAGTATGGCATTAGCGAGTCGAGCTTGCCACCGAGACTTCTAGCTTGTTGTCTTTTCAGAGCGATGGACAATAGATTGCAAAGATTCCTTGTCAGCTTCCAATGAGCCACCGAGGCTCCCGATAATGGGAAGCGGATCAATAAAACGCCAGGCGGGTAGTGACGTCAACATGCTGCTCATGATGGCACCGCCACGCAACAGATACCGCCACGCAACAGATAAAGGATATAACCGATTGACAGGCCCGATGTCGTTGTTACAACCGTGCCAACAGTACCTCGTGATAACGCAATCTGAGATTCCATCTCTTCTCGTCGACTTTCAGAGCTATCCGAAAGCATTGCGTACATGTCAGGATCCTGCTGTTGGGCCATTGCAAACAAATTAGCGATACTTACAGAATCGTCAAATATATCATTGCTGAACTCCGACTTACTCCACCCTACCCGTCGCCCCGATAAATATTCGGAAATAACATTATCGTGGAGCGCTGGCCCGGCAGACATCTCATCATCGACCCCGTCTCCAATATTCAGAAAGCGACTAGTTAAAAGGCCGTTCAAGGTATCTGCTGCAACGGATGTCATCGGTTCGATAGCACCTTCCGTAAGTTCTGATCAGATGTTGTGTAGCTATTATCTGAGACGGTGGTTGACTGATTGCTATTCACATAAAGTGACAGATGTTGATTTGGACTATCAATGATGAACTCTGGGCTGGCGATGAATGGACTAGACACAGGGGAAGCGTTCTGTATTTCTGGCTCGACATCCGGTATGAATTGAACGTCAAAGAGCATCGTTGCAACACCACCTCAACCATCATTTGCTGTCAGTAGAACTTTGGCGTTTACTATATCTAATGGAACGATGCCAAGACTTAACTCTTCTGTCTCTTGATTAAATATGATCCAGTCAGGAAGCGGTTGCCCATCAGCGAGCGTCAATGAAAAGCTGAGAACATCGCCATCCTCATCGAAAAACGCGTCATCGCCAACAGCAATTGGATTTCTAATATCGAATAATTGAACATCAATTTGCCTATCAGGTACACGCTCGGGCGCATCATTTTCGTCTATCAATGTGACGTTTATCACCTCAGTAGTAATGCCTCCCGGGATCGAGTCAACAGCCTGCTCAAATCCCACCTCATAAGAAGCATCCGTTGCTAACTGTCTACCTGAATCAATATTGAATTCGGCCAGCTTACTGATATCTTCAGCTGTATCTATACCACTATTTGAGTTCTTATTTTCTAGCGCATCCAATACATACAACGTGTCTCGGGTCAGTTCAATATCTTCCGCACGCCGATAATACTTGTAAAAATCTTCCTGACCGACTGCAAGGCCAAGCGGGTGCTCGGCTGAGAAAAGCAACCGCGGTTCCAGCACATCGAATAACGTATGACGCTTAACTAAGGAGCCTGGTTGAGCATTACGCCAGCGACTTAACGCAGTAAAAGGGTAATTCGCAGACAAAGGTTTACCCCTTCTGAACTTCACAACGGGAAATGGGTATTGAACATGCCACTTGGACTGCATGTACTAGTCCAGATTTACTAATAAAAATTACGAACACTTCTCAATATCATATTAAAGTTATGTTACTCATCTCCAGTGCATTAACGATACTTTTACGCTCTTGTTTTTATCATTTAGTTCAACAAGAAACATTGTTTCCGATAATAAAATAAAACGATTCACCATCGGTAACCAGAGAATTTTCAAGCGTAACTAAAATCGGTAGCGGGCCCACGAATCGCAACGCAGGTATTGATGAAAACATGCTGCTTATAATAACCCTCCAAGCTGCAGGTACCAAATGTACATATCATCGACGTCATCAGGCGAAACAACTAAGGTTACCTCTCGTTGATTAATAGGAACAGATTTACTTGCTTCAAATCCTGAGCCATCGCTGATAATCTCAGGCGTTCCAAAGAAGACTACCTCGGCGCTATTCGCTTGTAATTCTGTTGAAGAATTTTCAGAATCCTGCCCGACAATACCGGTCGCCTGAACGTAAATATTGAAACCATCCTGACGATCTTCCACCAGATTGAAGCCGACTGAATTTTCAGGAGCATTAAAATTATCAAAAAACACAACTGCTTCAATACCATTATCAATACCTGCAAACTTATTATCAGCGATGACTGAATTTGTTAGAGTCGCACCACCTCCGAAAGTGTAGATTCCTCGACCATCAGTGACTCTGCTAGTGTTATTGACAACTACACATCAGATACATAGATCATACCGAACAAACTCAGTCCTCCGACTGTTCTGGCACTGGTATCTTCATAGACAAACGAGCTGTTTATCGTGAACTCAGCGCCGAAGTTGTTGAATATACTACTACCTGAATACAAAACTTCTTTGCCAGTAATGCGGTTACCCAAGTGTGTGACACGATAAATCACTACTACACCTGCATTTTTGAGCACACCTATAATGCCTTCCGATTCGTTGGATCTCAAAGACATCTTTATCACCTGTGTACAGCCACATGACACTGTCATCCGACTAGCTGCCTGTTACATAAACTTATCAACATTCACTGGATAGCTAACCATAGACTCCAACGATTCACTATCGGCATCCAAAGAACCTTCAAGCGACCCAAGTATCGGAAGCGGGTCAACAAATCGCCAGGCGGGCAATGAGGTCAGCATACTACTCATGATTGCGCCACTGCGTAACATGTATAGAATATACCCAACCGACAAGCTGGACGTAGCTGATATTGCCGTTCCGACCACTCCACGTGATGCGCGTATTTGTGAATCGAGTTCTTCCTTCTGCTTTTCGAAATCTGCTGATAAAATGTCGAACAACTCTGAATCCTGCTGTTGCAACTGAGCAAAAAGGTTTGCAATATCCACTGAATCGTTAAATATACTCTTACTTACTTCAGCATCCGAAGCAAAGTTCCACAATACTCTGTTACCGGACAGATATTGCGTGATAACATTGCTATCAGCAAACTCCCGCGAAGATGCGGTGAAAGAATCGTTATCCATTAGATCAAAAAGACCATTACTCAAGATACTTTGCGTGCTACTCACTGATATTGAAGCCATTTGATCAATTGCATCATCTTCAATATCTCCTTGAACTGTTGGTGAGCTAACACTATTTGAAACCGCAATCACCTGCCTCTCTCTCACTGAAGAAACATTGATTTCATTACTGCTAATCGGTGAGTTAGTTAAACCTGAAATAGATTGAACGGTTGAAAATGCAGCCTGCAAGGGTGGCTCGACAAGATCTAGAGGTTCACTATTAGGTCTGAATAGAACATCGAACTCCATCCTAACCGTCCCACCTTGATTGTCATCTGCTACTATTAATAAGGTTTCACTTATTGCCTCAGTCGGCGTGACACCCAAGCTTAGTTCGGTAGTCTGTTGATTGAATACTATCCAGTCGGGAAGCGATTTTCCATCCAGTCGTGTTATCGAAAGACTGAGCATGTCGCCATCTTCATCATAAAACAGTTTATTATCGACTGTTACAATCGAATCAGTTTCCAGTAGTTGATCCGGCCATTGCCTGTGTATCACTGGTCTATCATTTTCATCTGACACGATAACATTGACAGTTTGTGTATCAAATCCACTTTGTTGATCAACGACCTGAACAATTACCTCATAGATATTGTCAGTATCGATATCATCGGGAACCTCAAAGTTCATTTCTTCCTTAAAAGTGAGTACACCGCTTGACTCGTCAATAACGAAATGTAAGGCGTCGTTACCACCTATAACGCTGTATGTCAGACTATCATTTTCGTCCACATCAGTAGCTGTAACTATAGTCACTGACAATTGATTTTCAGACACTATCTTGGATCCTGTAACGCCACCTCCATCGCTAGTAATAGCGGGTGACTCATTGACATCGTCAACAATAATTGTCAGGGTCTGAACATCAGTCAATCCAGCGTTATCCATCACTGTCAGTTCGACCTCATAACTATCTTGGATCTCGTGATCAGGAGCGGAAATAAACACCAGATTGCCATTAATAATGTCTACAGAAAACTCATCCTGGTCCAAGCCTCCGGTAATGCTGTACAACAACGTATTACTGTCAACGTCAGTAGATATTACTGACGTCACTGCAAGCTGATTTTCTTGGACAGAAATTGTCGCTAAATCCCCACCACCATCGCTAGTGATCGATGGTGCTTCATTAACATTATTTACTGATATTGTTAGGATCTGCACATCATTTAGACTATCCGCCCCCAACTCTGTAACAATCACATCTACAGTATAGGTGTGCTTTGCTTCATGATCAGGGAGATTGAGAAAAGACAACTCACCGCTACTCTCATCGATTATAAATTCGCTGGCATCAATACCACCCAGACTGTATATTCTTGAACTACCTTCAGAGTCATCAGATACTATCGTAGCCACCGCTAATTGATTTTCATTTACGGCAACTGACGCCCTATCACTGCCATCGTTATTGAGTATCACTGGAGGCTCATTGATATCGTTTATAGTGATACTCATCCTCTGCGTATCCGTCAACTGGTCAATGCTTTCATCA
Organism: Granulosicoccus sp.; assembly: GCA_045106195.1. GTDB lineage: Bacteria > Pseudomonadota > Gammaproteobacteria > Granulosicoccales > Granulosicoccaceae > Granulosicoccus. The sequence goes on from JBGCEH010000009.1 coordinate 582,100, forward strand.
GTCACATTTATGTCAATGACATACCTGTCACGCCTTTCGTAGTCCGGGGCTGAGTTAAACGTCAGGATACCACTGCGTTCATTAATCGCAAAAGCATCTGCATCGGCTCCGTGTAAACTGTATATTCTGGTATCGCCATCGACATCAATCGAGCTGACCGTTGCCACTTCAGCCTGGTTTTCATCCACAAAAACAGTGGCAGTATCACGTCCACCATTACTGGTTATTTTGGGCGCTTCGTTGACATCAGTTACCCTGACTATCAATGTCTGGATGTCTGCAAAGGCGTCTGGACTAGCTTCTGTAACAACAACGTTCACACTATATACCTGTCTACTTTCAAAATCCGGCGGTTCAATAAATGACAGAACACCGCTATTTTCATCTATCGTGAACTCTCTTGCATCAATACCAGCCAGACTATATGTTCTTAAAGTATCATCAGGATCATAGGATAGTACTGTTGTGACTGCTGTCTGATTTTCGTTCAATGTTATCTGAGCGGTACCCGCACCACCATTACTCGTAATAAGTGGTCTCTCGTTGACATCACTTATCAAGATTGTAAGGCTTTGCGTGTCTGTCAGGCCTGATACGCCCTCTTCCGAAACAATAGCATCAACGATATACGCCCCTCTGAATTCATGATCGGGTGCAGTCAAAAATGTCAGTACTCCACTAGTTTCATCGATAGTGAAATCACTGGAATCGATTCCACCTAGACTGTAAAATAGAGAATCTCCATCAACATCATCGGACACTATCGTAGTCACTGCAGTCTGATTTTCATCTACGACAATCACTGCCGTATCGTTGCCGCCATTACTTGAGATACGCGGTGGTTCGTTAACGTCACCGACCGAAATTTCAAGCGATTGAATATCGTACAATTCCTCTGCAGTTGTTTCTGTAACGATGACATCAACATTAAAATTTTCTCTGAATTCATGATCCGGAACAGTAAAAAATACTAGTTCACCACTATTTTCATCAATTCTGAATGCGCTTGAATCAGCTCCACCGAGACTATATACGAGATTATCACCGTCGCTATCGTCCGAGCTTATCGTCATGACCGTTGTCTGATTTTCTTCAACGACAATTGAAGCTTCATCAGCACCACCATTACTAGTAATCGCTGGCGCATAGTTCACATCATCTACTAGAATCGTGAGTGTCTGATAATCAGTCAATGCACCGATACCACCATCCGTCACAGTTACTTCAACCGAATAAGTATCATTTACTTTCTTGATATAGGCAGGGGTAAACGCTAAGACCCCACTTTCAAAATCAATGGTGAAAACTGTCGCATCCGCACCACCCAGGCTGTAGGTCACGCTATCACTGTCAGCATCGGTGAAATTCACCCTGGTTACAATTTCCTGATCTTCGTCTACTGATACAAACGCAGTGTCTGCGCCACCATTACTTGTTATTACTGGAGGGTCGTTGACGTCATTTATCAAAACTGACAATACTTGGATGTCGGTCAATGCATCTGCTCCCGCTTCTGTAACACTAACACTTACCTCATATGACACCCTGGTTTCGTAATCTGGCGCGGTTCCAAAGGTGAGCTCACCAGTTGTCTCATCAATTAGAAAAGAATTAGCATCCTGACCACCCACGCTGTACGTCCGCGAACTGTTTTCCGCATCTGAAGAGATGACTGTAGTCACTCCCGTCTGGTTTTCGTCCACAACGATCGTTGCAGTATCACCACCATCATTGCTACTAATCACTGGCGCTTCGTTAACATCCGCCACCGTGATCGTAAGCGTCTGTATATCGCTCAATCCGCCAACACCACTTTCGGTGACCACAACGTCTACCACATACGTCTCTCGCGTTTCATGATCCGGGGCTGTAATGAATGTCAACTCACCCGTCGTCTCATCAATCAG
>JBGCEH010000010.1:0-221755 GCA_045106195.1 Granulosicoccus sp.
AAACTGCCTTCAAAGGCCTGATTTGTTCTATATATTGCATCTGTAAATGCTGATTCGTCAGGCCCATTCTGCCCTCTTTCAAGGTGCGAGATTGCAGTTTCGATGTGCAACACAACCGCACTAAGACCAATTTCGTGTGGTCCTGGCCCGGTCTCGAGTACCTTGTTTCGGGCCAAAGCCATTAAGTCCACAATTTTCTCTCCGAATGATTAAGAAGTGGATTATATAAAAGCTAACAAGTATTAGGTGGACTCAGGTATGTACCGCCATATATCGAGTCGGCCGTATCAGGTAAATTCCCATTTCCTCCCATCCCAACCCCACCCCTACTCCAATACGAAGTACTACCTGTATATCCTATTAGTAAAGAGTCTGATATGGAAGATCATCCCCTTGTCTCTCATCAATTCAAAATGCTACCCTTCGGCTCGATAATACTCAACATTGACTTCCAGGACGAATGTCATGTCAGACGAAAGACCAAACGATCATCCCTTTTCCGCACAAGTTCGCACAGACTACGTGAAATGTCTGGCCGCTGAGTCAATTCCGGCCAAACAACGTTCTTTTTACCTGTTACGAGCCAAACAATTCATACAAGCCGGAGACGACCGACACCCGGCAAATCTGCAGTCTGAAGATATCATCAGTAGGCTGGAAGAATTCGGCCGTGCCGAAAATTTGACTGACTGGCAGTTTGCACAACTGGTAGATGCCGTCCGAATTCTCTTGGTAAAGCAGTTAAGATCTCCTGCCGCAGCAAATGTAGACTGGTCCTACTGGAAAGAATCAGCGAGAACGGTATCAAGCGATCACTCAACTACCGCACGAGAATACGCCCCTGATGAATTAACCTATCTCAAGATAAAACGGGGCAAGGGTGCACTAGCGGAAGTACGCAAGCAACATCGTCAACTGATCGTTCGCCTCGTCACAGAAATTCGTGCCCGTGGGTATGCTTATCGAACTGAAGAGGCGTATGAACAATGGGTGGTTCGGTACATTGTATTCTGTAAAGGCGAATCACCTGAAAAAACCGGAGCGGATCATGTGGCAAAATACCTGAACGATCTGGTCGTCACCGGCAATGTCAGTGCAAGTACTCAGAATCAGGCCTTGAATGCTTTGATTTTTCTCTACAAACAGGTTTTGAAAGCGCCTTTACACAATCTTGAAAATTTCGCCCGCTCCAAACGCAAAAAACTGATTCCAGTCGTGATGTCCCGCATGGAAGTAAAAGCGCTGCTGGAAGAACTCGATGGCTGGCAGCGTGAGCTTGGATCCTTGCTCTACGGTACAGGTATGAGAGTAATGGAAGCGCTGACGCTGCGGGTCAAGGACATCGACTTTGAGTACAAACGTATTCATGTTCAACAGGCCAAAGGCAAGAAAGATCGTTTTGTTCCCTTGCCAAAAAGCCTGTCAGTACAGCTGGAGGAGCAGATTTGCAAAGTTAAGCTTTTACATGAACAGGATCTGAAAGCCGGCCATGGTGAGACTGTAATCCCGGAAGCCCTTTCCAGAAAATACCCGAATGCAGCAAAAGAGCTGCGTTGGCAATTTCTCTACCCATCAGGCAGGTTGTCGGTAGATTCACGATCAGGCGTTGTACGCCGTCACCATATGCACGAAAGTGGACTGCAAAGAGCGGTAAAAAAAGCAGCAGAAGGTTGTGGTCTCAGGAAACGGGTTGGCTGCCACACGTTCAGGCACAGTTTTGCAACTCACCTTCTCGAATCAAACCACGACATTCGTACCGTACAGGAGCTACTGGGTCATTCAGACGTATCAACCACCATGATCTACACACACGTAATGAACCGCCCAGGCGTCAGCGTTACTAGCCCATTGGATCTATGACAATTCAGAGGTTCATTCAACATCGAGATGAACCTATCTATTCGGATCTGAATATCAAGAACACAGGGATTCGAAAGAATAGAAACGCGCCTTAAAATCTTGATCTCAGACTTCCCATTCCGTTCCGATATCACACCGGCAACCGGTCTACGCATAAAATCACGCCTGTGGCAACTGCTCTCACTACCTGGTGAGACCACAGCCGCGGCAGGCATCTTGTTCGAAAATTCCATACCAGCCAACACAGTCAACAACAACTGATGGTGATACACATACGACCAAGCCGGTAACACCTACAAACATCGTAGTGAAAAAGGTAAATACATCCGACTCTTTCTGGTTAATTCAAACCACCGGCCAAACCATCACGCTTGACTTGGCGCAAATCGTCAACCACCCTACCTTGCAGAAAACCACAACCTACCCCTCCTAACGGCGGCTGCATTAACTAACCGCTAAACACATCCGATACAGCCAGCTAGAGGCTCATCGGGTCACCGCTCAGGAATAAGGTTCCTGTCAGAGAAGCTCCGTCAGCTCACGAGCGATGGATGCTGCGCACAAGGGTGCACATTGGCCGAAGCAACCGAAGAAGAGGAGATCAACGGAAGTTTCTGCACCACCTCTGCAAAAGCAAAAGAGTGCTCCGGCGCAATCAGCTCGATAATTTTCTCGTGGCGGGCAGCTAAGAGGCGAACGAGCTTGATCTGGCCAGACTGTAACAAGAAGATTGAGACCCCGACAGCATTCTGACTAAACAAAAATTGTCCTCGTGAAGCGCCAACAGCTGCGCACTATCTGGCAGCCTTGACAACGAAGCGTCATCGAAGGAGCCTAATAGTGCATTGTTTTTGTTCTGAAACGTCGCCTCTGACGGTTGTGCCGTATTCAGTTTGCTATTGGACATTTAACAATGAGCCAGATTGCCCCATTGCCAGCGGGTGTAAGATGTAACATACGGCAATAGTGAATGGTTAACAGCATTGAATGTCATCACGTGGCAATATAATGACACCACCACGTCCCGGCAGCCGGAGTACCAGCTGCATCCAACGTATTAAATCCGTCAACACTTGTCAGTTCGGACAATGCACCGAGTGTGACAGCAAAGGAACAAACGCATGCGCGCAGAGGTACTTAACTCCATCCTCAGTGACCTGAATGGGTCTACGACAGATATCGAGGCATCCGCAGTGCTTTCAACTGATGGCTTGATCATGGCTTCCATGCTGCCTGGGTCGATGGATGAGGATCGCGTAGGCGCCATGAGCGCTGCCATGCTATCGCTGGGTGAGCGTATTTCATCGGAATTGATGCGTGGCGAGCTTGACCAGGTGTTGATCAAAGGCGATATGGGTTACGTGCTGATGACGCACGCTGGTAAAGAGGCCGTCGTCACAGTTATCGCCAAACCCGACACGCGCTTGGGCCTGATTTTTCTTGATATACGGCGTGCAGCTGAAGCCATCGCAAAAATCATCTAGCCTCTGTAACAGCACACCTACTCGCGCATGGCCCCTTCGGGTAACACAATCCTGAAACGCTCACGAATGGCAGCATCTACCGTCTCCGGAATGTGTTTCGGATAGTGTTTCCTCAGAATCTCATCAACACGGCGACGAGCCTTTTCCACAAGAACGGGCTTGCCTTGCTCAACCCATTCCTTCGGACTGGTGCGATCACCAATCGACGGATAAATGTACTCGCGTTGCATTAACTGCAGCGTCTGGTCATGACCCAGATAATGATTGGGCCCATCCACGCACACATCGCGCATAGCGTGCAAGGACATCGTGTCGTCATTCACTTCTATACCCCTTACAGTACGATTGATGGCACCCAGCATATCGTTGTCGATCACCATACTCTCGTAACAGACGCCTAAAAGTGAAGCGTGCATACCCGCCGATTCGTAAATGAGGTTGGCGCCGGAATGTGCTGCCAGCGTGTTGGTATAGGCCTTCTCGTACCCCGACTGCGCATCCGGCAGTTTGGCATCCGCCATGCCAGCGGCAATACCAGTGGGTAAACCGTAGTAGCGCCCCATCTGACCGCAGGCGGCCATAAGTACAGCCTGCTCACCACTTCCTCCACTCATCGCCCCAGTGCGCAGATCTGACACAAACGGCCAGGTGCCGAATATGGCTGGATGCCCCGGCACCAGCAGATTGACAAACACAAGACCTGCCAGCACTTCGGCAACTTCCTGAACAACAGATCCGGCAAGCGCCGCCGGACTCGTCGCACCGGCCTGCCCTGCGGCTAGCAGCAAAACAGGCATGCCTCCGCGAACGGCAGTTTCCATGCAATGACAGGCATCTTCAGCAAAACGCAAAGGTGGCACCACAAAACAGTTGGACATACTGACAAACGGACGCGCACGCCACTGCTTCTCACTCCCGGCAATCATGTGCAACATCTCAAGAGACTTCGTAACATGAGCAGGCTCAACCCAACTGGAACCAACATGCTTGGTGGTGCCACTGACCGCGGCGTAGCAGGTGTTGATATCAAGATCGACAGGTTCCACCAGATCACGCGCCACCAGACAACGCTGGAAAAAATGGATGTTGTCCATCCTGTCAACAAGCCGCGCCATATTGTAAAGATCCAGCAGCGTTGACTCACGATACTCGCGGGCTTCAATATCAACGATGTGAACGGCGGCTCCGGCAGTGCCAAAGTACACACGTGATCCGGATACCTCGATATCGTGCGCCGGATCCTGCCCGCACAACACAAGCTCTTTGGCGCAATTTGCCAGCGTATCCTCGACCAGAGCGCGAGGGAAAAACAACCTGCCATCGGCATATCTGCCACCGGCTCTGATGACCGCCTCTACGCAAGAGGGTATGGCCTGAGCCAGACCAATCGTTGCCAGTGCTTCCATGACCGCCTCGTTGATCTTGTCCATGTCGGACTCAGACAAAGGGCGGAAGTGTCCACCTGACAAGCCGGGTCTGACAGCTCTGTCTTCGGCAGCCAGCGGTGCACTTCGCAGCGCGCGCTTGGCCGCCCGCGCTCCGCGCCTACTGGATTTTCTGATCACGTCAGCCATGGAGTTAGCACCGCAACTACCGCGAATGTGCGGTAAGCCGAGTATTCATCCAGTTCATCCACCGACAATAGAATGAAACGACATCCAGACTGACGGAAACGACGCATCACATCCCACCTGCAACAATATGGCGCAGACAGAACAGCGTGCTGACAGCAATCGCTACCCTATCAGCCCTTCTTCGATCAAACGGCAATGCAACGCCTTGATGTGTGCAGGGCCTACCTCACAGCAACCTCCCACAATCGTGGCGCCGTTCTTTGTCCAGCCAATCGCATGCTCTGCATACTCTGTCGGACTGAGATCTTTTCGTACTTGCAGCTCTTCGACCGTACCACCAGGCTGCAAGGCATCCACCGATACAAAGGCGTTAGCGTAGGCACCGATTCTCGGCTTTATTCCACGCATCGCCGGCCAGGCTTCGTTGATGGCTTCCGGGTGGCTGCAGTTCAACAGGATGGCTTCCAGACCGAGTGGCTCCAGCACATCAATGGCGTCGCTGAGCTTTTCACCACTTCGCAACTGATCGGGATGATCGTCGCTGACAGTCAAAGCAAGCCATACAGGCTTGCCGCTTTCCATCGCAGCGGTCGCTGCCGCACGTGACTCGGGAATCGATGCCATGGTCTCACACAGGAACAGATCTGCTACGGGTAATTGCAAGTCTACCAGCCGCCGATAGGTATCCAGCGTGACCTCTTCGGGAAGGGATACATCGGGTCGGTAACTGGCGACCAGTGGGGGAAGACATCCGCCAATGGATACTCCACCCACATGGGCAATATCGATAGCTTCCCTTGCCGCAGACATTGCGGCCTTGTGCAGCGATTCCAGATGTTCCAGCGCATTGTGACGTGCCAGCCGCTCCGGCGTCGCAGAATAGGTATTGAGCGTAAGGACAGTTGCTCCGCTTCTGATGTAATCCACATGTAAATCACGAACCAGTTCGGGCTCTTTGAGCATGATATCGGCGGACCAGAGCGGCGTCGGTGCTCGCTCGCTTCTTCGCAGCAATTCCTGGCCGAGGCCGCCATCGAGCAGTGTTACCTTACTCATCCTGTTCCACGCACGCAATTGGGGCGTAATGAAGTAGATGTCGACATATTTTTCGTTAATTCCTGAAAATAATAGTCATTGCATAAAACCCGCAATGAGCCTGCCTGAGCGTGGTTTGAGCCTCGAATTGTACAGCCACATCGAGACAACGTTTAGTCAGATACGTCAATTCAATACATTGCACGCACTTCATTGATACTATTGCGCATCAAAAAAAGCTAGGTAGACATCCATGGAATCATTGCAGGGCGGAAGTGACGTTTTTTTTGTACTCATGGGGGCCATTCTTGTGCTCTTCATGCATTCGGGATTTGCGTTTCTCGAGGTGGGCACCGTCCGTGAGAAAAATCAGGTTAACGCGCTGGTCAAGATCTTCTCCGACTTTGCCGTCTGCACGGTGGCATATTTTTTTATCGGCTACCCATTGGCCTATGGAGTTGATTTCTTTGCACCGGCCTCAGAGCTCGCCATAAACAATGGCTATGAACTGGTCAAGTTTTTCTTTTTGCTGACCTTCGCCGCCGCTATTCCTGCCATCATCTCGGGTGGCATTGCAGAGCGCGCCAGATTCTACCCGCAAATTGTCGCCTCTATAGTTATCGTGGCGTTGGTCTACCCATTGTTCGAGGGCATTGTCTGGAACGGCAATTTCGGTTTTCAGCAATGGCTCGAAGATCTGACCGGTGCCGCTTTTCATGACTTTGCAGGCTCTATCGTGGTACACGCCATGGGTGGCTGGCTGGCGTTGGGAGCGGTGATTTTATTAGGTGCTCGCCATGGCCGTTACTCTCGCACCGGCGGACCCAGCGCAAATTTTGCACCCAGCAGCATACCGTTCCTCGCACTGGGCGCCTGGATCCTCACCGTCGGCTGGTTTGGCTTTAACGTCATGTCCGCCCAAAGCGTGGAAGGCATCAGCGGTCTGGTGGCCATGAACTCGCTCATGGCCATGGCAGGTGGTGCAATCGCCGCCCTGCTGGCAGGACGCGCAGATCCGGGCTTTCTGCACAATGGGCCATTGGCCGGACTAGTCGCAGTATGCGCAGGCTCAGACATAATGCATCCCATGGGCTCACTTATTGTCGGTGGCATAGCCGGTGTACTATTTGTCACCGCATTTACACTCGCACAAAACCGCTGGAAGATTGATGATGTTCTGGGTGTATGGCCACTGCATGGCTTATGTGGCGCATGGGGTGGTATCGCCGCAGGTATCTTCGGCGCACCGGCTCTCGGCGGGCTGGGTGGTGTCAGTCTGGTTAGCCAGATTATCGGCACACTGGCAGGCATCATCTTCGCCACCGCAGGCGGCTTTTTAGTCTATGGTGTCCTGAAGAGTGTGGTGGGAATAAGGCTTACCGAAGAAGAGGAATTTGACGGGGCAGATCTTAGCATCCACAAGATCTCATCGACATCATCGCGATAAACAGCTTACAGGACCAACAACATGAAGCGCATTACCGCCATCATCAAACCATTCAAGCTCGATGCCGTTCGTGAAGAACTTGCAGCAGCCGGTGTCAACGGCATTACCGTAACAGAAGTCAAGGGCTTCGGAAGACAGAAAGGCCATACCGAACTCTACCGTGGTGCCGAATACGTTATCGACTTCATACCCAAGATGAAACTGGAGGTGGTCGTCAGCGAAACCATTCTGGATACCTGTATCGAGGGTATCATTAGAGCAGCCAATTCTGGAAAAATCGGTGACGGCAAGATATTCGTCGACTCTGTCGAACGTGTTATCCGCATCAGAACCGGCGAGGAAGGTGAAGAGGCGTTGTAATGACGCCTTGTTGCCGTCCCGGTTCCATGATTAATCGCCGCCCGCACCCAGACGCCTGGACTCCTCGGTAGCGGGCGCATAACTGCGTTGAGCGAAGGACTCCAGTAAATCCCAACTCTCTTTGTCCACGGATTGTCGCTGCGTGGTTTGTGGCACGCTCTTCATCGTGTCTGCTACGACGCAACGGAACTGTCTGGTCTTCTCGGTGGTCAGCATGGTTAACGAGCCTTGAATGCAGACGCTTTGTCCATCGGTACTGATTAACATATCGTCCCATGATACTTGCAACCAGACACCTGCCCTCAACGCCACTCTGGCTATGGTCGGTAACATGAGCAAGGGGTAGGCAAGATCCGGGATCTCCGTACACGCATCCTTCGAATGTGCCCAAATGGCCGATGTATCAGAGAATTCGGCAGCGGCTAACAGGGGACAAGTGTGATGAGCCTTGCGGGTCAAGCCTTGAGATCCTGTAGCAGGAGACATACTTGTATTATCACGCGGCGCCTGCTTTTTCAGTAACCTTGCCAGTAGTGCAGGACCCGCAAGCTTGTGAGCCGTCAACCATCGCACACTACTGGCCGCTTCCTCGGCAATCCCCCAACTCATGCCAGCACCACGCACAGCCCGTTTTGCCAATGATGCCACTTCATTCAATGAAGGACTGATTTCACTTTCAGGCATCGGCCACCTGCATTGACACTTTAACAGCCGGATAAGTCCAGAACTGCGCATCACCGTTGCTTAGCTGTTCCGGATAGGGTGCACCGGCGAACAGACTGATGCGCACCCAGCGATCAGAGCGTGGATCAAACCGCGTTGCGCCAAAAAAAGCCAGCTTGCAACGCAACAGATCTATGGGTAATAACCCAGCGCCAATCGTGTTATCACGTATCTCACCATACGGAACATTGTGTAACTGCTGCACCCGTCGGACAGCGTGACGATGTTCAGGATGGTGTCTGAGGAACTGAGCGATGGGTTCATCATCCGGCGTACTTGACAACGCAACATAGAGGGCGGATATATCACAAGCTGGCGACAGTGGTTGTTCATAGGCATCCAGTGTTTCTCTCCGGCGCTCTCCCAGCCGGGGCTCGAGTTTTTCGATAGAGGTGTACCACACATAATTCCTGCTGTCGGCCAACTGCCAGTCTATGGCCAGCGCCCAGTCATAACGTTCACGAATGTGCGTGCGTAGGTCACCCGCTGACATACCGCCATCGATTGTGTGCAAATCCTCCTTAATCGAAAGACTATCAGCCAGGCCATCAACCAGCTCACCATAGGGCTCGAAGAGCATCGATACCAGGTACTCCTGCGCATCGATGTCAAGGTTCTGTTCAGCCCAAAGGTAAAGCTCATTCCACGGAAAGCGACCGGTCAGGTCTAATTGCTCGACATGAGACAACAGTATTCGCGCATCACGTTTCAGGCATACAAGTTTTCGCTGCTGCAGATCATGATCTGATTGCCATGTCTCAAGTGACTGCACGCCGCGTGTCAGTAATTCCCTAAACAGGATAATGTCATTGGCACTGGCACACTGCAGGCGACGAACGCGTAATAAGGCCTCTTCACGAACCATCAACCAGTTGTTCAACAACAGGGGATGATTAAGTAGAAAAGGAGCCATGCCCAGCCCGGTTGAATTCCCGATGCCCAGACTTTGTACAAAGTCATCGTCCAGTACGGCAACCTCACTATTTCCAAGCTGTTCAGCCCGCGCACGGGCCATGGCTTGTACAAGATCCCTGACCAGCGTCCTGATGAGATATACCGTTAACATCTCCACTTGAAAAGGTGCCTGAAACTCCGGGCGATCGGCAATATCTTCGCGATCCGCTGCACCAAACTTTCCCGATCCGTAAACCGCTGTGGTACGCATCAGGTAGCCAACAGTTTGAGCGTAGTCGGCGTCTGGCTGTACGCCACTCGCCAGAGAATCGACTACATGCTCCCAGAGCCTGACCGACCGGTTAGCGCGAGACAGAGACAGCTCACGCTCACTGACGCGCCCTGCCTCCTGCAACGGTACATTGCGCGACAGGCGTTCTATGTCACTAGTAGAAGGCGTGCCATCAAACAGCGTAAACGTGGCATCCCAGGCTTCTGCAATCACACGATCCGAGCGAAGGTCATCCGGCAGATCATGAAAAAACGCCACCAGCGAGTAAGTGCGCATCGGGCCCTGTGTACTCAACACGGCATGGCCGACACCCTGTGCATTGACCACAAATTCAGGCGTTGAGAACGTCCAGCGCTCGCGTTGCATTCGTCGTAACAGTACGCGCATGAACGACAGGCGCGACTGATGCAGAGAGCCGAGACGCTCAAGTCGCATGACATCAGCTGGGGCGCGGCGTTCGATAGAGGGGTCCATCAGTTGACACTCACCGGCGAAAAACTCTCAGCATAAAACCGGTACCAGTTACCACCCATGATCGCATCCACCTCATCAGCACTCATACCGGTTTTTGTCAAACCTTCGCGTATCGTGCCGAAGTCCCGGTTATCATTGAACCATGACGGCATTGGCGGAAAACCTGCGGCATCAGCGCTACCCTCACCATAATCCACCACACGAGACCAGCGCCCAGTCCGCATCCACTCAACGATACTGTCTGGCTGATCCTGACACAGATCAGAACCAAGACCAAGATTTTCCACCCCATAACGATCTGCAGTACGGGCAATCATCTCGCAAAAACTGTCCAGCGTGCAGTCAGACTTGCCGTTGAGATGATGGGGGTACAAAGAGAAACCCAGCATCCCGCCCCGCTCAGTCACGGCACGTAGTACCGGCTCTTTCTTGTTACGTAGCGCAGGCTCCCAGGCGTGCGGATTGGCATGCGTAATGGCAATGGGTCGTGCGGACAAATCAGCCGCTTCAATCGTGGAGTGATCAGCTGAATGGCTCATATCGATAACCAGACCGACACGGTTCATCTCCTGTATCACCTGACGTCCCATGCGCGTGATGCCGGCATCGTTCGACTCGTAACAGCCAGTCGCTAACAGAGACTGATTGTTGTAGGTCAGTTGCATGAAACGTACACCCAGGGTGTGCAGGATTTCAACAAGACCAATGTCGTCCTCAATCGGACTGGGATTTTGCAGACCGAAGAAGATGGCCGTGCGCGAACTCTCCACGGCCCGGTTTACATCGCTGGCAACACGGCCGGGCATGATCAGATCAGGATAGTGCTGAAACCACCGGTTCCACTGCTCGAGGTTCAGAACGGTCTCGCGAAAGTTCTCGTGATACGCAATTGTCACGTGCACCGCGCTGACACTCCCCTCCTGCATCTGACGAAAAATCTTCTCAGACCAGTTGGCGTATTGCAGGTTGTCTATCAGCATTCGTGAATGGCACCCTCTGCGTCACTGCAGATTCATGTCTGTAGCGCAGTATGAGCAGAGGAGGCTGTTCCCGTCAATCCGTAGCGACAAGTTGACGCTCTTACGCCATCACATCGTCAGCCGACACAAAATCGTATCCAAGAGCCCGAGCCACCTCTTTGCACGTTACTTTGCCACGATAGACATTAAGACCGTTCTTCAAGTGAGCATCATTCTGCATAGCCTTGTCAGCACCTAGCCCCGCCAGCGCCAGCACGTGCGGCAAAGTCACATTGTTCAAGGCATAAGTGGATGTGCGCGGGACGCCACCAGGCATGTTGGCAACACAGTAATGCACAACATCGTCGACAACGTAGGTGGGATCTGCATGTGTCGTGGCGCGTGACGTCTCAAAGCATCCTCCCTGATCGATGGCTACATCCACAACAACCGACCCCGGTTTCATATTCCGAACCATCTCGGCGGTTACCAGTTTGGGTGCTGCGGCACCGGGAATCAGAACGCCGCCAATAACAAGATCAGCTTCCAGTACATGCTGCTCAAGGGCATCACGCGTAGAAAACACGGTGTTGGTCTGACGACCGAAATTCTGCCAGTGAGATTCGATAACATCAGGGTTGCGGTCCAGTACCCAGGTATCAGCCCCCATACCCACGGCAATGTGAGCGGCATGGGTTCCAACAACTCCACCACCGAGGATAACCACCTTGGCCGGATCAACACCCGGTACACCACCTAACAGCATGCCAAGACCACCATGAGGTTGCTCCAGACAATAAGCGCCGGCCTGAATAGCCATACGGCCAGCGACTTTGGACATGGGGGCAAGCAGAGGTAATCCCCCTCGTGTTGAGGTGACCGTCTCATAGGCGATACAGATAGCCTCACTTTTCACCAGATCGCGCGTCTGGTCAGGATCAGGCGCCAGATGCAGATACGTGAACAGAATCTGGCCGGGGCGCAGCATAGCTCGCTCGACAGCTTGAGGCTCTTTGACCTTGACGACCATGTCGGCACGCTCAAAGATCTCTGAGGCTTTGGCGACAATTGCAGCGCCTGCTGTAATGTACTCTGCATCACTTCGCCCGATACCGGCCCCTGCTGAGCTCTCGACGATCACCTCATGGCCGGCATCGACGCATTCACGGACGCTGGTCGGGGTTAACCCGACACGGTATTCGTGATTCTTGATTTCTTTAGGTACGCCGATGAGCATGACAGCCTCCTGATGCTAGTGGGTATATGGTTCAAACGCATTGTGTGTCAGAAAGGCCTGCTAGGATATAGCCAGATACGGACACCTTACACAGCCACCCGGTTTATCGAGCGAGAACGATTAGAGACGTGAGTACTATCTGGACACCTGCCGCTCCGCTTCATCATCTGCTGGAGCTCAAGCGCAGCAAGTTTCATTGCCATATAGAACGCGCTGATTCATCACAGGCCGCGAACCTTTTGATCGCGCGTCTCAGACAGCAATATCCTGATGCCAACCATGTCTGCTCGGCTTATATTGCTGGCGTATCCGGCAACACGACAGCATTAGGTTGCTCGGATGACGGCGAACCCAATGGTTGCGCCGGTAAACCGATGCTTAACGTGCTGATGCACAGCGAGGTATCATTCGTGGTGGCGGCGGTTGCACGAATCTTCGGTGGTACAAAGCTGGGTACCGGTGGCCTTGCCCGCGCCTACGGAGGCGCAGTATCAGAAGGCATGGCACGTCTTGATCTCGAGGAAAAACGCATTCTCACATCTGCCCGGTACACGCTTCCCTTTGCCTTTGAAGCGCAAGCCCGACACCTTCTGGACAAATTCGACGGTGTGCTCGAATCGGTTGCCTACAGTAATGAGATACTCATGCACATCAGTATCGATGAGGAACGTTTACCGGTATTTACCGCTGACATGAAGAATGCCAGCGGCGGACAATGTGTTTTGCTGCCTTGTCCGGTAACAGATTCTGAATAAGTCCGTGGCACCGTTACATGCTCGCAAGTTCCGAAAACGGAACATCCAGCATGAAACCAAACATCATCTCCAACGGTAACTCTACGCCATTGACTACCAATGTGGTGCCGTTAAGACTCAGATTAGACGTAACGGACTCATCAGTGACAGAAATAAACTCACCGGCACCTCCAAGCATCATCATCACAGGCGTTTGCGCCAGCGCCGACGTATCGGCATTCAATGAGCCATCCAGCGTTAATATATTAAGTAGATCCCGCCCATTAACAATATTTTTCATGGAATCTGCGCTCATGCCATCCGCAGTTACATCTTTTACTGCCAAACGAATGTCGGCATTCACATCGCCTTCGCTGTTATCCAGAGCAAGCGTCATCTTCGTGGCAGAACCGGGTGCAAACATGGCCAGGATGCCGTTGGATATATCCGGGAGTATGTCTGGATTTCCTATCATGGTGTCAAGATTATTACTTAAGGCTTTCATCGTGACCCGATTGTATTCTCTGACCCCCTCAACCACGATGCCATTCATTTGCGTATTCAGCGACACATTGTTGAGCGGTAATGACGACTCGATATCTTTGAGGCTGAACTTCGTACTGCTGTTCAACATATCGCCGTTCATATCAGTACTGCTTGTCAATTCGACACTTGAAATTGAAACCGGCATGGGCATTTGAGGGTTAAGCACACTAACCTTGTTGAACCTCATGTCACCCGTGCCTGTATAGACACCGTCGCCATGATGCTGGACATCAATAACGAATGGAATACCCTCGACACTGAGCATGCCACCGGACTGCTGATCGTTAATTGCGAGCGATCCCATTGAACCTTTACCGACCGTCGCACCGTCTTTGGTCACGCCATTAAAACTCATGCCGGACCAGGTCGTGGTCTCTCCATTGTCGGTTACGTCGATCCCGCTCACGTTCAGCACATTACTGATCTCACCGCTGTATTTCACGTTCGTCTTCAAGGAGAACGGCGTCTTGTCGGTAAACATGGCCATCACGTCGGGCGATCTCATGTCATCGTCATGAAGGCGGGTATCTATGCTGACGGTTCCCACACTGAATCCCTCATCGGCCATGCGTACAGGTGCATGCTGAATATCATGTTGCAATCGAAACAGCACTTCCGCATCGACAGTTCTGGATGCGAGAACCTTCGTCACAGCAGAACTGCTGGTCATGCCTGATTCGTACTTTTCGTTAACGAAAACCAGCGGTGACAAATCGTTTAACTGAGCCAGGAGCTGGTGATATTCACTTTTGGTCTGTGAGCTCGCATACTGCGATGTCCCTGCAACGGCGGCCGCTCCGACGACGAACGGCAAGGCTATAATGAGTTTTTTCATGAATCTGAAATTTTTTAGGCGCGTGTTGTCACTTACGTGTCCGGCTTATCGACAGGCACAAGTTCAAATGAAACAACGACAAACTCTAACGCGCACAGCGTCACAGTCAACCCATACTAACCCTTTACAGCACGCTCGGCAGTCGTTAGCGCTACCTTGTTTCGTAGATACACGGGGCTTGCGTGTTCGGCAGGATATACCTGTCCCTGCGCAACGCCGTGAGCGCCTATGGACAACAAATCGACGGCCTTCGGCAGACGGGCATTACGGATATTTACAGACTCGACATTAAATGCTTTTTGCAGTACATCCTGATAACGCTCCGCACCTGACCCTGCCCAGATAGATGCTGAGCGCCATTCGATCCCATCTGGCGATGCAAGCTGCTCTGCCGATACGGGGTGCATCAGGGAATCGTCCCATAACTGGAATTCGCAAAAATACACTTCATCCATACGCGCATCTACGCAGACCGCTACCGTGTTATCACCGTGCTCGCTATGACATCCCTGCGCAATGCTTTGTAACGTCGACACACCCACAACACCAATACCGGCGCCCAGGGCAATACCCTGCGCGGTAGCTACCCCAATGCGTACACCCGTAAAACTGCCCGGCCCACATCCGTAGATCAGGGCGTCAAGCTGCGAGGCTTTTAAACCAGCCTGAGACATCAATGCATCCACCATAGGTAATACGAGAGCACCATGCTGTTGCGAGACGACCCTATGATCAGATAAAACCTGACCATCCACAATGATTGCAACACTGCAGGCGTCAGTCGATGTGTCAATTGCCAGAAGCTTCATCCGCTTTGTTCCGGCTCCTCGACGGCAGGTTCATCCCGGTACGACTCGCGCTCGACGCGATAAAACTCGACAACTTCATCCAGATCGCGAGTGATGGGCATAGGCGGCAGACTGGTAATGAACACCTCACCATAACCGCGTGAACGAATGCGCGGGTCACACAGAACTAAAACGCCTCTATCGGTAACATCACGAATCAGTCGCCCGACACCTTGTTTCAATGCAATAGCCGCCTGCGGCACCTGATACTCATAGAACGGATTACCACCTCCCTGCTTCATATGATCAATGCGAGCACTCATCACGGGATCCCCCGGTGAGCCGAACGGAAGCTTATCGATGACAACCAGCGACAAGGCTTCTCCACGCACATCCACGCCTTCCCAGAAACTGCTGGTGCCCAGCAATACGGCATTTCCCACAGATTGGAAGGCCTCGATAAGCTCCCGCTTGGGCATCTGCCCTTGCATCAGTACCGGATAGTCAAGACGTCCTTCGAGCAGGCCGGCCGCTTCATGCATCGCCCGGTAACTGGTAAACAGTAAAAACGCCCGCCCTCCACTGGCCTCCAGCACGGGCAGGATCATGTCAACAATACGGCTAGTGTAATGTCTGTTCTGTGGTTCCGGAAGGTTCTCGGGAAGATACAACAACGCGTTGTGCCGGTAGTCAAACGGGCTATCGACCTGTAGCTCTCTGGCATCTTCCAGCCCAAGCTGACTACTGAAATGACTGAAGTCCCCACCCACGGCAAGTGTCGCTGAGGTAAAGATCCAGCTCGACTCCATAGCTTTCATGGCACGCTGAAAAGGCTCGGCAACAGTCATGGGTGTCATGTTGAGGCTGAAGCCCGTTCTAAAAGTCTCATACCAGTGCACATACTCAAAATTAGACTCGTTATCTACGAATCGCTTTAATGTCTCCGCTTGAACCTGCGCACGCTTGTGACAACTTTCCAGTCCCTTGCCCCGCTCTGCCACATCTGCCAGTGCTTCCTGCAAGGAGCCGAGAAGCAAAGTAAGGCGCTCTAGCTCCCGATCGATGGACGCCTCATGCCGAACCGAAATCCATGGTGCACGGTCCGGCTCAATGGCAAATGCAAGACGAAAGTGCCGCACACCGGTTTCCAATGCCTGTGCCAGCTCACGAAGTTCGCGGCAATCCGGTGCTTCCTGCAATTGCTCGCCAACGGTATCGCGCGCAAGATCCAGAAGTTGGCGGCTGCTGAGCTTTCGACCAAAAAACTGTGCCGCTATCTCGGGCAACTGATGCGCCTCATCAATGACAAAACCATTGGCACTGGGCAGCAACTCGCCAAAACCGAGATCTTTCAGTGCGAGGTCAGCACACAGCAGATGGTGATTGACCACCACGATGTCCGACTCCTGCGCCCGCTTTCGGGCTTTGTGGATGTAGCAATCAGCCAGATCTTCAAACTCGTGTTTGGAACAGAATTCATCGTTTGAGACAATAAAACCCCACACCATAGAATCTTCTGGCACGCCAATAACCTCGGCAATATCGCCATGTCGAGTATTACGGGACCAGTCGGTAATGATGCGCAAATGCTTTTGGTGTCGCTCATCCAGCAAGGCGGGATGACGCATGGCGCGCTGCAAACGATGCTTGCACAGATAGTTGGCCCGCCCTTTTAGCAAACACGTTGATACTCCAGTGCCCAGCGCTCGATTAACCAGGGGCAAATCGTTGTAGAACAACTGATCCTGAAGGTGCCTTGTCCCGGTTGAAATAATGATGCGCTGACCACTGAGAATGGCTGGCACCAGATAGGCAAACGTTTTACCGGTACCCGTACCGGCCTCACCAATAAGCAGCTCGCTCTGCTCGAATGCCTTTGCGATGGCTTCTGCCAGATGTTGCTGCTCTACGCGCGGCGCAAAACCCGGTAGATGAGCCGCTACCGGCCCCTCATAACCAAGAACATCACTAATTGAATCAAACGGTTCCATTTCCGGTGCCTCCGTGCTCCGGTTGGGAGCTACACAAGCTGATGTGCAGCTGATGATAAATGTGTGCTGCCGAACTACCTGCGCGGTTGATACAACATGGCCTCTTTGTTCGCACCCCTTTCGCCCAGCAGATCGCCACGCATACTGCGCGCATGCTTGATGATAAGCCAGTTGCGATACAAAAGCGGCCGGTTTTCGCCCGCTAACTCATTAGAGCGCTGGGCATAACGTTCCGCCAGTGCAGGTTCTACGCTGTCCAGCTTGTATTCGGCCGCCCGACTCCACAAAAGACTGTTTTGCGAGTCAATGTCAATGGCCTCGTATAAAAGCTCCAGCGCAATGGTGGGTCTGTTGTCCGCACGCGCCCGTTCCGCAGCGGCCCAGAGTCGGGCAATTTCTTCATTATTGGTATCGATACGCACAGCACCGTCTGGGCGCATCATATTGGGCGCTGCAGCAGGCAGCAGAGTGCCACTGTCGAAGGTCCTGGATTGTGATGTTGCGCAGGCGGAGAGAACAAGGACGCCGAGAGCTATCGTGCTCCATTGATAAATTTTTTGCCCGCGCACAGCCACAATATTTGGTAAGAGAGGTATTTTCATAAGTAACTTCAAAGTTCTCGTGGCAGCATTCTGCCTAGACAGGGGCTTTACAGCAAGCCTTCGAGAACATTGATCTCTATTCTGCGATTCTGTTCCCGACCTTGTGCGGTGGCATTCGCCGCTCGCGGCCGACTCTCACCGTATCCGTACGGTTTGATACGAGCAGGACTGATGCCATTAGTGACCATATAGCGCACGACAGATAACACTCTTTCCTTCGACATTTCCAGGTTAACAGCGGCCGGACCACGGTTATCTGTATGGCCTGCAACACTGATGACAACATTCGGGTAGCGTTTCATGGCATCGATATAACGGTCCAGAACCGCTGTGGCATTGTCCGGCAGATCGACTACGCCGGGACCGAAATTCAGGCCTTCAACGGGCCCCATGACGATTTCACAACCTGAGGCATCAACCATGGTTCGAGCGGCCGTATCAGCACACGCGTCATCAGAATCGGGTACCGAATCTCCATCGCGATCCAGATTGATTACTGTGGGTGCTGAGGTTCCAGTGCTCAAAGGAGGTGTGGATGCACAGCCACCGACCAACAGAACACTAGCCAGTAGAACGGTACAGTTGATTGTCTTCATGGTACTGATTACTCTCATTTAATTTGACGCACGTGATGCCTAAGGGTGAAACGCCATCCCAGAAACGCGATAAACAACACTGCAAGCAGCGCCAGAATCATGTCCGGGTTCGATTCAGTTGAATAACCCGGAGCATCTAATCCTGCCGGGCCCGTCACGCTATTATCCACCACTTCTGCAATCAAGGGTCGTGCCGTTTCCAGTTCATTGTCTGATAGCGACCGAACAAACCCCGCATCCGTCAAATTGTCCTGATTAGCCGATAACGTTGTAAAAACCGGCAAAATCATCGGAAACAGGCATAGAAAGATCACTAACCAAGAAGAAATGGTCTGTCGCTTTTTTTGATCTGGCGACTCTGAAAGTCGTTGCATAGGCTCTGGAATGTGACGAATAACATGTTTTCCATTTGTCACATAAGGCTAGCAGAGGAAATCAGGACTGCAATCGAGCCACAAATCACAATGGAGCTGTCTTACTCCCACTCAATAGTCGCAGGTGGCTTACTAGAGATGTCGTAACTTACGCGGGAAATGCGCGGAATCGAGTTACAGATACTGCGTGATACTTCATCAAGCATGTCCCACGGTAGCCGGGCAGCCCGCGCTGTCATGAAGTCGACCGTCTCCACCGCTCGCAATGCCACCACATAGTCATAGCGTCTGCCGTCACCAGTGACGCCTACCGACTTCACTGGCAGAAACACTGTGAAGGCCTGCGACACTTTGTCATACAGATGGTGGGCATATAAAGCATCAATGAAGATCGCATCGGCTTCTCGCAGAATATCCGCGTACTCCTTTTTTACCTCACCGAGAATGCGCACACCCAGCCCCGGCCCCGGGAAAGGATGCCGCTGCACCATCATTGGTGGCAGCCCAAGATCGACGCCAATGCGACGTACCTCGTCCTTGAACAACTCTCGCAATGGCTCCAGAAGCTTTAACCGCATCTCGCTGGGTAAACCGCCCACATTGTGATGTGACTTGATCAGGTGCGCACTGCCACTTGAGCTTGCGGCTGATTCGATAACATCGGGGTAAATCGTGCCCTGAGCCAACCAGGTGGCATTGGCAAGCTTTGCGGCTTGTTCCTCAAAGACTTCGACAAACAGATTACCGATGATCTTGCGTTTCTGTTCAGGGTCACTAACGCCTGCCAGCGCATCAAGAAAACGCTGCTCGGCGTTAACCCTGATCACCTTCACGCCCATATTGTCAGCAAAGGTCTTCATGACCTGGTCACCTTCGTGCAAACGTAACAGGCCGTTGTCAACAAAGACGCACGTCAACTGCTTACCGATGGCCTTGTGCAACATGGCAGCAACCACCGATGAATCGACACCGCCGGATAAAGCCAGTAGCACCTCTTCATCGCCAACCTGTTCGGTGATTCGGCTGATGGCGTCATCAATGATATTGCCGGGTGTCCATAGGCCGTCACAATGGCAGATGTCACGCACAAAGCGCTCAAGCAAGGTTGCACCTTGCAAGGTGTGCGTTACTTCCGGATGAAACTGAATGCCATAGCGATGCGCAACGGTATCGGCCATGATAGCCATCGGTGCGTTAGCGCTGGTACCGATCAACTCGAATCCCTCCGGCAATGCCTCGACACGGTCACCGTGACTCATCCATACATCCAGCACGTTGTGTTCTGTGTCATCGTGATCTGACAACCCCTCGAACAAGGGCGCTGATGAAATCATTTTTACCGAGGCGTAACCAAACTCACTGTGCGAGGCTTGTGCTCGGACCTCCCCCCCCAATTGATAAACCATAGCCTGCATGCCGTAGCAGATACCCAGCATCGGAACACCAAGCGCCAGAGCAGCGGAAGGAATGGCGGGTGAGCCCTCGGCGATGACAGACTCGGGCCCACCGGACAAAATAATGCCCCGAGCATTGAACCGCTCAACCACTTCATTGCTGATATCCCAGGGATGTATCTCGCAATAGACGCCGCACTCGCGTACACGTCGGGCAATCAACTGGGTTGTCTGCCCACCAAAATCCAGGATGAGAATACGCTGGTCGTGAAGGTCTGCCATTGAAGAGGATTGAACCTGTTAGCTGATTCGGTAGTTGGGAGCTTCTTTGGTCATCTGCACATCATGCACATGACTTTCGCGCATACCGGCACCGGTTACGCGCACAAATTTGGCATCACGACGCATGGCATTGATATCCGGCGCACCGCAATAACCCATACTGGAACGGATACCGCCAATCATCTGGTGAACAATGGCTGACATTGGGCCTTTGTAAGGTACTCGTCCTTCAATGCCCTCTGGCACCAGCTTGTCTTCCATGTCTTCATCATCCTGAAAGTAGCGATCGCTGGAGCCGGCACGCATGGCACCCACCGAGCCCATGCCGCGATAAGACTTATAGGAGCTGCCCTGGTAGAGCACAACCTCACCCGGCGCCTCTTCGGTACCTGCAAACATACTGCCCACCATGACAGACGATGCACCGGCAGCAATAGCCTTCGCCATGTCGCCGGAGAAACGAATGCCGCCATCGGCGATCAATGGAATATCGGTGCCTTCCAGCGCCGTAGCAACGTTGTGAATAGCTGTGATCTGTGGCACCCCGACACCGGCAACGATGCGGGTGGTACAGATGGATCCCGGTCCAATACCAACCTTGACCCCGTCAGCCCCACGCGCAACCAGATCGGAGGCGGCTTCTCCAGTCGCGATGTTGCCACCAATGACCTGTACGTCAGGAAACTGCTCCTTGATCCAGGCAACTCTGTCCAGAACCCCTTGCGAATGTCCATGCGCTGTGTCAACAATCAATACATCGACACCCGCAGCTGCAAGCTCAGCGACACGCTCATTAGTGTCGGCACCTGTGCCGACAGCCGCACCCGCCAGAAGACGACCACGCCCGTCCTTGCAGGCATTAGGAAAATCCTGCGCCTTGCGAATATCTTTCACTGTGATCATTCCGCGTAGCTCGAAAGCATCGTTGACCATCAACACCTTCTCAATCCGATGTTTGTGCAACTTCTCTATCGCCTCTTCACGTGAGGCGTTCTCCCTGACGGTGACCAGTCTTTCGCGCGGCGTCATGATGTTGGATACCGGCTGGTCCAGGCGTGTCTCGAAACGTAGATCACGCTGCGTGACGATGCCGGCAAGCGTTGTACCGTCTACAACAGGCAGACCGGATATGCCGTGTTTGGCAATCATGTCAATCACTTGCTGAATGGTGGTACCCGGCGTGATGGTAATCGGTTCGGTGACCACGCCACTCTCATGCTTCTTGACTCGCGACACTTCACCAGCCTGCCGCTCGACAGACAGGTTTTTGTGAATGATACCAATGCCGCCTTCCTGCGCGAGGGCGATGGCCAGTCGAGATTCTGTCACCGTATCCATCGCCGCTGACAGCAGAGGGATATTCAGAGTCAGTGAGCGAGTCAGGCGTGTTGTCAGGTCAACATCGCGTGGCAGGACATTGGAATGACGCGGTGTGAGTAGAACATCATCGAACGTGAGAGCTTCCTGGGAAACCAGCATTGGACAAGATAGCCGTTGTGAACAGGTTGCGGCACGAGTATACAGTGATGAGGTGCTGCCGGTGTATGCTTGTGTCAGGAATTTCGGATTCAAAGGCTTCGTGACAGACACTATCAAAACAGGTAACACGGGTGTTGTTACTGCACCGACCCGCAAGGTCTACACTGTCAGCCGGCTGAATCAAGAGGTGCAGCGCCTGCTCGAAAGCGGCTTCGGCACGCTTTGGCTGCAGGGAGAGCTATCCAATTTCAGTCGTCCGGGAAGTGGGCACTTCTATTTCACGCTCAAGGACAGCCAGTCGCAAATTCGATGCGCCATGTTCAAAGGGCGCAATCGCTACGTGGATTTTAAGCCGGGCAATGGTGATTCGGTGATCGTCCGCGGCAAGCTCGGACTGTATGCCGCTCGCGGTGATTTCCAGCTCATTGTCGAACATATGGAACCCGCAGGCGCAGGCCGTCTGCAAGCGGCCTTCGAGGCGACCAAACAAAAACTCGATGAGCAAGGCTGGTTTGATGTCAGTGAAAAGCTGGCCTTGCCGACAATGCCACAGACCATCGGTGTCGTGACCTCCCCGACCAGTGCAGCGCTACGCGATGTTCTACAGGTCCTGAGCAGACGATATCGACAGGCGCATATCATTATCTACCCCACACCCACCCAAGGCGTTGCGGCAGCACCCGGCATCGTCAGCGCGCTGCGCAAGGCCAACGAACGGGCCGAGGCCGACGTGCTACTACTGGTGCGAGGTGGCGGATCACTGGAGGATCTGTGGGCCTTCAACGAAATTGCCGTCGCTTCTGCCATTCGCAACAGCCAGATTCCCGTCGTCGCAGGCATTGGGCATGAGGTGGACATCACTATCAGCGACCTGGTGGCAGATCTCAGAGCGCCCACCCCATCAGCGGCGGCAGAGCTTGCAACACCTGACACCAGTACCCTGCAACAACGCCTCACCAGTGCCACCCGGCAACTGGCGATGCGGCAACATGCCCTTGTACAGGCTCTGGGATTCCGACTGCGCCAGCAAAATACACGCTTGCAACTCCGACACCCGGAACAACAATTGCGCGAGCGGGCGCAACGCGTTGATGATCTGACCGCGCAACTCCAGCGCTCCTGGCAACTGCAAAGTGGAAGGCGGCTTAATCGCCAGAATCAGCTTGAAGCTCGGCTACACGCAAAGTCACCCGCCATTTCCGTGCAACGCCGGAAATCTGCCTGGCTGGCCCTGGATAGTCGACTGGATGTCGCTGTGAAACAGCACCAGGGCCACGCCCGCACCCGGTTTGAACTGCTGGCACGCGCTCTCCACAGCGTCAGTCCACTGGCAGTGCTGGAGCGTGGCTACGCGCTGGTAAAAAAGAACGATCAGATCATCACGACTGCTGCCAGTGTGATGCCGGGGGATGAGATCAGCGCCCGACTTTCAAATGGCGAGATCACAGCCATCGTCAGCGCTTGCATGCCACCTGGCAATATTTTACATGAAAATAAAATCTCCAATGAAAACAATGATGAAGGATAAATCGTACGACTGAGCATCGATCCCAATCACATGTTCTAATTGCTTTTTACGCATTTTTCTGGTAAAACGCACCGCTGTTTATTTCCGGATCTTTCCGGAAAACAGACGTCAAAGATAACAATAACGGTAACCAGTACGAAAACACGTAGCCCCGCAAACAATGCTTCGGCGGGGGTCCAAAAAAATCGTGTCCGGATCGGCTGAAAGGAGTCACTGGACGCGAAGAGAAAACAGCGAGCAGGATTGTCGCCGTGGAGAAAGCTGACTTGACAGATTCAGACGACAAAAAGCCCACCAAGAGCAAAACCGTGGCTAAGAAAACCACGGCATCGAGCTCAACCAGCACGAAGAAAACGACGTCCAAAAAAACGGCGTCCAAAAAAACGACAACGAAAAAAATCTCGGCCGCAAAGAAAACGGCGAGTAAGAGTGCTACTGGCAAAAAGGTTGCTAGCAAAAGCTCTTCCGACGGCTCTGCTGCGAAAACGGCAGGCAAGGCAACATCGAAAAAGAAGGCGGTAGCGAAAGCCATCAGGGACACAGCCAAAAAACCCTCTGCAACTAACCCAGTACAAGATAAAAACGTGGCAAAAAAGGCGGTAAGCAAGAAAGACGATACTCCTGCGGCAACGGAAGGCGCGGACTTTGATCAGGATGACGATCTTGACACCAGTGATCTGCCCAGTGGACTCTCTAAGGCACCTGTGCCTTATGAGCGAAACGCGGGCCACTACATGGACGCAGCTCAGCTCTCGCACTTCAGCAAGAAGCTGGCCGAGTGGAAGCAGCAACTCATGGAAGAAGTCGACCGTACCGTGGGTCATATGAAAGACGATGCAACCAACTTTCCCGATCCGAATGATCGGGCAACTCAGGAAGAGGAGTTCAGCCTGGAACTGCGAACGCGTGATCGTGAACGCAAATTGATCAAGAAAATCAACGAGGCCCAAAAGCGTATCGATGATGACGAATACGGTTATTGCGAAACCTGTGGTATAGAGATTGGCGTTAACCGGCTTGAAGCCCGCCCCACGGCTGAGTTGTGTATCGATTGCAAAACGCTTGAAGAGATCCGAGAACGTCAAACCGCCTAGCCTGGACCCTTCCGGAGGAGCTCAAAACAAAGCTCCGTCGGGGCGTTTCGCGCCCTCCCCGACGGGAGATCTGCATTTCGGCTCATTGCTGGCAGCGGTAGCCAGCTACTGCGAAGCCCGTAGCAAGGAGGCTCTCTGGTATCTGCGGATAGATGACATAGATCTGCCCCGCAGCGTGCCGGGGTCGGCTGAAAGAATCCAGCATTCACTGCGTCGGTACGGACTTTACTGGGATGGTGATATCCACTGGCAAAGCAGACGCAACTCACGCTACCGGCAAGCGCTGGCAAGGCTCATCGAGCTTGGCCTGGTTTTCAGTTGCGGGTGCAGTCGCCGCAGCCTGCCACCCGGCCAAATCTACCCGGGTACCTGTCGGGCCAACCGTCTACGCACTATTG
This sequence comes from Granulosicoccus sp., assembly GCA_045106195.1. Classification (GTDB taxonomy): domain Bacteria; phylum Pseudomonadota; class Gammaproteobacteria; order Granulosicoccales; family Granulosicoccaceae; genus Granulosicoccus. The sequence continues at coordinate 24,981 of JBGCEH010000010.1, forward strand.
AAGAACCCGTTGATGATCGCGCCTTGCGCATCGTTCTGCCCGAACACATCGAATTCAATGATGGTGTGCAGGGCCTGCAAAGCCTGAATCTGACAGAGCAGGTGGGCGATGTCGTTATCTGGCGGCGAGACAAACTGGTGTCCTACACACTCGCCTGTGCTATCGATGATGCTATGGATTGCACGGAAGTTGTTCGCGGCGCCGATCTGCTGCCCAGTACCGCTGCCCAGCATGCTCTCATAAACTACCTGTCCCTGATAGCGCCGGCTTACGCACATATTCCGGTTGCAGCTGATGCCAACAACGACAAGCTCAGCAAACACTCCCGAGCTGCCTCCATTGACAGCATGAACCCGGTCCCGACCTTGCACGCTGCCTGGCGTTTTCTGGGTCAATCCGCGTTTGCCGCTGAGACACTCGAAGAATTCTGGACTCACGCCATCGGGCGCTGGCAATTACAACGTGTACCCGCATCGCTGCGCAAGGTATCATCGACCGATGGACAAGCGACGACATGGGGCTGATCACACATTTCTGATATTCGTGTTTTCGGTGTTTGTGTTCAACTCACCGATCAACATCTGGTGGTCGTCTCTTACCTTGCCTTGGTATGCCGTGTTTGCACCGTGGCTGTTAATCGTTTTCCTGCTAGCCTGGAATCAGTCAAGGCAGGAACATGGGGATTGATCTCGGTTGGCTTTTCGCTATTGCGCTAGCCTATCTGGGCCTACTGTTCATCATAGCCTGGTGTGCCGATGCCGGTTGGCTCCCGGCATGGCTCGTATCAAACCCGGTGGTCTATTCTCTGTCGCTGGGAGTGTATGCTACCTCATGGACTTACTACGGCAGTGTCGGACTCGCTGACAGCCGCGGTTACGCATTCCTCACTATCTATCTGGGTGTCACCGGCGCCTTTATTCTTGGCCCCTATTTGCTGCGGCCTATCCTGCGTCTGTGTACCGAGCATCAGCTGACCTCCATCGCTGATCTCCTGGCCTTCCGGTACGGAGGGCGAGCCACCGGGTTTGTCGTTACACTGTTCATGGTGGTGGGCATATTGCCCTATATTTCCCTGCAAATAAGAGCTGTCACAGAGTCCATCCAGATCCTCAGCAAACAGGTCCCACCGGATATTCTGGCTCTGGTGTTTTGCCTGGTGATTACGGTGTTTGCCATACTGTTCGGGGCAAGGCATCTGACACCACGTGAAAAACATAACGGTCTGGTGCTGGCAATTGCATTCGAATCAGCTGTAAAACTTGTTGCCATGGTGATCGCTGGGATATTCGTCGTCACCCAGGTGTTTGACTCTCCAGCGGCCATGAACGACTGGGCGCGCAAGCAACCCGAGATGCTGGATGCCCTGTACGAGCCTGCCAAGACAGGTCTGTGGAGCACACTGCTGCTTCTTGCATTCTGTGCAGCTTTCATGCTACCCCGCCAGTACCATATGGCGTTTGCAGAGAACCAGAAACCCTCGCATTTACGCACAGCCTACTGGTTGTTTCCACTATATCTGCTGGTGCTTAACCTACCTATCGTTCCTATCCTGTTCGCAGGTCGCCATCTCTCCCTGACCGTGCCCCCTGATTTTTACGTGCTGGGTATGACGCTCACCCTGGGACATGACTGGCTGGCAATTGTTGTCTTCATCGGCGGTCTGTCCGCCGCCAGCGCCATGATGATTGTTACCACTCTTGCATTATCATCAATGTGCATGAACAATTTCTTTCTACCGGCCGCGCTGTCTAAAAACGACGACAGTGATTTTTACAGACGCCTGCTCTGGGGCCGGCGCATTATCATTGCCATGATCATTGCGGCAGGGTATGGCTTTTACATCGTTATCGAACTTAACGAAGGCCTTGCAAGCCTTGGACTCATCTCCTTTGTTGCCGCAGCACAACTTCTTCCGGGGATCATGGGTTTACTGTACTGGAGCCGGGCTACCCAGGCAGGTTTCATAGCAGGACTCGCAGGTGGTGCATCGGTGTGGTATGCACTGTTGATTCTTCCTCTTGTCAACACCGCCTATGCACCGTCCAACTGGTTTCCGGTCAGCACCGATATCTGGACCTTGTCGACATTTTGTACATTGACGCTCAACTTTGCACTGTTCGTGATTGGGTCGCTGCTGACACACCCGTCAGCTGACGAACAATCAGCGGCAGAAGTCGGTGTTGAAAATGCCGGTCTTGTACTGTCGGACACAACCGTTGCCCGTTCGGTTGTGCATTATCGGTATGCCCTGCAACATTCTCTGGGTAACAAGGTGGCATCAGAAGAACTGCAACGGGCGCTGCAGGAGACGGGGATTGATGTCAACGAAAACCGACGCTCGGAACTTCAGGTGCTTCATGATCAACTGGAACGCAACCTGACCGGTTTGCTGGGGCCTGCCCTTGCACGGAAAATCCTGCATCGCCGCGTCAGTGGCGATCGTGCATTGAGCAATTCACCCGATGCAAGACTGCTCGAACGACGGCTGCAGGCCTCCCGAGTACAGATGCGCGGGCTGACCAAACAGCTGGATGACCTTCGGCAGTATCTGCAAACCGTTCTGGAGCAATTACCACTGGGTGTCTGTTCAATTTCAGTAACCGGCCGCATTCACATCTGGAATTCAGCCATGCAGAGATTAACAGGCATCAACAATCGCGATGCATATGACAAGACGCTGGCAAACCTTGTTCAGCCCTGGGGTGCGCTTCTGGAAGGCTTTGCTGATTCAGATGACAGCACGATAGTTCGTCAGCGCGTCAGCCTCGGTAATCGTTTTGCGTCGGTCAATCTGCACAAGGCTGACATCGGACCACTTGAGCAAGGCAGTGATGCAACGCTTAGTGGTCTGGTCATCCTTATGGAAGACAGAACAAGTCTGGATACACTTGAATCAGAACTTGCGCACAGCGAACGACTTGTGTCCGTGGGCCGTCTGGCGGCAGGGGTTGCCCATGAGATTGGCAACCCGTTGACCGGGATAGCCAGCATTGCTCAAAACATGCACTACGAGGTGGAAGACGCCGGGCAAACCGCCCAACCCGTAGAGACGCTCGGCGGGATAGTCAAAGAACAGACAGACGATATTCTTTTGCAGGTCAGTCGCATTAATGCGATCGTTCGTTCACTGCTCACCTTCTCCCATGCGGACAGTTTTGATGACGCACCCCACGGCAATCTGCCACTGGCTGACACAATCAGGGAAGCACTCAGGCTGGTCAGACTCTCTCCGGCCACACGCCTGCTGACATTTGACTGCAAGATACCCGATGACGCCTTTGTAAAGGGTGATGCCAATTTACTGATGCAGGTATTTGTCAATCTGATCAACAATGCCTGTGATGCATCGCCAGAGGGTGGTACCGTACAAATCCACGGGCATATCAACGCCCTGCAGGAAGTTCAGGTAGAAACCATCGATCAGGGAAAAGGAATTGATGCACAGCATCGTGAACATGTATTCGAGCCATTCTTCACGACCAAACCCGTCGGGCAAGGCACCGGCCTGGGTTTGTCGCTGGCTTACAGTATCGTCAACAACCACGGTGGAAAGTTGCGTGTGGGTGATTGCCTTACCGGCACTCGCATGATCGTTACCCTGCCGCTGGTACCCTTATTATGAAAAGACTGCTACTGGTTGAAGATGAAGAAGTCATCCTGAAGGCCCTGCGGCGTTTGCTGGAACGTAACCACTACGAAGTTCACTGCGCAACCAGCGTGGATGGTGCACTGGCAACGCAACTGCATTCCTTCGATCTGATACTCGCTGATCTGCGGCTGCCAGGTGAACTGGGTACCGCGCTTGTTCCTGCAGCCAGTCCGGTACCTGTCATCATCATGACCAGTCACGCCAGTGTGCGTTCGGCTGTGGATGCGATGCGCCATGGGGCCATCGACTACATTGCCAAGCCATTCGATCACGATGAACTGCTGATGATCATCGAGCGTTCGCTGCACCAGAACCTGATGCAGGCACAGAACCGGGCCCTGAAACTCAACATCGATCGCCTCCAGCCGATCGAACATCACGTCAAGGGAACCGAACTAGACAATATTCTGGTGCTTATCGAGCAAGGTTCTTCTCATCAACGTTTTGTGCACCTGTATGGAGAATGTGGCACTTACAAGGAATCCCTCGCCAGAGCCATGCATGCCAGAGGCCCTCAAAAAGAGGGACCCTTTCTCGTGATTGATGTATCGACAGATACCTCGGAAGTAGCTGCTCAGTTACTGGGAGAGCTGGAGGGCGATAGCTCAGTGGGTTATCTGCAGGCCGCACAGAACGGCACACTGGTCATTCATCATCCTGAGTTTTTGCCATCGCACATACAGGAAGCTCTGTGCACGAAAGTGAGTGGAAACATTCTGAAAAGGCAAGAGAACGGCCGACCGCATAGCGTGATTAATCTGGCCCTTGTCAGCATCAGCGAACACGATATCGGGACGCATGTGACTGAAGGACGCCTGATACAGGACTATGCAGACTTGTTCAGCGCCAATCAGTACGAGATTCCCCCCTTGCGTCGACGCGCTCGCGACATAGCCACCCTGGCAAACCGCCAACTGGATAAACTGGTGAAGCGTTACGGTCGCAAAAGCATGAAACTCAGCAATGATGCAATGTCTGCGCTGATGGCCAACGAACTGCCCGGGAATGCGGCGCAATTGGAAAACATTCTCAGCCGCGCCATGTTCGTCTGCCGTACCAATATCATCGGATTGTTGGATCTGGGTTTCAAGTCTCCCGTCGACACCAAAACCACAGGCGAACGCGATCTCAGTCTCGATGAGTACTTCCGATACTTTGTCATCCGCAATCAGGGCGCTCTTTCGGAGACAGAACTGGCGGCAAGATTGGGAATAAGCCGCAAGGCACTCTGGGAAAGGCGTCAGAAAATGAACCTGCTACGCGACACAAATGAGGATATGTCAAGCTGAAATTCAATATTGGCCGATTTACTCAATGCATAATTTCTTTATTCTTTTCAAATACTTAAATTTTATCCATGGTTCCAATTGACGGATTATTTCAGGCAGGTAAACTGCGCTCATCAAATGCAAAATGACTGTAAAGAATGTCTGAAAACCGTATTTATCCTGTATCTGCCGAGATTGCGGAAAACGCGCATATTGATGAGCAACTGTATGCGGAAATGTACGCCCGCTCCATTGAGGAGCCAGATGCGTTCTGGGGTGAGCAGGCAGAACAATTCATAGACTGGTTCAAGCCTTGGGATAGCGTGCAGGAATGGGATTTCCACAAGGGTGAGATCAACTGGTTCAATGGCGCTAAAGTCAATGTTGCCTACAACTGCCTCGACCGACACCTTGAAAAGCGTGCCGATCAGACAGCCATTATCTGGGAAGGTGACGACCCTTCCGAATCACGGCATATCACTTACCGTGAATTACATGACGAGGTCTGCCGTTTCTCCAATGCACTGAAGGGACTTGGCGTAAAGAAAGGCGATCGCGTATGCATCTACATGCCGATGGTCCCCGAAGCGGCTGTGGCTATGTTGTCATGCGCACGCATTGGCGCAATCCACTCCATTGTTTTCGGCGGCTTCTCCCCCGACGCACTCAAGGATCGCATCAACGATTCCCAATGTTCCATCGTCATTACCGCTGATCAGGGGATGCGCGGCGGTCGTAAGGTTCCACTGAAATCCAACGCCGACATCGCTTGCGAGAAAACCGATTGTGTCAAACGCATGGTTGTGGTCAAACGCGGTGGTGAAGACGTCGAGTGGAAGGATGGCCGTGACTTGTGGTACCACGAGCTGATCAATGGCGCATCCAATGATTGTCCCGCCGTGGAGATGGACGCAGAAGACCCCTTGTTCATCCTGTATACGTCAGGCTCAACCGGTACACCCAAAGGCGTTCTTCATACCAGTGGTGGCTATATCCTGTATGCCTCGATGACACACAAGTACGTCTTTGACTACAAGGATGGAGATATATACTGGTGTACCGCGGATGTGGGCTGGGTTACCGGACATTCCTACATTGTCTACGGTCCGTTGGCCAACGGTGCCACCACACTGATGTTTGAAGGCATACCCACCTATCCCAGCGTCTCGCGCTTCTGGGAAGTCATCGAAAAACACAAAGTCAACACGTTCTATACGGCACCTACCGCTCTTCGTGCACTAATGGCTCAAGGTGATGAAGCGGTAACCTCGGTAGATAGAAGTTCGCTCAGGTTGCTGGGCAGTGTCGGAGAACCAATCAACCCGGAAGCCTGGGAATGGTACTCACGCGTGGTTGGCGATTCACGATGCCCCATTGTGGATACCTGGTGGCAAACCGAAACCGGTGGCATCCTCATTACACCATTGCCCGGTGCAACGGCACTCAAACCCGGTTCCGCAAGCAAGCCATTTTTCGGCGTTGTACCGGAGCTCGTCGACGATCAGGGAAATATCCTTGCCGGTGTCGCATCCGGCAACCTTGTCATCACACGCCCCTGGCCTGGCATGATGCGTTCTGTGTATGGCAATCATGAGCGGTTCAAGGAAACCTACTTCGCCATGTACCCCGGGTTCTACTTTACGGGCGATGGTGCGCGCCGCGATGAAGACGGATACTTCTGGATTACCGGGCGTGTCGACGATGTACTCAATGTCTCGGGCCATAGGCTGGGAACCGCGGAAATTGAAAGCGCACTTGTGCTGCACGACGCCGTGGCTGAAGCAGCTGTCGTGGGATATCCACACGACATCAAGGGCCAGGGAATCTATGCCTATGTGACGCTGATGAACAATGTAGAAGCAAGCGATGAGCTCAAGGCTGAGCTAGTCAAACATGTGCGAGCGGAAATAGGCCCTATTGCCACACCCGATCTCCTGCAATGGGCACCCGGTCTACCCAAGACCCGCTCAGGCAAGATCATGCGCAGAATACTCCGAAAGATCGCCGAGAATGATGTTGGTAGTCTTGGTGATACCTCCACTCTGGCAGATCCGGGTGTTGTTGACGGGCTTGTTGAAAACCGCGCCAATACCTGAACCCCTCTCGTTCTGACCTGCCCGTGCGGTATAGACGTGTTACCTTCATGAGTAATTTACAGAGTGAACAGGTATGAGCGTTAGCAGATTGGCAGCCTTTTCTGACGGTGACATTGGCGGTAACCCCGCCGGTGTTCACATTGCCGACATACACCCTGACACGGCAGACATGCAATCCATCGCTGCCGATATCGGCTACTCGGAAACAGCCTTTGCCGAACCTGCTTCGCAGGGTTGGCGTGTCAGGTATTTTTCACCGGAATCTGAAGTCCCTTTTTGTGGCCATGCAACGATTGCCCTGGGCGCTGAACTCGGGAAACGAGATGGCACAGGTACCTATTCGCTCCATCTCAATGAGACGGCAATAACGGTCGAGAGCTTTATTGAAAACGGGCGATACTCCGCTGCATTGCAATCACCCGGTACCCGATCGAAAGCTGCAGATCCTGCGATGTTGGCAGAGGCATTGAAGCTCTTCGGCTACGACAGTTCACATCTCAATTCCGATATTCCGCCGGCTTTTGCCAACGGTGGAGCCAATCACCTGGTCATAGGCCTGAACTCCCGGAAAGCCTTGAGTGCAATGGATTACGATCTTGCTGCAGGACGCACCTTCATGAACAAAGCGGCGCTGGTGACCGTCATGTTCGCCTACTCGGAAACAGCGCAGACATTTCATACCCGAAACCCTTTTGCATCAGGTGGTGTGCATGAGGACCCGGCAACAGGCGCTGCCACTGCGGCCTTTGCCGGATACCTTCGTGATATTCAATGGCCGCACAACAATGCGATCGATATTATTCAAGGAGAAGACATGGGTGCTCGCTCTCTGATCCATGCCGAACTGGATGATACGCCGGGTGCATCGATACGCGTATCCGGTTCTGTCCGCTTTATATAGGGAACTACAGTGATCACAGTATGGGGACGCAGGTCATCATCGAATGTTCAGGCAGTGCTGTGGTGTATTAGTGAACTGGGCCTCGAATACGAACGCATCGACGCAGGGCTGATGTATGGCGTCGTGGATACTGACGAGTATCTATCCATGAACCCGAATGGCACCGTACCCACCATACGCGATGACAACCTGCCCTCACTCTACGAATCTGGTGCCATACTCAGATACCTTGCGGGACGCTATGCCAGTGAGCCGTTCTGGCCAAACGCACCGGCTGAACGGGCGGCTGTTGATCAATGGGCAGAATGGGCGAAAATCAACATCGCGCAACAATTCACGGCTCCCATATTCTGGAGAGTAGCAAGGACACCTGTGGAACGGCAGGACCCTGAGGCAATTGCTGATGCACTAGCACGATTCGAACGCTCACTGGTCATCGCAGAGCATCAGTTAACACATCATGACTATCTCGCAGGTGAGTTTTTTACGCTCGCCGATATTCAGTTTTCGCATGTCTTGTATCGATACTATGATCTTGATATCAACAGAGCTGCTTTAAACGGAATAAGGCAATACTACAATAGGATTAGTACACGACCCGCTTACCAACAACATGTATGTGTGTCGTACGATGAACTCAAGAACACGAAGTAGGGATCTTAACCAGAGGACTCGAATACCAGCAATGCAGCGTACTTAAAGCTGCAACGCTTTGGGCCGATTTTTCTGAGGCTGAAGCACAGTAAGCGCAGATTGAAAAATGCGGTAAATTTACAGAGTTAAAACCCTTTGTGTCGCGTCTGCGTATTTGGTAATCTTTTGGCTTCGTAATGCAAACAATCTGTAGTTTTGATCCCTCGCGGAGCATTGACCTCGCCAGCGGACTAATACAGCACAGAATTGCATCCGCATAAACGCGTACAACAACACAGAGGTGTCGACACAGTGATACGAATTGGTGGAATCGCATGTTCAATAGTTGTCAGCGCTATGATCGTGGCCGGATGTGGTGGCAGCAGTGGCAACGGCGGTCTTGGCATTACAATCCCTGTTGAGGATGCTCCTCCCCGCCCGGGTCCAGATCCAGATCCAGATCCAGATCCAGTGCCAGATCCAGATCCAGTACCAGATCCAGTACCAGATCCTGATCCAGTACCCAATCCAACGGCCGAGTTAGAAAAGCTGTTTGGGCGAACTGTATTTGTTTACAGATTCGAACCAACAGGCACTACTTCGTTTATTCTGGATATGCAGATCTCGGATGCCAATTTCGTGGTTTCAGACAACGATGGCGTCACACGATTACTCGGCGTAGCTGATGCAAGCTTTATCATAGATGGTGATGACACAATCAATAGTGGTGGATCCCAAAGGATAGGTTGCTCTGATGTTGTAGCTAATGAACGAATTCTTTGCTCAGCGTTTAGCGAACTCGGAGCCACAACCAATTTTTTATTGCCGTATTTCAACAACAATCAATCGTTTGGTGATTTTGAATTTTGTACGGAGGATGTATCGTCCACGGACTGCATCACCGAACTATTGAACACACCAGACGGCAATGTGCTGGTTAGAACGAATGGTGCGCCGGCCGCATTAGCTGCACGCAATACAGGCAACACAGTCGTACTCACAGAAACTGATCAATTGAATTATATGAAATACGAAGAACAGGCCAGTGAATCCTTGACGCAATTCGATGGTCGTTCGCGCAAGCAGAGTCTGGACATGGAAACAGCACGAAACGACATCTTCAAAGATATCGCATCTCAGTAAAGGTGGTACCAACAGGTGTGAAGTACCGATGATCAAAAGACAGTTATAGGTGTCATTGTCTTGTGGATAGATAAGTGAAACCTTATGCGGCGTATCATTAATCGATGCGCCGCGTATTTCCCATCATGAGTCCCGCTTTGCAAGAAACTGAAAGACACTTGAAAGAACACCGTTGTCTGGCAGTAGTTCTGCGAGGCCGGTCAGCGGAGCGGCATGACCCGAACCCTCAATCCACAAAACCGTGGTATCTATTCCCGCTGCTTCCAATGCTGCAGAGTATCGTTCAGTATGCAAAGGAAGAACGCGGTTATCATTCATACCATGTATCAGCAAACTTGGCGGATGTTGCTCATCAATTTGAGCAATGGGAAGCGCAATATCAGAATTGAGAGCACCGGCAAACACTGGTTGAACTTCCGGATTGTCCAGAGGAAGATCATAAGGTCCGGACATGGCTATCAATTTACTTATCTTCACTGACGCCCCGTCTAGCCAGGAGGTATCAGCGGCAATAAGTGCTGCCGAATGCGCACCCGATGAATGCCCCATTAAGGTAATTTGTAAAGGCTTGTCGCCGTCTGAAATCTCTTCTCCCAGCAACGCCGGCAGCGCGTTGATACTGGTGGCTAGATCGTCGACAAATGCTGGAAATGTCGCAGCAGGGAACAGCCTGTAATCCGGGACCACTAGCCAGTGACCTTGTTTGGCCAGAGCATGCGCGATAAAAGCATAGTCATCCTTTACTCCCTTGCGCCAGGCACCGCCGTAGACAAAAACGACCACGTGTGCATTTTCCGACGAAACGTCGGGACGATAGATATCCATGGTCTGCCGGGCATCCGACCCATATGCCAGATCACTCGACAGCGTATAACCCGAGTCAGGAGTCACTGCATTGAGCGCACCGAGGGCCGCGTTACCCTGGCAACCACTGAGCATCCCGGCCAGCAGGAGGATGAGCGGTAACGTTACTAATGTTTGCCAGTACATAAAAACCTGTGTTGTTCCGCTATTGGGTTATAGCAAGTCAACGACTTTTTGTAGCAGTCGCTCATCATCCCACTCGCGAGGACCAAGCGCTTCATACACGACGTTTCCTTCGGTATCGACGACAATCGTGGTCGGCAAGGCTTTAACAGACCAGTTAGGCAACGTATTGGCATCACCGAGAATGTTGGGAAAGTCAATGGATATTTTTTTCAGAAACTCTTCGACAGCCTCGGTACCCTCACCAGCGTTAATGGCAAGCATCCCGATGCCCTGAGGCTCAAGAGCTTCAAACGCCGCATTCATCGACGGGATTTCTTCGATGCACGGTGGGCACCAGGTTGCCCAGAAATTAATCACCCAAGGTTTGCCCTTTAACGAATCAAGCGTCCAGGGAGTGTTGTCCAGTGAGGCCAGATTAAATGTCGGAACCACGCGATCGACGCTGGACAATTGTTGCACCGGGCCGGACTCTTCAGTCTCAAGCCCAGAGCCTTCGTCATCCGCAATATCGGCCACACCGGTGCCTGGCACTTCAGCAGCTTGCAAACCAGGCTCCACGCTGGACTGACCATGATTGAAAAAGTAAGCTCCAGCGATCAGCCCCACTATCCCGGGAATAATAAGGACTCGAAAATTCATAACACCCTACTCACTGGTTTCAACTTCAGATCTTTCGGTGAACTTCAGGGATGCAGAGTTGATGCAGTAGCGCAAGCCGGTTGGTTGTGGGCCATCGGGAAACACATGCCCAAGATGTGCGCCACAGGCATCGCACAGAACTTCGGTGCGGCGCATACCCAGGGTGCTATCAACTTCTTCTTCGATAACCTCATCATTGGCGGGCTGATAGAAACTCGGCCATCCACTACCGGAATCGTATTTGTGCTGTGAATCAAAGAGCGCCTCTCCGCAACAGACACAGGTATACATGCCATCCCCCTTGTGACCATCGTACTCCCCCGTGAAAGGACGCTCCGTTCCTTTCTGGCGTGCCACTTTCAGTTGTGTTGGCGTCAGTGTTCTGGCCCACTCTTCCAGAGATTTTTCTACTTTTCGTGCCATATCTCTCCCCTGATAGATTTTTACTAAAAAAACGTCGGATCTGTTTTGATACGTTACGGCATGTTCTGCCGCATTACACCCTTCCCCCCGTATAATAGGGTGTGAACGCCAGAAAAAAACCAGAAAAACCGCCAGTAAAGCCCGTCAGCGATGACGACATGGCTCTGTTTCGTGAGGCAGTCGGTCCGGTGCGTTCCGTCGATCACGATCGCGTAGACACGGCCAAACCATCGCCTGCCCCTCTTGTACGACATTCAGAGCATGACGATCGTTCGGTCATGCAGTCGCTATTGGAAGATTTAAGCGAATCGGACTTCCTCGAAACAGGCGAGCACCTATCCTACACCCAGCCCGGCGTACAGCTCGGAGTGTTGAAAAAACTCAAGAGTGGACGGTATTCCATTCAGTCCGAGATCGATCTGCATGGCTTGACAGTGGACGAAGCCAGACAGGAATTATCGGCATTTCTCAAGGCTGCCAGAGAGCGTCGGCATTTGTGCGTTAGGGTTATTCATGGCAAGGGCCGAAAAGACGCCGAACGTGGTCCTCGACTCAAACCCGCCGTCAATCAATGGCTACAGCGCAAAAAATCGGTTCTGGCGTTCTGCTCAGCCCGCATGAATGATGGTGGAACCGGTGCGGTTTACGTGTTACTCAAGCGAATTGCAGACTGAATGGTAGTACACCAATCGGAAATCGTCAGAAACCGATCAACCGCTTCACCCACGACACAGCCTTGTTCAACCAGCGTTTTATAACGCCACCTTTTTCCCTTACAGTACTGTCGACAACCACCTCATCGGCAATGACATCATCTGAATCAGCCTCGCAAGACTGACTCAAACTGCCCTCGGTGTCCGACACAACCAAGTCATGACCAGCGCCGTCTATAACCTGCTCTTTAGCCGGAGCAGATAGTGTTACTGAAGGCTGTTCCTGCTGCTCAGGAAACAATTCAGTGGTGTCATTATTCAAATTTCCGTCGTTCGTTTCAGTACTTGTTTCAGTACTTGTTTCAGTACTTGTTTCAGTACTTGTTTCAGTACTTGTTTCAGTACTTGTTTCAGTACTTGTTTCAGTACTTGTTTCAGTACTTGTTTCAGTACTTGTTTCAGTACTGGCTTCAGTACTGGCTTCTGTACTGGCTTCTGTACTGGCTTCTGTACTGGCTTCTGTACTGGCTTCTGTGTCAGTAGCAATAACTAAAGTATCTGTGTCAACTTCAGACTCAGCGTCAGCTTCCCTGTCAATTTCCGGTGCGTTACCTGCTTCGGCTTCAGTGACAGCATCATCCTCCATTTCAACATCAACTTCAGAAATAGTGTCATCTGTAGTAACCGCGTCTGAAGGATCTTGATCCGAGGAAGCGACCTCAATAGGAGGCTGATCAGTTTGTACTCTTGCATTGTTGTTGGGCTCGGCAGAGATCTTCTGCATCATCTGCAGTAATTGCTGCATGACTTCACTCTTGGCAAACGGACGTTCCGTTTTTTCCTTTTCAGTCTGAGTGTGGTTGTCAGCGTTCCGTCGCTTTGCATCGCCCCGTCTAGTTATTCAAGGGTCACCTTTTGCCGCATCCTTGTAGTCTCCAGATGGATAAGTATCCGGACTGCGCTTCGGGTCCATACTGACATCCTCGCCCGGATCGAGTTCCGACTCAACCGTGCCACGGACGCCATAGAGCTTGGTACGAAGTACACCTTCGTCGTCGACTTCCGTGCTTACGGGTTCTTCCTGTTCGACGTCAATCGAATGAGCGGAAGGGGATTGAGGTGCGTTTCCATGAGCGGACAATTGTTGGCCTGTGGCATCCGAATCTGCGTCCAGCTGCTTACGGTGCTCTTCGGCAAAGTCGTCGATGACTCGGCGCAAATCAGTCTGCGCTTGCGGTTGATCGATATCATCCACACCGTTCTCTTTAGACTTTTTATCTTCATCCGCTGCTGTTCGTGATGATGCGGGTTCCTTCCATTCTTCAATATCCATATCATGAGCGGATATTTCCATGGCTTCTGCAGGTGGTAAACCAACGGACTCACCTGCCGACGGTTGGTCTATTAAAGCCGTGTCCTCTGCCGAGCCCGTTAGCGTTATGGTCAACTCATCAGAATCTGCACGTTGACTATCAGAGTCAGAGTCAGAGACAGAGTCAGAGTCAGAGTCAGAGTCAGAGTCAGCAAAGCTATCCACTAGCGCACCAAGCTCGGGTTCTGGCATCCGCCCTTTACCCAGATTAGCTGCAAGCTCTAACAGATCGGTCTCTTCAGATGCTTCTGCTTCTGCGGTATCCACGACTTCAACATTGCCATCAGCATCAATGACGACATCACCTTCTTGAGTCACCTCATCACTGGTATGTTCGCCATCTGCGACATCCTCATCAACACCTTCATCCTCAGAATCAAGACCAGCGCTGACAACCTCACCAGCACTCGCTGCACCGTCAATCTCGTCAGCCTGTCCATCTGCGTCTGCGTCTGCGTCTGCGTCTGCGTCTGCGTCTGCGTCTGCGTCTTCGCCTGCGTCTGCGTCTACGTCTTCGCCTGCGGCATCATTGGCAGCAACACCATCCGTAGCGCCATCAACCAACCCCACTTCAGCGGCAAGAGCGGCATCAATTTCGGCCAGATCACGTGCTTGCGCAAGGGTCGGCAATTCATCAAGACGCTTGAGATTGAAGTAATCCAGAAACTCTTTGGTAGTTCCCCACAACGCAGGCTTGCCGGGCACATCCTTGTAGCCCATCTCCTTAATCCACTCACGCTCTTGCAATGTACGAATGATGTTGGAACTTACAGCAACCCCTCGTACGTCCTCAATTTCACCGCGAGTGATAGGTTGGCGGTAGGCAATCAAGACAAGAGTTTCCAGCAAGGCGCGCGAATATCGCGGTTGTTTTTCCTGAAACAGGCGACCGACCCAATGCTCCATGGATTTTGAGGATTGAAGACGCCAGCCTGAAGCCACCTCTACCAACTCGATGCCGCGACTTTCATACTCGTTCTGCAGCTCAGCCAGCGCCTGCTTGATCTCGTTACGTTGAGGCCGGTCGATATCTTCATCGAACAACGATTCAAGATTGGCAATGCTCAAGGCCTTGCCTGCCACGAGCAGACACGACTCAAGGATGTTGCGTAATTGTTGAGGATCCATCTTCTTTATTCAGTCGCTGTCGTGTGTTCGAAAAGCAGGCGGTTCGGCATCAGCTGGCGGATCTGCATCAGCTGGAGTTACCGACTTGCTTCGGGGCTTCAGGTAGATCGGTGCAAATGGCTCAGACTGAACGATATCGATGGCCGCCTCTTTGCACAGCTCAAGCACGGCGAGAAACGTCACCACAACACCTAATCGGCCCTCTTCCGGATTGAATAGCGTGGAAAATTCGCAGAATTCTCCAATCTTGAGCACAGACAGAACATGAGACATTCGCGCCCTGACAGACAGGGTTTCGCGCGAGATGCTGTGGTGTCCCATCCGTTCTGCGCGTTCTGCCACATCGCGCAACGCCAGCATCAACTCTTTCATTGACACCTCCGGCTGCGGCACTTCTCTTTCAATCGTTGGCGGTACCACTTTTAACTGCTGGTGGTCACGCTCCATGCGCGGCATCTCATCGAGACTTACCGCGCCTGTCTTGATTCTCTCGTACTCCTGCAATCGCCGAATCAGCTCGGCACGCGGATCGTTCTCATCATCACCATCCTCATCAATTCGCGGCAGCAACATGCGAGACTTAATTTCAGCGAGCATCGCCGCCATGACCAGATACTCGGCAGCCAGCTCGAATTTCATGGTTTCCATCATCCCGATGTACTTCATGTACTGGGCTGTGATATCGGCAATGGGGATATTTAGGATATCCAGATTCTGGCGTTTGATCAGATACAGAAGCAGATCCAGTGGTCCTTCGAACGCCTCCAGAATGACTTCCAGTGCATCTGGCGGTATGTACAGATCCAGTGGCAATTGCGTTAACGGCTCGCCCCGAATCAGCGCGATATGCCCTGTGGGTGCCAGCACCTCCGCCAGATTGCCGTCCACGGCCAGATTATGTTCTTCGGTACTGCTTGAGGGGTCCGCTTGCGGCTGCGGTGGATCTACTGACATCTGGACGCTCCCGGTTTGAACAATTATACCGCGCGCAAGGCCACTCGCCTAATCCAAAAAGGCAAGATCTCCACGCCCTCGACGAGTTACTTCCATTTCGCCGGAATCGGTCGCTGACAGCACCGACGTAGGCTCGAAACCGCAATTACCGCCATCGATGATCAGTTCCACATGCTTCTCGAGCAGATCACGGATGTCTTCCGGATCGGTTTCCGGTAGATCCTTGTCAGGCATGATGAGCGTACTGCTCATCAATGGCTCACCCAGCTCCTCCAGCAGGGCCTGGCAGATCGTATTGTCCGGAATCCGAATGCCGATGGTTTTGCGCTTGGGATTCTGCAACCGGCGAGGCACTTCATTAGTTGCCTTGAGTAAAAAGGTATAGGGGCCCGGAGTCAGTGATTTCAGCGTCCGAAACGTCGTATTATCGACGCGCGCGTACGTGGCAATATCGGACAAATCTCGACAGACAAGCGTAAAATTGTGCTTTGTGTCTATTTTTCGGATACGGGCAATCCGCTCCATCGCCTGTTTGTTACCAACATGGCATCCAAGGGCATAGCAAGAGTCCGTGGGATAGACGACGACACCGCCCTCGCGAATGATGGCGACTGTCTGAGAGATCAGGCGTTTTTGAGGGTTATCTGGATGAATCTCGAAGTACTGGCTCATAACGGCCACCGTAATACTATGTAACCCGTGATTGTACGCCGATAAGGTGCGCAGCTTGCTTGTCAAAGACGCTCTTGCGTCTCAAAACACTTAATCTGTCATTACCCATAATCTGTCATTAAACGAACACCCCCTATGCAGAACCCTACAACGCTCATTGCCAAAGCCCTTTTATTAACGACATCTGCTGCTCTTTCTTTCCATGCGATTGCGCAGAGTGCTGGCGAAAAACTGCCCGACGGTATTTTGGCATCAATTAACGGTCGCCCCATTCCGCAGATTTCGGTAGACAACATTGCTCAGCAGATGACAGAAGCCGGCGAAGAAGCCAATCCCGAGCGTATTCTGGATGAATTGATCAATCTGGAACTTCTCACTCAAGCCGCTGAAGAACTCGATCTGGACAAGCTGCCAGAGATTTCCGCCACATTGCAATTGCAATACACCCAGACTATGGCTAACGCCTACCTGGCGAGCAAAAGCGCAGAATTGACGTTCACTGAAGAACAGCTGCGCGCCGAGTACGATACCCAGTCCGCCAATGTTGACCGCAGCGAATTCAAGGCCAGCCACATCTTGCTGGAAAATGCCGATGATGCACTCAAGGTAATTGCCGAGCTTGATGCTGGCAAGTCATTTGACGAAGCTGCGCGTGAGTATTCGATTGACCCGGCAGGTGAAGAAAACGGCGGCGATCTGGGCTGGTTTGTAGGCTCGACAATGGTGCCTGAATTTGCCGAAGCTATCGCCATCATGGAAGTGGGGGATGTGAGCCGCGAAGCTGTGAAATCAGAGTTCGGTTATCACATCATCAATCTTGTCGACAAGCGGGAGGCTTCGCTACCCGATTTCAACTCAGTCAAGACGGGTTTGAACAATCTTGCCATGCGCCGCGCTCTGGCCGAGCATGTTGACGAACTAAGAGCGGCGGCAAATATCAAGATGCAGTAGGTCTGCTGCAACTCTCCCCCGCACAACCATGACCGCGGGGAAGAGTCTCCATGAGAATAATCAGAACCTAACGTTCCAACGCACCGACACCAGAGAAGCGAAAGGCTTCCTGTTCAAGCGCATCTATTTCTTCAGGCGCCATCTCGTCGTGTGCGACTAGAATTCGACCCAGGAAGACCAACGGCAATTCGTCTTCACGTCCTTCCAGATGAAATTTGATCGCTTCGGCTGCAGCTGCACCCACATCATCACCCATGCGCATGGGTGTAGCATTTAATTCCTTGCGACGAATGGCATCCAGCTCAAGTCCGGTTCCACCCCAACCCGTTGAAAAGATGTCTTTCTCACGCTCAGCACCAATCAGTGCCTCCATCGAGCCCATGGACATTGCTGTATTGGCATTGTGTATCACCGTCACTTCAGGATAAGCCTGCAGTATCAGATTAGTGCCATCGAACCCACCTTCGCGAGTGTAGTTTCCATAGTGCTCGTAGGCCAGGTTCCAGTTGGCTTTCTCTTCAATGCACTTCTGAAAATCACCCGATCGCTGGTTATCGGTAATACCGGGGATACCTCTGACCATGGCATAGGTTACGTCATTGCCCAGTCGCTCTGCCATGTAATCACAGATGTTCAGTGCACCCAGTGTGGATGAAAAATCAAACCACCCGGCAGGCTGAACGTCAAACTGCTTCAGCGGTGTGAAGAATGCCCAGACAAATGTCTTGAAATCTTTACTTTTCGCAAGACGATCAATATTGTCAGCCTGCGTAGCAAGCTCTGATGGTCCAAAGATGATGAAGTCGTAGAGATCGCCGTCTTGCAATACTTGCTCTGTATAGGTGCTTTGTAGTGAGTGCTCAATCTGTCTTGAGGCAAACTCCGTGGTCTCATACTTGATGCCTAGCTGATCCATGCGTTTAGTAAACGCAAGATAGGCGCGGGCCCAGAAATCCGACACGTCCGCAGACGGATAGATGAGTCCTATCTGCAGAGGCTTGTCCTGTTCAACAGTCAATGGTACAGCTTCTGCGCCCACCACTTCCTGCAACATTTCAACTGTTCCGGGCACGTTCACCTCATCGGGTAGCCAATAGTCGCGTTCAGCGGCATCAGGCAGCTCCATCAGCGGCAGCGTATCAGCTGCAAGCGCACTTCCCGCAGCCAGTGATATTGCAAGCGCTACCGCACCGGTAACGAGATTAGTCCTTACTTTCACGATTTTTCCTCCACCCATCTTGGGTATGTAAACATTGGTTTTTGTAAAACGATGCGTCAGAATTCTCTAACGAACCGCCGATGTGTCACCAGCCAGTAGCCAGCCCAGCACAAACAACGTGGTGATAATGAACGCCATGATGAGAATGAAACGACCAAGGCGCTTGTTTTCAGGTGACGACAACGCGGCTTTCAAACCACCCTGCCCGTCACGGTCCTTCATTTGCAACCAGGTGTAGAACGCCACCGACGATATGATGACAACGCCCGAGGCAACCGACTGCCAGAAGAATTCGATACGCAGCGTCACCAGCGCGTTAATCATCATTGCAAGTAAAAGAACACCGGCAAGAGAGCCAACAATTGACCCACGTCCACCGAACAGGGACGTACCACCGACGACCACAGCGGCAATGACATGAAGGTTGAAGAACGGCGCTGACGTGGCCTGAATGGCGTTGAGCTTACCAGCGAGCATAACACCCGCCAAACCAGCCATCGCACCCATCAATACATACACGTATACCTTGTAGCGATTGACTGGAACACCCGTCAGTTCCGCAGCTTCCGGATTTGACCCTATCGCAATGGCATAACGACCCAGTCTTGTGCGAGTGTAGATAATGTACCCCGCGATCAATGTCGTCAGGCCGATAACCACCGGTATGGGAAGAAATCCGGGAATGGCACCCCGACCGATAGCCACGATCTCTTCAGGAAATCTTGAAAGCACAATACCTTTGGCAAGCACCAAAGCGAAACCACGATAGACAAGGTCCATGGCCAGAGTTCCGATGAGATCTGGCACACGCAGTTTGGTGATGATCAAACCGTTGATCAGCCCACACAGTGCGCCCAGCGATATGGCCAATGACACCGCCGTCCACCACGGAAAACCGTAGGACTTGACCATGTATCCCATGACAATGGCGGTAAGCGCCGCTACCGAGCCGATGGATAAATCGATACCGCGGGTTGTGATAACCAGTGTCATGGCCATCGCCATCGGCATATACAGCGCCGCATCCTTGAGGATGATATCGAAGTTGGATACGCGGAAATAACGCGCAGGCTCAAGTATTGCCATAAGCAGTAACAAAGCGGCAATCATGGCCATCGGGCCTAACAAGGCCAGGTAGCGATCCAGTTTTTCCCGACGGCTGACGCCATCTGAACTATCAGTACTGTTTGCCGAATTCATGTCTGTTTTCTCGTTCATGATCAAGCCACCTGATCCGCCGATGCGGATGCACCGACCATGATGCCAAGGACACTGGTGATATCACTCTCTGATGTTTTCACCACACCCGCGCGGCGGCCGCGGCGCATGATCTGAATACGATCAGACACGGCAAAGACATCATCAAGGCTATGCGATATGACGATGACGCCAAGACCCTGCTCTCTAACAGCCTCGATTAGTTTGAGTGTGCGTGCCGTTTCACGTGGCCCTAACGCTGCTGTAGGCTCGTCCATTACCAGAACCTTCAGATCAGAGTGGTACACCGCTCGGGCTATAGCAATAGCCTGACGCTGACCACCTGAGAGACTGTCGGTGGGAACGTCCATGCTCCGCAGTGTCACTCCCAGCCTTTCCTGCAAGGTGCGTTGCGCTTCGCTACGCATCAGCTTGTTGTCCAGAAAATCAACTCCCAGAAACCGCTTGGTAAGCTCACTACCCAGGAACATATTGGCTGCCGGCGTCAGATGATCCGCCAATGCCAGTGTCTGGTAAACCGCGTCAATGCCGTTGTCGATGGCATCAGAGTGGCTGTTCATGACGAGTGGCTGCCCGGCAAGCGTTATATTGCCTTCAGTAGGTCTGAACACACCGGTAAGAATCTTGATTAGTGTTGACTTGCCAGCACCGTTGTCACCCACGATGGCCAGTACTTCACCAGCGTGCAGGTCCAGATCGACCTCTTCCAACGCGGTGACACCACCGAAGCGTTTTGTAATCCCCCGCATGGTAATCAGGGGTGTTGCAGTTTCCGGCATCGCGGTTTACCTTTGGCTATTTATTGAGTAGGACATAGAAGCAGGCCGCCGTTATGTCCGGTTCGTGTAACGTTACGTTATCGGTAACGTTAGCACTATTTTGTTCTGTTGGACACAGTGTTAATGAAATTGAGTCACATTTCACGGTCATTATTTCCGACGTGTTCTGTCCACAGTTTTTGCAGGGTTATTTGTGCTGCAGAACAGGGACAGCGAGCCGATTAGTGGAAATGAATCGAAATCCCTTGCGCCGCAGGGGGTGATCTTTCGAGGTGAAACTCGCTCTGTGCCGTTCTCAAATAAACCAAATCTGAAAATTTCAGGGGTCCGGCAAGTCAAACGGTATCTGCCAGTAAACAGGTTGCATTGGCTGCTTGTGGGGGCCTCACTGGTGGCGACTGTGATTGCCTGGAAGATAGCCGCACACAGCGCTGAAGAACGGATAAAAACGCGATTTAAGCTTCAGGCAGACTACTCGGTGGACTTGTTCGAAGAACAGTTGCATCGCTATGCCGAGATGCTGAAATCCGGTGTTGGCTTTGTCGCCGGCAGTGAAAAGATTCTGCCTGCCGAGTGGCGTCAGTTTACCCAACGGTTAGATTTGAAAGAACAATTCCCGGCTATTGGCGGTATCGGTGTGGTGTACCGTGTGGAAATTTCCGAGTTGGATGAATTTGTCAGAACTCAGCGCCTGATTCAACCGGGATTCGAGGTAACGCCCGCAATCGACCCGGCCGCAAGCCGGACACGGGAATACGTCCTGCCGATATCACTGATTTCGCCAGAGAGGTTGGAGAAGGCCATTACCGGACTGGATGTCGCACGGGAACAACGCCGCCGCGATGCAATAACGAACTCTGTCAAGACAGGTAAAGTTCAGATAACCGCACCTATTCGCCCCGAAGCCGAGGAAGATCCAGGCTTTGTGCTTGTTGCCCCGATTTTCAAATCCAATCGGCCCGCAACGCAAGCGCTTCGGCAGTCTGAATTCATTGGCGCTGTTGTCGCCTCGGTCGTAACCAAAAATCTTGCACAGGGCATACTCGAAAGCGGCATTCGACAAGTGGTATTGAAAGTCTCCGACAACGCCGAGATCATGTACAACGAGTTTGTACCCGAGAACAAGGATGTCGACCCCCAGCCATTGATGACAAGTTCCCGCACGATAAGTGTTTTTGGACGAGACTGGCGCTTCGATATTCACAGTACTAAAACATTTCGCGTCGAAAATAACACACGAATGCCAACGATGATTCTGGTCACCGGCTTGATCATCGACGCGCTGTTGCTGTTGCTGTTCACACATATGTCGCGAAGCAATCAGCGAGCGACCGCTTTTGGGAATTCAATCTCTGAAAAATACAAACTTCAGTCAGAACAGTTGCATCAGATCAATACAAAACTGGAGGATCGCAATAGTGAGCTTGAAACGTTCTCATATCTCGTATCACACGATCTCAAGACACCGCTGAGGGGGGTCGGGTTTCTTGCCGATTGCATAAAAGAAGATCTTGAGCAGCATCAACCCGGCAACCCCTTGCCACCAGAAGTTATTCCTCATATTGCACGTATCAAGAAGCAGGTGATACTCGCACAAGGTTTGATCCATGGCGTATTACAATACTCAGGGCTCGGTATCGAAAAGGAAAACACCGAAAAAGTCGATGTGCGTGAATTACTAAACACCATGCCGCTGATGTTGAGCGTCGATGAAACTCAACTAAAACTAGTTGGGGAATTTCCAACCTTCGAGACCTATCAGATTCAGCTAACTCAAGTATTCATGAACCTGATTGGCAATGGCTTCAAATACCACCATGGCCAGGGACTGGCGGTGGTGACTGTAGGCACTACAAATAGCCCACTTAAAAACTTCTATCGCTTTACAGTATCCGATAACGGGCCCGGTATAAATCCAGACTATCATGAGAAAATATTCGAGCCGTTCTCAACGCTACAACCCAAGGACCAATCGATGAGTTCTGGCGTGGGTCTGGCCATTGTCAAGAAACTTGTTGTTCAAAATGGTGGCGACATCGAAGTCTCCTCCGACGTCAGCGAGGAAGCTGCCGGTCACGGATCTGGCAATAGCGGCTCCACCAGTCACGGAACCCGTTTCAGTTTCGATTGGCCTTGCTCAGTCGCTGACAAAGGCGCAAGCAGCAAGCCTATGGCAAGGCCCAAGGCCGCCTGATTATACTCAAGCAAGAGCTATTGGCCGTTTTCACTGTACGCGTTCCGGTGTCAGGTATGGTGTAATAGACGCAACAATAATGTTGTGTATTCACTATCACGAGTTAACGCTATGCGCCTGAACTCTGCCGCGCTGGAAAACCAGCTGGACAAAGTACGCGAACTGGAGAATCGACTCACCTTCAGATTGTCAGTGGTCAGTAAGCTTCTCGATCAGCAATCTCAGGCGTTTCTGGAAGGCACGCAGCTTAACCTCTCCTCGTATCGCATCCTTGCAGTTGTTCATACCTTTGAACACATCTCGATTTCAGATATCAGTCGCTTTAATGCCATGGACCGGGCCCAGATAAGTCGTGCCTCGGTAGAACTCGAAAAACTTGGATTGGTCGCCTTTGGCAGCGATTCACAAAGCAAGCGAAAAAAGATGGTCACCCTGACCAGCCAGGGCCACGCGATGCTCAAACAGGTTCAACCAAAATTCGATGATTACCGAAGGACTCTGGAAGAGGCGTTGGGTCCGGAAAACCTGAAAGCCCTGTCAACTGGGCTCTCAAGACTGACTCAGGTGGTATCGGAATAATGCGATAACGCTTCAGGGGACAGATCAGCCAGTGGCTTTTAGAACACCGCGCTGTATCTGGTCTTCCTCGATCGATTCAAACAGGGCTTTGAAATTTCCTTCGCCAAAACCATCATCACCTTTTCGCTGAATGAATTCAAAGAAGATCGGACCAATAACCGTCTTTGAAAAAATCTGCAGCAGTATGCGTGTTTCACCCCCACCGACAACACCTTCACCGTCAATGAGGATGCCGTGCTTTTTCATCTTCTCGATAGGCTCTACGTGCCCTGTTACACGCTCTACGGATTTGTCGTAATACACCGCTGGCGGGCCTGGCATGAAGTTGATACCTTTTTCGCCAATAATATCGGTGGCAGCGTAGATATCGTCGGTACCCACTGCGATATGCTGGATACCTTCCCCTCTGTATTCGCGCAGGTACTCCTCGATCTGGCTGTTTTCATCAGCGCTTTCGTTGATCGGAATTCGGATTTTGCCGCAGGGTGATGTCAACGCCCTGCTCGTCAGGCCGGTAACCTTGCCTTTGATATCAAAAAACCGGATTTCCTTGAAGTTGAAGGCCTTGGCATAAAAGCTGTACCACGTATCCATGTTGCCGCGCATGACGTTGTGCGTCAGATGATCAAGGTAGTAAAAACCAGCGCCCTCAGGTTGTGGGTCTCGCGCATGCAACCAGCTGAAATCATCATCGTAGGGTGTCTTCCCATCATCATAGTTTTCAATGAAATACAACAATGATCCGCCGATGCCGATGACGGCTGGCGCGTTGATGGACTTACCTTCACCGGTAAATTCCTT
Organism: Granulosicoccus sp.; assembly: GCA_045106195.1. Classification (GTDB taxonomy): domain Bacteria; phylum Pseudomonadota; class Gammaproteobacteria; order Granulosicoccales; family Granulosicoccaceae; genus Granulosicoccus. The sequence continues at coordinate 49,243 of JBGCEH010000010.1, forward strand.
TGCACCGTAGTCAAGCGCACACTTGAGCGCATGTTGGGCATCTACCGTACGCCATGCCATGGCAGGCGCACATGGCCCATGCTCACTGACAAACTGTGCTGCGTGGCTATCCGGCTCACGATTAACGAGATAGTTGATTGCACCCTGCCGGTACAGCGAAATATCACGGCTCTTGTGTCGGGCAACCTCCACGTAGCCCATGGTTGTAAATAATTGCTCTAGCACGGCCGGTTGCGGATGTGCAAATTCGACGAATTCGAAACCGTCGGTTCCCGCAACGTTTAGCTCATTAATCGTGGCTTTGGGTGCGTCATGGGGGAAGGGACCCATCGTCGTCTCCTGGAATCGATTGGCGTGGCTTTCGTGCCCTTCCACACCGGAAATTTGTTACCCCGGCCCGCGGGTTTGATGGCAACGCTGATACGTATGCTCATCGAGCTGCAAATTTAACACCAATATTGTTGCAAATACAACGTTATTTTTGATTTTGCGTGGTATCCATCAGGAGAAATTTCCGCCCGAGCATCACATGGGCAAAGCCCAGCGCAAAAGCGTTGAATCCCGCCTAAGCGACGATTGCGATACACAGGTCCATGACATTGGTACCTGTCGGCCCCGTTGTAACCAGCAAATCCAGGTTGGCCAACGCAGTGCCCGCATCGGCAGTCTGAAGAAACTGCGCCACATCGACCGCATATTCGGCGGCTTTCTCAGTACTGTTTTCATCGACCAGACCGCCAGCATCGCCGGTAGGTCCATCGGTACCATCCGTACCGCACACAAGAATGGACACCTTTCCGTGCACCGCAGCCGTGCTGGCAAGCGATAAGGCAAGGTGTTGATTACGCCCGCCTCGGCCCGGCTTATCGGGTAACACCACGGTAGGTTCACCGCCCCAGATATAAATCCCTTGCTCTGCGCTGGCCAGTGTCTGAGCGATACGGTCTGACACCGTATTGATGTCACCATCCAGATTGCCCAAAGCCTGCCGTACCTCTAGCCCAAGCGATGTGGCAGCATCGGCGACGGCCTTCTGTGCAATTGATGAGGAGGCGATCACTTGGGTTGTTACCCGGTGCCACACAGGCAAGTCCTCATGCATACCCGTAGCAGCATCAGGCACCAGAAGTCCCGAGCCAATATCACCCAGTACATCGCCGGGAACGTCACTGATGAGTAGCTGCAATACGGTGCAGTTGAGCACCTTGGCCAGCTTGCCGCCTTTGATAAGCGATACCTGTCGGCGTTGCCGATTCATTTCACCAATGGGTGCACCGCTGGCCAACAGCTTGTCAGTGGACGCTTTCAGATCGGCAAGCGTCAGGTCGTTGTCCAGATTTTCAACAAGCGCTGACGCACCGCCAGACACCAGAAAAATCAGCTGTTGATCCTCTGCCAGAGCGCCGACAAAGTCGTACAAACGTGAACCAGCGTGTAAGGAATGCTTATCGGGAACAGGATGCCCTGATTCTATGCACTCCAGCCGGGCATCAGCACGTACAGGCTCACTTAGATGATGATGCTTTGTAATCACCAGTCCAGAGACAAGTCTGTCACCAAGGACATTGAGGGCACCCTGCGTCATGGCATCCGCCGCCTTGCCGACGGCAACCAAATGCACAGGCCCTTTGATATTCTCATTGGCCAATGCCCGGGTAGTGGCTTGTACCCCTCCCACCGCATCAACACCTGCCTGGAACAGTTGTAACAGAATCTCTTTACGCTGCTGACTATCCATGAATTTAATTCGCTTGAATGGTAGGGATCAGACCTTTGCCAGTGCCTGTTCGAGATCGGCCTGAATATCGGCAACATCTTCCAGACCAACGGCCAATCTGACAAGCCCCTCGCCGATGCCAGAGGCGGCGCGATCATCCTCACTGATGCGCCCGTGAGTGGTCGTCGCCGGATGAGTAATGGTTGTTCGCGCGTCGCCAAGATTCCCCGTTATTGAACACAACTTCACGGCATCAATACACCGCCAGGCCTGCTCTCTTGCTCCGGCTATTTCCATGGAGAGAATACCACCGGGGGTTTTCTGCTGGCGCATAGCCAATGCCTTATCCGGATGTGAATCGAGGCCCGGATAATAGACGTGGGCGATTTTTGGGTGCTCACTCAGCCAGTGGGCAAGCGTTGCGGCACTTTCAGAATGTCTGTGCATGCGCAGACTCAATGTCTCCAGCCCCTTGATGAACACCCAGGCATTGAAGGGGCTCATGCACGGTCCCGCACTTCGCATGAAGGCCGTCAGCTTGGTTATCAGATCAGCAGAACCTACGACGGCACCGCCGACACATCGACCCTGACCATCAAGATACTTAGTTGCAGAATGAATAACCACATCAGCGCCATGCTCCATGGGTTTTTGCAAGGCAGGCGTGCAGAAGCAGTTATCGACAACGAGTTGAGCATTGTGTGCATGCGCAAGGTCTGCGAACGCCCGAATATCGGCCAACTGCGTTAGCGGATTGGTGGGAGTTTCCAGATACAACAGACGCGTATTGTCGTTTACCAGCGGTGCCCAGCTGTTGACATCAAGCCCATCCGCCCAGTGAACCGTGATGCCGTATCGCGGCAGGAAGTTCTTGAACAGATTGACCGTACTGCCAAACATATTGCGTGTTGCAACTATTTCATCACCTTGCTGAAGCGTTCCTAACAAAAGCGTGGCAGTTGCGGCCATACCTGATGCGGCCCCAATACAGGCCTCCCCACCTTCCATGGCCGCCAGGCGCTGCTCGAAAATCTGCACGGTCGGGTTGGTGAAGCGCGAATAGATAGGACCCGGGCTTTCGCCACCGAAACGAGCGGCTGCCTCTGCTGCGCTTTCGAAAACGTAGCTCGAGGTCGTCATGATTGGTTCGCCATGCTCACCATACTGGGAACGCTCGAAACCACTTCTGATGGCGAGCGTATCGTCGCGCCAGACGTCTGGTCCGGTTTCAGGCGTTGCGGTCTTGTCTGTGCTGGTCAAGTTAATGGTATCCGTGGGTGCCACTCGGACACCAGGCCGGAGATGTCACGGATCTGCGCGACTAATCAGGCCATGGGTATACGGGACGTGGCTGTAGATGAATCTCTATGGTACTTGAATTGCCGCAGTAGTCGATTGCCAGTTGCATTGATTCATATCAGTTACCCACGCTCAACGGTATGACCAACGGCTACACACACTGTTGTCGTTCTGACCGGACCATCATCTACGCCTGGAAATGGTACATATACTGTCCACTGCTCTGCTGATTTTGTTTGAAACCAATTTGTTTTCAAGCGTCTATGCGTTACACGTAACGCCAGTCGATCCCACAGACAGAATACTCACCCTCAGCCCGATTGGTGCAGCAACATATAATGTAGCTTCGTCCAGTTTTGCATAGTGTTAGACGTCTATCCCACTCCTCCAAAGTTCACGTACTATCCTCGAGCTGAGCTTCAGCCAGAAAGGTTCTTTATGTTCACACCAAGGCGGTTAGCGTCTGACAAGCTTGCGACGATATTCACCTTAATTCGGGTGACGCCTGTGATTGCCAAGAAGCTGCAATGACGTGCTTGCGCGCGAAGCTATCCCGTATTTTCGTCGCCAGTACACTCGATAACCTGCCAAACAATGAACTTTGCGGCGTAACGTGGTATCAAAGCATCTGTTGCTTCCAAAGGAATCGGTACTCATGCAATTTGTCACACCACTGTTCAACAACGAAAAATCCACCAACCTTGTTCCATATGGCCTGAAGTCGATAGCGTTAAGCACACTCCTGTTGCTGTCGGCCTGCTCGGATTCCGATCCTGCAGAGAGTGTCGCCACCGATGGTGAAATGGCTGGAACGGGTGAGAATGCCGGCACACCGGTCAACGCACCTGACGCTGCCGACGGCAGCACCACTCAAGCCAGATACCGTCTTACGTTCAATGCCACCTGGAGCGAAGCAACCCATCCGGTAAATTTTCCGGCTAGCGCGCACTTTTCAGGCCTGGTCGGGGCAGTGCACAATGAACAGGTCAGATTCTGGGAACCCGCTCAAATAGCAACACCCGGGATACAACGCATGGCTGAAACAGGAAGCAAGGGCACGCTACTGGCCGAGGTACAAGCGGCCATTGACTCAGGCCTTGCCCTGGCAGAAATCAGCGGTGGAGGAATTGGTATCTCCCCGGGGTCGACGTCTATCGAATTCGATGCCAATCGCGACTATCCACAAATTACCGTGACCAGCATGCTCGCTCCCAGCCCGGACTGGTTTGTCGGCCTACACAACTACTCGCTCCTGGCTGATGATGAATTCATCGATTCCGCCACCATAGAACTGCCGCTTTATGACAGTGGTTCGGATAGCGGAACGCAATTTACATCAGGCAATGAGGCAACTGATCCGCTAGCACCTATTGCAACGGTATCAAGTGATCCAATGGATACCCCTTTCATGAATGGCACACCCACTGTGGGATTGTTTACGCTTGAGCGATTGTCGGTGCAGTAAGGATTACGGCGAGCTTTAGAATTACTGGTGCGGCTTTCAGCAAGCTGCTAATCGCGGGCTTTGAATATCGATCGTGCACAGAATCGTTAACGTCGATCTTGTTTACTGCCCTGCACGCTACTTCCTGCTGAGTAACGCAACCCACCGAATAGGCGAGCCCGCAAATCCGGTTCTGCGTAACTGCCACTGGCATGCCCATCCTCGGTGTACCATGATCTTCTCCCGTCACAGTCGTAATGCCATACACTTGGTCGCCGGTTGCACGATCACCTTAGGCGTCAGCGAAAGCAACCGGTCCCATTACTTCTACAAAGACCTTATCCTCTTCGCGCAGGATGGTATTGGTTGGCGTGTTGGCTCAGGCCCACGCAATGCTCATTAGCAAAACGGCGCATGCTACCTATAAAGCACCCAGTATTCTCGTTTAAGCGTGGCCTGAAAACTAGTCTGTTGGTGTCATTTGGAAGAAGCACAACTTACTGTAGGCATCTATTGCAAGAATGGAACTTACTACATTACCAGCGCTGGCTACCATTCACAGATAGAAATTTCATCACCCAATGTGGTAGCTCTGGAATCGTCTCTGAAAGAGCTACCACATCAGGCTAGTTAAATTCGATGTCTATCGGCGAACGAATTGCAATCCCTGCACCACAATGAAATTGGCCTGTTGTGATGAACGCATCAGCTTGATGCCATTGCGCAATCTGCGCACGATGAATAAGCCCATACCAAGGCCACCTGACAACCATTGATTCCGAGCAGTGCGAACAACTTCATTCTCTTCAATTACAGAAGTTTCGCCAGTGGAGGAATTGAAGACCTAAGGGATCACGTTATCTAAGATCTTCAGCCCGCGTCCATCGCAAAGGACCATGATCTCGTTGGATTTGATCCGCGTGGCATAGGTGGTAGCCGCACCGTAGACTGTAAAGTAGTGCATACCGTAAGTCCGCTATAAGGAGGTCAGCGCTTGTTCTTATCATCCCAGATCATCGGCTCCCAGAGTTCTATCTTGTTACCATCAGGATCAACGATCCACGCAAAAACGCCATTTTCCTCAAACTGTGGCCCTTCAAGAATCTGTATACCCGCTGCGGTGAGTTTAGCGATCAGCGCCTCCATATTATCAACGCGATAGTTGATCATGAAACGCGCCTTGCTCGGTGCAAACCACTCACTATCTGCCGCTGCGACGTTCCAGACGGTTGCACCACCATCTTCTGCCTTGTCGTTTTTCCACTCAAGCACACCTCCTCCCCAGCTCTCCAGGGTAATACCTAAATGCTCCTCGTACCAACTAGACAAATTTTTAGACTCCTTATTCGCAAGAAAGAAAACTCCACCAATCCCTGTGACTTTTCCCACATTGTCTTGATCAGCCATGACTTCGTCCTCTGTAATGAAGATCACAAAGATAACAAATGATAAACCTGAAAGGCACCGGGATCGCTACAGCCGCGCAAAGCTTGACTGTATTGCGCTCGCAGGGATAGGCTTGTTACAGGGTGTAAATATCGATTGACCGTCCGCCCGGGACCCAAACTTGGAGAGACACTACATAATGAAGCTCAACCGTACTAAAACCTCAACAGCCCTTGTGGCTGGCGCTATGCTGGCTGCACCAGGCCTTCTGCTTTCGACAGCACCGGCAAATGCTGCTGAAACATCCATAGCAACCGTTGTGAAAATTGCCGGAATCCAATGGTTCAACCGAATGGAAGAAGGCATCAATCAATATGCTGAAGATACCGGAGCCAATGCGTTTCAAGTAGGCCCGGCTGAGGCAGATCCACAGCAACAGGCGGCCTTGATTGAAGACATGATTGCTCAGAAAGTCAATGCTCTCGCGGTCGTGCCCATGTCACCAGAGGCTCTTGAACCTGTGCTGAAACGCGCGCGCGGACAGGGTATCGTCGTCGTCACGCACGAAGCAGCCAGCCAGGAAAACATTGACTACGACATCGAGGCCTTCCGCAACGAAGACTTCGGCGCCAACCTCATGGAACAACTTGCTACCTGTATGGGTGGCGAAGGCGAATACGCAGTATTCGTGGGTTCCTTGACATCGCAGACTCACAACCAGTGGGTCGATGGCGGTATCGCTCATCAGGAAGCCAACTACCCCAACATGACGCTGGTGGGTGACAAGAACGAGACCTTTGATGATTCGCAGAACGCCTACCAGAAGGCTCAGGAAGTATTGCGTGCCTTCCCCAACGTCAAGGGCATGCAGGGATCTGCATCTACCGATGTGGCAGGCATTGGCCTTGCCATTGAAGAGCGTGGCATGGAAGACGACACATGTGTGTTTGGCACCTCATTGCCGTCAATCGCAGAACAGTATCTGGATACCGGCGCTGTTGACGGAATCGGTTTCTGGGATCCATCGGTTGCGGGCTATGCCATGAACAAGGTTGCCCAGATGGTTATCGACGGTGAAGAAGTCACCGACGGTATGGATCTCGGACTGCAGGGTTACGAGTCTGTGAAGCTGGAAGGCAAAGTCATCTACGGACAGGCCTGGGTCAATGTCGATAAAGCCAACATGGCTGATTATCCGTTCTGAACAAGTGCCCATTAAACAAGTGCACTTACTGACATAGCGCTCCGTCGCGATAACTCGCGGCGGAACGTCTCGAACATCGTGTCACCTCGTCACCTCTAACAAAAATCAATCGCCATGCCCGATGACGCTGTAGCGCGGACAGCCCCCCCTTTTGTGCGCATGCACAACGTCGCCAAACACTACGGCGGTGTCATAGCGCTTGCCGGCGTTGACGTAGCCATTCACCCTGGAGAAGCCGTTTGTCTGGCGGGTGAAAACGGATCTGGCAAGTCAACACTCATCAAGATTCTGGCAGGCGTTGAACAAGCCACCAGCGGTGATGTCCACATCGCCGGCAAGCACCATCAGCGACTGGATCCACGTGTTTCCGCTGCCGCAGGCGTCATGGTCATCTATCAGGATTTTTCGCTATTCCCCAACCTGAGCGTCGCCGAAAACATTGCCTTTTCCAGCGAGCTCAGTAGCGGAACACGCTTTACCAACAAACGTCAGAACGTACAACTTGCCCGCCATGTTCTTGAACGCATTGAGGTGGATATTCCCGTCCATGAAAGAGTAGAGAACCTCTCCGTTGCCCACAAGCAACTCGTAGCCATATGCCGGGCTCTGGCATCAAACGCCCGGCTTATCATCATGGATGAACCCACCACCGCTCTGACGGAACGCGAGGTTCGTTCACTGCTCGCCATTATCAGAAAACTGAAAGATGAAGGAATTGCCGTGCTGTTTGTCAGCCATAAACTAGCCGAAGTGCTGGAAGTTTGCGAGACGGTTTTCGTTCTTCGCAATGGCAAACTGGTGGCTGAAGGCCCTGCCAACGAATTCGATACCACCTCACTTACCCGTCACATGACGGGACGCGATGTGCCTGACTCACCACCCAGCGCTGTGCAAGGTGTGCAGCAGACCTTACTCACCGTGTCGCAGCTATGCAAGAAAGGCGCATTTGAAAACATCAGTTTTACCTTGGGTGCCGGCGAGGTTCTGGGTATTTCAGGGCTACTCGGCAGTGGCAGAACATCGCTGGCCAAAGCCTTGTTCGGACTTGTACGCGCTGATAGTGGTTCAGTTGCGCTGGCTGAGACACCAATTGCGCTGGGTGATCCACTGGCAGCCACGCAGGCAGGTATTGGTTATGTGCCGGAAGATCGCTTGACGGAGGGACTTTTTCTCACCCAATCCATTGTCCGCAACGTCTCCGTTGGTAGACTTGGTTCACATGTCAGAAATGGTTTTCTGAATCTGACATCGCTCACAACAGAGGCTGCTGACTGGTTAAAGCGCTTGAGCGTAAAAGCCCCTGACATTGATGCTGCCGTTAAATCGCTTTCTGGAGGAAACCAGCAACGCGTTGCATTAGCCCGCTGGTTGGCACGTGCACCGCAGGTATTGATATTGAATGGCCCCAGCGTGGGTGTTGACGTAGGCTCTAAGTCTGATATCCACGACATCATTCGAGAGTTGTCACAACAAGGTATCGGGATTATTGTCATCTCCGATGATCTGCCGGAACTCATTGCGGTTTGTCATCGCATACTTGTCATGAAAAACGGAACACTCACAGAAGAGATCAGTAGCGGTTCAGTCAACGAAGCAGAACTGACTCACCGGCTGGCATCATGAAGTCCATATTCAACAAACAATTCTGGACGCGTAACGAGACGCTTGTTGCACTGGTCATTGTTCTGTTCTGTATTTTTGCCACCGCCAGCGATCCACGATTTCTGTCCGTTACCACATTAACAGATCTACTTCGTGCATCCATTGTGCTGGGTATCTTTGCCATTGGTGCCATGCTCGTACTTATCTCGGGAGGCATCGATGTCAGCTTTACAGCCATCGCTGTATTTGCCATGTACGCCAGTACCGTACTGACTCTGGGCACCATCCCGGAACTGCCCTGGTATCTGATTTTCACACTATCCATAGTTATTGGTGGAGCATTGGGTGCATTGAACGGGCTGTTCATTGCGCGGTTCGGCTTGCCCACTCTCATCGTGACACTTGGGACCTTATCGGTATTCAGAGGCTTTCTACTGACTTTTGTCGGATCAGAACGCATCTCTAAATTACCACCGGGTATGCGTGATTTTTCACGTAGTATGATCGCTCGTGGCACAACCGAAGCCGGTAGCTTCTACGCCCTTCCCCTGGCGTTTGCAGCCCTTGTACTGGTAGTGATACTCACCTGGTTCATCCTTCACAAAACCATGCTTGGCCGATCAATCTTTGCAATAGGTGGATCGGTTGAAAGTGCGCGGCGCGTTGGCATTAATGTCCGAGGCATTCAGTTTTTCGTCTATGTCTATGTCGGAGCACTGGCAGGGCTTGCAGGCATCATCCACGGCTCACTTGGCCGAATGGCAGATCCCTTTTCACTGGTGGGCCTGGAACTATCGGTTATCGCAGCCGTTGTGCTGGGTGGTGCACGCCTCACGGGGGGCTATGGCACTGTGAGTGGAACGCTACTGGGCGTCGCGCTTATTGTCCTTGTACAAAACAGCCTCATCGTTCTTGGCATACCGTCAACCTGGCAATCGGTCGCTATCGGCCTGTTGATTTTAATCGGCACCGGGCTTCCTGCATGGCAAGCCAAACGTGCGGCGGAGCAAGCGACATGACAATATTGTCCACGCCCGAATCACGTCTGGCGATCATTACCGTTTGCGTTTTTACACTAATGGCTGTGTTGTCGCCGGACCGGTTTCTATCCGAGGGCAACCTGACGTCCATGGCGTTTCAGTTTCCGGAATTTGCCATTCTTGCCCTTGCCATGACACTAACCATGATGACGGGGGGAATCGATTTATCGGTGGTAGGTGCAGCCAACCTGTCAGCGGTGGTAGCGGCGAGCTTACTGGCAAGTTTTGCACCTGCCGGTATCGGTACCATCGAATCCTTGCCTTGGCTGGCACTGGCCTATGCCTCAGCACTCATTGTCGGTGCGCTAGCGGGCGCGGTTAATGGACTGTTAGTGGCTCGACTTGCCCTGCCCCCCATATTGGCAACATTAGGTTCCGGTCTGGTCTTTACAGGCTTTGCTGTTGCGCTAACCGGTGGAAGCGCGGTCATGGGTTTTCCTGACACCGTCGCATGGTTGGGTAACAGTCGCCTGTTGGGAATACCGGTACCGCTGATCGTGTTCGCTGTTCTGGCATTCGCACTACACATACTGCTTACACGAACAGCCTTTGGACTGCGGGCAACCATGTATGGTGCCAACCCGATGGCGGCACTCTACGCAGCCATTGATACCTCACGTCTACTGCTACGTGTCTACATCATCTCCGGTGCCTTCGCTGCAGTGGCAGGTCTGGTTATCATGAGCCGCGCCAATTCTGCAAAGGCAGACTACGGCTCCAGTTACCTTCTATTAGCTGTCCTCATAGCCGTTCTCGGAGGCGTCAACCCCTACGGCGGTCGTGGGCGCGTTATCGGCGTTGTCCTGGCCGTATTATCCATGCAGTTTCTCTCCAGCGGGCTCAACATGTTGCAGGTATCCAACTTTGCCCGTGAGCTTATCTGGGGAGCTCTGCTTATCATTGTCATGCTCATCAATACCGTCGACTGGCAACGTCGACGCATCAGTACCAAACCATCGGGAGAAACCACATGAAAAAGATTCTCAACGCACCCGTCGACTATGTTGACGAGACTCTGGAAGGCTTGATTGCGGCTCACCCTGAATACTATAGACTACACGGTGACACCAACCGCGTGATCGCCCGCGCCACCAAGACAGCGTCCGGAAAAGTCGGCATCGTAACAGGCGGCGGTTCTGGACATCTCCCGGTGTTCACGGGCTATGTCGGCACCGGCTTATTGGATGCTTGCGCTATCGGTGATGTGTTTGCCTCCCCTTCTGCAGAACAAATGGCGGATGCCCTGCGTGTGGCTGATCAGGGCTCCGGAGTATTGCGTTTGTATGGCAACTACGGTGGTGATGTCATGAACTTCGATATGGCCGGTGAGCTTGTCGAATTCGAAGACATAACCTGCACAACAGTCCTGTTGGCCGATGATGTCGCTTCCGCGGGTCCTGATGAACGAGAGAAGCGTCGTGGTGTCGCCGGCATGGTCTACGCCTTCAAGATCGCAGGTGCTGCAGCAGAAGATGGTCAGGATCTGGACAATGTCACCCGCATTGCACAGAAAACCGCCGACGCCTGTCGCTCGATAGGCGTAGCCCTGGGTCCCTGCACCGTTCCTCAAGCGGGTAAGCCGACCTTCGAAATTGCCGATGATGAAATGGAGATTGGCATGGGCATTCACGGCGAACCCGGCGTACGACGTGGCAAACTGCTGCCAGCTGACGACATTGCTAATGAGATGATGGATCGCTTGCTTGAAGATCAGCCACTGTCAGCAGATGATCGAGTGTCCGTTTTGGTCAATAGTCTGGGCGCAACACCCGCAGAAGAGCTTTACATCCTCTATCGAACCGTCAAGGCAAGACTGGAAGCCACCGGTGCCACAATTGTCATGCCTCTGGTTGGGCGCTATGCCTGCTCAATGGAGATGGCAGGTGTCTCCTTCACTATCTGCAAGCTGGACGACGAGCTGGAACCACTGCTCAAAGCACCCTGCGATTGTGCATTCTGGAGCATACAGTGAGCATAGATCGACAAGCACTCGTTGCGGGTATTTCCAGATTAAGCGAAGCCGCAGAACGGGATTTCGAAAAGCTTAACGATGCTGATGGTGCCCTCGGGGATGGTGATCTTGGTATTACCCTTAAGCGCGGGATGGAGCTTGTTACCGAAGCTGTGAATGACTTGCCTGATGATTTGGGCAAGAGTTTATTGCAGTGCGCTCAAGCCTTTACCAAGAGCTCCGGCTCATCCTATGGCACGCTCATGGCCACCGGCTTGATGGCAATGGCCAAAACGTTAAAAGGCGAAATCGCCGTCGATGCCTCCCGTGTGTCAGAACTGGTAGCGCTTGCATGTGATGCCATGAAAGCACGCGGCAAGGCAGAACTTGGCGGAAAAACTGTATTGGATAGTCTGAATGCAATCGCCATTGCCACTGCTGACAAGCAAAGCGCTGAAGACGTTAGCAGCGCAGCCGCATCGGCGGTTGACGAAGCACTGGACAATTTCCGCAATACACAAGCCACAATCGGTCGAGCTCGCGTGTTCGGTGAAAAAACCATAGGCATGGATGACCCCGGCATGCTGGCCATGCAAACCATCGTCAAGGCGCTTGCACAGCAGGATTCAGACTAGCAAATCCTCACCCCCATAGTGACGATCAGGGTAACTTGCGTGTAGCGCACGATCCGCTTCACCCAGCCGTGGTAAGGCAAAGTTGTGCTGATGCCAGTACGGATAAATAAGCGGCAAGCGACTGACATCATCCAGTTGCTTGCATTCCTCGTCTGTCAATACCAGCTCGCTTGCTTGCAAGCTGTCCTCGAATTGCTCCCTGTTACGACCACCGACAACCAATGAGGCGATGGCAGGTCGAGTCAAAAGCCACGCAAGATTCACCTGAGCGGCAGATACACCCCGCACCTCCCCGATACTCAGCAACACATCCACGATGCGCCACAAGCGCTCCTTGTCACGAATAGGCGGCTCGTTCCAGCCAGCGGCTTGCCGCGAATCTTCCGGGGTCGAACTATCACGACGATGCTTGCCGGACAACAAGCCAGCGGCCAAGGGGCTCCAGACAAGCACACCCAACTCTTCAGCCACTGACAATGGCAAAAGCTCATACTCCGCTTCACGCGCCTCCAGCGTGTAATGAATCTGTTGTGTGGCAAAGCGAGTGCCATTCATGGCATCCGCTGCGGCCAGCGATTTCATGACATGCCATCCTGAATAATTGGAACATCCAACGTAGCGAACCTTGCCATCACGTACCAGCGTATCCAGCGCTGCCATGGTCTCCTCTACCGCCGTTAGTCCATCCCATTCATGCACGTAGTAGATGTCAATATGATCTCGCTTCAGGCGTTTCAGGGAACGCTCGCACTCGCGGATGAGATGCCAGCGCGATGTGCCTTGATCATTTGCACCTTCACCTATGGGCATACGTGCCTTGGAGGTCACCATGGCATCGACGTCTCGCCCGTGCAAAACCTCACCCAGTATTTCTTCAGAGAGACCCAGAGAATACATATTGGCGGTGTCGAACAAATTAACACCGTGTGACAAGCACAGATCAACCAGGCTGCGTGCTTCTTTAACGCCCTGATTGGCCGCACGCGAAAATGCACCTCGTCCGCCAAAGGTGAAAGTGCCCATTGTTATGGCCGATACCTTTAGGCCCGTTCGACCCAGTGTTCGATACTGCATTCGTGTTCTCCTTTTTATTTGAAGATAGGCAGCGCAAGGACGCTGTCGATAGTATTACACTGGTGGTGTCATGCGAAACGCAGCCAGATTCAAGGATGGCGTCATGTCATGAAACATCGAAGCGATACCTAACGAGTAGCCTGCAAGGCATGATACCTAACATCGAACAACCCGTCGCTCATCCTCCAGCCACTGGTGTCATTATCATTGGCGGTGGAGTTGCAGGTATCTGTGCTGCGTTGTTTTTGGCTGAGGCTGGCGTGCCCTGTGTTGTGTTCGAGAAAGGCCGCATTGCCGGCGAACAATCCTCCCGTAATTGGGGCTGGATCAGAAAACAGGGCCGTGACCTTGCCGAACTACCCCTGATGATGGAAAGCGCCAGACTATGGGAACGAATCGCCTCTGAGGTTGATGAAGATATTGGTTATCGCAAAGGCGGCTGTACGTACCTTGCCAACAACGCAGCAGAGTTTGACGGATATGCCAAGTGGCTGGAAAACGCGATACCCATGGGTGTTGATTCTCGGTTACTGAATGCTCAGGAAACCTCCCGGCTACTCGACCAAAACACAGACAAGTTTGCAGGTGCGCTGCACACACCCAGCGATGCTTATGCCGAACCTGCGCTCGCCGTGCCGGCCATGGCCCGCCTGGCAAGACATAAAGGCGCATTGATCTTCGAAAACATGGCCGTACGCACGCTGATTCGCAAAGCCGGGCAAGTCTGTGGTGTTGTCACGGAACAAGGTCCCATACAAGCCGATGGAGTCATCCTGGCAGGCGGCATCTGGTCACGAAGCTTACTGGAGAATGAAGGTGTCAGTTTTCCGCAATTAGCGGTCAAGAGTTCTGTCCTTAGAACCACAAAAGCGCCACGATTTTCCACAAGTACGTTTGGTGCTGCAGAAGCAGCAATAAGACCACGAATGGATGGCGGGTATACCATAGCGCGTACTGGCGCTGCAGGCTTTGAGATTATACCGGCCTCTATACGCCATTTCGGTGCCTTCCTGCCCATGCTGAAAGAGAACTGGCGCATCATGAAAATATCTCTGGGTTCCACGTTCTTCGGGCCGCTGGGTCATCAGCGCTGGAATGCCGATCAGCCAAGCCCTTTCGAATGGGTCCGTACGATGGACCCTTCTCCCGACAAACGCCTGCTTGATGACGTTATGCACAGTGCCCGCAAGCTCTACCCACAGCTCAGCCAGAGTCGCATTGCACAAACGTGGGCTGGTCTTATCGATGTCATGCCAGACGAAGTGTGTACCGTCGGCACTCTACCAGAGTTACCGGGATTAGTGATTGCTACCGGCCTGTCCGGCCATGGTTTCGGTTTGGGGCCCGGCATCGGTCAGTTGGCAGCACAACAAGTCCAGGGAAATACACCGTTAGTGAATCCAGACAAGTTGAGCGTTTCCCGTTTCCGACGCTGATCCTGACCTTGGAAACTATATGATCAGGGCTGCGCAGCTTGAGACGCTGCTGATAGCGATCATTGGCTCAGCGGTTTTCTGGTGGCTGCAACTCCCTTTGCCGTTTCTCTTCGGTCCGATGGTGTTCTGTCTGATTGCCGCGCTGGTTAAAAGACCGCTTTCAGGCTTCGGGGAAATATCCGTGGGTGCCAGAACCGTTCTAGGTGTGGCAGTGGGCGCATCCATTACCCCCGAAGTCATGTCACGCTTACCGGAAATGGCAGGTTCTGTCGTTCTGATTCCTGTGTACATCGTCGTGATTGCCATGGTGGGGATTCCGTTTTTTCATCGCGTGTGCGGCTTTGACAAAGTCACCTCCTACTACGCCGCCATGCCCGGCGGGCTTCAGGACATGGTGATCTTCGGCACCGAAGCCGGTGGAGACGGTCGAGCCTTATCCCTGATTCATGCCACGCGTGTTCTGATTATCGTAACCCTTGCCCCGATAATCCTGACGTTTGGTTTTAGCGCTTCACTAAATGCGCCTCTGGGCGAACCTATGTCAACCTTGCCACCACAAGAAATGATCCTCATGGTTCTAGCGGCCATACTTGGCTGGAAAGGTGGTGAACGGCTCGGCCTGTTTGGTGCCTCCATTCTTGGACCCATGATTGTAACCGCCGCCTTGTCATTAGCTGACGTCATTCATTTCAGGCCACCTTCCGAGGCGATTGTGGCCTCCCAGTTCATGATTGGCATTGGCATCGGAGTAGGTTATGTCGGTGTCACCCTGATGGAATTACGACGTGATGTGCTGGCAGGTGTAGCGTTTGTCTTTATTCTGGCAGCGCTGGCACTTGTGTTTACGGAGGCGGTGGTACTCACCGGGTTGGCCCAGCCACTTGAAGGCTTTCTGGCTTTTGCCCCGGGTGGGCAGGCAGAGATGACGCTGCTGGCGATTATTGTCAGTGCCGATCTCGGTTTTGTGATCGTGCACCACCTCGCCAGAATATTTCTCGTTATAACCTGTGCGCCAATTGCAATTCGATGGATGAAAGATCGCTGACGGGATGACTGTGGAGTCTTCCCTGGCAAGGAGCGCGGCGCGCCAGACAACCGAGATTCAAAGTTGCAAGGCCTGCGCATCAAATGTTATTACTAGCTCTCTCGAAAAAAAGACACCACACTCATGATAAAAAAATTACTCACCACACTCACCCTCGCCGCGCTGGTTGTGGCACCCCAGCTTTACGCTGACGAATTTCCCGAGCGCGAAGTCCTCGGAGTTGTCATGTGGGGCGCCGGAGGTGCGACCGATACGGTAGCCCGTGCTATCAATCCAGCAGCAGAGGAAGCACTCGGCAAACCCATCGTCGTATTGAACAAGGCGGGCGGCGCAGGCGCTATCTCCACGGCGTTCGTCAATGCAGCACCTGCTGACGGATACACTTTTCTCTATGGAGCAGAAAACCCGCAATTGCATCCTGTCATGGGTGTTGCCGACCTGGACTATTCCCAGTTCTACCCTGTTCGTATTCTGGGACGCGGAGTTGCCGTTATCGTTGTCACCGCAGACTCCAAATATCAGACCATGGAAGAACTGCTAGCAGACATCCAGGAAAACCCCGGCAATGTATTGATGGGTTCCACAGGCCCTGGTGGACTGCCAAGTACTGTCGCCGCCCTGATCGGCAACTCGACAGAGTTTGATGTCACACCTATCCCGTTTGATGGCGAAGGCCCAGGGCTGACAGCCATGCTCGGCAATGAGGTTGATTTCATGCCCGCGGGAATTTCCGCGGCAGCAGAACAAATCAAGGCTGGCACCATGCGCGCATTGGCGGTCGTCAACGATGCACCGCTTGATACTTTAGAAGGCGTACCTGCCATCACCGATGCGCTGCCCGATATGGCACAGTACCTGCCCTGGGGACCTTTCTACGGCGTTTTTGTTCGCAATGAAATACCTGATAATGTCAAAGCCAAAATGGTCAGCGTGTTCGATACCGCCTCCCAGAGCGAGGAATACATTGCGCTGATGGAGAACAAGGGCAATATCGTCATGGACCTCAGCGGTGAAGAAGCCTCTGCCTTTCTGAAAAAATGGCAGCAGGTGACTTCATGGGTATTGCAGGACACAGGCGCTGCCAAAGTAAATCCAGAAACTCTCGGCATCATGCGTCCTTGAGAAAACTGCCACACGTCTCTTTTAACACCTTGTGAAACGACGTGGTGAAGCTGTCTTTGTTGCGGTGCTGGTCTTGTTCAGCGCCGCAGCATTATGGCAATCCTATGGAATAGCCGGCTTTAGCAAGTGGTCGTCACCAGGGGTATTTCCCATGCTGGCCTCGGCGACCATGCTGGTTTGTGGGCTGCTCATTTTTCGTGATCATCACAACAAGAACACCACGAGCATTCAGCCTGACGAGACAACTGAACCCTCTGCCACCATCGACACCCCGACTGATCATCAAACCGAAGACACGCCCGTGTTGCCCGTTCGTGTACTTATCATCACCGCCCTGCTTGTTCTTTACGTTGTTGCCATGCCAACTCTGGGTTTCCTTCTAAGCTCCGGACTTTTCCTTCTTGCCAGCATCAGCTATCTGTGGAAAAAACCTGTCTGGCTGGCAGTGTTGGTTAGTGCCCTGTCGTTGGCCGTTATCCATGTCGTTTTTCGTATGGTGTTTCAAGTGATTCTGCCGCAGGGCACACTCATTGAGTGGCTACTTTAATGGTCGATGCCTTTAGTTTTTTTGCCATCGCCTGGCTCGATCCCTGGTTATTGTTTCTGACCGCGGCCGGTACATTTGCAGGCATATACGTTGGCGCAATTCCGGGGCTATCGGTCACTATGGCCACCTCCATCCTGATTTCCTTTACATTCAAGTGGGATGTGAATGAAGCCCTCGCACTCATCTGTGGCGTTTTTATTGGTGGTGTGTACGGTGGCTCGCGAACTGCGATCCTCTTAAACATTCCCGGCGCACCCAGTGCCATTGCCAGTGCGCTGGATGGCTATCCAATGGCAAAGAAAGGTGCCGCTGGAGAGGCTATTGGGTTAACAACACTGATGAGTGTATTCGGCGGATTTACGGGCATCATTGCGCTGGCTTTGTTCGCACCCGTCATTTCAAAGTTTGCACTGATGTTCAATTCCCGTGACTACCTTTTGCTAGGCCTGATCGGTATCACTCTGGTGGGTACCTTATCCGGCGAAAGCTTCGCAAAGGGTGCGTTTGCAGGAGCCCTTGGCGTTCTCATCAGCATGGTAGGCCTTGACCCCATGACAGCGGAAGGACGCTTTACCTTCGGCTCAGTCACGTTAATGGGGGGTATTCCCTACATCGCTGCCATGATCGGATTTTTTGGCGTAGCTGAAGCGCTGGTGCAACTACGGCAATTGGACTTACCTACCGTTAAACAAAAGATAGGGCGCGTTATTCCTCGTCTGTCCAGTATCAGGAAATATTTCTGGCTGGCAATACGTTCCTCAGGCATCGGTACCGTGATCGGAGCGCTACCGGGCACGGGTGGTGACATTGCCGCCCTACTCGCCTATGACCATGCCAAACGTTCTACCCGTGACCCTGAAGTACCGTTCGGAGAAGGTGCAACTGAAGGACTGGTCGCCCCTGAAGCTGCTAACAATGCGGCAGTCGGTGGAGCACACATTCCCATGTTGACTCTGGGAATACCCGGTGACGCTGTCACTGCCGTGATCATTGGTGCATTGTTTATTCATGGATTAAAACCGGGTCCACTTTTGCTCGTTGAAACTCCGCATCTATTCTGGTTTATCGTCGGCTCACTAACGTTGGCCAATTGCTTTCTTCTGATTTTCGGGCTCACCGGCGTACGGATATTCACAAAGATTGTTGAATGCCCGAAGGCCGTGCTCATCCCGATCATCATCATCCTGTCAGCCGTTGGCACTTACGCCATACAAAACAATCCTGCACATATCTATTGGATGTTGCTATTCGGTGTGGTGGGATACTTCATGAAAATCTATGGCTTTCAGGTGGGTCCCGTTATTCTGGGTGTCATCCTCGGCCCGATGATGGATTCAAATTTCAGGCGTGCCATGCTGGGTGCCCGAGGCGATATGGGCACGTTCTTTTGGAACTTCGTCTCGCACCCCATCAGCTTTCTTCTCAGTGCTGTGCTTGTCAGCATACTGATCTCTCAACTACCTTTCTGGCACGGTATTCGTTCCACACGCCGCTAGCAAATGTAAATGTTGGGGGCGGCCTCGTCTCCCGACTATGGAAATGTTGTATTCGAACGCAAGAAAGCCTGTTAGCCTCCTCGGACACGAATGGTGCAGGAGGCACGCATGTTATCGACAACTGACACTCTCGGCCACATACCGCATCTTCCGACAAAGCCGCTTATCGGTCATACGAAATATGTTATCGATGACTTTCTGAGTCTTGTCTCTCGCTCTACGTCCTCCTTCGGAGAAGTGTATCGAGTCAAAGTACTGGGCAGTTGGCGAATACATTTCACATCACCCGCCGCTGCAGAATACATCCTCACCGATCCGGACAATATCTTTTCATCAAAACTGGGCTGGGCTGACGCTGCCGCACGGATATTCCCCGGCAGTCTGGTGCTTAGAGATTTTGATGATCATCGGCAACATCGACGCATCATGCAAGCGGCATTCAGCAAATCGGCAATGGACAGCTACCAGGCCCTTATGTCCGAAGAGCTGGAGTTACTGGTGAACACCTGGCCGGAGAACCAGAGCTTTACTTTTCACGACGCTATCAAAGCACTGACGTTGCAGATGGGATCAAAGGTTTTTATGGGCTTGCCATCAGACGATGACGGTGCAGATGAGTTAAATGCTGCACTCGTTGACCAGTTGGGAGCGATCGCTACCTTAATTCGAAAACCCATTCCTTTTACACCGTTCCGCAAAGGGCTAAAGGCCAGAGAACTACTGGCCAACCGGTTCGGCAAACTGGTGGAAGTACGTCGCGATTTTGAAGGTGGTGATTTCTTTACGCAGATGTGCCAGGCAAAAGACGAACAAGGTCGCCAATGGAATGATCAGGAAATTGTTGAACATTTCGGCTTCCTGTTGATGGCAGCTCACGATACGACAGCCAGCGCACTAACCACGATGATCTGGGCACTCACTGAACATCCGGAATGGCAAGAAAAACTCTACACAGAAGTTCAGTCTCTCGGCATAGGGCCCATGACAAAAGAAATTGCGTCGAACATGCCCCTGACAGACTGGGTTTTCAAGGAAGCCTTACGTTTCATGCCACCCGTACCTATCGTGCCACGTGTTGCATTAAATCCCTTTGAGTGGAAGGGTATTAAAATACCCGCAGGCTCAGCAGTCACCGCTAACATCACGATGATAATGAGATCGCCGGAATGCTATACCGATCCGGAAAAATTTGATCCGGAACGTTTTTCTCCCACCCGCGCCGAAGACCAGTGTCACCGGTTTGCCTGGCTGCCATTTGGCGGTGGCGCTCACAAGTGCATAGGGATGCATTTCGCATCAATACAAGTGAAGTCGTTTATGCGTGTTCTACTGACTCGGTACCGCGTCCAGCGTGTCAATCCAGACACAGTATTGTGGCGACGCATTCCAACAGCACGACCAAAGTGCGGCCTGCCAGTGGTTCTTGTGCGCAGATGAGGCTTGGTTACATGATCGTGGTCAGTGGAACCGTCGTACCAGTAAATTACCTCCACAAGACCATGTTTCCGCCACCGCATCATGTCAAACACTTCAACGTTCTCCAGGACGACCCACCTCCTTGCCTTACTCGGGGCATTGCTGGCCGCCAATAGCGCGACTGCCAACGACAACGCACTTGATCTGAAGCTGTCACTGGGTGGCGCATGGCAATCCAGCAACGAAGTACAGATACCCAACGATGACGAAGGCACACGTTTTTCGCTGGAGGATATTGCGGGCGCAGGTCCATTACCTGCGATTCGCCTGGAGGGTATCTGGAACTTTCGCGAACGGCACGCGCTTCGCGTGTTACTGGCACCACTGAGTTACAGTGAAACAGGAGACATAACCGAACCCATTCTTTTCGCAGGTGGCACGTTCAACACTAACCAGACTGTCACTGGTGAGTATCGCTTCAACTCGTGGCGCCTGGGCTATCGTTATCATCTGCGAGCACGTGAACGGTGGGATTTCTGGATAGGCGGCACACTGAAGATTCGCGATGCCGAAATCAAACTGACGCAGAATGGTGTCAGTAGCTCAGATGATAATCTCGGATTTGTTCCCCTGTTATACCTCGCCGGTGAATACCACTTTGATAGTCCGTGGTCCATAGCTGGTGATCTGGATGGTCTTGCAGGTGGCCCCGGGCGCGCAATCGACCTTGGTGTCAGCCTCAACTATCAAACGACCAACAGATTCAGACTCGGTGTTGAATACCGAACCCTGGAAGGTGGTGCAGACACCGATGACGTCTATAACTTTGCCTGGTTTAATTCGCTGTTGGTGACAGCACTCTACCGTATGTAAGCCGAAAACGTCTCACTGAACAGGGCGTCTTCTGGGCACCTGCCATAATCTGTCGAGTGCCACTAAGGTTTTTAGTGCAGAAAACAATCCACGAGAACACACAATTCGGGCATCATGAAAAACACAAAACGCGGAGGAGAGTAAAATCCATGCAACTATCGACAAACAGCCCAATGTCCGGAACACGCAAACACGGGCTAATAGCTTTCGGCAACCGCTCATCAATACTGTTACTACTACTGGCGCTGCTGTTTTCACTCAGCGGATGCGCCACAATATCCACACTAAGCCAACCGGTACACGAAAGAAAACCACTGCTCATGAGTGGTGTCAGACTCAATCTGGCAGCGTTGAATAATGAGACTGCCGTGTCACAACGATATGGTGTTTCTCCTCCAACCTACCCGCTGCTCGATTTACCATTCAGTGCAACATTCGATATCATGGCGCTTACCTATACAGTGCCAGTATCGATCTTTTACAGCTTTTGACCAGAGCCGCTCTAACCCATTTCAATATCGTTGATTGCCTGACTCATCAGAATATGCGGTGGATATCCCGGCACCCTGAAATGGCGCTGCAACAAAAGGGACTTGTTGATCACTCGGCAGCGCTGCACGCTTGCGCATACGCCACAGTGCAAAGATGACAAAGGATACATGGCAGCTTGCCAGCCAATTAAAGAATCCCGGCGACCCAAATGCCAAAAGAGCACTACCTGTGACTATCGATCCAATAACAGAACCTGCACCCGTAATCATCACAAGGCCACTACTGGCAACAATCATTTGCTCGGGTTGGAGATGACTGTTCGTATAGGCAATTGAATCAGGTGATTTCATGATATCTGTCATCTTGTCAGTGAGCTCTTGATCATAGTTGCCGTTCATGGCTGTATGCCCGGTCGGAAAGCTTCTCATGTCGTTCCGTCTCGATTGATAAACGAGTCACACAAAATCAGTATAAAGAACGCCTACTGTGGCCACTGCGCATCGGAGGTTGTCATCTGCGGGACTTAGGTCCTGCAACTGGCATGACGTATGACTCCGTTTTCCAAACTGTCATTAATGTACCATGAGTCATTTGCTGAAAGCGGACGGGAAGTGTTCGGGCTTGGTGTGGCTTGCGAAACATTTTGGATGCATTGCGACGATGAATAAGTTGAGCGTTTTCTGGTACAGATTGAGCTTGTTTCAGCAATTTGCGCTTGCCAGCTTCGTGATTCTCCTGGTTGGCATGGCTGGGGTTTCTGCATGGGTAAACCAGAAAATAGAAGTTGCAGTGGTAAACAGCTCCAGTGCAGCCGCGGCGCTTTACATGGACAGTTTTATTGTCCCCCTGGTCCAGGAACTCGACTATTCTCATGAGCTGTCTGACGAGACTAGACAAGAGTTGGACAAACTGATCTCCGATACTCCCTTGGGTGCCAGCGTACGTTCTTTCAAGATCTGGTTGCGTGATGGTTACGTTACCTACAGCAGCAGACCAAGCTTGACTGGAAGAACATTCGAAGTCACTCCTAGTCTTGTGAAGGCATGGCAAGGAACGGTTAATGCCGATTTCGATCAGCTTGAACATGCTGAGGACGCCTTGCAAAAAGAGTCCAACTTACCGTTGCTTGAGGTGTACAGCCCCGTTCGTTCCAAGGAATCTGGTGAAATTCTCGCTGTATCCGAATTTTACGCGTCAGCTGGCGAGCTCAATGCGGATTTACTCCGTGCGAAGATGCAGAGTTGGGTGTTTTTTGCTGTCGTGGGAATAGGCATGTTTCTGACGTTATCAAGCATCACGTTCCGTGGTAGTCGTATTATTGATTCGCAACAACAACGACTTAAAGAACGCGTTCAGGATTTGTCAGAACTTCGGCTGCGGGTGGAGAATGCATCACGCAAAACAACGGAGATCAACGAGCATTATCTGCGTCGTATCGGTTCAGACCTGCATGATGGACCCAGTCAGCTTATCGCTCTGGCTCTCCTGAAAATGGATTTATTAAAACAGCAAATGGCAAAATTGAATGGATCTGCCAAAACGCACGAAATTAATATTACAAGGGATGCACTGGCTGAGGCACTCGACGATATCAGGAACATCAGCGCTGGACTTGCGATGCCTGAAATAGAGGGACTTAGCGTTGATCAAACGCTACGCAAAGTAGTCATTGCACACCAGCGCCGTTCAGGGATGCGTGTTTCTCTGATCGGTGAAAATAATCTGGAACGTGTTCCGCACTCCATACTCATTTGTCTCTACCGGTTCGTGCAAGAGACGTTGAATAACACACGTCAGCATGCTGAGGCACTTGATGTGAGCGTGCGATTCACGTTCGAAGAAAACACGCTGTTTGTTAGTGTTTCTGACGATGGGAAAGGCTTCAATGTCATGGATATGACAAAAACAAGCACAGGTTTTGGTCTGGCTGGCTTGCGTGAACGAATCGAAAGCGTAGGTGGCTTATTCGAGATTGACAGTCAGCCGGGTAAAGGTACCGTTGTGACGGTGAGATTTGTTTTCACTGTGAATGAAGAGCAGGTTCTGCTATCCGCAGCCACAGGGTAGCTGCAGCCTGGGCTTGTTTTCACCCGGACAATAACTCTCTAGATTGTGAACTGTGTTTTGTTAGCAATGTTTCAGTCCTGCTACTCAGTGCTGAAATCAGGGGACGATGGTCCCATCACCTCTCAAGCGGGCTAGAAAATTCATATGCCTATAGGCCCTACCGTTGTACTCGTGGATAGGGCATCGTAGCGTCATTGAATGAACTGTTGTTCAAGTGTGCATTCTGCCCATCACTAGATACTGGAGCTTCACGTGTCAACACCTTTACCAGAATCCAAGCCCTATACCGGATCGCTGCCCATGCCCCATGGAAAAGCGATCAGTCCTGAACTTCCGCGATTAGCCATATCGGTGGTGTTTCTGATTCTGGCAGGTGCCTTCGCGCTCATATCGTTCGGCACTAGCCCTACTGCATTATTCGTGGCTCTGTCGGCTGTGGCAGGGGGCTATATGGCCATTAATATTGGTGCTAATGATGTTGCCAATAATGTTGGACCGGCGGTCGGTTCTGGAGCACTCAAACTGAGTGGTGCCATTCTTATTGCGGTTGTTTTTGAAAGTGCAGGTGCGTTGCTGGCGGGCGGGGATGTGGTGTCAACAATATCCAAAGGTATTATTGATGCATCACTCATTCCGAGTTCCCTGAGCTTTATGTTGGCCATGGGGTCAGCACTTCTCGCCGGTGCTCTGTGGCTTAATCTTGCAACATACGTGGGCGCTCCAGTATCAACGACGCATAGTATTGTCGGGGGTGTCCTCGGCGGTGGCGTTGCGGCAGCGGGGATCGGTGTGGTGAACTGGAATGTGATGTCTGCCATAGCATCCAGTTGGTTTATTTCTCCGGTACTGGGTGGACTGTTGGCCGCAGCGTTTCTGGCAGCGATAGAGCGTACCGTGTTTTCCCGCGAAGACATGATCAAAGCCAGTCGCCAGTGGGTCCCTGTGTTTCTTGCAGTCATGGTCGCAGCTTTTTCAGTCTATCTGGTCATGAAAGGTTTAAAGCGCGTCTGGAAACCTTCCCCCGGTATGCTTTTTGTGATAACCGCTGCCAGCTTTGCCAGTGCGATATTCATATTGCGCCCCATGGTTGAACGAAGTTCAGAGAATCTTGAGAATCGACGTTCGTCAGTCAATAAATTGTTCAACATTCCCCTGATCTTTTCAGCTGCCCTGCTGTCATTTTCACATGGTGCCAATGATGTGGCGAATGCCGTTGGGCCATTGTCTGCCATTGTCAGTGTCGCTGGCTCGGCGGATGTGTCCGCCAAGGTAGGGATCCCGCTGTGGGTCATGGTATTAGGTGCTGGTGGTATTTCACTGGGTCTGCTGTTATTTGGCGCAAAGCTGATTAACACCGTAGGTAAGAAATTGACTGCACTTGACCAGAGTCGAGCGTTCTGTGTTTGTTTGTCAGCTGCTATTACTGTGATCTGTGCATCTGCACTAGGGTTGCCAGTGAGCTCAACACACATTGCCATCGGCGCCGTGTTCGGAGTTGGTTTTTATCGGGAATATCGAAACAATTCTAGCCAGCGTGCAGACGGTACTCGAGGTGAAATATTGGCTCGCATAAGTGCCAGGTTGTTCAATAGCGACGGCCATACTCAGCAGCCTTTGCGTAAACCGAGAAAGCTGGTGAGACGCAAGCACCTGTTGACAATTTGTACAGCGTGGTTTGTTACTGTTCCAGCGTCTGCAGCGATATCCGCAACTCTGTACTTGCTAGCCAATAGTGTGACTGGATAAGAGATATTTATTGCCTGACACTATTACCTGTCATACATCACAGGATGTTGTTATGAACCTACATAATAGCGCTGCAATGGGCCGCCTGATGGAACAACTACCTTTATCACGCGATAATGCTTCGCTGTTCATTAATCGAGAGCTTAGTTGGATTAAATTCAATCATCGTGTGCTGGAAGAGGCCCGACGTCCATCTACACCTTTGCTGGAGAGGGTCAAGTTTCTTGGTATTCTGAGCTCCAACGTTGATGAGTTTTACATGAAGCGCCTGGGGGGATTAAAACAAAAAATTGCTGCCGAAAATGAAAATCGCTCGATAGATGGTATGACTCCACGTGAGCAGCTGGAGCAATGCAGGGTTGAGCTGCGCAGCTTACAGTTAGAAAAAGAGCAAGTTTGCCGACAGGTACGGCAGGAGTTGCACCAGGAGAATATTGAAATCTGCGAATATGCATCACTGCTGAAGTCAGAGAAGGCATCACTGGAGAAATACTATCGCGAGCAGGTAGAACCGTTAATCACAGTCTGCCGTATCGACCCGTCATTTCCTTTCCCGTTTATTTCCAATCTGTCACTGTATCTGTTGTTGTCTTTAAAGCAGGATGACGACGAAAAGGTAAAGCTGGCGCTTGTAAAGATACCTGCAGGAAATGGGTTATCCCGTTTCGTGCAGTTGGATCAAACAAGACGGTTTGTCAAGCTTGAGGACATTGTTGCAGCTCACCTTGAGTCAATATTGCCGCAAGTTACTTTGCTGTCCATTGATGCGTTTCGTGTTACTCGTAACGCCGTTTCGTATCGGGATTATTCTGAACTGGATGATTTAAGAGAGATCATCGAGGAGGAATTGCTCGATCGAAGATTTGCATCGGTTGTCAGGCTTCAGGTAAACCCATCGATGCAACCCGAACTCAGACGTTCTCTGGCGATAAATCTGGGGTTGGATAACGAAGGTGATATATTCGAAAGTAGTGAAATACTGCGGATGTCCGATTTCAGAGAACTGGCGTCGCTTGAAATTCCGCTCCTGCGGGATGATTATCACCGCCCTGTGATCTCCAGAATGTTGATATCGGAGCCCTCCATTCTTGCGGCCATGCGCAAGAGAGCAAACATTGTATTGCAACATCCCTATGAGTCGTTCACACATTCAATAGAGGGCTTTGTGAAAGAGGCAAGTGAAGATCCCGATGTGTTGTCCATCAATATGACGCTTTATCGGACTTCTGCGGACACACGTATTGTCGATTATCTGATTGCCGCCGCAGGCCACGGAAAGAAAGTATCCGTAGTTGTTGAGTTAAAAGCACGTTTTGACGAAGCCTCGAATCTACAATGGGCCAGACGACTCGAAAAAGCTGGTGTGCACGTGAGTCATGGTATTGCTAACCTGAAAATACACTGTAAATGTATTCTTGTGGTTAGAAAAGACGACGATGGATTACGCCGTTATGCGCATATCGGTACAGGTAACTATCACGCTGGTACGGCACAACTGTATTCCGATATTGGTCTCCTGACCTGTGATGACAGTCTGACAAAGCAAATTAGCGTGCTATTCAAATATCTGACCTCCCGCATCAGGCATAGTAAGCAGTTAGATGAGGTCATGGCGACTCCACACACAATCAAGTCAGTCCTGTTGTCAAAGATATACCGGGAAATTGCGTTGCACAGCGAAGCCTCACCGGGATCGATTTGCATGAAGACCAATGCGCTCGAAGACCCCGATATCACGCTCGCGCTCTACAATGCATCCCGAGCGGGTGTCAGTATAGATCTCATTGTGCGCGACATTTGCCGAGTGCGCCCCGGCATACAGGGTGTCTCAGAGAATATACGTGTCATCAGTATAGTCGGGCGTTTTCTTGAGCACAGCCGCTTGTATCGTTTTCGCAACGGGGGTAACGAGGAGCTTTTCATGGGCTCAGCCGATCTAATGACGAGAAATCTGGAAAGAAGAATAGAGCTGCTCGTTCCAGTGACAGATCCCCTGTCCAGACAGCTGCTCAGTGAGGTACTGAACCTGCAGTTGAGAGACAATAAATGCGCATGGGAAATGCGGGAAGATGGTAGTTATATCAAAAGAACATGTAGTCATGATGAGACGGTTATCGACTCTCAGACTGCTGCTGATATATCGCTGTCCGATCGGATGGTTCAGAACCGTCTACACCCTGATAGCGGATCGTCATCAATGAAAGAGACGTTAGCCAGAACTCTGGCGCATCGCGTTTTTTGAATCAATTCATCTGATGCATGCGACGCATGAAACTACACATTACATAACTACGGAGTATACTGGTCATGGCTAAGCAATCGAAAGCCGAAAAAGTACAAGAACCCAAAACTGCAAAAGCACAAGACACAAAAAACGGCAAGGTTCAGACGCTGTCGAAAAAAGAAAATCTGGCAGTGGTTCCAGCACAGGCGAAAGTGGGTAGTGCCCGTGGTATCGAATCCATGTTTCGAAATAGCTATCGAGCGCAACTCGACATGATCGCGCTTGCTGCCACTAAAGCCAACATCATGATCTCGTTGAATGGTTTTCTTGTGTCCATGCTTCTTTTGTCAGGAACCTATTTACTGGCTACAGATCGTTTGCTGCTGATACCGTTTGCCTTGTTTCTAATGACGTGTACCACCGCCATATTCTTTGCCGTTCTTGCTGCGCGCCCTGAGGTAAACAAAGAACAGCAGACGTTAGAAGATTTTAGAAACGACAGGGCTGATTTACTCATATTCGAGCAGTTTTCCAAGCTATCGTCAGAAGAGTATTGCGCGGCAATGCAAGAGATGATGCAGGATAACAAAAGGGTTTACGACAACATGATCTCGCATATCTATAGTTTAGGCTGTATCGCTGACAAGAAATTTTCACGGCTTTATTATTCATATAGTGCTTTTATCATTGGTTTGGTTATCAGTGTTCTTGCATTGCTTATGGTTATTACATACAGCGCGTTTACTGTCGTTTGAGATAATTCTTGCTCAGGGTATCAATCAGGTCAGGTTTTCATGAAAAAGCAGAGTGTTGCCTGTTGCTTGTGTGTACATGGTATTTTGGTGCTGATCACCACTCCGGGACTTGCTCAGGAGATGGAGAGACACAGTGCAAGTGATCGTTCACGGCTTAGTATTG
This sequence comes from Granulosicoccus sp., assembly GCA_045106195.1. Classification (GTDB taxonomy): domain Bacteria; phylum Pseudomonadota; class Gammaproteobacteria; order Granulosicoccales; family Granulosicoccaceae; genus Granulosicoccus. Next base: position 77,977 of record JBGCEH010000010.1, read on the forward strand.
AGGCCAAAATTGAACTCGATATTAGTGGCGAATACAATTATGAACTTAAAGACGATGGAGAATATACTTACACCATAGAGCCATCTGCAGAGCTGGAAATAAAATACGAATACACTGATGATATGGAAATTGTTGCAGTTATTGAGTATGGACGTGAGATGAAAGATGGTAACGATGATAGAGAACGCGAGTACCAGTCATCACTCGACGTCGACGAGGCATTTGTCGAGTTTTTGAATCTTCCTGTAATGCACTCATCTCTTGAAGATATCGCCCTGACACTGGGCAGGAGTAAAATCAGCGATTCGCGTGAATGGTTCTATGACGCCGGAGTCGATGGGTTGGTACTGGAGGCGACATCTAAAATTGCTGATACCGATCTGTTGTTCTCGGTCAATCGTGAAGAATGGATTGGATCTGATATGTTGCGTAGCAATGAGACAGATACTGTCACTAACCTTTTAGTAGTGGTAACGCACAAGCCGATCAAAAGTACGGAGATCGGAGCATATGGCATCATCAGGAAGGACAGTTCGTCTGATAACGACAGTCCTGTATTTGTCGGCTTAAGTGCTCGTGGTGAACTATTCAATAAGCGGCTGGATTTCTGGTCCGATTTTATCATGGTTACCGGGGAGGAGGAGGACGAGCCAATCAGCGGAAATGGATTTGATCTGGGTGCTACTTGGATGCTTACTGAGTCAGGCAAATTTTATGCAACCATGGGCTATGCATTCGGTAGTGGTGATGGAGATGTGGATTCCGACTTCAGGCAGACAGGATTGCATGGTAACAGTGGAAATTTTGGTGGGATTGCCAGCTTCAAGTATTATGGCGAGGTCGTTGAGCCGGAATTGAGTAATCTGAAAATTCTGACGGCAGGTATTGGCTTCAGGCCTAAAAACAGGATGTCTTTGGATTTGATCTATCATCAATATGCACAGGACGTGGCACTGGATGAATTGCGAGATACCAATCTGGATACCGATCCAAATGGTGAATCTACTGATATCGGAGCTGAACTGGATCTTGTCGCAGCCTACGAGGGCAAATCTGGCGTCGAAACAGAGTTGGTGATGGGCTATTTTCAGCCAGGAAAGGCATTTGATGATGATGCGGAAGATGCTCTATTAATCAATGTGACGTTCACGTATGCTTTTTGACAAAATATTGATGCATGTCGGCGGTTTGCAACAACGATTAGAGTACACAGATTATTTATCTGTAAGGGCAGGTTCCACGGTAGGGATACAAGGATTTGTCAGTGTTTTTTTGATGTGTTTGGCAATGCTGGCGTGTGCCAGTGACACAGAACTCGACCCAGGGTTGGGCGAATTTCAGTCTTTTAGCGGTTTGTATGAACCATCAGGTGTTATTCAGCTACAGAACGGTCGCTTACTGGTTATAGAGGATGAGTCTTCAAGGGCATTTGTTCTGCTCAGCGCCCGGAACAATACCAACGAATTTGATTCGCAAGTACTTAAACATCGTTCAGCGATAGCTGCGCTACTGTCAGGGCCATCAGGTCCAATAAGTGATCTGGAAGGCCTTGTTCAAGGGCCTGGAGAGCTAATATACGCAATTACCTCGCACTCTCGGCAGAGTAATGGCAAGCGGGATATCGATCGCGAGAAGCTGGTGCGTCTGACAATCGAAGGCGATCGAGTGGGACAAATCGATGTTCGTACTGATTTGCGTAAAGCGCTCATTAATTACTTTCCCGTACTGGAAAAAGCTGCAAAAGAGCGTGACGTCAAGGACGATATCGGTTTGAACATCGAAGGACTGGCCATGAACCGTTCAGGAGATGGCTTGTGGATTGGATTTCGGGGACCGCTTATTGACGACAATGCCGTTATGGTGACGTTGCTTAATCCGGATGCCGTGTTTGAATCTGATGATGAGTTTTCATTCAAGGAAGGCCTGCAATTGCTGGATCTGGATGAAGGGGGCATCCGTGATCTGGTGTTCGATGCGGTGCTAGATGGGTATCTCATAGTCAGTCAACGAGAAGGTACCAAACGTGAAAAAGCGTTTAAGCTCTGGTTCTGGAATGGGTATCCTGACGCGTCGCCACGTCGCGTCAGGATAAAAGGTGTGGATGATTTGCAACGAACAGAAGGTATCGCATCTGTCACCATCGAGGGACAGAAGCGACTATTGCTCGTAAGCGATGAAGGTGACGTCCGTAAACGAAAACCTGCCGACGTTCTTCTAGTTGACTACGAAGATCTGGAAATAGAAGAATAGGATTTTGCCTGCTCAGCTCAGTTGATACCATACATTTCTGTTATTCACATAAAGCACGTCTTCTCCACGCAAGCTCGTCATCCCCTCAAGCCTGTTGTTCCCGCGCAGGCGGGAATCCATTTCGTTCAAACCTGGTTCCCTGCCGGCGCGGGATGACAGGTGACGATTCAATGCTCTATTACTCTTACGCCATTCCTATAAAGCCCGCCATTGCCGCGTAGTCAGGAATTCAGTCTTCTAAGCCAGCGGAAATGACGAATCGCCGTGCAAACGAAGCCAATGCCTTGAGGATATTGTACAAGGCCCGCTGGACGGCCATATGCGAGCTTGAATCAGAATCGATTGTTCAGCCGGGGCGGTTTTTCAGGACTCCAGTTCTATTGTGTGTGGAGACTGCCCATAACTGGTAAATGAACGCCATTTTACGATCACCACCGATACGCCTTGCCTTAGTTTCGCGAAGAAAGCTTCACGATCAATGTATTGATCACCATCGGAGTAGCCGGTTGTATCACTCAATTTAATTTCAATACCTTCGACTTCAAGCGTGCCAGAGGTCACATCGAGACTTGTGACGATTCCGTCAATTTCAACATCACTCCTGGCGTATTGTTCAGGTGACAAGTTGTTAAGTGCAGAGCCGCTGAAATTCTCATTGAGCGGCGTTTTAGCGGTATGCGTTGCCATTGGGTGGAATATCGCCAGGGCAGGGTTTTCGGATTCTGCGCCTAACAGGCCTCGAGTTCCCATGTCGGAAACCAGTCCCTGATGCTTCGCAGCGCTATCACCAACAACAGATAACGAGCTGGTTTTTTGTCTGAGTGGGTTGTCGGCTGATTTGCCGGTGGTCACCACCGTACAGCTGGCTGTCGCCATTACAACAGTAACGAAACATAATCCGGATATAACAAGGCAAATCCGTTTCATGGAAATCTCCGAGCAGTACAGGAACGGGTTCAGGCTAGACTGTACAATAACGGAAATACTCCCGATATTTGAAAGATTCAGCCTAAAGTGACGTTTTTCTCATGAAAACCACTGGCACATCGAAAAATGGCAAAGCAACGCGAAATTAGGAGTACGCGTGCATCTGGCCAACAACGCTCGCATTAACGCACATATACCTTGTGTTTCATGTTTTCAATATCAACAAGATAACAGCAGGTGAGTTCGGTTTGGAGTATGCAAATCATAGCCGGAGGGTATAGCATTCAGCGTCGGCGCGCATACCAAGCAAGCTTCCTTGCAAACCATTACCGGCCTAGAGTAATCCTGTGCCAAACAGTTTGGTTCAGACAGCGCGAAGCGTGAATAGCAGTGTCGGACCCGAGGAACGAATGGTCATTGGCAACTACGTCTAACTCGAAAAGAGAGAATGATCAGACAAAGTGCGGTTCAACAGTTCGCGCAGAAGGCTGCGTCGTCTTGAATACCCGCGTAGTCCCGAAAGCTAAAGGCTTGCTGCAAGCCTTGTGCCCTGATCAATGGCGCGTTTAGCATCCAGCTCCGCCGCAACATCCGCTCCACCGATCAGATGCACGGAAACACCCAGCGCTTGCAACGGTTCGTGTAACTCACGCAATGGTTCCTGACCCGCACAAATAACGATGTTATCGACATCAATAAGCTTTGGCTCACCATCGATAGTGACATGCAACCCCTCGTCATCAATCTTGCGGTACTCACACCCCTTGAGCATGGTGACACCGCGCATCGACAAGGCACGACGATGGATCCAGCCCGTGGATTTTCCCAGATCCTTACCCACTTTACTTTGCTTTCTCTGCAGCAGTGTGATGTCTCGGACAGCTTGATGTTTAGGGTTGAAGTCAGTGACACCGCCTGCGCATTCGAAGCTTTCATCAATACCCCACTCTTTCATGAAGGTCTTGGGGTTCAAGCTGGCGTCGTTACCGTCATGTGAAAGAAACTCGGCAATGTCAAAACCAATTCCACCAGCCCCGATGACAGCCACACGAGGACCCACATTAGCCCTGCCGCGCAGCACGTCCACGTAAGACAGCACCTTGGCGTGCTCGATGCCTTCTATCGGTGGCGTCCGTGGCGTAACACCGGTTGCCAGTAACACCTCATCGTAAGACTTCAGATCTTCTGCGGATTCGATACGCTGATTAAGGCGCAAGTCCACGCCCGTCAGCTCTATCTGCTTTTGAAAGTAGCGTAAGGTCTCGTTGAATTCCTCTTTACCCGGAACCTGCCTTGCCATGTTGAACTGGCCGCCTATCTCACTTGCGCTATCGATCAGCGTGACAGCATGACCGCGACTGGCAGCGGTCGTCGCAGCCGCAAGACCCGCAGGCCCTGCCCCCACAACACAAATCGATTTTTTATCAGCCGCAGACGCTATCACAAGCTCTGTTTCATGACAGGCACGCGGGTTGACAAGGCAACTGGCCATTTTTTTCTGAAACACATGATCAAGACAAGCCTGATTACAGGCGATGCAGACATTGATTTCATTGCTTCGCCCTTCCATGGCTTTGACAGGGAATTTGGCATCTGCAAGAAACGGTCGTGCCATGGAAACCATATCGGCATCACCATCGGCGACGATCTTGTCGGCAACCTGAACCGTGTTGATACGATTGGTAGCTACCAGAGGTAATGACACATGAGGCTTCAATTTCCCCGTAACACCAGCAAATGCACCGCGTGGCACCATGGCTGCAATAGTCGGGATACGTGCTTCATGCCAGCCAATACCCGTGGTAATCAGTGTCGCACCTGCAGCCTCTACGGCCTTTGCCTGAGCAACAATACTATCCCAGTCACTGCCCTGTTCAACCAGCTCCAGCATGGACAGACGATAGATAATAATGAAGTCCGGACCGACAGCGTCACGAACACGTTGGACAATTTCTTCGGCAAGACGCAACCGTCTTGATGCATCGCCACCCCACTCGTCATCCCGGGTGTTGACCCTGGCCGATAGAAACTGGTTGATCAGATAACCTTCAGATCCCATGACCTCGACACCATCGTAGCCGGCATCACGAGCCAGGGCCGCACAGCGTGCAAATGCTTTTATCTGCGACTCGATGCCACCGCTGGATAACTGCCTGGGCTTGAAGCGTGAAATGGGTGATTGTCTGTCAGTCGAAGAGACAACCAACGGATGATAACCATAACGACCGGAATGCAGAATCTGCATGCATATCTTGCCACCCTCTTCATGCACAGCTGATGTCACCAGCTTGTGCCTGCCCACTTGCCAGCGGCTGTTCAGCATGCCGGAAAATGGACCCAACCATCCTCGTATGTTCGGCGCTATGCCACCCGTGACCATCAGGCCGGCGCCGCCCGCAGCTCGCTCTGCAAAGTAGGCAGCCAGGCGAGGATAGTCGCCACGCCTGTCTTCCAGACCCGTGTGCATCGAGCCCATCAGGATTCGGTTTTTCAGCGTCGTAAAGCCCAGATCGAGCGGCTGAAACAGAGACGGATAATGGTTGTTAGAGGCGATATCGTGTGCTCCGGGTTACGTTACGACAGCAGAATGCCGCCATCCACATCGAGGGTCGTGCCTGTCACAAAATCGTTCTGAACAAGAAAAACAATGCCCTGGGCACATTCATCGGCCGTGCCGGCTCTGGGAATCAGATTGTCAGACGTTAGCTTTTCATAATGCTCTTTGCGCTCCTCGCCTTGCTTCGGCACCATGGGCGTATCGATCAGGCCCGGAGACATGACATTGATACGCTTGGGCGCAATCTCTTTTGCCACGGCTCTGGACAAGGCCTCGACAGCGCCGCCCACAGAGGACAGTGCCACCTGGCCCGCTCCACATCGCCTTGCGGGCGATCCTGACACCAACACAATCGCTCCAGTGTCCGACAAATGCTCAATGCCATAACGCACCACATTGGCATACCCCCAGAGCTTGTCAAACGAGCCCATATAGCCGTCCATCTCCATCTGTGCAAAGGGGCCAATGGCACGTGACCCCCCCGTGGCAGCACTGATGAGGATATCAAACGGTGCAAGATCAGCGTACACAGCGGCCAAAGCGTCACGATCACGAACATCGCATGGCCTGAATACGGCATTTTCGGGTAGAGCCTGTGCTTTTGCCGCATCACGTCCCAGCGCTACAACCTCAGCCCCGAGCGCGACGAGTTGCTGAACGGTTGCCAATCCGATACCTGATGTACCACCGAATACCAGTGCTTTCTTTCCAGAAACATTCATTACCATTAACTCTGCGAGGACAAGCATTGAATTGTCCGGCGCTTTTCCAGCGAATGCAAGAGCTCTAAGGACCTGCAAGGTAGTTTGTTAACAATTACGTTCTGCCAGCACTGGAACAGACGGGTCACGACCGGGCCACCCTTTAACCTTGGATGAAAATCGCCTGATCCGAAAATCGACATCCGTATTGGTGTCGAAAACGTGAACTGAGTTTTTGGATATCGCCCGCATGGGTATCTGTACCAGCGGCAGGTATCCGGTTATCAGGTAAACTCAGAGTAGTCTGGAATTCCGAAACCTTTATCACTACACATGCTGTCGCCATTCTGGTCAACGCCTCCCTTCAACAGGATTTCGCGTTGCCTCCACCTTTTGGTGTTCATATTCTTGCTAGGCTGGATTCCCTCCGTTCACGCACAGCGCGAGATATCCGTGAACTGCGCCACAGAACTGGACGCAACAGTTGCGCTGGCCACCAACCCTGACAATGAACCCGATGTCATTACCTCGCGGTTTTCGGCTCTGGAGCTTCGCTGTCCCGCATTTGCGCAACTGGCACACAATCAAGGCGTGATCGCCGCTCAATCGAAGAACTGGCCACAGGCTATTGCCCATTTCCAGAGAGCATTGGATAAAGACGAGCGCGCAGCAGACACACATCGCCATCTTCAGCAAATTTTCGAATTTCGTGCCGCCCAGGCCTACGCCCGTGCGCTGGATACCCCCTTGACTGCGCCAGTGCCAGAGCTGCGCTTCCAGCGCTCGTCCCTGAGAAACGCCGAGACAGCCCAACAATTTCCAGAGCACAACCATCTTCGCGATATCGCGACCATTGAGTACGAGCTTTTTGCCTGGTGGGAAGCTCAGCAAAGCTGGACCGGGGTGCGTAAGCATTATGTAGATGGCTATGACATAGAAGCCATCAAGCTATTCAGGCAGGAAAATTCCAGCCGACAATGGCCAGATATAAAACGAGAAATCGCGTTCACCGCGAACGATGCCGTGATTGTGCTGAGTGATACTGAAAGAGCGCATACTCTACTACTAATGCGACTGGCAGGAACACGCTGGAAGATCTATCAGGAAACCCGCCTATGAGCTTGCCACGATGGGCAACAAGTACCCTGAATGGTCTGATTCTGGCCATGGTGACAATACCAGCATCGGCTCGCCCCCATCAAGCCCTCGATTCCATTGACGCACTTGATCTACAAATAAACACTACGCTGAGCTACCTTTCAAACGGCAACATACCGCAGGCACAGTTGTTAGCGCGGCAGATAGCGTGGCGCTTTCCTGATTTTCCTTTGGGCCAGCTCATTCACGCGGAACTGGAATCAGTGTCAGCCTTTCAGGATGTGCGAATTTCCGACCATCTGCCCATGCCACCCGACGTCAGCGAACTATTGCTGGAGGCGCAGAGACGACTGGCCGCAGTAGAAACAGCCATCGCCATCGAACGACCAGAACAGGATTCAGATCAGCCATTGCCGGGCAACGTCATACAGATTGGCACCAATCTTTCGCAACTAGTAATCGTCGATCTGCAAGCGTCAGTGCTGTTCCACTATGAAACATCCAATCAGCAAGCCGTGTTACTCCGCCAGCATTATGTCGGGAGCGGTGAAGCGGGTTTCGGAAAGCGCGTTGAAGGTGATCTCAAAACGCCTTTGGGTGTCTACACGATTACCGGATTTCGCAGCGATGCCAGCTTGCCCGATTTGTATGGATCAGGTGCACTGACACTGGATTATCCGAATGCCATGGATCAGTACCTTGGGCGAACAGGTTACGGCATATGGTTGCATGGCGTGCCCTCCAATCAGTTAAGCCGTACACCCTATTCCAGTGAGGGCTGCGTCACAATGTCCAATGATCATCTGACTCGTCTGGCACATGAACTTGACGCCTCCAGCACTCGGGTAATATTGACCAACGATGCCACGCCCTTACAATCCGATCGTCGTCAGACGATGCAGGACGAATTCAGAGCACTTTTTAGCCAGTACCAACGAGCATGGATAACCGGAGATGAAAAACAGCTTCTCGGGCTGTACAGCGACCAGGACCAGTTGCTGGAGCTGCTAGCATCAGGCAACAATGGACTTATGCGCGTCAGCAGCGTACGAGGTAAGTCGGCACGTAGCCCCTCCCAGGGGCTGAATCACGACCTCGATCACTCCTGGTATCAGCAGGCTTTCGCCGCCATTGAGCCTGAACAGCTGAATATCTTCATCCACCCGGATATGACCGACAACACCCTGATTCCATCCGACGGTGTCATCGTCAACGCAACGTTCGGCTCTCTTGATGAATTCCAGATAACAACCTACTGGAGCCGTGGTCTCGATGGTCAGTGGCGGATACTCACTGAATCGTCAGAAGGCGCAGGCCTGTAACACGGGGCGGCTATCACGGGATTGGCACCTGCCACGGGTATGTTTCGCAGTGCTTGGGGGACCAACATCTCCCAAGCGTTCAGATAATTGCAAATACCTGTGCCTGTCATTAAAGACTTCCGTACCCATGCCGCTCATGACTACTGAAGCGGTACTCCGCCTGCTTGCAACCAAACGTCTAGCGTACTCCACAAATTATGCTGTTCAGTAGACTCTTTAGAGGTGAGGAAAAGAAAACACCGGAGCGCCGTCGACGGGCGCCGGTGCAGCAGCGCGATCGCACCCAAAGAACACGCAAGCATCACGAAAAAATTGACGTCAAGGACCTGCGAGTAGGCATGTTCGTGGTTGCGCTGGATATCCCTTGGGAAGAGTCCAGTTTCATGTTCCAGGGGCTGGAAATCCAGTCACCTTCCGATGTGCTGGCAGTCCAGAATGAGTGCTCTACTGTCTGGGTAGACTACGACGAGTTCACGCTCCAGAAAAACGATGAAAGCCAGACTCTGGGTCTCCCGGCTTCAAATGGCGTAGGGTTTTCCCAGGACTCAGGCGTTCTCGTGGAAGACGAAATTGATGCCGCCACCGAGGTTCACAATCTGGCGAGTCAGACTATCAGCAATTTGTTTGAAGAGATCCGTCTTGGTGCCGAGATCGATGGCGGCAAGGTCAAACAGGCCGTTAATGGCTGTGTGGACAGCATCCTCAGAAACCCTGACGCCTCTGTTTGGCTAACGCGTATTCAGGCCAAGCACCAGGCCACCGCACAACACTCATTGAATGTCGCAGCGCTGAGTATTGTGTTGGCGAAATCATTGGGCATGAGCAACCGCGAGTTGGAGGATATCGGTGTGTGCGGCATGCTTCACGATGTTGGCAAAACAAGTCTACCCAGTGAATTACTTGAAAAAGCTGGCCCACTGACACCTGAGGAAAGGGCCGAAATGCAGCGACATGCACGCTATGGCAGAGATATTCTGTTATCCACCAAAAGCGTCATGTCCGGTGCTGCTGATGTTGCGCACTCGCATCACGAACGACCCGATGGCTTGGGCTACCCGCGCAAGCTGACAGACGACAGCATTCCCCTGTTTGCCAAAATCGTCTCGATTGCTGAAGCCTACGACACCATGACCGTCAGGCAACCATATCGCATAGCGTTTTCACCCTCCGATGCGCTGCAAGAACTCTATTCACAGCGAGGCAAACAGTTTGACGAAGACCTGGTGGTTCGATTTATCGATGCTATCGGAATCTTTCCACCTGGCAGTATCGTGGAAATGCTCAACGGCGAAGTCGGCATTGTCCTGTCAAATACAAAAGATAAGTTGCGGCCGCGCGTTATCATAATACTGGATGCCATCGGCGAACCCACCGCACAAAGAGTCGTTGACCTTTCACAGATGGATGCAGATGTTCAGGGCAACGTGTACCAGATCAAGAGCACGCACAGTGACGGTGCCTACGGCATAGACGTTGGTGATTTCCAGAAAGCCGGCTTACGCATGGGCTAGTGGATGGAGGTGCGGCTAATACCGTAACCGCTACAGCACCAGCAAATCGTCCGTACCCGCTTCCAGCTGCTTGGCATTATCTGAACGCTGTTTTTGTAATGTATCGAGGTAATGACTATCAACATCACCCGTTATGTAGTCACCGGTAAAGCAACTTGACTCGAAGTGCTCTATCGGATGCTTGTCATACCGCACAGCTTCGATCAAATCATCCACTGTCTGATACACAAGCCAGTCGGCACCTATCTCGTTCTGAATCTGCTCATCGGTTCTGTCGTGGGCAATGAGCTCATCAACCGCTGGCATATCAATACCATAAACATTGGGAAACTTGACCGGCGGAGCTGCCGAGGCAAGATAGACCTTTTTGGCACCGGCATCACGCGCCATTTGAACAATCTGCCCAGACGTCGTTCCACGAACGATTGAGTCATCAACAAGCAGAACATTTTTACCATTGAACTCCAGCTCGATAGGACTGAGTTTCTGCCGCACCGAGTTCTTTCGCATCTGTTGCCCGGGCATGATAAACGTACGACCGATGTAACGGTTCTTGATGAATCCTTCCCGATATTTCAAACCAAGGTTAAACGCGACCTCAAGTGCCGAGGTACGACTGGTGTCCGGAATGGGAATTACCACGTCGATATCGTGATCCGGGCGCAGATGCAATATGCGTTTTGCCAGCTTCTCCCCCATGCGCAGACGTGATTTATAGACTGAAATATTGTCAATAATGCTGTCAGGTCTGGCAAGATACACATACTCGAAAATGCAGGGCGATAGTACCGGGTCCTGTGCACACTGATGAGAATGCAGATTGCCATCTATATCGATATAAACGGCCTCGCCGGGTGCAACATCCCTTAGCAGCGAAAAACCCAGCCCCTGTAAAGCAACACTTTCTGATGCGACGGCATACTCTGTACCCGAGTCGGTAATTCGCTGGCCAATCACGGCAGGACGAATTCCCAGCGGGTCACGAAAGGCGAATACACCGCGCCCGACTACCAGCCCGATAACCGCATAAGCGCCCTTGCAGCGTCGATGAACCGCCGCTACCGTGGCAAAGATCATATCCGGCGTGAGTATCGTACTGGGGCGAAGATCCTGCAGCTCATGGGCAAAAACGTTAAGAAGAACCTCACTATCCGAGCGCGTGTTGATATGTCTCAGATCGGATTCGAAGAGCTCACGCTGCAGCACATCGGCATTGGTCAGGTTACCGTTATGGCCCATCACAATGCCATACGGCGAGTTTACGTAGAACGGCTGTGATTCAGCTTGCCCCGAGGTACCAGCCGTGGGGTAACGAACATGACCGATACCCATGTTTCCCTGCAACCTTTGCATATCGCCGGTGCGAAACACATCACGCACCAGACCTGCCCCACGCCTGAGTACAAGCCTGCCTTCATGGCAGGTTGCAATACCAGCAGCATCCTGTCCGCGATGCTGCAGCAATGTCAGCCCGTCATACAAACGTGTACTGACGGACTCGCGCCCTACTATTCCGATAATGCCGCACATATTAGAAGTCCATCCAGGTGATATCGAATCAGAGACTGGTTTGATGTATATCGAAGTGCTGCCCGACTGAATCGGGCAGTTGTGCATGAATGAATCCGGCCATTACCTGCAGGCTCGGGATTAGCGAAGAGCTTTGCCACCAGGATTCACGTTTGAGTTCTGGTGACAGATTGGCAGCCAGCACCAGCAAGGAGAATATAATAACGCCACGCAGCGCCCCAAAGGCGACACCCAGCAAACGATCGAAAATCCGCAGCTTTGAATTGTTGAAGATGTGTGCAACAAACACCCGGATAATGCCACCGAGGAACAGCGTGCCCATAAACAACACAACACCGCTTATGGTGGCTCTGGCCAATGCACTCTGAACAGAATCTATCGGCAGCAAGGTTGCAAAGTTGGCAGAGTAGTTCAGACTAATGAGCATGGCTGCCACCCAGACCATCAGACTCAAGGCCTCGTGAGCCACTCCACGAAAAAAACTCATCGCAGCCGACAGGCCAATAAAGGCCAGAATTAAAAGATCGACGTTGGACAAGGGGCTGACCGGTTACTGCGGAATAGCCGACGATGGTAACAAATGCATCGTGATTGCGGTAGCTCTGGCAAACATCATGGATAACTCATGATAAGCGGGTTGTTCTGCAGGAGAGCTGCGACACTTTTTCGTGCCTTTTCGGCGCTCTCTTGCTTGATCATGGGTCCGACCAGCACCCGAAAAGGATCGGTGCTTGCATCACGATCACGAACGAACGAGGCAAATCCCGCACTGCGAAGTCGATCACGTAACGAGAGTGCATCGACCTCCTCTACAAAGGATGCTGCCTGAACCACCCAGGCTGTCAAAGATGGTTGTGGGGATGTGGGTGGTTCCTCGGAAATTTCCCGTTCGACGCCGGCAGTGCTACTTGGTGGAGTATTGGGAACGGTCGATGTCTGTGTTCCGGTAACAACTGCCTCATCGACATTTTCCGTAAGCTCGACAATTTCCTCAACTGTGCGCATCTCGGGTACGACCTGAATACTGCGCGTGCCGTCAATATCCAAAATGGCAGGCGGTTCTTCGCGAAGACGTTCGACGCGTCTGAACTGACTCTCGCTACCCGCTCCATCAAGCAACAACGGCAGCACAATCACGGCAATAGCGATGAGCACGGCCGCACCCCACAAACGCTGCCGCAGCCTTGACGAATTGTCCTCCTCGAAAGAATCTCGGCTCATCGATTGATCCCCATCTACTGCAGCAAGGACTGAACGGCTGAGATCGTGTAAAACGAGCCTGCTACCAGCACTGATCGTCGACCGGCCTTAGCCGCTTTCAGAGCAGCTTGCACCGCTCGATGAATGTGCTCGTACTCAATAACCACAGCCGTCTCCGTCGTCTTGCGTACGATGTTCGCAATTTCCTGGGCGCTAGTGGCGCGGGGTGTATCCAGCGTCAGACAATGCCAAGTGTGAACAATGGGAGCTAATGCACCAACCACACCGGCAACATCCTTGTCAGCAAGACTGGCAAACACGATGTCGCAAGTTTGTGCATCGAATTCAGTAGCCCAGGCATGCGCTAGTGCCTGCGCCCCTGCGGGGTTATGTGCCACATCCAGGATAACAGTGACTTCGTCGACCATCGTCATTTCGAATCGCCCTTGCAGTGAAACACGCATCAGAGCCTGCGACACAACCGCGTCTCTCACCGGCGCAAGACTCTGTAGCGCGTTCACAGCAGCAACAGCACAGCCCGCATTGCGTTTCTGGAACACGCCAGGCAAAGCAACTTCCGGCAGCTGAGAGAGTGCCATAGCACCTACATCTGTCACCTCAAATGAATGTTCAGCCGCATACCGCGCAAGCGATTCGGGCGGGCTTGGCTCCCCCACGATGAAAGGCTTACCGGCACGCCCGATAGCGGCCTTTTCAGTCGCAATGACACTGACATCAGAACCGAGATAGGCCTCGTGATCCAGCGCCACGCTGGTTATGATGGAGCAATCTGCATCCCAGATATTGGTCGCATCAAGCCGCCCACCCAATCCAACTTCGAATAACAACAGATCGCACTGAAGGATGTCGAAGACACGCATGGCAGCAAGTGTTGTGTATTCAAAATACGTCAGCGTTTCAGGCATGCGTCCCTGCTCAACGAAGGCGAGAGCCTCTACCACCGCACCCTCATCAACCATCGATCCATCGACTCTAATGCGCTCACAAAAATGCGTTATGTGCGGCGAGGTGTAGGCACCGACCTTATAACCGGCGTCGCGGTAGATTGCTTCAAGCATAGCAACCGTAGAGCCTTTTCCATTGGTGCCACCCACCAGTATCAATGGTTTTTTTAGCGGTCTTAGTTGGAGTCTGTCCGCAACCTTTGAGACTCGATCCAGTCCCATGTCAATGGCCACCGGATGAATGGTTTCAAGCCAACTCAACCATTGGTCCAATGGCTGGGAACGAGGCGGTGGAGCGACAAGGGTACTCAAGTTTCAGCTAGCCCGAGCAGCGAGCCCAACTTATTCAGGCGGTGCGCTGGGTTGCAATCCCATCGCAACGGTTCGCGCATCGTCATACTTGAGTACAGGTTTGTCACATAGTTTTGCCAGCAACCTTGCCAGCGTGTCGCGCATATCCCGTCGATCACAGATCATGTCTATGGCACCGTGCTCAAGCAGGAACTCGCTGCTTTGAAAACCCTCCGGAAGTTTCTCGCGAACAGTCTGCTCAATGACACGCCTGCCCGCAAAGCCGATGCGTGCGCCGGGCTCTGCAATGATGATATCACCGAGCATGGCAAGTGAGGCTGAAACGCCGCCCATGGTGGGATCGGTCAATACTGAAATGTACGGGATGCCCCTGTCGGCCAGCTTGCGCAGATGTGCGCTGGTCTTTCCCATTTGTAGAAGAGAGAACAATGCTTCCTGCATCCTGGCACCGCCGCTTGCACTGAAACAGATAAACGGAATACCGTGCTCCAGTGACTTATCGCAGGCGCGACAAAAACGCTCACCGACAACGGATCCCATGGAGCCTGCCATAAAGTTAAAGTCGAACACTGCAACCACCACCGGCATGTCCTTGAGCTTGCCCTGCATGACGATTAATGCGTCCTTTTCGCCAGTGTCCTTGGCAGCCTGGGAAAGTCGATCCTTGTATCGTTTGGAATCCTTGAACTTGAGCATGTCAACCGGTTCTATCGACGCACCCAGCTCTTCCAGTTCACCCGGGTCAAGGAGCCGCTCAATACGTTTTCGGGCCGTAATCAGCATATGGTGGCCGCATTTGACGCAGACATCCTGAGCACGGTCCAGCTCCGCATGGTAGAGAACGTTGGAACAGGCATCGCACTTTACCCACAGACCTTCAGGCACGTTGCCTTTGTCTTCATTGCGGGTGCCTATGCGGGCAGGTATCAGTTTCTCGAACCAACTCATCCGACGAATCGAAGGCGGTACCAGGGGCTTTTTTTCAGCAGCCTTCTCATCCTCGCCAGACTTGCTGTCGGAGGATACCTTGTCGTCGTCACTCATGCGGACACCGGCCTGTCATCATCTGTTATGCAATTTCCTGTTGATTTTTTATTGCGTCAGCATCCTCTACCGCGCGCATGAATTCCTGCATGGCATAACGGTCCTTGATGCCCTTGGCAACTTCGACGCCAGAGCTTACATCCAATGCATGTGGCGAAACCTGATCAATAGCGCATGCCACATTATGTGCATTGAGCCCACCTGCGAGTATCAATGGTTTTTCCATTTCATCTTCCAGACGTGTCCAGTCAAATGCGTGACCCGTACCTCCCAGTGCACCTGGCTCATTGCTATCGAACAGAAAACCCGATGCACCTCGAAAGGAATGTAATTCGTCGCGGGTAGGTATTCTACTGCCTACGCCCAAAGCCTTGAGATAAGAACGATTGAAACTGTCGCAGTAATCACCGGTCTCCTGTCCGTGAAACTGAGGAACCATGTGTGGTAGCAACGACAATGTTTTTTTAACGGTTGCTGGTTCAGCGTTCAGAAACAATCCAACAACGGTGACAAAAGGCGTTAACTGTTTCGCGATTTCACTGGCAGCAACTGGGCTTATGTACCGCTTGCTGGCAGGCACAAATACGAAACCCAGCGCATCAACACCCAGATTCTCAGCCGCTATTGCGTCTTCCAGACGCGTGATTCCGCAAATTTTTACCCGTGTACGTGACGCCTTCATAGCTCGCAACAATAGCAGATGAGCAAGCGATGAGTCGAGCCGAATATCAGCCTTTGATTGAAGGTCATGAGTGTTCTGATGCCTGAACTGAACGAAAACGAAAATCGAGTTCGGATTATTATTGAAGCCACTAAATCCTTTCACCCAGGCTAGGGGTGCCAGGGATCACCCTTGCTGCTCTCGAAATCGGGAACACCAAATTCTGGCGGATAACTGGGCTGCAAAAAGCACAAACCATTGGGAGGGGCCGTAACGCCTGCGAGCTTGCGATCACGGGCGTTCAGCAGTTCCAACATCCAGTCTGGCGACTTGTCTCCCCGACCGATGGCCAGCAGGCAGCCGGTCAGAATTCTGACCATGTTGTGCAAAAAACCATTAGCTTTTACATCGATAATAATTCGATCCTGTTGACGACCGACATCGAGCTGCTTCAAGCTTCTGACAGCGTGGTCAGCCTGGCATTCAGACGAGCGGAAACTACTGAAGTCATGCTCGCCGAGAATACGCTGCGCAGCATCATGCATTCGATCCGCATCCAGTGGAATGCGCTCCCAGCCTAGAGTCCCGGCCTGATAACCTGGCCTTGTAGCCCGGTTGAGCAACGTGTAGCGGTAACTTCGATCTTGTGCGGAAAAACGCGCGTGAAAATGATCAGGCATAGGTTTGGCCCAATGTACCGATACACGTCGGTCGAGATGTGAGTTAACGCCAAAACTCCAGGCTCTCATTGGCCTGATGACGTCGGTTTCGAAGTGAACTACCTGGGCCATTGCGTGCACACCTGTGTCAGTGCGGCCAGCACAATAAACTGTAACCGGTTGACATGCAATGGTTGAAAGTGCATTTTCGAGCTCAGCCTGCACCGAATGGCAATGAGGTTGACGTTGCCAGCCACAAAAACCCCGACCGTCATATTCGACTGCCAGGGCTATTCTATTTAACACCCGATTCAAGAGTAACGACGGGTAAATACGGAGGCAGCGCGACCGGCGCCCGCGATCAGGAAATCTTGCGCAATAGGGTTTCTGCTTCTGTCACCTGTTCCGGGCTGCCACTCTTTACGATTTCGCCTAGAGCACTGCTGGCAGAGTCCTTATCCCCCATATCGATGTACGCCTTGGCAAGATCCATCATGGTATCCATCTCATCACCATCATCACCCAGAGCACCTGTAGAGTCGAGTAGCAGATCGTTGTCAGCGCTCAAATCCGGGATCTCAAGATCACTTAGATCAGAGCTGAGAAGCTCCGCGCTATCAAGCTCCAGATCACCTGACAATTGATCGAGATCGAGGGTCAGGTCGTCAACAGAATCCGAAAGCCCGTCAAGCTCATCCATGGATAACGCATCATCGAGTGACGAGCTATTTCCATTCGCAGTACTGCTTTTGAGCGTCTGGTTAGAAGCGGTTCCGACATCATCCAGACTTGGGAAATCCATGCCTTCGTCTTCGCCGTCTGCTGCCAGCTCTTCAACAATTGCCGAGAAGTCACCGGTTGCTTCAAGATCACCCTCGTCGAATGCGAATGCAGGATCGAGGCTGGTGTCCATAAGCGACGATTCATCATCAAGTGAATCATCGTGGGAAGCGCGAAACTCACGGCTTACACTGCCTGATTCTTCGGTTGTGTTGATAGACTCGAAATCATCGGCACCCAAAACGTCGTCTCTAGTCCCACTAGAGGATGCGAGGGACGTAAGGCTCGGTTCGACGAAATAAAGTGGATCGTCGGGTCGAAACTCCGAGCCCATTTCTGCAATTGCCCTCCATGACGGGTTGTCGTCACCACCAAAGCGTTGATGATAGTCAGTCGCCATGGCATGAAAGGCCTCTCCATTGCCTTGCGCATGGTAGGTTTGAAGTAACTTGCCTGCGTACTCTGTATTGTCCGGCCTGCGTTCGATTGCCTTGGTGAGTAGCTCTTCTGCCTGCCCATGAAGGCCATAGGCTAGATAGACATCCACCTCTGAAATGGTGTCATCCTTGTCCAGCGTACTTACGCCATCGTCCCGATTCACCGCAGGCAAACTGTTTGGATCATCCTTTGCGCCAAACGCCAGAGTACTGTCATTGACATCATCCGCGCCAGTTGTAAATGCGCCAGCGGCTGCTTCGGTTTCGTCGCTTCTGTCACCCAGTGCGATGGCACCAGCGCCTGCAGCACTGGCAGCAACAAACGCGGCGGTATCATCAAGACGTCCGGTTGATCCGACGGCCTGAGTATCAGGGGCGGCAGGTGCATCCACATCAAACTCTGCGCCTTCACCCACATCCAGCATGGAGTCGTCAGAATCGCGACGTTTCCGGCGGAAAAGCAGCGTTCCAAGTACGCCCAATAGACCTAGCCCACCAATTCCCGCTATAGCCAAGCGCTTGGGGTCATCGAGCAATTCCTGGTACCAGCTTTTTGCCTCAGCAATCGCTGTCTCGTCAACCGCTGTGACATCATCCGTCGATACGTCGCCTTCGTCGGACGTCAACAGCTCTACTTCATCAAGCGTCTCTCCAGCTTCGGTCAGTGCATTGGCACCTGACTCTTCAATTGCGTCAACGGCCGTTTCGGACGCAGCCACGGCGTCTTCGACTCCGTCAGTTACCGCCGTAGCAGCATCAGTAATCGCATCTTCAGCAGTTTCCGTCGCATCCGTAATGGCCGAACCTGCGTCTATGGCAGCCTCTTCAGTTGCTTCGGATATCGTTGAGGCAGCTTCTTCTGTGGCAGCTTCTTCCGTGGCAGCTTCTTCCGTGGCAGCCTCTGTAGCAGCAGCCTCCTCAGCAGCAGCAGCCTCCTCAGCAGCAGTAGCTGCTTCTGCAGCGCGTGCTGCATCTTCGATTTCCTGTTCGATAGCACGCTCTGCTTCAAGCCGAGCCTGCTCCTCTGCGGCAACACGAGCCGCAGCCAGCTGTTCTTCAAGACGAGCCACTTCGTCTTGTCGTAGTGCCACCATAGCATCAAGGTTATTGGTCGTATTCTGCAACTCGCCTGCTTGATCACTCAGATCGGAGCTACGCAGACGCGTCGCCGCTAGCTCCTCACGGGCAAGTTGAAGCTGTCGATTGACTTCACCGATGCGCGCTGAATCATCGGCATCCGATGTCTCGTCAGCAGTTGCACTGGCTGTTGTACTGCTAGGCGCATTATCCGCAACAATGTTCAGCTCTTCGCCGCTCAGTATTTCGTTTCGGGCATTGTCCAGAATCGCTCGCGCCTCATCGGAGAGACCATCTATTGATGTCTCGGAATCCAGCGCCGCACTTTCTATAGCTTGATCTGTGCTTTCAGTAGAAGCCTGTGTCGACACCTGCTCGGCTGTCTCGTCAGGCGCTGGAGTGTCAGTACCCTCTGAACCTACGGACTCGGTGTCGGATGCCAGGTTCTGAGCAATCTGGGTACCTGCGGTTTCCCGCAAACTATCCCTGTAATCCTGCCATAGTCGATTTTGATCACCTATCGCAGCAATGGCTTGCGACTGAGTGAGTCGAGTCGCATCCCCACCATCCGGAATACGAAGAATAGCGCCTGCTCTTAAAAGGTTGATATTGTTGTTGATAAAAGCAGATTGATTAGCAGCCAGCATTGCCATCATCATCTGCTGAACGGAGACACCGGAAGGTGCATTGTCACGAGCAATTTCAAAAAGCGTATCACCACTGGCAACTGTGACTTCACTTGCACTTTGTTGATTGATGACAGGCTGCGCAGGTTCCTCGATACTATCCAGCGATACGATGGTTGATCCATCATCCTCGATGTCCAAAGGTATCGGCTGGCCGTTCTCATCGAATACAACATCGTCGGTGACTTCGTCGGTCGAACCCAAAATCTCAATCTGAATATCGTCGATGTTGAAAGCCAGTAGTGCCTCGGCCTCCAGCTCGGCAGTAGCCGCCGTATTCGGAACACCAAGGTCAGTTAGGGAAACGATATTTCCATCATCGCCTGATGCGTCAGCATCACCTGCGAGCAATGCTGAATCGGACAGCGCTTCAGTATCGTCCAGCCCCTCTAGGGAAACCTCCTCGCCTAAATCGCCGATAGGAATAGCGGCCGTAGCCTCGTCCAGAGACAGAACCTCTTCAGGAGACGCATCTTCAAGCTCACCAAGATCAACAATGATTCCGTCTTCAGCTGCATCTGTTCCACGCTCAATGGGCGTTGGAACGATTGCCGCCGCATCACCGGAGTCCAGAACGGCGGGCTGGTCAGCAGCCGAGTTGCGCTCGCTGGCGCTGGGTGTCATGAACACTGGCGGATCGAGTAGCACCGTGTACTCTCTAACCATACGTCCTTGAGGCCAGTCGACTTCCAGCAGGAAGTTCAGAAACGGTTCAACAACTGGCCGCACACTTTCAATTCGAATAACGGGGACGCCTGAGGTTTGATCTACACTGAACCGCAAATCGGTCAGCACAGATGATCGCTCTATTCCGGCCCTTGCGAAGGCTTCGGGAGACGCCAACTGCACTATCATTCCATCCAGTTCACCCGGCCGTACTGAGGTGAGTGGTATCTCGGCATCCATGGGCTGATTGAGTGCCGATTGCATCTCGATGTCGCCAAGTCCGAGACCAAACGCACCACCTGAAGATAATGCCAGGCTGACCGCTGCCGCCGTTGCTAGTTTTCGCACTTATTGAGTCCCACTCTATCGTCCCGTCAAAGACTGTGCTGCATGTGTTACACAGACCTTGACATCACGATGTTAATTATGACAAAGCTATCCTATAGACAATTATCGCACCAATTGCGTCTTAGATCAGCGTTTACAAGTAGTCTTGAACAAGACATTCAGCGATTTGTATACTATTAAGCGCGGCTCCCTTGCGCACATTGTCGGAAACCACCCATAGATTCAGGCCGTTTTCGGTGCTGATATCTTTTCGTATCCGGCCCACATAAACCGCATCACTACCTGCTGATTCGGTAACCGCAGTGGGATATCCTCCGGATTTTCGCTCATCCATCACTACTATTCCTGATGATTGACCGAGCAATTCTCGGGCCTGATTTGCCGTCACCGGTTTTGCCGTTTCGATATGGATAGCTTCCGAGTGACCATAGAAGACGGGAATCCTTACGCAAGTGGGGTTTACTGCGATCGAGGGATCGTCCATGATCTTGTGCGTCTCCCAGATCATCTTCATTTCTTCCTTGGTATAACCGTTATCCTGGAAGTCATCAATATGCGGAATGGCGTTAAATGCTATCTGTTTGGGATATACAGATGGCTCAACAGACAAACCGTTCAACAACCTGGCTGTTTGTGTACTGAGTTCTTCGATGGCTTCTTTCCCGGTACCAGAGACAGCTTGGTAGGTACATACGTTAACCCGAGTAATCGTAAACGCATCGTGCAAGGGCTTCAGCGCCACCAGCATCTGAATGGTCGAACAATTAGGGTTTGCAATGATATTAGTGTCTCGGTAACGCTCAATGGCATGCGCATTCACTTCCGGCACAATTAGTGGCTTATCATCGTCGTAGCGAAACTGGGACGTGTTGTCTATGACGACACAACCCGCTGCCGCCGCCTTGGGAGCGTAGATCTTTGATACCGATGCACCGGGCGAAAACAGCCCGATCTGCACCGTCGAAAAATCAAAGGCGTCCAGATCCTGAACAACAAGCTGCTTGTCTCCAAAAGACACGCGCTTGCCAGCCGATCTTGAACTGGCGAGCGGATAGACGTTACCCGCAGGAAATTTCCGCTCGGCGAGAATTTCCAGCATGGTCTCGCCAACGGCACCTGTAGCGCCGACGACGGCGATATCGTATGTTTTGCTCATCACTCTCAAGCTCCTGACCGCAGCGCAGACACCACGGCATCACCCATTTGTGCTGTAGTGACCGTGTTTTCCCCTGACGCCCCGGCTGCAATATCTGCACAGCGATATCCATCACTGATTACAGCTGAAACAGCTGCGTCTACAGCATCGGCCGCAGCCACCTCGCCAAGCGTATAACGCAACATCATCGCCACGGACAGGACAGTGGCCAGAGGGTTGGCAACCCCCTGCCCGGCAATATCCGGTGCAGAGCCATGAATAGGCTCATACATGCCTTTTCCATGAGCATCGAGTGATGCGGAAGGCAGCATGCCAATTGAACCGGTCAGCATGGCCGCTGCATCGGACAGGATGTCGCCGAACAGATTGCTCGTAACCATGACGTCAAATTGTTTGGGTGCGCGAATCAACTGCATGGCGGCATTGTCAACGTACATATGACTGAGTTCGACATCACTGTAATCACGTCCCACATCGATCATGACCTCCCGCCAAAGCTCTGACACCTCCAGGACGTTCGCCTTGTCTACCGAACACAACCTTGATCCTCGTTGCCGCGCGATCTCGAATGCACGCACGGCGATGCGTCTTATCTCAGACTCTTTATAAACCATGGTGTTGAAACCAACGCGCTCGCCTTCGCGCTGCTCGATACCACGCGGCTGTCCGAAGTAGATACCCCCTGTGAGCTCACGCAAAATCATGAGATCCAGTCCGGCAACCAGCTCGGCCTTGAGTGATGAGGCAGCGGCAAGCTGCGGATAAAGCATCGCTGGTCGCAAATTGGCAAACAGTTTCAACTCTGAACGCAATTGCAGTAAGCCACGCTCCGGTCGCAACTCACGCGGCGCTGCGTCGTACTGAGGCCCGCCGATGGAGCCCAGCAGGATGGCATCTGCTTCGCGACACGCAGCCAGTGTTTCATCGGGCAAGGGCTGTCCAGTCTCATCATAAGCAGCACCACCAAAAATACAGATTTGAGTCTCCAGCTCAAGCTGATGAGTATCATTAACAACGTCCAGCACGCGCTGGGCTTCGGCGATGATTTCAGGACCTATTCCATCACCGGGTAAAACAACTATTTTTCTATTGGGCATTGTCTTGGATCTCGGAATTAGCGATTACTGCAGTCTCAAGTCGGGCAGCAGCGTACCAGTCTTGTAGCGGTGCATCACTCAGGGTTCTGTCAATGTAGCCTTGAGAGAGAACCGGCACCTTTATCTTGTAAGTGTGAAAACGGGAAGCCACCGGAGCATACATGGCATCAGCCACGGTGTAGTGACCAAACAACCAGGGACCGCCACTTTGTTGAAGTGCATCCTCAAATAACTGCACGATTCTGTTGATATCAATTTGTACTTCGAGTGAAGGCCTGAACCCTTCTACCACCCGACGACAGTTCATCGGCATGGCACGACGCATGTCAGCAAATCCTGCATGCATCTCAGCGCTCAGGGCTCTTGCTCGTGCCCGCTCATCCGAGCGCTCAGGCCAGAGTGAAATGGCAGTCACCTTGTCAGCGATATATTCGCAGATAGCCAGAGAATCCCAAAGGACAAGCGGCCCATCGTGCAGGACGGGCACCCGTTTCGCTGGACACCACTTCTTGATCAGGGAGTCGCCCTGCTCAGTGAACAATGAAACGTTGATCTCTTCGAAATCGAGCCTGGCATGATGCATCAGGATCCACGGTCGTAATGACCATGATGAATAATTCTTGTTACCAATAACAAGCTTCATGAAGGTGCGTCGAACAACCACGGCGCAGATTCACGTCGACGGGCTTCGTATTCCTCGATGCGAAATCGTTGCTGGAGCGTCAGTTCGATATCATCAAATCCATTAAGCAGGCAATGTTTGCGAAAACTGTCGACCTCAAATTTGAATACCTCACCATCGGGTGTGGTGACCGTCTGCGCAGGTAAATCGATTGCCAGCGCGTAACCTTCACTCGCCTCACATTCAACTGCCAGCTTTTCAACGATGTCATTACCCAGCACAATCGGCAACAAGCCACTTTTAAACGAATTGTTGTGAAAAATATCGGCAAACCCCGGAGCAATGACGCTGCGAATACCATAGTCATCCAGAGCCCAAACCGCGTGCTCACGCGATGAACCACAGCCGAAGTTTTCTCCCGCAATCAACACCTGAGCGCCTTCATATCTTGCCTTGTTGAGCACAAAATCTGGATTGGGCTGGCGGGTGCTTGCATCCTGTCCGGGATACCCAGCGTCCAGGTATCGCCATTCATCAAACAGGTTCACGCCAAATCCCGAACGCTTGATGGATTTGAGAAACTGCTTGGGGATTATGGCATCGGTATCAATATTGGCACGCGTCAATGGCACCGCCTTGCCCGTCAATGTTGTAAATTGTTGCATAAGAATGCTCCTGCGTTAGCGCTTGCTTAAAACGTGCGTACATCGACAAAGTGACCTGCAATGGCAGCAGCAGCAGCCATGGCCGGACTCACCAGATGCGTACGCCCACCCTGCCCCTGGCGGCCTTCAAAGTTCCTATTGGAAGTTGATGCGCAACGCTCGCCGGGCTCCAGTCTGTCTGCATTCATGGCAAGACACATAGAGCAACCGGGCTCACGCCATTCAAAGCCTGCTTCAACAAACAATTTGTCCAGACCTTCCTCTTCCGCCTGCCTCTTTACCAGACCGGAGCCGGGTACCACCATGGCTTGCTTGACGGTATCTGCCACCTTGCGATCCTTGATTACGGCAGCCGCTGCACGCAGATCTTCAATGCGGGAATTAGTGCATGAGCCAATGAAGACACGATCCAGCTTGATGTCGGCTATAGGCGTTGCAGGTTGTAGGTCCATGTATTCAAGAGCGCGCGAATATCCGTCACGTTTGGCTGCATAGTCATCAGACGCAGGATCTGGTACCTGCCCGTTTACCGATGTCACCATCTCCGGTGATGTTCCCCAGGACACCTGAGGCTCAATGCTTTTAGCATCCAGGTGTACCACTTCATCAAAATGCGCATCGTCATCGCTGTGCAGCTCACGCCATGCTTTCTCTGCCTGTACCAGAACATTGCCTCTTGGCGAGAACGGGCGCTCTTTGAGATAGTTGATGGTGGTTTCGTCCACGGCAATCATTCCTGCACGAGCACCTGCCTCTATCGACATGTTGCAGACGCTCATTCGACCTTCCATCGACAATGCCCGGATGGCATCACCAGCAAATTCGATGGTACAACCCGTCCCGCCAGCCGTACCGATCTTGCCAATGATGGCAAGGACAATATCCTTGGCGGTCACACCCGGCCCCACCTCGCCATCAACACTGATCAACATGTTGCGGGCTTTCTTCTGCAAAAGCGTCTGTGTGGCCATAACGTGCTCCACCTCGGACGTGCCGATGCCAAAAGCCAGAGCCCCAAACGCACCGTGCGTGGAGGTGTGCGAATCTCCGCATACGACCGTCATGCCCGGCAAGGTGGCTCCCTGCTCCGGACCAATGACATGCACGATGCCCTGGCGAAGATCATTCATCTTGAACTCAGTGACCCCGAATAACTCGCAATTGGCATCGAGTGTTTCGATCTGCAGGCGCGAAACGGGATCCTCAATACCACCAGCGCGATTGGTCGTAGGTACATTATGATCGGCGACGGCAAGCATGGAGCTGGTGCGCCATGGCTTGCGTCCGGCTAGCTGCAAACCTTCGAAGGCCTGTGGTGAAGTCACCTCATGCACCAGGTGCCTATCAATATAAAGAAGCACCGTGCCATCGTCTTGCTGATGGACCAAATGCGCATCCCACACCTTGTCATATAGCGTCTTGCCAGCCATGCCTCACCTCGTTAACGAACGGTTATTGCTGTTGATATGCAACATTGTATCGACGGATGTGGAATAACTCAAATTCATATTTATTATTCTATTGATTCCACTATGGAATATCATTATTCTGTCAAGAGCACACCACCAGTCAGGCTACTTCATGGATTTTCCATCTCTCAAAGCATTCATCAGCGTAGCCGAATGCCGATCATTTTCGCTGGCAGCCGAACGCCTGTTCATGACACAACCAGCCATCAGCAAGCGCGTAGCATCGTTGGAGGAAGATCTGGGGGTTGCACTCTTTGACAGACTGGGCCGAAATATCGAGCTCACCGAGGCCGGCGAAAAATTCCTGGTCAGTGCTCGTCGTATTCTCGACGATATTATAGTCAGCCGCGAAGAGGTGCACTCGCTGTCCACGTCAGTCGGTGGCAGGCTCCGACTTGCAACAAGTCACCATGTCGGTATCCATCGACTGCCACCGGTGCTTAAGGCTTTCACGCAGGCCTACCCGGGGGTCGAACTTGACCTGCTTTTCATGGACTCGGAGCTTGCTTGCGAAGGTGTAGCCCGTGGCAACATCGAATTGGCTGTTGTGACATTGCCAGATCCGCTACAGGCGAATCTGTTGTCCCGGCTCGTCTGGGCGGACCCCTTGGCTATCGTGTGCGCCCGTGATCATCCACTAGCCACGCAAAGCCTGAAAGGCAAAGTGAGTGCCAGTCAATTAACTCAACACAATGCTGTTTTACCTGCCCGTGGCACCGTGACACGCGACATCCTGCTACGTGCACTGGAGCCGTTTGGGGTCACTGTGCAAACCAGTCTTGAAACGAACTATCTGGAGACCATCAAGATGATGGTGTCGGTTGGTCTGGGCTGGAGTGCTCTGCCCACGAATATGCTGGACGCGGATATCGTACAAGTGCCCGTCAGCAACTTGAAAATGCAGCGCCAGCTGGGCTACGTGCACCTGAAAGGCAAAACCCTGTCGCGAGCCGCAGCGGCATTCAAGGAGATGTTGCCGTAGAGTTATTATAATCGTAAAGCACGTACCCACCCAAGCCAGGCACATAACCGATGTCAAAAACTCAAAGCATCATTCTCGTCGCATTAATCGTTCTCATGGGCTCGGTCGCCATCATGCTGGGTAACTTGTCTGAACAGATTAACCCCGACGGCATTGCTCCACACCCTCTCGCCGAAGGCGAAACAGCCGTTGAGTCAGGAAAATCGCGTGATGCCTTTATGTTTGGTGTGTCCATGGGCCTCCTGGGCTGCGCACTAGCCTATTGTTGTGTGGCTCTGGGTTTGCTGATAAGCGCAAGGTCCAAAGGCGCTGGCATAAGCCGATTTACATACTGGATTGCCGGATTGGCTGGACTGGGCTTTGCTCTTTCCTACCTCATCGATGATTACTTCTATTAGCTCATTCCGTAGAGCAGAATTGAGCAAGCGCTGATACATCACGGCCACACCCGCCTGTGTGAAACACCGTGCCTGAAAAGCAACTGTCAAACCGGTCGACATTCTTGATAGTTCGACACTTGGACACCCTGGCAACTTAGGCAGATTCACGAAGTGTATCGGGATATATGGAACGCGATAGAAACATCTGCATCAACAACGTGGCGACAAGCGCAATAACTATTTCCAGCAATATGACCGAACTGGTGGAAGTACCGTTGAGAGCACAAGCGCAGTCAAAGAATCCAAACAGGAAATACAACATCTGGGTGAGGTTGCTACAGGTCTTCAGCAAGTTGTTGAAAGTTACCGGGTAACCAGTGAGCTAATTTCAAATACTCATCAATTTTTGCTTCAGACCAAGGCCTCGACCTGAGGCCAGATCTGCACGGCAATTGTGCAATCTGCAACTTGATGTAGCCGTTTGAACAGAGCAGAACATCTGCTCACACCCCTTGAACACGGTGGCCCCGGGCACACGGACTCTTCATATCGGTAACTCACAAAAAAGCCATGAAATTTCACAAATAAAATCTGAAATGACGCGCTCATCGGCTTACCATGCATTACTGGATACCGAGCGAGTCATACCATGATGGGCTTTGATATGAATTACATGTTGATGGTGATGCTACCGGGCATGGTTTTGTCCGGACTAGCATCCATGATGGTCAAGCGCACGTTCGCAAAGTACGAGAAAGTAGGTACACAAGCGAACATGACGGGTGCGGAAGCCGCAAGATTGATGCTCGAACGTCAGGGCGTCACTGATTGCAGGATAGAAGCGGTGTCAGGCCGACTCAGTGATCATTACGACCCACGCGTAAAAACCCTGCGATTGTCAGAACCTGTATTCAATGCGCGTTCGATATCAGCGATAGGTGTTGCCTGCCACGAAGCCGGACATGCACTGCAACATGCACAAGGTTATAGTTGGTTAAAAATGCGCTCAACATTGGTACCGGTAACCAATATTTCCAGTAAATTGTCAATGCCGGTGATTATGATTGGTGGCATGTTGATGATGCTCGCGCCGGTATTCGGATTGCCAGTGTTGTTGCTAGGTTGCGCCCTGTTCGCAACAGCAGTTGTATTCTCGGTAGTGACTCTACCAGTTGAGTGGGACGCCAGCGCTCGTGCAGAAACCGCCATGGTCGATGCTGGTATCGTTACACAGCAGGAAGTCGCCGGGGCAAGCAACGTACTCAATGCTGCTTTCCTGACATACCTTGCTTCAGCTATTGCATCCATCATGACGTTGATTTACTACTTGCACCGAACCGGCGTACTGAGAATGTTGATGAATCGCCGTTAGATAGAGTACATAGAATTACTTCACCATTTTCATTCTACAATGTGTAGGTCGGATATATCTGCATCACAGTATTTTACTGTACGTCACACCCATTGCCGCTTAATCTAAAAAGCCCCTGATTACAGAGGCTTATTGTAAATACTTTACACAATAAATCTAAGGTAACCCCTAGAACGGAATATCATCATCAAAATCAGTACTGGCACTGCTAGATACCGTGCTTGCAGGGGCCGGCTTGGCAGGCGCGCTTTGTGTGCTTGAGCCACCACCACTCCCGCCGTCTCCTTCGCCGGACTTGGTAATCCTCCACGCCTGCAGGTTGGTAAAATACTTGCCGTTCCACTCGCGGCCGCGCAAATCAAACTCAACCTCTATCTGATCGCCTTCGTTGTGTTCATCGATCAGCGAACATTTGTCCTGAACCAGCTGGAACTTGACCATCTGTGGGTATTGCCCGTCCGCAACTTCAATAACGAACTCCCGAGCTGAAAAGCTTGCGCTTTTTTGTTCCGTATCGAAAATCTTTTCTATCTTGCCTTCAGCTTTGTAGCCCATGTTCTTTACTCGTGTTCGGTTCGGTTATTCACTACCCGCGCCAGGATGGATGACGGGTGTAGCGCAGTTGACGTCCTGATTCTGCGCACGATGCCGCAATGCATGATCAACCAGCACCAATGCAAGCATGGCTTCGGCAATCGGTGTTGCGCGAATCCCTACGCAAGGATCGTGGCGACCTGTGGTTATGACCTCGATATCATTGCCTTCAATATCAATACTCTTACCCGCCAAGCGCACACTGGATGTCGGTTTCAGTGCCAATGAGGCCTTGATACTCTGGCCAGAGGATATCCCGCCCAGCACACCTCCAGCATTGTTGGACAGAAAACCCTGCGAAGTCATTTCATCGCGATGCTCGGTTCCCCGCTGTTCCACGCTAGCGAAACCTGCCCCGACTTCAACGCCTTTTACTGCATTGATACTCATCAAAGCATGCGCTATGTCCGCATCGAGACGATCAAAAACCGGCTCGCCCCAGCCAACAGGCACATTGTCCGCCTGCACGGATACTTTAGCACCGATCGAATCACCATCCTTACTCAGTTTTTGCATGAATTGTTCAAGCTCGGGCACCTGGGCGGCATTGGGCCAGAAGAACGCATTGTTCTCTATCTCATTCCAGTCAAAACCTGAGTAGTCAAGCTTAATGGGGCCAAGTTGTGACAGGTACCCACGAATGACAACGCCACCCATTGAAGGCTGCGCAAGTGCAATCTTGGCAACGGACCCTGCAGCTACCCGCATTGCAGTTTCGCGGGCTGATGATCGTCCACCACCACGGTAGTCCCGGATACCGTACTTGTGCAAATAGGTATAGTCGGCGTGCGCGGGACGGAACTGCCGCTTGATCTTGTCGTAATCACGAGATCGCTGATCGATGTTACGTATCAGAAGCCCTATTGGGGTGCCCGTGGTCAGCCCCTCAAAGACACCGGAAAGTATCTCTACTTCATCGGTTTCACGGCGTTGTGTCGTGTAGCGGCTTTGACCTGGCTTTCGCCGGTCCAGATCCCGCTGCAAATCGCTGCTGGTTAGCGGCAGCCCGGGCGGGCACCCATCCACGATACAACCCAACGCCAGACCATGACTCTCACCGAAGGTTGTGACCGAGAAGAGTTTGCCAAAAGTATTACCTGCCATCGGTCAAGTATACAGGTGGAGAACCTCATTCGGGCAGCCGTAGAGCTGATCTGTTAGCCAAACTAGGACACCCGCTCCACGTCCTGTACATTGCGCAACTGCCGGATCTTGTCCATAGCCAGCGCCAGTTCACCCGTGTCTGAAATCTGCAGACCGATTTTCATGTCGGCGGTCTGCATCTCTTTGTTGCTCAGGGTGTTTACCGAGACAACATCGATGTCCAGAGTCGACAATGTGGTGGAGACATCGCGCAGCAACCCATGACGATCAATGGCCTTGACGAATATTTCCACGTGGTAGCGACCCGCGACATCATCGCCCCAGTCCACATCAATGATTCTTTCCTGTTCGCTGTCACGCAAATTAAGAATGTTACTGCAGTCGGCCCGATGAATAGTGACCCCTTTTCCACGCGTGATAAATCCAACAATGCTGTCAGGTGGCACTGGAGTGCAGCAAGGTGCAATCTGTGTCAACAGGTTACCCACGCCTCGCACATTGACCCCCCCCGCACGGTTGCTCTGCCTTGATGCCCGGGCAACCACTTCTGACGGCTTACTTGATGGTTCGGCCAAGTGATCAATAGCGCCAGCAATTTGCGCAACAGTGACATCGTTGCGTCCGATGGCAGCAAACAGATCGTTAGGCTTGTCGAGCTTCAAACGCTTGGCAAGAGCGTCAATAGCAATTGAACTCGCCTTGAACCGCTTGAGCTCCCGGTCGAGAATCGCACGCCCGTCGGTCAGATGTTGATCATGATCCTGCTGATTGAACCAGGCGCGTATTTTCCCGCGCGCACGACTACTGTTCACATAGCCGAGCGATTTATTCAACCAATCGCGACTGGGCCCGGGTTCTCGTGTAGTGAGTACCTCCACCTGATCACCGTTGCACAGAATATAGGTCAGCGGCACGATTCGGCCATTCACCTTAGCACCGCGGCATCGATGGCCGATTTCAGAATGAATGTGATAGGCAAAGTCCAGAGGAGTTGCGCCATTGGTTAGATCAATAACTTCGCCCTTGGGCGTAAACGCATAAACGCGTTGTGAGTCCAGCTGCTGAGAGAAGCCTTCGATTAACTGTTCATCATCGTCATTGTCTTCAAGTAACTGACGAAGCGCATTGATGCTTTTTTGCAAGTTGGCGTCCACCGCAGCACCTTCCTTATAAGCCCAGTGTGCAGCCACACCGTTTTCGGCATGATCGTCCATGTCGCGCGTACGAATCTGGATCTCTACAGGCTTGCCCTGCGGTCCAATGACAGCGGTATGCAATGAGCGATATCCATTGTCCTTGGGATTGGCAATATAATCGTCAAACTCACGGCTGATCGGTTGCCAAATACTGTGCGCAACGCCCAGCACGCCATAGCATTGCTGAAGATCGTCGACCAATACCCGCACTGCCCGTACATCGAATAGATCTGCAAACTCAATGTGCTTGGCATTCATCTTTTTCCAGATACTGTAGATGTGCTTGGGCCTGCCAAACACCTGGCAATTGAGAATACCGTGTGTGTTGATGCGAGCGTCAAGATCTGCCACGAAGTCCTTGATGTAGGTTTCGCGTGATGCGCGGTTCTCTTCCAGTGCCTTTGCAACACGTTTGTATGATGTCGGATCAACGATACGGAAGGCGACATCCTCAAGTTCCCACTTCAATTGTCCCAGTCCAAGACGATTGGCAAGCGGTGCGTAGATTGCCAGCGTTTCCTGCGCGATGGCATTAGCCGATTCAGAATCTCTCTTGGCGAGGATGTAAAGCCGCTGTGTGCGATAGGCGAGCTTTACCAAAACAACCCGTACGTCCTCCACCATCGACAAGACCATGCGTCGAAGGGTTTCAGCCTTTGCGCCACTGCTGAAGGTGTTACTGATATGAAGCTCATTCAACCAGCGTACGCCAGAGGTCAATGTTGCTATCTCTTGACCAAAATGTTCGTGAACGTACTCGATAGGGTGGGTAGCCGCCGAGACGTCTGTCCCGAGCAGTGCAGACACGATGATAGGCATATCAGCGCGCATCGATTTCAGTTGTGCAGCCACGTACAAGGCTTCCGGATATCCGGTCTTCTCGTCACGAATACTCCAGGCATGCTCCACTGCACGACGGATAATAAGCGCCTGATTACGCGTAAAACTTTCGGACAAGTAGTCCTGCGCCGTCTGCAGTGACTCGAAAGCCGATTCGTCTGCGCTGAATGTATGTTTCATGCCTGTCTACTCTGCGTACGGAATGGGACGCAGCGAAGCTCAAGCGCTAGTTTGCGTGTCGAAGGGCGACTATTGGTGGCGTATACAACACCTTGCGCGTAGCCAGATAGCCCGCGGCTGCAATACCCAATGCTCCTCCGACAATCCCGATGAACCATAACCAGACATTTATGTTAAAAGGCAGTTCAAAAACAAACTGACTAAGCGACCAGGCAATGATGGTGGCGAACATCACCGCCAACAGTCCTGCAATGCCGCCAAGAATCGCAAACTCCGCAATCACCGCTTCACGAAGCTGCTTATGCGATGCCCCCAGAGCCCTTAGCAACGCCGACTCCCTGATTCGCTCACCCTGACTGCTCTGTACCGCAGCTAGTAGAACGCAAAAGCCAGCCAACAGCGTGAATAGGAACACATATTCTACCGCTAAAGAGGCCCGGTCCATCAAAGACTTAACGCGGGTGATGATTGCACCAATGTCGAGCGTTGCAATTCCGGGAAACTGACGCGCCCAACCTGTCGTCGATGATACGAAATCATCTTCTATGTGAAAGCTCGTCACATAGGTGGCTGGCAAACTCTCCAGCATTGCAGGCGAAGACACGGCAAAGAAGTTAACCTGGAACGATTCCCAGTCAACCTCTCGCCAGTTGGCAACGGTGGCTGTCGTCTCAACCCCCGCGCTTCTGAAGGTTAGCGTATCGCCTATTTCAAACCCGTTTTCTTCCGCCCATTCCTGCTCGATGGATAGCAAGGGCGGCGCACTGCCGTCTTCATCCCACCATTCTCCCGATACGATGTTGTTGTTCAAGGGAACCGTGTTGGAAAAAGACAGGTTGTATTCACGACGAGCACGACGCTCTTCGCGTTCAGTTGCCTCGCTACCCAGAACACTCTCCCCATTATGAGCCACCAGTCTGGCTCTGACCATCGGATAGATACCTGTTGACTGGATTCCCTGGGATTCCAGTTGCGCCGCAAATCCCTTTACCTGATCTGGCTGGATGTTAACCACAAATACGTTAGGGGCATCCTCTGGCAGATCCTGCTCCCAGGCCGCCAGCAAATCCACACGCACGATGCTGATAAGCAGCAACGCCATGATGCCCATGGCAAATGCTGCCAACTGTACAACGCTACTGGCGGCACGGCGCTGCAAACCTGCGGTACTCATCCTGAGCCGAGGCCCGGCGAGCTTGCGAACGACAACAATCATCAATCGACCAAACAGACCGAAAACGAGCAACATGGCCACGACACCTAATACAACTATGGCACTCAAGAGCAAATCACCCGAAAGCAGGAACACAATGGCAAAAGTTGCAAGCAGACCAAACGCCCCTGCCACTAGTGAACTGCTGCTCAAGCCTGAATAGTCTCTTTGCAGAACCCGCATGACATTAACGCGACCCGCCTTGATAATCGGCAACAATCCGAATCCTGCCAATGCAATAAAAGCTGTCAAAGTGCCAATCAGCGGTGGCATGAACCCTGGTGCTGGCAAATCCAGTCCAAACCAGCCCTTAAGCAAATTAGCCAGGACAAGCTGAGCGAACCAGCCCACTACAATACCCAGCGTGGAAGCCACCAATGCAATTAGTGCAAGACGCGTTGACAACCAGACAATGACTTCGGCTCGACTGGCACCCAACGTGCGCATCACCGCACTGGCGTCTGCCTGACGCAGCGCGAAGTGTCGTACAGCCAACGCTATTGCAGCTCCCGCCAGTAACACGGTGACAACCGATGCCAATCCGAGAAAACGCTGTGCTCTATCCAGTGCTCTTTTCATCTGCGGGCTGCCATCTCGCACCCCCCGAACACGCACTTCGGAGGCATACTGATCGTTCAACACATCCCGCGCCCGCTCAAGCTCACCCTCAGCGCCTGCCATCAATAATGAGTAGGTTGCGCGACTGCCCTCCCCGAGCAACGACGATTTTTCCAGATCCGAAAGATTGATCATCACTCTCGGCGCAAACTCAAAGGCGTTCTCGCCACGATCGGGCTCGAACAGAATGACATTGGTGACAGCAAAATCAGCCTCACCCAACGTTAATGTGTCACCAGTTTCAAGAGCCAGAGCAGATTTCAATTGTGCATCGACCCAGACCTCACCAGAAGCGGGCGCTCCCGGTGCGCCTGCAAGCTCAGTTGCGGGATCATCAATACTGGCAATCCGGATCGTGCCACGTAACGGATAGCCATCCGACACAGCTTTCATGGCCACTAACTGCGACTCATCCCGTTCATTGATCACAACACTGGGAAAGCGCACATGCTGCGCCGTTTCCAGATTCATATTACCAGTGGATTCCAGCAGGGAATCCGGCAGTCTGAAGCCGGAACTTGCAACGAGATCAGCAGCCAGTACATCCCCAGCCTGCCGCTCGACGGCTCGGCCGATCCGGTCCGTAAAAAAACCGACAGCTGTCACCGATGCCACGGCCACCAGCAGAGACAAGGCAAGTACCCGAAGCTCCCCCGCGCGCAGATCGCGCAGCAGCGAGCGTACAGCAAATCGAAATTGCCGCATCATGCCGGCTGCCCCACCTGCCGCCAAACCTGCATTGCTGACAGCCGGGTGTGCGATTACCTCCGATGAAATCGTATTCATAATTGCTCCAGACGGCCATTACCCATACGCAACGTCCGGTCACAACGAGCAGCCAGAGAATTGTCATGGGTCACAAGCACAACGGCTGAGCCCTGCTGCTCCCGCAAGGAAAACATCAACTCGATGACCTTGTCGCCAGTGTCACTGTCAAGGTTGCCAGTGGGCTCGTCAGCGAACAATAGCGCCGGTTGCGACACAAAGGCGCGGGCCAGCGCCACACGCTGCTGCTCACCACCTGATAACTGCAGCGGCTGATGCCCGGAACGATGACTGAGACCGACCTTTTCCAACATCGCTTTTGACCGCTCTGCAGCCTCCGGATCACCGGTAAGTTCAAGCGGCAACATGACATTTTCCAGTGCCGTCAGGCCCGGCAACAGCTGAAAACTCTGAAATACAAAACCTACTCTGCCCGCGCGAAGACGAGCTCGCTGGTCCTCATCCAAAGTAGACATGGGTTGATCAAGCAGGTCTACAACCCCGTCAGTGGGTGTATCCAGCCCTGCAAGAATACCCAATAAGGTAGACTTTCCGGACCCTGACGGCCCGACAATGGCAACGGCTTCGCCCGAATGAATATCGATGTCAAGTGCATGGAGGATGGTCAAGGTACCTTCCGGCCCTGACACGCGCTTGCTAATCTGTCTACCACTCAGAACAGCCGTGCTAACGGCATCTGGGGCACTTCCTGGCCTATCCGGGGTCGTACTGGTCATGGTCGCTCGCTGGATTCTGGACTGTTCATGTGACACTGCAAGAACTGAGACAGTTTTAAAATGACAAAGTTAGCGTTTTAACGAAAACAGAGCTGGAACTGATACCAACAGCCCCAATAGTTACGTAACAGTGATAATGGGGCCTTATTCGAGTTGAACAAGCGATGAGATTGACCACTACAGTACGAATTATCCTGATTGCCATCACCCTGCTGTCGGCGGTGTCATTGCAGACTGCGCGCGCCGATACCTTTACGGCCCTGGTGGTGGGCGACAGTATCAGCGCCGCCTATGGTCTTCGGGAAAGCGAGGGCTGGGTTGCTCTCGCAGAGCAGCAACTCAGAGACAAAGGCCACGACGTCACTCTGGTAAATGCCAGCATCAGCGGAGATACCACGGTGGGTGGCCTGCGCAGATTACCTGATGCCCTGGAGCGTTTTGATCCGGATCTGCTGATTATCGAGCTCGGCGGCAACGATGGACTGCGTGGCTATCCAACCAACGCCATGCAGAAGAACATCGAGGACATGGCAAGACTGGCCCATGACAGCGATGCCAGCGTGCTTATCCTTGGCATGCTCATTCCATCCAACTATGGCCAAGCCTATCTGAAGAAATTCGCGCAGGCGTTTGCCGATGCGGCAGCCAACACGGACAGCGAGTTCATCCCTTTCCTGCTGGAACCGATTGCACAGGATCGTAACTATTTTCAAGCGGATGGCATCCATCCCACCGCCGAAGCACAGCCATTGCTGGTTGAGCATGTCATGCCTGCACTGATCGAGATTCTCGAAACCGAACAGGCGCTTTAATGATGTAGTCCCGAATTCACACCCGTATTGACGAAGTCGGGTATTGCCGACGTAAACTCTTCGCAATCAGGCATTGCCGTACAAACGCTCTTCCAGCGTCTTGCCACGAGAGAGCTGACGGTAACGCCAGCCGTTGTCCGAAAGCAATTGCAACAGTGCGATGCTTGCCTGCATCTCACTGTCAGTTTCAATCAGGAAATCACCCTGAGCGGTTTTCTCAATGCCGACAACATGCGGCAACTGTTCACACAGAGGTATGAAAACGTCTGCCGGCACAGAAGGTGCCCGAAGTGTCAGTACATCATGATCAGCATCATCAGCCACTGCACCAAAACTTACCAGCCGTCCTTTCTCCAGATAGATAACTGACCCGCATAAACGTTCCAGCTCATCCAGATTATGCGAGCTGACAATGAACGTTGTATGCGCTGATTGATCTCGCACAAGATCCCGGATCATCTTGGCATTAGGCGGATCGATTCCGGCGGTCGGTTCATCAAGTAGCACAAGGCTCGGTGAGCCCATCAATGACTGGGCAATCGCCACGCGTTTACGCATACCATGACTAAGATCGGTGGGCCTTGTATTGATCGAGTCCCGCAGATCAACCATCTCCAGAACACGCAATGATTCTGCATTCGCCTCTTGCTTACCCATCCCCTGCAGCCTGGCAAAGAACCGAAGTTGACGACCGACACTCAATCGGGGATCTAGCAATGCGTCTTGTGGTAAAGCAGCCAGTTTGCCGCTCAGTTCACGCGATCCAGGAGCATGCCCCAGTATGCGCACTTGCCCACCCGATGGTTGTATGAAACCACAAACAAGACTCAGGAATGTTGTCTTGCCGGCACCATTAGGTCCAATAAGCGCAACAGGTTCGCCGGTGCCAAGTTCAAGACTCACGCTATCCAGTGCTACGGTGCCACCATAGCGCTTGGTCAGTGCATCGCAACGTATCAGGCTCATAGGTCACGTTTTCTCATAATGACAGCACCGACAAGCAACAGCACGAACGTGTGTACGATGGGTATGAGGGCAACTGACAAGGTTTCCCAACCGGTCAACCCGGTCAGCGTGCCTATCTGGGAACCGGGCAATGCCCAGTCGAGCCAACTGGCTTCCGGTAAAACCCTTTTTAAGTAACTGACGAGAAACGATACGGCAATCCAGATGACAACCGCATACAGGGTGGCCTGACGAGCTGTGCTGGCCAACACTGATACCAGCGCCATCAAAGCAATATAGGGTGACAGCACAAGTATGAGATTAACGACGATTACCGGACTGGTCGCCGCAGCTCCAGCCAGATTTTCCGGGGAGTTGATGGTAACAACGACATAGACACTTACAAGTGTAACTAACACAACCAAAAGCAGAATGAACAACTGCCCGACATAACGACCAAAATATATTTCCAGACGGCTGCACCGTAAAACCAGATACCGCAGCGTTCCTCGGGCACGATCAGACGCTGTCTGATCTGCGGCTGTCATGATAGCCAGAAAAGGCAGCAGGTAGAGACTGACCAACCAGTAGACAGATAGCTCTGGGGTCGGCCAAAGGCGCATTCCGGACAAACCGATTTCAGGCAAAATCAGATCCGCCAGGCCGGACTCAGATGCACCGCTGAACAATCGAGCGGCCGGCATGACACCGTAGTGAAGAACAGCCAGCCAGATGAGACAAAAGCCCGTCAGCGACAGAAACCCTCGCCGCGTGGAGAACAGGCGCAGAACCTCATCTATGGCTATAACGATCAGTTTCATTCAACAGTCTTCATCGCTTGGCTTTCTCTACTGAAAGTTGGTCTGTGCGTTGACTTCGGGACGTCGCAGCACAGCTGATGAAGGTGCGACCCAAGCCGCCAGTTCGTTAACTGCCCGAAGCCCGCTGTCAAATCCTTGTTTGTAATCTTCTGTCAAATGCTGGGGCTGACTTCCAAATACACGGCTTTTCAACGCAAATTGTGGAGCGATGATCTGCAGTTGCAAGTCAGCAGGGAGGTTGTCAATAAAATCCTTCGTGTCCTGCATCGCCAGCGCATGCCGCTCCAGCATTCTTTTCAAGCGCTCAGGTTTGATGGGCACCCGTCTTGTGCGTTCAAGCAGACGACTCCACCGTGAATCCAGTTTGCCCGGGTCATTCAGAGGCGTCGCACGTACAAGCACAATTTTTCTCGCACCCTGCTCGTAAGCATGGCGTATGGGCGAAGGATCAGCTACTCCACCATCCACAAGTGTGCGCCCGTTTATCGCAACGCCACGCCGATAGAGAAACGGCACTGCACTGGATGCCTTGATGAAGACCAGGGCATTGTTTGAGTCAAGGTCGAGATAGACCGGGTCAAGGGTTTCGCTATCGGTTGCCACCGCAACAAGACGCCGCTTCTTTCTCATACTTGCAATATTATCGTAAGGCAACTTGAATTCAGGATCACTCCGACTGGTTTCGAAGTACCCATCCAGATCCAGGATGCTGCGTGACATGAGGCACCGATGAGGCACCAGAAAATCCGGACGCCTCGTCAACTCGACAATCGCACGCCTTGCGTATCCTTGCTGTTCAAGAAAATACGCCAGTAAATTTTGCGAACCTGCAGATACCCCGATACCAAGATCAAACGGCTGGAAAGATTGAGCAAGAAATGCATCAAACACCCCGGCGGCATAGATACCGCGCTGACCGCCACCCTCCGCAACAACTGCCGTTTTACCGTTCATCTACTAAGGTACACAAAAATTCATTGTCATATTCACTAAGCCTCAGGCCGCATATGCGGGAACAGCAAGACATCACGTATGCTGGAAGATGCGGTTAATAGCATGACCAGGCGATCAATGCCGATTCCCTCTCCCGCTGTCGGTGGCATACCGTATTCAAGCGCCCGGATATAGTCAGCATCGAAATGCATGGCTTCTTCATCACCAGCCTCCATATCTGCAACCTGCGCCTTGAATCGTTCGGCCTGATCTTCAGCATCATTAAGTTCAGAGAAACCATTGGCAATCTCACGACCACCCACAAACAATTCAAACCGGTCAGTCACACTCGGGTCATCGTCGTTACGTCGTGACAGTGGTGACACCTCTGTGGGGTAGCGTGTTATGAAGGTTGGGTCCTTGAGCTTGTCTTCAACGGTGGCTTCAAAAATCTCTGTCTGAATCTTGCCAACCCCCCAACTGGGCTTGATCTCGATATGCAAAGCCTTTGCAACAGCCGAAATGCTATCCAGACTGGCAAGTTGTTCAGTGCTCACATTCTCGTTATGGGCCAGTATGGCGTCAGCCATGCTCAGGCGTGTGAAAGGTTTTGCAAAATCGAATTCCGTCAGGCCGTCCTCTGAAGTGATGGTCAATGTACCTACAACTTCTTTGGCCAGCCCTTTAAATAAAACCTCAGTCATGTCCATCAGATCGTTGTAATCTGCATAAGCCTGGTAAAACTCAAGCATCGTAAATTCAGGATTGTGCCGGGTACTCAAACCCTCATTCCGAAAACTCTTGTTGATCTCGAAGACACGATCAAAACCACCCACCACCAGACGCTTTAGATAAAGCTCTGGCGCAATACGCAGATACAAGTCCATATCCAGCGCGTTGTGATGAGTAATGAACGGCTTGGCAGCAGCACCTCCGGGAATCACTTGCATCATCGGAGTCTCCACCTCCAGAAATTCACGCTCCAGAAAGAAGTTTCTTATGTAGGCAATTATGGCCGAGCGCAAACGGAACCGGGCGCGCGTCTCTTCACTGGTAATCAGATCGACATACCTTTGTCTATAACGGGTTTCCTGGTCATTGAGACCATGAAACTTCTCAGGCAAGGGACGAAGAGACTTGGTCAGTAATTGAAAGCTGGCAACCTTGATCGATAACTCGCCAGTCTTGGTGATGAACAGCGTACCGCTAATACCCAGCACATCACCCAGATCCAGCTGCTTGAATTGCTCATACAATGCCTCGCCCAATGTGCCCTGGTGAAAGAACAATTGAATCGACCCTGACGAATCCTGCAAGTCTGCAAAACTTGCCTTACCCATGATGCGTTGAAACATCATGCGCCCGGCAACGTCTACGCTAACACTCTCGGCAGCCAGAGCCTCTTTTTCCTTCTCGCCATATGCCTCATGCAATGCACTGGCCTTGTGCGTTGGCCTGAAGGTATTCGGAAAAACATTTCCGCGACTGCGCGCCTCATCCAACTTGGCGCGCCGCTGGGCAATTAATTGATTGTCATCGTCGCTCATGAGTTTTTCTGGTCTGCCTCAGGATTCTATTCATAGTCTATGGACACGCCGAAGCCGCGATTGGCTAAAGCCCTGCCTTAAGACTTTCTATAAGGAACTTGGTGATATCACCATCAAGAACGGCCTGTGTGTTACTGGTTTCAAGATTGGTCCGAAGATCCTTTATGCGCGACTGATCGAGTACATAAGAGCGAATCTGGCTCCCCCAGCCGATATCGGACTTTCCTTCTTCCACCACTTGTTGATCACCCTGCCGTCGCGTCAACTCTGCCTCATAGAGTTTGGACTTGAGTTGCTTCATGGCCGTGGCCTTGTTCTTGTGCTGTGATCGGTCGTTCTGGCATTGCACCACAATTCCGCTGGGCTCGTGTGTGATCCGCACAGCAGATTCAGTCCGGTTGACGTGCTGCCCACCCGCACCACTGGCGCGGTAAACATCAATCCGCAAATCAGCCGGATTGATGTCTATATCGATATCGTCGTCCACTTCCGGAGAAACAAACACAGCGGCAAACGAGGTGTGCCGTCTCGAACCCGAATCGAATGGGCTCTTGCGCACCAGTCGATGCACTCCTGTCTCAGTGCGTAACCAGCCAAATGCATGATCACCTTCAAATCGGATAGTCGCCGACTTGATGCCCGCAACATCCCCGGGCGATGCCTCGATAAGCTCTGTCTTGTAACCCTGCGATTCACCCCAGCGAAGATACATGCGGGTCAGCATTTCGGCCCAGTCCTGCGCCTCGGTTCCGCCACTGCCCGACTGTATATCCAGAAACGCGGGGGAGGCATCCGCATCACCGGAAAACATCCGGCGAAATTCAAGACCCGCCACACGCTCTTCGAGCGAGGCCAGATCACTGGCGACAGCGGTAACCGTATCTTCGTCGTTTTCTTCGCGCGCCATCTCCAGCAGGTCGGATGCATCAACCAGCCCTGAATCCAGCGCTTCGATGACATCGATCGTATCCTGCAGAGAAGCACGACGTTGCCCAAGTTTCTGCGCATGCTCGGGCTTGTTCCAGACAGCGGGGTCTTCGAGCTCTCGCAATACCTCCTCTAGTTCTTCCTTTTTGCCATCATAGTCAAAGGTACCCCCGGAGGGAATCGGCGCGCTGCCGTAAATCCTCAATGTGCGTCAGGTAAGGAGCAATTTCTATCATAGTGGTAGCTAGGTATGGCCGGTCAGCTCCGCAGTTTACCGCAAAGCACAGGGTTCAAGATATTGAACACGCAACTGCAAGGAAGAGTTCCCACGAAATTCGTTGGCGTCGAGTGAATATACGACTCTAAACAGGTTTTCCGGAGCCATTACACTCGATTGATTGAACGCAATGGCATCAACACGCTGGCCAGAATCAGGAGACTCCAGCAACATTTTCAGATGCGACTGATCATTACCCACCGGTCTCTGTGTCACAACCCTGAACACATCGTTGAACAAAGGTGCTTCAAAACCCTGGCCCCAAGGCATGAAGTGGACAAGCAAGCGGGCGTTTTCCAGCGTTCTTTCACTTTCCGCAAGCGCACCATCTGTCAGATACACCTGCTGGCTGTGATGCCCGTTCAAAACCTGCCTGACCTCTTCCTCAAATGCCTCGCGAAATTTCTCAAAACCGGATTTGGACAAGGTCAAGCCTGCGGCCATGGCGTGTCCACCGAATTTGGCGATCATACCCGGATTACGAGCGGCGATATTCTGCAATACATCACGAATGTGCACACCGGGTATCGATCGGGCCGAGCCCTTCAAATTATCAGCGTCGTCTTCGGTAAACACAATCACCGGTTTATACCGGGCTTCCTTGATGCGCCCAGCAAGAATCCCGATGACGCCCTGATGCCAGCTCTCATCCAACAGGCAGATGGCATATGAATTTTTAAGTAAGATACTGTCCTGTCCCAGTCTCTCAAGCTGCCTGGCGGCATCGTCGCGCATGCTTTTTTCAATACTCTGGCGCGATGCATTAAGCGCATTCAATTGATCGGCAATCTCCTCTGCCGTATCGTGTGTTTCACTTAGCAAGCACCGAACACCCACTTGCATATCATCCAGACGTCCAGCCGCATTAAGCCGCGGCCCGATGCCAAATCCGATATCCTGAGTGGAAACAGTCTCACTTGGGCGCTTTGCAGCTTTCAGCAATGCGAGAATCCCGGGGCGCGTGCGACCATTCCGGATACGCCTCAAGCCTTGCTCAACCAACGTTCGGTTCAACGCATCAAGAGGCACAACATCAGCCACCGTACCGATGGCCACAAGGTCCAGCAACTGGGCTGGATTTGCATCGGCATAAGGATCACCCAATGCTCTGAGACGCGCCCTTAGGGCGAGTATGGTGTAGAAGATAACACCAACACCTGCCAGGTTACGCCCCTCGAAATTCGAATCCGGCAGATTGGGATTAACGATCGCAATAGCCTCCGGTAGTGACTCCGGTGCCAGATGATGATCGGTTACTACAACATCGATTCCATGCTCTCGCGCACGCGCCACACCTTCGACAGAGGCCACCCCATTGTCAACGGTTACCAGTAATTGCGGCTGGTATTCACGGTTCGCTACATCAACTATGGCCGGTGACAATCCATAACCGAAAGCAAACCGGTCAGGAATTATATAGTCGAGATGCTTGAACCCGAGCATTGCAAGCCCCAGCAAAGCCACAGCCGTGCTGGTTGCGCCATCACAATCGTAGTCCCCTACAACAAGTACTCGTTCTTGATTATCACGTGCCACTAAAAGCCGCTCGACCGCAACATCAATATCAGGCAAGGTATCAGGCCTTGGCAAATCACCCAGCGAAAAGCTCAGCTCGCGTGGATCATTCACACCACGCGCAGCCAGCACGCGGTGAATCAGGCTATTGTCATGCAACGGCTTGGCAAGCGTCGGCACAACACGCTCGCGTATGATCACCTGCGAAGTAGCACCCCCCTGAACACTCACCGGCGAAGCACATCGCGAAGTCGCGCTAGCCAGCTGGTTGGTGAGACAGACACACCCAGATGTTGAGTATGCTGGTCACAGACTCCTTGCAGTCCATCCTCCGTCAGCAGTTGAACCCGCTCGAGTTCCCCGCTTGATACGTGACGGCATAAAGGCGGAAGCCACTGCTCGTTAATGCGTGCCAGCTCACGCTCAAACTGGTCCGGCTCCTTGTTCAACCACGCATGAAAGACACTCAAATCGAGAACCACAATATCGTTGCCTTGTGGCAAATCGTTCAACGCTGAGGTGAAGTTCGGAAGAGGCATACATGTGACGCCAAGATGCCGGGCCAGTAGTCTGGCCTGACGATCATCGGCGAAAAGAATAATGCCGGATTTTTGAGCACCGGTCGGAGGCAAAGGTGCACCTCCCCAGAACCATACGCTATTGACTGGCATAAGCCCACGTTGCTCACGTTCCCGGTTGACAGGATGTGCGTGCAGCAGCATTTGTATTTCAGTCATCAAGCGACGCCAGGTTGCCGCACCGTCTCCATCCGGTAGAAAGGTGGATGCGTTTCTATTTGCCAGAAACGAGGGCGGATAGCTATCCAGCGCACTCGCTGACTTGCCACTCATATACCACTCCACTGGATCTCTACTGAAAAACGTTAATCCATCCTCAGCAACAAACTCGTTCAACGCCAGGATGAGTTCCACGGATTCTTCCTGAGTAAGCAGAAGCTGTTCTGGTGAAATCAGTGTTGCGCTGTCCCTGTCGGCCTTCAACGATATCGGGTCTGCGCGAACAAGCGCTGTGTCTTCCGTATGCACTGCAGCTAACCCTTGTTGATCTGCGTCCAGCAGTCCGACGCGGGCTGCAGGCAAACGTTTACCATCGGCGGTATCCAGCTTAAGGATATTAGCCAGCTGTGACTGCCACGGTTGTCGGTCAAGATCTTCTGAAAAACTCAGTGTCTCGGGGGCGGGGGCGCTCCCAACGCTGGAAGATGGATCGATATTGAGAAACCGGTTTTCGATGTAGCCGGGCAGTAGCAATGAAACTTTTCTATCACTCATGCGGAAACAGGGACGCCCTTGAATATTCAGATTGCGGATTGCGGATTGCGGATTGCGGATTGCGGATTGCGGGTTGCGGGTTGCGGGTTGCGGGTTGCGGGTTGCGGGTTGCGGGTTGCG
Organism: Granulosicoccus sp.; assembly: GCA_045106195.1. Classification (GTDB taxonomy): domain Bacteria; phylum Pseudomonadota; class Gammaproteobacteria; order Granulosicoccales; family Granulosicoccaceae; genus Granulosicoccus. The sequence goes on from JBGCEH010000010.1 coordinate 122,887, forward strand.
GGTTGCGGAAAAGTTATCGGAACGAAAAGCGGTGAGGAACTCTTTATCAATCGTAAACTCACAGTACCTGATTGCCAGTGATTAACGTGAGTGTCACGGGTTAATTGTGTAATCTTACGACTCTGCGACGCGGCTTGGGATGGAGAGCCCCTCAGCGTTGCAGACAACAAGCCATCAAGAAATTAATCATCCTCAGGCATATTTCATGAAAAACCGCAAGCTACTCATCGTTGTACTCGTGGCGCTGGTAGCAGCATTCTTTATCTTCGACCTCGGTCGATTTTTCAGCCTGGAGTATCTGAAAAACGAGCAAGCTGCCCTCAACGCCTTGTACGAAAGTCGACCGTTGATGGTGATTGCTGTTTTTTTCTTTGGTTACATAGCAGTAACAGCCTTGTCGCTACCGGGTGCGGCTATTCTAACACTCGCTGCAGGCGCTCAATTCGGATTGCTACTCGGTCTGGTCATCGTATCGTTTGCATCCACAATCGGTGCGACACTTGCGTTTCTGGTGTCGAGATATCTGCTGCAGGATGCCATCGAAAGCCGTTTCGGAGAAAAGCTCGAGACCTTCAATCGAAATATCGAGAAAGATGGTGCGTTTTACCTGTTCACGGTGCGTCTGGTACCAGTGTTTCCATTTTTTCTGGTCAATTTAGTGATGGGCTTGACCAGACTTAAGACTGGCGTGTTCTATATCGTCAGCCAGATCGGGATGCTTGCAGGTACCTTTGTCTTTGTTAATGCCGGTACTCAGCTGGCGCAAATCGATAGTCTCGGAGGTATTTTGTCTCCAGGCCTCTTGTTTTCCTTCGTCCTTTTGGGCGTATTTCCACTTATCGCCAAGAAAATCATCGACATGGTCAAAGCACGCAAAATCTATGAAGGGCATAGCAAACCGGCCAGATTCGACCACGATATCGTGGTACTCGGCGCAGGCTCAGGCGGTCTGGTCACCTCTTATATCGGTGCGGTCGTGAAAGCCAAAGTGACGCTCATCGAAAAGCACAAGATGGGTGGAGACTGCCTGAATACCGGCTGCGTGCCATCAAAAGCGCTCATACGCAGCGGCAAGCTGATGCACAACATCAACAATAGTCAGAAATACGGTGTCCAGAGTGCCCATGGCGAAATAGATTTTGCCAGAACAATGCAGCGCGTACACGACGTAATCGACAAGATCGAACCCCATGATTCCGTTGAAAGATACACCGGTCTGGGCGTCAACGTCATCGAGGGTGAAGGTCGTATCACCTCACCCTGGACGGTGGAGGTTAACGGCGAAACACTGGTCACACGCAACATCGTCATCGCAACGGGGGGTTCGCCGTTTGTCCCACCCATACCCGGGCTCGGCGAGGTCGATTACCTGACGTCCGAAAACCTGTGGGACATGACCACACAGCCCAGACGTCTTATCGTGCTGGGAGGCGGCCCAATCGGCAGTGAGCTGACACAAGCATTTCACCGGCTGGGCAGCGAAGTCACCCAGATAGAAATGGCACCACGCATTATGGGTCGTGAAGACCCGGACGTTGCTGACATGGTGCAACAGCGATTTGAATCAGAAGGCATCAATGTGATGGTCGACACTAAGGCCGTAGCCGTCGAGGTCACAGGCGATGAAAAAGTGCTTGTCTGCGAGCGCGACGGACAAACGGTTAAGGTGGGCTTTGACGAGATCATGATTGCGGTCGGTCGTAAGGCGAATACCACAGGATTTGGCCTCGAAGAGCTCGGCATCGCTCTCAATGACAATGGCACGGTGGCCGTCAACGATTTTCTGCAAACTGACTTTCCCAACATCTATGCAGTAGGCGATGTTGCGGGTCCTTATCAGTTCACACATGTTGCAGCGCATCAAGCCTGGTATGCAGCGGTGAATTCGCTGTTCGGCATGTTCAAGAAATTCAGGGCCGACTACCGTGTTATCCCGTGGGCTACGTTTACAGATCCTGAGGTTGCCAGAGTCGGGCTCAACGAAACCGATGCCAAGGCTGCCAACATACCTTATGAACTCACCACCTACGGCATCGATGATCTTGATAGAGCCATCGCCGACAGCAGTGACTATGGTGTTGTAAAGGTATTGACTGTACCGGGAAAAGACAAAATTCTTGGCGTGACCATTGTCGGTGAGCATGCCGGAGATCTAATCGCCGAGTATGTACTGGCCATGAAGCACGGACTTGGATTAAACAAGATTCTCGGTACCATTCATATCTACCCCACCTTGTCTGAAAGCAACAAATACGCAGCAGGCGAGTGGAAGCGGGCCCATCAACCCGAAAAGGTGCTGGCACTGCTCAAGAAGTTTCATGCCTGGCGCAGAGGGTAGCGTTACATCGTTCCCGCAGAACAAAATATAAGGTGTTGTGTTTACAAAAAAAAAGGGGTTGGACAATGCATTGCCCAACCCCCTTTAACATATACCTGTTAACAAAAAATCCTTTAAGAGCTGTGTAGCCCTGCTGCCGTATCTCCAGTTCTAAGCGGCTACCTTATTCTATTACTTGCGCTTATACACTCGAACGTAATCAATTTCCAACTCCGGATCCTTGAAATCACGGATGTCCTTCGATGTCGGGAATCGTTCGCTGCGTGGACGTCCAAGGCCACCGGCATTCTTAGGAAAGTTTGTCCAGTTTCCACCCATTGCCAGATTGATCATCACATATAACTCTTCAAAGTCAGCTTCCTTCTCCTTCAACTCGCTAACCTTCTCACCGTCAATGAACCAGGTGATCTTGCCCGGCGACCATTCAACCGCGTAAACATGGAAGTTCTGGCTGTAATCTATGCCAGTGTAAATCTGTCCGGACGGCTTGGGCTTGATGAAATTTGCATCGCCACCATAGGTCCGGGTCACATTCTTGAAATAATGAAATGAGTTGTAAACATAATGCGGTGCGTGACCAAGGTTTTCCATGATGTCGATCTCGGTTCGCTGCGTACCTTCCCATGCGCGCTTTTCGTGGAATAACCAGAACGCCGGAAACGTACCTTCGTGGCTTGGAATCTTGATGCTCGCCTCGAAGTAACCATACTTCTGGGCAAATTTCTCGTGAGTTGAAATTGCACCGGACAGGAATGGCTGTTGATGCACGATATCGTCAAGCTTGCCGTGCGTACGGCGACGTTCTCTATCATTCAGAGGATTGACCGTCGCTTTTATCGACAGTGTGTTCCCATCAAACTTGAACGGATTGTAGACCGGGACAATGTCCTTCTGATGTTCAGGGTCCGGACTCAGAATGTTCACATAAAACTGATCTTCACCATTGATGAGGCGATACTCATATCGCTCACCATTCCATTCCCCATCCCAGCGCAATTGCGAGTGCCAGCGATAGGGATTAAGGGCTGTGCCGTTGAACTCGTCGCTGAATACCAGCTTGTAGCCTGACTTGTTGTTGACTTCCGAGTAATCATACGACGCTGGATCTATGAGGCTTTCCACCCTGGATGCATTCTCATCACCCCCGCCGCTGTTCTGTTGTGGCGGTGGTGGTGCTGGCTCTTGTTCATCATCGCTGGATGCCAACTCGGTATCGTCAGACCCGGAACTTTCCGAATCGTCGATTGCATTACCGGTCACCTTGATTTTCAGCGTCTTTGACCGTTCCGTCTTCTGACCCGAATCGTCGATTGCCTTGACTGTAAGGGAATGGGAACCGACCCATAGATCTTCACTCACCCACTGAGTATCGTCGGTGATTCCCGCAACTTTTCCATCCACGGTGACTTCGTATTCTTCTGCACCCGATACCGGATTCCATCCCCAACGCACATCGTTATCTGCGAATTCGACAGCCGTGAGACCCTGAACCACGCTGAAATCCTCTGACGATGAGGATGCCGATGAACGCGAAGATGATGTCGTGGTTCCGGATTCTGCCGATGCGGAGGCACTGCCTGTGACCTGAATCTTTACCGTGTCGGACTGCTCGGTCAATTCGCCAAACGAATTGATTGCCTTGACAGTCATGCTATGTGTACCGCTCCACAGGCCTTTGCTCTTCCAGGAAGTACCTTCGGTGTTGCCAGCGTAGAGACCATCGACAGTGACTTCATATTCTACAGCGCCAGGGACACTATCCCACTCCCAAAGAACGTCGTTTGCCCTGTATTCAGTGCCGCGAGGGTTCTGTGGAATGTCGAAACTGTCAGATGAGGAGGACCTCGCCCTGACGTCAGCAGCGGCAGATACCAACGTGCTCCTTCCATGTGTCCCATACTTGAATCGCGTACTGACGCTAATTTGCGCCTGTAAAGTCCGATCCGAGACGTCGCCACTTTCACCGACTGCGACCACAGACATCAGGTGCTCGCCTACCGCCAGATCATAACTATAGAATTTGGATTCACTGGTGGAACCCTGAGGCTGGCCGTTAACGGTGACGTCGTATCTGACAGCACCGGATACCGGTCTCCACTCCCACTTAACGGTGTTCTGGCGAACTTCAGTACCGCGTAGATCACGCGGAGTTTCGATAGCCAGTGCCGCGCTGGAGAGCAGAACGCACGCAGCCAGAAGGATAGGAGGCAGTGTTATAAGCTTGTGGTTTATCATTGTCTCTTGTTTCAAAAATATAAAAATCTGCGAGTCAGGTCGCTGCGACTTACGAGCCAACGCCTCGGGCAGCTCGTTACGAATCTGACAGGATTACCGAATTGAAAACTAGAAAGCAGCGCCGAGGACGAAACCTGCCATCGATGCTTCGAAAGCAGGCTACAAGCTAGTGGCGGCGCGGCTTACTGCGCACCATGACTCGAGGCAACTTGTCGGTGAGGGAGTCTACCGACCAATTCGTCAAAAGAAGCACGCACATTTATGAACATCTGTACATGAACTAAAGGAGGTAACTGGACTTTTTGATACCAGCGCACAGACATAGGCTTTTTCACCTAAAGGCGAAATCGCAAGGCAGAATTACAAAATGGATAATTGGTATTTTTGCCGGGATATAGTGCTGATAAAAAATAAAAAGTATCAACCACTTCAGGAAATGAGTTCGGGCTCGCCCAGATGATAGCCTTGACCAAAGTCGATTCCTATATCTCTGACAGCGTCCAGCAGTCCGGGTGTCTCGATGAATTCGGCTACGGTTCTCTTGCCCATGGACTTGCTGATGTCACTGATAGCCTTGACCATAGTGAAGTCGGTATGGTCAGCCAGTATGTTCTTGACCAGCAAACCATCGATCTTGAGAAAGTCGATAGGCAGTCTCTTCAAGAACGCAAAAGATGACAATCCTGAGCCAAAACCATCAATGCTGAACCGGCAACCAAAATCAGAAAGCACGTCCATGAAGTCACGCACTTTGGACAGGTTGGCGATAGCAATGGTTTCAGAGATTTCAAAACACAACTTGGCAGGTTCTACATCACTGTCAGTGATCGTGCGCATCAGGTTTAACGAAAAATCCGCATTAATGCACGAAGCTGCAGATAAATTGATACTCACGTGACGAATGGAATGCTGAAGAGCAGGATTTGATGAAAGCCAGCCTATCGTCAACGCGATTGCCCGCTCATCCAGCTCCGACACCAGACCGTAGCGCTCCGCCGTCGGAAGAAACGCATGAGGGCTTATCAAATCGCCATTAGGCATCTCAAGACGCAGAAACATCTCAAAACGTAGTCCATCTGCCTGATCGTGCAGTGGAAGGATTTTCTGGGCCGCAAGACGCAGGCGTCCGGCTTCCAGTGCTGTATTGATTTCTTCCACCCAATGGGTCGCAATCTTGCGATTACTGTTATTGCCCTCGCCTTCCCGATACACCACCACACGATTACGCCCTTGATCCTTGGCGATATAGCAGGCGGAGTCGACGGCGCTGAACAAAGACTCAATGCTCTCCCAACGGTCGTCTACGACCACAAGACCGATACTGACCCCTACCGAAAAGCGGTTTTCGTCCCAGATAAAATGAAAATTCTCTACCTCATGACGGATCTGGTTAGCCAGTTTCAGCGCCTCAGGCACACTGCACTTGTAAAGGAGCACGCCAAATTCGTCCCCACCGAGCCGGGCAAGCACATCGCTCTTGCGCACAAGGGAATCAAACAACTGGGTTAGTTGCCTTAGCAGTTCATCACCCGCCTGATGGCCACAGGTATCGTTCACTATTTTGAATGAATCAAGATCCATGAAGCAAAGTGCATGTGCCTCACGACTGTGGCGAGAGGCCTCCAACGCTTCGCGTACCGTATTTTCGAAACTGCGGCGATTAACTATGCCAGTCAGCGCATCATGGTTCGCATGATAAGCCGTTGTCTCTGCCAGCCTCACAGAGGTTGTTACATCACAACCAACGCCACGATATCCAACAAATTGACGAGACCGGTTGAACACAGGAATACCACTGTACCTGACAACTCTGGTCTCCCCACCCGTCGACCAGCGGAACTCAAAGTCTCGGAACGGCACCGCGTCTTCCAACTGCTGCAAATGGTTAATCCAGTGCGACTCATCATTGATATTGGCAGGGTGATCAAGAAGCTGGGCATGAGTACGACCCAAAATATGCTCTCGTGGTATCCCCAGCACAAGCGCCAGACCATCTGACACCACGCGAAAAGTCAGCTTGGCATCGGTTTCCCAGAAAAAATCTGCCGCGGCGCTGGCGTAATGGCGGTAGCGCTGCTCATTGGATCGCAGCCGTCGCCAGTCATCTACCTGCTTGACCGACAGCGAGGTTAATGAATTATGCGCACCCATTACCTCAGGAATCTTGTCATCTTCGAGTTGCTCACCCACTTCATCAACTAGGGATACATCCACAAACGACAATAGCAAAGCCCGCGATGCACCCCATTGAACGTGGGCCGCACTTGCAATAAGCTTAACCTGCCCACCCGATTTAGACCGTGCCATTAAGGTGACACGATCTTTAGCGGTGTCTGCAGTCGCCGCCAGATTATTTACTGCCTTTTCAATGGCCTTTTCATGAACGTCCTGAGTAAAGATGTCGGCAACCTGCGCGTGGTCGATTAACGACTGGGCACTGGTATAGCCCAGGACTCTGGCAGCGTTGTCGTTGGCAAACAGAATGGATCGGCGCGCGAAAATGAGGCTCCCCTGGATACCATCATTGACCAAGGTCTGATAGTCGATGGTTACCGCTGATTTTGGTGCTCTATATACCGGCCCACCCAGCAATCTGATATCGATTCCACGTACCTGAGCGTCTTCGTCGATAACTGGCGTACGAACGATCATTGCCTGAACACGCTCACCACTGGCGCTGGCAGAACTTAAATCTATTGCATTGATTTCGGCCTTTGCAGAGAATATGGCCTGGCTGTCCAGTGCCATCTGCTCGCGGGCCAAAGCCCCCGGGAACAGGTCGAAATCGGTTTTGCCAATGATATCGTCGGGCGACTTTCGCCCCAAACTTCTCGCAAACGCCAATGAGCAGGCGCGGTAAACAAGCCTCTCATCCTTTAGCGCTACACGATCACTGGCCTGGCCATCTATGGTGACGCGTCTCAGCATTGGCCAGGCGAATTAGCATAGAAAATTGATTCACTCACTGCAGCACCTGGCTTCCGAGTTATGTGTGCTTGAGTATAAAGCACGAGGGCAAAAACAATCGTCACATTACCTGCGCTTTCTGTTGGATTTTCACCACAAGAAAATCCGTTGAATTCCAAGTTACGACGGTATTTCCCCCTAATTAATACAACGATTGAGTCAACCATCCAGCGGCGAGAAAGTCCTGATCCTGAAGAAGTGACATAATGCCGAAAAGTAAATTGCTTCTGCCGTCACTGGGAAAAATGCATCATGAGCGACCGACCTGCCGACCCCATTGTCATTGTGGATGGCTCAAGAACTCCGATGGGCGGCTTTCAAGGCGAGCTGTCGGCGCTGAGTTCCCCGGAACTGGGCGCATTTGCCATACGCGCCGCATTGGCGCGTGCGGGTGTCAGCGGTGACGATGTTGACGAAATCATCATGGGTTGTGTGCTTCCGGCAGGTCTTGGGCAGGCTCCGGCAAGACAAGCCGCATTGGGCGCAGGTGCCAGACTCGACGCTGGCTGTACTACCGTCAACAAGATGTGCGGCTCCGGAATGAAGGCCATGATGCTTGCCCATGATGCCTTGTTGGCAAACAGCCATGCCGTGATAGTGGCCGGTGGACTGGAGAGCATGAGCAATGCACCGTACCTGCTACCCAAAGCCCGCTCCGGGCTACGAATGGGGCACGGCGAGGTCAAGGACCACATGTTCCTCGACGGTCTGGAAGATGCGTACACCCCGGGCAAACTCATGGGACATTTCGCCGAAGACACCGCCACCCATTATCAGTTTACCCGTCAATCTCAGGATGATTTCGCCATCACTTCGCTCACACGGGCCCGGCAAGCCATGAGTTCCGGCATCTTTGATAAGGAAATAGACTCGGTCACTATCGCAAATCGAGATGGATCCACCGTCGTTAAAGCCGACGAACAACCCCCGAAAGCCAACCTTGAACGCATCCGTGACCTACGCCCGGCATTCTCAAGAGAAGGCACCGTGACCGCCGCCAATGCCAGCTCAATTTCCGATGGCGCCGCCGCACTTGTCCTCATGAAGCAAAGCGAAGCCGAGCAACGCGGACTAAGCCCAAGGGCACGTATCCTCGGTCACGCCACTCACGCACAGGCACCCGAATGGTTTACCACCGCCCCTGTATACGCCATGGAAAAATTACTGGCAAAATTGGGTCGCAAGACATCCGAAATCGATCTGTATGAAATCAACGAAGCCTTTGCCGTGGTTGCAATGGCTGCCATGAAAGAGCTTGGATTACCGCATGAGAAAGTTAACGTACACGGCGGTGCCTGCGCACTGGGCCATCCAATTGGTGCATCCGGAGCACGCATTGTCGTCACATTGATGAACGCTCTGGATACGCACGATCTGAACTGCGGTGTTGCCTCACTGTGCATTGGCGGCGGGGAAGCTGTCGCTGTCGCTATCGAAAGAATCGTTTAAGGACCACAGGATGAAGTTCACAGAAGAACAATCGCTCTTACCATAAATCAAATTAAGGTTTTCCAACGAAGGTCTGGCGCTAATGGTGACCAACGACATCTGGTCTTGCTTTCGGTCAAGCACACAGCACCTCTTTAACATCGTGTCAAGGACACACAAAGTCACATGAGTAAAACCATTGATTTCTACTTCGACTATTCGTCTCCCTTCGGTTATCTGGCCAGTGAGCGGATAGAAGCCATTGCTCAGAAGCACGACAGAGCTATCGTCTGGCACCCCCTGTTACTGGGTGCTATTTTCAAAGTCACAAAACAGGCGCCTCTTACGCAAGCTCCACTCAAAGGCGACTACTCTATACACGACTTTTCGCGTTCGGCCAGAGAGCATAAACTGACCTACAAGCATCCCGATCCATTCCCTATCGCCACGGTCTGGGCATGCAGAGCCACACTATGGCTTCGCGATAACGCCGATGCATCTATCCGAGCTCATACAACCCCATTCGTTCACGCCGTATTCAGAGCGTTTTACACTCAGGGACAGGATATATCAGACCAAACGGTACTCAGTACTATCGCCAGCTCTCTCGGCATAGACCAAAACCAAATGGGGGCAGCACTAGGTGAACAATCCATCAAGGACGCCCTGCGCCGAGAAGTGGACGATGCCGTGAATACCGGCATTTTCGGCTCTCCCATGATGATTGTTGATAACGAACCCTTCTGGGGGCATGACCGTCTTGAACAGCTTGATCGCTGGCTGGACACAGGTGGCTGGTGAATCATGAAATACCTCACTACTGAAACAGACATCCGCGGCGTCACAACCATCACCCTGAATCGCCCGGATAGTTACAACGCTATGAATCGTGCATTCATGGATGAACTTACCGCCATCCTCGGTAAACTGAACAGCAACACACGCATTGTTGTATTGGCAGCCAACGGAAAGCACTTCTGTGCAGGTGCTGACATCAACTGGATGAAGCAATCCGCGGAACTGTCTGATGAGGCAAACCGTGAAGACGCCATGGCGCTGTCCAATATGCTGCAAGCTCTGAACACAATTGGTTACCCGACCATCGCCAGGGTTCAGGGAGCAGCACTAGGCGGCGGTACCGGCGTTGTCTGCTGCTGCGATATCGTGGTGGCATCAGAAGATGCAAAATTTGCATTCTCGGAAGTCAAACTGGGCATAATTCCAGCCACCATCAGCCCGTATGCCCTGGCAGCCATTGGAGCTCGTGCCGCGCGCCGCTACTTCCTGACAGGCGAGCGTATTGATGCACTTGAAGCCTACCGAATAGGCCTTGTGCACAACGTCTGTTCAACAGATAATCTGTGCAGTCGCGTAGAAGAGAAAATCAGTGCCCTTCTAAGTGGCGCACCTAAAGCTCAATCAGCCGCAAAGAAACTCATCGCAGATGTTAGCGGCGCTGAGATCAACGACACATTAAGAACACAACTCTCTGCACGACTGGCAAGCATCCGAACCACCGAAGAAGCTCAGGAAGGCCTTGGAGCCTTTATCGAAAAACGAGAACCAAGGTGGTAGCGAATCTACTGAGACGCCATCGCTTTGTCAAAGCAGATACCCGCTTGCTCCTCAGTAAAACCGGCATCGGCAAATACCTCTTTAGGGCAGGACTCTACCGCATCATTGTCCAGCTCCGACGGATTGATTTCCTCGGGAAGCGGTAGTAGGCATTGCTTGATGGCGGCCTCCGCAAGATCATTACAGGCAGTACCAGTAAATCCCATGCAACTTGTAAATTCCTGCGAACTACACAGCACCGCATACTGACTGCGCGCCATATTCTCCAGCATTACCCGGGGAACCTTTTCGTCTGATTGAGCAAAAGCGGGAATAGCCGTAAAACCAACTGAAACGGCGACAAGTAAACACGCTATTGTAAGTCCGGATACATTGGTAACACTCTGCAGCTGTTGTACACGGTTCATCATATTTACGATATCAAAAGAATTCGCTGCCAGTATACGACAACGCTTCAACCCTGTTCGTCGTCTCTGTACGTTATGTGTGGTGACCCATATCGATAAAAGGCACGCGACGAAGATCCTCTGTTCCAGCTACAACACCCTGTTTCTGACGACGCTGGGAATGAAATGTCTGTTACCGAATTAACCGCACCACCCACTAGCATCAACACGCCGGGAAGTTGACCGCGATCCCTCCCAGCGAGGTTTCCTTGTATTTATGGTTCATATCCAGTCCAGTCTGCCGCATGGTTTCGATACAGTTATCCAGCGGCATGAAATGATTACCATCCCCCCGTAATGCGAGAGAGGCTGCTGAAACAGCTTTTATGGCGCCCATCGCATTGCGCTCGATACACGGCACCTGCACCAGCCCACCGGCAGGATCACAGGTCATACCCAGATGATGCTCAAGCGCAATCTCGGCTGCATTTTCAATTTGCTCGTTAGTGCCCCCAAGCGCTGCACACAAACCGGCGGCCGCCATCGCAGAGGCCGACCCTACCTCACCCTGACAACCCACTTCAGCCCCGGAAATGGATGCATTGTGTTTTATCAATCCACCAATAGCTGCAGCAGTCAGCAAGCAATCGAAAACTCCTTTATCGGTAGCGCCGACACAGTGATCCCGATAATATCGCAGCACTGCTGGCACAACCCCGGCAGCACCATTAGTGGGAGAGGTAACCACTCGCCCACCGGCAGCGTTTTCTTCATTCACGGCCATCGCATAGACCGACAACCAGTCGTTCTCTGCATGCGGCTGCACGAAGTTACGGCCGCGCTCAGCAAGTAACTGATCGTGAATGCTACGCGCACGTCGCTTTACACCCAATCCACCAGGCAATGTTCCTTGCATGCGCAAACCACGGTCAATGCAACTATTCATCGCCATACACAAGGTGGCAAGACGCTCGGTTAAGGACTTTTCACTAGTGTGGGAAATCTCATTGGCCCGCTTCATCTGCGCAATACTGAGGCCTGATTCACGCCCCATTTGCAGCATCTGCTTCGAGGTTCTGAACGCAAAGGGGTAACCGATCTCGTATTTTTCATCGATCAGTTCATCCGTCTTGTCATGGTGTGTCGCCGCAAGCTCTTCGTCATTGACCACAAAACCACCGCCGATAGAATAATAGGTTTCCTGCAAAACAAGCCTGCCGGCATCATCCATGGCCAGAAATATCAATCCGTTGGCATGCCCAGGCAATGCGGGGCCATAATCAAAGACAAGATCGATTTCCGGATCAAAGGCCATGGCCGAAAGCCCTTCGGGTTCGATTTTTCCACATTCGCGCACCTCAGCTTCAAGGCGCTCGGCATCATCCGGATCCAGCGTGTCAGGAAGCATGCCAATCAAGCCAAGAACAACCGCCCGATCAGTCGCATGCCCCTTGCCAGTGAACGCCAGCGAACCGTACAAGGTAACCTTAACGCGATGTGCCTCCCTCTCTGTCGCTCGCAATGAATCAAGAAATCGCGCCGCCGCCGTCATGGGCCCCATAGTATGGGAGCTGGATGGGCCGATCCCCACTTTAAAGATGTCAAAAATACTCAGAAACATCGGTCGCAGCCCTCAGGGAAAACGAATGCCGACCAGAGGTCTGGCCATCGCGGGATCAAAGGTATCATTGTGACAGGCGCACATGTTGAGTGCCATATCTTCGCCGCGAACGTACAAGTTGCCATGACAATGCTAAAGAACAAGACCTACTGGCTCTTCGACATGGATGGCACGCTAACCATCGCCATGCACGACTTCGACGCCATGCGCGCAGAACTGAAGTTGCCCGTTGGCATGCCGATACTGGAAGCGCTAGCCGCAATGGACCCTGCAGACGCCTCTGTAAAGTACCGTGAGCTGGACGAAATGGAGCTGCGGATGGCCGCTGAAGCCACCCCTCAGGACGGCAGTGTCGAACTCCTGGAGCATCTAAGCTCAGCTGGTGCACAATTGGGAATCGTAACTCGTAACGGACGTGAAATCGCTGACGTTACATTAAAAGCCTGCGGCCTCGACAGATTCTTCGATGAGCAGTCCATCATCAGCCGCGATTGCTGCACGGCCAAGCCCGATCCGGCAGGTGTAAATCTTCTGCTCTCTCGCTGGAACGGCGAGGCATCAAATGCCGTCATGGTCGGCGACTTCGTGTTTGATTTACAAGCAGGCCACAGCGCCGGCACCGCCACAGTTCACATGGACGTCAGCGGAGAGTTCGCCTGGCCGGAGATCACTGATGTGAGCGTGCATTCACTCCGAGAACTGCTCGACCATATTGTGTGAGAGCCGATCATCTGCCTGCCTGAGCAGCACTCAGAATTACAACCTTAACCGCATTGGCCTGGGCTTGGGTAAATTTCTGACCGGTTTCTATCATACGACGATCGCCTGAATTAACGACACCACTCACATCCAGTTGTCGTTGCGGTCCACTTCCCATCGTCACACCCAGCTTGATATTTCGGACAGGATTTGCAGTCTGATTAATAATCTCAATAACAAACTCGCCGTTGCGTGACAGTCCCTGCCTGACCAGTAAACTGGTATTTCTACTATTGCTACTGGTATCAGGCTGCAACCGGCCAAGAGCTTGTCTGGCTCGTTGCCCTTCACTGTCACCAGCCTGTGCTGCCATGCTGTAATAACGTCTGGCAACTTGTGTCTTGCCTTGCTTCTCAGCTGCCAGCCCAAGGCCCAGCTGAGCTGTGGCCGTAGGCAACAATCGCAAGCTACGCGCATAGTCAGCCTGTGCTGCCTTGATATTATTTTGCGCCTCATGGATACGTCCACGTTGCACATAGTTATAAAAGTACTCGCCATTAAGGGAAATCGCCTTGTCATAGGATTTCCTGGCAGCGCTGAGATTGTTTTGCGACAAAGCGATGTCACCTGCAAGAGAATGAAACAAAGACTCCCGCGGCTCTATTCTGATAGCCGTGCTCAACAGTGTTGAAGCCTGACGCAGGTTACCGTTCCTGACCTCTACCTGCGCTTGCCGATGTGCCTTGTAGGCATTCTGTGTCTTGAACAGGGTCGCCATGGCCTGCTTGTATTCCCTCTCGCCCAGGGTACCGGTCTTCGGCAATTTCGCCGCTGTTTTGATATTTTCGTTAACGCGTTTTTGCGATGGCGGATGACTGGCAAACAGTCGGTTCAACGGATTGTTCGGCTGCCCCTGAGATAACTTCAGAAACGTGCGTTGCAACTCCACCGCACCCTGTGGGTTATATCCAGCCCGAGCCATGTACTCCATACCATAGCGATCCGACTCAAGCTCTGCACCCTGACCGTACTGGCTGTTGATGATCTGAGCGCCCACGGAGGAAGCAAGCTGCGCAACCTGACCGTCATAACCATTTTGCTGCGCAAGGATAGTCGCTGTTACGACTCCCAACTGAAGGCCCATACCACGAGTCGCACCCTTTGCACCATGTTTTGCCGCCGCATGAACAATCTCGTGCCCCAGAACGGCAGCCAACTCTGCCTCACTTCCCAGTTCAACAAGCAAGCCACGGTTTATGCTGATCTTACCGCCCGGCAACGCCCAGGCGTTGGGCGTTGAATCATTGATGACATTGAATTCATAAGGTAGCTTGCGATCACTTTTCGCCGCTAGTTTCATGCCCACGGAACGCACATAGTTCTCGACTTTGGGGTCAACGATATAGTCGCCGCCCTGCTGTTGTCGCAACGGCATATATTGCTGCGCTCCGATCTGGAGCTCCCAGCCTTCGTCTACGACCAGAAAGTCCCTTTTACCTGTCACCGGATTCTGCACACAGGCAGAAATGGAAATGACACACAAAAAGCTGCCAAGAAAGGCAATCAGCCGCGAATATCCCCGGCTACCCGTGTTCACACCAAGCTGCTTGACCTGCATTTTATCGCCTTCCTGTCTGAACGTTAATGCTGATGCCCGCCGACACCATGAGCATGACCGTGAGCCTGCTCATCTTCGGTAGCCGGACGAACATCCACAATGGAGACATCGAATGTGAGATCCACACCGGCAAGCGGGTGATTAGTATCAACATCGAGATTGAATTTTCCCACTTTGATGACTGTAGCCGGACTCGGCCCTTGCTCACCGCGTAGTGTAATGATTTGACCTGTACGGAACGTCTGCTGCTTTCCGCCGTCTATGTTCTTGCGGGCAATTCGCTGACGTCGCTCAGGGTAATGCCTGCCGTACGCCTTCTGATGTGGAATCGTGATCGAAAAATCATCACCTGATACTTTGCCAACGAATGCATCCTGCAATGCCAACAGCACCCCTCGCTCACCAAACAGGCACAGCACCGGATGGGTGGTCCTGGAGGATTCGATCTTGACCGCGTCTTTATCGTATAAATCATAATGAAAAGTTATGACTGTACCTGGCCCACCCACTTGGGCCGTCATTTTTTCGGCACCGTCCTGACCCCGTTCACGGGTTACGGTCATGCTGATTACTCCACCGTCATAAATCTGATCTTTCGGATCGGTCAGAACAACGCATCAGACCGTAAACTACCAATATGATACCCACAACGGACAGGGGGTGGGTGATGAACCCATTGAAACGACATCGTTTTTCACAGTATCGATTTTCCCACTGGATAGCCATCCTGTTGCTATCAGTACTGGTGAGCGCATGTACGAGTAGCAAGCTGATTATCGGGCCGCTCTACAATCGGCTCGACGACAGGATGAAGGATCAGTTCAACGAGCTCGGTGATTTCACAGACGAGCAAAAAGCAGCTTTTGAAAAATCGGTGGGCACGTATCACGTCTGGCATCGCCAATCGGAACTACCCCAGTACGCCGCATTCATCAAGACCCTTGCAAGTTCAATTGAAAAAGAAGGCACGACCGAGACCGACATACAGCAGTGGATGGAAACTGTCGAGAATCATTCACGAGCGGCGCGAGAATGCCACCCCGTCAATTTCTCATTCAATCTCATGAAGTCTTTGACTGACGAGCAAATAACGTCCATCGAAGCGCACTTCGCCGAGGAGCGTGAAGAAGATATCACCCGTTACGAATCCCGCTCCCCGGAGGAGCGTATCGAGCGTCGGCTTAAAAACATGAGCAAATGGGCAGGTAGAATCGACGTTGACTTCACAGCAACGCAACGCGCCTTGTTTCTCAGTGCGTTCAAACAGCAAGTCAGTCTACGCAAGGAATACTTCGCTCTGTCTGCACAATGGTACGCAGAATTTTTCGAACTCGCACGCGCGCAAGACAACCCGGACTTTGACGCTGACATGCGTGCACATCTGGCCAAACAGTGGCGTCAGCTTGAAACGGCGTACCCCGAACAATGGCAGGCTAACAGCGATCTGTGGAAAGATACCGGATTACGCTTTGTCCAGAGCATGACGCCGGAACAACGTGATACTTTAAGCCGCTGGATGAGAAAACTGGCTTCCACTCTGGAAGCCATTTCCCGAGACAAACCCTCATTTCAAGTGGTTAACGACCCCTCTCTGGGTTGTCTGGTCGACCCCGAAAGTACCTGATCCCGCCGATGGGCTTCAAACGCCGCAACAATCTCAGCGGTGTTATGCAATGCCCTTAACCTACCGAACAAATCACTGGCCTGAGGATAAGTACGTTTCAGATAGGCCAGCCATTGTTTGGTCCGGTTACCTATATGTCGGGGGCTGTGACAATCGGAACGTAAGAACTGCGCCTCTACCAAATGAGAAATTTCCTGCCAGGACATAAGCTCAAGCTGCTCACCGCGTTCACTGGACCTGATGCGTTTGGCAAGATCGGGAGCCGCAAGTGCGCTCCGCCCCAGCATGACATGCTCGCAGCCACTTTGCGCACGCGCATCAAGCGCATCTTCCACACTCCAGATTTCCCCATTGATATAGGTATTGGCAACCCCTTCATCCATCACCTGGCGCACCGTTGACCACCAGGCAGGCGGTTTGTAGCCGTCGAACTTCGTCCGCGCATGAATGGCGAGCTCTGTTGCACCCGCCTCTCTAATCAAGCCGACGATTTCCGGCAGTGCATTGTGGTTATCGTAGCCAAGACGGATTTTCGCTGTCACCGGCACACTCGCGTCAACCGCATCCCGTACCGCTTTCACGATATTGCCGACATGCCACGGATCACGCAGCAAAATCGACCCACCCATACTGTTATTCACTGTCTTGGCCGGACAACCAAAGTTCAGATCAATTCCTTTAGCACCTAGCTCCACAGCACGCTTGGCATTCAACGCCAAAGCGCCTTCATCACTCCCAAGCAACTGTGTATACACCGGCACTCCGAATTCCGTACACCCACCGGTCTCGAGCTCAGGACACAAGCGCAGAAAAACCCGCGCAGGCAGCAACACATCGGTGACGCGAATAAATTCAGTCACACACCGATCGTAACCACCGATACCCGTCAAGAGCCTGCGCATCGGGGCATCGATCACACCTTCCATCGGCGCTAGTACCACCCGCAGGGAATGCGAACTGGCAGAGGTGTAATAACTCATCAATCTACTTACTCTCAGGGTCAGCCAAGCGTACACTAACGACGCTTTCCTGATGAATCGAATAAGTACTACACAGACCACATAATGCAAATCGGTTACACCCATAATCTGGAAGTTCTTGAACGGCACCAGAATTCGTTGTCTCTGGACGGCGGCGAGCTTGGACAATTGCCCCTGCCGGTCAAAGAGGCTGGCACCGCAGACGTTGGCGATAGCCTCGAGGCATTCATCTACACAGACTCTCAAGGCAAGCCGCTGGCAACAACCCGCAAGCCCCTTGCCGAGCGCGACCAGTGTGCATCAATGAAAATCATGGATATCACCAACGCCGGTGCGTTTCTCGATTGGGGCCTTGAAAAAAACCTTTTGCTCCCCTTCGCGGAACAACGAAGACCCGCTGAAGTGGGACGATTCGAAACAGTTCTTGTTTACCTTGACAACAGCGGCAGATTGGCAGCCAGCAGTCGCCTCGATCATCACCTGCCTGAAACAGCGACCGACTACCGCCCATGGCAACCCGTAACACTACTTATCTATCAACGCACCGACCTCGGTCTGAAAGCCGTCGTCGACAATCGCGCCCTGGGATTGCTGTACAAAGACGAAATATTTCAGCAAGTCCGAGTCGGCGACACGCATAACGGCTTCATCAAGCGTCTGCGACATGACGGCCGAATAGATCTCGCCCTGCAACCTCCCAGCAAGCAACTACAACCGGATCTGACTGAGGAAATCATCGCTTATCTACACGAACATAACGGTGTCTGTGCCTTAAGTGACAAAAGCTCACCCGAAGCCATTCAAGCAACATTCCAGGTCAGCAAAAAGAACTTCAAGAGAGCTCTGAGCACCTTGTACAAACAACGGCGGATCGTCATAGAAGCCGATCAGATCACTCTGCCCGAAGAGCAAAACTAATGGCAATCCAGTGGTTCCCTGGGCATATGCACAAGGCCCGCAAAGAGATGGCAAAAGTACTGCCGGACATCGACGTGGTGCTCGAGGTACTCGACGCCCGTATCCCCTGGAGCAGCGAAAATCCCATGCTCGCCGACATCGGCAAGGACAAGCCGGTGCTACGCGTCCTCACCAAGTCCGATCTGGCCGACCCTGCCATGACGGCACAATGGCTCGATGTGCATAGCCAGTCCCGAGGCCACGATGCGATGGCGGTATCAACGACCGATGTTCGTAGCTACAAGAACATTCTGCCGCGCCTCAAGGCCTTCTACCCGGACGACACCTCGCAACGACTCAAGCCGCGCGTCGCCATGGTAGTCGGCATCCCCAACGTCGGCAAGTCAACTCTCATCAACAAGCTCACCGGCAGAGTCATTGCCAAAACCGGAAACGAGCCCGCCATAACCAAACGCCAGCAGCTCATCTCGCTTACCGAAGAGTGGTCGCTACGAGACACACCCGGCGTACTCTGGCCAAAAGTGGACAACGACGCCAGCGGCTATCGACTTGCAGCCACAGGCGCTGTGCGCGACACGGCCATGGACAGCGCCGAAGTAGCGACACACTTGCTGGACTATCTCAACGTAACCTATGCAGATCAGCTTAGACAGCGATACGGCGAGACACTCCCCGTCACGCAGAGCGTCCAGACTCTGGAAGAAATAGGCCACATCCGCGGCTGTATCGGCGCTGGAGCACTCGTCGATTTTGACCGCGCTGGCCGTTTGCTTTTGCAGGAATACCGACAGGGTCTACTCGGCCAGATTACTCTGGAGTCTCCGTCGATGCGAAAGAAGGAGTTGGCCGAGACCGAGGAACGCATCGCACGCATCTCCGCAAAACGGGAGCAACGCAAGCTTGAAAAGCAGACCGCTCGCAACGAAGCGAAAGCGCGCAAGAAATCCAAACGCTTCTAGCAGCTTCTGGCGATTGAGGAATACCCCCCATCCCGTGGATTCATCGCCCATCCAGAATCCAAAATTGTGAACTTTCCCCCGACGAGCTAACCCCTCTCGCCGTTATTTTAGTTACACGCCAGCAACACACGTTGCCTGGCGAATCAACTGGCAAGAGCAGACACAGAATCTGCGCGCGGAGTTCGCATGGGTGGTATCAGACTACGGTTGGTCATCATTGGAGTGGCAGTTGTGCTGGCACTACAAGGTTGTACGTTTACTCAACAACACCCTGATCCTGAAGAAAAGCACGCCGCCCTCGACCGCTGGAACCGCTGCCTGCAGCGGTTTGAAAGCGATGCAGCGCATTTCTGCGATGGGCATCGCAGGGATGTGCTTGTGACCTATCCTGCACATCTGGAAACCCAGGTTGATTCCATGCTGCGCAAACAAATCAGTGTATCCAAGCCTCAGACCATGCTCAAAACAGGTCTGCCGAACGTTCTGGACGCCTCTGAAACACCTGATGAGGAAACGCTCCCATAAACTGGAAGCAAAGCACGATGAGTCGATCTATGACATAGTGCCGTGGATAACCCTTTCGACCACGAAACCAGCAGGATACGATCGACCCATGATTCGAATTTTAACGACCAAGAGACCCCTTGTAGCTACAGCCACTGCAGCTCTTCTGGCCGGCGCATTGACAGGTTCAGTTTTTGCACAGGATGACAAGCTCGCCACGCAAGAAGCAAAGGTCAGCTACGGCCTCGGCATGATGATCGGTGAGCGCGTATTGGGACAATACGGCGAGCTCGATTTCGACCTGCTGATCGAAGCTATGAAAGCCCAGCACGCGGGCGAAGAGACGCTCATGAGCATGGATGATGCCCAAATGACGCTTCAGACTCAACAAGAAGAAGTAGCGGCAGCGGCAGTAGCGAAAGCCAGTGCGGCGGGACAAGCCTACCTGGCTGAAAACGCAGCGCGTGAAGGCGTGACAGTGACGGAAAGCGGCCTTCAATACGAAGTATTGACGGCCGCCGACGGCGACATGCCAACCGAAGAAAGTACTGTCAGTGTGCATTATGTAGGCACCCTCATGGACGGCACCGAATTCGACAGCTCAATCGCCCGCGGCGAGCCAGCATCATTTCCTCTAAAAGGTGTGATTCCAGGCTGGACCGAAGGCTTGCAACTGATGCCTCTTGGCAGCAAGTACCGCTTTGTCATCCCGTCTGATCTCGCCTATGGCGATCGCGGTGCTGGCCAGGCAATCGGACCTGGCGAGACTCTGATTTTCGAAGTGGAATTACTCGAAATCAAGTAATTCTGACTGACCCGCCCCGGCAAGCCTCTGGTAAATTTCGTCAGGCTTGCCGGGGTGATCATCGAACATGACAAGGAGCCGGCATGAGCAAAAAGGTTGCCCTGATAACCGGAGCCGCACGCGGTATCGGACTCGCCACTAGCAAACTCATGCTGTTGCAGGGCTTCTCGGTCGCCATGGTAGACCGCGATACCGAAGCACTGTCAACGGCTGTCGCAACCCTTACCCCGGTTCTGCCACTCCCTATCGATGTCTCCATCCCCTCCGATGTCGATAAGGCCATTGCCGCAACGCTCGACCAGTTCGGCCGTATAGACTGCCTTGTCAACAATGCCGGTGTCGCAGAATTCGGCCCCATCGAAGGCACCACCTTTGAGCAATGGCGACGCGTTATGTCTACCAACCTCGACGGCACCTTCCTGTGCTCACAAGCTGCAACAGAATCGCTCATCAAGACCCGTGGCTGCATCGTCAACATAGCCAGCATCTCAGGCCTGCGAGCATCCACCTTGCGAGTAGCCTACGGAACATCCAAAGCAGCTGTTATACAATTCACGCAACAACAGGCCGTTGAACTTGCCGAGTATGGCGTACGCGCAAACTGCGTCGCCCCAGGACCTGTTAGAACCAAACTTGCCATGGCTGTTCACACTCCCGAAATCATAGCGGCCTATCATGACGCCATCCCACTCAACCGTTACGGCAACGAAGACGAAATAGCCAACGTCATTGCATTTTTGTGTTCCGATGCAGCGAGCTACGTCAACGGACAAACCATCGCAGTGGACGGCGGCTTTGAAAGTACAGGCGTGGGTTTGCCAGCGTTAAGGGAATAGCACTACCGATCACCACCTTCAACACTGCGTTGACAAGTCTCCCAATCCTTAGGCACCCAGACAGGCACATCCTCTGCAGGTAATTGCCGCCCCATTATCAGATCAGCAGCACGCTCCCCCACCATCATGCTGGGTGAGTTTAAATTACCATTGGTTATGGTAGGGAAAATAGACGAATCCACCACTCTCAAACGGTTAACACCGCGCACACGGCATTGCCCATCAAGCACAGCCATAGGATCACTGTCAGCGCCCATCTTCACCGTGCAAGACGGATGATAAGCACTCTCGACATTCTCACGAACCCATTTATCAATCGCTTCATCAGTGTCAATATGCATACCGGGCTGAATCTCATCACCCCGAAACGGCTTTAGGGATTGCTGCTGCAATACTTCCCGAGTGAGCCGAATGGTATCCCGCCAATCCTTCACATCCTGATCATCCTGCAGATAGTTGAACAGGATTTTCGGTGCATCATAAGCATCACTGGAACGAATGGATACCGATCCGCGACTGCGCGGTTTATTGGGTCCGACATGTACCTGAAACCCATCCCCTGCAAACGCTGCGCGCCCGTCATAGCGCATGGCTCCCGGCAAAAAATGATACTGGATATTCGGCCACTTAAGCCCGGCACGTGAACGAATAAACCCACAGGATTCAAAATGATTTGTCGCCCCCAGACCTTCTCTGGTGACCACCCATCGAGCCCCGATCAGCCCCTTCCGCCACCATGACAAATGACGGTTGAGCGACACCGGCTGCTTGCACTCATATTGAAAATACACTTCTAGATGATCCTGCAGATTCGCCCCCACCCCCGGCGCATCTACCCTCACGGACACATCCGCAGTTTTCAATACATCAGCAGGACCAATACCCGAGCGCTGCAAAATGGAAGGTGACCCGATGGACCCCGCGCTGAGTATCACCTCGGTGCGTCCAAACACCTTAAGATACCGCCCTGATGTCCGGTACCGCACGCCTACCGCCGTATCCCCTTCAAACAACACCTGATCAATAGTCACGCGCGGAATGATTTTCAGATTGGATCGCGATTTTACAGGCTCAAGATACGCACGTGACGAAGACGCACGCACCCCGCCATCAACCGACATATGTTTCTGCCCGAACCCTTCCTGCTGATACCCGTTAAAGTCAGATGTAAACGGATATCCCGCCTCCTCTCCAGCACTGATAAAAGCCTGATACAACGGATTGAGCTTCATATCATTACCCGCATTGACTCCCACCGGTCCATCACCACCACGATACCGATTGGCCCCCAGATACCATCGCTCCATGCGCTTGTAATACGGCAGGCAGTTAGCATAATTCCAGCCACTGGCACCCTGCTCTTCCCACTGATCGATATCGTGCGCATTACCGCGAACAAAAGCCATTCCATTGATCGACGAAGAACCACCAATAACCTTGCCCCTGGGACAATCAAGCTTGCGACCATCGAGCCCGGGCTCAGGCTCCGATTCATATCCCCAATTGTACTTGTCCATATTCATGGGGATGGACAAAGCCGTGGGCATACGAATAAACAAACTGTGATCCGAACCGCCTGCCTCCAACAATGCAACCTTGACTCCCGGATCTTCAGATAGCCTCGCCGCCAACACACAACCGGCAGAGCCGGCACCCACGATCACATAGTCAAACTCATTTATATCGCCACTCATCAGTTACTCCCGTGATTCATTGGCGGCGTTGCTGGACGTACCGGCACCCGGTTGCCTGCTTCTACGTCATTCAAATCCAAATGATTACGCATGAAGCGCTCCGATGCATTCAGTACCGGCTGATGATCCCACGGTGTGAAACGCCCCTGACGCAACGCCTCGTAGCAGAGAATCCGCCGTTGCTGGTTCTCACGAATATCATCATCGAGC
Organism: Granulosicoccus sp.; assembly: GCA_045106195.1. Classification (GTDB taxonomy): domain Bacteria; phylum Pseudomonadota; class Gammaproteobacteria; order Granulosicoccales; family Granulosicoccaceae; genus Granulosicoccus. Next base: position 146,284 of record JBGCEH010000010.1, read on the forward strand.
GCATCCAGACTCCAGCGCGACGCCAGCAAGGCATTAAAGTGGGCAAGCGTGTCCCTATGCGCATCCACGCTGGCCAGATTGACCAATTCATTCGGGTCATATGCCAGATTATAAAGCTGCACGGGATCTGACTCGCAATAAACAAACTTCCAGTCACCTTGCCTTAGCATGATTAGCGTCGACACCGATCCCTCTGCCATATACTCACAGGCAATCAGCCGGTCGCTTATCTCCTCACCCATAGCCGCCGCAACCAGACTCTGCCCATCCAGCGGAATCACAAGTTCGCTATGACCGACCCCCGCAAGCTCCAGCAGCGTAGGCAACACATCCATGGCGGAAGCTGGCATCGAGACATTGCGCGGAACAAACCGACCTGGCGCACTGATCGACAAGGGAATACGCCCCGCGCCCTCAAAAAAATTCATCTTGTACCACAACCCACGCTCACCCAACATATCACCGTGATCCGAAACAAACACGACCACCGTGTCATCTCCATACCCACACTCATCCAGCGTTTCAAGCAGCTCGCCAACCTTCTCATCCAGATAACTGATGTTCGCGCAATAAGCTCGACGTGCATTCTTCACATGCTCATCGCTCACATCAAATCGATTGGCATCCACTGCATTGAAAATACGCTGGCTATGCGGATCGCGTTGTTCCTCCCCCAACGGCCCGACAACAGGCGCTGGAATATCAATCCCTTCATACATATCCCAGTACTTTGGCCGTGCAGTATAAGGGTCATGCGGATGCGTGAAACTGGCCGTCAAACAAAAAGGTCGACCGTCCTTGCCCCGCGCGATGTCAAGCAGCGTACGCCGCGCGTGATACACCACTTCATCGTCGTACTCCAGCTGATTCGATGTATGCGCAACGCCTGCTTCAGTCACAGAAGACAAGTTGTGATACCACCAGTCAACCCGTTCATAAGGCACGCGCCAATCCGGCGTCCAGCCAAAATCTGCGGGGTAAATATCCGTCGTCAGACGATCCTCGAACCCATGCAACTGATCAGCCCCGACAAAATGCATCTTGCCACTTAGCGCGGTGTAATAGCCCGCACGTCGTAAGTAATGCGCAAACGTTGGTAGATTGGATGGAAACTCAGCCGCATTGTCATACACCGTTGTGCCCGAAGGCAGCAACCCTGTCATGAACGAGGCGCGCGCCGGTGTACACAACGGGCTGGGCGAATACGCATTGTTGAAATTAACACTTCGCTCATGCAAGGCACGCAAATTAGGCGCGTGCAAAAACGACGCAGGCCCATCATCCCAGAAGGTTCCCGTCAGTTGATCAACCATCAGAATCAGAAAATTGGGTTGTTTGTTCTTCATCTTCCAGGAATCCGTAGCTACGCCACCATCGGTCTTTCGCTGAGCAACAAACGCATTAAGCGCATCACAAATGGCATCATCGACCGGTGGCGCTTGACAGGTCGAAAGCCGCTCTTCGTACACCCTGTTTGCATTTTCCCAGCCTTTGGTGTGGAACGTCGACCGCACCGCTTTACCACTCTTCTACTTAGTCCCGAAAATTCGGTCGCCAGCATCACCCAGGCCCGGCACAATGTAGCCATGCTCGTTCAACATCTCATCGACCGCGGCAGTTACGATGGGCACATCCGGATGAGCCTTGTTGAAAGCCTTGATCCCTTCCGGCGCTGAGATAAGGCAGACAAACCGCATGTCATTGGCCCCACCTTCCTTCAAGCGCTGAACAGCGGAGATAGCTGAGTTTGCCGTAGCCAGCATCGGGTCGACGACAATAATAAGCCGGTCTTTCATGTGGCTAGGCACCTTGTAGTAGTACTCCACCGCCTCCAGCGTTTCCGGATCCCGATACAAGCCCACATGCCCTACCCTTGCCGAAGGAATCACATCCAGCATCCCGTCAAGCATGCCGTTACCCGCACGTAAAATCGAGATAAAGGCAAGCTTCCTGCCCTCCAGCATGGGTGCATCCATTCCCTGCACCGGTGTCTCGATAGCGGTCGTGGTCAGCGGCAGATCTTTCGTTACTTCGAAACACAACAACCATGAAATCTCTCGAAGCAGCGCTCTGAACGCGGACGATGATTGCTCCTTGCGCCGCATCAACGTCAGCTTGTGCTGGACCAGTGGATGTCTTACAAGAGTGGCGACAATGCCTTTATCCTGAAGGTCCTGTTCGGTCAGCATGAGGGGCGATCTCCGTGGTCAGTGTTAATGGTGGCAGCCTGTCGGGTTAACTTGCCAGTTTTTTGTAGCGTACACGCTTGGGCTGCGCAGCGGCGTCACCTAACCTCTCACGCCTGTCAGCTTCGTATTCGGTGTAGTTACCATCAAAAAAATTGATTTCACCAGGATCTTCATAAGCCAGAATATGCGTAGCCACCCTGTCCAGAAACCATCGATCGTGCGAGATCACAATGGCACTTCCGGCGAAATCCAGCAAGGCCTCTTCCAGAGCCCGCAAGGTTTCCACATCCAGATCGTTCGAGGGCTCATCCAGCAAAAGCACGTTAGCGCCCTGCTTCAAGGTCAGCGCCAAATGCAAACGACCCCGCTCCCCGCCCGAAAGATCCTTGACAAACTTCTGCTGGTCACTGCCCTTGAAATTAAAACGTCCCACGTACTGACGGGCTGGCATCTCGTAATTGTTGATGCGAATAACATCGCTTCCTTCAGCGAGCACATCAAATACTGTTTTGTCCCCATCAAGATCATCACGACTTTGATCAACATAGGCAAGCTTGACAGTCTCTCCCAGCTCAATGCTGCCTCCATCAGGCTCTTCACGCCCCATCAACATTCGGAACAATGTGGACTTACCCGCACCGTTACCACCAATAACACCCACAATAGAGCCCTTGGGCATACTGAACGACAGGTCTTCAATCAACACCCGATCGCCATAGCGTTTCGTGACGTTAACAAAATCAATGACCTTGTCACCCAATCGCTCACCCGGTGGAATATAAATCTCGTTTGTCTCAGAGCGCTTCTGAAATTCCTGCGACTGCATTTCTTCAAAACGCTGCAACCGTGCCTTCGACTTTGACTGCCGCCCCTTTGCACCCTGACGCACCCATTCAAGTTCTGCCTTCATGGCCTTGGCATGGGAAGACTCTTGTTTGGATTCTTGCTCCAGACGCGCAGACTTCTGATCGAGCCAGCCCGAGTAATTACCCTCATACGGAATGCCAGAGCCTCGATCAAGTTCAAGAATCCAGCCCGCTACGTTGTCCAGAAAGTAACGATCGTGCGTAATGGCCACTACGGTGCCATTGAAATCGTGCAAAAAATGCTCAAGCCAGGCGACAGAATCAGCATCAAGATGGTTTGTTGGTTCATCCAGAAGTAACATATCAGGACCAGACAAAAGCAATCGACAGAGGGCAACACGCCGTTTCTCACCACCAGACAGATGCGCCACATTTTCGTCCCACGGTGGCAGCCGCAAGGCATCCGCCGCAATGTCCATCTGCATCTGCAGATTATGCGCATCAGCAGCTTCAATTACCGCCTCCAGCCGCGCCTGTTCTGCGGCAAGCGCATCAAAATCAGCATCCGGCTCAGCATAGGCGGCGTACACCTCGTCAAGTCGCGTCTGCGCCGCCTTGATTTCGTCAACCGCCTCCTCCACAACCTCCTTAACCGTTTTATCCGGGTCCAGCTGAGGCTCCTGCTCCAGGTAACCGACCTTGATACCGGCCATTGGCCGTGCCTCACCTTCGATTTCCTCATCCAGCCCTGCCATGATCTTCAGCAGTGTGGATTTGCCCGAGCCATTCAGCCCCAGGACACCAATTTTGGCGCCCGGGAAGAATGACAGGGAGATATTCTTGAGAATCTGACGCTTGGGCGGCACGATCTTGCCAACCCGGTTCATCGTGTAGACGTACTGAGCCATTACTTATCCGCGTGGGTAAAAGAGGGTAGTGTATACGGATTTGCCACCTCGCTTGTTTACAAGAATCGGTGCTGGCCTAAATGGTGCTGCGTAGCGAACTTGCCGCTTCAGAACTACACTAAGTCCAGCTCATACTCATAACAGGAACCTTCTGCATGTTTGCATCGTTCTTTCCATCACCCAAGACGTTCTTCCTGTCCGCCGTGGCCTGGTTTTTCATCACACTGGCAATCTGGTACGGATTTGCCGATGGGTGGGCAGCTCAGTTAAGTCTGATGCGCGAAGCCTTGCCAACAGTCGAGGGTCAGCGCCCCCCATTCCTGAATCCTGACAAGATATGGTTATATCAATACATCATTCTAGTCACAGCCATATTCTGCTGTTTCTGGTATTTCAGGGATCGCAACCGCTGGTATTGGTGGGCGGTCTGTGGAAGTGCGATTATTCTATTGGTTACGTACTTTCAGGTTCAGTTGGGCGTTTTTATCAACAACTGGTACGGTGATTTTTACGACCTTATCCAGTTAGCACTGTCTGATAAAGGAACAAGCACAATTACATCCGAGCAGTTTTTCGGGAAGCTGTTCACCTTGCTCTATATCCTGATTCCCAACATCATCGTACTCGTGATGTTCGCTTTTTTCACGTCTCATTATGTATTCCGGTGGCGCTCTGCGATGAACGACTACTACATGACGCATTGGGACCAGCTAAGAAATATCGAGGGTGCTGCGCAGCGTGTGCAAGAAGATACCATGCGTTTCGCATCTATCATGGAAGGCCTCGGCTCCGCCTTTATCAGTGCGATCATGACGCTGATTGCCTTCTTGCCTCTATTGTGGGAGCTATCCAAAGAAGTAACCGAACTGCCTCTTGTAGGTGCTGTCAACGGCTCACTCGTGTTTGTTGCCATCCTTTCTGCCATGTTCGGCACTGTCCTTCTTGCCGCCGTAGGCTATCGCCTTCCCGGCCTGGAATTCAACAACCAGAAAGTTGAGGCGGCATACCGTAAAGAGCTGGTTTATGGAGAAGATAACCATGACAGAGCAGAACCTCCAACGATGAAGGAGTTGTTTTCTGGTGTCAGAAAGAATTACTTCAAACTTTACTTCAACTATCTGTATTTCAACGTCTTCCGATATGCGTACTTACAGGGCGCAAATTTTATTCCTCTCATCGCCCTTGGACCGACCATTATTGCTGGTGTAATCACGTTTGGTATTTATCAACAAATCAACCAGGCATTCTCACGCGTTGAAAATTCGTTCCAGTTTCTCGTTAATTCATGGACAACCATTATCGAGCTTATGTCAATTCACAAGCGACTAAAATCTTTTGAATCACGAATCAATGTCGATCAGCACGACAAAGCGGAACCTGCACTTCAGCTCTAGGAAATTTCAAATGCTATAGATGCAAGCGTCTCCGGGCGCTTGCATTTGCTCGCTAAAGGGTAGTCTTGCTTGCGCTGAACAAGCTTGCGTAAGCTGCATAAGAGGTTTTCCGGTGAAAACTATCAATGGTGCAGCGGGAAAACACACCAGCCGGAGGGCTTACCTCAGACTTGAACATCCAGTCGAACTGTCAACAACTACGCGCTAGTAGATGTCCCAAGGTTACACTCCAGAGACTAGAGGTCAAACCTCCCGCAATCCTGCGTTGTACATATCAATCTTGCCCACATAACTTTCAACCCCAGACGCAATCACAGCCAACGCCGCCTCACTAACCGGTTTGATGATCTTTGCGGGTGAGCCTAGTACCAGTGACCCATCGGGTATCTGCATGTTTTCGGTGACCAGAGCATTTGCACCGATTAGGCAATTTCGACCGATGACCGCATTGTTCAGAATCACGGCATTCATGCCAACAAGGCTGCCATCACCAATGGTGCAGCCGTGAAGCATGACCTTGTGGCCGATGGTTACCCGCTTGCCAATATCCAGGGGAATGCCGGGATCTACGTGCAATACGGCACCGTCCTGGATATTACTGGCATCGCCAATTCGAATGGGCTCGTTGTCGCCGCGCAACACCGCGTTGAACCAGATACTCACATCGCGCCCAGTGATGACTTGGCCAACGACCGCAGCATTCGGTGCCACGAAGCAATGCTCCCCAAATTCTGGAGTGTTGTTCCCCAATGCATAAATCATGTCGTTTTCTCAAGTCTGGCGAAGACGTAAAGCATAATGGAATACGCCGTCAAATTATGCTGATATGAGCACTAATGCTCAATATCGCTCAAAGGTCTGCTTCAGCCGCCCTATGCTTGTTCCGCTACCTCCTTTGTACACACCATTGGCAGATGAACATGAGTCATTCCGATGCACTGGACAACAGCGCAACTCAGAAGAACAAGGGCCGGACTGTTCAGAAAAGGCGCGTTATCAACGCGGTCTGGCAGCCATTCCTGCAGTTCAAACTGCTCATGTACATGCTGGGATCAACGGCGTTCGTTGCTATCCTGTTGGCGGGCTTCTTATACTACGTCTTTAATGATCTGGTTAGCGTGATGACCGGTAAGACCGAATCCACCACCTACTACGGCGAGATGATAGAGATACAACTGGTTCATCTCTTCCGCTACTGCGGTGCCCTGTTTGTGCTATACATTGTATTGCTGGCATCGGTTTGTGTCGCATATACACATCGCCTCATTGGCCCACTACGCCCTTTCGTCAGACACGTTGAAAAGCTGACAGACGGAGATTATTCAAGCCGTGTGACTCTGCGCAAGGGAGATCTTGATATGTACAACGAATATGCAGACAAACTTAACGCGTTGGCTGTCAAGCTTAACGCACAATCCACTCCCGAAGCCGGGCAAGGCAAAAGTGAAGGTTGAGAGACCCCGCCCTTGAATAATTGCCCCATGACACCCCACTCTTACGGATTGCGTCAGATCGCCCCCTAAAGTCTCCTGGCAAGGTAGGCTTCACCCTGGACTATTTACCCTCTTCACCCAAAACAATGAAGGCGGATCCGGGCTATCAATTCACTTCCAGACAAAATCATTCCGAGTAAGACGGAAAACCGATACTTCGGTAAGCCGGCGTTGTTGATTCCGTTGATTATCATTCTGGCGATCGGGTTAATCTCCCTGAGCGCCATGCAGTTGACAGAACAGCAATTGCGTCGAGAAGCAGATTTCGATCTGATCAGCGAAAGCGAGTTAATCAGCAATAGCGTCGATCGCCTGCGACATCTGCCCGTCGCGGTCGCACATCATCCGCATATCATGGCATCGCTGGCAAGCTCCGCAGCTTTGGGGTCTGCAGAACAGGCGCAGCTGGATACATTATCAAACGACTACCTGCAAACTGTCAGCGAAGCTGCGGGAGCGAGTTTGCTTTACATCATTGATACGCAAGGGCGCACTCGTGCTGCCAATAACTGGAATACCGAAAGCTCGCTGGTTGGAAACCGTTATCAATTCAGGCCGTACTTTCAGCAGGCCATTCAGGGAAAGGAGGTCCGATACTACGCCGTCGGGGTGACCACTGGCGAAGCGGGTTACTATTTCGCCCAGCCGGTACACAATGACGGTGTAATAACAGGTGTGGCGGTGGCGAAGCTGGAGCTCGAATCACTACAAAAGAAATGGCAGGAAAAGAAGCCTCACAGCCTGTTGGTTGATGAAGAAGGGGTAACGATACTCAGTAGCAACCCGGCATGGCGTTTTAGAACGACTCGAACGCTTGGACGTGAGCAACTGGATACCTTTAATAGTCAACGAAAATACGCTAATCAAACACTACAGGCACTTAATATCAGAGGTGCATTAACAGACCCCAGATTGCACATTGACGGTCAGCAATTCCTGAGTTCAAGCATAAATCTGCCACTTCAAAACTGGCTTCTTGTTCAACTTATACCCAAGGTACCCGTGTATAACGCTGGAATCATCGCAGCGTTGGTGCCAGGGCTGCTTGCTGGATTAAGCGCTGTTATATTTCTCTACCGGCGTGAGCGTCAACGTAAGAATATACTGAGCATCGCAGCTCAGGATGCAGCCAGAATGCGCTCGCTTAATCAGGAACTCCAGGCGCAAGTCAGTGAACGTCGCAAGGCCGAGCAGCATTTGAAAGAGGCGCAAACTGAACTCATCCAGGCCTCGAAACTGGCCGCTCTGGGACAGATGTCTGCGGCCATTGCTCACGAGGTTAATCAGCCTTTGTCCGCCATTCGCACCTTTAGCGCCAGTGCCAAACTGCTTCTGGGCCGTGACAGAGTCGCGGAAGCACACCAGAACCTTGATGAAATCCATGCGCTCACTGAACGGCTTGCCATACTCACTTATGATCTAAAGACATTTGCCAGAAAATCTGATTTCCCGCGGGAGTCAATATCACTGCAGGCCTGTATTGAGCGAGTTCAGGTCACGCTCAACACGGATTTGCATGAGAGGAAAATAGTCTTGGACGTCAAGGTTCCAGATTGTCCCGTTTGTGTGCTAGGCAATGCCATACGTATAGAACAGGTGTTGAGCAATCTTATACGCAATGCCATGGACGCCACCCGTGAGGTTGCTGAAAAAGGTATCGTTAATCTCAGTGTATTCAGGGAAGATGATGAAGCGGTTATCCGCGTTCAGGACAACGGGAAAGGCATGTCCGATGCCGCTATCTCACATGTGTTTGAACCGTTTTTCACCACTAAACCGATGGGCGAAGGTGTGGGGCTAGGCTTGTCCATCGCCTATGGAATCATCGAGGAAATGGGCGGTCAGTTGCGGGTCAGAAACTCCAATGAAGGGGGCGCTCTCTTTTCCGTTCGCCTTCCTTATCATGAGGACGCACGCTGATGAACCTTCGGGTATTACTGATAGACGACGAACGCGCGATGCGAGAATCCATATCGCAGTGGTTATCGCTTGCGGATTGTAGCGTGGAGAGTTTTGCCGATAGCCAGGATGCACTGATTCATGTAACCGATCACTTTGAGGGGGTTGTGGTTACTGATCTGCGCATGCCGACCGTCGACGGCATGGGGGTATTGAAAGCCGTTATGGACATCGATAGCGACATCCCTGTAGTTTTGATAACCGGCCATGGCGATGTCAATAGTGCAGTGGACGCCATGCAGCACGGTGCCTACGATTTTATTGAAAAGCCGTTTCAACCAGAACGGCTGTTATCAACGATAAAACGCGCAGGAGAAAAGCGAGAACTCGTTTTACAGAATCGCCATTTGTTGCAACGGGCGGAGTCCGGACGTTCAATCGAAGAACGGCTGCTCGGTGAGTGTGCAAGCATACGAACAATACGAAAAAATATCATCCAGTTTGCCGATGTAGATGTCGATGTGCTAATTATCGGCGAGACCGGCTCTGGCAAGGAGGTGGTTGCTCACGCTTTGCACGATTTCAGTTCGCGCAGAACCGCATCTTTCAAGGCTGTGGACTGTGGCGCCATACCCCGGAATCTGATTGAGCAAGCGCTTTTTGGTAGCAGCGATGAAGGCATTGCGGCCGGCCCATTCGAGCAGGCAGAAGGCGGCACTGTGTTTCTGGATGAGGTAACCAATATGCCCGCTGAACAGCAAGTAAAATTATTGCGGGTACTTGAGCAACGTGAGGTTCAGCGCATTGGTGAGAGCAATACGCGTGATTTGAACATACGCGTACTCAGTGCTGCCAATGCATTGCTTGATCAACATGTTAGTGATGGCGACTTCCGTAGCGATTTACTTTTCAGACTCAATACGCTGGAGATGCGTCTACCACCACTGCGTGAAAGGGATGATGATTGTGTACTCCTTTTTGAGCACTTTACCAGCCGCGCCAGTGCTAATTATCAACGGGAAATTCCATCCATCAGAAGCCGTGATATTACCGCTTTACGTGCGCACGACTGGCCAGGGAACGTGCGTGAACTGAAGAATGTCGCCGAACGATTTGTTCTTTACCAGGTAGAGCCGGTATCAAATCTCATCCGCCCTGCTGATAGAGTACCCAATCGACCCGGTTTTGCCCAGCAAGTGCAGGCTTTCGAGAAATCCATTATTGAATACGCGCTCAATCGTTGCCACGGCAATATCAGTGACAGTGCCGACTACCTTGGGCTTCCGCGTCGTACGTTGAGTGACAAATTACAAAAATATGGTATCGAACGATCGGTTTCGAGATCGTGATGATTCGTTATTGCTGGTTATAGCTTCGTGCAGCAGGGTGACTAATCAGGGCTTGTTTTCGTTGACGCTCACGGTAGACGGTATAGACCGATGCTACGATGATGATGACAGCTCCTACCCAGGTGCTCGCACCTGGTAATTCGTTGAAAAACAACCACCCGAATACGGTGGCGTAAAGCAATCTCACGTAATCAAGCGATGCGAGCAAAGATGCTTCTCCGAAGGTATACGCCAGGATGTTCGCTTTTTGAGCATAGTAGGATATTACGCCGATCGCGGCGAGAAGCAGCCAGTCGGTCGCTGTCGGTGTCACCCAATGAATGTACGCCGGTATGGCCATGATCAACCCGACGCCTATGGCTTGATACGCGAGTATGGTAGAGGGTGGGTCGATTCGGGTCAATTTCCGGATAATGACCATGACGAGTCCGGCGCTGGCAGCACCCACAACTGCGAGTGCGCCATAGATAGAGAACCCTTCGGTGCCGGGGCGCACCATGACAAGCACACCGATGAATCCGACGAATACAGCCGTCCAGCGGTACAGGCCAACCGTCTCCTTCAGAATGAATACAGCAAAGATGGTGACGAAGAAACTCTTGGCAAATGCTATGGCAGTGGCATCTGCCAAAGGCATGTTAACCACGGCGGTGAATCCAGCCAGCATGGCAATCAGCGCAAGGATGATTCGCACGACTTGCAGGGGTAAGTGATCGGTCTTGAGTGATGCCGGGAAGCTTTTTGCCAGAAAAGGCGTCAACATGATGGTCATGCCAAGCTGCCTGATGAACAGAATTTGCGTTACCGGGAGATTCTGGCCTGCCCATTTGATAAGCGCGACCATCAACGCGAATCCGAATGCTGCGATCATGAGGATCGAGGCACCTTTGACGTTGTCAGGTTGATTGTCGATGATTGGCAAGCATTGCGAGGGACAACGCGTAGTTTAGCAGCTCAGTTTTTACTCTCTGCTTTTGTCGCCGGCATTGTCTTGCTGCGTGAAGGGTCGCCGATGAATACGGTTAACAGGGCCGATTCAGACACCTCACTTTCGGAGGGGTGTTGTGCCGTGACTCGGAAAATATGCTCTCCCTGATCACTGTCTTCGGTTTGCCAGAAGAACGTATAGCCGCCTAATGGACTTTCGCCAAATGTGGCGTTACTCGGCACCCGATCCAGACTGATCAGCGGAATAGCATCATCGTTACTGGAGGCGTTGAGAGTAATCATTACTGTTTGTCCGCTACTCACGATCTGGTTGGCCATCGGACCAAGCGTAATGCTGGTACCTTCGTCTTCAGTGACGCGCCCGGGCTTATCCAGGCGCACATCTGACCTGTTATGGATGTCCAGTTTTCGAGTTTCCACGACTGACTGCGTATCGATGTCTCTCGCCTGAATCGTTAATTGAGTTTGTGCCGGCAGATCCGGGCCGGTTTCCCACTTGAGCTTTAGCTGACCGTCATCGCTCAACGCGATATGGGCTCCATCGGGTGGAGATAACAACCTGATCTCCACTTTCATGCCGCTGTTGCGATTGAGCCCTATGACTTGTTCGAACAGTTCGCCCGGTTCGATATTGACCGGCTCGAATTCGGGAAGAATATTTGCAAACGACGCTGTACAAAGAGCAAGCGCAGAAACAAGGCCGGTTGACATGAGGGTGATTAAACGCATCCCTGAAGTTTATAGCGCTTTGCGGAACGTTAGGTTCCAACGCACCGCACCAAATTTTGAATGTGTGGACTCCTTCAACTTTCTGACACCATGATAGTAGCGACGTGCCGGCCCGCCGATCACCATGACATCACCGTCCGATAGATCAACTGGAGTGGATTTCCCCCGCTTCGAAGGACCAATCACATAAAAACGCGCATCTATGCCAAGCGATACCGACACGATGGGCTGAGTGAAATCCGACTCATCCTGATCTTGATGAGCTCCCATTTGTGTGCCGGGGCGGTAATGATTGATAAGACAGGCATCAGGTTCGAAATTGGCGAAGCCTGCGCTAGCTGCCGCGTCCGAGGCAAGCGATGCAAATTCTTCTGGCATGCGATGCCAGGGCTCGCCACTCACAGGATCCGCCTCGACGTATCGATAGCCTTTTCGATCAGATATCCAGCCAACCTTACCGCAGTTGCTGGTTAGAACCGACATCAGGAAACCGCGGCTGGTCTGCATCTGTCGAAGAGGCGAATGCGCAAGCACCGTTTGCAGCGGCGCCAGTAGCGTACCTGAGTCGGCGAATCTCGGTAAAACATACATACCGGGACATATTTCAACAACTTGGGAAAGCAAATCGCCCATATTTAGACTTTTTATTTAAGTAAACACCCGAATTCGGGCAAATTATTGGAAATTACTGCGCTAGTTGTTCAAAATACTTCTCATGCGTCAACCAAGCCCCGATCCAGAGCTTGTCGAACACCTGATTCGACAAAGTGGACTGTCAAGTACTGAAGCGCATCGTCTGATCGATGAAATTGTTGCGTTCTTCAGCGAAACACCACAGAACTACATCCGCAGGCGGCATCACGAGCTGCAAAAATCCGGACTCACCAACGAGCGCATTTACACCATTATCGCAGAGGAACTGAAGCAGCATCGGTTTGCTTCCGAGCCGCTGACCACCCGCCAGATTCGCCGCGCCATCTACGGATAAAAAACAACATGTGTGGAATTATCGCCTATACCGGTCCGGCTCCCCTGCGGGACATCCTTATGGAAGGTCTGCGTCAGCTTGAGTATCGTGGCTATGACTCTGCCGGCGTAGCCATCGTTCACCGGAAAAAACTGCGTGTTTGGAAAGCGGCCGGCAAGCTCTCCATGCTTGAAACGCAACTTCCTGAAGCGGTGCAAGGTGACTATGGCATCGGCCATACGCGCTGGGCAACACATGGGGCACCGACCGATGCCAATGCTCATCCTCACATTGATTCAACCGGCCGAATTGCCGTTGTACACAATGGCATGGTGGAGAATGCATCGACACTGCGTCATCAGCTCAGACAGAGCGGTACGAAGCTCAGTTCTGATACGGATTCGGAACTGTTGGCGCATCTAATCGCCCATGAGCTCAATCGTGATGATATTGACCTGACCCGGGCAGTGAGACATGTGCTGCAGCTTGTGCGCGGGACATACGGGATCGCCGTGATCGATGCCAAAGCACCGGGCATTGTTGTCGTCGCCCGCATGGGCAGCCCTGTTATTCTGGGTGTTGGGAAGGGCCAGATGTGGGCTGCTTCAGATCTCTCCGCGATGGTGCGGCATACGCAGGATGTCATACACCTTGACGACGGTGAACTTGCCACACTAAGCCCAAACGGCTTCGAGGTAACTACGCTTGCCGCTGCAAGCAGTAAAAAGACCGCCACACGTATTCAACACTCGACCGATGACTATGACCGGGGTGGATATACGCACTTTTTGCGCAAGGAAATATTCGATCAGCCTGCTGTTCTAGAGCGCACGCTCAGGGGCAGACTGGATCGTCAATTTTCAACAGCCCATCTGGGAGGACTGAACCTGCAGCCTCGTGGGCTGCTTGATATCAAGCGTATCAAAGTACTGGGTTGTGGCTCGGCTTACTATGCTGGACTTGCGGGGGCAAACATGATCGAAACTCTGGCAAGGTTGCCTTCAGACGCGGAGCCTGCCGCGGAGTTTCGCTACCGCAACCCCCTTGTTGAGAAAGATACGCTCTACGTGGCGGTGAGCCAGTCCGGCGAGACGTTTGATACCTTGGCTGCCGTGCGCGAAATCAAGCGTAAAGGTGGTTATGTACTCGGCGTGATCAATAGTGTCGGGAGCACCATCGCGCGTGAGGTCGACGGCGGTGTGTATCTCCGGGCAGGTGCTGAAGTGTCTGTAGCATCAACGAAAGCTTATACCAGCACGCTTGCTGTATTTTCATTGCTGGCATTAATGCTTGGGCGGTTACGTGATGTTTCTCCACAGCGAGGCGGTGCTCTGGTTGAGTCTGTGAGCCAACTACCTCATCTGGTGGGTGAAGCGTTACAACTTGATGGACAGACACAAAAGGTCGCCAGGGATATAAGCAAAGCGCACAGTATGTTTTTTCTTGGGCGTACGTCAGCCTGTCCTGTCGCAATGGAAGGGGCGCAGAAGCTGAAAGAAATATCCTACATTCATGCAGAGGCGTATCCATCGTCAGAACTTAAGCATGGACCTCTGGCTCTTGTCACCAAGTACACGCCCTGTGTTGTGGTCCTGCCAGACAATGAATTGCTGGAAAAGTCGCTATCGTCACTCGAAGAGCTAAAGACACGCGGCGCCCCTGTTATCACCGTCACTGATAGTTGGCATGAACGCATCAGTGAGCTGTCCGACCACGTACTACGCACACCGGCATGCGAGGAGCTTTTGCGACCTGTCGTTATGAGCGTTCCATTGCAACTGCTCGCCTACAATACAGCGTTGATACTCAAGCGCGACATCGATCAACCACGCAATCTGGCAAAGAGCGTCACCGTTGAATGATGCGAATAAATGAGGCTACATCAACGCACCAATATCCGGCATAACTTGCACCAATTAATTGCACACGTTAAGCGCTGCAATACGTGTTTTCACATTATGTCATTGAAAAACCAAACAAAATCATGATGGCACAGTCCCTGTAACGGTAACGCCGATTGTTCTAAGAAGAACAACGTTGACTCCATCTTTCAGGGAACACTACTCATGTTTTTAAAAAGCAGTTGCAAACTATCTTTGCTGGCGGCGACAAGCCTAAGTATGGCAACGGCGAGCATATCGCTTCATGCACAAGACGAGACCATAAAAGTCGGTGTACTACATTCGCTGTCAGGCACCATGGCAATATCCGAAACCACTTTGAAAGACACGATGCTGATGTTGATCGATCAGCAAAACGCCAATGGCGGCCTCCTGGGTAAGCAACTGGAAGCGGTTGTTGTTGACCCCGCATCTGACTGGCCGCTCTTTGCTGAGAAAGCACGTGAGCTGATAGAACAGGAAGGGGTTGTGGCAACGTTTGGAGCATGGACCTCAGTGTCGCGTAAATCAGTGCTGCCAGTATTCGAAGAGCTCAACAGTCTTCTGTTCTACCCGGTGCAATATGAGGGTGAGGAATCTTCGAAGAATGTTTTCTACACCGGTGCTGCACCTAATCAACAGGCCATACCTGCGGTGGACTACCTGAGCAATGAAATTGGCGTGGAGCGCTGGGTTCTGGCGGGTACTGACTACGTTTATCCCAGAACAACCAACAAGATTCTGGAAGCCTATCTGAAGGGTAACGGTGTTGCGAGTGAAGATATCATGATCAACTACACACCATTTGGACATGCAGACTGGCAGTCGATTGTTTCGGAAATCAAGACCTTCGGATCTGAAGGCAAGAAGACGGCGGTCGTGTCAACAGTGAATGGCGATGCCAACGTTCCTTTTTACAAAGAGTTAGGTAATCAGGGCATATCGGCGGAGGATATTCCGGTTATTGCCTTTTCCGTGGGCGAGGAGGAGTTGTCAGGGTTTGATACCGCACCGCTTGTCGGACATCTCGCGGCCTGGAACTATTTTATGAGTGTCGATGCAGAGGCTAACGATGCTTTCATTGATAGCTGGCTTGAATTCATTGGCGATGAAGCCAGAGTAACCAACGACCCCATGGAGGCACATTATATCGGGTTCAACATGTGGGTTAAGGCTGTTGAAAAGGCAGGCACTACTGATGCCTCTGCAGTGCAGGATGCAATTATCGGAGTCGCGGTACCCAATCTTACAGGTGGCTACTCGGCCATGATGCCTAATCATCATATTACCAAGCCTGTACTGATCGGCGAAATTCAGGATGATGGGCAGTTCGAGGTGGTCTGGGAAACACCCGGACTGGTAGCTGGTGATGCATGGTCTGACTTTCTGGACAGCAGCAAGGATTTGATTTCTGACTGGCGGGCACCGCTTTCATGTGGAAACTACAACGTCAGTACCGGAGTCTGTTCCGGACAGAACCTTTAATTCAGGAATAAGCGCCATCTCTTGATCGCTTTGCGCATGGATGCGCATCACTCTCCTTACCCTGAGTTAATACATGTTTCTGCGCTATACGTTTTTTCATCTGGTTTTACTTTGCCTTCTCGCTGCCAGCCAGTTTGTGCATGCCGAAGTCACTACGGGGATCGCAGAGCTTGACCCGGTGTTTGAAGCATTTGTCGAAGGTAAAGGGAATGCCAGGACTGAGGCTCTTGCCACCCTTGCCGCCCTGCCCCGTTCAGACAACAGGGAATTACTGCAGGGGATCCTTGATGGTGACCTGATGTTTCACAAACCGTCAGGGAAGATTGTCTGGGCTGTGAAAGATGGGCGAGAGTTTACAATGACATCGCTGGATCGTTCTGAAGATCTGGGTCGTGACAGTAGTCGTCGAATTAAACGATTAAAACTGACTAATAGTATTCGTGGCTATCTTCGACAGTTGATAGCAGGCCTTGGGCTGTACTCAGAGGATCCTGTGGAACGTCTGGCAGCTATCGATTCCCTTATTGATAGTCCGCAGTCCATTGAACAGGCGACGCTGGATACCTTGCTGGAAAACGAAAAGGCCGAAGTCGTACTGGTTGCGTTACGCAAGCTTGATACGCGCAAAAAACTGAGCTCCGAAGATCCGTTGTTGAGGCTGACTGCCGTAAATGCCTTGCGCGGTGATTTGTCATCAGACTCCCGCAGGGCCATCGTGAATATTCAGGCAAACGATGCAGATGAAAAAGTTCGCGCCGCGGCGCTGGCCGTCCAGCTGTACCATGAACAGCAAGTGAGGTTGTTTGGATGGCTGGAGACTTTATTCTTCGGCCTTAGTCTCGGCTCGGTGTTGGTGTTGGCCGCTATTGGACTTGCAATAAGCTTCGGGGTTATGGGCGTAATCAATATGGCCCATGGAGAGCTCATAATGCTAGGGGCCTATTGCGCATGGGCCATGCAGCAATTAATGCCTCAGTCAATCGCCAGCGCCCTGCTTCTGTCTATCCCGGTAGCGTTTGTATTCACTGGTCTTGTCGGAATCGTCATCGAAAGAACAGTGATCCGGTTTCTGTATGGTCGTCCACTGGAGACGCTACTGGCAACGTTTGGTATCAGTCTTATCTTGCAGCAGTTGGTTCGTACATTTGTGTCTCCACAAAATGTTCCTGTTGCCAATCCTGATTTCATGAGTGGAGTCTGGCAGATCAACGGGGTGTTTAGTCTTACGTTCAACCGGCTGTACATTCTGGTTTTTTGTCTTATGGTTTTTGCTGCGTTGGTTGTGCTGCTCAAACGCAGTCGGTTTGGGCTGGAGGTTCGCGCAGTTTCCCAGAATAGAGCCATGGCCAGGGCCATGGGGGTACGCTCTTCACGTATTGATTCCCTGACATTCGGGTTGGGTGCCGGGATTGCAGGAATTGCAGGTGTTGCGCTTTCGCAGCTTACCAATGTCGGGCCCAATCTTGGGCAGGCCTATATTGTTGACAGCTTTATGGTAGTGGTTTTCGGCGGGGTTGGTAATCTCTGGGGCACGTTGATCAGCGGAATGACGTTGGGCATTGCCAACAAACTCATGGAACCCTGGGCGGGGGCCATTCTGGCGAAGATTCTTGTTCTGGTCTTCCTTATCATTTTTATCCAGAAACGACCGCGCGGGCTATTTCCTCAACGCGGTCGCGCGGTAGAGGGATGATCGGGATGCGCGCCGGAAAATCACGATTGTCTACGCTGTTATTCGTCAGTGCAGTCATTGCCTTGCTTGTTAGCGTCACCACGTTTAATCAGTTACCAGCGGGTCATGAGCTACACGTCGGTAACTACATGGTCGGGCTTTTAGGCAAGTACCTGACGTATGCGATATTAGCGGTAGCGGTAGATCTGGTGTGGGGGTACCTGGGTATTCTCAGTCTAGGGCATGCCGCTTTTTTTGCCTTGGGCGGCTACGCCATGGGAATGCACCTGATGCGGCAGATTGGTGATCGCGGTGTTTATGGCAATCCTGACTTGCCGGATTTCATGGTATTTCTGAACTGGACAGAGCTACCTTGGTACTGGAGTGGCTTTGACAGTTTTGCCTTTACCGCGCTGATGATTTTTCTGGTGCCTGGGCTTCTGGCCTTTGTGTTTGGCTGGTTTGCATTTCGCTCGCGAGTCAATGGTGTGTATCTGTCGATTATCACTCAGGCTTTAACGTATGCCCTGATGCTGGCTTTCTTTCGTAACGAGATGGGCTTTGGTGGTAACAACGGGTTGACCGATTTCAAGGATTTGCTGGGGTTTGATCTGCGTTCGGACAACACCCGGCTTGGCCTGTTTATAGCCTCTGGGGTTGCGCTTGTTTTTGTTTACCTCTTATGTGACAGTATTTTACGTTCACGGCTAGGCAAAGTGGCCATTGCCATTCGCGATGCAGAGGATCGGACACGCTTTCTGGGCTATCGGGTTGAAAGAGTAAAGCTTGCGCTGTTTACCTTATCTGCGATGATTGCAGGATTGGCAGGTGCTCTCTATGTGCCACAGGTTGGTATCATTAATCCGGGTGAATTCTCTCCGCTCAACTCAATTGAAGTGGTGGTCTGGGTAGCTATTGGTGGGCGCGGCACGCTCTACGGGGCTGTTGTTGGTGCTCTGGGTGTCAACTACGCCAAGACCTGGTTTACGGGTGCTTACCCGGAGGCCTGGTTATTTGCACTGGGTTTGCTCTTTGTGGTGGTGACATTGTTGTTGCCCAAAGGGATTGCGGGGCTGCGTGTTCGACGGAATCGCGCCAAGGCCGCCAGCGTTGTGGAGAAAAGCGCATGAGTGGCAGCGACGCTTATCACAGACCGTTGATCAAGCGGGATCGTGTTTTTGAGTTTTTGATTCCACGGTATGTCGAGGATCTGGATATTTCCCACGGTACTGCATTGTACCTTGAGGATATCTCTGTCAATTTTGATGGCTTTCAGGCAATTAAAAATCTTAATTTCTACGTCAACACAGGCGAGCTTCGTTGCCTTATTGGTCCAAATGGAGCGGGCAAGACAACGTTGATGGATATTGTCACAGGCAAGACACGTCCGGATACCGGTAGTGCCTGGTTTGGGCAGCGTATCAATTTACTGCGGATGGATGAAGCCGAGATAGCGCAGGCAGGTATCGGGCGAAAATTCCAGAAACCGTCGGTATTCGAGAACTTGAGTGTGTTTGACAATCTAGAGCTGTCAATGGATGGCACGCGGACGGTATGGGGGACTTTCAAAGCGCGATTGAGCGGCGAGACTGTTGACCGGATTGAGTCTATAGCTGACACCATTAATCTGCTTGAACAGTTGCATCAGAACGCAGGGCTGTTGTCGCACGGGCAGAAGCAATGGCTTGAGATAGGTATGCTTATCATGCAAAACCCGTTGCTGCTACTGGTGGACGAACCTGCCGCTGGTATGACGCATCAGGAAATGGATAAAACCGTTGAACTCCTGCGCAGCCTGTCCGGTGAGCGTGCGGTGGTCGTGGTTGAGCACGACATGGAATTTGTACGTGCCTTGCAGTCGCCAGTCACCGTACTTCATCAAGGTAGTGTTTTGGCCGAAGGCAGCATGAATGATATTCAGAACAACAGTGAAGTAATGCGTGTTTACCTGGGCACGGAGAGTACGACATGATCACGCTCAGTGGTATTGATCAGTACTATGGGTCTTCCCATACACTCAAAGATGTGAACCTGTCGGTAAGAGAAGGCTCGTGCACGATACTAATGGGGCGTAATGGGGTAGGCAAGACTACATTGATGCAATGCATCACCGGGCTTCTGCCCATTCGCAAGGGAAACATCAGTTTGGGTGAAGGACGCTCGCTGACAAAGGTGTCAGCAGAGAAGCGGGCCTTCATGGGGATAGGCTATGTGCCACAGGGCCGGCAGATTTTTCCCTTGCTGACGGTTGAAGAGAATCTGGCCATTGGGCTAACGGCCAGGAATGATGGCCAGCGAAGTATTCCGGAACTTATTTATACGTTGTTTCCTGTGCTCAAGGACATGCGTAAAAGACGTGGTGGTGATCTCTCTGGTGGCCAGCAACAACAATTGGCCATTGGCCGGGCTTTGGCAACACAGCCGGAGGTATTGTTACTGGATGAACCGACAGAAGGCATTCAGCCTAACGTGGTTCAGGATATTGGCGACATCATTCAGAAGTTGAACAAGGAGATCGGGCTCACCGTGTTACTCGTGGAACAGAAACTACCATTTGCCCGACGAATTGGCGATGACTTCGCCATAATGGATCGTGGGCATATTGTAGCCAGTGGTGCCATGGATGAGCTCGGAGATGATCTGGTGCGGCAGTACCTGACGGTTTAGGCGTCTCTAACGGCCAACAAGGCATCCACGGCAATGCAGGCATTCTCTGTGCAGATTAGCGGGTTGACCTCCAGCTCTACAAGTCTGTCACCCAGTTGCAGTGCAGCTTGCTGTACAGCCTCCAATGCGTCCAGCAAGCATTCCCTGTCGACAACGGGGCGTCCACGAAAACCATTAAGCAGTTGAGCACAACGAAGTCGTTGTATGCGTCGATTCAGTTCCTCACGGGAAGCCGGTAGTAAACAGAACTCGGAATCGTGAAGGATCTCCGCATAAATACCCCCGGCGCTTAGTGTCATTAATAACCCGTGTACCGGGTCATGAACCACACTGACGAGTAATTCAGCGACGCAACCTTCAACGTATTCTTCGATCAGGCAGCCACCTTCGCAGTTGATGCGCTGTATCGCCCGCTCCAGTTCACGACGGTTTTCGATGTGTAGTTCGATGGCATTAGCTTCACTTTTATGGATCAGGCCAAGACCCTTGGCGACCACCGGGTAGCTGAACGTTGGTGAAGCCTTGTCCAGTGCCTTACTCAGTTTCAGAGATGAGCGAACATCGGCGAACGAAAGTCTGACGCTGACAGGTACCTGCATACCAAATCTGTTGAGCCAGCGCTTTGCGGTGCATTCGTCCAGCATACGGGGCACCTGAGGGTCGGACTTGGCGGCTTTGACCAGGCCCCAGACCTGTTGACTGGCTCGCCGTGCGCTGGGTTTATCATCAAGCTGTGCGCCTTTGCCTTGCCCGTTCAGTAGTGACAGAACGGCCGCGCGCGCTGTAACGGTTCTTTGATCTGCAAGCCACACTGGCGGGGATTCATCAAGCTGTGCAGCGATGTCCAACCAGGCAGCGTTACGCAGTGCCAACATACCATCACGAATACCGGCTAATGGGACAACACCCGCCTCGATTAGATAGTCCGCCATGGACTCCGGCATGTTTTCAGGCAAGGTTGCGAGCACGGCTGCAAAACCTTGCCAGTTTCGTGTGGCTTCGATATACGCATCAGCGGCAGCTTTCCACTGGTCAATGTTACAACGATCATGACGAGGAAAATCCAGCACTAGCAAGGCAATATCGGCGATGGACTCAAACTGATCATTAGCGGATACGGTATCGCTTCCAGGTGCTGCCTTGGCTTGCAACATCGCGCGGACCATACCCACCATCGCATCAGAGTCATCCCAGATAGCGGTGTGGTAATCGAGAGGATTGGACAAGCGCAGCTGTTTTCCAAGGACCTCATCCAACTCGGTTTTCTGCGCTGTTCCCAGGGCCGGGAACGTCAGACCGACTGATTGTGCAACATCCCCGATCATGGCAGCCTCGCCCCCAGAGCAGCTCATTGAAAGCAGTCTGTAGCCACCAACAGGGCGTTGGCTGTTTAGCACTTTTAGTGTCTCTACAAATTCTCCGAGGCCATGCACTCGAATCATATTGAGCCGCTCAAGAAACGCACTGGCTGCAGCATCGTCGCCGGATAGCGACCGTGTATGCGACAACAGAGCGGCTCTTGATAGCGGAGTGACTCCGGTTTTCAGTACAACAATATGTTTGCCAAGTTCGCGTGCACGCGAGGCCAGCGCCTCAAATGCACGGATATCGGAGAACCCTTCTATATGCAGGCCAAGCGCACTGACGCGCGCATCTTCGATTATCGCTGTTGCCAGCTCTGCGTGAGTAGTCTGGGCCTGATTTCCAACGGTGAGTAAATACGATACTGGCAGACCACGCTGTTGCATGGTGAGATTGATTGCGATGTTGGATGACTGAGTGATGATAGCCACACCGCTATCAACAGGCCTGCCACCGTGCTGGTCAGGCCAGAGCGCCACCTTGTCTACGTAGTTGATCAATCCGTAGCAGTTGGGGCCCAATAACGGCATGTTACCAGCGGCTTCAATCAAACGAGCCTGTCGCGACTCGGCTTGCATATCGCGACTGGCTGTTTCACTGAATCCCGCAGCAAAACAGATGGCACCACCAGCACCTGTAGTGCTCAGTCGTTGAACGATGTCGATGGTGCTTTCATTATTCACACCAATGAAGCAGGCATCGGGCGGCCCTGGTAAATCATCTATCGAGGCATAACAGGCGAGCCCCTCCAGCGTTTTTTGACTGGGGTGTACCGGCAAGATGTCACCCGTGAAGCCAAGCTTGCGGCATTGCTGGATCACGGAAGCAGCCCACTGGCCTCCAAAAACCGCAATACTTTGCGGGGACAGCATGCGCTCGAATCTGTTTTTCACGATATCTTGTTTTTATGTTGTGCGTTGACGATACATGGCGCCTTGCATCACGTTTGCGTAGTCACGAGCCACTTCCAGAAAAGCGTTGTAGCTCAGCATGACTTCATTAAAACTCTCGTTTTCCGTGGCAAGCTCTGTCATTACCTCCAATGATGCATCGCGCAATGCAGTCACTACCTCATCCGGAAACTCGCGGAAGTCGACACCCTCCTCTTTCAACTGCGTCATTGACTTTGCGTTGAAGTAATCGAATTGCGCCAGTGTCTCCACTGATGCAGCTTCGGCCGCATTGGCAATAATGGCCTGCAGATCTGCCGGTAATTCATTGAAGGCGTCCGCGTTTATGACAATCTCAAGCGCTGCCGCTGGCTCATGAAAAGCCGGGATGTAGCACAGCTTGGCAAGATCATGTAAACCGAACGCCTGGTCCAGCATCGGCCCAACCCATTCTGCGGCATCGATTGCTCCTGACTTGAACGCCGGTACGATCTCCGGCGGGGATAACAATACCGCATTGACCCCGAGTTTTCGCATGGCTTCTCCACCCAAGCCTGCAATACGCATGGTCAACCCTTTGAGATCTTCAATAGTATTCACGGGCTTGCTGAACCATCCCCCGCTTTGAGTGCCACTGTTACCGGAGTAGAAAGGCACGAGCCCACGCTCGGCATACAGTTTGTTCCATAAATCCTGTCCGCCACCATACCGCAGCCATGAGGCGTGCTCCGTGGCAGATAGACCGAACGGCACAGTACTGAAAAAATGCAGGGCAGGATTTTTAGCCGCAGCATAGTACGGTGTGGAATGACCGATTTCTGCGATACCCTGCTGGACGACCTCCTCCACCCCGAAAGGGGGCACCATATCGCCGCCGGAAAATACCTTGAAAGTCAGTCTGCCATCCGACATGGCAGACACTCTCTGAGCAAAACTTGTGACGTTGCTTCCAATTCCAGGGGCGTCTGCAGGAAAGGAGGTGGGTAGTTTCCACTCGATCTTGCCACTGGCAATCGCTGGAGCACCGGTTATCAGGGAAGCGGTTGATACTGAACCGATAGCGGATGCTTTTTGGATGAATTCACGACGCTTCATGCAGATACTGAAGTCCTTCTACGAAAAGTGGAGTTTTGACCGGCCATTCTAAGCTGTGTCTGAAAAAAATGGGACACACAAAAACCGCTTTAAGGCTTTGTCGGGCTAGCATAGCGCAAGCAGCTGTGCCGCAGGAGCGTGTCAGTCAGGGTTGAGCACTAAGTCGACGCTTGCCGCCAATCCAGACTTGACTGACCGAAATATCACGGACGTCGCGTTGGGTTAACGGATTGCCAGACAGAACGACAAAATCCGCTAATTTGCCGGTTTCAATTGAGCCACGATCATGATCAAGGAAGTTTTGCCATGCTGCATCAATGGTCAAGGCCCGCAGGGCGCGTAGTCGACTCACACGCTCCCCTTCGCCGATAAGGTAGCCGCTGGTTGTCTGCCGCTCACTGGCACTCCACAGCATTTGCATGGGGCTGATCGGCGTCACTGGAGAATCCGAATGGATCGTATATCTGACGCCCAGTTTATCGGCACTAGCCAGTGGACTGATCATTGAGGCTCGCGTCTCGCCCAGAACACGCTGACGATACCAGTCACCCCAGTAGAAAGTGTGGGTCGGGAAAAAAGTGACAGCGACGTCCAGTCTCGATAGCATTTCCAGTTGCGAGTGTGTGATGGTTTGTGCGTGAACGATGAAGTGCCTTGCATCGGTTCTCGGGTACAGCGATTGCGCGGCCACCAGGCCATCGATAATGCTCTGAATGGCA
The DNA here is from genome assembly GCA_045106195.1 of Granulosicoccus sp. GTDB lineage: Bacteria > Pseudomonadota > Gammaproteobacteria > Granulosicoccales > Granulosicoccaceae > Granulosicoccus. Next base: position 170,736 of record JBGCEH010000010.1, read on the forward strand.
GCATCGCCGTTCCCGTGCAGTGCCAACTGAAAGCCGGCACGATGAAATTTCAGAATGAGCTTATGCAACGTTTTCTCTTCTATATTTGCAAAGCCGCGATAGCCATCGCCAAGCGACTCATCGTGAAGATAAGGTTCGGATAACCAGGCGGTCCGGCCCTGTGGGCTGCCGTCAGCGATCAGTTTGATCGCGCCGATGGCGATTTCACGGCGGTCATCAAGAGGCCAGTCGATAGCGTGAGCAAGACGCTGACCACCGGTTCCGGAACCCGTTCTCTCCGCAGGTTCAAGTAAAGCCACAGACGGCTCGGCGGCGAGCTTGTCGTGTGCAGGCCAGATGACAATTCGTTGTGGAATGAAGCCGAGTTTTTTCGCATATCGGAGTACCTGCAGCGTGGATTTATCCGCGAATCCGTTTTGCACCGTGGTAATCCCGGCTTGCAGGTAATCATCGCGCGCCGTAAGCATAATCACAGGTAAGCGCCACCATGGTATTTCCCGGAGCAGTCGAGACATCGGCGGGGCCGCTTTTTCCTGCAGGAGCCCATGCACTCGCCGGGGATCGTCCCCTTCGAAGCCCAGCTCTCCAAGTGCCCGAGAATTAGCCACCCCCATATGACCGGATCGGTGTCGGATATACACCGCGTGCTCTGGCGCTGCATTGTCGAGTTCAGTGCGTGTGGGGTGGCGCTGTTCAGACAACGCAGCATCGTCATAGTCGAAGCCGATTATCCAACGCTTGTCTGACTGCTGTCTTGTGAGCCCGGTAATCGTTTCCAGCAACGCCGGTATATCGTCGATAACGCCAAAGGGTGGGGAGGAGAGATCGATACCGATGTCAACCAGCCCGCTGGAGGGGAAGTGGCTGTGGGCATCAACAAAACCCGGAACCACCGTCTGGCCGTGTAAATCGACGTACCGTATTCCAAACATTCGCTGGTACCAGGCAGACTGAGAGTACACACGAGACATCGTTGCCTCAACAACCTGCTGCTCCCCTGCCGCCCGAATCCGCTCAGAGTGGACGCCTAGCGCGCTGATGACCGTATTTTCAGCATCCATTGTCAGGATATGACCATTTACCAGCACCACCGGCCTGTCGACATATCCAACAGCACCGAGCCACACACAGGCGAGCAGGAAAAGCAGACAAATGCTACGCAGCATCGGCTTATGGACGTCTTTTCATTGTCTTGATGGCCTGAACCGATGCATTGATCACGGCAAGTGCCATAAGGTTTCGTATACTTGTGGCTGGTATGGTGCACATCCGTTCGACAGGATAAAGCTTCGCACAACAGACTGTCGAGCGAAACTATCTTATTAGTGAAACCATTTTATTAGTGCAGGTTCGAATTCCATCAGTGGTAAACGCCAGGAACTCCAGATGACAGTGAATTTTCAAAGGATTTGCAGTAGCCAGCGGCTTCGAGGCTGGCTTGTCGGCATCTTTTGTCTGCTTTCCTGCGGCAATATACTCGCACAAAGTCTGGAAATAGACTCGGTCGCGCCGATCATTGAGCTCGAGGAACTGGTTCAGACTGCCGCAGCCAGCTCCCAGGTTTTTACGGTGCAAATAGCCGAAGAAACCGAACTCCTATCCGCTACCCTCTTCTATAGACGCAACGGCGAACAAGCCTATAACGAGGCTCCAATGAACCCGTTGGGTGCGAGTGGCTTCTATACCGCTTCCATCAATACCGATCCGTCCGATCTCCGGCCTATTGAATACTACATACAAGCCCGGGATACCTCTGAAAATCGTACTGTTAGCGGATTCTCCTTTGACCCCTACAGTCGCACGCTAACACCCGCAACCGATGGGCAACTTACTCAGCCTGTCGTGGAGGAGGAGCCGCAAGCACCACTTGAGAAAACCCGGGAGATAGCGGCAGTTGAGCCATTTTACAAACGGTCTTGGTTTAAAGTCACTCTCGGTATTGTGGCGGTCGGATTACTGGCCAATTCGATGGATACCGGCGGAGAAGATACTCGGATTGTGCCGGTTACCTTTACCTTCGAAGATTAAAACGAGCCTGGGAATCAGCAATGACACACCTTTTATCCAAGTGGCAACATGCACCTGCAAAGCAGCTGTCCGGTCTCGTTGGCGTTTCACTAGCGTTGTTATTGTCGGCCTGCACTGATAGCGGCACAACGACAACGCTCGATGCGCGGCCCGCACTGGACCTCGAAGTACCAGAAAGTATTCTCGAGGCAGAATTTTTTGACTTCTCGGTCGATACAAACACACCTTTACTGTTATTGCCGATTGTGACCTTGTCCAATGGTGCAACGGTCACCGTGGTCCAGACGAATCCCACCCAGAACCCAACGCTTTGGTCTGGCACAATCAATCTGCAAACCGGAGTGGTCTATAATGTGACGGTCACATGGACAGAGATATTCAACAACCAGAATTTACCCCTAACCCGCGCCACATTCGATCTGGCTGTCGGTAATGACGGCTCAGCCGTTCCAACAAACTTAACCGAATACGTCGAGGATGAGTTCGACAACGACAATGATGGTCGGACAAATTTTGACGAGCGGAGGCTCGGTTCAGATCCTCTGAACGCCGACCGTGAAGAGATTGAAACTGACGTTCCTGTCGCCATGGATGCTGACCCTCTTGCCATTGCCCCAATGGCGTCCGACAACGAAGCACCCGTGAACGGGACGGAGGGTGGAACGTTTATAGAGGCAGAGACTCCAACGGTGACCCGTCCGCCTGAAAATTCGCCTGAAAATTCGCCTGAAAATTCGCCAGTCAAGTCGCCCGACGTGATGCCCTTAACGGCTGATGTGATTGTTCCGCGTATCAGCCAGTCTGATGCTCCGACTATAGACGGTGCTGGTGTCTCACTGGGTGCTGACAATCGATTCACCGGGGAATGGGCGCAAGCAGTTCAGTCAGATATTGGCGGTACTGTGCTTGGCATTGACAAGCTAATGATCGATATCAACGCTGAAGCCACAGGAGCAACCCCCTTCCGGCGTTGGGCAGCGATGCATGACGGCAGCTACCTGTATGTCGTTGTCATTGTTGATGACAACGGTGCACGCCATCGCGACTCCGGGACAGATTTGAGCGGCGACGATAGCCTTGAACTGTTCCTTGATGCCGACAACAGTAAATCATCGTTCTACGGTAACGATGATTTTCATCGTATTTTTCCGTTACGTGAAGCTGGCAAGAGGGCATCGAAAAGAGGTGTATCCAGTGGAGATGTGGCGGGACCAAACTCATCGCGTCGAGAACTGAAGGTTGATTTCACAACTGGCCCCGGAATCGGTCCTGACGGTTTGCGACGGCGCAATTACGAGCAGGATGTTTACGAGCTTCGGATTGCGCTCGACTCTGTGGGCATCTCCAGCGACGCACCGTTTGGATTCGAACTGCAGGTTAACGATGATGACGATGGGCTGACACGCGACTCGAAATGGGGCTGGAAACATCCACAGCGGGTCGATGTTGATGTGGACAATACCTTTAGTGATCCGTCTTTCATGGGCACACTGATGCTGGAGTAATAGTCAACGTGTGGTCGCGGACCACCTTGTGATTTATTCCAGTCCGGCAATCAGCATCGACTTTATAGTTTTCAGATTATAGCTTTCTGCCAGAACCACGGGATTAATGCCGTTGCTGTCTGTTATTCGCAAGTCAGCTCCAGCCTGGATCAGCGCTTTCACCAGACGCTGCTGTCCGCGACCAACCGCTGCGAACAAGGCAGTACGTCCGAGACTGTCACGGGCGTTAAGATCCGCACCGCCTGCAACCATTTGCAAAGCCAGATGCTCGTAGCCTTTTTTGGTTGCCTCTATGACAGGGTATGAGCCATTACTGGTCTTCTGGTTCAGGGAAGCACCAGCATCGACAAGAAATTTGGCCACCACCGGCTGCTCCATGGCAATCGCGGTCGCCAATGGCGACTGCCCCATCCGGTCAACGCCATTAACGTTCGCATCAGCCGCAATCAGATTTCCCACTAGCTTCACCAGCATATTTTGCGGCGCTACCGATATCGCTGTGACGATGATGTCATCGCTAAGCTTTCCCACCAGATTTTCCTCACGAACCATTAGTCGAAGCGCGGCGTAGCAGCCAGCGCTAACTGATCGGTCAATGGGACTCTTGCCAGAAAACGGCTCAGTGACATCAAGACCGGGGTTTTCGGCAAGTGTACGACCGACGCCCGTGGTGTCACAACGTTGAACGCGCTCTGCAAGATGCGCTTTTACCGCATTCGAGTAACTGTTTTTGGTCAGCAGGTGGGCCTGAAGTGCCACTGCACATTCCGGCTTACGAATATTCTCAAGCAATGGCACACCGTTGATGACCTCATTATTGCTGAGCTCACCTTCGCTGGCTAGCAGCGAACTCAAGCGCTGCACATGGCAGGTGTCCGCTGCACGTCGATACTCATCATAGAGTCCTCGCAGACGCTCGTTTACTATCTTCTCATTAACCACGGCACTAACCGCGGCATCTCTGTTTCCAGCAAAGTGAGGATTGTAACGAGCGGACACCATCAACCCGAAACGCTCGCCACCCAGTCGCTGATCGGTAACAATGGCATGATCCATCGCACTCATCCCCCGATAGTCCTGACGGGTTACAGACGCTCCTTTGCTGAGAAGAAGCGCTACTACTTCAGGATTGTTACTGGTTATGGCGACCATTAATGGTGTCCGGCGCTCTGAACTGAGGGCCGGGTTGTCTATTTTGGCGCCTGCGGCCAGCAGGCTATCGACAACGTCAGAATCCCCTTTCTTTGCGGCAAGCATCAGCGGTGTATTGCCATTGACGACCGTGTCAGGACTAACCCCTTCCGCAATCAAGGTATTTACGTTTGCAAGATCACCATTGGCGATGGCGTTCATGAGTTGGCTGGCCCCAGTGGCAGGTTGATAGGCACACGAGGGCCTGAGCTGCTCCAGAACGGCGCGTTCAATTGAGTCGCTGGTGCAATTCCAGCTTAGAAGTCCGCTCACCGGGCTTACAGCAGGAGTGAATGTCATCGCACGGTCACCGATTCTGTCCTCAAAGTCTACCGTCAGGACCCCGCCACGATTGACAGCTATACGCTTTACGCTGGTACCGAACAAACTCTTCGGCGGCGGCAGATCGACATCACGATTGTCGCTGGGCATGATACCCCGCTGAACATAGTGATCGGCAACTCGCAACTTGACATGCGCCGACAGACTGAATCCTTCCGACAGCAACGCAGCCTCCACCAGCAGACCGCGTTTGTGCCAGCTATGTGCCGCGCCTGCAACGGTTCCAAGCATGGCAAGCAGTATGATCAGCAGCTTCAAGAGAATCTCTTCAAAGTAGGCGATGAAAAATATCCTGCTAGCGGGATCAAAGAACACAATCCCCCGCAGTGTCTCTTGCGTATCGGCCTATTGAACCCCATCCTTAGTGTGTTTGGCGGAAGGCGCAATCTCAGGTCAGTGCCCGCTGGGCTGATCTGCCCGAATCATCTCTGTTACATCGTGGAACGGTACAAAACGCCAGAACTACGTCACAATCACGATTCTCGACAAGCAGGAGTCTGTTTCTATAATGAATATGCCGGTAAGCCACCCAGCATTTGTCCATGTGCGCAGCGAGCACATCCAGTCGCTGGACATCGACGTCCACGAGTACCGACACAACGTTACCGGCACATCACATGTGCATCTGGCAGCGGACAATCCGGAAAACGTTTTTCTGGTCGGTCTGCGGACCATCCCCACAGATTCGACCGGTGTGGCTCATATTCTGGAGCACACTGTTTTGTGTGGCAGTGAAAAATACCCCGTTCGTGATCCCTTCTTCATGATGATCAGACGTTCTCTGAACACCTTCATGAACGCATTCACATCCAGTGACTGGACCGCCTACCCATTCGCAAGCCAAAATGAAAAGGATTTTTTCAATTTGCTCGATGTATACCTGGATGCCGTTTTCTTCTCACGGTTACACGAGCTGGATTTCGCCCAGGAAGGTCATCGGGTGGAATTCGAAAAACCCGACGACCCTGACAGTAATCTGGTTTTCAAGGGTGTTGTATTCAACGAGATGAAAGGGGCGATGAGCGCACCCACCAGCGTTCTGTGGCAAACCCTGAGCAAGCATCTGTACCCGAATAACACTTATCATTTCAACAGTGGTGGTGATCCTGAGGATATTCCTGACCTGAGCTATGAAGAGCTCAAATCATTTTATGACACGCACTACCACCCTTCTAATGCAGTGTTCATGACCTACGGTAATCTTGCACCAGATGTACTACAAGCCCGATTCGAAGAGCAAGTACTCAAACGCTTCGAGAAACTCGACAGAACCATCAGTGTGCAACCTGCCAAGCGTTATCATGCGCCTATTCGTGTACAGGAGTTCTATTCCACGCAGGACTCTGATACTGCCGACAAAACGCATATTGTCGTTGGGTGGCTGTTGGGAAAAAGTGTCGATCTCGAGGCGCGACTAAGAGCAGATCTTTTATCCAGCGTGCTGCTTGCCAATAGTGCTTCACCCCTGATGAAGGTCCTTGAACAGAGTGACCTGGGAAGTGCTCCGTCACCCATGTGTGGTCTGGAAGACAGTAATCTGGAAATGGTGCTTGCCTGTGGTCTCGACGGATCCAATCCCGAAAACACCATGGATACAGAGAAACTGATTATCGAGACCCTGGAAACCATTGCGCGCGATGGTGTTCCTCAGGAAGATGTGGATGCAATGCTTCATCAACTCGAGATGAGCCAACGAGAGATCCGGGGAGATGGCATGCCGTTTGGCTTGCAACTGGTGCTCAGCGGACTGTCAGCCGCGATGCAACGCGGTGATACTCTGGCTGCCATTGATCTGGATCCTGCACTCGAGAAACTGAGGACGGAGGCTCAGAATCGAGACTTTATACCCGGTCTCATCCGCAGCCTGCTTCTGGATAATCCTCATCGAGTAACGCTGACCCTCTCGCCGGATACCGGAATCAGCAAGCGACGAGACCTTGCCGAAACAGCAAGGCTGGCACTGATGAAGCAATCGTTGACTGATGATCAGACCAGAGACATTATCGAACGTGCAAAGGCACTTGCGGAACGCCAGACGCAGGAAGATGACCCGGAAATACTACCCAAGGTTACCCTGGCCGACGTTCCGGCTGATCTGCATATTCCGACGAGCACATCTACGACTCTGGGGGGTGCGCCAGCGGCTATGTATGCGCAGGGAACCAACGGCATTGTCTACCAGCATGTGGTCCTGCAACTACCACACATGGATGAAGAGCTGCAGAACCTGCTGCCGCTGTATACCAATTTTGTTGGTGAGCTGGGTTCCGGGGGCCGCGATTACCTGCAAACGCAATCCTTGCAGGCTGCAGTGACGGGTGGCATCGGGACGTACACCATGCAGCGTGGCACAGTTGACAATGAACAGTCTGTGTCGGGGTACTTGGTGGTGCGAGGGAAGGCACTTCTGCGCAATACCGACGCTCTGTCACAATTGATGCTGGATACGCTTGCCGATGTACGCTTTGACGAACACAGCCGGATACGTGAGCTTGTCTCACAATCTCGAGCCAGTCGTGAACAACGAATTACCGGTAGTGGGCACGTCCTCGCCATGCTGGCAGCTGGCAGCGGAATGAGCCCGACAGCTCGGTTATCGCACGAGCAGAATGGTCTTGAGGGAATCCGGTCACTAAAAAAACTGGATGATTCACTCAATACAAAGGGCGAAATAGACAAGCTTGCCGCACAGTTCGCAACCATCCACGAGATTCTGAAATCAGCACCGCGCCAGTTCATGATTGTCGCAGAAGAGGAAAATCTGCAGAATTCTCAGGACAGCCTCAGCAGGGTATTTGGAAAGGCACCAACCATAGATGGTTTCGAGGCATTTTCGCCATCGCCCGTCAGGGAAAAAGTCGGGCAACTCTGGACGACCAGTACCGACGTCAACTTCAGTGCAAAAGCGTACCCGACCGTACCCAGTTCTCATACCGATGCGGCCGCACTTGCAGTATTGGGTCCGTTCCTGAGAAACGGTTACTTACACAGGGCTATTCGCGAAACCGGGGGCGCTTATGGTGGAGGCGCATCGCACGACCCTGATACGGCATCGTTCAGATTCTACAGCTACCGTGATCCAAGGCTGACAGAAACCCTGGCCGACTTTGATGCATCTATTGAATGGCTGCGGAACACGCAACATGAAACCCGTGAGCTTGAAGAGGCTATTCTGAGCGTGATCAGCGGTATTGATAAGCCCGGATCGCCTGCGGGAGAAGCACGCAATGCCTTTCAGGCTGAACTGTTTGAACGTACTGCCGAAAAGCGACGTGCTTTCAGGCAAAGGATTCTGCAGGTCTCGATGGACGACCTCAAACGTGTAGGAAGCACCTACTTTGACCCTGCAAGTGCCAGCACTGGCGTTTTGAGTAGTGAAAATCGTGCCGGGCAAAGTGAGGTTGAAGCGCTTGAACTAGTGGTGCACCCCTTGTAGTACTGGCGGCGAGAATCCTGGTGCCATATCAGGGTCCTTGCACACCATTTGCGCTTGAATGATTATCAAAACATGCCTGCTTGGAATGCAGGCATGCATACTATTTATCCGAAGACTCGCCATCTGTTTCGGTAGACGTCTCGGTTGCAGTGGCCTCCGGATCACCAGCCTGAATACGCTGATAGATTTCTTCTCGATGCACACTAACATCCGGTGGCGCAGTGATACCGATTCGCACCTGTTTTCCCTTGACGCTGAGAATTGTTATAGTTACCTCATCACCAATAACAATTGATTCATCAGTCCTTCTACTCAGAATCAACATTGCAACACCCCCTAGACCTAAAAAATATAGAAAACCTCAGCAAATCCGTCCGCATAGGCTGATTTGCGTAATGGATGGGGCCAACTACACCATCTTTGGTGAGAACAGAACGCTGAAACACCAACGACCCTACCATCCCCCTAGTATGACTCATACGAGCGGTCAAGACACGACATCAAAGAACAAGTTGTCTCTTCTCATTTAAGAAAGAAGACATTGTTGACACCACTATCCACTATTCCAATCGGAATGCACAAATGTTATAGACAGCAATTTTCAATAAAGTGCACTATTGCCACGTTTTGTTTTCAGTTAAGGCGACTGAGTTCGCTAATTACTGATGATGCGCGTTTATGGCGCGGCGTTCAGGCATAGTGTTAACCGTTTGTCATTTCCTGACTGAAAGCTGTCTTTTCCAGAATCTGTCCAAAGCCACGACCAGCGCTTCCTGATCTGCCGGGTAGTCCACCTGCCAGTCAGCGGGATACAGCTCCCGATAAGCTGACTGCTTGAAGCGGGCATCGACAAAAAGTACAAATCCGTTGTCAGACTCACCGCGAATGAGGCGGCCTGCAGTCTGGAGCACTCGTGTGAATCCGGGATAGCGATAGGTAAAATCATAGCCGTTATGGCCCAGTTGCTTATAGTGCTCTGCAATCAACTCGCTCTGCGTATCGATGGCAGGCAACCCCGTACCAACAATCAGGGTTCCTATCAGTCGGTCTCCAGTATAATCGATACCTTCACCGAATACGCCGCCTTGGATAGCGAAGCCAATGCGATGACCGGGGGTTTCCAGCTCTTCGAATAATGCCTGTCGCTCCTGCCTGGTTTGGACACGGGACTGAACCCAGGTTTCACGATCCGGATACTCATCCCGAAACAGCTTGTGCAACTGTTCGAGGTAGGTATACGATGGAAGGAAAACCAGGTAATTTCCCGGCTTGATAACCGTAGTGTCATGAATGAGTGATACAAGCCTTGCCATGGATTCCTGACGATGGCGATAGCGGGTATCCACCCAGTCGACAACACAGCGCAAACACTTGCGGGCATCGAACGGCGAGGTAAGCTGCAAGTAAGCTGACTCCGCGTCCAGGCCGAGCGTGTCACGATAAAAGACACCCGGACGCAGAGTCGCCGAAAAAATCACTGATGACCTGAAAAGACGATGGCTTGCATTTAGCGCACGGGATGCATCAACGCAATACAGGGTCACAGTCACTTCACGACGTCGGCCGATGTGTCGGCATCGGGTTAAGCATCGATGCTGCTCCGAAAACAAATCGGCAATCACGCGATAGCGGAACATCTCCTTCCACAGTGATGAGGCAAGCTCACCCAGCAGCGCTGACTCCATACCCACAGCACTCATCTGCACAAGCACCGCGGTAACACTACGTCCCAATGAGGAGGGCAATTCCCGCGAGACACAAGGCGTTTCATCAGTTTGAGTGTCAAGCTTGTAAAGCAGCCGTGACAGACGATCCAGTTCAGCTGCAATCAAGGGGTGCGCAGCGCGGCATTCATGGGCAGCATTCATGCATTGGTCTCTTGATAGTTCAGCGGAGTACATTGATCGTGAGCGATCTACCAGATTGTGAGCTTCGTCAATCAGTAACACGGTATCATTCGCCGGACCGGAAAAATGCGGCAGCCTGACGAGTGGGTCGAACACGTAGTTGTAGTCTGCGACCACAACATGTACCCAGGGCAAGAGCTGTTGCACCAGCTCAAAAGGACATAACTGATGTGCCCAGGCGAGCTCATCAAGGCTTGCGTTGTCAATAACGCCCAGATCAAGTAGCTCATCTCTGGCCTGTGGCAGACGATCGAAAAAACCCAAGGTCATGGGGCAACGACCTGTTGCATCTCGCTCACATCGACCATTGGAACAAAAACACGTCTGCTCCTTGGCCCGAATCTGGATCATAGTGGTTTGCAGACCTGCATCGTTCAGTTTTTGCATGGCCTGCTCTGCGCTATGCCGACCTGCCACTTTCGCTGTCAGGTAGATCAATTGATTGACTTTTCCTTCGCCCATCGATTTGAGTGCCGGGTATAAACTGCTAACCGTTTTACCAATTCCGGTTGGTGCTTCACACATCAGATTGGTGGCATCACGGCAGGCCCGATAGATGGCAACTGCCATCTCGCGCTGACCTTGACGGAATTGTTCAAACGGAAATGGCAAGGTATGAGTGGTGGACACCATTTTCTCGTGCCAGACTTGTGTTTTCAGAATCCACTCCACATAGCACAGCATGGCCGTATGGGCGAATTCAATGAGTTCCTTACTGCTTACAGTTCGTTTTTCAGAGCTTTCGGTAGCATCCAAAAGATTGACATGAATCAGTTCAAGCTCAAGCTCACCTGGCTCCTGACCGGACTGCTGAAAATAGAGATATCCATACAGATATAGTTGTGCCCATTGCAATGCCCGATGTGATTCAGGCAGCTGTATTGAGGGGACCAGTGTTGTTTTTATTTCTGACAATATGGGCGTTCGCGTATCCACAAGGTCGATGCGCCCACTCAGTGTGACCGTGTTGTTCTTGATATGACACTGTGAATTCAGTGCTACTTCAGACTGAAGCCATGCTGGCTTTCCAGCTAACTGCTGCCGCTGTTTCTGAAGTTTCTTGTGTGCCTGCATACCGTCACGTGCGGATGGACCGACAACCGCATCGGGTAGCAGATCACCTTGCCGACAGGCGAAATCGGCGAGCTGGGTAACAGACAGCTTTATGTTGACAGATTCCGTCACAATCGATAGCGCACATGCACAAGTCGGCAAGCGATATTGTTTTGATCAAAGTATTGCATCCAACGACGCTGGTTGGCCTGAAGCGCATCTCCCGGCCCCTTGATTTCAATGAATTCGTAGCCGCCTGCTCTGGGAAAAAGAACAAGGTCTGGTAAACCTGTAGAGTTCTCACGAGTGTCAGCCAGAATGCGTTCAAACAATGCGCGCCAATGATCACGCGGGATACGGTCGAGTGCCAACACAAGCATGTCTGGCGACAAGCGTTGCCAACGCACCAGCGGGTTCTGCTTGCCGGCATGCTGCTCGAAGGATTCAAGTACCCTCGCACGTAAACTATCCTGATCGTCAAGCTCAGCAAATCGCCTGGCGAACAAGTCTGCACGTCTGGCGCAAAATTCGGGCTCATTGAAATCTGCAGGTGCCATCTGGAAAGGGTTAAAAAATACGCCGGGCACCGGATGGAACATGATGTCCCAGATAAACAAGCCAAGCACACCGTTAATCAGTGTGTTTTCGGTGTGAAAACAGGCTCCGGTGTTTGCGTAGAACCGTCGGGCAAGCTCTTCCACCCGCGACCCATCACTACGCAAGACCAGTCTGGTGGTTGCAGGCTTGAATGGACGAGTTTTGATATGCGCAATATCAAGGGCCTGCTGGCACCTCGCGAAAAGCGTCAGCCCAGTCAGTCTTTCGGATTCGTTGTATGCCTCATCACACATTTGCCTTGCCAGTGTCAGGGCATGCGGCCATTGCTGTTTGGCCATCAAGATACGGACACGCCGCTCTCTCGCAGGGGGGTGAACCGAGGCTTTGTACAACGTGGTTGCCTCCTCAACGCGGGATAAACGCTCGAGTTGCCGGGCTATGCGATTGCGAATTCGATCAAGGCGGCGCCGCAGATTGACATCATTGGCACACGGCTTCGGCAGCGAATCGGCCAGCCTTGAAAGCTCTGTTGCGTTGCCCTGATCCGTGCATTCATATAACGTTTCGCACTCAAAGTATCGCCAATGTGCATCGATTTGCTCACGTGACGTAAACGCACGGCAAGCGCAGTCCAGTGGATAGTCCTCGTATCGTAGTGTGCCCAGCTGGCGCAGTACCAGCTCACTGCTATCCTGATACAGGTTGCCGAAAAAACACAGTTGCATCAGCATCCAGTGTTTGTGCCCTTCAAGCGTGATCCACTGGTCCGAGGCCTTTAACACCTGCCAGTACCGATTCTGCAGAGCGTGATCGCAGTTGGTGAGATGCTCTGTCAGATTAACCCTGCACAGCTTGCGCAAGTCGTGTAACCCAAGCAGGTCGATTATTTCCGGTTTGGTGAAGCAGCCGAGTAAAATGGCCACATCCAGAGGCGGCTGGCCGCTTGCAAGGTCATGTTCTGTGAGTTCAGCGGCAGCGGACTCTATATCTTCGATTTCTGCATAAGAAAGCCGGCTGAGGCGGAAAGTTGATCCTCTGCGGGTCAGTAAACGAATATAGAGACGTTGCGCTGCTTTCGACGCGCCACGGATCATGTCGAGCCACTGTTGCTCAGAGCGAGTCAGCAGGTCATGATAAGTGTCAGCGACAAAGTCTGTGATCGTATGAAAATTGTCGATGTAGTAGTCATCTTTCAGTTCTGGCGCTTGCCGCTCATTCATAACACGGGTAGTTCGTCTTCCACAGGTAAAAAATCATGGTTACTTCACGTCGTCAGTTCTTGCAGCGTATCCTGGGCAGCGCAACGTATGCGGCTCTGGCAGGATCCGCACCCCTGACACTTTCACCGACATTTGCCAGCACCGATTCTGGTAGCGATAGTAGTCCGGCTACTGGTAATAATGCCTGTAATAGCCTCCTGAGTCACGAGCTAAGGCCACTGATGGGGCCAACGCAGCGCCCCTTGTGTGAGCAATATGCCGATCAGGTGCTTTTAATGGTGAATACCGCAAGCAAGTGCGGATTTACCTATCAGTTCGAGGATCTGGAAAAATTGCACCAACGCTACTCCGGACAAGGGTTTCAGGTGCTGGGTTTCCCTTCGGGGGATTTCCGACAGGAGCTGAGTAGCGAAGCCGAGGTTGCGGAGTTTTGCGAGTTAAACTACGGGGTGAGCTTCCCCATGTTCGAAAAAATCAGTGTAACCGGTGACAATGCCCACCCTCTGTATCGCGAGCTAGCAGAAGCCACGGGCACCTACCCTCGCTGGAATTTCAATAAATACCTGGTGAACAGAAAAGGAGAGATCGTAACCCACTACGACTCGGGCACAAAGCCCATGGGTCGCCAGATGATCAATGACATCGAGGCTTTGCTGTAGACCTCCCCATGACAGCAAACCAACAATCAATTCCTACCCCTGCTCTGGTTCTTGGCCTTGGTGGCCTGATTCCGTTTATCGGTGCTGCTTTGATGACCTGGTTCGGTCAGAATCACAGTGTTCAGCAGCTCGCAATGGTGTCTCTGAGCACCTATGGTGCAATTATTCTGAGCTTTCTCGGCGGGGTTCGCTGGGGGAATCTGTTGCACGACAAAGACGGGCTCAATCGCTGGATGCCTCTGACGATGAGTGTTGTGCCCAGTCTGATCGCATGGCCAGCGTTGCTGCTTGCACCGATACCTCAGCTTGCGTTGCTCTGTGCCGGGTTTACGCTGCAATACGCCTCGGATGTCGCCGCTGAAAAACGCGGTGAAGTTCCCGCGTGGTTTTTACGCTTGAGGCTAATCCTGACGTCGGGGGCGGTGTTAAGTCTGCTGGCCGGATTGCTGGGCAATACGCTCTGATCAGGGTTTTGGATAGGGCAGTCTGCCGAGTGTTGACGCCGAGTGATATTCATCGAGGCCCGTAACAGCAACCGCATGGGCTTCATTCATGTTCAGTTGACCATCTTCCGCCATCAATCCTTCATTGATTCGTACTTCGACGATTTCGGCGATAACAAGGACCGTGTGGTTAAACGATAGTGTCTGAGTTTCCACCAGGGATAAACCGGTCTTGATGGGACTCTGAGAAACGTAGGGGGCTTTCATCAGCGGTGTGAATTCTTCGTCCAACCCGACGGCTTGGAATTCTGATTGCTCGCGTGGGTAACGTGCTGTGGTTTGATGGGACTGAGCGTAGATGTCACGCGTGACCACATTGAGTGTAAATTGGCGTATTTCAATGAGGTTTTCCAGCGAATGTCGTGGGACGCTATGGGGCCTGATGAGTAAGCCCAATAGCGGTGGATTGGCTCCAACGTGGAAAACGGACGTCATCAGCGCAAGATTGGTTTGACCTTGCCCATTGATGGAGCCGAGCAGGTTGGCGCTCTTGTAGCCGGATAGACTGTTGATGAGATTGGCGCGACGGCGCTTGTCCATAGCATCCAGTGATGTGCGCTCAAGGTGCAGTGTCATACCAGATCCCCAACGGGTAAGCGGTTCAGGTGATGCTCATAGGTCTCTTGTGCCCGCTTCCAGACGCCGGTATCCAGTTGTCGCAGTTCGAGTAATGTCGGTAACAATTGCTCGCAGAAGTGTTCACTACTTTCACGTGGTAACAAGGAAGGAAGATGATCAATGGCGATGAGTTGTAATGAAGGTTGCCCATCACCGGCGTTGATGATTTCGCTAACCGGGTTGTCCATTGTGTTGCAATTCTGATAAACCGGTAGTGGGTTGTATTGCCCGTGCGGGTCGCAGCTGACATCACTAATTACTTGTAGGCGGCGCGCACGGTTTGCCAGATGCTCACGCGTAGTAAAAGGTGGTAACGCAGAATTGATGAAGACGCAATTGACAAAAATATCGTGTTCAAGCAAAGCGTCGAAGGGGCCGCCTGATGCTGTTTCAGCCTGATCCCATTCGCTGACATCCATGTCGCAATGTCTTAACAGCTCGACCGCTCCTGAACCGCATCGTCCAAGAGCACCGATGACCAGAGCATTTGGCAGTTTGTCGATGCTTTGAAGAGCTTGTCGAACTGATGCCAATAGCGTGTGCTTGTCTTTCCAGGCCGTTAAGGTACCCTGGGAATGACCACAGGTTTTTGTGCAATAGCACAGCACGGCCAACGCGGCACCAACATAGCCTGCCCAATAACCGAAGGCTGCGATACGTTTGCCTGATTCGTCCGTCAGGTATTCCAAATCATACAAGACGCCACCACCGCATCGATGTTGCACTAGTGTTCTTTGCCAGTCTTGCTGGTCCTTGAACACATGGGCAAAGTGAACGTGCCGCCGGGTAAAGGGACCGTTGTCGGGGTCCAGTTCTTTCAAGCCCAGAATGATCGCGTTCTGTGGTGCGTCCCGCCAGGCATGAGTATCCACCAATCGGCAACCGGCACTTTCATATTCGTCATCGTTGAAGATTCGCTGTTCCGAGCGTTCCACGACAACGTCATAGCCGTGTTGGAGCAGCTGCTGTGCAGCTTTTGGAGTCAGCATGGTGCGCTGCTCGAAGAGTTTGGTTTCAGCGCGAAGCCAGAGTAGATTGTTGTTGGCAGTATCGGGACGTTGTCTGTTCATGAGAACTTCCGGTTTTTTATTCGCAACGGTCCTGCGGCGCTGACATGACCAATAACAGCGGCGTCTGTCATGCCTGCTTGTGCCAGGGCGTCGAGGCAGGCTGTTTGTGATGTACCGGGGACGATAGCGAGCAGGCCTCCACTGGTTTGCGGATCGGCTAGCAAGGCAAGGGCTGCCGGGTCGCAGTCTTCTTCAATGCAGGCGTTTGCGTAGGCTATGCTGTTCTGCTCCCATAGCGAGCTACGACACCCTTGGCGGCTGAGTTCACAGGCGCCGTCGAGGAACGGGATATCGCTTAAGAAAATATCGACACCTGGCACATCTGATGTGACTTTGGCCTTACTGGCTTGCATTCTGACGCCTGCCAGTAATCGACTTGAATGTCCAATGAGTCCAAAGCCTGTAACGTCGGTCATGGCCAGGCTACCATGATGACGCAGGATGTCAGCTGCCAGGCTGTTGCTTTGCAGCATGCTGGTAATAGCCGCGGCGATATCAGGACCTCGCGCGCTCCCCTGCATCAATCCGGCGAACAGCGTTCCAATGCCAAGAGCCTTCGTGAGAATCAGCGCATCGCCTTCGTGAACACGCACAAATTCCCGGCCGGCCGTGGTAGCTTCGCTGGCATTGTCCATGGTTGCATTAATGGCGAGACCAATGGCCATATCGGGACCTTGTGTGGTGTGACCACCAATCAATGCACATGATTCTTCAGAGAGCGCCGACAGGATGCCGCTCATCATGAGCTTCAAGTCTCGTTCGGTAACGGTCTCGTTTGCTTCAGGTAACGTCAGCAGGACTTGTGCGGAATGTAGTGTTGCATTCAGGGTGACAACATCACTTAGTGCATGCAGGGCTGCTATTCGCCCCAGCAGGAAAGGGTCATCAACGATGGCGTTTATCTGATCGACTGATTGCACCAGTCTTTGCGATGGCAAATCAACGACGGCGGTATCACCCGCTGGAGACCATTGGGAGAGGATGTCGTCAGCCGTGTCTTTTTGAATTAAACCGGTGAGTACGCGCTGCAGGATTTCGCTGCCTACTTTCGCACCACATCCTCGACATCGCATCATATTCGTAGAATCGGATTCATTCAATGCCTTGGGTAACCGTGCGAGCGTTGCATTCATTTCACGCTTTGGCAAGTTGTGAAAACGATCCATGAAACTCTGATCGATATGGTTTTTCCAACGCCACACCCAGTTACCCTGAACAACAACTGGCCCTCTGCTTGCAATCGCGTGTCTGGGTCCTGTGGCCATCAGGCTAAGGAAGTCCTTTTGAGGTTTATACGGTTTTAACGCGGTACCCAGCAAGTAGCTACGCAGGT
Organism: Granulosicoccus sp.; assembly: GCA_045106195.1. Taxonomy (GTDB): domain Bacteria; phylum Pseudomonadota; class Gammaproteobacteria; order Granulosicoccales; family Granulosicoccaceae; genus Granulosicoccus. The sequence goes on from JBGCEH010000010.1 coordinate 188,159, forward strand.
TCTTGAACAACACCGGAGCTTGCCGGACCGCAAATACGCCAGCCTTACGGCTGGGTGTTTTCACTTGTGTGCCTACATCTCCGGTGGCAAACACAAACGGATGCGAGGTGCTTTGCAGGAATGCGTTGGTGGCAACGAAACCCCGAGCGTCCACGTCGAGCCCCGCAGCGGCTGGCCATGACGGCCCTGTTGCTGACGTACACCAAACGATTTCATCGAGCTCACAGGTTCTGCCATCGGCAGCAGTCAGTCGACCGGGTTCTACGGCTACCACATCAAAGTGGCGAATCACTTCAATGCCAGCTGCGATAGCTGCACGTTGCGCGAATTTTCCGACGTTTGCGGGTCGTCCGCTGATGGCGTCATCTGAACGTAGAACCCAGTAGCAACGCGCTGATGTCTGACGCAGTTGATGTTGCATGGCGGTCACAAGTTCAAATCCACCTGCACCGGATCCAACAACGCCAATCGAGACATCCGTATCACCTGTGGTATTGAGCCTTGCCTGCAATTGCTGCCAACGTGCATGGAAGTTACTAACAGGTTTTACCGGCGTGACATAGTGACCCGAGCCCGGCACAGAGAGATCGGGAGTGGAACCGGTATCAAGGGACAGCACATCAAAACCAAGTGCTGGTCGGTCGTTGAAGAGAACTTGTTGCTGTGCTGAATCTATACCGGTTACAGTGTCTTCTATAAATCGTACGTTCGCCCAGCTACACAGTCGTAACAGGTCTATATGAATATCGTCATGTGAATAGTGACCGGCAACAAGGCCCGGCAACATACCCGAATAAGGTGTAAGTACGGCACTGGATACGAGCGTTAAACGGACACCGGCCATGGGTTGCATCGCCCAGCGGCGCAGCAGCAATGCATGACTATGCCCACCACCGACCAGACAGATATCTCTGACAACAGGTGCGTTACTCATTGTGCACTTGCGCTTTTTCCAGAATCTGGTCGCACGTGCCTTTGAACACAACCCGATTGGATTTCTTGCTCAATTGATAGTCATACATCGGGTCATAGTACTCACGCAATAGCATCTCTATGAAGGGACGATACTCGGATGTCTCATCATAGTGTCTGTGCATGGCCAGTGCATCATCGAGCAAAGCTCTGGCACGCTGATAGTTTTCACCCCCAAAACGTTTTCTTATACGGGTAAGGCTTTGTCGATGATGTTCGGCGTAGGCATCGAATCCTGAGGTGGTTCCGTACTTTTCAAGATAGCGTTGCAACAGATCGGTCACATAATCATCAAAGCAGTTATCGATACGTTGGTGCATATCGCACTCAAGGATATAAATGGGTGCCTCCTGCATTGCCTGGCGAAGACTATCCGGTATACAGACTCTACCAATGAGTCGCGCCTCGTCCTCAAGAAATACCGACGCACATCCTTGTGACTCCAGCCGCATTAACTCGATGGTTAATTCGTTTTCAAAATCAATGTTGCGCGGCTGACCTTGTGGCATGCCACCGAAGCTTGATCCGCGGTGATTGGCGAGTCCTTCCAGGTCTATCGTCGGGCCGAGCCGGTTAAGCAGCAGAGTTTTACCATTACCAGTACGGCCGCCAATAAGGATGAATGACTGAACGGCACATAATCTGTCAAGCTCATTAATGAGAAACGAGCGCAGTGCCTTGTACCCACCTTTGACCAAAGGTATCTGAATACCAGCTTCGGCAAGCCACTGTTGTGAGATACGAGAACGCAAGCCGCCACGAAAGCAGTACAGACAGGCATCCGGTTGTGCTCGTACTATGGCCTTCCACAGCTTCACACGCTGATTCTGCAACTGGGGCGTTACAAGTTCTGCGCCCAGTGCTATCGCTGCGTCCTGACCGTCCTCGTTGTATCGGATTCCAATCAGGTGACGCTCTTCGTCGCTCATCAAAGGTAGGTTGATGGAGGCTGGAAAAGCGCCCTTTTCGAATTCGGCAGGCGCTCTGACGTCGATAAGCGATCGGCCCGATAGAAACAGATCCCGATAATCGCTGACGCTCTTGCCGGGCACTAACGGAACGCTAAGCAATCGCTCATCGACAGATGACATGAATCAGGTAATCAGGAGTTGCTGAGAAGTTGTTTCATTGCATCACCTGCGGGTAGTACGCCTTTCTCGGCATATTTATGCAGTTTTTCACGTGAGTCATCAATATCAAGATTACGCAGTGACAGTTGACCGATACGATCCAGCGGGCTGAATGCTTCGTTCTCGACAACTTCCATTGACAGACTCTCCGGCGAGTACGTGAGATCGTCGCTTTCGGTATCGAGTAACGAATAGTCATCGCCTCGGCGCAACTCGAGCGTGACGGTGCCGTTGACGCTTTGACCTATCCATTTTTGCAAGCTGTCGCGAAGCATCATCGACTGTGGATCGAACCAGCGTCCCTGATAGAGCAGCTTGCCAAGGCGTCTGCCCAGTGCGTGATAATTGTCCAGCGTGTCTTCGTTGTGAATGCCGTTAAGGAGACGCTCGTAGGCGATGTGCAACAGAGCCATTCCCGGCGCTTCGTAGATGCCGCGACTCTTAGCTTCGATAATGCGGTTCTCTATCTGATCGCACATGCCCAGACCGTGACGACCGCCGATGGTATTGGCTTCCCGGAACAGATCCACACATGAATCAAAACGCTTGTTGTTCAGCGCGACGGGCATGCCGTCTTCAAAGGTAATGCTGATTTGTTCAGGTGCGATGTCGACTGACATGTCCCAGAATTTAACGCCCATAATGGGTTCAACAATATGCATGCCTCGGTTGAGAAATTCCAGATCTTTGGCTTCGTGAGTGGCACCGAGGATGTTGGCATCTGTGGAGTAGGCTTTTTCTTTACTGGCGCGATACTCGAATCCGTGAGCGTTGAGGAAATCACTCATCTCCTTGCGGCCACCGAGCTCTGCCACGAAGGTGGCGTCGAGCCAGGGCTTGTAAATACGTAAATCAGGGTTGGTCATCAGCCCGTAGCGATAAAATCGCTCTATGTCATTACCTTTATAGGTCGAGCCATCCCCCCAGATGTGAACATCATCTTCCTGCATGGCGCGCACCAGAATCGTACCGGTAACAGCGCGCCCCAGAGGTGTTGTATTGAAGTACTTCTTACCGCCGCTGGAGATGTGAAAAGCACCGCACATGATGGCCACCAGACCTTCGTTAACGAGTACCTCCGTACAATCGACAGTGCGAGCCTCTTCAGCACCATATTCTCTGGCACGCGCAGCGATGTTTTCGAAATCATCCTCATCCGGTTGCCCGAGATCTGCCGTGTAGGCGTAGGGAAGCGCACCGTTCTGCTTCATCCAGGCAATGGCTGCTGAGGTATCCAGCCCTCCGGAAAAGGCGATACCCACTTTCTGGTCAACCGGCAGCGACAACAGAATTTTGTTCATCAGACAATACTTCTAGCGTGTGGAATCAGGGCCGGTAGTTTAACAGACGGCCAAGCCTTCAACGTTCTTTGACAAACGGGATACCCACAGCCTTTGGTGCGGTCGCCCGGCCAATGAAACCTGCCAGCAATACAACAGTAAGTACATACGGCAACGCTTGAATGGCTTGAACGGGAACTTCGCCAATAATAGGGAGCTCAACACCCTGCAAGCGAATGGCGATGGCGTCCAGAAATCCGAACATCAGACAGGCAAGCATGGCAGGCAATGGCTGCCATTTGCCGAAAATCAGCGCTGCCAGTGCGATGTAGCCCTGCCCGGCGGTCATTTCACGCACGAAGGATGCATTTTGTGCAGTGGACAGATAGGCACCGGCTATGCCCGATAAGGCACCACATATGGCAACGGCCGAGAAACGCAGACCACTGACTGAAAGGCCACCGGTGTCCACAGCGAGAGGATTTTCACCGACCGCTCTGAGTCGTAAACCAAAACGTGTACGGTAGACGACCCACCAGGTACCAAAAACAGCTACCCATGCGACATAGACAAGAACATTGTGCCCGCTGATCACATCTGCATAGAACTGTCCGAGGATGGGGATGTTGCCGGAGAGCGCCTGAGCAAAAGGAAGCTCTACAGGCATGAAGCGAGCGTCGCTTGCCAATGAAGGGGTTTGGCCGCCCTGGCTGAACCAGGCAATTCCGAGTACTACGGTAAGTCCGGATGCCAGAATATTGATGGCCAGGCCGCTGACAACCTGGTTGCCACGATGGGTAATGCAGGCGAATCCATGGACCAGGCCAAGTGCGATGCCGACGGAGATGCCACAGAACAGGCCCAACCAGGCACTACCGGTAACCGCGGCTAAAGAGCCGGCGGCAAAGGCGGATGCCAGCATCTTGCCTTCGAGACTGATATCCACGATGCCTGATCGTTCGGAAAACAGACCTGCCATGGCGGCCAGAATCAAGGGTGTGGATACACGCAGCGTTGCATCAAGGATGGCGAAGGATGCCGAAAGCATATCCATCAGGCAGGCACCACATCATCAACCGGCTTGAACTTCAGATACAAATGCACCACCCACGGACGCAGCATGAGGGCCAGCGCGCCTGAGAAAAGGATGATGAGCCCTTGAATTGCCACGACCATCTCACGGGTAATTTTCGGGATCTCAAACGCAAGCTCGGCACCGCCTTGATAGAGCACACCGAACAGCAAGCTTGCCATGATGATACCGATGGGATGATTGCGTCCCATCAGAGACACGGCGATGCCGGTGAACCCGTAACCGGCGGTGAAATTCAGCAATAGCCTGTGATGAACGCCCATGATTTCATTGACGGCAACAAAACCTGCCAGGGCGCCCGACACGCACATAGCACTGATGATGACGGTTTTGGGTTTGATACCGGCGTAGCGTGCGGCGTGTTCGCTGTGCCCTGCCGTTCGCAGCTCGTATCCCCAACGTGTGCGCCAAATGTAGAGCCAGACAAACAGACAACAGGCCAGAGCGAAAAACAGCGAAACATTCAGCGGTGAGCGTGTAACTTCCATGCCAAAAATCGCCAGAAACTCGTGCATGAATGGCAGCCATGCAGCTTCATCAAAGATGCGTGACTCTGGTGACATCTGGCCGGGCTTGATCAGCACATTGACCAGAAGGTAAACCATGATGGATGCCGCGATGAAATTAAACATGATGGTAGTAATGACGATGTGACTGCCACGGTGTGCCTGAAGCCATGCCGGAATAAACGCCCAGGCTGCACCAAAAAGTCCCGCGGCGGCAATGCCTATCGGGATGAGCAGAATGGTGGGCAGGTAGCTGTCCAGCGTCAAAAATACAAGCCCAACACCCAGACCACCAATATATGCCTGCCCTTCCCCACCAATGTTGAACAGATTGGCGTGGAAAGCTACTGCCACTGCCAGACCTGTGAAAATAAAATTGGTGGTGTAATACAAGGTGTAGCCCACGGCTTCGTCATAACCGAAGGCTCCGTTGATCATGATGCCAACCGCTTCAATCGGGTTGACCCCGATAGCCAGCATGATCAGCCCTGAAAAAAACAAGGCCATCAGAATATTGAGTACCGGGATGACGCCAATCTCGAGCCAGGCAGGGAGTTCGATGTTGCTGGTGCTGATACTCATGCCGCTTCGTTGTTGTGGGCGTTGGCCATCATCAGTCCAAGCTGCGTCTTGTTGGCATCGATGCCTGCCACCTCGGCAACGATATTGCCTTCGAACATCACCAGAATACGATCAGCCAGCGCCATGATTTCATCGAGCTCTACCGATACCAGCAGAACGGCACAGCCGGCATCACGCATCTCGACGATTTTTTCGTGGATGAGTTCGATAGCGCCAATGTCAACACCTCGGGTGGGTTGTCCAACCAGAAGTATCTCTGGTGATTTTTCAAGCTCTCGAGCCAGAATAAGCTTTTGCTGATTACCGCCAGAAAACGAAGCAGACTTCAATACGGGATTACCGGGGCGTACATCAAACCCTTGCATAAGCCTCTGGCAGGCTTTTCTGATGAAATCCAGTCGGAGCAACCCACGCACACTGAATTTGTACGAGCGCTGGTAGCCCAGCACCGAGCTTTCGGCGGCGGTGAAAGATTTTACAAGACCAAGTTTCAGGCGGTCTTCCGGGACGTGCTGGACGTTGTATTGTCGCATTTGCGATGGGCTGACGCGTTCTTCCTCGCTGACATTATGTCCATTGATAACGAACGACCCGGTTGTTGGAGACGTCATTCCGGAAAGTACTTCGAGCAGCATGCTTTGTCCATTGCCAGCAACACCAGCGATACCTACTATCTCACCGCGCCTGACGTTAAACGAGATACCTTTGATGCGCGCCTTGCCTGTATCGTCAATCACACCGAGGTTGTTGACCTCAATGCCCAGAGGCGTATCGGCAGGCAATGGCTCCGTACGATGAAAATTGCGGGTCTCAAGTTTGCGTCCCACCATGAGTTCGGCCAGCTCGTTCATGCTGGTATCAGAGGTTTTCAAGTGGGCTACCATTTCCCCGAGACGCAACACCGACACGTTGTCGGTGATATCCATGATTTCGCGCAGCTTATGAGTGATGAGGATGACGGTGACACCCTGATCGCGAAGCGCATCGAGAACACGGAAAAGTTGATCAGCTTCCTGCGGGGTCAGAACCCCGGTGGGTTCATCGAGTATAAGAATTTCAGCACGCCTGTATAGCGCTTTAAGTATTTCAGTTCGTTGTTGTTCACCCACTGGCAGGCTGGACACAAGTGAATCCAGATGCACTGACAACTGATAATTCTCGGCAATCTTCTGTAACCCTCTGCGTGCATCGCTGGCACTATGGCTTAGCAGGGTGTGAGTTTCCGCACCGAGCATGACGTTCTCGAGTACGCTGAAATTGTCAACGAGCATGAAGTGCTGATGCACCATGCCAATGCCTGCATCGATGGCATCGCGTGAACTGTTGATCTGCACGGGTACGCCGTTGATGTGAACGGAGCCGGTGTCGGCTTGATAGAAGCCGTACAGAATACTCATAAGCGTGGATTTTCCAGCGCCATTCTCACCCACGATGCCATGGATGGTGCCGCGCTTTACGCGCAGATCGATGTCATGGTTTGCCTTTACCGCTCCAAATCGCTTGGATATACCACGCAGCTCTATGGCGTAGGCGGTCGTGCAGGATGAGGCAGACGTTTCTGCCTCATCCCTTGGAACTTCACTTATGCCCATGACGGACGGCGATGAATCAGTACGAGCAGCTGTTATCCGACATGTAGTCGTGTACGGTAATCTCGCCGGCAACGATGCTTGCAGCAGCAGCTTCCACCGCAGCTTTCATATCGTCTGAGATCAAGGATTCATTGTTCTCGTCAAGTGCCCAGCCTACCCCATCTTCAGCCAGTCCCAGTACTTTCATGCCCGGCTCCCAGGTGCCATCCTGGGCATCCTTGAACGCGTTATAGGCTGCAACATCAACACGCTTGAGCATGGATGTCAGCATGGTGCCCGGATGCAGGTAATTCTGGTTGGAGTCGACCCCGATAGCCAGTTTGCCCCCGTCTTTAGCTGCCTGATAAACACCCACACCGGTACCACCAGCGGCTGCATATATAACGTCAACACCACGATCAAACTGTCCCTTGGCCAGTTCGCTGCCACGCCCCGGGTCATTCCAGGCTGATGGTGTTGTGCCGGTCATGTTCTGCAAGACACCAACGGAGGCATCCACGTGTTTGGCGCCCTGCTCGAAACCACAGGCAAAACGGCGAATCAGCGGGATATCCATACCACCGACAAACCCGACCATGTCGTTTTCGGAGGCCATTGCGGCAAGTAGTCCAACCAGAAAGGAGCCTTCCTGCTCCTTGAAAACAACAGACTGTACGTTCGGTAAATCGACAACGCCATCGATCAAGGTAAATTTGGTGTCCGGAAATTCCTCGGCTACTGTTTGCATAGGACCTGCCTGTGCAAAACCGACGCCCAGAATCGGGTTGGCACCTCGCTGAGCCATACGACGCAGTGCCTGCTCGCGCTGAGTCTCATTGGTGACTTCAAACTCCCGGTATTCAATACCTGATTCGGTTTTGAAGCGCTCTACCCCGTCGTACACGCCCTGGTTGAACGACTTGTCGAACTTGCCACCCATGTCAAAAACCACGGCCGGTGAAATATCTTCTGCCACAGCGAAAGAGCTTGCAAGAAGCAACCCGGCAACGCTTCCAAGGCAGATGCCCAAGCGTGAATTCTTCATTTTTAAGTCCTCTGAAGGTGTTGGTAGCAACCTGCTCTGGCGCTACCCTGATAGCCTTCGCCGAGTGTATCACGAACCCTTTTTAGCCAGACAGACACAGCCCTCCAAGGACTGCCAGTACAGGCCCTGCAAGCCTAGCTGTCTGCCGCCGCCTCGGCTTCAAGCAGCAGCTTGGCAAGATCGGCGAAACTGTCTTTGTAGTAGTAGGGTGAGGTCTGGTCAGGACTCTGCGGGTTCTCCTCATTGACACCATAGTCAAGGCCTCTTTCACTCAGCACCTTGTACTTTTTGATGACCCCGGGACGTGTCGAACTCTCGCGCGTTGCCTCTTCAAGCAGGCCGAGGCCGAGCATCAATTTGTTTGCCTTTACCGCTGATAGGGCAACGTTGTGTTCCTTAAGCAGCTTGGTAAGCGATTCGACGTCGTTTCCTTTCATGCGGGCACCTCTGACCTGATCTCAATGTTGGTGGACAATATACCGCCACAGGGCCAAAGAGACTAGGACTGAGCCGCTTTGGCGAGCTGCACTTGTTGCTCAAGCGCATTGTCGCGATAGTGTTCTGCAACGGCCTGCGCATCCAGCGGACTCATTCCGACCAGTTCCAAAACGTCCTCGCCTAGCAGTAATGCCGTTTCAAAGGTCTCACCATACGCTCGATCAGCGCCACTGCGCAGAAGGCGATGCTCACCGTTCGTATCAACTGCCCGTGAGAGCAATTTCAGATGCGGGTATTCGCGATGCACATGTCGAACGAGTTCGATTGCCGCTTCCGGATCATCGATAGCGACAACCATCACGCTGGCACGCTCAGCACCCGCGGCCTCAAGCAAATCAGGGCGCAAGGCATTACCATAAAACCCGACAAAACCGTCAGCACGCAATTGTGTGAAACGGTCAGGGTTGTGGTCAATGACGACCGCCCGGAAACCATTGTTTTTCAAAAGATGTGACACCACCCGACCCATGCGTCCGAAACCGGCAACGATGACCTGTGAATCGGCCTGTTCTCCGCCGTCCAGGCCGGTGTCGCTCTGCTGAATGGCGGGCAATGTATCGCGGCGTGCCGCGTAGAACAGCAGTAATGGTGTTGTTAGCATCGAAAGCGCAATCACCAGCACGAGCTGAGCGGCCAACTTGTCAGGAATTGCCTGGTAGGAAACCGCCAACGCGATAACCACAAACGCCAGTTCGCCGCTTTGCGCAAGTACGGTAGCCAACCAGATCCGTTGCTGCCGGGGCACTGAAGAATAACGAAGAATATTGCGGATGATCCATGCCTTGGCACCCACCAGCAAGGCAACAAGCGCAAAGGTCTCTAGTGGTTTTCTGATAAACGTTGCAAAATCGATCTGCATTCCGGTTGATATGAAAAACATACCCACTAGCAGACCCGTGAACGGATTGATCGCTATTCTGATGGCAGCACCGTATTCAGATCTGATCAGTAGAAACCCGCTGAGCAAAGCACCCAGCTCCAGCGGGAGCCCCATGGCATCGACAATAAGCAGTACGCCGATGGCAAGCAAGACAGCAAATGCTGCAAACACCTCATCCAGACCGATACTCACGACATAACGGAATGCCCGTCGCAAGGCCAGATGGGCAAGCACACCAAATACCGCAACCACAATGCAGCCCTTGAGAATTTTCGGCCATGGGCTGCCTTCGACAATCACAGCCTCAAACGCAAACATCGGCAGAATCACGATCACCGCTACCAGCAACATGGATTGCGTTAACAGCAACTGATAACCGGTCTCTGTTACTGCAGATCCTGTAGGGTAACGCTCATCAAACGCATGCCTGGCAACCGCCTCAGAGGAGATGGACAATGCAAGTCCGGCCACCAGCGCATGATGCCAGGGATGACCAATGAGCATCGCAACCAGAGCAACAAGCAGCGTGGTCAGAAAGAACTGCCATAAACCCAGTGAGAGCAAGTCACCCAACAGGCGATTGATGCGATCAGGCGTGGCTTGCAATCCGACCAGGAATAACAGCAACACCGTGGAAACACTGGAAAACAGCTCTATCGTATAGACATCTCGTATCAGCGCCAGGCCCCAGGGGCCTATCAGGATGCCAGCAAACAAATAGCCGAATACCGGACCAAGACCCAGACGCCGGGCACTGGGTACCGCCAGCAAACCCGCGAGCAGATAGATAAAAATATTGAGAAGCAGGCTGTTGGAATCAGCCATAAGCCACTAGCGCCTGGCTTCGCACAGACCAGTCCAGCGAGTCAGAAATCCGTCAAGCCAGATCGTGATGTCATTTTCGTAACGGTGGGCATCCGCCATCATTGCCGCCCTCTGCTCGTCAGTCAGCACACCACTACTGCGCGTCTTGTTTCGCTCATGCCATATAGCCAGCACGTCGCTATTGACTTCAGGATGGAACTGCAAACCGATTACACGATCACTGAGTGCATAGGCCTGATTCGGAAAATCGTCACCGGTAGCTATTCTCTGAGTGCCTGGTGGCAAGTCAAAGCCTTCGGAGTGCCATTGCATCACCGTCAAGGGAGAAGTCAGGTACGGACTTGCTGGCTCGACAGGATCCACACGACAAAAACCCACCTCTTTCAATTCAGATTCATGTGGTCGGACATCAGCGCCAAGTGCGCGTGCCAGTATTTGCGCACCCAGACAGATGCCGAAAAACGCCGTGTCTTTTTCTAGACACTGTTCAACGAAATGCAGCTCTCGACGAACCCATTCGTGTGAAGCGCAGTCGTTTGCGCTGTTAGCGCCACCAAATACGACAACACCTGCGTAGGCCGCCGGATCGGGAAAAGGATCTTCATCTACCGGGTAGCACCAATCAACCGTTTTGCCGTTCGTCTGCATCCAGCGCGTGCAACGATCCACGTTCCAATTGGGTGAATGCTTGACGAAAAGATAGCGCTTGGCTCGCAAACTCATTAAATACCCGTAACACTCACAGTAAACACCGAGGACAGAGCCGAGGCACCGTCCGGGTCGGTTGCCCTGACTCGCAAATCTTCGTAAATTCCGATAACACGCGGCCTTCCGGAAATAATCCCGGTAGATCGATTGATGGACAGTCCATCAGGTAATGTGCCATCCCCAGCCATGCTGTACGTTAGCCTGTCACCGTCAGGATCCGAGAATCTGGGAGTTATACGCATAATCACCATCCTCGGCCCTTCAACTTCCTCCTCGATTGAACCTGCTACAAAAACAGGCGCTCGATTGGATGTCGCCGCGACCACCAGCGTGAAGGGTGCGTCAGTAACACGACCACCATCACTGACTCGCAGAATGAGTTCGTATTCACCCACATCGGCCGTGGTCGGCGTTCCGGAAAGCACACCTGCACGGCTGAGCATCAGTCCGCTACCAGTGGCCAACGGCGCTAACGGAGACAGTGTAAAAGTGAGATTGCCGCCTTCCGGGTCACGAAAATTCGGGGCGAGGTCAACGGAAAATGGATCATCTTCAACGGCGGATAAAGGAGCAATCGGATCAAGTATGCGAGGCGCTTCGTTGGTTGCTGCCACTCGGATTGTGACTCTAGCCGTGCTGGTAAATACCCCGTCGGTGAGCTCGTATTCAAATCCGTCTAACTGGTCCTCACGCAAATCAACCAGACTCGATTCATAAGTGAAGCTTCCGTCGTTACCCAGTTCGAAAAAGGCTGCATGTTCCGGCGCAACCAACGGTTCCGGCACGATGGAAAGGTCTGCGTTACTGACATCGATATCATCGCTGTCATTGGTTAACAAGTTGACCGTAGTCAGCGTTACGTTAAGTACTGTGCCTTCCAGGGTAGAGAACGTATCGTCATTGGCATCGGGCGCCTCGTTGATAGCAATCAGACAAAAACTATACTCACTATTGAAAACATTACCACTACTGTCCTCCTCAACCAGTGCGTAACGAACGCCGATGGAAGCCTGAAGGGTTGGGATGCGCAGATCGAATTCGGTGTCACGGGTGAGCTCCTGCGTTGCGGGATCTACATCTGGCTCAATGTCAGTCTGTTCACCAGGAACTGGTTCTCGCTTGATAAACCCAAGCGAACAATCAGAAGGGGAAGTGCAAGCTTGCGCCAGAGTCCGGGCGGCAAGCTCTGTGTTGAAACCATTTTTTTCAGCGCATTCCGGCAAATTGCCCTGCTCGAGTGGCATCTCGGACCAGGCGTACGTCCGTTCGAGACCAGCACTGCTGTGGCGTGCGGTGATGCGCGCAATGCTTTGCTCGTTGACTGGCGCTCCCTCGCCAATCGGGACATCATCGAGAAGAATTTCTGTTATGACGACCGGTGCTGCCTGACTACTTCCTCCAGAATCAACCCAATCACAACCACCCACTATGAGGCAGGATAAAATTACGGTAGTCAATAGCCACAATTTTCTCGTATTCACGCCTGTCCAATTCCTTTGTTCTAACGATGATGGTTATCAATAATAGTAGACAGGAAATGCTCACGCACACGTGATGAATCCACGCCCGTGCACACATGCGTGTCAGGCCGTTCCTGCCAATAGGGCAGCGCATAGGAATAACCTTTTCTGTCTACCGCCAGCTGCCCCGATGCCATGCCGTCGTGTATGACCCGGGATGGACCGGATTGAGTTTCAAATGCATCGGGCATCAACAGGCAGGCGATGGCTGCTGCATCATGCATGGCACACTGCGGCTCTGCGCCTTCACTGAAGGCCTCTTTGGCAGCCCCACTGCGTGTGTAGAAGTCCACGTAGAAGCGACTACTTTCCCAGATGAGCTTGCCCGTCTTATTCGCCTTGTGTTCAAGCTTTTTGAGATCGCTATCACGGATCATTATGCGATGTGTAACATCCAACCCAACAAGAGTCGTTGGCCATTCCGCGGCAAACAGCGCGTCTGCTGCGTGCGGATCATTGAAGAAATTAGCTTCGGCAAGCGGAGTAACGTTGCCTGGTTCGTCCAGCGTACCCCCCATGATAATCAATCCCGCGACCAGCTCGGGTAGTCGGGGTTCACGCCGATACGCTTCTGCAATATTCGTCAAGGGCCCGACAGCGACAAGAGTGATTTCGCCAGGGTCGGCGCGCGCTGCTGCAATGATGAAATCGGCAGCATCGAGATCTTCAACGTGGGCGTGACGAGCCTCGGGATTGAGCCTCACCGCTTGTGCTGCTGGCAGGTCGGGTGTACTTCCGGGATAGGCGTTGCCTATCCCATCCGCACCATGTACAAAATCTGCATAAGGCAACGGTGATTGAACACTGGGCACCGCGGCTCCCATCGCTACCGCGACATCAGACGCACCGATAGTGTCCAGAATGTATTGAGCGTTCCTGGTCGTGTACTCGATATTGAGGTTACCGAAAACGGTCGTCAACGCGAGCAGTTCGATCTGAGGATGAGCGAAGGCATAGGCGATGGCCATGGCATCGTCCACACCGGGATCGGTATCCAAAATCACTTTGTGTATGTGTGTATTCATGTCTGTGGGTAAAGGGCTCGCTGAAAATATTCAGTGATTGATTGATTCGCCGCCATCCGATTGACCAAGAAACAGATCAAGTTCTGCACGGGTCGGAATGCTCGGCGCTGCGCCAGGTTTAGTCACGGACAATGCCCCTGCTGCACAAGACCGTTGCAAGGCACTTTGATCATCCAGACCGGTCATAAGGGATGCCAGAAAGTAGCCCACGAAGGTATCGCCAGCGCCGGTGGTATCCACGGCAGCCACTTTCATGGCCTTTGCCGAAAGTTGCAGCTCTCCCCGCTGCAACATCGCGCCTTTCGCACCGAGTGTCAGAACCAGTCGCGTCTGTGGGTACCTCTTTCCCAGAGTCACAATGGCGGCGTCAAGATCATGATTTCCGGCAAGTGCTGCAGCTTCGGTTTCGTTGACAATGAGAAGTTCACAGCGTTCCAGAGGCAATTGTGCAATTCGGGGAGTCATGGGAGCAGGATTGAAAGCGATACGCATGCCCAGACTCTCTGCCAGTGCAAAGGCGCTATCCAGACCATTGCATTCGTTCTGCATTAAAAGCCAATCCCCCGCCTCGGCCGATTTCAGCATCACAGCGAGTTCGTCATGGGTGAACGACTGATTAGCGCCGCCATGCAGAATGATCGCGTTTTCGCCATGGTCATCAACCTGAATGATGGCATGTCCGCTGGGACCATCGATCATGGATACCTGCGAGACATCGACGCCAGCCGCCTGCATCTGGTCACACGCCCAACTGTCGGTGTTACCGAGCCTGCCGATATGCGTGACACGCGCTCCCGCCCTGGCAAGGGCAACGGACTGATTAGCTCCTTTTCCACCAAGAACCGTATCCAGTGACTGACTTGGCAGCGTCTCACCAGGCGCAACCAGATGCGGTACGCGGTACACAAGATCGATGTTGATGGAACCAAAATTGAAAACCTGCATTCGTCTATCAGGTACTGTTATCCCAAGAATGTGGCCAGTGTAGCAGTGCGTATCAACGCAGGCGCAACAGAAAGTAATTTACTGACATCATCGCGACACAATAAAGGTAGAATCCAGCTTCTCCCGACATTGCCAACCAACCCGACGTATTTGCATGAAACTTGATATCGCATCACCTTGCCGAGGTATTTGCAAGATTGATGAACCTTCGCAATTATGCTCAGGTTGCCTCAGAAGCATCGACGAGATCACCCGTTGGCGGCAAATGGACGCCGACCAGAAACTGGCAGTACTGTCCGCATGCCTTGATCGTCAGCAAATTCCCAGCAATGGCGGTAATTCTGACAGAGTGGACAACATGGCAGCAGGTGTACCCGGCAACGCTTCAGACGGTTGAAAATAACGATTGATCCATGCCACATTGAATCCGAAATGTGCCGCACCGGAGGCATCCCACACATTCGATGACATGAAGGCGATGTTGTTTGCGGGCACGCCCAGAGAGTCGACGGCAAGTTGGTAGACTCGCGGATCCGGCTTGAATATGCCGACACTCTCCACCGAAAGTTGAAAATCCAACCATTGACCTATTCCCGAATTGTTCACCGCTGATTCGATCATGGTGGGGGTGCCGTTGGTTAATATGGCTGTTTTTAATCCGGCACGCTTGAGAAGCGCAAGAACTCCCGACACCTCATTAAAGGCACTTAACTTTAGATAAGCCTGCATCAGTCTCTCGTGCAGATTGCTGCTTTCCATTGTAAACTCGCGCAGGGTCACACTCAGCGCATCAGACGTCAATCGCCAGAAATCCCGATGCTCGCCCATAAGGCTGCACAACCACGTGTACTCGAGCTGTCTTTGACGCCACGCCGCTGAAAACCGGGCATACTCCGGGCCGATGTCATCCTGCATTGCTGAAACTGCCGAGTGCACGTCGAACAAGGTCCCGTAAGCATCGAACACACACGCTTGCGTGCTTTCAAACCCCCTTGTTCCTGAAGTGCTGCTCATATGTCTCTCCTGTCTGGTGGCGGAATCGAATAGGTAGCCGTTGCATGGGCTACTGCCTGTTCGATGCCCAGCGCTTCACTATAAAGAACAACTTCCGCCACTGCGAGGCGTTTGCCCAATTTGAGCATACTGGCATGTGCAACAACATCAGCAGGTTCAGGTTTACGCAGAAAGTTGATCGACAACTGGGTGGTCACCGCCAGCTCGACCGGACCAATGCGTGACAGCACCAATGCGTAGACAGCAGCATCCGCCAATCCCATCATGATAGGACCTGCCACAGTGCCTCCCGGTCGGAGAAAACGCTCGCTGTAGACTGCACGCATCGTCACGTAATCATCATGAAATTCATCCACCGCAAGCCCCATGAGTTGCGCAAAAGGCAAACGCTCATCAAGAATCGTGGCAAAAGTATCGGCATCGAGCAATAGCTTGCTGGCAGGGCGGGATTCAGACATGGATCAGGGCTATCCGGTAGAGTGGTCTAACGGTGAAGGCTAACACTGGCAACCAATGCAGACTAGTGGCACCATGACAGGTATATGCGGTGGAGAGTGCGGATGTCAGATAACAGCGTCGGGGATGCAGTCGATTCAGCCAGCCATAAGCGGCAGAATGATGCCTTTCTCATATCAGAATTGTCAGACACGGGCATTCTGACACTTACCCTGAACCGACCTGAGCAATTCAATGCTCTGAGTCACGCCATGCTGGACGCCTTGCAGAGCGCGATAGATGATCTGCCGGATTCGGTACGGGTTGTGGTTATTGCAGCCTCTGGTAAAGCCTTCTGCGCAGGTCATGATCTGAAAGAGATGCGCGCGCACATTGATGAGCAATGGCAACAGGCATTGTTCGCAAAGTGCAGTCAGTTCATGCAGTCGCTCGTTAAGCTGCGACAACCGGTTATCGCAAAAGTGCAAGGTATTGCCGCCGCTGCCGGTTGTCAGCTGGTAGCCAACTGCGACCTGGCAATAGCTGCTGATCATTGCAGGTTTGGCGTATCAGGTATCAACCTTGGCTTGTTCTGCAGTACACCGTCAGTCGCGCTGTCGCGCAATGTAGCCCGTAAAAGAGCCTTTCACATGCTAATGACGGGTGACTTTATCGACGCATCCTGTGCTGTCGACTGGGGTCTGATTAATCAAAGCGTTCCACTGGACAAGCTTGATTCGAGCGTAGCAGAGCTTTCTAAACGTATTTGTGCCAAATCGACAGTGGCCGTCACTACGGGTAAATCAATGTTCTATAAACAGATTGAAATGCCGCTCAGCGAGGCATACGAACTTGCCGGAAGTGCCATGGCCTGCAATATGATGGCAGACGATGTCAGTGAGGGCATTGATGCTTTTTTTGAAAAACGTCCGCCACAATGGAAAGACCGTTAGAGCCTGACTACATCCCTGATGCTTTCAACACACCTGGCACGTTGAATTCGTCCAGCCACAGTCTGAATTCGCTGCCCTTCATGGGTTTGCTGAAAAGATAACCCTGGCCCTCGTTACAATCGAAGTTGCGCAGGATGTCGTATTGCTGAGGCGTCTCGACGCCTTCTGCAACAACCGTAAGATCGAGATTGTGACTCAAGGTGATGATGGCAGAAACAATGGCGACATCGCCAGGGTCGGTGCATAGATCCTTTACGAAGCTTTGATCTATCTTGAGCTTGTCGACCGGCAAACGCTTAAGGTAACTCAAGGATGAAAAGCCGGTGCCGAAATCATCAATCGCAACCTGAACGCCTAGATCCTTCATATTGCGAAGAATCTGAATCCCGGCATCAAAATCCTTCAGCAAAAGGCTCTCGGTAAGCTCAATCTCGAGGTTCTTAGGGTTCAGACCGCTGTATTCAATCGCCTCATTAATATCAGCAACCATATTGCTGCGCGTAAACTGTACGGAGGAACAGTTGACCGCCATCGACAGTGGCTGCACCCCTGCATTCATCCATTCCTGCATTTGCCTGGCAGCCGTTCTGAGTACCCAACGTCCCAGCGGTAGGATCAATCCTGTCTCCTCGGCGAGAGGAATAAAATCTGAAGGGCTGATATTTCCCTCTTCACGATGGTTCCAGCGAACCAGTGCTTCCACACCTGTCACTGCACCCGTAACAAAACAGATCTTAGGTTGATAGACAATAGTCAACTCCTCATTTTCTATTGCATCCTTGAGCTGCGCCTCCATCGTGAATCGGGCCAGCGCTTTCTCATGAATATCACGCGAGTAGAATTGATAACCGTTTCGGCCGGATTCCTTCGCGTGGTACATCGCAACGTCCGCACTTTTCATCAATGCCTCGCTGTCAAGTCCATCGCTTGGATAGACGCTGATGCCGATGGTTGTGGTGACCGACACTGGCTGGTCGCCTATCATATAAGGATCCCCGACTCTCTGGGCAATACGCTCAGCCACCCGTGCAGCGTCTTCCGCACGATTTATCTGACCTAGCAACACAACGAATTCATCACCGCCAAGTCGCGCCACAGTATGCTGCGAACCGGGCTCTTCTGTCCTGAAATTACCTGTCGATACCACGTCGGATTCGCGCACAACCATGGTGAGACGCCCTGATACCTCTTTCAAAAGGTCGTCACCGGCATCGTGCCCCAGTGTGTCATTAACCTGCTTGAAATGATCAAGGTCGAGAAACAGTAACGCAAACTTGGAATCATTGCGTGATGCCAGCTGTAAGGTGTAACGTAACTGTTCGTTCAACTGCGCACGGTTGGGGAGGCCTGTTACCAAATCGTAGTAGGCCAGGTTATGAATCTGTTTCTGCGCGTTTATGCGCTCTGTAATATCCTGAATGGTGCCCAGCATATGAGTGCATTCGCCTTGTTCGTTACAATGCGGCTCAGCCTCAAGGCGGATTCGACGTAACGTATTGTCAACATTGGATCGCGCTGAAAATTCGATATTGAAGGCTTCATGCATCTCGATCGCTTCATCGGCGAGTAATCGGACATTGTGCCTGTCGGCGTCCTCGATTCGCTCCAGAAGCTCCGACCAGCACTCAACGGTTTGATCCGCCGCCAGCCCGATCACCCGGCCGAACTCGCGCGACCATGTCAGGCTATGGGTCTCAAGATTCATTTCCCAATTTCCCAATCTTGCAATACGTTGTGCATTGTCAAGCTTTGCCTGGCTGGAGCGCAGCGCATCGCCGGTGAGTTTGGAACGCAGCATGTACTGCACACGATGCGGCAGGATAAAGAAATTTATAGGTTTGGTCAGGAAGTCGGTTGCACCAAGATCGTAGGCACGCGTTATCGATTCAAGATCATCAAGACCGGTGATCATCAGTATGGGAACATGCTCACCACCGGGCAGCGAACGGATGACTTCGATGGTATCGAAGCCATCCATGACCGGCATGATGGCATCCATGATGATCAGATCCAGATCATGCTCCTTGAAACACTCGATAGCCTCAATGCCGTTAACAGCATGCACAACCTCAAAACCTGCATCCTCGAGAGCGCCTTCAGCCATCATCAGGCTCGCAACATCGTCATCGACGTGCAACACAGTAGGATTGCCAGGCTTTACGCTTGGCAGAACCATCTGCATGGCTTGTGAGGACGAATTATTCATCAGGCAGCCATGGTGGACATGTAGACATCAAGTTCAAGGCAGCATGCCTCTAACAAGTCCTCAAGCTGGCACGCCATATCCACGCAAGCTGTGTAGTTGTTTTCGCACGCAGCGCTCTCCAGCTTTTCGCACAATTCAGAGAAAACCTTGGCTCCAACGTAGGCACTGCTGGACTTCAGCGTATGCGCAGCGTTTCTAACCGCCGCAAGGTCGCTTGAGTCAAGCCCTACCTGCATTGCGGCGATGGCCTTAGGCGACTCGGTCTTGAACACATGGATAACCCGCGCAAGGAGATCCGGTTTGCCCGGACGCTGCTCGGAAGATATCACCCTGAGTGCGTGATGGTCTATGGTGCTGGTCAAGACTCATCTCCTTGATGTCCAGGAGGCTTCCTGTTCCAGGTACCCAGTCCCTTTCCATTCATGAGGGCCTGATCCCGGCCGAACTGGGCATATTGCTGTGTCAGTTCGGACTTCAAGCGATCCAGTCGCTCCATGGATGCGCACAATGAGGGGATATCATCTCCGGGCAATGTCACGCTATTGCAGGCTGCCACCCGCTCGGTTTCAATCGTTCGTGAGAGCTGTTCCAGCGCACGAGCCTCGCTTACCCAGAACAACAGGGCAATACTCATGATCAGTGCAGCGAATACCGCATATAATTGCGGTGTCGGTAAAGTGACGTATCCCCACATCAGCAGCAGGTACATACCCGCAGCCATCAATACCCGCAGTGTAGGCGAACTCTTCAACGTGAACAATCTCTGAAAGGCAGTCGTGTAGTTCAGGTATCGACGCCCCTCAGAACAACTTGACCCCTGCCTCGAACCGAGCTTCAGGGCACAGGCACAATCAGATTAATCTCAGCTCCTGCCACTGCTCCACCTGCCGCTCATCCACACCAAGCCATTGTTGCAGCACTTCCTGCGTATGCTTCCCTAGCTCAGGACCTGCCCAGTCATTGCGCGCAGTGGCTGCCGATAATTTGGGATGCATTGCGGGTACACAGCGAGACACTCCCTCAACATCGACGTGCTCGAACACTGAGCGAGCCTTGAATTGCTCATCTTTGACGATATCGGCAATGGAATTGACCGGCCCCGCAGGGACATCAGCAGCATCGAGCACTTCCAGGGCCTCAACTGAGTCTATTCTCTGAGACCAGGACTCCAGTACTTCATCAATCATGGATTCATGCGCAACCCGACCTTGATTACTTGCCAGTCGTGCATCACAGGCAAGTTCAGGATGCCCGACTGCACACATCAAACGCTGGAAAATCGAATCTCCGTTTCCGCCAATGACGATATAACGGCCATCGCGACACTGATAAGTATTGGTGGGCACGATACCTGTCACTGTGGAACCCGAAGGCTCCCGCACCAGACCGGCGCCGGCATATTCAGGCAGTACCCCTTCCATCATGTTGAATACCGACTCCATTATGGATACATCCACACTCTGGCCTTCTCCACCGGGGCGCATTCGAGCAATCAGGGCAAGCAGAACACCAAGGGCGGCATGCATGCCCGCCAGTGAATCACCAAGACTCAGGTTCATCCTAACCGGTGTCTCGCCCGAGTGCCCGTTCACGTAGCGAAGTCCGGCAACGGCCTCACACGCTGATGCAAAGCCCGGTTTACTGGCATAGGGCCCATCCTGTCCGTAACCGGATACGCGCGTGTAAATCAACTGAGGATGGCTTCCAGTGAATGTTTCCGGCCCAAGTCCCCAGGCCTCCATACGACCGGGCCGAAAGTTCTCGATGAGCACATCGCTCTTCAGTAGTAACTCCCGAGCAATCTCGCAGCCGGCACTTCGAGACAGGTCCACTGTAACCGATTTCTTGTTACGAGCAATGCTGCGCCACCAGTAGGAGGTGCCCTTCTCATCAAGCTCGCGCCAGGTGCGTAACGGGTCACCGCGACCCGGCGGCTCGATCTTCACAACCTCCGCGCCATACGCCGCCAGAATCTGCCCGGCAAACGGCCCGGCGATCAACTGACCCATTTCCAGCACTCGTATCCCGGCCAAAGGCAGGTTAGTATCAGAGGCAGAGCTTGTTTTCATAGATGTACGCCGGGATTCACAAACGATGAGTAACTACCATCCTACTATTCCTTCGCCTTATCAACCGGGGGATGGCGATGTCGAGCTTCCAGCAACGGTCGCTAACTACACGCCTCTGACACCCCTGAGTTTCCTCAGGCGCGCCAACGATGTCTATCCTCAGCGCCCGGCGCTCATTCACGGTGACCGTGAACTGAGCTGGAGTCAGGTTTATGCGCGATGTCAGGTAGCCGCAGCACGTTTTTCAGCGATGGGAATAAAACCCGGCGATGTGATATCCGTGATCGCGCCCAATATCCCTGCGTTATTCGAGCTCCACTACAGTGTCCCGATGTGTGGTGCGATTCTCAATGCCATCAATACACGCCTGGAACCCGAGACCATCCGTTACATCGTGGAACACAGTAGCGCCAGAATTCTACTGGTTGATGCTGATTCTACCGATAACGTACTCATCGCTATGAAAGACGTCGCCAATCCTCCACAGCTCATTGCTATCAATGACAACGATGCACATGGTGGGCTGATTGCCGATGCCGAATACGAAGCACTTGTCGATCCGGCTGTCAGCAGCGATGAACTACCTGCAATCGATCCTGCCTGGCGATGGCAGATGCCTGCCGATGAGTGGCAATCAATATCCCTGAACTATACCTCCGGCACGACGGGAAAACCCAAAGGCGTTGTCTATCATCACCGTGGCGCTACCATGAATGCCATGTCCAACCTGACTGGATGGAATATGGGTGAGTTTCCTGTGTATCTCTGGACACTGCCGATGTTTCACTGCAATGGATGGTGCTTTCCCTGGTCACTGGCCATCAATGGTGGTACCAGCATCTGTTTGCGAAGCATCAGCGCCCGGACTATCTACGAAAAACTGGATCGTCATAAGGTTACTCATTTCTGCGGCGCACCAATCATTCTGAATTTTATTATCAACGCTGAAAAAGAGGATGTAAAATCGCTGGATCGAGTGGTCGAGATCATGACGGCCGCCGCTCCTCCGCCACCCAAGGTATTGTCTGGCATTGAAGCTCTCGGGTTTCACATTACCCACACTTACGGCCTGACAGAAACCTACGGCCCTGCAGTCATGTGTGCCTGGCAGAGTGAATGGAATGAGTTACCGGAAGCCGAACGAGCCAGATTAAAATCACGGCAAGGTGTGCGCTACCAGGTGCTGGACGAATTGGATGTGCTGGATCCTGAAACCATGGAGCCTGTGCCGCGTGATGGCAAGACCATTGGAGAAGTCATGTTTCGCGGCAACATTGTGATGCGTGGATATTATAAAAACGCAGAAGCCAATGAGGAGGCTTTTCGCGGCGGTTGGTTCCACAGCGGAGACCTTGCCATCATGGATTCTGACGGCTATCTGAGAATTCTCGATCGATCAAAGGACATCATTATATCTGGCGGCGAAAATATTTCATCTATCGAAATCGAAGATGCGCTCTACGCCCATCCTGCAGTGCTTGAAGCTGCGGTTGCGGCAAGACCTGATGAAAAATGGGGAGAGACACCGTGCGCCTTCGTCACGCTGAAATCGGGGCAGAGCGCTAGTGAAGAGGACTTGATCAACTGGTGCCGGGACAGGCTCGCCCACTTTAAATGTCCCAAAACAATTGTCTTTCGAGACTTGCCGAAGACCTCAACCGGCAAGATCCAGAAGTTTGTCTTGCGGCAATGGGCTCTCGAGCTGTAGCGGCAATCCGCGCGATGATCAACGTCCGAAGCTGGAAGTCCCAAGGTAGACATCGCGCTGATAGACACGCACATAATCGATTTCTGAAGTCGCCGCTTTCCCTGCACTTCCGACGGCAAGGAAATTGACAAGGCTCATCGACTGTCTTGGCACCATCGGGCCTGTCAGCCTTCGGACTTCCCGACCATCGATGTACCAGACAATCAGTTGTGGCTCCCAGAGTAGGCCGAACGTATGGTACTCATCGCTGTACAACTGGCCGGGGGACAGTTGATGAAACATCGTCGGCGATGCACGCCTCAGGCCGCTGTTGACATCATCAAAACGATAACGCTGCGCCACACTGTCGGCACCATCACGGTTACCTCCAGAATACCTGACGATATCCAGCACGGGTGCGTGAGGTCTGACACCCGAGCCCTTGTCGTTGTGTTGCAAAGCAAAGCCAGACAACGCACCGGGCATGTCTGCCATCTTCATTCGACCTTCAACGTAGCCGTACACAAAACTGAAACGCTCATGACTGGACAGAACGGCAGACAACAGACCACAACGGTCCACATCTAACGGGTCCACCTCAGCGCACCCGGCTGGTCGCTGTTCTTCATTACCGATGAGCGACTCCTGCCAGACAAGCGCGGTTTGCCATTTGCCGGGATCTTCTGACACCGTTTCAAATTCGTCGTTGAACACACGCTGGAATTCGTCAAGGAAAAACTGCGTCTGCGACAAATCACGAGACTGCACAAAGAAATCTTCTGGTGATTTGGAAAAATCCTCGAACATCGGTATCACTGCGTTCTCAGGTACGTGATAGGTAATGCTCAAAGGCTGGGAAAGCGGTGATTCACCCCCGTCTTCATCCACCGCAGACACTCGGTAAACATAGGTTTCGCCAGGTACTGGCTGATTTGTAACGCAGCTGTTTACGCGTTCGTCGACAAGGGTAAAGTAGCAATCGATAAATGAGGTTGTACGCCAGTATCCTGCCATGTCTGACGGCGATCCGTCATTGGTGTCGATCAGATCGGGAGATACTGTATAGGTGACGCCATCGCTGCGATAGATGTTGTACGCCACAACACCCACATCATCGTTGGCAGGAGCCCAGTTGATCGCGGCCCAATCGTTCGACACCAGATCGGCACGCAGGTTTTTGGGCACGGTAGGTGGTCCACCTGCTTGTGCAATCTCCCTGTCTATTTCCAGCAGAGATACAAACGGGTCATCGCGACGGGGGCCGGGATTACGTGGCAACGAATTGGATTGCAAAGCGAGCTTATCTGTCTGTAAGGACCGCGTAGCGTCAGGTTCCGGCACCTTGGGCAATAACGGCGCAGGATCGGGTGCCTCCTCGGCACCTTTAATCACAACGGCTTCTGAACGAGAGCTATAATTGCGCGCCGCATCAAAGGCTACCACCGAGTAGGCGTGCATGACCCCCGGATTCGGCGCAAGATCAACGTAGGATATGTCAAATACGGTCGCTGAGTAAACGTCATTGAGATAGACGTTATAGCCGTCGACCGCCACGTTGTCAGTCGAAGGCTCCCAGCTAATCCTGACGGCATCTTGCGTTGCCAGAACAACCGTCAACCCATCAGGAATTGACGGCGCAGTGACGTCTTCTGTCGTCGGTTCAATATCAGGCTCACCCGGCTGACTCGACGGACCAGGAGCGGTGATACTCAGCTCAGCCGATCTGGACGTGTAGTTTTTCGCCGCATCGAAAGCAACGACCGAGTAGTTGTTGGCTATACCCGATAGCGGATTGATATCGACGTATCGTGTAGAAAAGACTGTCTTTACGTATTCACCCTGTCGATATACGTTGTAGCCGATCACACCTACATTGTCAGTTGACGGCACCCACTTGATAGCGATGGCGTTGCTTACGGCACTGATCAGCGTTAAACCGGTGGGTACAGAAGGCGCTGTCGTGTCGGTACCACCGGAGGGGTTCGAAGGTGGGCTCGTAGGGATAGCGGGGGATGAATCATTCGGATCGAACCTTGCGACGACTGTCTCTTCAGAACGCGAGGAGTAAGCACGTTCATCACCGGGGAGTGGCGTGTCAAATGCCGTGACGTAGAACGTATTTTCTCTGGAGGTGTCGAGAAAACCCGCGTAGCGATTTTCGAATACGGTGACCATATAGTCGTCGTTCAAATAGATGTTATAGCCGCGCACCTCGTTATCATCCTGCGACTCTGCCCACTGGAGGCTTACCCGTTGATCGCCAACTGAGGCCGAGGGCTTTCCCGGCGGCGTTGGCCTTGCGGCGAAGCTTGTGGCGGATGCCGCACACATTGCCATAGCACAGACTATTGCAGCCGCGCGTCGATACCGTATCGTCATCCCTTTCATGTGATCCCGCATGAGTTGCCCTGCTCTGAGCACGTCAAGGATTCCGTTGATTGCGTTATCACGCAACGCCTCCGATACGAATCCCTTTTGACGCTAACTCCCACACACTCCGTTAAAAGTGCTTCTAAGTTCGCAGTTTAGCAATCTGATACCAATTACGAAACTTTCTCGCAGGAAATAAAACGGCTATGGAAAAATAAATCCTGTTTGAAACTAGCCGATGGAGTAACGGCTTTTCACCAGTCTGTCGAACCATTTCAATAAAACACCATCGATGGTGTTCTGCATTCCAAGCGAAAATCGATCTGCCAGGCTCTTCTTCTCCTTATAGGACAGGATCAGCACCTCTCGTTCCTCGCAAGCATCAATCAGATACTGATCGCTGGTAGAAAGTTCATCGGCCAAATGCAAGTCGAGCGTGTCTTGACCAGACCAGATTTCACCCGTGGCCACTTGTTCGATATCCAGCTTCGGTCGTCGCTCAGCCACGTAGGTTTTGAATTGAACGTGAATTCGCTCAATATCTTCAAGGAATTTGTTTCGGGCTTCATCGGTATTTTCGCCGAAGACCGTTAACGTTCGTTTGTACTTTCCGGCCGTCAGTAGCTCGAAGTCAATATTCAATTCCTTAAGCAGGCGATGAAAATTGGGAATTTGCGCCACGACGCCTATTGAGCCCAGAACAGCAAAGGGTGCCGCGACGAGTTTGTCGGCAACGCACGCCATCATGTATCCACCACTGGCTGCCACCTTATCCACACAAATGGTTAGCGGCACTTTCTTCTCGCGGATACGATCAAGTTGCGAGGCTGCCAGGCCATAGGATGTGACCATGCCACCTCCACTCTCTAGACGGACAAGAACCTCGTCATCCGATGTCGCAGTGGTTAACACGGCCGTGATCTCGCGCCGCAGCTTTTCTACCTCACTGGCCCGAATATCACCATCGAAATCCAAGACATAGAGTCTGTGCCTGGTCTTTTCAGCAATGATGGTTTCACCGCCACCACGTTGCTTTCTAGCGATCTTTGCCGCTGCTTTTTCAGCCTTCTTTTCAGCCTTGCGCTTGGCTTTTTTTTCTTTTTCAGCATCCTTCTGTTGTGCCGGGTTCAACAGGGAAAAGGACAGCGCATCATTCAGGTCTTCCAGTC
This sequence comes from Granulosicoccus sp., assembly GCA_045106195.1. GTDB lineage: Bacteria > Pseudomonadota > Gammaproteobacteria > Granulosicoccales > Granulosicoccaceae > Granulosicoccus. The sequence goes on from JBGCEH010000010.1 coordinate 214,642, forward strand.
GCTCGTTGTACTTCCTGATCTCGATGTGACCCTCACGGCTCGCGCCTCCCCCACCTTTGGAGCGTGAAGCTGCCGCAGCAATGGACAAAATTATCAAGCCAGCTGCGATGACGAAAGTCAGTGCCTTGAGAAAAAACATACCGTATTCGTAAAAAAACTCAGCCACTGACAAACCCCTGAAAAAATGATGTTCCTAAGATATTAGTAGCCACCCGATAATCAAGGTCTGGCTACGCTTTAAAAATAAACCAGCATTGGTGAATACGCTGGTTTCGATGAAAATCCCTGTCAATTGACCAGCGGCTTCTGTCTTCTACACGGATACCCCGATCTGTGTTGTTCAGCAAATCGGCATCAATTCTGAAGCGGCGGTAATTATTGGAAAATATCAATAGACCGCCCGGAGCCATGATAGACAGACAGTCATCGATGGCTTTCACATGATCACGTTGTACATTCCAGTCATTTTCATGATCACTTGAATTGGAGAATGTTGGTGGATCGAGGAGCACAAGATCAAATCGATGATTTTCCGACAAACCCAGCGATGCACTGTCGAGCCAGGAAAAGACATCCTGACGTACTACTTCGTGCAGTTGCGCCGCTGCACCATTGTTGTCCAGATTTCGTTTAGCCCATTGGCAATAGCGGTTGGATGAATCGACTGAAACACTGCTGTTTGCACCACCTGATACCGCAGCGACTGTCGCTGTGCCCGTGTAGGAAAAGAGATTCAGGAAACGCATGCCCGCCGAGTTCTGTTGGATGTACCGACGCACCGGACGGTGGTCCAGAAACAGACCGGTGTCAAGATAATCCGTCAGGTTAAGCTCTAGCGAAGTTCCGGACTCTTCGACCGTGATACTCACCGATCTCGACGTCATATGTTTTTCGTACTGGCTGTGGCCCGACTTGACTTGTCGTACCTTCAGATGGATATTCTCAGCCGAGGTACCCAGCGCATCAGGCAGAGCCTGCATGACCGCCTCTAACCTGGCCTCAGCCATCGCAGCATTGACAGTTTGTGGCGCCTGATATTCCTGCACTACACAATGCGTAGTATCACCCTCTTCAAACACATCGATAGCAACGGCAAACTCAGGCAGATCGGAGTCGTAGAGGCGATAGGCCGAGATTCTGTTCTGCTTCAACCAGCCCTTCAAAGCTCTCTTGTTCTTCTTCAGTCGATTGACAAAGGCGGTGGCATCCACGGCCATGGCAGGCTTGCTTGCCATGGCATTTTCCCCAACGGTTTGGTCACGATCCTGACCTCGATAGAGTGCCGCTTGCGGATGTTCTGCTTTGGTTTGGTCGCCAGAAGCCTCCCCGAAATTATTCTCGTCCGGCATATCACCGGATTCGACACGATCAATGTCCGCTCTTACAGCAGCCGGTATCTGCCCCTGAAGCAACACACAATCGATACCGCCATTCTTCGTTTTCATCAACGAGGACAACGGCAACCTTGCGCGCGCATAGGGTGCAGCCACAGCCGTGAACAGATTGCACATCCAGCCGCCATAGAAGCGGCTGAGTTCCGTGCCCATACCCGCATAGAACTGTGCATCCCCAGCCAGACGTTCTCCATACGGCGGGTTAGTAACGAGAAAGCCCGGTCCATATTGCGTGACCGATGCCGGCGGTGTGCAGGCCAGAGGCTGGCAGGATACTGATACCGTCGCCTCCAGACCGGCGGCCTTGATATTCTGCGCGCAGCTATCAACGACCTCAGGATCGTGATCTGCTCCTGCAATAACAACGGGCGATGTACACACTAATGCACGGGCATCGTCTAGCAATGTCTGCCAAAGGGTATCGTCGTGATGCTTCCAGCCTTGAAAACCAAAATAACTGCGGAGCAATCCGGGGGCCTGGCGGGTTGCCATCATGGCGGCCTCAATTAAGAGCGTTCCGGAGCCGCACATGGGATCAAACAGACTCTTGCCCTGCGCCATGACATCTGGCCAGCCGCTGGCCATCAGGACAGCAGCGGCCAAGTTCTCTTTGAGCGGTGCCAGACCACCGGAGCCTCGATAACCTCGACGATGCAGGCTACTGCCAGACAGATCGATGGCGACTCTCGCCTGGTTACGGAAAAGGTACACATTGATTCGAATATCCGGTGTGTCCCTATCAACGTCCGGACGCTTGCCGGCATTCTCTCGAAACTGATCAACCACCGCATCCTTGACTTTGAGCGCGCCATACTGCGAGTGAGAGATTTCTGAATTAGCGGTAAAGAAATCGACCGCCAGCGAGCCATCGACATCCAGATGGGAGGACCAGTCAATCTGCTGCACAAGCTCATACAAAGCCTCTGGAGTAGACGCGAGCCCACGATGAATCGGCAGCAGCACTCGATTGGCCAGCCGCGACCAGAGACAGGCTCGATAGCCATCCTCCAGCGGGCCGTTGAACCGCACACCAGCACCTGCGCTCTGGACTCTGGAGAAGCCTAATTGCTTTAACTCACTGGATAGCAAGGCATCCAGCCCCGTACCACAGGTCGCATAAAACTCGACATTGTGATCGAAAGACTGAAGCGGCTCGGTAGAAAAGGACAACGGCGAATACCTGTGTGGATGGCATGCAGGATGATTCATCATGCCTGCGCCGGAACCCTCAGGGTTACCGAACAGATGGATGATTTCATACAGAGTCCGCGATAGTATCTAAACGGAGCGATCCGTCATAGTATACGAAGCTCACAAAGCCCCTGCTACAACAGCGCACAATTGAGTCCAGAATAACCATGAAACTGACGAGTTTTGGCGCGGCCGGCGAAGTAACGGGCTCCTGTCACCTTATCGAACTGAATGGCGCCAAGGTGCTATTCGACTGCGGCCTCATACAAGGGCGCTCCAAGGATGAGCTGCGCAATCACGACCCCTTCCCGTTCACCCCTGCAGAACTTGATGCTGTCGTGCTCAGTCATGCGCACATTGACCACTGTGGGCGCCTGCCGATACTCATCGATCAGGGTTATACCGGGAGGATATACACACATGCGGCCAGCTGTGACCTGGTAAATATCTTGCTCAAAGACTCCGCTCATCTGAATGCTCGGGATGTTGAGTATCGCAACAAAAAACGTCGACGCGCGGGCAAGAAACTTCTCAGCCCACTTTACGATCAGCAAGATGTAGAGAATACGCTAGACAGACTTCAGGCAGTGGCCTACGAAGAATCAGTCAAAGTCGCGCCTGGCGTCACAATCAAGCTTTTTGACGCTGGACACATCATGGGATCATCCATGGTCGAAATCACACTGGTACAAGATGATCAGACTCGCGTGGTCGTATTCAGTGGTGACCTCGGGCACCGTGGTTCACCGATCCTGCGCGACTTCACCTATCTGGACAAGGCCGATCTGGTGCTTATGGAAAGCACCTATGGCAACCGTCTGCATCGGGACTGGTCTGAAACACTGACAGAAGTCAGTGAGATCGCCAGTGCATTGAGCAGTGTACGCGGCAATATCCTGATTCCTGCATTCTCAGTAGGTCGAAGCCAGATGATTCTCTACACCATGGCTCGCTATTTCGAGGAATGGGATCTTGATCGGTGGCAAATCTTTCTCGACAGCCCGATGGCCATTCGGGCCAGTGAGGTATATCTAAGTCATACCACTCTGTACGACGAAGAGGCAGCCGCGTTTTACAAGAAGAGTGGTCCGTTGCTGGCCATGCCGAATCTGAAATTCTCCCAGACCGCTGACGATTCACGCGCAATAAACAAGATGACCTCCGGTGCAATCGTGATTGCCGGCAGCGGCATGTGCACAGGTGGCAGAATAATGCATCATTTGAAACACAATCTGTGGCGCCCAGATGCACATGTGATCATCGCCGGGTATCAATCTCCTCGCTCACTGGGCAGAAGACTCGTGGATGGAAAAGATACGGTTCGCATTTGGGGCGACCAGATCAAAGTGCGCGCGAAAATCCATACCATCGGCGGTTTGTCGGCGCATGCGGATCAACAGGGATTACTTGACTGGTATGCAAGCTTCAAAGGCAAGCCTCCCGTTTTGCTGGTCCATGGGGAAAAGCGAGCCTCGAAGGTGCTGGCCGGTAAACTTGCTGATGAACATGGAGCGCGAGTGCAATGCGCAAAAGCGGGCAAGTCAACCGATCTGCTGTCGCTTGACAAATTTGACCGAGAATCGGTCGTTTGAGTGCAGCCTGTACTTTGAAATCCAGAGTAACTTTCACGCTTTTGTTAACGCAAACCTAACGGGTATCCGGCTCGTAGGTAGCCAGTAGAGACATGAGACAAAGAGGCCAAGATGGGTACTGAAGATAGAGAATCGATGGAATTTGACGTAGTCATCGTCGGCGCAGGTCCTGCCGGACTGGCGACGGCCTGCAGACTCATGCAGATTGCTCAGGATGCCGAGCAGGAAATCAGTGTTGTAGTTCTTGAAAAAGGCTCCGAAGTCGGCGCACATATTCTGTCCGGGGCGGTAATAGAGCCACGAGCGCTGGATGAGTTATTCCCCAACTGGAAAGACAACGATGCGCCGCTGAACACTGCCGTCACCCGTGACGACATCCGGTTTTTTACAAGTCCCGGGACATCAGTGAAAATGCCAAACTTTCTATCTCCGAAGACCATGCACAACCATGGCAACTACGTTGCAAGCCTGGGGAACCTGACACGCTGGCTGGGTGAACAGGCAGAGAGCCTGGGTGTTGAAATTTTTCCGGGCTTCGCTGCAGCCGAAATCCTCTACCATGAGGACGGTCGAATCAAAGGGGTTGCTACGGGTGATATGGGGCTGGACATCAACGGTGAGCCCAAAGCCGGTCATGAGCGAGGCATGGAGCTGCACGCCAAATACACCGTTTTTTCGGAAGGCTGTCGCGGGCATCTGGGAAAGCAGCTGATAAGCAAATTCAATCTCGATGAAGGTAAATCCCCACAACACTACGGGATCGGACTGAAAGAGCTCTGGCAGATCGATCCTGACAAGCACGAGCCGGGCTTGGTGGTGCACGGCGCAGGATGGCCGTTATCTGAAACCAATACAACGGGCGGAGGATTCATGTACCACCTGGAAGAAAATCAGGTTGTCGTGGGCCTGATCATTGACCTGAACTATTCCAATCCACACTTGAGTACCTTTGATGAATTCCAGCGCTTCAAGCAGCATCGCGTCATCAAGGACGTATTGGAAGGGGGCGAGCGCATCAGCTACGGTGCACGCGCTATCGTTAAAGGCGGGCTTAACTCCTTGCCGAAAATGAGTATGCCCGGCGGATTGCTCATTGGTTGCGATGCAGGAACCCTCAACTTTGCCAAGTTGAAAGGCACACACATGGCCATGAAGTCCGGCATGGTTGCAGCTGAGACAATTGCAACTGCGCTAGCCAACGGCGACGAAGGTCGCGAACTACCAGAATATGATCAGGCCTTTCTGCAAAGCTGGGCCGGTGATGAATTGAAAAGCTCCAGAAACTGGGGGCCAGTGTTGCACAAGTTCGGAATGTACCTGGGTGGCGCCTATAACTTCATCGACCAGAACTTCTTTGGTGGCTATCTGCCGTTTTCATTCAAAGACAACAAGCCGGATCATGCCTGCATGGTGCCTGCTGACGGTTGCTTCAAACCCAATTACCCGAAACCTGATAGTGTCATTTCATTTGATAAGCCGTCATCTGTTTTCCTGTCAAGTACCAACCACGAAGACAATCAGCCCGTTCATTTACAGCTTACGGATTCGTCGATACCTATTCAGGTCAATTTGCCAAAGTACGCAGAGCCTGCACAACGATACTGCCCGGTTGGCGTCTATGAGGTTATTGTGGAAAACGACATCCCGCGTTTTCAGATCAACTCGCAAAACTGCATTCATTGCAAAACCTGCGACATCAAGGATCCGAGCCAAAACATCACATGGACCACGCCACAAGGCGGCGACGGGCCGAACTACCCGAACATGTAGGCCAACCCAAGCTGGCCAAATCGTTACCAAGGGCGCGCATGGACAAACCCCCATGCGCGCCCTATTTTTTAGCCAACACAATAAAAACCCCACAATCCAGAGCGGTCACCACACATGTCACTTCGCACCACCACGGCCCTGTTGCTTGCGGTCAGCTGTTTTGCCGCGCCGCTCAAGGCAGAGGTCTCCGGGCCCTATCTTGCAGCCCGCCAAGCCAGCATCGCGGCCGATTACAGCCAAGCGGTGCAATATTTCGCCCGCGCCGTGGTCGAGGACCCCACAAATCTCGCGCTCCTTGAAAGCGCTGTGATCGCCAATATCGGCGCGGGCAACATGGACCCCGCCGCCCGCGTCGCCGAAACCTATGTCGAGGCGGGCGGCACCAATCCCATCGTGCTGCTGGTCAAAAACATGGCCGCCGTCAAAGCAGGCGACTTCACGCTGGCCGCAGAACCCAACACCCAAACCGACGGGCTGGCCCCATTGCTTAACGGGTTGCTTGAAGGCTGGGCGATGCTTGGCAAAGGCCAAATGTCGGATGCCACCGCCGCCTTCCAAAAAGTCGCAGCCGAAGAAGACTTCGCGCAGCTGGCCTATTACCACGAGGCGCTGGCCCTCGCCCAAGTCGGTGATTTCGAAAGCGCCGACCAAATCCTGTCTGGCGAACGCAACGGCCCGCTGACCCTCAGCGCGCGCGGCCTTGAGGCCCATGCCCAGGTGCTGGTGCAACTTGAGCGCTCCGACGCCGCCCTCGAACTGTTAACGCTGGCCTCTCAAGGCGGCTTCAACCCGGTGCTCGACGGGCTCAAAGCCAAGATCGAAAGCGGCGAGGCCTCCGAATATAACTTCGTCACCACCCCGCAAGACGGCGCCGCCGAGGTGCTCTTTACCATCTCGGCCATCCTGCAAGGCCGCGCCGCGCCCGTGCTGGTGTTGATCTACGCCCGCCTTGCCGCCGACCTGCGCCCCGACCACACCCAAGCCACCCTCATGGCCGCCGAGCTGCTGGGCGAGATGGACCAACACAAGCTGGCCGTTGGCGCCTTCTCGGACGTGCCTGCCGAAGACCCTGCTTTCTTCTTGGCCGAAATGGGCCGCGCCAATTCGCTCTATTCTGACGCCCCAGAAGACGCCGCAATCGAGGTGCTCTCCGCCCTGTCGAAAAGC
>JBGCEH010000011.1:0-63907 GCA_045106195.1 Granulosicoccus sp.
GCTCAAATAGCTGCAGGATCAATGCATCCTTCTGTTCAGAACTCAGGTCAGATGGATTGATTGGCGGTTGCATACTCTGGGTATAGCAAATTCGACACACAAGTCCAGCCAAGAATAGGAAATTTAGGCTGAGTAGTTACGAATTTTCAAATATTAGTAATGCCGGTATACACACGATAGTCTCATTACTTGAGCCTCACGAATCTGATGCACTTGGATTAGATAAGGAGAAATTTTACACGGAGAAGTATGGGATGTCTTTTTTGTCAAATCCGATCGTAGATCGTGGACTACCATCATTAACACCAGAATTCTCTCGTTTTATAAGGCAGCTTTATACAGATATGTTTAATGGCGTCAATACCGTGGTTCATTGTCATGGAGGAATAGGACGCAGTGGAACTGTAGCGGCGGCGATCCTGCTTCATTGTGGTTTTACAGCCGAGCAGGCGTTTGCGCATATCACCAAAAAACGAGGGGTTCCTGTTCCCGATACTGTTGAACAGGTAGGTTGGATTGTTACTCGCTCAGCTTCAATACTCAGAGGATAACGAACACGTATTTTGTCCTTTATGACTAAAAAAAAACTCCATCCTAAAAACCCGGCTTCATAAGCGACATCAAACTGTTCAGAAAAAGCACGCAATCCATCAGTGGGAGCTCTGACCGTCACGGCACACGACCCAGTTCAATCGGATTCATGTAGTGCACAACATGAGTCGGTTTCCTCTGTTCACTCCAACACCAGGGTGGTCAGGCCGGCCGGGCCTCTCCTTTGAGGCCTACGAACAGACCTATCGTGAATTGAGTAGCCCTGAAGGCGTACCCCCTTCCCAGCAACGTATTCGTATTGCGGTAACCACCAAGGAGAAACAGTTGCTCGAAACCGCCCTGTTGGAGCATCGCGCCACCACAGCCGAGGCGACCGTGATTGAACAGCAAAATGCGCTGGCATCGAAGGATGAACAACTGAAGTTGTCGACAGATCGTGGCCAACAGCTGACTACAGCTGACGCAGATTGCGGCTATCTAAACGTCCGCTGCAAGGTCGTCGCAGATTACGCCAACGCTACACTTCGATGCGCCCACCGTTCTGCAATATCGGCATCATGCGTAACAAGAATGACACCCAGACGACGAGCTGCCGCAATCTCAGCAAGTAATTTGAGCGTACTGGCCTGCGTGATGGGATCCAGCCGGGAAGTAGGCTCATCAGCCAGCAGCACTTTTGGCTGTGCGGCTAACGCACGTGCCAGTGCGACACGCTGTAGCTCACCACCAGACACGGCATCCGGGTGACGCGCCAGTAATGACAATGGTATGCAGAGACGGTCCAGCAACTCTTCCACCTCACGCCATGGCGTGTTGTTCAAACGCGCTACATCTCGCAAGCTCAGTGTTAATGGAACGTGCAGGGGGAATGCTGTTGGCGGATCCTGATACAGTTTCTGTACAGCTCTTGCGCCGAGATCGGTGGCACGTTTTACCAAACCATTCGCAGGTTCAATAAGCCCTGCGAGTGTATCCAGCAAGCTGGTCTTGCCCACACCGCTCGGACCTACCAAAGCAATACGCTCGCCTTCATGTACACGAAGATCCAGAGCGTTGATCAATCTTTGTTCTCCACGTACCACTGACACGTCTCGCGCATCCAACAGCACTTTTCCGGGTGTGGCGGGAAGTGCTTTAGGCCATCTTGAAGGATCCGCAGCAATAAGATCGCGAGTATAAGGGTGGGAAGCTGCAGAGAGTACGGACCGGGTATCACCCTGTTCTACAACCTGCCCTTCTCGCAGAACAATTAGCTTGCCACCAAGGGCATGTGCTACAGCCACTTCATGGGTTATGACAACCAGCGTCCCGCCGTGTTCAGGTACGGCTGATAACAGCTCAATAATTCGCGAACGTCGATCGGAATCCAGTCCTTTGGTTGGTTCGTCAGCCAGCAGTATCGGCGCACCACCTGCCGTGGCAGCAGCAAAGGCAACTCGCTGAGCCATGCCACCGGACAGCGCACCGGGCAGGTGGGCCTCTGCGCCTGTCAGTCCCAAGGTTTCAAATGCCTGTGCACAAGATGCTTTCGGATCGGAGTGTTGCGAAACGTATCGATACGTTTCGCGTACATGTTTGGCCGAGGACTTAAGCGGACTAAGCGCCCGCCAGGGCTCTTGGGGAAGCGCAGCAATCTCGCGCCCCCAACTGGCAGCACGAATCTCGGAAGCCAGGTCGTCTACCCGTTGTCCGTCAACTTCAATTACTCCCTCGGCGCGTAATTCTCCGGACAATGTTCCAAGAATGGCTTGTGCTACCAGACTCTTGCCAGCACCCGTTTCGCCCATGACCACCAGAGTATGCCCTGGCTCTACCGAGAAACTGACTGGACCCATGAGCAGGTTTGTATTCACATACACACATAGCTCGTTTACCGCTATCGCTGTGAGGTTTTCGGATGCCGTCATCATGGGCGCCTCATTCCGCCAACGCAAAGATGCAAGGCCAGCACCGTAAGGACGAGTGCCACGACCGGTTGCAGAATCAACCAGGGGGCCTCGCGCCAATAAGGCAGTAGTTCAGTCATCATCACACCCCACTCTGCTTGTGGCGGTCGTATCCCGACACTGACAAACCCAAGTGCAGCCACCGCGGTGACTGCGGTAGCCGCACCAAAAGCGGCAATGGTCAGTAAACCTGGTCCTATTTCGGGGATAAGGTGGCGACGAAGAATCAGCCAAGGCCCTAGACCCAGCATACGCGATGCCTCGACCTGAGGTGCAGCGAGTACAACACGCGCACGCTGACGCGTGTAACGAAAGTACTCAACCCACAGGGTTAGTGATATGCCAACGTACAACGCCCACCATGAACCCGGTGCAATGGCCGCCAGCATTAATACAAGCAATAACCCCGGGAGCGCGAGTACACAGTCAGCGAATGCCGTCAACAAGCGGTCAGTCCAACCTCCCGATCTGGCAGCAAGCACACCGAGCAGGGTGCCCGGAATGCCTGCCGTAGCAATGGAGAGTAAGGCAAGCCCCATGGATAATTGTGCGCCCGATAAAAGTCGCGCCGCCATGTCACGCCCCAGATGATCCGTACCCAGCAGATGCTCCGCACTAGGACCCTGTCGGGCATCAAGCAACGATTGCGTTGCAGGGTCATGGCCTACCAATGCAGGCCCAATGATGGCCGCTCCACCCAGTAAGGTAAAGAGTGCAAAGCCTACAAAACGAGACACACCCAAAGCGGGTAGCCTTCGCACACGTGGCGACACTTTGATGATGCCTTCGTTCATGTGCTTCGTGGGTCGATCATGCGGCATGCCAGATCAATGCAAAGATTCAAGGCCACGTAGATCAGGCCGAGCGCCAGTGCAGTTCCCTGCACCATAGCGACATCGCGGCCGAAGATGGCGTGCACCAGGGCATGGCCGATACCCGGATATGCGAACACTGTTTCGACAATAACCACACCTTCTATCAGGTATGCGCCCTGCACACCAACATAGGCAACTACGGGTAACGATGCATTACGCAAGACATGATTCATAACAGTCCTGCGCGCGCTAAGCCCCTTGGTGCGTGCAAACAGGCGCCACTCAGCAGACATGGCTTCTGCGACGGCATCACGCACCACCCGAGAGGAGACGGCCGCAAGACCAAGACCCAACGTCAATGATGGCAATACCAGATGCTGCGGCCCTCGAAAGCCCGCAACGGGCAGAAGTCCTAGCTGAACTGCGAATACGAGAACCAAAACAATACCCAGCGCAAAGGCCGGAACAGCACGCAGCAAGATCGACACGGCAAGACTGATACGATCAACTTTGCCTCCGGGTCGCATCCCAGCGGCGATACCAACGGGTAGCGCAATCATTAGAGATGTGACGACAGCCCCCCCCGCCAACCACAGTGAGTACTTCAGTTGCGTTGCTACTTCATCAATAACCGGCGAACCATAAACGTGAGAACGACCCAGATCAAAGGTAGCCAGCTCGGCAAGCCAGGTTCCGAGTTGTAACCACCAAGGGCGATCCAGACCGAGTTCGAGTCTGACTGCCTCGGCGGACGCTGCATCCATCATGTCGTATCCATAACGACCTGCAGCAATACGGTAGGCTGCGTCTCCCGGCAAGGCATGCATCATGACAAAGCTGACAATACCAACCACCAGCGCAACAACCAGAGCCTGGACACCTCGCCCGGCGAGGATTGAAAAAATAGATCGCACCGACGGCTTGAGCCGATCGCTCATTCGGCCCAGTTCAACTCACTAAGGCCATAGGAGCGTTGCAATGGATCAACAATTACACCCTGCAAACCTTCCGCAATAGCAACAGTATGTTGATACCAGACAACAGGAATTACAGGCAGACCCGCTTGCAACTCATTGGCAACAATGCTGATAGAGTCGGCGCGTAGATTCTTGTCCGCACTGGCTGCAATCGTCTCAAGCGCTTTGGCAACGGCATCATTCTCCCAGCCCATTGCGCCCCAATCGCCACCGCCGGTACCAAAATCCTGCAAAACGGTACCGATGGGATCAGGAGTAAGTGCGTAATTGCGAGCATAGAGTGCAACCTCCAGTGTGCCGTCCTTGTGACCCTCGGGAATGATCGAGTAATTGGATACATTGACATCGAGTTCTATCCCGATAGCGCGCCACTGGTCCTGCAACACTGCCGCAATCAATGGTAACTCCGGCCGATCAGGAAAGGTCCTGAGTTCCAGTGCGAATCTCTCGCCATTACGCACGAGAATATTATCATCGCCCATGGTCCAGCCCAGTTCAGCCAGCAAGGCCCGCGAAGAATCAGGATCAGTCGTTAGCGGATCCAGCTTTTCATCATGCCAGCCTCCCAGTGCCGGGGGAAACAATTGTGTAGCGGCACTTTCAGGAAAGCGGGTTATGGCAGCCGCAATACCCGCTCGATCAATGGCAAGACTAAGTGCCTTGCGGGCACGGGGATCATTCAGGAACGGGTGAGACGAATTGACTTTCAGCGTGACCACCCGCGGTATAGGTACTGCTGTTGTGACTACAGTATCCACATCACCAAGGCGGGCGAAGCCTGCAGGATCCAGTGTAAACACAAGATCGGCGTCGCCACTTTCAGCCAGTAGAGCGCGGGTTTCAGCTCGTCCAGCCGCAAGATAGCTTGCGGTCTCTATTGAAGGAGCCTTGCCCCAATAGTCGTCAAAACGCGTCATTTCAATGGCTTGCGGAGGAGAAAATTCTGTGACACGAAACGGTCCGCTACCAATCAATTCACTCGGTACACCATTTGTATCAAAGGCACTCGGTGCGGGAATCACCGTTGTTGCGTGCGCCAGTAGCGCAGGTAGAGAAGCAAAGGCGCGTTCAAGTTCAATAAGAACAGTACCCTCGCCTGCCGCTATGCCACTGATTGGGGCTTTTGAAAGCACACCAGGCTGCTCAAGCGCGCGGCTCAATGCATTAACCGCACTGATTGCATCGAATTCACTGCCGTCATGAAAAGATACACCGCTACGCAACATGAATGTCCAGCTCAAACCATCATCGGAGACCGACCAGTCAGTGGCAAGACCGGGGCGCAGCTTACTTTCCACATCCGCGTCTACCAGGGTCTCCATAATTTGTAACTTTTGAATGGTAAAGCCGGCAACCGCCGGATCCGCACTGGCAACTTCCCACGGCGAGGCAATCTTTACGCTGGTGCGTGCTTGGGCGTAGCTGGTTATAGGGAAAACCAGTGCGGCGATCAGGGCGATGGAAGTTAGTGTCTTTACATCAGCTTTCATAAACATTCTAGGTCGTTATGATTCCAGTTGCTTTACAGTGGATGTTGTGAATTGAATGCACACAACATGATTAAATTCTTTGACGTCATTCATCGCAAACTGATTACCAGTTTCAGTGCTCTATTATGTATCGTTATAACATAACATAGTTAAAAATAGATGAAAAAATGGAAAGCGTTATTACTCAGACCGCTCTGATCCTGAGTCAAGAGAGAAATTGATCATCGTGCGTAGCGCCATGGAAATTTCAAGGAGCCAAAACATCGTGAAGCATGTCTCTACCTTGCGACCTAGATCCGCTGCACAGGTGGTTGATAGTCACTTCACGTCATCACGAAAAATGATTAGAACGAAAACAGGGATATGACGATTAACTCATCCATTGACCACCATCGACATTGTAGGTCTGTGCAACCACATAGTCGGCCTCTTTTGATGCCAGAAACACAGCCATCCCCGTCAAGTCCTCTGCGACACCCATACGCCCGTACGGCACACCATCCCCCACCTGTTTTTTCTTCTGTCCCGGCTGCAAATTCTCGTGGTGAGCAAAGAATGCGTCAACACCATCCCAATGCTCACCATCCACCACACCCGGTGAAATGGCATTGACGTTGATACCGTATTTGATGAGATCCATTCCCGCCGACTGGGTTAATGAGATAATGGCTGCTTTGGTGGCACAGTAGACGGCGACAAGTGCCTCACCACGACGACCAGCCTGACTGGCCATATTGATAATCTTCCCCCCCTGTCCGCGTTCAATCATATGCTGTGCGACGGCCTGTAAAGTAAACAATGAGCCAGCAAAATTAACGGCGAATACCTTGTCGTAGTCTTCGCGCTTGATGTCCACGATGGGAGCTGCCGTAAACAGTGCAGCATTATTAATCAGGATGTCTATATACCCGAGCTTGTTGATTGTTTCAGCAATCGCTGCATCAATGCTCGTTTGTTGTGTGACATCCATGTGAACGGCGACAGCACTGTCACCAATGTCATTGGCTGTGTCTTTTGCGGCCTCGATATTGACATCTGCAATACACACTCTGGCGCCTTCGCGTACGTAAGCCCTCGCAAATGCTTTACCGATACCGCGCGCCGAACCAGTGATAAGGGCTGTTTTTCCAACTAGTCTGTTCATGGTGATGTCAAGCCGTCACTATCCATTTTGGAACTGGAATAATATCAACAAGGGTGCATTCATGGTGAATTACGCTGATGACATAACGTATGGAAGACGTATACTTGAACAGCCCAATCGCACAGAAAGTCCCATGAAATGCATCTGGAAGCCTCCTAACATGGATTTTCAAACCAACGCAACTGCTTGAGATCACATGCCTCCTATGATAAAAACTGCGATCATGACCGTTGGCGAACTACTGGTAGAGTTTGTCTCACATCAAAAAGGCTGTGCACTGCGTAAGGTGGCGGACTATTCAGGGCCGTATCCCAGTGGTGCACCCGCCATCTTCATTGATCAAGCGGCCAGGATGGGCGCAGACACGCAAATCATAGGGGCTATAGGGGCGGATAATTTCGGCAATGCCCTCGTTGATCGTCTGCAAATAGATGGCGTTGACACTCGTGGCATTGTACGTCACACCGACAAGACAACGGGTGTCGCTTTCGTGTCTTACTTTGACGATGGCAGTCGTACTTTCATATTCCACCTTAGCAATACCGCAGCTGACGCGGTGAGTGAAACGGATTTTTTATTCCCGGATAACCCATTACTGCTGCATGTCTCAGGCTCATCACTGGGTAACCCTTCGTTAAGAACGACTATTGAGAAGTGCGTTGATGAAGTTCTGGATCGCGGCGGTAAAATCAGTTGTGACCCCAACGCACGCGCCGAGCTCATGCACGATTCGCAGGTACGAGGAGCGCTAGACGGCATCATGGGGAAAAGCGTTTACCTTTTTCCCAGCACCAGCGATCTGGAATTTCTGTTCCCCGGAAAAAGCGAACAAGAGGTGATGAACACACTACATGCCCAGGGTGCCGACATTGTTGCACTCAAACGCGGTGCGGACGGCTCGACCATCTCCACCGCAGATGGACGCATCAACTTTCCCGGCCACAGTGTTCAGGAAATCGACCCTACCGGCGCCGGAGACTGCTTCTGTGGCACGTTTCTCGCCATGATCGCACGAGGCCACTCACCAGAAGTTGCCGGGGTTTACGCTAACGCCGCCGGTGCACTTGCCGTCACGAAACGCGGCCCTATGGAAGGCAACTCCAGCCCCGCAATGATAGAACACTTCCTCGAATCCCCTGAGAGCCGCTTACATTCAGAGTCCCCTGAACATGTATGACATCGCAAGCCTTATCGACAGGAACCGTTCAGGCGACACAACCGGCTTGCCCTGCTTCTGCACCGCGAACGAATATGTACTGCGTGCAATCATGGCTTATGCAGCTGAGCATTGCGTACCTGCTGTCATCGAAGCCACGTGTAATCAGGTTAATCAAGACGGGGGGTATACCGGGTTGACGGCTGCAGACTTCTCGCGCTGGATTAAAGCGCTTGCGAACGAGTACGATGTGTCGCCGGACAAGCTCATACTTGGCGGCGACCACCTTGGACCCAATCCCTGGCGTCATCTGCCAGCCAGGGAAGCCATGGAAAAAGCTGAGGTTCTGGTCCGGGACTACGCGGCTGCAGGATTTCGCAAGATTCACCTTGATGCTTCGATGGCCTGCGGTGGCGAACCTACACCGACATTCGAATTAGTAGCGGAACGTGCAGCTCGCTTATGTCGTGTCGCAGAGGATAATTCTCCAGCACCGGAAAACCTCATTTATATCATTGGCACCGAGGTACCCGTTCCCGGTGGAGAAACCGATGACATGGCCGACATTAGCGTCACTACCGCCGCTCGGCTGCACGCAACCATCGATACCCATCAACTGGCTTTTGATCGTTGCGGTCTCATGACCGTCTGGCCGCGGATTGCGTCGATTGTCACCCAGCCAGGTGTCGATTTCAGCCATAACGCCCTTCATCGGTTCGATCCCGCTAAAGCCATCGAACTATCGACAGCCATCCTTCGCGTACCGGGAATGACCTTCGAAGCCCACTCCACCGACTATCAGCCGACAGATGCACTCGCCGAGCTAGTTGAGCATCATTGCTTCTTCCTGAAAGTCGGGCCCGAGTTGACGTTCCGCATGCGCGAGGCTGTATTTGCGCTTGTCGCTATCGAGAAACATCTGCTGGAAAATGATGAATCACATCTTGTTCACCATATTGACCAGGCAATGAGTGAAAACCCATCACACTGGACCCCTTACTATCAGGGCGATCCGGACCTTGTTTATCAATTACGTCATTTTAGCTACAGCGATAGAGTTCGCTACTACTGGAAAAATCCCAATGTCAGAAACGCACTGGAGAAGCTGATTGCCAACCTTGAAAAACAGCTCATTCCGGAGACCATTGTGTCTCAATATTTTCCACAACGTGAGTTGGGAAATCTGGGTGTCGGCCCAAAGCGACTGATATCCGACCATGTAAATACGAGTATAGACCGATACTACAAAGCATGCGGGTATCGAGCGGTTTGAGCATTGTCCGAAGAGGCAATACAGCGTTCCAGGCGTCACGCTGTCAGGAATCAGCGATATCGGCAAATCGCCGTGTGTTCCTTTCATGATCCGCCTCATCCAAGCCGGTTACTTTCACACACTGAGATAACCCTGAATTTTTCACATACGTTAACAAGGTAACCCTGACTTGAATGTTAGCTGCCGGGGTATGTCCATCTAAATTTAAAACGCGGGTCTGGTGATTCTGGCTATAAAAAATGTCTGGTCAGATATAAATGTTTTCGACGGAAATACCGACAGTGCGGTGATCATTGACAGAATATCTGGTCACGAAGCTTCTTTTGACGGCGCTCCGAAAAACACCGTGAGCAAAGAGACTGTGATGCTATGCACAAATGTTGCATATGTTTCTTCTGCTGGTGCCAGAAGATCTACACACACGCGTAGGCCTTCGCAAAAACAGCAGTTTTGCAAGGTTACTTTGAGGCTACATGACTGTTTCTTTTTACAAAATCTCGATTGTCGGAATAGTGCTGGCACTGCTTGCGGGTTGTTCCTTCATCCGTGAAAAGCCAGATGCCGGGCAATTGATAATCCAGCAAAGCGTAAAGCACGCAATAGTAGATAAAACAGGTACTTTAGCGGCCTGTTTACCTGAAGCGGGTACACCTTTCCATTTTCGTAAAGCGATTCTTGTTGCGGGGACCTTGGGTGTTCCTTATCTTTCCAGAGATTTACCTGGTTTGGCTGAATTAACCTCCAAGCGCATTCAGACACATCTTGAGGCATTGGATCGCTTTAACGTGTTGGCGAATCATGACTCAAGCTTCGACACAATGGCGTCCACAACCGCCGCGCACGTCAAGCACCTTGGACAGAAGTTCGCATCCCAGTTCGTGGTAAAAGTCGAAATTGAGGATCTCACCATGCATTCCACGCGGTGGTGGCTTCCAAAAATAATCAGACGTAACAACAAGCGGAACGTAATGATTTCGTTATACATATATGGTACTGAGCATGGGGCTCTCTTCCATTCGCAACGATTCCAGACTACCGTCAGCGGGAACATCGCAGGTTATCCCGGTAATGGGAGCATGGTTACGACGCCTTGGTTCAAGACTACCCTAGGCAACAAAATTGACGGCATACTAAAAGACATGAGCGCTGTCATAAATGAGCAACTCGCTTGTGTGCCCTTCTCTTCACGGGTAACTGCCGTTGAAGGCGACAACATCCATATCAACGCAGGCTTTCTTCAGGGTCTAAGACCTGGGGCTAATCTGCGTGTCTATCGAAACCGAGACATGTTGGCACTTGATGGAACCAAAAAACAACGGGAATCTGAATGGTGGGTTACGGTAAATGCCGTGTTTCCAAGCCATAGCATAGCAATCGCAACTCAATCCCATGTCGGTGGCAACGGTTTACACATTGGTGATATCGTGCGGGCATGGTAGTGCATGCTCAATTTCCCGGAAGTTAACTGTTAGAGCATATTCAAGCCGCGCTGAAAATCTGGCAGAATCTGAGATTGCCCTGCTCCAGACTGTCAGCGGTCTCGATCGTGAAGTGAGACAAAGTCGCACCTCATAACCAAATCACAACCTGATATGCTGTACAACTTGACGGCTTAGCAAATCTGGCTGACATCTAGTCCTCCACACGGCGCACCAGGCAATCCAGCTTGTCCGCTCTCAACTGCTCACAAAGCGCACTGGCACTGTCTCTGGTCCTCCCGGGGCCCACCAGTAGACGGGTCATGGTTTGATAGGGCATAAAGCGCGCGGTAGCCCCTCGCAATGCCTGCATACCCTGACTGAGCCTATCCCACGATGTCTGTGCAACCTCACGAGAATCATAGGCACCAATCTGGACAAACCAGTTTCCAATGTCTTCTTTCAGTTTTTTCTGTTGTGAGGTTTCAGATACCGTACCCTGTGGCTCGATGGTTTGTTGTGATAAATCCTCTGTGTCCAGCATGGGTAACGCTGCAGACAATATTGGCAAAGATAGCGTATCAGAGGACTCAGTAGAATCATGCGTGGAATCACCCTCTTGAGCGAACATCGATGGCGCTTGAATTTCTGCCAGCACTGGGCTGAGTGTATAATCAAGATCACTGATAACGCCGCTATTGCTTACCACCGCGACGTTATTGGGCCGCGTTAACACGCGCTCCTCCAATGAATTTTCCAGAGATATCTGATAGTCACCCGGCTCTACACCTTCAAATAGATAAAAGCCATCAAACGCGGTACGTGTTTGAGTCACGACTTCCCCGTCAGGAGATTTAAGCAACACAAGTGCTCTACTGACAGGCATCTGCCTATCATTCTCGAAAACAGTAATATAGCCCTCAAGCTCTGCTGTACGTACAAGCGGGAAGTCGACTACTGCGTAGCTACCAGGGCGTGAGGTTATAGATACACCTGGATTCGTTGACCTCAATTCATAGTCATTCAGCGTTGATTCATCCAGTTCTATATCTACTTGTCTATTTGCAGGCATACCGAACAAATACGCTTTTCCCTCTGCGTCGGTGGTTGCTTTTCGCCAGGTTTGGACGGTATTGACGTCTGTATTCAGGTATGGACGCTTTTCAGCATCGTCTAGAGTCTCAAAAACCCGTGCTTCGATTGTGCCCGTATTTACAGATGCCTTCCTATCTATAGTTGGCATAAGTGTTTGGGGTTTGTTTACAAAGGTCGTCCCCAGAGTTATCAAGCCAGTCCATCGTTCATCGCTATCATAACTGACGCGTGTACCGATAGCCATAATTTCAAGAAGCCAATTAATGCCGCCATCGTAGCTAACTACATTGGTTGTCGAGCTTTGTCTTACTCCCAATGTCAGACTAAGATCACTATCGATCCTTAAACTACTGTTGGCACTAAGCTGCCTAAGCTCGGTATCGGGTTTAAGACTGTAGATGGCCGCCAGTCTGAATGACCATGGACGTAGCGTGGTGTTAAAACTTGACTGACCACCTGCTGAAAGACTATGAATGCTGGTATCGCCGGCATATTCTTCAAAAGTCGACATCCATATTGAGCTAGACAAAAAACCCGCACCTTGCAAACGAACGGTTGTACCGAACGCCGCTTGTCGGGACGTGTTGAGCTCTCCTTCTACAATGCTTGCTTCAAATTTGACGGGAATATTGAAAACAAATGAAGAGGCGTTGACACTGGATTGCCATTTGTTGTTTGAACTTACAACCCCTATCTCCTGATTGAACGATTGCTCTACTTCGAAGAATCGAGTAAAAATAAAATTGATGCTAGTGTTTCGCAGGCGTGTACGAAGCGACGTGGTCGCAGAATTCTGCCCTTGGTAGGTAACCGCATAACGAACACTTCCATAAAGTATTGAGTTGCTAAATCCTAAACCCAAACTACCTGACGTTAACCGTTCACCTTGAATCTCTCGACTTGAAATGTCCCCATTAAGAGTCAAGTTA
Organism: Granulosicoccus sp.; assembly: GCA_045106195.1. Lineage (GTDB taxonomy): Bacteria > Pseudomonadota > Gammaproteobacteria > Granulosicoccales > Granulosicoccaceae > Granulosicoccus. Next base: position 12,796 of record JBGCEH010000011.1, read on the forward strand.
GGCAACAAACCATAATTTATGCTGCTAGAATAAATGCCGCTGCCCTGATCCACAGTTTCTGCAATGCTATTCACACCTAAAACAGTATATCCGTTCTGAACTGCCGACAACTGATAACTTAGGGATCCCGGTGACAGCATATCAGAGCCAAGGAAGTAGAATTCTTCAAGCGATTCGACCTCGCCATTCGGGCCAAAAAACTTAAGTTCAAAGCGATTTTCCCCAAACTGTAATGGGATGTCTTCGAAAAAATATCGTCCGTCTTGCCCAGTCGTTTGCAGATTAATTAATTGACTATTCTGATATAGCTCCACATCCCAATCAGGCAACTTGCTACCTTCGAGTGTGACCAATTCATTGTCTGGTCGCTTATCGCCAGTGATGCCTGCGCTATTGCCTCGCACTAACATACCCCGGAAGCCGCCAGCGTCTACATCACCTATCTCGACATGGCTGAATCCCAGTGGGCCTTCGAATGCTGTTCTTTCCAGTTTTAATCGTGCCGCGGTTATTGAATCGTCTGATCGACCTGCAAGTGAGAACGTTGAAGTCATCCAACCGAGATCACCTCTGGAAAGCGATGCAAAGTTAGTGGCGTACTGAGCATCGCTATCAAAGGAGTCGCGAGTTGTTGAATACCCAAAGCGAAGGTTCGTGATATGCGGACCAAAAAATTTGTACGGTGTGTCTTGAAAGGGATATTGTGGTTCCTGACTACTCGCTGTTGCTCCTGTTATAACACGTGATCTGCGATTCAAGCGCTCCTGGATCGGCAATACTTCAGTAGACTCTATGTCAAGATATAGCTCACGTACGACAGTTGATAGGCTCAACGGAAACCACTTCTGTATCGCAGTTACATCAACATAAAGATCACCGTCAAACGTTACCACTTCACCGTCCAGAAGTGGCCAATTTTCACGTCCACTGATTATCTCCGCACTTGCCAAATCGAGTGAAAACACACGTTCTTCTGATATGTACCAACCACTGGCCACCCCATTAACGGTATCTACAGTGATAGAGAACCCCAGAGCACTCGACAGTTCATCAAGCGATAACAGAAAATCTTCTCCTCGCTGATAGCCCAGAATATCCAATCCCAGAGTCTTGCCGTCCAGCCGAAGTTCTAGCAGTAATTCATTTTCAGGCGTCAGGTCAATGGATTGCGCAAAACTACGCGATTCCAGGCCTAGCCCTAGAAAAATAACGAGCAGAAGAAGCTGCCAACTATGAATAACGCCACCATTGGCAAACATAATACTTCTCATAATTGCACAACGTTGCCTCAGACGGCGTCAGAGCGTTGGTAGGAGTCAGCAAAGATAAGGCCGATTTCCGGAACACGACTGCCGGCATGGGGTATTACATTTGGAAGCTGTGGAAGAATAGTCGGAGATGCGACAAGTTATGAGTGAGTCATTTCTAGTGTTAGCGCATGTTTTAGTAGACAAATATCTACCGGTTAACACTATTCATGTAACAGAAATGGCTGAACGCAAAGGATATAACACCAATTGTGTAGTGATGAATATATTTTGGGATTTAGTTCTTGTTTAAAAACTCAGTTTTCCAAGAAGTGGACGTTACAGGTTTCAAGGTTTGGTTTTCAGGGAAACAGCGGACTACTCTGAATTATACCTTTAGGTGTTTTAGGTAAGTGCGTAGACCGCTGAAGGTACACGTACACAGAAGTAATAACAAACTACTTTAGGAGTTCAAGAATAATGATTTTTACACAGAAAAACCGTTTGGCTATTGCAGTAGCAGGTGCTTTATCCCTGGGTACTACAATTGTTCACGCTGTGGATTTCAACGCTACAACTACATTGCAAAATACTCTTGCTGTAACTGTTGTTCAAGATTTTGACATTGGTACAGTGTTTGCCACGAGTACAGGTATCGCACTTGATGACGGTGTTGGCGGTTTTGTAATTGATCCGGCTGATGGAAGCACGACACCACTTCCTGACAGTGATGGTGACATTACCCTAACTAGCATATCGACTCCAACACCAGCACAAGGCAGTGTTGCAACAATTGGAGATTTTAGTCTGACTCTACCCGATACCCAGACTATTACTGCGGCTGATTTTCCCGCCGATGCGGGCACCTCTCTCATTAACATTACAAATGGCACAGGAAACGCAGTCGAGCTGGTTCATGAAAGTGGCAACACAGCCGTCCCCAGCCTGTATATGATGCACTTCATTGTGGAAGGTGTAAGCGACGGTGTTGTCACACCGGGTACAACTAACGATGGCACTTTTTCAATCGTACCGGGATTCGGAGTGACCGACTACGTTTTCAATATTGGCGCTACCATCACAACTGAGCCATTTGTAGAACCAACCGTTGGCGCCGGACCCGCAGAGTATCAGGAAGGTCTCTACACGGGCATTTTCGAGGTTACTGCAAGCTATTAAAAATAACCACCTACCATGGTTTATGAAGGGCGCTTTTATAAGCGCCCTTTTTTTTGGCCGTGGAAAGTTAGCAAAGTCAACGATTTCACAGGTCTGGCTAGAATACTTCCTTTGGCGTAAATTTTGCTCGGTCAAATATCGAAAGGACGCAACCCCCGTCTTCCCATCAGATTCGTTTGTCGCCATTAACACCAACATGCCCTGAAATATTTATTCTTTATGAATAAACGGTTTTGGTGAGAATACCCATGAATTTACAACATTCAGGAAGACCACGACCGTGCTGTTACAAACCAGATAACCTGGTTTACAAACGTCAGAAATTGTTAGCGCTGCTACGTTTCCGTTGTAGAAGGACCTCCACTTATCGTTACACGCTTCTAAAGCACTTTCTCACCTTTCTAGCATTCTCTATTCTAATGCTAAGCACGAATTCTGCATTCTCACAGCCACTGATCGAAGAACTACAGCGCTTGAATTTCGGCACACTGGCTGTACCCGATAATTCATCTGTATCACGCTTCACGTACCCTCATACGGATAGAAATTTGATATTTGAAGGACAGCTTGTCCTGATCTCCAGAGGTACACCAGGTCGCTATAGATTCACAGACTTTCCCGCGTTTACATCACTTAGCGTCACTGTAACTACTACCTCACTGACAACTGGAGTAAGCAGTTTTCCCGAGTCGATGACCGTAGACTCCTTCCTCTTCGATCAATTAACCACGGACGCTCAGGGTGAAGCAGAACTTTCTCTCGGTGGACGCCTCAGCACATCGGGCAGTGGTAATGCCTATGTCGATGCTCCTTACAGTGGTACCACAACTTTACGCGTTGAATACTGGCAGCCAGAAGTCAATGCCCTGGTTTTTAACTCGACGACTATCGATGTGGACGCAGAGTTGCGATCCACTATAACTTTAATTGAGGATCAAGAGCTAAACTTTGGCACTTTATTTGCTCGTACCAGTAGCACGGATCAGGCCTCCTTAACCTTGGCGCCCACTGGTTCTTACAGTGTTATCGAGCCTGGCAATTCACGGTTAGTCGTTCTGGCCAGGCCGGAACAGGGAATCATCAGGATCGTTGGCGCTGCACCCTTCTACCGGCTTACGATAACGCCACAGGCAACAGACGTGTTACTAGAACATACAGAGTTTCCAGAAAGTGCCCCGCATTTTATTCTTAGCCCTTTACTGACATCGCCAGATGACACAGCCACAGCGGATGCTAACGGCGAGCTTGAAATTGCTATTGGCGGCACATTGACAACAGAACTAACAACATCGGCTGTCATTTATCCCAGCGGTGATTACGAAGGAACCTATCAATTCACCGTATCCTACTAGTTGACAGTTGCGGCAAAAAACAAATCAAATATGAAAGACTCAAGAGAAATTCGATGAAAAGCAAGCGACTTTCTATAGGCTCAATAGTCATCTCCTTCATTCTTTGGCTATCGTCAACGGTTTATGCGGATATGCTTATCAGCCCTACGAGGGTTCTTTTGACTGGTGAAAGTCGGAGCGCGACGATGACCTTGAGAAATACCAGCGAGGGTCCTCGCACCTATCGGTTAAGTTGGGAGGACAAGCGTGCAACTGAAAATGGTAGTTATACCAAAATCAACGACGGAGAGGAATGGCCATCTGCCCACGAAATGATTCGCTTTTCTCCGCGTCAGATAACGGTAGGTCCCGGTGAGAATCAGACTATTCGTTTTAGTTTTCGTCCTCCGGCTGATTTACCTTCTGGGGAGTACCGGTCACATCTGTTGTTAAAGGTTATTCCAGATATCTCAGAACCTAGCTCTACATTGACTGGAACTGGTCCGGGTGAGAATGTCGGGGTCCAGGTGTTCATGCAGATGTCATTCTCCATACCTATAGTGGCGAGACTCAGCACCGAGGCACCACAAGTTTCTATTGGTGAAATCAAAGCAGTGCCGGTAGAGAATGGAAGTCGCATTGGCCTGGAACTAACTTTTAATCGAGTTGGGGAATCGAGCAGTTATGGCACCGTCACTGTCGAGATGCAGCGAGATTCTAACAGCCAGATAGAACAAATTGGGCAATATAAAGAACTGTCTATATTCAGAGAGATCGACAGACGCAAAATCACTATTCCACTTCGCGAAAAGAATATTCCTGCAGGCGCTGTGATTCGAGTTGCCTACGAAGGAGCCAAAGAGTACAAGGGTAAACTTTGGGCAGAGCAAATATTTCAAACTGAGTAAATACGTCTATGTTCGTTCACTGGGGTTCTAAATTTACTAACATGGATAGTAAATTCAGTAAGGCGATAGTTACCGGTTCGACTATAGCAATGCTGTCTGCTCCTTCCCTGTCACGAGCGGACGATCAAACGTCGATTTCAAATACCATAACCGGAACGACCAAGGAATATTTATCGGATCCAGCACGTACCGGTAGTATAGTCGGTAGCATTATTGCAGGCTCTGCCGTGGCAAACCCGTTAGCGCCGTTACTGGGCAGCGTAGTTGGTTTCATTATTGGTAAAAGCTCTTCTTTCTCTGATAAACACAGCAACGTATCGCGTGGAGCAGCCTACCCTAATCGTAGCTTGATATCTGAGAGTGATCTTGCAGAGGTTGCGAGCCTGACAGGGTTAGCGGGAGATGCTCCGCTAACCTCTCAAGGAATCGTTGTTACGGGTTTGTCGGGGAATATGGTGGCAGATAACCCATTAGAACAAGCTGAGCCAAGGGTTATCATAGAATCTCCCGGTGAAACAACGACTAGCATGCAGCTGGGTCATACAAGACCATTGGTAATGGTGGAACTTCCCGACGAAACAGCCTTGGAAGATCTGGCGGAACAATCCGACCAAGTAGTCTCTCTTGGATCACACGTGGAAGCCGGGATGCGAAGCGAGCTGCACAGGCAGCTTGCAAGCCAATGCAACAATGTGCAACTTTCACAACCCATGCCAATGACTTGCTATTACTATTCTCAATAGATAGTACTGATAAATCTAGCTACTCAGCCCACCAACCGACACCCGCTCCACATATTCCCCATAACCCGCATCGGTCATATGCGCAACCGGTATAAAACGCATGGCGGCCCCGTTCATGCAGTAACGCAGTCCCGTTGGTGCCGGGCCATCGTTAAAAACATGCCCCAGATGCGAATCAGCCTGTGAGCTACGGATTTCAGTACGAAGGCCAAACAGTGATCGATCCGCTTTCTCAACCACAACACCCTCTGCAATAGGCTGAGAGAAACTAGGCCAGCCAGTTCCAGAGTCAAACTTGTCAGATGACGAAAACAGCGGCTCGCCTGACACTATATCCACGTATAGCCCCGTACGCTTTTCATCATTAAGAGAACTGGAAAACGGGCGCTCAGTGCCTTCATGTTGAGTCACCTTATACTCAATAGGTGAAAGCCTTTGTCTGAGTTCAGCATCGGATGGCATCACAAATTCCGTAGCATCAAACGATTTGGCAGCACCAGGGCCTTTTGCCATGTTGTTCATCAAGTCAATCCCTCCTGTAGCCACGCCACCACTTGTCTGGGTAACTGCTACCACAACATTATCACCGGCTCCTTCACTGGACGCTGCTGATAGAATTAAAGCTGAGTTGATCAGGCCTAATCCCAACACAATTCCTGCGATTACTGTGAAACGTTTCATTTTTAGTTCCTAAGTGTAAAGACGACAATTTTTAACAAAAATCAGCGTACGGCTTGTACACGTAGGAGCCAGGAGACCGAAATTAGTTCCATTGACAGTAGACGACCAATAAATGTCATTTCAGGTAACTGTGAAGTCTGAATTTGAATCTGACAGGCCCTGCTATCCACTACCACCCATCAAGCCGTAATACACCTTGTCGCCTACATCTGGCTAGGCAGATATAACGCCAAACCCGGCAACGCCAACAAGGCCAACAGTCGCAGAATATCGACAATCCAGAATGGCGTAACGCCCTTGAAAATCGTGGCCGTAGTGACGTCTTCCACAACCCCCTTGAGTACAAAGACATTAAGCCCGACAGGGGGCGTAATAAGACTAATCTCTGTGACTACCACAACAATGATGCCGAACCAGATGGGATCGTAACCCAGCTCCATGGCAATGGGAAAGAAGATCGGAACGGTGAGCAACAACATCGACAGACTTTCAAACACACAGCCAAGTACGATATAGATCATCAGGATAATTCCCATTACCATCCACGGTGCAAGATCGTAACTGTTGACCAGATTGCTGAGCGCTGCTGGCAAACCTGCGATATTGACAAAATTAGAAAATATCCAGGCACCTATCAACACCGCAAACAAGCTCGCAGCGGTCATCGCTGTCTCTTGCAAAACCTCAAAGGTGTCGCTTAACGTCAGCCGTTGGCGGGCGATGGCAATCAGAAATGCCCCCATGGCTCCTATGCCAGCAGCCTCGGTGGGCGAAAAATTCACGTTGAGCGGCGGAAAATCGAAAACCCCATACAAACCGCCTATGACGATGAAAAACAGCAGCAACACCGCCCAAATACCCTTTAACGCAATGAAGCGCTCTGCTCGCGTGCTTCTGATCCCCGCAGGGCCTGCAGTGGGGTCGCGCCAGACCGAATACCTTACAGCCATCAGGTAGAACACGATCCCTAGCAGTCCAGGCACTATACCCGCCACGAAGAGTTTGCCAATCGAGGTCTCGGTCAACAGACCGTAGATGACCAGAATGACCGATGGTGGAATCAGAATGCCCAAGGTGCCACCGGCAGCAATCGAAGCTGTGGATAAACGGTCCGCATAACCAAAACGACGCATCTCGGGCATTGCAACTTTTGACATAGTGGCAGCGGTGGCAAGTGAGGATCCGGATATGGCCGCAAAGCCTCCACAGGCAACAATCGTGGCCATGGCAAGGCCTCCACGAAAATGACCTAGAAAGGAATTAGAGGCTGCATACAGTTCACGACTTATTCCAGCCTTGTTAACAAACAACCCCATCAGAATGAATAGAGGCACGACGGAAAGACCGTAATTCTGACTGGTATCTATGATGAGCCGGGCTGTCATGGAGATTGATGCCCGGTAGCTGGTTTCAAGCATGAAACCCACCATGCCAACGAACCCCATGGCAAACGCGATGGGAATACGCAACAACACCAGTATTAACACAGCACCGAATCCGACAAGACCTTCAGTCATGTTGTGCACTTAGCCTGGCAGGCATAAAAACGAATCCCAAACCCCTTATCATCATTATAACTGCGGTCAGCGCAGTCATTGTTGCAATGAACCAGCCTATGTAGTGCAATGGTAATCTGAGATACTCCATCAGGTCACCATAGGATCTGCTGCGTTCAGCCAGGTCATAGATGCGTGACGCAGGCAATACAAGAATTGCCCCAGAAAAGAAATCTGTAAAGGCGTTTCGCCAACGCGTCAGTTGTGACCGGTCGAAGCTGCCATCAAGTAAATCGACACTAATGTGCTTACCTTGAGCTGACAATACCGGCAAGGCCGAAAAAACCATAATCGCCATGAGTAAACGGGTAAGATCTGCGGCAAACTCGATGGGAGCATTAAAAACAGATCGTAGAATGACATCACTGAACGTCAGTATCATCAACAGAAAAAGCGCCAATGATGCCATCAATTTTGGAACCCATTCACTCAACGCAAACAGTCGCAGCATAGTCCGGATTCCTTGACAGTCCCGAAAATCCTAAAAGTCCCGAAAGCCTACATGAAAAGCGATCTTCGGGAATCCGATCAGTTTGCTGCCATTTCCGATTTAACCAAATCATAGGCCGCTTGTGCATCTATACCCTTGTCAGTGAGTTCTGCCAGTACCTTTTTCTGCACCTCTGTTGCGATATCCATGAACGCTGCCTGATCTGCTTCAGACGCTTTGACAATGGTGGCTCCTTCAGTCTCGCTTGTAGCCTGATAACCAATAGCATCTGATTTGTCCCAGGCTTTACCGGCCATGCGACTTGCAGCTTCACCAAAAACGTTTTCATCCAACGCCGCTTGAACGTCTACAGGTAAATCATCAAACGTCTCTTGACTCATGATGATGGCGAACGATCCACGATAAAGCCCCCCCGGCATGTCATACAGATTTTTCGCCACCTCATTGAGTTTAAAACCGACCCGTTCGCCAACGTTCATCGCTACCGCATCGGCAGCGCCAGATTCAAGTGTTTCGTAAACTTTTGGTGCAGGAACATTGATACCGACCAAACCTAAAGCAGCCCCCACATCACCAGCCACACCACCACCGATGCGGGTCTTCAGCCCTTTGAGATCTTCCAGCGATTCAACAGCACCAGTGGCGTGAATCTGACCTGGGCCGTGTGTATTCAATGCAATCACTTTTACACCACGATGCTCGTCAAGCTGAGCCAAATGCGCTTCATGGACACGCCAGTAAGCGACTGAAGATGCCTCTGCCGTACCTTCAAAACCAGGTAACTCAATCAGCTTGGTCGCAACGAATCGACCTGCCTGATAACCATGAAAGATGATGGCCATATCAGCTGCTCCATCCAGCACGAGGTCCATCTGTGCAGGCGGGGGAGCCAGACCGAATACCAGCTCTCCTGATACTTCCCCGCCGGTAGCGTCCTCCATCATTGATATCAGCCCCGAGAATATTTCAGTATTGATGCCGTGTGTCGGTGGCAACCAGCTGGAAATCCTGAGCACCGTTTCGGCTGATGCAGAGGTTGAGCCAAGCGTCAGCATCATCGCCGTTGCGCCCAGAAATCGGGTGAATTTATTCATTTTTGCCTCGCTGTTTAAATCAGGTGATTCAGGTTTCGCTCACAGGAATGAGAGACTCAGCTCACGATTTTCTAACCTGCTGTGTTCAGAGTTATCATTGCTGTGGGAAGCCTCTACGACCCCTTGTGCTTAAGGACAGGGTATTAACACGTATTATATGCATTTTCATGTAATGTCAACAAACTATCTTGTCCTGACGAAGGCGTCATGGATTGTTTTACCAGACAGAATGAGTACAACAATGCCAACTTGTGGTGTAAAGTTATGAAAACCTTGGCAAGGAGATTGAGTTGGACGTTCCCTTTAAAACGATGCGTATGCTGGCCTTTGGAGATTGCGATATCTCCGGCACTGCATACTTCCCGTCATACCTCAACATTTTGAACGGTGTAAATGAAGAGTTCTGGCTTCAGCTTGGCTATCCATGGCACAAGATAATATGGGAAGAACGATGGGGCACGCCGACGGTTCACATCACCAGCGACTTCTCTTGCCCGTCGCTCTTCGGCGAAGAGTTGGATTTTGTTGTGTCTGTTCTGAAAGTGGGTCGCTCCTCCGTCACAATCCACCACGACATCAGTTGTAAAGGTGAGAAACGCTGGAGCAGCACGCAGGTGCTCGCAGCCAGTGATCTAGACAAACATTGTTCAATACCGTGGCCGGATGATGTCAGACAGGCGTTGCTTGCATGTGTTGTTGATTCATAGAATTCAAAGGTTGCCGAGCAAGCACTCAGCTAGATCATTCCAGACTAATTGTGAACTGATTTTTCCATCAATCACGACAAACCGATCAATAAACCGGATACCTGAAAAACGGGCACCGTTCAGCCACACACCACTTAAGGTACCAAAACAATACACAACGGTTTCATCCCCGCACTGATTCTGATCAAAACGCTCGTATGTTTTACTGATGGATTGATAGCGTGTCCTTGACCACTCAACGAGCTGTTGCAATTTTGTAAACCGTTTGCCTCCAGGGAAGATCATACTGAATTTCTGCCCCAGAAAGGCCTCTGCCTTGTCCAGTTCACGATCCTCCATTGCCTGCAGATAACGTTGGACAATAGTTTGTGCATCAGGCAATTCCGGTTTGCAAGCTAGTGGAACAGAAGAACTTGACTCTGCTTCGGGCGGCAATTTGCGGATATGGCGCAACAGTGCAACGAATTCTGCCAGCTTGCGTTTCTGATATTCGTTGACATCCATCGACGAATAATCAAGAAAGCCCTTGTGAGTTCTTAACCCGATACGCCCTTCGTTCATATTGCGCTCAATAATAGCCGGCGAGGCGTAACGCTCATCATCCATGGCTTTCGTCATATAGCCACTTGCGTAGTACAGGATATCTCCGCCGCCCCAATCGATGAATTCAAGTAGACCGAGAACGGCAAAACGAAATCCGAAACCATATTTGGTCGCCTTGTCAATATCCTCAACTGACGCTACGCCCTCTTCCACCATACGGGCTGCCTCATTCATGGCCAAGGCCTGAATTCGTGGCACGATATAACCGGGGCTTGCTGCGCACACCACAGGCACCTTACCCATTTGTTCAAGAAGCGCACTCAAGCGTACAACGTTCTCTGGATTGGTATCGCGAGCAGGAGAGACTTCTACAAGGGGAATCAGAAATGCCGGGTTAAGCCAATGTGCATTCAGAAAACGACCAGGATGCGTAACAAATGGCTGAAGATCATCAGACAAAATAGTTGATGTTGTCGATGCCACTATTGCTGATGCTTGAGCGAACCTGGAAACCAGCGCGAGTGCCACCTCTTTTGCCTCCAGCGTCTCAGGTACCGCTTCAAAAATGATGTCCGCATTGTTGAGCGCGGTACGACACTCAGCCATCGAGAAAAAAGTGACCCTGGCAACCTTCGAATCGATGTCTTCCTTTTTTAAAAAACCAATACTGCTAAGCATGTGCATCGTTGACTGGATTTCTGACAATGCAGCTTTACGCAGCTTATCGAATTCCGCAGCAGGCCGAACCTTTGCATCAAGCAACCGTACTTCATAGCCAGCCAGTGCGAACGTTATGGCAATCCCTCGCCCCATCCTGCCTGCACCGACTGAGGCAATGACGTTCTCGTTGAGTAATTCAGAATCCATCACTAAACAGCTCTTGTAATTCAATTGGTGTCATACCATCCAATGCCAGTGAAGCAAGGGTACGTCCATGGCGCTTGAAATCAGCGTCACATACTGCTGATCCTATCGCCAGCAAACCCGTGGCTGTGGGCGCTGGTACGTCCACCCACTCTGCTATTGACACCAGCAATGCCAAACCGATTTGTACGTCTTCACGCATATATCGGTGTTCTTGCAGAATCAGCCGCTCTCGCCAATCACCTGAATCCACCAGTTTGTCATGCGCCATATTCCCGTACATCCATTCGTCCCCTTCACTCTCATAGTGATCAGAGAGCGGAAAGTGCGGCGATTTATAACCCAATGTCGCACGAATGGCTATGCGCTCGTTATCCAGACGGGTTGTGACTCGACGAATCGAGGCTTGAGTGCCTTCGTTATGTATGTCCCAATGGTCGAAATGCTCAATGGGCCCTGCATTCATCAAAATAAGCGGGGGATGAATAATGGGGCCTGCATTCATTAACGCACCCGACAAACCGTCTTGCGCATCTTCAACAGAAGGATAGGCTTGTCTGATAACACCTAATGCATAACGCTTGTCACGCATAGGAAAAACACCACTGGGCAATCGTGTAGCACGCGTGGTAATCGCTATTGTAAAGTCACCATGCTTGCGAGCCAGGTAAGGCAAAGTGCCTGCTTCTGCAAAACTGCATTTTGCATGATTACCAGCATCGAATACAATTCTAGCCATAATGTAGCTACCCAGACTACCGGGTGGTAGATAAACCACCTGACCATCAACCAGATGCGGTGCCAACAGGTGCGCAATATCTTCCTGGGCATTCGCAGGCGTTGGACAAACAATCAGGGTGGCATCGGCTACAGCTTCCGATATGTCCGAGGTAACCAGCGATAGAACAACATCGCGCTGACCCTGAAAATCTATCAACCTCAGCGTATTCTGTACCGCTTGCAGATCACACACACCTTGGACATCCCGACGCCAGAGACGTACCTCATGGCCCTGATCTGCCAAATCAGCCGCTGCGGCGTAGGATCCATTGCCACCGCCTAGAATTGCAATTTTCATAATCGATCATCTCAAGCATGAATGGCACTTTATAATAGCCATAGGTCAGTCGCGCACCAACAGGATTCCAAGTGAATTGCTGCTCAGTACCTCACATGTACGGAGACGGGTTCAGTATATTTCGTACACATCACAAACCTTTGGGATGCGTCATAAATTCTTCAATTACCTCAGGGGGCGGCTTCGAAAAATCAGACACCCGGCTTGTACTTAATCCAGTTGTCGCCTTTAACTTCACAGCCATCTCCGCCATCTTTACAACGATGGGTATACCATTAATAACCGGAGCACCGTTAACAACATGTTGCTGCACCTGTGAAAACAACAGCATAGGAATCCCTCCGCCGGGAATCAATACATCAACACCTGCATCAACCAATGGCCTTGCCTGCTCTTCAAACAGACCGACAACCGTCTCCAGTTTTCTATCATCACCAAATGCATCCAGAATTTGCCCTGGTTGAAACGTCATCGAATGGACACCGGTAACACGACTTGATAGTCCGTACTTGTTTATCTGATGATGAAACCATGATATATAGCGTGGGTTGATCGTGACGATACCTGAGCGCTGCCCTAACTGACACGCATGCAACATGGACGCCTCCCCTAGCCCGACAACCGGTATATCCACGACAGAGCGCGCTTCATATAAGCCCGCATCCTGAAAATGTCCTATGACAAAGGCATCATAGCCTTCACGTTCGGCCTTGACAGCATTACAGATGACTTCTCTGGCACATCGAAATTCTACGATGGGATGCGCATAGGAATCGTGCGGCGTAATGCCTCTGATATCAACGGTTGTACCTGAATCGATCACGGTATCCAGATGCTTACTCAGAAAATCCCAGTAGGACTGACCATGTTCTGCGTCAACGTAACTTTGATACCAGATTTTCATTATGCTTACCTTTTTTCCCGTGCGTTTCTTCAGAGATCGAGGCGAAATATATCTAGTCTACTGCCCCAGACCCGGTAACCACAGTGCTATGCCAGGCCAGATGATCATAAGACCCACCAGGAATATCGAACAGCCAATAAATGGCAGAGCCGCCAGATAAATATCACGCATTGTCGTATCCGGTGGCGACACGCCCTTCATCACGAATAACAACAGACCAAATGGCGGTGTGGTAAAGCTGATTTCAAGTGCCAGTAACGTAATGACGGCGAACCAGATAAGATCAAATTCCAGCGTCAGTGCCAACGGAAAAAATATCGGTACTGTCAGCAACATCATGGACAACTGATCCATAAACATACCCAGTACCAATAGAATTCCAAACATGATCAACAACATCACAACCGGCGCAAGTTCAAACCCTGTGGCCCAGTTGATCAAGCCTGAGCTGGCACCTGAAAAGGCCAGCAAAGACGAGAACGTAGCCGAACCAAATATGATGAGAAGGGCCATGACAGTCACGCGCAGTGCGCCCTCCACAGAGGCGATAATGCTTTTGATCGTCAATTTGCGATAAATAGCCGCAAGAATCAGCACGCCCAGACACCCGAAGGCAGCTGACTCGGTAGGTGTTGACCACCCATTAAGGATAAGTAAAATTACGCAGAACACAACGGACACCATCGGCAACACATCCAGTAAAAACAATTTGCCTCGTTCTCCCCAGCTTACGTGTTCAACGTCATAGGCTGGTGCTGAATCAGGATCGATCAAACACATGACCAGAATCAAAATGACATAAAACCCTGCCAGCATAAGGCCGGGAATAATGCCAGCAATTAACAAATCACCAACATCAAGATTGGCAAGTGTTGCCAGCAATACCGCTAGCGCTGAGGGTGGTATCAGCATGGCAAGCCCCCCCGTGCCCAGAATAGGCCCGATGGACATATGCTTTTTGTATCCTCGTGCTTGCATCTCCGGCACCATCAGTGAGCCAAGCAAAGCGGTCGAGCCCATTGAGGAGCCTGATAGCGTAGCGAAGGCTGTGCCACCGGCCACCGTAACGAATGACAGGCGACCTGGTATCCGCCCCATCAGTTTATCGACGGCGCTGAACATACGCTGCGCAAGTCCCGTGAAGAAGAATATTTCTCCCATAAGGAGAAACATCGGCACCGGCATCAAATTGAACGTGGTGACCGTCGGAACTGCATTGTTTGCCAGCTGACCGATGCCGCGCGACATCTGGGTCAGAATATCCCCGTTTCCCCCCATGAAATAGGTTGCGCCCACCATATTGGCAGCAAGGAAGGCGAGCGCAACCGGCACGCCGAGAAACATGAAAAACAGGATTAGACCCAGCAGAAAGCCGAGCGCGGTGTACCACTCCATCAGACAGCCATTTTCATTCGTGTACGCCCGCCTCTCCCGTGTGCAGCGTTTCCCGGCCAAACACGTATCGTAGAAATTGCAACGCCATTAGCGCAAAGCAGATTGGCATGGAGACCAGCAACATCCACTTAGGCATATCCAGTGATCGCATATCGTAGTCAGCACGATTAAACGCCTTCAGTGTTGCCTCGCCGGTGTACCACACCAGTATCAGGCAAATTATCACGCAGAGAAGAGTGACCATGCGCGAAAAGCCCGGCGCATAGCGCTTTGGAATAATGGCGGTGAGAAGCTCGATATAAACGTGACCCTTATGCCGCACCAACCAGGGTGATGCGGCCATAACGATATAAAGCAGCCCGTACTCTGAGAACGTGAATATATGTGACGAGCCCGAAAAACCGAATGATCTCACCGTCGCCTGAAAAACAATGGCAAACATGATTGCCACAAGATAGATGCCAGCAAAAATTGCCAATACATTGCAGATGAAATCGATCAGGCGCATGGATCAGGGATGGTATCTGCAATCTGTTGTTGAATATGGTGGACGTACAATGAGACTTGCTTATGGTAACAAAGGCGGATTTACGGCTCTGCCTGTGTGGGTTCCCGGCCGCGCCGGAATGACGAGCTTCGGGTATTGTCATCCTTGCGAAAGCGGGGATCCATTGCTTTGCGCGGAGGTGGAATTCCGCCTCCGCGGGGATCACGTCTAGTGGAAGCTAGTTAAGGCATTCAACCATCCGGCAACTGTCAAAACAAGGACCGATCAGTACCGGCAATGCGCTATTCACCAAAATACAGCTGACGCAACTCCGTGTAATCGTTGTCACCGCCCATCTTCTCAAGCCGTTCCTTCATGCGTCCCCAGGAGGCATCATCTGCCATCTTGAGGTAAGCTGCTGATGCTTCTGGCGTCATGGAAACAAATTCCATTCCACGCTTTTGCAATTCAATTGCATCAGCTTCCTTGTCTTTTTGACGATCTGCCCACGACTTGGCTTCCCATTCAATAACGACTTCCTGAATCAGCGACTGCGATTCCGGTGACAGCGCCTCCCAGCTATCCTTGTTGAAGATCACGCCAATATCAGTGTTGTAGAACTCTGGATCGATTCGATACTTCATGAATTTGTCCCACTTTAGATCCATCAGACCGATCGATGTCCAGGCTGCCGCATCTACTACACCTTTCTCCAGCGCTGCGTAGACTTCAGTTGCCGCCATTGACGCTGTCGTGGCATTCAAGGCTTCAAAGAATGCATGATATATAGGGTTGTCACGCAGCTTTACACCCGTGAGATCGATAACACCATTTTCGTCAAAATTGAATGGTTTTGCGTTGTAGATGTGAAACTTGATCCCACCATCAATCCAACCCAGATGACGGACGTTAAAGCGTTTCTGATGTGCCGCATCCATCAATGCCGCACCACCGTTTTCGCGCGCTTCCATAGGCGTGACCCGCGAGGCAACCATGGCATCGATTTCTGGAACCGAAGCGCCGTAGAAACTACCTGGTGTGTGAACCATGTCAACAACCCCGTCACGAACCGCATTCGGCTGTTCGAACATGGCTATCGCCTCTGGTCCACCTCTGACAGTAATCTCGACGATACCTTCTCCACGCTTGTTGATATCGTCCACCATCGCCAGAAATGTCTTGGTGTAGACCAGAAAGCCCGGAAACGCATGTACGGCTGAGACTTTGTCTACTGCGTGAGCGACACCTGCCGAAACTGTCATTGCACCTAGTGCGGCGACCAATGCAGCGCGTTTAAAGTAATTTCGCAACTTTCTCAAATCTCTTCTCCGTAAAGGTTGTCTATTCACATCAGGTAGATCTTGGGTAAGACCTATTTCATATGCATATACATATAATGTCAACAGCCGATTGCGCTTCATGCCTTGGTGCGTGAGCCAATTGGTCCGGTGAAACCATAATTACAGCCTAACAAGCATTCCTGCGGCCTCAAGAATACTTTGCCAGCTAATCACCAATGAGCGTGGAGACTAGTCAGATGTCACCAACATGCCTATGCCGAGAAGCAAAAAACGGTAGATCCCAGACCTTATGTCGTAACCTGCCCATCTCAAGAGCGAGGATTTTCATTGAGATGGGCACGTCACCACAGAATGTCTAGATTATCAAGCTTCCAACACTGGCTCCACCGCAGACATACAGCGTCTGACCGGTAACAAAGCTGTTTTCAGGGTTACAGAAAAACAGGAATGCGTTAGTCACATCCTTTACCGTTCCTAACCGACCAACAGGAATACGCTTTGCCAACGCCTCTTGTTGTGGACTGTCTTTTTCGACAATACCCCAAAAATTATCGGTCAGAATCGGGCCAGGTGCGACGACGTTGACCGTCACACCATATTGCGCAAGCTCAAGCGCCCAGGTTCGAGCCATACCGATCATTCCGGCCTTACTGGCACTGTAAGCTGTCCGAGTCGGTGCGCCCAGTGCGGCTCGTGAGGCGTTGAACATCACACGACCGAACTGGCGCCTCTTCATGCCCGGCAGACTCGATTGAAGCAGCGTTAATGCAGAGCCGAGATGAAGTTGTGCCAAACCGGTGATCTCTACAGGCTTGGCGTCCTCTATAAGGTTTGGCCAGATCAGACCTGCATTGTGAATAAGATGAGTGACATCGAATGTAGCCTTGATTTCATCAGCAGCTGCTGACACCGCCACTGGGTCAAGTAGATCAGCCTCTACCGAGTGCAGCCTTGGATGGCTTCTTGAAGGTGCACTGCGGGCAACCGATACAACGCTGTAGCCCTGCTCCAGCAGACGGTCTGCCAGATCCGCCCCTATTCCCTTGTTGCCACCGGTAACAACCGCAGTGTAATCGCTCATGTATTTACCATAGCCAATACCCTCAATGGACTTCCAGTACCGTTTTTGATCTTCAAAGGGGCAGCCATCAAGACCGCGCCCGTCGGTGGTAGCTGATCCAGATTGGCAAGACACTGCAATCCGTATTTACCTGCACCATGAAGATAATAATGTGCAGGATATGGTGGTACGTAGTGAGAGCCTTGCCCGGCATCCGTACCTACCGTCTCAGTTCCAAACCCGCGAATTTCGCGCTCATCGATAAGGAAGCGGATGCCCTCTGGTGTTGGTCCAGGTGAGTGCGGTCCATCTTCGCGCATATTAAGATAGGATTCACCCGATCGCTTGGACCAATCGGTACGCATCAACACCCATGAATCTGCCGGAATTTGCCCATGCTCGACCTCCCACTGGTGAATGATCTCAGGTGTCATTGCAAAGTCGGCATTTTCTGCAGCACCGGCAGAACAGTCAATGACCACCGCTGGACCCACAAAAACTTCAATCGGTATTTCATCAACCGAGCCGTTGGGAATGTCCCGCCCTGAGATCCAGTGAGACGGTGCATCGAAATGCGTGCCTGTGTGTTCTGACAAGGTGATGTTGTGCCATTTCCAGGCTGGGCCCCGGTGATCATAAGCGCTGATCTCCTCCATGCGGAACCGCGCACACTGACCAAATTCTGGTGGCAGGATTATCACAGGAAAATCAGGGTCCAGTGTGTGGGTAAGGTCAACGATCCTGACAGCACCTGTGGCGATATCGGTAGCCAATGATTCAAGACTGCTCATGCCCCCTCCCCACCTGCTGTCATTTCACGTTCCAGTACTTTTGCATCACGTCGCCAGCGATCGCGCACATCTTTTGCAATGTCACCACACCAGACATCCTCCAGACCATCTCGCAGACCTTCCACGATCGAGCGCGCAATCGCAGGAGCTTGCACCTTCGGCGGTGGCAATGACTGGTACCAGGCATCGTCAGTCGGACCTACGAAGACGTTCATGACACGTAAACCAGAGTCACGACATTCACCACGCAACGATTGGCTCAACGAATACGCAGCCGCGCTTGATGCGGAGAAACAGCCATATTCAGGTGAATTTGACAAGGCATTAACAGACAGGATGTTTACCCAGGCAACAGCTGAATTTATGCCGTCGGCTGTGCGGGCGCACATCGCCGGAGCAAACGCCTGAGCAAGCCGCATGAACCCCAGATAGTTGACTTCCATTTCCTCTTTTGCAAAACCGGTATCACCTCTATCCAATATGCCACCCGGACGCATGAACCGCGCGTTATTGACAAGGATGTCGGTCTTACCACCGATCTCACCAGCCAGTTTTTTCACAGAAGCTGTGTCAGTGACATCCAGCGGTAAAACCTCAACCTTATCTATTTGGGCAAGTGTCTCGCGATTAGGATGTGGACGCCAGCTTTCTGACTCACCCACAAAGACAGTAGACGCACCTGCTGCCAGTATCGCTTTAGCAAGTATCGGCGTGTTTGCATTCCATGCATCAGTGATGAGAATTCGACGATGCTTTGGATCAGCGCCAAGTGCACGAAGCTGCGGGTCATCTTCCATATAGGTAGTCCTTATTGTTGGTGTGGCCAGTAGAACACCCTGTCCAGCCGCATCCAGCCGGTTCAGCATCATCACCTTAGCGCCTCGTTCGCAGTCGCCGTGAATGTGGCAAAGTACGACCGGGCCAGCATCCAATTTAACCGAACCCATTCGCCACGGTGCCCGTTCCCGGAAATACAATTTGGTAGACGTTCGGATGGTCGTCTCGGCCAGTAACTGTCCGGTTGGTACAATGTCCTGCCAGTGTAACTGCGTTCCAATACACTGTGAACAGGCATCCCGTGGGGGATATTGCACGGTATTGCACTCAGCGCAGACCTGCAATGCAAACCGCCCTTCGGCAGCAGCAGCACTCAATCCGAGCGCTGCGCGTGAACGTGCTTCAGGTGGGCGTGTCGGGCTTGCAGAACGCTTCTGCGGGTCTTTTTTCGGAGGTGGGAGCAGCTCGTCGCTCATGCTCTCTCTCCGGTCTGGAGAATCGAGGCACTGCTACAGACACCCCGATCGAAGTTGATCATACCGAAGCCGGATACCAGCGCTGTCTTAGCACCTTGCACTTGTGTCGTTCCAGCAGCGCCAGTCACCTGCCGAATGGCTTCTACCATACCAATAAAGCCGCCGGCAGCACCGGCCTGCCCTGCTGAAAGCTGACCTCCTGACGTATTATGAGGAAAGTCACCACTGATGGTTAAATCATGTGAGCGAACAAATTCAGGTGCATCACCTTTCGCACAAAACCCAAGGTCTTCTATCTGCATCATTGCGATAACCGGGTAGTCGTCATAGGTCTGCAAAAGGTCGACATCTGCCGGAGTACACTCTGCCATTTCATACAACTCTTCAATATCGACTGTCCAGCCGCCGCGCAACTGTATGGGATCTTCCGCATAGGCGTTATGACGCTCAATCGCTGAGCCTATAGTGGCAAAAGGCAGATTACGCCGCGTGGCCTCATCGCAAGTCATGATGAGAAAACACTCCGAACCAGCACACGGCATGACGCAATCAAACAAGACTATGGGGTCGGTTATTGGACGAGCGTTCAGATAGTCCTCCATACTCAGCGGCTTTTTCATCAGGGCATTGGGATTCAGTAGCGCATTGCTGCGCTGTGACACACAAATGCGGCCAAAGTCCTCGCGCGTCGCGCCATAGATTTGCATGTATCGATCGGTTAGCAAGGCAAAGTTTGCGTTCGGCCCACCGTACCCATAGGGATATGAAGCATCCATGGCAAAGCGCGAGAAACTTGACAGCATATTACGGAAACTATCAATATGATTTGTGTCGCCTGACACGCAGGCAACAATACTGGCATCCCCTGCCTGAACAGCACGTGCCGCACGGCGTATGGCAACCGAAGCACTAGCGCCGCCCATGGGAATGTTGTCAAGCCAACGTGGACATAAACCCAAATGCTGAGTGAGACCTACGGCGCTATCGGGAAACAGCGTAAAACTTGCGACACTGAAACCGTCAAGATCATGGGGTCTCAAACCAGCAGCGTCCAGCGAGCCGCGCAAGGCTTTTGCAATCCACCAGTGTGCCGAGTCGATAGAATAGCGTTGGTATGGCATGGAAAACGGTGCGGTAATCGCGACTCCGTCATAGTTCAATCGACGTCTCATGAGTGACCTTATCGTTTTTTCAAATGCACGGTAACAATGGTGTCCGGATCATCTACCAGCGACGCTGCAAGAGCTTTTAGTGTGGCACGCTGAATTTTCTGAGTCGGCGTCAATGGTAGTCGATCAATAAACGCAATGTAGCCGGGAGCCTTGTAATAGGCCATCTGTTCCAGACACCAGGCCATAATTTCCTTTGCTTTGCCTGCACCTGGATCGGATACTTTCAGACAGGCGAATACTTCATCACCCCGAACCTTGTCCGGCACGGCTGCCACACCAGCGGCCAGAACATCGCAGTGGCGCATGAGAACGGACTCAACCTCAACCGCCGATATGTTTTCACCAGATCGACGTATGACGTTTTTCTTGCGATCAACAAAGAAGTAGTTACCGTCAGTATCCTTGCGAACGATATCCCCGGTATGAAACCACCCACCTGCCCAGGCTTCGCTCGTGGCTTCAGGATCTTTGTAGTACTCCGAGAAGAAACCATAGCGCGGGTTATCCCCAGCGCGCCGAACCAGCAGTTCACCTTTTTGAACCACGTTACCTTCTTCGTCAATAAGTTTGCATTCAACTGCCTGCGCAGGCCTTCCGATACTGGCCTGTGCAATCAAGCGATCTTCGGAGGCTGCGGCAATGACCGCACCGGCACCGGTTTCTGTCATGGCCCAGGCTTCTACCAGTGGAATGCCAAATCTCTCTTCAAACGCATGCTGTAGCTTTGGATCGACACCAGCACCGAACCCGAACCGCACCGTGTGTGCCCGATCCTCGTTCGTCGCCTCGAACCCCATCAACATCGTTGGCATGACCCCGAGATAATGCAAACACGTAGCCTTTGCATCACGTACATCAGCCCACCAGCTTCGCGGGTGAAAGCGATCCAGCACGGTTAGACAACCACCCACCGCAACCATTGCCATAAAAGAGTAGGCCATGGCATTCATATGAAATATCGGTAGCGGCGTGATCATGCGCTCACCGTCATCGTTCAAGGTCGCAATACCACCGACCTCAGAGTACCAACGACCTGCCAACAGGAAATAGGCGTTGGAGAGAATACAGCCCTTGGGAGCGCCTGTGGTTCCTGATGTATACAGTATTGCTGCTTCACGTGCCTCTGCGCACTCGAGACGTGCTAACACCGCCTGAGACACTGGGGGCACAACGGCCGATTCTGTAGCGATCACTGAAAGTTCGACACCTGCCAGCTGAGCCGCAGCAATTAATGGGTCATGTCTTGATTTAACAGCAATAATCAGCGCAGGCTCTGAATGACCAATAATGTACGCCAGCTCGGTTACACGTAAATCTGGATTGATCGGCACAACAGAGGCACCAATTTTATTTAGTGCAAGCCAGTTGATAAAATAAGCCGGACGATTCTCCAATAACAGTGCCACACGCATCCCAACTGTATAGCCCGCCGCCTTGAAAGCATCTGCCAGTGTGTCAATTTCCAGCAGTGCCGCCTCATAACAGATCTCCCCAGCCTTTATTGAATAAACCTCTGCGGTGCCTGGCAATACGTTCAGGACCGGTCGCTGCGGATACCGGCGTACAGTGGCTGCAAACGCTTCATAAACGGTAGCGATGTCCGCAGCGATCATGGCAACAACTGAATATTGCCAAAAGCGGCATCAGGGTTTAGAAGATCAACACGCTTGTTGGCTATACGAATCGATCCATCAGCAACACGAAGCTCGTGTTTTGCAGTCAGAGCCAGAAGAAACTGGTCATCCATTCTTGTTTCCACGTAGTGCATTGATGTGGTGGTCTTGATATACGTTTCATTTATCTCATCGATAAACGGACGCTGTATCACGTGATTACACCGGCTTTTTGGTTTCTGGCTGAATGTGCGAGCACCGTTGAGCCTTTGTACTCTCAGGCGCAGCATGAATATATCTTCATAAAGGTATGAGGTTACTAATATGGGATCGGTTTGCTCATAATCCAACGGCATCCAGTAGTGTCCGTCCTCCAGCCAGAGACTCAGCCACTCATCAAAGCGCTGCTCATCCAGCATGCGAGCCTCTTCATAGATGAAGTCGATGATCTGATCGCTGGAGACAGTCATATCGAAGCGTCCATGGATTGTGTCATGAACTTCACCCACGCATCGAACTGGTTGCGCATCTGACGCTCGGTGGTACCATTTTGAACAGACTCCGTGGAGTAATCTTCCTGTTCGGTCATCAAGCGTTGAATATTTACCCACTCCAGTCCGTCGGACAATAAACCTTCCTGCGCGCGCTCATACATTTCAAGATCATCGTGACCCACAATGGAGGTGGGTGCGTTGATCATGCGGTTGTACATCGCGGTACGCGCCAGCAACTCATCGGGCGCATCGACCAGTCGATAAATATAACTCTCTACCAGGGTCTTGTTCGGCCCCATTGGAATGAAATTCCGTAATTGCTGGATAGGGCCTTTCACCATGATGTTGGGGAAGTAGACGGTGTTGTGTCTATTCTCATCCAGAATTGCCTTTGCGCGCTCCTCTCCGTAGCTTGACGTCATGGCTTCGAAATATCCGGGAATTGCTGAGTAATCAGAGTGAATCGAATGATGCACGCCGGTATGTCCATGGCCATTTGGCCAGGTTCGAATGCCCATATCCTCAAAAAACTCATAAGGCGACATGAACGGTGCAATGATTTGCATGGCAGATGGTCTTGGTTCCGGACTACCCATTTCTTCCCAGAGGCGCAAAGCCGTTCCAGCAGAACTCTCGTGAGCAACCATAGGATGGCAGGTATCTGTCTGGTTCTCGACGAGCATCTTCCAGTTGCATTGATGCATGTAGCGAAGTGGCGGGCCAGCGACCTCCAACCGTCCTGCCGGAGAACGATCCGCCATATTGTCAATGGAACTGAGACTATCGCCAAAGTATTCATCAAAAGCGATACCCTCATCCGCCAGACGTGCGAAAACAAAGCCGCGATACACATGAACAGCACCGACCGCTTTTATGCCCTTTACATTTTCAGTTTCCTTGAGCATTGTGCCGTCGTAACCTTTCCTGAGTGGGATCGCCAGCAAACAGCCATCTGTTTTGAAAGACCAGGCATGATATGGACAGCGAAAAAACTTTCCCGTATTACCTTCCCGATCAATAGCGATCTTGGTGCCCTTATGAGGGCAACGATTGTGTAGCACATGAATCTCACCATCTGAATGCCGCACTTGTATGACAGGCTGGTCACCGATCTGAGTGGTGTAATAATCACCTTTGTTCGGCGTCTGGCTGTCGTGACCGACAAACACCCAGGCGTTGACAAACAAATGCTGCATCTCCAGTCTGAAAACCTCATGACTGGTATAGACGTCGCGATGAACTTGATCGCCTTTGAAAAGTGCTGCAATGTCAGGTGCTTTTGCCATGGAATGCTCCGAACGATACGTCAATTACACGACGTGCCTATTTGGCCCGACCGATAGTTAATCGCGTTACTTTACCAGAACGTCGGTCATGGCCTGGTGGAATCGCAATGCTCCGCCTACTGAGCCAACCGCATTGGTTTTCATGTCGACACCTGCCGCGGCGGCACGGTAACCTGAAATACGCCTTACATCAGCGATATGCGCACTTAGAGTCGGCCAACACCTTTGGATTACCTACGCAAGGTAACGAACCGCAAGGTTTGTGATGTAGTTCCAGTTATCTGGTATTCCGCTTGTCTCTATAACTTCATGTTTTCCCACTGTGTGTATAAAGATGAAGACCGGCAAGCTACTGCAATTACCAACTTTTTCCCGATGTCACTGTTTTGGCATCATTCTTTGCTCTGCATTGTTAGTCAGTGCCTGTGGTGAGTCTACGACCGCCGTTGCGCCTGACCTGGGTGCGGCACAAGAGCTAGCGGGTCCTGATCGGGAAACACCCACCGTTGATCCGGAAACACCCACCGTTGATCCGGAAGCACCCACCGTTGATCCAGAGACGCCCACAGTTGATCCAGAGGCCCCCATCGTTGATCCAGAGGCACCAGAACAGGACGAACCGCTGGCACTTAGCGGCTCCGTTAACAGTTATCCGTCAAGCACCGCGGTAGAGAGTATCGCCAATAATGAAGCTGAGCAAATTTTTAATGATACCCCGGTTTTCAATGATGGACTAACAGAACCGACATCGCTGAGTCGAACAGATATGCAACCTGTTCAAGCACTGGTTTCTCTGTTTCTACTATCCGATGTCAACTTTCAGACACCATTGGCAACGGTTAAATCCGATATTGCTGGAAACTACAACGTAACCGCAAGTGACGTCCGGGATTATCTGCTGCAGCAGCAATTGATAGACGACTCTGCCACTGACGCTGAAGTATTAGCAAGTTTCAGATTACTTGGCCGGTTACAGGTTAGAGCGCTAATCGTCACTGAACGTAACGGTGTAAAACGGGCAATGGCAATACAGTCGCTGGCAGACCCGGCAGATGTGGACGAATCGGGCGCACCCGTGCCGGTATCAATCGATCCTATCGTTCATCGAGTTGTCAAAGTAATTGTGGATAGTATTCGCGATTCAGTGGCAAACCTTGAATCAATGGGATTATCACCCGCAGTTGTAGACCAACTTATTAACACTGTGGTCGAGGAAGTTGTCGCACAGATCGATCAGATCCTGGAAGAAACATCAAACGAGGTGATAGAAATACCGGAAGGATTGACGCTTGATGATGTTATTGACAGCCAGGAAGACGAACTCGAGCTAAATGTTGATCAAGAACAGCTTGATCAGCTGGCAGTGGTTCTGGACGGTACGGAAACCACACCCGAAGACGACCAGTTGCTGGCTTTGGAAAACACTGTATCAAGTGCAAACGAAGTAGCCGACAGAGAGGAAAGTACACTTGGATCGTCATTGAATAGTGAATCGCAAGGCCTGCTTTCAGGTTTTGAAAGCACTCTGAATGATCAGGTAAACGGCTCAGTTGAACAACGGATAAATGAAGCTCGTCAAGCAGGTACAGACGAAGCCTTGTCGGAAGTCTTCGGTGAAAGTACAGATGGTGTTGCACTGGAACAGGCACTGGCTGAGATAGAGACACAAAAAGACAAACAGTCACGACTGTCCATTCAACGCTTTTTTCTGTCACTGGGCCTCGGAGTTCTAGTCGATGAGAACGAAGCGGGTGATGCCGGGGTAGTCGCTCTGCGATTGCCCTTGCCTTATCACCTTGAAGCTGACTCGCTTCCTGGCGTTGCAGGACTTGGTGAACGACAAATAAGACTTTTCAAAGTGGGTAGTGGTGAATTGGACGCCGACAGTGAATACACGTCCAATCCATTTGTTCAACTTGGCGTGGCTGACGAAAATGGAGCGCCAATGCCTCCGTTCAAGTACGTCCCTGCCCTTAGCGATATAACCGCTCAAGTTCTACCAGGACTCAGTGCGGGAGAAGCCCAGTTAGCAGTTGATGAAGCCAATGAACGGGTCTTCACCAGTGCCCTGCCAACTCCCGAGGACTATCGACTACTGGATCGTGTTGAGATTTTGCACGAATTACGCGAACGATTGCACGATACAACACTGGTATCCTCCAGAGTCATTGACGTGCTGGTTGCGGACAGGGATAGAAAAATCCCACTCAAGAGAATCGCTGCTACTATTGCCAGAGAATTTCAATGGATACAGCAGGACATAAAGCTAACACCTGATGGGTTTCCGATTCATTCAGGACGCAGCAGGCCTCTCGCGGGAGGTGCTAACGCCGTTGACAGTTCTGAACTCGTCAGAGCCTTATCTATAACGTTGGGTGCATCGCCGGTCTCCACCGTCAATACGCTAACCGAAAGCAACAGCTTTCTTGCTCAGTTCGCTCCCGGTGCCGTTGAATTCGCCTTGCAGAGTTTTGCTTTTGATGAACAAACAGATCTGATAGACGCCCTGCTTGCAATCTATCCCGAGCAGCCAGACGGTTACCTGGACTTGATTCTTGGTTCAATTTCCGGAGAAGCAGAACCCGAGTACGTACGCGAACGAGATCGTGTTGCGCGCGGATTAACAACGGCAATTCCAGCAAGTATGTACGGACAGACGTTAACCAGTGAGAGCGAGGTAAATATTCGATCCGCGCTGTTCTTTCTCGACTTTGCACTAAGACGTGAATACCTGATCGATTCAAATCAGGGTTTTTACACGGAATTCGATATAACGCGTGCCGACGGTGTGGCGGAAACTCGCTATGTACCTGACTACGATAACATCAAGAAACTCGAACCTGCGGGCGACGTATCCGTTGCTGCAATGATGTCAGAATTGTTGAATATTACGACTATTGACGATGGGGAGCTATTCCAGGCAGCAACAATGGAATTACTTGAAAGTCTTAATGATATTCCATCATTGCCTGAATATCTCGAATATGACGTCGATGCGTATATTGACGATCTTGGTCCGCGAATTGATACTGTCGACGCCACCTGTGCAGTACAGATGTTTGACGGTTCAGACCCAGATGACGGTGAAGAGCATCAGCGTTTGAATCTGGCCGTATACAAAGTTGATTACAACGAAAATACCGGAGAGCCGTTCAAGGGTGAACGTGTGGACACCGTTATCGCCTCAGACCTGGTACAAAATGACAAAGGTAGCTATCGCAACTATCGCATTAGCGGGTTGACCACCAGCAATGGGGATAGTTACGGACAAGACTACGTGCTTCGCTTTGAAATTGACAGCTATCAGAACGAGCTTCCGGAACTGTACCTGTATGCCGATGGATTTGTTCCTGAAATCAACTTGTGCGACATCGAATCACCTTTGTTTGTTGGTCCCGATCAGGCATTCTTCCAACTCCCCGGCCTTGGATTAGTCAGTGGTCAGGGACGGTTTCATGAAAATCCAGTAACGGATCCTGATTTTATTGATACCGATGGTAACAACAATGAACCCGAAGAATTGGACCGTCATTTCGAATGGGTCGATCTGTCCAACTTCGAAGTACCCGGAGCGCCACTTTACCTGACTGAGCGGGAAGAGTCAGAAGGACTGGGTATCAGTGACTTCAGATTTGAATATGAGGCTGGCCAGTTTAAGCTGGTTGGTCCAGCCGATAGTGACGTTGGCTTTGCCAGGCTCTATGGAAGCTATGTCGATGGCAAACTGGAAATGTCGTTGATAGATACAGACCTCTTACCGCCATTATACGGGCTACAATCGGTGGTTGGTGCCAATGCCAGAGACATAATAAGCTCCATCACGAGCGGTGAGACAGACATGGCAAGCTCACTGTCAGTAACTACAGGAAACACTACCGCGGCTGACAGCAATGACGACAGCCTGGTCACAGAGGACGATATCAACCGCTTTACGGATACGCCTTCCATTCTTGACGACGACATGGAAAACACCCCATCGAACAACGGCTTTGAGCCGGAGTCACTGTACCTTTTCAGGGATAGGGAGGATCGTTTCTGGGTTATTGAATTAAGATACCTGGACAGTTTCATTGATTTCGATAACTCGCAAAGGGCTTTTATAGACATTGGTGTGGCCACGATCAACAATATCGGACTGATTGACGTACCTAATGTTTCTTACGACAACCCCTATCCCGATGCCATAGACGATTTTGGTGTCGGTAATCTGGAATACTACAGTCTGTTTTACGGTGACTGGCTTGTACTGGAAAAACCGAGTGATTACACCGGGTCCAGCATATTGCCTCCAGAGGAATTCGCGTTCACATCTTCCGAAGACTATGAACACCTAAGAAAAGCGATAGACGGCATCACGATACGCTATGCAGGTGATCATTTTGATGAAAATATAACGGGGCTTGATGACGTAGAAAATGTCTTTGGCTCGCCACCGGATTTCAGTTCGGTTCCTGTCAGGCTCGACGCAGGACGAGAAGGCATTACCTTCGTCAAGCTGGCGTTTGATACAACGGAAAAGCGCTATGTGATGGACCCGTTACCACAGGACGCTACCCGATACGTCGCTCAGCTCAGCCACAATGACCTTATTGCAATCTTCGATGATCAGAGCACAGACGACGGACCGATCTACCTGGCTAGGGTGATTCGAGAGAGTGAACATGGCGCAATCGAGGGTTATATCGACATTGAAATCATGCGCTACGATGTGCTTGCAGATGACTTGGACGAGTTCGATGAACGACAGGTTATCTGCTTTATCGAAGACAATGGCAATTGCCCGGAGTCATATCCCTTACTATTCAGCTCGTCAGATGCAGTGAACATGATCGGGGTTGTCTATGACAATGATGTCGATGGTGTGCCAGCATTGTTTGACCATAATGATAACGATCCGAATATCCCCGGATTGTCAGGTTATGGCAAGGGATACCCCGATGAGATTGGTGGCATATATGGCGATGAGCTATCCATTGATTCAGTTGTCGGGGTCATCGATGATGGTTCCGCCGTTCGCGCACTGATTGCCAGCACACAAGGGGTGTACCCTGGTGATATCGAGAGCATAGAATTGAAGAGTGATTTTTTCGGTGAAGAATCGCCTTCGCAGATCGTTCTAGGCTGTGAGCCACCGTTCATCGATAATTTTGGTATCTACGGTGATGTACGGTGCGCTACATATCCGGTTGAAGGCGGGATTGAATTGGAAGTGTATCGACAGTCCGAGATGGGTGTCAGCCTGTTAATGCTGATGGCACCACAGACTCTCGACGCATTGGATAGTCATGTGGATTTTTCCTATCAGATTAACTATCGCGTACCCACTGATGCTGATGGTCTGCCCTTGATGTGTGGAACCGAGGCATGCCCTTCACTGCCGGCATCATCGGGATTGATAACCGTAGCCGTAGGGGCCGATATCCCGCTACATGGTCAGGTATCGGTACAGGTTCAGGGGCAGGATCCCACGGATTTACTGGGATTACGTGAAATTGATGTGGACCGCGAGTTCAGAATATCTGCTACAGCATTGCCGGGGGCACTGGAATACGAGTTAAGTGTGTATTGCCCATCTTCGTCTCAATCAACTGACGTCGAAGCGCAGGGCTTTTATCAGCCAGAAGAAAATCTACAGTTCTATGCTCCAGCCGGAAATGAATTCGGATTGCCAATCCCGCCTGAATTCAATGTTCATATCCCATGGTTATCTGGGCGTGAATGTGACATAAGTCTGCGTACACCGGTGAAAACCGAGGCTGGAGACCTTGCCGGTATCAGTTTGTATGTGCAAGGCGGAGTAAAACTAAAAGGCTCTCATGAGGGCAACTCTTTCATTGACAACGAATCGGCATTGAAGGTTGGCGACAATGTTTGCATCAGTGATGGTATCCGGCTGACAACTGATAACTGCGCACTTGATAATTCATTGTTCAGCGTATTGTCACTTACAGAACCATCAAGTGTTCGAGAGCAGGTAACGCTTGGTCTGGGTAAAGATATCATCTACGCTCAGGTAAACGGATACAGCAGGGAGCTGTTGCAAACCACGCTGGAGGCAGACACGCTCGTGAGTTTTGATGGAATTGCTTCAGGAATGCAACCGGCTTGCGGCGAGGCATCCAGTGCGACGCAAAATAGCTCCAGTTGTGCAACGCTAACAGACGAATTACTGCCGACATTTATTGTCAGTGCTGACGCGCAGGAGATGCAACTATTGTTGCAAGATGCCATCATCGAAGGACCACTGAATGAGCAAGGTAACATATCACTGATGGAATCCGGATTCTACAGTGTCGTTCAGCCTGTCATCGAGCCGAATACGACGAGTGCCGATAGCACAGTAAACAACGAAGACATCGTTGTTTTATCGGCTTACAATCAACTCTTGAATATCATGATAGATGTATACGAAGATCCTACGGGCAAACAAGGGGTTTTCGCACGATTCGAAACCGTTGGCAACGCCAACTTCTTCGATGGCAACGAGGCCGAAAGACAGTTAACTGCTGACGTGCCATCCTATCTCTACATGCAAACGGCGGAAGGTCTCGAAATTGATCTGGACGCTCGAGCTATAGTCGATGAGTATTTGAAAGTCACTTTTCATATCCACAACCCAATACAAGTCAATGGCGATCACGATTTGAACAACGATGGTCTCTCAGACATAGAAGTGACTTCAGACGACGCACTCTGGACATTTCGCTTTACGCCATCAGTCGATGGGGTTCGCAACCCTGATATACCTGGAGAGCAGGAAATTCCGGCGGATGCATCGGGCTATCGAACAGCGACATTTCCTGTGGATCAGGAGTTTGCAGAAATGTTCGTACTGATAGGTGATACAGAGTTCCTTGTTGTTGCCGAGTTTCGACCAGACGGTTTCAGCGAATTACGGGTAGTGGACCAATATCCCGTCTCAGAAGAGTGGCTTGACCCATTGTTTGATGGCCGGCCACCTGAACATTTCTTCCCGACGCATTTGTCCACAGCCTCACCTTTTTCACGTGATCAGATTGAACCTGCAAGTGCCCCTGAATTTGACACGGTGATGGAACCGATTGATGAAACATTAATGTTTGACTTTTCATCCGCTGCTCTGCAGAAAACCAGTGGCTTCAGAGCCGATGCCGATCGAATTGCCGGAATTCTCAGTGGTCGTTTCAGGTTGGAAGAATTCTTCAGACCGGACTTTTTACGTGGTTCCAGCGCCAATGCACACTGCTTCGGCCCTCAACTGTACTATCAGAATCATCCAGACGGGATAGACGGTGAACCAATGAATGACTTCACCAGTGACCTTCCAGAGCCTTATCCAGCCTTGCCCGCAGGTGATCTGGGAATTTGGACTGAATACGATCAGATTACCGGCGATGCCTGTACGGCTGCACAGATGAATGCTCAGTTGGATGCTGCCAGACGTCGCACTTTCTCAGGTCTGGTCACGTTGGCCAGTATCGCTAGACGGCTAAACCCTGAGCAGCAGGCTGATATATTGTCAGGTGCTGAAGTATCGGTGGTTGATAAAATGAATGCACTATCACTACCTGACGTATTTTTCGAGCAGGCAAGCATCTCTCGACAAAGCGACACCGAAGATTGGATTTATAAGGTCATGTTATTTGAAAACTCTGCCGACGATACAATCGGAGAACTGACATCGATTGAAATGATATTCAATCCGGGCGATGAATCCGAACTATGGGACTATTCGGGAGTCATTCGGTTTCGGATTGAAGACAATATCGCATCAGCGGAATGCGCAGATTCTGCCGTTGAACATCTGAGCTCGCTGGCTTTTGAACGGGAAGATCAGGAACACTTGAAGACAGAGTACCGAAGTGGAACCTACTGCGGGCACGGTGGTGTTAATGGATTTGATGACAATGGCAGGGTTGATCCAATCTACTCTTCTGCAGTAGCCAGTGATGGATGGGCTGGGAATTTTTCAATTTTCACAGCCAATGTAAATCCATCCAGCGGCGCTGGAACCTACGCTTACAGCTGGCAAGCCGGTGCCAACGATAGCCATAGTCGAGTACTGAATGTCGGTCTGAATGATTTTGAACCAATGGATGGGGAAGCCTGGTACGGCTTTGGACAAAGTCTGGACAATGGCGCGGAAACAGCCGGCGAAATCAACGGCTTTATCTGTAATTGGGCCGGCCCGGGCAACGATCACAACCTCATCGAAAAAGCACAAAGGCAATCTCTGGTGTACGACAGTGCAACAGATCTTTTTATCGTGCCAGAGGGTGGTTCTAATATCACCTATGCACCAACGGTTGCTTGTACCTACAATACTGACGAGGGTGGTAGTTTCCTCTATGACCGAAATCTGGATGGCACTCTTGTCGATGAGAGCTCCGATAGCGTCGATGTCGGCGCAGGAGAGCAACTACTGTTCGACCTGGCACCACCTGATTCGAGTACATATTTCGAACTGGATATTGAAGAGGTGATTCAATTGCGGGGTTTTGTAAAACCGGAAAGCCCTGTTCTGGCGCGTTGATGTATGGTCAGTGTTGTTGATTCAGGGGCCTTTTCCAGATAAGGCCCCTTGATCTGTCACATCGACAAAAAATACTGATGATCTCGCGAGTCGTGCGGTTGATTCGGCGACAGACATTTTGGCCCCAGCATCGTCAGAACATGCCAGATAGGCGAAGCGCATTGAATAAACGGGCAGCGAATCAAAGGCCGGGCTAGTGGCACTGGGGACGATATGTGTTACCAACATGCTGCACGACACGCCCGAAATCATGACAATAAATCCGGCTATATTAACCTGACTCGAATAAGTCCCTCTGAGCACTTGAATCTATTGATTCTGGCGCCTTGAATAGCCTTGTATTCAGACAATCATGTCCATGATTGGCTTTTAGGCGGTACCGTTTACACGCCAGTTCAAATTGTTGTTGAATGAGATCAGCGCGTGGTCCAGTACCCACAAAGCGTTGACCGAAGTTACTACTGTTCAATGTGTTTCCTTGTGTCTTGTCACCTCTCATCATGCGTAAGGCTTTCAGCACTCTTTCGCTACGCAACGGGTAATGCTCGTTCAACCATTCAGGAAAAAGCGTTTCTAATTCGTGTGGCAATCTTAATAACAAGCAAGTAGCCATTGTTGCTCCATGTTCAGCGGATGCCCGCATAACTGAGTCAATTTCCGGTTCATTAAGTGCAGGTATAATCGGCGACATGGAAACTCGAACTGGGATACCGGCATCAGCCAGAGTCTGCATCGTTCGTAGCCGCCGATGTGGGGCCGTCGCTCTAGGTTCAAGCGAATGGGCGAGTTTGTTATCCAGTGTTGTCAGTGAAATTGCCGCGGTTACCAGATTGAGCCGTGCAAATTCCTGCAACAGATCGATATCGCGCTCTATCAGCGAAGACTTGGTTATCATGTAAACAGGATGTCTGCATGCAAGCAGAACTTCCAGTATTTGACGGGTAATCTTGAGTGTACGTTCAAGTGGCTGATACGCATCGGTATTAACGCCAATGGCTATAGGCTGGCATTGATAGGAGCGACTGGCCAACTCGTTGCGTAACAACATCGCTGCTTGCTTTTTTACATACAGAAGGCGTTCGAAATCCAGACCCGCGGAATGACCAAGGTAGGTATGCGACGGTCTGGCAAAGCAATAGATACACCCATGTTCGCATCCCCGATAAGGATTGATCGACCGATCAAAATGAATATCCGGTGACTGATTTCGCGAAATAATAGTCTTGGCGCGATCCTCACGCCACAGGGTTCGCAGTGATGTCTCCTCCGCGAGATCCAGATGCCATCCATCGTCAACGTCGATGCGCTGCATCGGTTCAAAACGTCCGCTTGAGTTGCTCTGGGCACCTCTGCCCCTTCTTGCTCGCGGAGTATTATGCATGGAGTAGCCACTAAACTGTATTTTTAATCAGTATAATACTATACTGAAGCATCTGCAAGGAGCAGTTATATCAACTATTTGAAATCAATCCAGGCGTATTTTATGTACACGCCCCCTCCTCTGCATAGCAGTTTATGCATTCAATACAAGATAATCATACCAAGCTCGAGTCTAGCGCGAGAAAACTCATAACATCAGCTTGACACCGCCTGTTTCCACCGATATGTCAGAGTTCTTGCTGCACAAGCTTGGTTTGGCTTATCAAGACAGTGCCTTGTATTGCTAATACCTGCAACATCGTGAGCTAGACAGCTTTGAAACATAGTGAACTTTTGTCCATATGTCCAATCGTTGTGTTGTAACGTCAGTTTAATCAGTGCATTTGCCATAGTCCAACAAAGCAAAAAACCACCTCTTCTTTGCAAACACTTCAAAATCGAGATCGTAGCGCATCCAAAGCGCTAGTCTGCGTCGTACCAGTAACGGTGCGTCGAACGCGCGCTGCAGATGCTCACGCGCTACATCCAGTTCACCTAGAATGGCAAACAATCGCGCCTGATTGTAACGCAACAGACAATCATCTGGCTCAATGGCTAGAGCAAAGGCGCTCCACTCACGAGCTTGTTCGATACGGTTCAATTCGGCCAGAATCGGGGCACCGAATGCCAATGCACCCGCATTGTCAGGATGATGTTCAAGTTCTATTTCAATACGGTTTAGTGTTACCTTAAAAGTGTCGTTAGCTTCTTTTACACAACCTACCGCTTTCAAAGCATCGGCGAGTAACCCGCTGCTGCGAAAGTCATCCGGGCGAAGGGCTGCGGCTATCCTGAATCTTTCGATGGCCGCTTCATGATCGCCCTGCTGCCGACGATTTCGAGCCAGGAAAAATTGTGCCTCGAATAAATTGCTATCAAGCTCGATAGCATTGGTCAAGGCATTTTCAGCCTGCTGGTATTGCCCTGCAGCGTAATACGCCAAACCCAGTGCAGCATGCCCCAAAGCGAGATCCGGATTCATATCCAGAGCCGCCCGAGCGTGTTTCAGTACCTGTTCCGAATAATCCTCACCCGTCTTGTTCACGATACTCATGGCGAGAGAGGATTCGCAAATCGCTAATTGCGCATAAGCTCTTGCATAATCCGGATCGAGTGTAATCGCTCTGTCGAGCAAAGCTTTTGCGCCAGTCAGAGTGTGATTGTTGATACCACGAAGGTACAGTGATCGCCCCTTGTGAAACATCTTGTATGCCAGTGGATTACGCGTACCGTGCTCCGAAACCTGAGCTGTATCGGCGGATAACTCTACATGCAGGCAGTTGACGATTCGTGACGATATGGCATCTTGCATGTCAAACAAATCTTCAAGTGGTCTGTCGTATCGTTGCGCCCAGACAATCTGATTAGTTCGCGCATCAACTAAGCGGGTATTTATTCTAAGCCTGCTGTCTGAACGCCGTACGCTGCCGTGCAAGGCATGCGTCGCGCCGCGTGCCAGCAAAACGTGTGACAGATCACCCTCCAGTCCGGAAAAAACACTGGCGGGTAATACATCCAGAAACCGGTTGCGAGACAGATCAGTGGTAATGTCATCAGTCAAACCCTCAGCGATGAAGCGCTGCGAGGATTCTTCGGAACCCACTGTAAACATCAGCACGGCTATTCGAATAACAGGCGTTTTTACTTCTTCTGCATTTGGCGTAAACTCGTCAATGAGAGAATCAGCAAGTTTCAGCGTTGCAGGCTCAGGTTCCACACCAAGCTCAACCTGCAGTCGCTGCTTGAGTTCGTCGAGTACGCGTTGTGCCTGCCTGAGTCGACCGTCAGCACAGTAGGCTCTGATCAGATACCGAACGGGTTCTTCATCCAGTGGGTCAAACAGTGTTGCTTTCTCTGCAAGGGTAACTGCCTGACCAAAGTTTCCCTTCGATATTGCCTGTTGCAACACACTGTGCATCACACATCTTGTTGTTTCCCTTAATGAATGATACCGGCTGTTTTTCCAGTCCTCGAATTCATCACTGATATTATCCAGTCCACCGAGAAATCCACGGTCAAGACTACCCAACACCGTCAGAACATCATCATAAGTACTATCGATGAGTAGATCCTCTGTCCGCATCAGGTCAATGTGTTGCCTGTCAACGACAAGACAGGCAGTATCTCTATCGGTATCCAGCAAACCCTCGGGCAGTGCGCGTCTAACCCTCAGCAAAGCCTGTTTCAGGCT
Source organism: Granulosicoccus sp. (assembly GCA_045106195.1). Taxonomy (GTDB): domain Bacteria; phylum Pseudomonadota; class Gammaproteobacteria; order Granulosicoccales; family Granulosicoccaceae; genus Granulosicoccus. The sequence goes on from JBGCEH010000011.1 coordinate 49,056, forward strand.
TTCGCGCGCACGAGAATCATCACTTTGAGGCCATAAAAGCGATGCCAGCTGGCTGCGTCTTTGCGGTACGCCTGGTGTGTTGGCAAGGTAGGCGAGCAATGCCTTGTCCTTGCGTGCTGTCAAGGTCACTGCACTGTTGCTCGATGCCATATTGAATTGACCTATCAGATCAATCTTCAAATCTCCAACAACACGCCGTGAACTGCTCGGTAGTTGTGCTGCTGCCATTGCCCGAATCTCCTATGGCAAATCTTCATGTGGACCGATTATCAAGTAACAAAAGCCAATAGTCACCCTAGACTTTTGTCAAGTATGAACAGGTAATTATCATTTTTCCCGCTTGTTTTCCGCAGAATTTCCCGAACCTTTCCCCATCATCATGAAACAAAGGACCCTACGTGCGGGAGGGCAACTCTTGTACACGTCACGAATCAAGCGTCAACAGTGATGAACCCTTGAATTTCAGAGATTCACCCGAACAGGTAGGACAACATGGAATTTTCAGAAAACTGGATATTGATGGCACTTCTTACACCGACGTTCTGGGCCATGGGCTGTTTACTGGACAGTTGTCTGATTGGCAGTCGCATCTATCGAAAAGCCGCAGATGGTGCAATCGTCTCGTGTCTTTTCTGTCTTGCCCCTGCGCTGTTGTGTCTGATCACTATGTTACTTCAATCAGGGTCGACGAGCGGCGCATCAGCTGGCGCAGGTGTGCCCGAAACAGCGATAGCAGCGGGTCTTGCCTATGCTTTACATCTATTTTACTATTTCCGGACTTTGTACTGCCTTAATGATGTGTCGGGTGCTGAAACTTTTATTGCATTAAGTGTTCTGTTTGTTCCACTGTTCGCCTGGTGGTTACTCGGCGAAAGATTACCCGCCCATTTTTATCTTGCTTTCGTTCTGGCATCGGTAGGGATCGGCCTGCAATGCATGCCGACAATTCGCGCTGCAGGGTTGCCGCTACTGGCCAACATGCTGATCACTATGATCGCAGTATCATTGTCAATGGTATGGCAATCAAGTGCGCTACAGACCCATGGCTTTATCACTGCCACTGCATATTTCAACTCGACGATTTTTTCACTGGCACTTGTATGGCTTGTTATAAACCGGAAGACACGAAACCGAATATTTCAGTTGTGCCGACGTGTACCAGCTGTCCTGATCACAGGAGAACTGTTGGGTGTACTAGCCATTCTGAGCTCTCATAGAGCAACTCAGAAAGGACCTTCGGTTTCCATTGTTGCGCTTATCGAATGTCTGTTACCACTGATCATCATTGCGATTAGCTATGTACTGATCAGTATTAATCAACGCTGGATGCTATTTTCCAATCATTACGAGTCAACACTGGTATTACAAATCAGGGGAGTGCCAATGAAAATGTGTGCGATGACGTTATTGGTGATGTCTCTGGCGATTCTAGCAATCTGACGCTGACCCATACCGACAGTACCCCAACCCTTAAAAAGGAGACAAATTGTGAAATCGAAGACTTCCGAGTTTGCCATCGAGCATCAAATACTCGTGCTGGATGCCTACTTGCACGGAGCATTGGATTGTGACTTGCAACAGAGCATTACACAAAACTTCATCATTGATGCCATGGGCACGCTGGGTCTGGAGCCATTGGGCTCTCTTGGTATCTTTCCGGCCGTAGATGAGCGTGCACCGGGTTGGTCGTTCATCCAGCCAATAACCACGAGCCATATCAGCGGTCACTATTTCGAGAAACCGGGCAAGTCACCCCACATTCGTATTGATGCTTATAGCTGCGACCAGATTGACTGGAAGACCTTCATACAGGTTTGCTCTCAACACTTTGACCTTGCGGATTGGCGCGCAACATTTATCGAACGAGAGATTGATGCACAGCAAACCAGGCCGATCCTCACACTGGAAGGTTCTGGCGATCACATCAGCTACAACCAGAAACTTGAGTCATCCAGCTCACCGGGACACAGTGCCACTAACAACTTTAACCATCAAGGAGAATCCAATGCCTGCGCTATCCTCTAGTCACTCAATAAGCGAGTTTCTCGAATCACATTTTCGCCACTTCAACGCCAGAGAAGCACTCGATGCGGCAAAAGGCTATACCCGATTCGTCAGTGAGAATAACGGTGTAATGATGATATCTCTCGCCGGAGCCATGAGCACCGCCGAAATTGGTAGAACACTGTCACCGTTGATACGCTGTGGTGGGGTTCATGCCATCTCAAGCACGGGTGCGAACATTGAAGAAGATCTGTTTAATCTTATAGGCAACAATCGTTACGTGACGACACCTCACTGGCGTTTCCTGTCGATGGAAGATGACAGGAAGTTGCAGACGAAGGGCCTGAACAGAGTCACCGATACCTGTATTCCCGAAGATATCATGCTGGAATTACATGATGCCCTGCTGTCACTATGGCAGGCAGCTGCACAGTCCGGACAACGGTATTTTCATTGGGAATATATCTATCAGTTGGTGCGAAGCGGCTGGTTCGATAAACGGTGTGACATACCTCTCGCAGACTCCTGGGTTGTCGCAGCCTGCGAAAAGAACATCCCTATCTACACACCCGGTGTCGAGGATTCAACACTAGGCAATATGTTCTGCTCCGATGTAATGCAAGGCAAACTATCATCGCATGGGGTACTCAAATCCGGTACTGAACAATTCGAACATTTGACACAGTGGTACCGCCGTCGACAGGCTGAAGCGGATGTAGGTTTCTTCCAGATTGGTGGCGGAGTTGCCGGAGACTTTGCCATGTGTGTGGTACCAAGCCTCATACAGGATCACGGAGAGATCTGTAAACGCTGGCGATACTTTTCTCACATTGGTGACGCAATGACGTCATATGGAGGCTACTCGGGTTGTCCACCCAACGAGAAGGTGACCTGGGACAAACTGGATACTGACACGGAAAACTATACGATCAATTCGGATGCATCCATTGTGGCACCACTTATCTTTCAATATATCGTCGAGCAGATTGTTACAAAAGCGGCCAGCAGGATCGAGTCAAGACAGTCAACAGCTCATGCGTGAACAACTATCACATCCCATGAATTGCCACATTGAAAATATCATCACCGATCCACTGCATCCAATGTGGAATGATTCATCCAATGGTGCCTCAGGAATCTTCGATCTGCCGTTCTCTGTTGATGAGGCTTCAGTTATCATTGTACCTGTTCCATGGGATGCCGCGTGCTCCCAGGGTAGGGGCACGGCAAATGCACCCCAGCTCATTCTCGACTGCAGTCGTTATGTGGAATTGCACGATCTCGTTCTAGGGAATATCTATGAACGAGGTATAGCTATGACTGCACCTAATGAGCAACTGAAGTCACTCATCAGTCAGGTCCAAAAGCAGCAAAATCAACATGCTGATGAATGGGAGCTGCCGGTAGACACTGTATGCCAGCAACTCAATCAGCTGGTAATGGGTGAAATACGCCATCATCTGCAAAAAAACCGTGCCACAGGTTTACTCGGCGGTGACCACTCAGTAAGCTTCGGATCCATCGCTGCCCATCTCGATGCTTTTCCTGATATGGGAATATTACAGATCGATGCACACGCTGATCTCAGGCCCTCTCTGGATGGGATGACCTGGTCGCATGCCTCAGTCATGCGGCATGTTATGGAAACCTTACACCCCCCCTGTCTAACGCAAGTGGGTATTCGCGGAATTTGTAGCGTAGAGCGAGCTTACCACGCATCAAATGATCGGATTACGATGTTCACTGACCATGATATACAGATGAAACTTGCTGAGGGGCAAACCTGGATGTCTATCTGCGATGCCATTATAAATAGCCTGCCCAATGAAGTTTATCTGACTCTGGATATCGATGGGCTGGATCCGTCTTATTGTCCACATACTGGAACGCCGGTGCCAGGCGGTATGACGTTTGTACAAGTGTTGCTGCTATTGCATCGAATAATCGCATCAGGACGAACCATTCGCGGTTTTGATCTGGTTGAGGTAGGTGGTCATGCTCAGGATGCACTGATAGCAGCTCATCTGCTATACCCACTGTGTGGTCTTGTTGAAAAACGAGGCTGAACTCCAGCTAGACGTCGAGTATGAGACGCGCCGATTTAGCCCGACTGACGCAAATTTGAATAACTTTACCGGAAGCTCGTTCAGCCTCAGATAGAACTACATCCCGATGATCTGGCACGCCACTAATGACGTTACACTGACAAATACCACAGTCTCCACGTTGGCAATCGTACATGACATCAATACCAGCGAATTCCAATGCCTCGATGATGGACTGATCGGCAGCAACATGGACAAGCTGCCCGGTACTGCCGATTTCAACTTCAAACGCCGAGTCGCCGACCTGTATCTCTGGCGTACTAAACAGCTCTATATGTATCGCCTCTTCATGAATGCCCGCGTCGATTGCAGCAATACGCGCAGCATCTATCATCCCTCTGGGGCCACATAAATACACCAGCGTATCCGGGGATTGTAACCTCATAAGGCTAACAAGATTTAGCGGATTGGTATCATCAAGGTAGAAGTGAACCACGCTGTCAAAGGAGTTTTTCAGGGAGTCAGCGAATCCCATGCGTGAATCGTTTCTCGCCGTGTAATGCAATTGAAAAGTACGACCTTCCTTTTGCAGCTGGGTCGCCATTGAAATCAGTGGTGTGACACCAATTCCGCCTGCCAGAAGCAATACCGGCCGATTACCATCGACAAGGTTGAAACTATTCTTCGGTTTGGTCGCAGTGATATCCTGACCAATGCTCAAGGCATGCATTACCTGAGAACCACCGTCACCTGCCAGCTCCTGTTGAACCGCTACCGTATAGCGATCTGAAAAATTTGCCGAGTTGGTTGGCCAGTCCACCAGAGAATAGGCGCGTTTTCCCACCCCCCCCAAATCAAATTCCAGATGCGAACCAGCCGTATAGTCCGGCAGCGTCTCTCCCGATGTTGCGCAAAACCTCATTACTCTGATGAGCTCGGTCGCATGTTCTGCGTGTTCCAGTATCAATTTCACTGTGAAATGTCTCCGGTGAACCTCATGACGTTAATCGTACCGCTGCAAGCGCATCTTTCAACGCAACGCCCTCTTCATCCTGCAAAGCAGCATGACGCAGACGCGCAACCCAATCTGAAGCATCGGTTCGCCCGATAAGATCGTTCATGGCATCCATAACCAACATGAATCTGGAATGTCCACGCGCATGCGTATCTGAATAGCCCTTTATCAACCGCTGGCATTTGAAAACCTCAGAGGCCAGCGCAGTATCTGTCTGGGCACACTGGGCAGCTCTCTCGACCAAACTCTGGAGATGGGCCATTTCATAACGATGGCGCAGTAATTTTCGTCGCTTTGATTTGAATGCTGATACCAACCATAACATTCCAAAACCGGTAAGTGCATCGGTACGGATACGCCGACCTTTATTGGCAAATCGATCAAGCAAATCAAAACACCGGGGATGAGCCTCAATCCAGGCACCAAGCGATACCGGCAGTGTTCCACAAATCTCTTGTGCTCGGGGATGGAAATACTCAGTCACATGAACAATGTCACCATTAGGTATTTCTTGCTCAGCGCGTAACCGTTTTTGTCTCGATGATCGTGTTTTCAAATCAGCGACTCGAATTATGTCGTCGTAACACATCGCATTGGCAGTGTACTTGGCTGCCACTGTTGCCAACGAACCACCTCGCGAACTGAATGCTTCCAGGTAGTTGAGATATTCGCTACCATATTCAAGATCCTGATAATCCACCACCTTGATCAGACCTGCCAGTGCCATAGCGCGCGATTCTGCCGGAAGACTATCGATCCGTTTAGATAGCTTATCCCAACGGGAAACAAGGTTCTTCGGGCCACGTACCTCGCATCTTGCCGGCGTATTGTTGTCTGTTATATCAGTGAGCTCAGGCTTGTAGTTCAACGCCCCACGAAACGCTGCAAGGCTCGCCTTCGCCCCGCGGCCGGAAGCATGAATGACTGCCTCAAATTGCGATACGTCGAACGGCAGGCAGCCGCTGCGCGCCAAACCTCCAAACAAACTGGCAGAAATCATACTCCCTGCCCCTTGAGCAATGGCTTCCATATCAAAGCACACACTATGAAACGCTGCTTTTTCAATTTCTTCCTCAACCAGTGAATCTGTTGCTCGTCCGTCGCCGGGTACGGATTTCTCAGACACAGCGAGTATCCGGTGTGTCGATGCAATAAGCGTTGTACGATCAGGCGTCACGAAACCACGTATCACTGCACGACCAGCCTCCATCAACTCCGATGCTATCAACACATCCAGATCACCCGGTGTGGGGCTTAAGGCAAAAACAGGCTGACGATCCGTTTTGGGTGCCATTTCCAGGTAGTAGATGGTGGCACCAGTGCGTTGAGCGACGCCGGCAACAGAGGTCATCTGGACATCGTATCCACCAAGGGTAGCAAGATCGGCAATCCATTTTGTTAATACACCTCCGCCTTGACCTCCTACAGCAAGCACGGCAAGCGTTATGAATTCACCATGGGAAGCGTCAGGAGCGATCTCAGGACTCACGAAGTTTCTCCAGAGAAAATCAGTCGATCTCTTTCACGACGAACCTGTAACCGGGTAATGATGGCGTTACGCAAGCGACTCAATAGTCTGTCCCAGCGCGTTGGATTCTGAACAAGATCCGCCTGATAAAAGGAGGGGCATAGTATCGCGGCATCGGCTACCTCGCCACAATTTCCACAGCCAACGCAGTTTTTGTCAATGCTGGCCACCGGGTCGTCACGCAATGGATCATCAAGTGTTTTTAATGACAAGGACGGGCATCCAGATAGCCGTATACAGGCATGATCACCCGTACAGACATCTTCATCAACACCAAATCGTGTCCGCGTAAGGCGCCTACCTTCTGCGACAGCCGCACTCAGAACAGGTTTCTCACGACGTTGTCTGTTCAGCATGCATTCCGAGGATGCAATGATAACCTTGGGACCTTTTTCTGAAGTCTCTAGCGCCTCCTTAAGGCTCGCCCGCATTTTATTCACGTCATACGTGTAGTCAATCTGCCTCACCCACTTCACACCCACGCCTTCAACCGCTTTTTTTATCGTATGTTGAGTAGACTTTGATTTGTTTTTTGCCCGCGATGACAATATATCCTGGCCACCAGTGGCAGCAGAATAGAAATTATCGACGATGACGATGACCCCGTCATTGTTATTGAATACCGCGTTGCCAACCGACGACGCAAGCCCGTTATGCCAGAACCCACCATCGCCGAGAAAGGAAATGGATCGACGTGAAGCCGACTTGTCATTGAATGCAGCGGCCGAAGCCGGACCCAGTCCGTACCCCATGGTAGTTGCGCCGATATTGAACGGTGCATTGATGGAAAACAAGTGGCAACCAATGTCACTGGCGATATGGTGTTCTCCAAGTTCTTTTTCAACAAGCTTGGTAGCAGCAAATATAGGCCGTTCCGGACAACCAATACAGAAACTCGGAGGGCGAGCGGGTACCATCTCCACCAACGCTGAGGTATCCTGAACAGGCGGTGTATTAGGAGCAAGTGCAACTGTTGGCAACAATTCATTGCACGCCTGATCCAGAAACGCATAAATACCCTTGAACATAATAGGTCCTGTCAGCTCTCCTGCCTCCGGAAACGGCCCCTTGCCTTCTACTGCACAACGAGCCCCCGCCTTGTGCAAAACGGCACGAATGTTCTGTTCTAAGTAGGCCGGATGGCCTTCTTCGATTATCAGAATACTGTTCTTGTCTTTGGCAAACGCAAGTACCTGATCATCAACCAGAGGATACGTGACGTTAAGTACGTGCAAAGGAATATCGCAATCGCCATGCAGGGTTGCCAGTCCCAGCCGTTTCAGTGCTCGCATAACACCGTTGTACAAACCTCCCTGGCAAATTATGCCGACCTTACCGCTCGCTGGCCCGAAGTTCTCGTTCAAATTATTGTCACGGATGAAGTTGATAGCCGCAGGCAGACGTTTGGTAACTTTCTCCTGTTCATGCAAAAAAGACGCAGGCGGCAACACTATGCGCTCGATATCACGTTTCGGATTCTCCAGCGCATCCTTCACTGTCATGGCTGGGCTGATATTGTTGCGCGCCACAAACTCGCCCAACAAATGGCAGGAACGAATGCGGACTTGCAGCATCACGGGACTGTTCGATGCCTCTGACAACTCAAAACCATCGCCAACTGATTTCACGATGGATGGTAAATTGGGTCGCGGGTCCAACAACCATATCTGGCTTTTCATTGCAAAGGCATGACTTCTTTCCTGCATGATAGAGGAACCTTCGCCGTAGTCTTCTCCAACAATCACCAGGGCTCCGCCGGTAACACCTCCTGAGGATAGATTGGCCAGGGCATCAGAGGCTACGTTGGTGCCCACGGTTGATTTAAAGGTGACTGCGCCACGAATAGGATAATGGACTGATGCCGCAAGGGTTGCCGCGGCGGTGGCTTCAGAGGCACTGGCTTCGAAGTGGACGCCCATTTCAGACAGAATATCCTGTGCATCGGCCAACACATCCATCAGGTGGGATATTGGCGAACCTTGATATCCGGCAACATAGCCAACGCCATTCTCCAGCAGCGCCTTGGTAATAGCCAGAATGCCCTCGCCACGAAAAATTTCTCCTTCACCAGTGTTGAGATGCAGAACTTCCTTCGCAAATGATCTCTCAGCCACGCTTGTGTTTTCCCGTCTATATATGCATTTACATACACTTTAGACCAGAACCTTGTCAAACATCAAGTGGCAGAGCTAGAAGTCATGCTGCCGTATATTCATAAGTATTTGCGACAAGGTGTCGATGAAAGCCGCACGTTGCTTCGGAGAAATCCTTGCGAATAATGCCTCCTCCGCTGCATGCATTTCCGGCCAGATTCGGCGGAATAGGTTACGTCCTGAATTCGTTAGTTCAATAACTCTCACTCGACTGTCTTTTTCATTGGGAGTTCGAACAATCAATCCGTCGCGTTGCAACTGATCGAGCGTTCGGCTCATAGTTGACTGTTCTGACACGGCAATAACGGTTAGCTCATTAACGGTAAGCGCCCCGTTGGCTGCCAGTGCTGCCAATGTACGCATTTTGGAGATCGAAAGGCCCTGTTCGGCCATTACAGCCTGCAAACTCTGGTTATAGCGGTGCATGATCCGATTCATCAGATAAGGCGCATAGTCCGACAGACCTCTGGATTCAAGGTCCGTATCAGATTGCTCGTTGGAAGCCAATTTATTTTTCACAGTCTGCGTAACCAGTTCAGGACTACAAAGAAAACCACGGATATGACGTTGAAGTCAATCCGGATAGAGATTTTCCATCAAGACCAAATTCTTCCGTCCAAACAAACTGTTACAGAAAAACTGACGAGTACGCTTGATACTGATATCTCTTCGTAATGTTGCTGAGAAAACAAAGAGGTTAATGAAATGAGAAATGCCCTTATGAGAAACACCGGAACTTATTCCACCATTGTCACATCTGGAATAATGCTACTGATGATTTCCGGTTGTTCGGGAAGCGGAGGATCACCTGATCTATCACCATCAATGAATGATGACACCCTGCCTGAGGCAGTCTTGACTTGGTCTGAGTGCGAACCGGCGAGCTTACTTGAATGCAGTACACTCGACGTTCCAGTTAACTATAGTATGCCAGATGGAGAGACTATCACTATTGCTATAAACCGACTACCTGCAACAGGCTTACAAACAATAGGCAGCCTTGTCATAAATCCAGGCGGCCCAGGTGGGTCCGGTATCGAAACGTTACAACAGCTTAGTGAGGAGGCTTTGATCCCGGAAAAAATCAGGAATTCATACGATATCGTCGGCTTTGACCCACGCGGCGTAGGCGCAAGTACACCAGTTGACTGTGACGAGTTCGAGACAGAAGATATCAACGAATACCCGCGAAATGCCGAAGACATTAACGAGGTGCTTATGCAAAGGACTGCAGTAGCAAATCTTTGTTCTGAGAAGTACGGCTCCTACCTGACACAACTGGGTTCTCTGAACGTGGTTCGTGACATGGAGTCCATGAGAAAAGCGCTGGGCGACCAACAACTGAATTTCCTCGGTTATTCTTATGGCACCCGCCTTGCCGCACTGTACCTTCAAACATATCCAGCGCACAGCGGGCGACTGATTCTCGATGCGAGTATGTCACCCATACCGGAAATTGCAGTGATCTCTGAAGGCACCTTGGAATCAATGCAGGACAATCTGACTCGAATGCTCTCGTATTGTGTGCTCTCGAAACCGGATTGCAATTCTACTGAACTTGAAACCATGCTGACGACACGCATAAACGCTCTTCAGGCCTCAGATGATCCCGTTGCTGCACAGGAACTTGACGTTCTTGGATTGCTAGTAATTTTTGGCGTCCAGGAACCTGAGTTTGGAGAAATAGCGATAGAACCAATCTCGGAATATCTTATTTCAGAAGATCCTTCAATTCTTACGGAATTCACAGCCTTTATAGAAATGGTGCTTGGGCCAGACATACTCGAGGATTCTGGCAGTGAAACCATACAGTCCGCTGTAATGTGTGCGGATGATGCGATACGTCCGGACGTTGATTATCTGACAGCACTACTAGCTCGATTCAATGCCACATCTGATCTCTTTGCCGAAACCATGATCGCACAGGCAAGCCTTTGTGCCGGATGGCCAGAAGCCGTTGAACCTCTTTCTCCTATTGCCACCGATACTGCCCCCATGTCGCTGGTAATAGGCGGTACAACAGATGCACTGACACCCGATATTTGGGGGCAACAAATGACGCAATCGATAGGTGGCACCTATCTGGAATCTCAACATCTGGGCCACACGGTATTATTTCAGGACAGAAGCACATGTGCCGACAATATTGCCACTAGCTTTCTAGTCGACGGCGTTTTACCTGAGACCACAGTTTGCCCTCTGGAGGATGAATCAATCTAGGAGCTTGCGCGGTCGAAACTTTCAAGTGAGAGCTTACCCATGTCAAATCGTTTTTTGCGTATCTGTCTCAATTTTGCCAACACATCAAAAGGCAACGATCCCCTGTGTATCACGTTCAGGCAAATTACCACTGATTTCCTCAACCAGATTCAAGTTACCACCGTCCACAGCAAAAACCCCGACAACACCGGAAAGACCATAGAGCTGGTACAGGTAGCGGCCATCGTCTGATATATCCAAATCAATGAATCCATCAGTGGTGTCAAACGTCACGTCCGGCTCCAGGCTCGCGGGCGGGGTTCCAGCCGCAGCGACATCCTGAAGTAGTTCTATGTTCGCGCTGGCATCAGTGAACTGGAAGGATGAAATGGTAGCGTCGACGGCATTAGATACCCAAAAATAATCATCAACCGGGGACACGACAATCCAGCAGGATGTACGTTGACCGATCGTAGCGCTCTGACCTACAAACAGATCAAGTTGAGAGCTACTCAGTACACCATCATCGCCCAGTTGAAATACGGATACTGAACCAGTTTGTAAATCCGAGAACAATGGCGGTTGACCTTCTGGTCTAAACTCACGAGCTTCAGTCGCAACTACAAATGTACTGTCTGAGCGCTCTACAACATCAAAGCCAATACTCGTTGGCAAATTCCTACTTTCAGCGTTTCCTGTAATGGTCGACGATGCACCGCTAAGCGGTGCCTCTGTAGGAATACCACTTTCATCAATGCCAAACACGAGTAGTGAATCATCATTACCACTTGTAAGAGCTGCAGAGCCGGCGTTGACACTGCTCGTTATCAGGAAGTTTCCGTCTGGTGAGAATCGGATAGCTGAAGGACGATTAGGTAGATTGCGAGTCGAATTTTCTAATGGTGACAAGTCGCCATTGGAAAACGTGTACCCGGTTATTGAGCCTTCTTGATCCGGCTCACCTGTGAATACCCCATCCGAGTCAATATTAGTGACATACACATATCCATTTTTATAGGCAATACTGTTCGGCCCAGTGCCGTTAGTGCTTTCGGTATCAGAAAGCTCCAGAGTCATGTCCTGATTGATGCGCATTACTGATACTGTATTGCTGCCAGCATTAACCGCCAACAGATAATCATTCTCAGGCGTATTGAGTAGCGAATAGGCAGATATCAAGGGATCAAGTCCCTCACCACCGTCAAAATCTCCACCCAGTCCACCTGTAGCGAATTCACCAGCCAATGTAAGCTTGCCGTTATTCGCGCGTTGATAGGCAACAATGGTATTGCCTTCGAGAATATTGCTCATGACAAATACCCCCCCACTGTTGTCCGACGAATCGATACTATTATCTGAACACCCACCGATAATCATCGACGCGGTGATTAACGACAAAGCCAGTGGTTTTTTTAGGCGATTCATATTTTTAATTCGAGTCATAAGTACTCTCCAGTTATTGGAAGCAATTTCACTTAATGGATACTGATATCGTTCTATACTTAAAAATGGCATTGAACCATGCGCCCAATTCAGCATTCTTTTATAAATATATTTTTCTTTTTCGACTATTGGTAAAAATAATTGTCAAGTGCGCTTCAGCCTAATCGCCTATTAGCGATATGATGACAACACAATAAGTACAGTATTTTTTGCTTTAGCTCCCACATACTTCATACTTCCAAAGCCTGCATATCTCACTGGTAGTAAGTTAATAACGTTAATGAGATAGTTTTACGACTAGTACGTTTTCCATGTAGAAATCCTGACAGAATCAACACCGGTTGGGCAAGCACTTAGAACGCATTGGTTTCATACTCTGCATGTATGGAAAATATTGTCAGCAAAGCCATACTTATGCATGCAGTCTGATAACTCGTGGATTGCAACAAAAACAAGTCATCATAGAGCACGAGGTAACAAACTCTCCCATAGACCGTTAGCAGTTAAATTGCAAACTCTTTGTATTCCCGCATACCTTCCAGGATCAATTTGCCCTACGTCCGTAAAAAACGGACGATCTATAGTGTGGAATTCACCATTTGAAATATTGGACCTAAAGTGGCAAACAAAGCAGTTACCAACGCGGCCTTTAACTTAGCGTCACCCATTATCTGTATGACACGCTCTGCCGGATCAAGCTCTACGAAATCATGGCTGTAGTGCATATGAGCATCTGAGATAGGTACGCAATCAGCACGTTTTTAAAGGTTTCCAGGTACGGCGATCAGCACTGTTACCATCAACTTCAGATACGTACCAGCCAGAACGCTAATCTTGCAATTCGTTGTTCTCTCTTGTTAACAGGTTAGCGAATATCTCTTTCAAGTTTTTGCAATTGATAACCATTGACCTCGATGGAGGGTAAATCGGTGTTTTCGTACTGATCACCATCATCTCGTTACCCCTTGGCTGCTGTCGTCACTGGAAGTACCTCTGTAGAACGACTATTCCCATGACCCAGCCACTTGCCAATACGCGTCTTCCTCACTATTCCACTACTAGGTATATGATTATTTCTCACTCACGTTGAGATTGCTTGTGGTACCAGTACAATGTTACCAATGTGTTCTTTTCTCATAAATACCTTTTGAGCTTCAGCAATATCTTCGAGCGGGAATACCTTTGCCAAAAGCGGACGAATCTGGCTGTTCTCTATGTATGAGATCAAGTCTGGAAAAACAGGCTCATCCCATGCAGTAGAACCAATTAACGTCAGGTCTTTCAGGTACATATCCCGTATATCCAGATTCACCAAAGGGCCCGCGATGGCCCCCGACGATGCGTATTTGCCACCTTGTTTTAATACTTTAAGCATCCGTGCAAAATTTGGCCCTGCGACGTTGTCAATAACAACGTTGATAGCACTTTCACCAAGAGCCTCGACGATATCTGTATTGCGACCAATAACAACATCCGCACCAATAGCGCTGATTTCATCCATTTTTGATTCACTGCAAATCGCGGTAACGTGTGCACCGCGTCGTTTTGCCAGTTGCACGGTTGCTGACCCAACGCCTCCGGACGCACCTGTAACCAGAACACGATCATTAATTTTAACACCTGCACGGTGCAGCATATTTTCTGCTGTTCCATAGGCACACGGTATAGTGGCTAACTCTGCATCTGACCAGTCACATTGTACGGCGAATATTTCTGATGCTGGTACTTTGACGTACTGCGCAAATGCCCCATCAAAATCAGAAGCCATCCAGATGTTGTGCATAGTCTCATACCCTTCCGGACGTACGCATGCACGCACAAGTACACGCTGCTCCAGCAAATCGGTACTAACACCTTTGCCAACATCAACGACTCGGCCACAGCAATCTGTGCCTTGAATGAATGGAAAGGATGTGGCTTCGTTCCACCCTCCATCAGCAACCGACCTGGGATTTGAGTCTTGCTCATCAGCTGTACTATCCGTACTACCTGTGACACTTGAGGAATACCACCCAAGGCGAGTATTAACATCAGTATTGTTCACGCCGGCAGCTAGTACCTGAAGCAGGACTTCCCCTGAGGCTGGAGTAGGTATGGGTACTTCACGATAGTCAAGCATTTCATAGCCGCCATTGCCAGTGGTAATCACCGCCATCATGGTTCTTTCGTGATCAGTGATTACAAAACGATTACGTACAGACTTCATGAATTACCCTGGTTAATGAAAAATATATAGGGTCTTGAGCAAACCCAGACAAAACTAATAGCTCGAAATTTTGAACGTTGTATATGTAAAGCACCGACGGGTGATAATTTGCCACGTACCTAGCCTGGATTATTCATGAAATCACCAAATCCTTCCGCATCCCCTTTTCCTGTAGCGAATCCTGCTCAGTCGGAAATACAGCCTGTATTCCGCTCCTTCGCAGAATCCGCTACAGAAAAAGGGTCTGGTGAAAGGATTC
>JBGCEH010000012.1:0-102990 GCA_045106195.1 Granulosicoccus sp.
ATAGTGTAGTTCATTGTTGACCTGAGGCGGGCACTTGCTTACACTTGCGCCCAACGGCAGGCGCGTAGCTCAGTTGGTTAGAGCATCACCTTGACATGGTGGGGGTCGTTGGTTCGAATCCAATCGCGCCTACCATTTTTACCGAGTAACTGTTGCATACAATTCGCAACCTCTCTCTTAATCACGAGATCTGTACAGGCGTAAACCAATTGGGCTACCCTGTAAGGTGGCAACTCTGGGCTGCAACCGGTGGAGTAAGACGCCGGCGGTTCTACAATTACGCAAGGCCCGTCTGGCAGAGCTCACAACCAGCCAGGCCAGAAACGTGTCCCTGAACGAACTCACAGCAGTATCTCCTATTGACGGCCGTTACGCCGCTCGAACCTCCGCCCTGCGCGAGGTCTTCAGCGAATATGCTTTGATCCGCGAGCGCGTACGCGTGGAGCTGCACTGGTTTATAGCGCTGTCCAGGCACCCTGACATTGCAGAATTACCTGCCATCTCCGACGACATCCGTACCGCCCTGCTTCAACTGGGTGAACTGAGCGAAGATGATGCTCGGGCGATCAAGGACATCGAGCGCACGACTAATCATGATGTGAAAGCGGTGGAGTATTTCATCAAGGACAAGCTGCAGGCCTTTCCCGAAATACATGCCAAAAATGAGTTTGTGCATTTTGCCTGCACCTCGGAGGACATCAACAACCTGTCTTATGGATGCATGTTGTTACGGTATCGCCGGGACGAGCTTCTTCCCGCTTGTGACAGTTTGATCGGGATATTGCGCAAATTTGCACATGAGCATGCGGCAGTTCCCCTCCTGAGTCGTACCCATGGGCAAACCGCGAGCCCCAGCACGCTGGGTAAGGAATTCGCAAATGTTGTCGCACGACTGGAAAGACAAAGAGCTACTATTGCCAATGTGTCGTTACTCGGAAAGATCAACGGTGCCGTAGGCAACTTTAACGCCCACATCAGTGCCTACCCGGATATCGACTGGCCAGAGTTTTCGAGGGTCTTTGTGACATCCCTCGGACTCGAACACAACGCGTACACCACACAGATCGAACCGCATGACTGTATAGCTGAACTATTCGATGCGGTGTCGCGCTTCAACGTCACCTTGATCGATCTGTGCAGAGACACATGGGGCTATATTTCACTCGGCTACCTGTCACAGAAACCTGTAGAAGGGGAAATCGGTTCGTCCACCATGCCGCACAAAGTCAATCCCATTGATTTTGAAAATGCTGAAGGCAACCTTGGGCTCGCGAATGCCATGTTTGATCACTTGAGCCGCAAGCTGCCTATATCCCGCTGGCAACGCGATCTCACCGACTCCACCGTATTACGCAACCTCGGCGTCGGCGCAGGCTATACCGCCATCGCCCTGGCCTCACTCGAAAAAGGTCTGGGCAAGCTTGGTGTAAACCATCACGCCTTGTCCAGTGATCTGGACGATGCCTGGGAAGTGCTCGCCGAACCCATACAGACAGTGATGCGTAGACACGATGTTCCCAATGCCTATGAATCACTGAAAGCGCTGACGCGTGGCAACGCCATGAACCAGGAGGCAATCCGAGACTTCATTGCCAATCTTGGGATTCCCGAAGCCGACAAACAGCGGTTACTTGATCTCACCCCGGCAAGCTACATTGGGATAGCAAAATCACTCGCTGAAACAATTTGACCTGACGGGAAAATCTGGCCTTGGGATCTGACTTGAGACACAACATGCGATGAGTGATAACACGCCACTGTTTTCCGGGGTCATACACTGGCCGCAAGGCATCAATGAGCAGGTGTTTCTTGATCAGTACTGGCAGAAAAAACCCTTGCTGATCCGACAGGCGTTTCCGGCTTTCGAGACACCCTTGCCCGCCGATGAACTCGCTGGCTTGTCACTCGAACCCGACACGACCGGGAAACTCATTACCTGCGATGAGCATGGTGCCTATCATCTGGAGCACGGCCCTTTTGATGAGGCTCGTTTTGCGACACTGAGCGGAAATCAATGGTCATTACTCGTCACTGATGTGGACAAGCACCTGCCTGAATTCACGGCGTTTATTGAACCCTTCAGATTCATCCCGGACTGGCGTATCGATGACCTCATGATCAGCTACGCGCCCGAAGGCGCATCGGTAGGTGCTCATGTGGATGAGTATGATGTGTTCCTGCTGCAAGCCAGCGGCGTCCGCACCTGGAGTATCGATGCCCGCAGAGACGTCGACCATCAGATGCGTTGCGATGGCGATCTAAAAATACTGGCTGATTTTCAACCTGACCACACCTGGGATCTGGTTGCCGGTGACATGCTGTACCTACCCCCCAATACAGCCCACCATGGCATTGCCAGCAGTGAAGACTGTACAACCTGGTCAGTCGGGTTTCGTGCTCCAAGAATACCCGACCTGATTGCTCGTATGGCAGAACTCATCAGTGATCGTATGGCGCCAGTGCGCTACACCGATGATGCTCTGGTGCCTGCAAAACCTGGGGAGATTTGCTATGCCAGTATCCAGCGCTTTAAAACCCTGTGGAACAAGGCCACGCAATTGGACGATGAAGACTTCGCCAATTTGCTGGGCAGATGGTTAACCGAATCCGGCGCACCGACAACCAACATCGATGTGCCAAACGCAACGTCCGATCAATCGCCACAAACCGATGATATCTCTATGATCAAAGCGCCATTCAGCCGCTTTGCAAGGATATCGACATCTGACCAATGCGCTACGTTGTTCGTTGATGGAGAAAGCTTTGCATGCTCGCCTCACTTTGCGGAGCACATTTGCAAAAGCCAATATTACGTTAGTCTGACCGTTGATCAGCTTACCGACGATGACAGAACTGCTTTGAAGGCTCTGAAAAACATGGGTTGCCTAGTGTCTGAATACTAGTGCAATCAGCTCGCTTGTCTCATCTGCTCACTAGAGGCGATAGCTTCTATCAGAGCGCTTGATGGAAACGGCTTTTCCAGAAAGACACGGGCGCCAGCACCCAGTGCTTTCTCTCGTAGTTCCGGTTTGTGGCTGGCGGTCATGACAATTGACGAAATAGGACTAGGCAACCCGAGCGTACCGAAGGTTCGCACTAGTTCAATGCCATTGCCATCAGGCAAATTGATGTCAATGACAGCAATGATGGGCACATGCTCACTAACGAACGCAAGCGCCCCGGCAACGCTTGCGGCCAGATGCACATCATGACCAGAAGCCCTTAGTCTTATCTGAAGAGCAAGTGCAATATTACGGTCATCCTCTACTAACAATATTTTCGTGGGTTCACTCATGGCAAAAATAGTTCACTTAACGCATGATGATAACAACACCAATAAAATCTAGACAGGCTGGAAGCACAACGCCTGCAAATATCAATGGCACAGCTGATCGATAGCGTCCGTCAACTGACTCGCTTGAAATGGTTTTTCGATAAAACGTGAAGCACTGTATTTTCCGGCGCGCTGCCTGATTTCCGGATCTTGGCTCGCAGTAATGAATATGATGGGCGTCAGTCCCAATTCGTTTGAGGCTCTCATTCTGTCGGCCACAACAAACCCATCCCCACCGGGCAGGTTGATGTCCAGTAGTACCACTTCGGGCTTGCACTTTACGGCTGCATTCATTGCGTATACCGCATCTGCCGCCGAATCCACGGAATAGCCCATCGACTGTAGCCGCAAAGACAGAGCTAAAGTGATTTTCTTATCGTCTTCTACTAACAATACGCTTTGCATTTTTTTATTATTCTTGTTGCATGAAATATTGGAGGAATTAACGGCGAAACGGTCTGCGCCCTGATGGTGGTTTGCGATCACATCACGCAAATAGGGGGTTACTTTCTACGTAATGCGAGATGCCTCTCTGATTTTCTGTGTACTTGAGCGCGTTGCCGTTACTTGCGACCTTCCATGACACTAGCGACTAGCCCGGAATCAACCCGGCCCGCTTGAGCCTGAGCCATTGCAACCCAATGATGCTTAATGCATTCTTGATGACCCGATTATCCATCAGTTCAAAGGCCTCTTCGGCTGGAACAACCATGACTCGGATATCTTCGTCTTCCTCTGCAAGACCGTGGTGCCCACCAATACCCGTTAAGTCAGTCTCGGCGTAATAAATGAATACCTCTTCTGTACTTGCTCCCGGAGCCGCCAGATAGTGTGACACCAGGAGGATATCGTTGAGTCTCAATCCTGCCTCTTCATAAGCTTCGCGAACTGCCACTTGTTCTGGTGTCTCATCCGTGTCAATCATGCCTGCAACGATTTCCAGCAACCATGGATCAGGGCTCTGGTGCATAGCGCCAATGCGGAACTGTTCCAGCAAAACGACACGATCAGTGACTGGATCATAGGGTATGACGCCCACAACGTTGCCACGAACAAACAACTCACGCTCTACAATCCCGGAAATTCCTCCACCATGCAGCTCATGCTGGAAACTGACTGAATCTATCCGGTAGAGGCGCTGATATACGGTGCTCCTGGATTCAAGATTCCAACGCCTTCCGCGCATCTTGTTCATACCGATTCCCCGAATTACCTTTCGCAAAAGTCAGGAGCGAGTTTCATTACCGGACTGATATAACGGCAGTTGCTCAAGTTCATGACACGCAACCAAGCCCTCACTGTGTTGGCGTGGCATTGGTTGCACCTTACGACAGTTATCGGTGACAAATTGGCATCTGGGGTTGTAAAAACAGCCATCAGGACGGTTGGAGGGATCCGGAATCTCTCCGGTAGGGAGTTCATGTTGGCGGCCAAAACCGTCGAGTCTGGGCGCGGCCTCTAACAACATGCGCGTATAAGGATGTCCGGGCGTATCGAACAGTTCACCTGCCGGCGAATTCTCAACCAGTGCGCCAAGATACAACACGCCTATGCGATCAGCCATATAACGGACAACAGACAAATCGTGAGTGATAAAAAGATAGGTCAAACCGAGCTGTGACTGCAAATCACGCATCAGATTCAATACCTGCGCCTGCACCGATACATCCAGTGCTGATGTAGGCTCGTCACAGACGATAAGTTCTGGATTGGATGCCAAGGCTCGCGCGATACCGATGCGTTGTCGCTGACCGCCAGAAAACTCGTGAGGATAACGCGCAGCGTCAGCTGCTGACAAACCCACCTGCTCCAGCAATTCAACTACTCGCCGAGCTCTGGCGGACTTGCCCGTCTCGGGCTCGAATGCCAGAACGGGCTCTGCGATGATTTCATCGATACGCCAACGCGGATTGAGGCTGGCGTAAGGATCCTGGAATATCATCTGAATCCGCCGACGAAGTAGGTTTTGCTCAGCAACATCCGCTTTCATCAAATCCACACCATCGATGATGACACGTCCGGCACTCGGTGGCAGTAATCCGACGAGCATTTTGGCGATAGTAGATTTACCCGAACCCGACTCACCAACCAGCGCAAAGGTTGTCCCTTTTTCTATGGAAAAATCGACACACTCCACCGCGCTCAAATAACGTTTGGGCTCTCTTGCCAACAAGCGATTCAACCAAGGGCTGGAAACGTCAAAGCGTTTGCACAGACCATGGACCTCTACCAGTGACTGATTCACGGTACTTTTCCTTTAAGAGCTTGCCACTCAAGATCAGATGAAACAGCCACATTATGAAGATAACAGGCAACACGGTGATCGTTGTTTGATATCAACGGTGGTCTGTCTCTGGTACATTCTGGCATCTCATGGTCGCAACGAGGTGCGAATGCACAGCCTGCAGGCTTGTTTTGCAGACTTGGCATGGATCCCGGAATCTGCTGCAACCGCTCGCCCAGGGCGCGCGTAGCACTGGGCGTTGCCCCCATGAGGCCGTTAGTATAAGGATGCATCGGGGCTTGCATAACCTGTTGTGTCTGCCCTATTTCGGCGACTCGCCCAGCGTAAAGTACAACAACCTTATCCGTGGTTTCAGCAATGACACCCATGTCGTGAGTAATGAGCATTACACCCATACCACGTTGCTTGCAAAGATCCTTGAGAAGCATGAGAATCTGAGCCTGAACTGACACATCCAGCGCAGTTGTTGGCTCGTCGGCAATCACCAGTGATGGCTCACCGATAAGTGCAAGTGCGATCACAACGCGCTGTCGCATCCCCCCTGAGAATTCGTGGGGATAGGCTTTCATTCGTTGCGCAGCACCTGGAATACCCACATCCTCAAGCGCGGACAAGGCGCGCGCCCGGGCTTCGGCTCGCGTAATAGGTAGATGGGCAAGTGCTGTTTCCACAAGCTGATCACCGATGCGTTGCAGAGGGTTCAGGCTGGTAAGCGGGTCTTGAAAGATGGTGCCAATCTTGCCGCCTCTGATCTTTCTTAACTCTTGTATCGAAATATTGTCTATCCTTTGCCCAAGCAACGAGATGCAGCCACTGGAAACAATGGCCGGACGTTCCAGCAAACCGATGATAGCTGCGCCGGTAATTGACTTTCCAGCACCAGACTCGCCCACCACACCGACGATTTCGCCAGCGTTAATCTGAAAACTGACGCCATCAACCGGCTTGAGTACAGCACGTCGCAACGGTATCTCCACGCACAGTTCTTCAACACTCAGCAAGTGATTTTTAGGGAAGGCTGATGACTCACCGGGTGGAGATGATGAAGAATTTGTCGGCGCTATCATCGCTATTTTTGATCGCTTTATTTTAGTTTCGGATTCAATACATCACGCAGCCAGTCACCTAAAAGGTTGACCGACAAAGCGAGCAACAACAACGTCACCGCAGGAAACAGGATAATCCACCATTCGCCCGAGAACAGGTAGTCCTGGCCGATATTGATCAATGTACCCAGTGAAGGCTTTGTCGGCGGAGCGCCCACGCCCAGAAAGGATAATGTTGCTTCGGCAATAATCGCCAATGCCAGAGAAATAGTCGCAATAACCAGTACGGGCCCCATAACGTTAGGCAGAAGGTGTTTTCGCAAAATGATGTGAGGCGGCCTGCCAATTAGTCGCGCTGCTTGTACATAGTCTTTATTCGCCTCTACCAGAGTGGAGCTCCTGACCGTTCGAGCAAATTGCACCCAATCGGACAAACCAATAGATAAAATCAGGACCCATATGGCCATTTGGTCGCGAAGTTCAGGAGGGGTTAGCCCCCGCGCAATGCCGAAAATCAGCAGTGCGACTAGAATTGAAGGAAACGTCAATTGGATATCAGCGATACGCATGATCAACGTATCAACCCAACCGCCCACATACCCTGCAATCAATCCTAGAGTAATACCGAGTATGGCCGCCAACAATACTGCCGTAACGCCTATGAACAATGACAGACGCATGCCATACAAGATAGTCGAAAATATGTCCCTGCCCTGATCATCCGTGCCAAGCCAATAGGTGTTTCCCGACCCCATCGCAACCTCCATCGGCGGTGAAAATCCGTCCATGAGATTTAATGTGGAAGGGTCAAAGGGCTGATGAGGCGCAACCCATGGCGCGAATACGGCCGATGCGATCAAGATCAGAAAAACAAGTGCCGACACCATGGCAACCGGTGTATGCCTGAATGACCAGAACACATCAGATTGCCAGGCTCGTGAAATCCAGTTCATCGCTTAATGCCGCTCGACACGCAATCGGGGATCAATAACTGCGTAGAGTAGATCTACCAGTAAGTTCAGTACAACGAACATAGCTCCTACCAGCAAAAGATAGGTTGTCATAACCGGGATATCCACAAACTTCACGGCATTGATAAACAACAAGCCAACCCCGGGCCACTGGAACACAGTCTCAGTTATGATCGCAAACGCTATGATCTGACCCAACTGCAAACCGATCACTGTGATAACGGGCAACAAGGTGTTTTTCAGGGCATGAGAAAAATTGATGGCCCGTTCCGGCAATCCTCGAGCACGCGCAAAACGGATGTAATCGGCACGCAGCACTTCCAGCATCTCAGCTCTTACAAGCCGCATGATAAGCGTCATCTGATAAAGCCCCAGAGTGATCGCAGGAAGGATGAGAGACTTGATGCCAGAAGCGGTTGCCAGAGACGTCTCCACCCCCAGCAATGTGCCAATCTGCCCTCTGCCAAAAGATGGTAACCAACCCAGCTCAACAGCAAAAACCCAGATCAGCAGAATACCGATCAGGAATGTTGGCAGTGAGACACCAATGAGCGACAGGCTCATAATACCGTTGGCGAGCCAGCCATCTCGCCGTATGGCTGTATAAACACCCAGCAAAATACCTACCAACAGAGCAAGCACAGCAGAGACCAATGCCAGTTCCAGAGTTGCTGGCAATCGCTGTGCTATCAGCTCGGACACCGGAACACCGTTTCTGTAGGAAATTCCGAACTCACCTTGTACGGCGTTACCCAGAAACCTTACATACTGCACGGCGATTGAATCATCCAGACCTAATCGCTCACGCAAATCCACCCTATCCTGCGTAGTGGCTTCCTGCCCTAAAAGAGATTCCAGGGGATCGCCCATGAAGCGAAACATACAGAACGATACAAAGCCCACTATCAATAAAACGATAGCGCCCTGGAAAATCCGGCGGATGATGTAGGCAAGCATGCGTACCTACCGGCCAGGGCGTCGTCTTACTTGGCGAAAGCCATGAACTTGAAGTGCGGCTGATCTTCCGGTTGTACCGGGAACTCGATCGCATCTGTCATTCCCCAGTTCAGGATCTGGTGATGAATAGGCAGATAAATGACTTCGCTTTGGACAACGTCCCAGATTGATGCAACGGTAGCAGCACGCTTCTCAAGATCGGTCTCGGAACCGAGGGACACAATCATGGCATCTACTTCAGGATTGGAAAATCCCGTTGCATTCCATGAACCACGATCATCCGTGGTTGAGTGAACCAGAAAATTGAAAATATATTCCGAATCAAATGTTGGAACACCCCAACCGAGCATATAAAAATCAGTGGTTTTGCCGGAAATCAACGGAAAATGCTGAGCTTTTGGCTTGGCATCCAGATTCACTGTAATACCTATTTGTGCAAACATGCCTACGGCAGCCTGACAAATGGCCTCGTCATTGACATAACGATCGTTAGGACAATTGAGTGTAATGGTAAAGCCATCGGCATAGCCTGCATCTGCCATAAGTTGCTTTGCAGTGCTCATGTCACCTTCGGGCAGTGCGTCCAGCGCTTCGGTCCATCCATCCACGAACGGAGGCATGATGACACCCGTTGGCTGCGACTGGTCACGCATGACCACACGTTGGATAGCGGCGCGATTGATAGCCATATTCATGGCCTGTCTCACTTTCAGCTCAGCCAGCGGGTTTTTCCCCTCAATATTGTCGTTGGCAAGATCATCGGCACCGACGTTCAATCCGAAAAATATCGTGCGATTCTGAGGCGCCTTGATAACTTTGAGATTTTCGGTACCATCGACGCGTGCAAGGTCCTGCACAGGTACATCCTGAATAAAATCCACCTCACCAGACAGCAACGCTGCAACCCGTGTTGCCGCTGACTGTATTGGTGTATAGACAAGTTCTGTTACCTCTAGAGGAAACTCACCCTTGCCCCAATAGGCATCGTTCGCCTTGAGGATAGTGCGTTCATCGATGACGCGTGATTCTAGCTTGAATGCACCTGTGCCGTTGACGTTGCGCACCGCGTAGTTATCACCACCATTATCAATATCCTGTGGTAAAGAGACATCATTGGCCATACTCCATTCCTGATCCATGATGAACAGATTGGTCAGGTTGCTTGGCAACAACGGATTAGGGCCTTCGGTAATCAGATCGACGGTATAGTCATCCACCTTCTTGATGTCGACAACGGATGTCAGCAGCTCTTTCATTGCCGAGGTGGGTTGTCGTGCACGATTCAGGGAGAAAACGACATCGTCTGCGTTGAAATCAGCGCCATCATGAAATTTGACACCTTCTCGCAGCGTGAAACGCCAGACTGTGGGGTCATCCGTCACAACCCATGAGGTTGCCAGCGCTGGAATTATCTCGCCAGCCATGTCTCGTTGCAACAACGGCTCATACATCTGATGCGCCAATGTATGGGTGGGGCCCTCATTCTGCGCATGCGGATCGAGGGTTAGCGAATCGCCGGCACTTGCCCATCGCAAGGCGTTGGCATGCCCGACAGACACATTGGACAACGCTAACGCAATAGCGATCGCCAGACCAGTAGAGGGACGGTGCAACATCATAGATCTCCTAGATTTCTGTGCGAAGAGTATAAGGCACTAAAGCATTCGTAGGCTAGCCCATGGAAAAACCGAGCAATTCTGTTCTTTTGTCCGAAGCGTGGCGTGCCTAAGCAGAAAACTTACCCAACGGCCTGCCTGCTCGCAAGGAATTCATGGAAACCGATATCGTGCTGAGTCCCATGGCAACAACAGCCATCAGCGGGTGAACGTATCCAAAAACAGCGGCAGGCAGCAGGATGGCGTTGTACATCAATGCAAAAGCGATGTTGCTACGCAAGACGCTTGATGCTCTTGATGTCAGTTGCAGCGCAGCAAGCACCCGGTCCAGCCCACCATCCAGCACTGCCATTGCAGACGCGCTGCGAGCAAGATCGCTGGCCTTGCCTGTGGCTATTCCGACAGCTGCGGCAGCAAGTGCAGGACCATCGTTAAGACCATCACCGACAAACGCCACAACTCGCCCTTGGTGAGTCAATTCATCCACCAATGCAGCCTTATCTTCAGGGGAAGCCTGCGCCCGCCAGTCAATGCCTAACTGACTTGCAACCTCCTCTACGCTTTCGGGACGATCACCGCTGACAAGGATGATATTCATTTTCCTGTCTCGAAGCGTACTGATCAACGCAGCCGCTTCGGAGCGCAACGCATCAGCAAGATAGATACATCCAGCCCACTGACCATTTACAGCAACACAAACTTCACTGGCATGATGACACTGTCCGGCCATATCGTCGGGGTGCATAACAACACCACGATCAAGCAACCATTGGCGAGAACCTGCGACAATCTCATCGCCGGTATCCAATCGACATTCAACACCTTTGCCCGGATGTTCGCGATAAACAGTGTCTGCCTGAGAGTCACACGATGACGTACGAGCCGAAGAGGCCTTGATTGCAGACATCAACGGATGATGCGAACCATGCCCCGCTTGCGCTGCCAGCGCAACAAGTCTCTCAGACGAACATGCATCGGTCGTCTGAATATCAACGATTCGAGGCCTACCCTCGGTAAGTGTTCCAGTCTTGTCTATAAGTATAGTGTCCACGAAACGCGCCTTCTCCAAAGCACTGGCATCGCGTAAAACGATTCCCTCTCTGGCTGCCCGGGCAGCTGTCACCGATACCACCAGAGGAACCGCCAGAGACAATGCGCAAGGACAACTGACAACGAGTACTGCCAGTGACATTTCAAGTGATCCGGTAAACGACGAGCCTTTGAAAAGTGCCACTGATGCAACACCGGCAGCCAGCATCATCAGTGTTGGTACAAGCCAGAACGCAACGTTGTCAGCCAGCTTCATTAACTGGCTTTTCTTGTTCAGCAATCTGCCAACGGCACTTGCCAGCACATCCATACGGCGACTTCCCAAGGTCGCTTTCACTCGCAGGGTCAGTACACCATCCACATTCAAGGTACCAGCATGCACCTCGTCACCGAGATTCCTGTATTCAGGCACTGACTCGCCATTGAGCAAACCGCAATCCACATAAGCTGAACCCGATGTAATGATCCCATCCATGCTGATTCTCTCGCCAGCGTGACTCTCAATCAGATCACCCAACTGCAACTCTGCCAACGGTACATAATCAGGCTGCGATGTAGCGTTTAGACGTCGAGCCTGTACGGGTGATAGATCCAGTAAGGCACGCACGGCATTTGAGGCCTTACGCTGTGCTCCGAAGTCTGCAAGACGTGCAAGCAACTGAAACGTCACCAGCATCACTGGTACATCGAACCATACATGCGAGCCCCCGTTATACAGAGTCATTACAGAGGCTGTAACCGCTGCTATGGTTGCCACGAAAATCAACGAATCCATACCCGGAACTCGCTCGCGCAATCCTAGCCAGCCCAGTTTCAGAAAAGGCGCAGCCGAATAAAGCAACACAGGCAATGACACAACGCCAGAGAATAGCGCCAGTGACCAGGCATATGTCTCGCTCGGCAAACTGATGAAGAGCCTGACCATGCTGGCCATCATGACCCAAAGCCCAAACCCGACAGCCACCCCCAGGCGCACGCGAAGTTTGCGTTCGAAGCGACCGACCTGCGAGGCGTGCGCCTTGTCATCAACAGCGCGTGTCGTATACCCCAGCCTTGCGATGGTATCTTTGATCACGCTATCGGACAGCAGTGCAGGATCATGCTGAACAATTGCCGTATCGCCGAGAAACGAGACGTTGACATCAACAACACCGGGCAACCTTCTGACAGCACGTTCTACGGTCGCAGCACAACCACCACAGAACATGTCGTCAACCGCGAACGTGCTTTCGCTAATGTCCGGCACAACGCTAACTGTGACTGAACGTCCTGACGCCGCCTCTACATCAGCTATTTCTGCAGCCGCAGTTGCAACCTTTGCGCTCAATTGGGCGATGGGACATCCGGTTCGCCCAACACCGAACGAAGCTCAGCGCCACCTTCCCAAGGGCCGCGCTCACCAAACTCATCTCGCATACTTGCAAAATAGGTAGCGTCCACTGTAGATGCGCTGTTAGACCAAGAGGTTCTGATGTAGTTAAGCACCGCAGCAAGCTCTTCATCGCTCAGATGTGCCATCGCAGGCATGACGCCACTGTAAGTGTTACCCATGACAATCATCTCACCCTGCACACCATGAACCAGAATCTGTGCCGGGATACGCGCATCAGTCAGCACCCATTCCGAACCGTCAAGCGGCGGGAATGCGCCTGCAAGGCCTTGTCCATTTGCCTGATGACAGGCAACACAGTTGGCTGTGTACACCGTGGCACCATCGACAGGAAGGCTACCCGGTGCCGGCAAGGCAGTACGCAAATCCCCTGCATCAGCAGGCACGGTACCTTGCATGAAAAAATAACTTGCACCCCAGATTATAAACCCGACCGAGAACAGGCTGAACCATTTGGGTAGTGGATTTTTCAGCTCCTCGGGCTCATAGCTTTCACGTCGATAAGCACGGCTACTGCCTTTTTGCCCGTTTGATGACTGCGCATCACCGTCAGCTGAGGAGCCAGCAACGGGCCGCGGCTGCTCGTCATTGCTCATCGGGCTACTCCGGAAAGAATATCGTTCAAGTCACCAAGCTTGTTGACTGAGAGTTTCTCGTCGTCCATTTCCTCAACGTCTGCGGGGGCTTGAGGAAGCTCGTCGGTAGGATAGGTATGGTCCAGACCCAACAGATACTCCACCAGTTCCATGGCTTCCTGAGTTGCAATGACAGTACCACCGCGGACACGGTATTCAGGGGGTAAGTTAACGGCAATGGCCCCTTCGGGAACGAAGTCGATAACGTCGAACAAAAACGGATAACCCGGCATGTTACTGCCCGGCGATACCGATCTTGGTGCGTACAGATGAGTCAGGTGCCAGTCAACACTGGGCTGCCTTGCACCGATGTTAAACAGATCAGGGCCCGTTCGCATCGTGCCCATCAAATGAGGATCGTCATAGCTATAGTCAGCTGGTACCGAAGGCCTGCCCCAGCCACGCGACATGTCGGGTGCAAGACCGGGATCGCGTGGTTGCTGACTATGACAGTAGATACAACCCAGCGATATGTAGTGCTCACGCCCACGTGCCTGCATTTCGGTGTATGGGGCAAGTGCATCCGGCGGATTCTCACCAGTACGAAGCTGAATGGCTGGCATGATCAGAAGCAGCATGGTCGCATACAACAGAATGAGTGCTGTTCCGGCAATGATTCCTAGTGCGCGCGTCATGAGTTTGCTCCTGACGCCGAACCTGCGGGCTTGTCTTTTATGAAACCTTGCATGAGCTTTGGCGGAATCTCACTCACCGGGCCCATACGCATCAACACAAGAATAAAGTGACTGGCGAATACGATATGCCCTATCGTCATCAACGATCCACCGACTGAACGTGCCTTGAGGTAAGGCATGGTGAGTAGAACAGAATCCATGAAGGGACGCGTTGCATCGAGCATGGCCGTACCCTGCAACCAGCCCCCGATCGTCAGCGGCCAGAAGTAGATGCCAAAGCCTAGAAAGACCAGCCAGAAGTGCAATTCAATGGCCCAGTTGTGCGGCCATTCCCAGGCGACTAGTCTGGGCAGAATAAAATAGATAGAGCCGAAGAGCACAAACGAAAAGAATCCATAAACTCCCATGTGAGCATGCGCTACTGTGTAATGCGTGAAATGCGTGACAGCATTGACAGCGCGCAAGGCTTCAATAGAACCCTGAATGGAGGCAAACGTATACATCATGGCACCGGCCACCACAAAGCGTAACGTTGGTGATGTCAACACCAATCGCCACTTCGGAAGCACAGTCATGTGATGGTTGATGGCGACGGCAACCACAGGGATAACCATCATGACGCTAGTGACGATGGACAAGGTGGTCAGCCAGGTTGGTACCGGCCCGCCAATCAGGTGATGAACACCTACCTGGCTATAAAAAAGCGCCAGCGCCCAGAATCCAATGAGCGACAATGTATAGGAATAAATTGGCGTACCCGTGATCTTGGCAATAAAATAATAAGCTGCCGCCAACCCCAGAGGCGACATCCACAGCCCGAGAACATTGTGTGCAAACCACCAGTTCATGATGGCCTGTTCGGTGCCGATGAACAATGGAAGTTTTGCCGTTATCAACAACATCGGAAACCAAACCAAAGCACCAATCAGGTACCAGGCACTCACATACAAATGATGTACTCGACGCCGAACAACCGTCATCAACAATGGTACCGCCGCCAGTGCGCCGCCAATAACCAGAAAGACGTCAGCCTGCCACGGAAACTCGAGCCACTCCAGACCTTCACTCAGGCCAGCCAATACGGCGACCGTTCCACCAAACATGCCGATATTCCATAACACGGCTCCGACAGTGGCAAAACCTCCGCCAATTAGTGGCGCCTTGAACAGGCGTGGGACCAGCCAGATGCCTACGCCAACACCTGCCATCGATGCCCAGCCATAGGCCACCACGTTCAAATGCGCAGGCCTTACACGGCCAAAGGTTAGAACGGCATCACCAATCAACCAGTCGGGAAGATGCAGCTTCAACGAGGCAATTACCCCGAACACCGAGCCCAGCAACAACCAGGCGATGGAAGAAGCCAGCCACCAGAGTACCGGTCGCTTGCCGGAACGATCGAGAATTCGCCGTTCGGCGAGTTCTTCCTCGTCGATATCGAGTGTGCCCTTTGCAACGGCCTCTTGCAATTCCTTACGCTGCACACCAGTGTCGGCTGGATCCTCGCCACGACCCAGTTCACCTTCAGCAAAGATAACCTTCGATGCTTCTTCGCCGTCTCCCCACTGGTCGTTAGCAAGGCCCCAGACCATCAGGAAGATTCCACCGATGGATATCAGAAATGTCATCGCCAAAAGGAAGGCAATCGCTGGTGTCATATAGCTTACTCGTTCGCCAGCACACACTGGCATAAGTACTATATCCCAGAGATCACCGCTTGTGTCAATCAGGGATGACAGTTCATTATGTACCGAAAAACTTACACTAGGTCCCCTTTTATTTTCAGGCGACACACTCAAAAAGACCAGTGAACCTTGGCCGTCACAATGCCAGTAGAACAGCCTCCAGAACCGGCACATCAGCCGGGCTGTCAACACCACGTGAGGGGCTGCTCTCTACGCTTCCCACATGAATACGCCCCCCGTGATACAACACCCTTAGTTGTTCAAGGTGCTCTTCATGTTCAAGCTCGCACGCCGCCAGCTTCTGGTACTGCATGAGGTAACCACAACGATAGGCATACATACCGATATGCAGCCAGGACGCAGGCATACTCTCGTCATTGACCGATTTTTCAGCCAGTAGCGAATCGCGTTGCGCAGGAATCGATGCCCGACTGAAATACATCGCCATATCGCGATGATCACGAACCACTTTTACCCGGTTAGGATCGTGGTAGTCGTCGCTGGATTCGATACGCATACATAACGTTGCCATGTCCGCATCGGGATTGCGCAACAGATTGACCGCCAACATATCGAGGTGTGCTGCAGGTGTTGCAGGTTCATCGCCCTGCAACCCGACAATTACGGTATCCGCGCTCCAGCCCCGACGCTCCGCGACCTCGGCGATTCTGTCTGTGCCACTGGGATGATCACTACGGGTTATTTCCACTTGCAGCCCTGCATCGAGACAGACTCTCGCAATACGATCATCATCTGTAGCAACGACGACCCTTTCAGCGGACGATTCGGCAGCACGTCGAGCCGTGTGAAGAATCATTGGCACACCATTCAATGGCTGCAACGGCTTACCCGGAAAGCGGTTGGATGCAAATCGTGCAGGAATGACGATACTATAGGGTTGTGGCTGCATGACTTGATCTCTTGAGCTTCTTCAGTAAAGCTTCAACTGCGTATTACATCGGCAAATTCGGGCCACAGTATAGTCTTTCATATCAACTGCTAGTCGCACCTGACTTCACGCAGAGAGCGTTCAAGTGTCTCAAAACAGATTTTCAGAGGCTCACTTACGGTAACAGCGGTTCTCACTTCGTAAACATCTACAGGCAGTTTTCCCAAACTTTTCAATTTCACGGCATCTTTTGACGTTACCAATACAGCCATGCCCTCGACGATATCAAAATCGTCCAGCGTAAACTGATGATGATCAGGCTTGGGAATGCCCGTTATGCGCAACCCTTCGAGACCTAAGGCATCAAAAAAACGCTGTGGATGCCCGATACCTGCCATGGCAATCACAGCCTTGCCCGCAAAAGCACCGAGTGGCAGCACCTCTCCGTCCGACAACGCGACAACGTCTACAAGCTTCAGATGAAATTGGTTGTTTTCAATATCGTTCCTCATCGATAAGCTTACGATGTCAATTAAGGAATCATGCAGGCTCTCGGTCCCCTGTACCGCTATGACATCCGCCTGACCGAGCCTTGTGGCGGGCTCTCTCAGCGGACCAGCTGGCAGCATCCATCCATTGCCCAGCCCGCGCCTGCCATCGAGCACTACGATCTCAGCGGCACGCGGCATTGCCAGGTGCTGCAGCCCGTCATCAGCAAAAACAATATCAGCATCGCAGTGGGCAGCAATATGTTCAACCGCCAAAGCCCGCTGGACGCACACACAAACCGGGACACCGGTTTGCTGGAACAACATCAGGGGTTCGTCGCCTACCAGAACAGGCGCGTCGTCACCATTGATCAGATGAGGGGATACATGACGTGCACCGCCATAACCGCGACTGACTATTGCCGGTCGCCAGCCAGCAGCCTGAAAAAAACGCACCAGAAATGCACAAAGCGGTGTCTTGCCAGTACCGCCAACAGAGACGTTGCCAATAACGACAACAGGTAAGGACACCGATTGCGTCGCCAGCCAACCTCGCTGAAAAGCTGCCTGTCGACAGATAATAATCAGACAATATAACAGCGACACCGGCCATAGAAGGCAAGCCAACCAACCGCGGCCCGTCCAGGCCTTTTCGAGTCGGCTCACGATGACAAACTACCGAAACTGCAACTGATGCAGTTTGTAGTAATGCGCTTTGCTGGCGAGAAGTTCCTTATGGTTACCTATCTCGACAATTTCACCTCTGTCCATCACGACAATCCTATCCGCCTGCTCGATAGTTGACAGACGATGGGCAATAACCAGCGTGGTTCGCCCCTGCATAAGTGCATCAAGACCTTGCTGTACTTTACGTTCAGATTCGGTATCCAGTGCGGAGGTTGCTTCATCAAGAATCAGAATGGGTGCATTCTTGAGCAATGCGCGAGCAATGGCGACGCGCTGCTTCTGTCCACCGGAAAGCATCACACCATTCTCGCCAACCATCGTGTCGTAACCATCGGGCAAACCTTCGATAAATTCGTGTGCATGCGCCGCCTTACAGGCCGCAAACAACGTGGCCTCATCAACTGAATCACTACTGCCATAGGCAATGTTGCTGGCGATGGTGTCGTTGAAGAGCATGACATCCTGACTGACGGTCGCGATTCGGCTTCGCAATGACCGGAGCGTGTAGTACTGCACAGGTTCGTCGTTTACACGCACTTGGCCCACATCCAGCTCGTAGAGCCTGGGCAACAGATTTACCAGCGAGGTCTTGCCGCTTCCGGACTCGCCTACGAATGCCACTGTCTCACCACTTTTTATGGTCAGACTTATATCCTTCAACACAGCCGGTTTGTCTGCCGAATACTTAAGGGATGCATGTCGGTATTCGATGGAACGGATATCCTTTTCCAGTGAAGCCGTACCATGATCATGTTCAGATTCCAGATCCAGTATGGCAAACAGGCTTTCGCCGGCCGCAATACCTTTTTGAATCTGGCTATTGAGTGTGGTCATGCGTTTCAGAGGGGCAAACAGCAGCAACATCGCGGTAATAAAGGACATGAAACTGCCAACCGAAATTCGATCAGCGACGTCACCACTGGACGCTATGTACACAATAACCGCCAGTGCAAGCGCTACCAGCAATTGGACGATGGGTTCGTTCATGGCCTTGACCACCGTCTCTTTCATGTTAAAGGCACGATTACTCTCGTTGGCTCTTTCGAACTGCGCCAGCTCTTCGTCATGGCCGCCGAATATCTTGATGACCCGCGCACCCTCTACGGCTTCCTGAATCACATGACTGACATCACCCATAGAGCCTTGGATGCTGCGGCTGATCGCGCGAAACTGCCGACTCACGCGCCCGACTATCAGCCCGATGACAGGGCCTATGACGAGAAACGTCAGAGACAACTGCCAACTCTGATAGAACATCAATCCCAGCAGCCCGATGGCGGTGAGCGTATCACGCACAATCACGGTCAGCGAGCTGCTTGCTGCATTGGCGACCATCTGGCTGTTGAACGTTATGCGCGAAATGAGCTCGCCTGACGAGGCTTGGTCATAGAATGCCGTTGGTAGCGTCAGGTACTTTTCGAAGATCTCGCCTCTGAGCTGCTTTATCACGCGCCAGCCAATCCATGCGATGTAATAGGTAGATGCAAAGCCTGCCACTCCGCGAAGCAAGAAGATCCCGATAATCATCAGCGGGACCATGATGATGGCAGACTGGTCCTGATCCACAAAACTGCCATCAAGCATCGGTTTCATTAACGCGGCAAACGCGGTATCCGTGATGGCATACCCGACCATGCCAATGACGGCTATGGCAAATTGCTTCTTGTAAGGTATGACATACCTCAACAGGCGCTTGTAGGTATCAGCACCGTTGACTGGCTCATCGGACGGCGACGTTCGGTTCGCAGCGCCGGAGACCCGTATTCCTGATTTTTCAACATCACTCATCAGCGAATAGGCTAGTCCACGCTGCGTGAGGTCGCAATTGTTATTTTCAACATACCGAGCTGTCCCGCGGCATCCATGGCGGTAACAACGGCTTGATGAGGCACCTGAGCGTCAGCCCGGATAATTAGCGGGATATCCCTCACACCGTTGGAAACCTTGTAAAGCGCGTTCTGCAGACTGACAACATCACTCTTGACCACTTCCTGATCTTCGATAAAGTACCGCCCGGCCGCATTGATCACAATCTCGATACGTACTGGTGGTGCGGTGGTCTCGGTATCAGTGGCTTTGGGCAGCTGTAACGAGATCTCGGATTCTTTCTGGAACGTGGTGGAAACCATGAAGAATATCAGCAAAAGAAACACCACATCGATAAGCGGTGTCAGGTTCAGTTCAAGCTCCTCGCTGGGGGGGCGATGAAACTTCATTGACCGCTTACCCTTGCCTTCGATTGGCGTTTGTGCAGAACATCAACCAGCTTCAGTGACTCTTTTTCCATGTCGACAACCAGACCGTCAACCTTCGCACGAAAATATCGATGAAACATCAACGCCGGGATAGCTACCATCAATCCACCGGCTGTTGTAATAAGCGCTTGTGAAATACCACCCGCCAACTGTGCCGGGTTTCCGACGCCAACCGTCGTGATATTGGTGAAGACACTGATCATCCCCACCACGGTACCAAGCAGACCCAGTAAAGGTGTGATCGCAGCAATGGTTCCCAGTGCGTTAAGGTAACGTGTGAGCTCATGTGCTACGTGGCCACCAACCTCTTCTATCGAGGCTTTCATGATTTCCCGGTCGGGGCTGCGGCTCATTAAACCCGCAGCCAGTACACGACCCAACGGTGAGCCCTGCTGGATTTCGCGGATTTTTTCATCATTCAACTTGTGTGTGCTTGCCAGACGCCAGACGTCGGCCACGAGATTATTAGGCAGCACTTTGTCATCGCGTAAAGAGAAAAAGCGTTCGCCCACGATCGCCAATGCAACAATTGAACATGCAACGATCGGTAGCATTAACCAACCACCCGCTGTAACTATTTCCCACACAATGACTGTCCTTTTTGCGAAAGCTTGTGCAGCCGCATGAATAGAGACTGTCCAGCAAAATGTTGCCAACAGCCAGGGTTAACGATGCCGTGCCAGAAGCGACGGTGTGAAATCCACCAACTACGCGGTGGACCGTCCAAACCGTGAGGTCCGAACGCAAATGAGACTGCTCCCTTGACGCCTGTGACAAACGATTCTGATCCCGCTAGTTTATAACGCAATTGCACGTCCCTGTGAGGAAATCCAAAACGGTTATCCCGGCCCGCCGGAAAAACGACGTACCGGGGACGTAATTTATCAACGAAAGCCTGAGTCGACGAGCTCTTGCTGCCATGATGCGGTGCTGTCAGCAGGGTAACCGGGAATGGCTTGTCAGCACCGTCGCCCGATCCAAGGCGTGACAACAGCCTCTGCTCGGCGGGCGCTTCAATGTCACCGGTTAACAGCACCCGACTAACCCCGGCATGAATCAACAGGACACAAGATCTGTCGTTGTCGCTTCCACCGTCAGAGACGCCTGGATGCAGGAACCCGAACTTCACCACACCCTCTGCCCAGCCATCCCCTGCGAAACAAGCAGACACGGGGTGCATTTGTGGCAAGTCGAGCGATTGGCTCGCATAAACCTGAACATCAGGATAACGTCGAATAACATCAGCAGCGCCAAATGAATGGTCCTCATCACCATGAGAAATAACAAGAGTGTCTATGCGACGTCGCCCCGATGCTTGCAGAAACGGGACCACAACGGCTTCGAACATACTCAGCGCCGGCGAGACCTTGCCACCCGTGTCGAATAGCAGAGTGCGCTCACCGGAAAACACGAGCGCTGCCAATCCCTGCCCAACATCGAGCACATGCACTTCAAACCCGTCGTCCGCCGGCATCGTGATGTTGTGAATCACGATCGGCAGGAACAAGGGCAAAGCCAGAATGCGCAATTCCGGGCCCCTTGGAGCAAGAACAACGATCAAACCCAGCAGCGCCATCAAGAATGCAATCGTTCCGGGCACTGTAATGACGACAGAGCTCACGAGAGATTCATCAAGTGTGCCGAGAAACGCGATGAGAAGTTGTAACGAGCCGGTAGCGAGCGTCAACAATGGCAGCGCCAGAGTCTCGGAAAAACTACTGACCACCAAGCCAGCAAGACTCAGAGGCACACTCACCATAGCAACCCAGGGTACGGCGATCAGGTTGGCAAGCGGTGCAATCAGTGAGCCTGATTGAAAAAACCAGGCACTTACCGGTAACAGTATAAAGCCCAGCAAAACATGTGTTGTGCCGAGCGCTTTGATTTTTTGAACAGTAGCACTCAATCGCCCGGAAGACACTGGCCGCTGTCTGCGCAGATGCCCTCGATGCAGATAGAACAGCGCGCTGACGGTCCCGAAAGACAACCAGAACCCCGCTGCCAGAACGTTGAGAGCGTTGCTGGATAAAACGGCAACAAGTGCCACGCACAAGGCTGCCATGGGTGGTAGAAAGCGAAAGCGCAAGGCCGCAATCATCCAGACACCAAGCATTATTACTGCGCGCTGCGTCGGTAATTCAAATCCTGCCAATCCGGCATAGGCTGCAGCCGCCAGCAAACTAACGCCCAGGGTCCAGGGTCTCGGATCAGAGACAATGGTCGTCTTGGAAGAGCGTTGCCATAGACAAATGCAGGCTGATGATAGCAAGCGACCCGCAAGAAGAAACCAGGCGGCAACCAATCCTACGTGCAAACCAGATATGGCCAGAAGATGGGCCGTACCGGTATTTCTCAACACCCCCCATTGATCGTCTGTGATTTTCGTTTTGATGCCAACACTGAGCCCCTGCAACAAACCAAGGTATTCGTTTTTGCCCAACAGCCTGTGTAATTGCCCGGCGGCTCGCTCACGCAGAACAGACAAGGAAAAACCCGAAGGTTCTGATAACCGCTTTGCACCGGCCTGCGCCCTGACGTAACCTCTCGCGTGTATCCCGTTTACCATATTGAACGCCACAGAGTCGAAGCCACCTCGATTTCGGTAGGAAGCCGGTGGTTTTAATCTGACAGTAAGCTGCCAGATCTCCCCTGCACGCATGTCCTGATAGTGTCCATACCAGGAAAGCCTGATTTTCCTGACGTTCAGATTACCTTCGCAGGAATCGCAAGAAAGCACGTTTGCAATCAGGGAAAGCCTTTGCGGCTGTTGGTCCGGAACACTGCTGATACGCACTGTCAGCAGCATGTCACTGGACACCTGATCAGCCTGTAGCTGATGGCTTGCCAGTTGCAGGAAAGTCATCCCTATGGTGGAAACAGATAGGGCCAGCCCTGCCACCCATGGTCGACTGCATGGAACCAACAGAGCAAGCAGCAACATCACTACGAGAAAAACGACGCTTAAAGTTAGTGAAGGTAAGCTCGACAGGTTCACAATGATGAGCGATGCGGCCAACCACGCACAAGCAATGGTCCTCATGCCTGGTTTCCGCAATTTTCAAAGCCTGCATTGCAACGTACAAGACTCAATAATTCGTCGAACTCGACGTTAAAGGAGAACGGGCTTGGGAATTGTCCTATGCCGCCTGCATCGATTTTCTGACTATGCCTGGTAAGTGGCTCAGAGAGCGTCTGCCTGACGCAACCACCGTGCACAGGAAACTGCACGCGCAGCTGGGTGGATGCGAAAAAAAGAAGACAGGCATGCGCCGGTGGATTCGCAACACATTTGCCCAACCCATGGTATGGCATCTCAACCGTCGCTCTGTAGCCGGCGGGGTCGCAGTTGGTTTGTTCGTGAGTTGGATTCCCGTGCCGCTGCAGATGCTGCTTGCAGCCGTTCTCGCGGCGATATTGCGCGTCCATGTGCCTGTCTCCGTGGTCATGGTGTGGTTCACCAATCCTTTGACCGTTGCACCGCTACTCTATGCTGCCTGGCGCAGCGGGTCAATGATTCTTGGTGCGCCGGTGTTGGCAGAACCACTAACTTTCAGCACATCATCCATTCTGGTCGGTGCAGGTCAGGCCTGGCCAATGTTACTGACCGGTATGCTTTTCTGCGCCATGGTTTCTGCCGTTCTAGGCTTTGGAGTGACTCTGCTACTGTGGAGAATTCACGCTATAAGACGCTGGAGAACTCGGCGAGTTCGTCGGGCTGCCGCCCGTGCAGGTTCTGACAACCCGATGTGAGAGTGCGCTTTGGACTCGTGTGGTAGAACATACACTAGCAGTCAGTTCTGGTTTATAAGCTCACCCCGGCTTAACTGAAGCACCCTGTCCATACGCGCAGCCAGTCGGGTATCGTGGGTTACTACCAGAAAACTGGTTCCCAGCTCACGGTTCAGCTCCAGCATAAGTTCGTAGACACGGCCAGCTGTCTCTTCGTCGAGATTACCCGTGGGTTCGTCTGCCAGAACGACTGCCGGACGTGTGACCAGGGCGCGTGCAATGGCGGCTCGCTGCCGTTCACCACCCGATAGCTCGGCGGGTTTATGCCGAAATCGCTCACCCAACCCCACTCTGGACAATAATTCCTGCGCCTGTGATGCAGCGTCTATTTTAGAAACACCTCGAATGAGCAGTGGCATGCTGACATTCTCGAGAGCGGAAAACTCGGGTAACAGATGATGAAACTGGTAGACAAAACCCACCGCCTGATTGCGCAGCCGCCCGCGTTTGGCCTGACTCAACTGTGACATATTTTGCCCGGTCACGAGAATCTTTCCCGAAGTCGGTGTATCCAGCCCACCAAGCAAATGCAGCAATGTGCTCTTACCGCTGCCAGACTGGCCAATGATGCCGACACGCTCGCCTTTCCCTATACTCAGTGACACATCTTTCAATACTTCAACACTGAGATCACCCTGCTCGTAGCGACGGCCCAGATGCTGAGCCTCCAGCACGATATTGTCCGGAGTGATGACCCCCTGGCTTGCTACCTCGTTTGCGCCTGTTTTGTTTATCTCATTCATCGATGACAATTCCGGCTATTCGTAGGCCAGTGCAGCGGCAGGATCAGTGCGCGATGCACGCCATGCCGGATACAGGGTCGCCAACAGTGACAAACCAAAAGACATTAGACCCACCTTCACTACATCACTCTGGCGAAGATCGGAAGGCATCTTATCAATGTAGTAGACCTCAGGGTTGAGCACCGGGCCGGTAAACTGCTCAATGAAGGGTACGACTACATCGATGTTGCTGGCCAGCGCGATGCCACCAGCAAGCCCGGCAACCGTACCTACCAGGCCTATCAGCGTGCCTTGTACGATGAATATCGAGAGAACGCTGGCAGGCGATGCACCCTGCGTACGCAAGATCGCAATATCGGACTGTTTGTCCTGTACAAGCATCACGAGAGTAGAAATAATATTGAATGCTGCAACTGCCACGATCATGGACAATATGATGAACATCATTGTCTTCTCCATCTTCACGGCCAGAAAGTAATTTGCGTTTTGCTGAGTCCAGTCGCTGACAAAATTATCAAACCCCAACTCCTGACGTAGCTCACGCGCAACGATCGGAGCGCGCGATGTATCTGTAAGCTTCAGGCGAACACCGGAATACCCTTCTCCCATTTTGAATAGTTTCGCACTGTCAGCGGCGTGCATGACCGACAGATTGCGATCAAACTGAAACATGCCGAAACGAAAGATTCCGGTTACCGTGAAACGCTTTACGCGGGGCACGAATCCCATGGGCGTGACACTGGCTTCGGGGGTAATAACCATCACCCGATCACCGGCAATAGCGCCCAGATAGCTGGCAAGATCAGCGCCTAGCAGAATACCGAATTCTCCGGGCTGCAATGCAACCTCAAGGGATTCCGTCTGCTCAAGATTGTCCGCAAGCTCGGAAACCTGGCTTTCCTGATCCGGCAGCACACCACGGACCAGTGCTCCGGTTGAACGTCCAGCATGAACCAGCATGACTTGCCCTTCGACATAAGGCGCAGCGCCGTTGACTTCAGGATGAGCAATGGCCGTATCGGCAATGCTCTGCCAATTCTCGATGGGTTCGCCGAGTCCTGTGATGGTAGCGTGAGAGGAAGCACCGACAATGCGCTCGCGCATCTCTTTTTCGAAACCGTTCATAACCGACGTCACGGTGATAAGCGCAGTTACGCCCAGGGCGATTCCCAGAATAGAGACGAGCGAGATGAACGAAATGAAGTGATTGCGTCGTTTGGCCCGCGTGTAACGCAGCCCTACGAACAGTTCGTATGGTTGAAACATGTCACTGTAGAGCTGTTGTCAGGAGATAAGGTTCAAAGGATGGATACGCGCGGTTCACCCTTTGAGACTGCGTAGTGTAGTGAATAGCCGTCAAGATATGGGACAATTGCAGTCCGTGCGCCACAAAACTTCATAAGTAACCCATCTTTCGAAGTAATCCGTAGGCTATTGTCTGCCCCCGATAACGCTCACACAACCTTAAAGGTGAACAACGCAGTGCCGGAAACACCTGTCATACTACTGTCTGATGCTTACACGACGGCTTCCCGCTGGGGCCGACTCTACGGCTCGGCAGAATCACTTGCCATTGCCGAATATGCCAGTAAACACACGGGATTGTGCGTAGTTGTTGCGCCCAGTACCTCAGAATTGTTACAACTGGAAATAGAGCTGCAGTTCTACGCGGGCGCGCAAATTCCGGTCCATGTGCTGGGTGACTGGGAAACGCTGACCTACGATCGCGTATCACCGCACCAGGACATTATTTCGCAACGCATTCGCACCCTGTACTCGCTGGGAGATGCCAAATGCGGCATTCTTCTGCTCACCGCCGCAGCTCTCATGCAACGCATGCCACCCAGAAGCTTTCTGGACCAGCACGCGCTGATGATCAAGACCGGCGATACGCTGGCGCTGGCAGAATTCCGAGTGCGGTTGGTTGAAGCAGGCTATCGGCTGGTTACGCAAGTTGAGGAACACGGAGAATTTGCCGTGCGTGGCTCCATACT
Organism: Granulosicoccus sp.; assembly: GCA_045106195.1. Classification (GTDB taxonomy): domain Bacteria; phylum Pseudomonadota; class Gammaproteobacteria; order Granulosicoccales; family Granulosicoccaceae; genus Granulosicoccus. Next base: position 26,410 of record JBGCEH010000012.1, read on the forward strand.
CGATCTCTTTCCGATGAGCAGCAACCAGCCGTATAGGGTGGAATTTTTCGATGATGAAATCGAAACCATCAGAACCTTCGACGTTGACACCCAGAGAGGACTTGCCACAGCGGATCTAATAGAATTGTTGCCGGCGCATGAATTTCCGTTGAATGAAGAAGGCATTGCGCTGTTCCGACGCCAGTACCGCAACAGTTTTGCGGCTGAAAGTAAAAACACGCCTATTTATCAGGAAGTCAGTGAAGGACGTGCCCCGTCAGGCATCGAGTATTACATGCCGCTGTTTTTCGAAGAAACGTCAACGTTGTTTGCTTATCTGCCAGCGGCTGCAAGCTTCATCATGGTAGACGGCGCTATGCAGGCCATGGAACAGTTCGAAGCCAATACTGCCGATCGGTATGAGCAACGTCGACACGATGTAGAACGCCCTATCCTCGCGCCCAGCGAAATCTACCTGAGCAGTGAAGAGATCAAGGCACAACTGGACGATGGCCGAGTCTTACTCACGCAACGCTTTGAAATAGAGTCCCCCGATAGACAATCCATCAATGCCCTGACCGAAGCGCCCGGACTCTATCCGATAGCACCTCGTGGTGAACGTCCCATGGGCGCATTACAGGATTATCTGGGCAAATTTCCGGGCAAGGTACTCTTTGTAGCAGAGTCCACCGGCCGCCGCGAAGCGTTGTTGGATCAACTGGTCGGTAACCGTCTGCAACCGGAAACCGTTGACGGCTGGTCAGAATTCCTGGCCAGCGAACGCAACCTCTGCCTGACTACGGCCGCTATTGATCGCGGACTACAATTGCCCGACGCAGGCATTGCGATGATCACCGAAAACCAGTTGGGTTCCGGACGAATCAAGCGACGTGAACGCCGACGTCCCACGCGCGACTCGGAAAGTATTATTTCCAACCTGACCGATCTGAGCATTGGCGCACCTGTTGTTCATATCGATCATGGCGTTGGCCGTTATCAAGGCATGACCACACTGAGCGTAGGTGATGTAAGCAACGAGTACCTGACCATTCACTACGCTGGCGACGACAAGCTGTATGTGCCCGTTGCCTCGCTACATCTTATCAGCCGTTATTCCGGGGCCAGCGAAGAATCTGCACCCCTGCATAAGCTCGGCACTGAAACCTGGCAGAAGGTACGTCGCAAGGCCGCAGAAAAAGCCTACGATGTCGCTGCAGAACTACTGGAAATCCATGCACGGCGTGCAGCCAAAAAAGGCTTCGCTTTCCCAGAAAATTCTGACAATTACGCCATTTTCAGCGAAGCCTTTCCATTTGAAGAAACACCTGATCAATTACAGGCCATAGAATCAGTTGTGGCAGACCTGCGCTCGCCACAACCCACCGACAGAGTGGTTTGCGGCGATGTAGGATTTGGTAAAACCGAGGTTGCCATGCGTGCAGCCTTCGTTGCGGTAGACGCCGGCAAACAGGTTGCTGTCCTGGTCCCGACCACCCTGCTTGCAAAACAGCATCATCAGAATTTCCTTGATCGCTTTGCTGACTGGCCAGTGCAAATTGAAGCACTTTCACGTTTCGAGACCGCAAAGGAACAGAAAGGCATCATGAAAAAACTGGACGAAGGTGGTGTAGACATCATCATCGGAACGCATAAATTGCTGAGCAAAGAAATCAGGTATAAAAACCTTGGTCTTGTCATCATTGACGAAGAACACCGTTTCGGTGTTCGGCACAAGGAACACATGAAGGCCCTGAGAGCAGAGGTCGATATCGTTACACTCACCGCCACCCCCATACCTCGCACACTTAATATGGGACTGGCGGGAATGCGCGATCTATCCATCATCGCCACACCTCCGCAGCATCGCCACGCTATAAAGACTTTTGTTGGTGAGTGGTCTGATGTGCAGATTCGCGAAGCCTGCGAACGTGAACTTGTTCGTGGTGGTCAAGTATATTTTCTACACAACGAAGTACAAACCATAGAACGCATTACCGAAGACCTGCAACGCATCGTGCCTGGTGCCAAAGTCAATTACGCACACGGACAAATGCGCGAAGCAGATCTTGAACAAGTGATGAGCGACTTTTATCATCAACGGTTTAACATTCTGGTGGCTACGACGATCATCGAAAGCGGTATCGACATCCCCAGTGCCAACACCATTCTCATCAATCGTGCCGACAAGCTGGGACTGGCACAGCTGCATCAGCTACGTGGTCGGGTTGGTCGCTCGCATCATCGTGCCTACGCCTATCTGATAACCCCACCCAAGGGATCAATGACAAAGGATGCAGAGAAACGACTGCAGGCTATCGAATCTCTCGAGGACCTCGGCGTTGGTTTTACCCTGGCCACGCACGATCTTGAAATACGAGGAGCCGGAGAGCTATTGGGCGAAGGCCAGAGCGGACAAATACAGGAGATAGGCTTTACCTTGTATAGCGAACTATTGGCTCGCGCCGTAAAGGCGCTGAAAGAAGGCAAGATACCCGACTATGACAAGCCTCTAGCCCAAGGCACTGAGGTCGATCTGGGCGTACCCGCACTGCTCCCTGAAGACTATGTACCTGACGTTCACCAGCGGCTTATCCTTTACAAGAGAATATCCCACGCTCCCGATAGCGAAGCGTTGCGCGATCTGAAGATAGAACTCATCGACCGCTTCGGGCTGCTGCCCGTTCAGACAGAACGCTTGTTCGATGTCATGCGGCTGCGTCAACGTTGCGAGACATTAGGCATAGAACGACTGGAATTAAACCCCAGCGGTGCCCGCCTTGTGTTTGGCAACGACCCCAATATAGACCCTATGGCGCTCATTCAGATTATTCAACGCCACAACGATATCTACAAGTTTGATGGCAAGCAAATCCTGCGCGTCATCAAGGCATTTGCAGAATCCGAAGAAGCGCAAACCTTTGTCGATGAACTCCTCGATACCTTAGCCATGCCAAAGGCTGCATAGAGCTGGGAACTCAAACGTATAAAACCGGCGTTGTCCATATCATGCTCGCCGGCGTATTCCTCGGTCTGGGTGGTGCAGTTTGTTGTGAGCAGTCATTCTTTAGGTCGTGGTGGGTTTACGCCATACTCGCGCCTGACTTCAGCACGCTAGTCACCATCTTCGCTGTTAAACCCAGCGCTGATTCCAAGATCCCTGGACACATCAGTGTTCACGGTAAATCTGACTCCAGCCACGACAGCCGCCAGTTTGTTCATCAACATCTTTATTTCCGGTTTCAATGTCCCGTCGTTCTCAACAAAATAAACCATCGGCCTAAGCTCGGATAGCACGTGCTCAATGTAGTCAAATTCAAGATGCAACTCTTCCTCATATCGAGTCTCGGCAAGCATTCCTGAATCCAGTAGCAATGCGCGAAGACCCTTCAGGTTACCCATAAGCATGGACACCGTACGCTGACTCACCCACAATGGCGTTTGCCGCATCATCTTTTCATCATTGGATAATAATAGCCTCAGCTTGCCATCCAGCACAACATCCAGCCCCACTTTCACTTGCGTGTAAGCGCTACGCAATACTTCCTCTGAATCACGAAAATGTTCGGAGTCTGCGTGCGGTTCCAGTAATGACTGTATAAACCCGGAATCAGATTGCCAGGCTGTATCCAGCTCTCTTGCCATGGTCGCAATATTGTTAATAATGACAATTATCAGACTGCATTGAGGCGCTGATTCAATGGTTTGGAATTCAGATTGGAACAACAAACGCTCCAATGCTGCGAATCCCTGAACAGCGACACTTTTCTGTACAAGTGCCTCAACAGTCATCTTTTGATCGTCAAGTGAAGCCATCAAATTCCGTAACTGGCGCTGCCCCACGCTTCGTTTGTCAGGCCAATAGAAAATTCTGTTTTGCAAATTGTCTTCGAGTAACGGTCCAACACGGTACAACTCGATCGCCGAGTACAACTCGATAAGTTTCGCGAACCGGAACTGCATCTTGTAAGCACTTGAGGCTGGCCGTCTTTCACAAAGATCGGAAACCTCCGACGCCCAGTCCTGCGCAGAATCTGCAAACGCTGAATGTAGCGGCCGATAAACCCCCATCACAAGGTTTTCCGAAAGTCCGGCCCTGTCCGTATTGTCAGCCTCCTCTGCCGTAATCCCCCATACAGGACTGATCAAGAGGGTAGTAGCAAGTAGAGCGTTGAAGATCAAGCGAACATTTGATTTTTTCATGGGAAGAGCGGTTACAAGCTCTATTGCATGGCTCACGTCTTGGTTTGGTTTCGACCTCAGTTGTCGTTGCCGAATAAGCATGGTGGGGCAGCGGATATTTAACATCAATACCCGTCAATGAATCATGGAAGGCTCATTTATGTGCGAACACTCTCTGTAAAGATGAGCGCGATCATCAAGCTCGCTGAAATCCCAGTCCCGTAGCGGAATGGACACACCCATGTGTTGCACGATATTCTGAAACTCCTGCGTCCGCGCCCTTAACCGCTTAACGGAACCCGATGGTAACCATGATCCCAGTTGACGCGTTATCTCAGCACTGTCGCCCGTGGAAAATGCCGCGATAGCTGCCAGCAGCTTCGCCTCATCAGCCGAGATGTCCGAACAACACAGGCACCGTACATCGATAGTTCCGACGCTGTATTGAAGTGCTTCCATTAAATGCGCATCGATCAGGGATTCGATTTTCGGCAGTGCCAAGTGCTCGCGTAACATGGGAACAACCTGCGTGCTGATGCCCGTGTATGGCAAGGTCCGCATACGTAGTCTGATTGTGTTCAGCATAAGCGACTCACCCAGTGCCAACTCCTTTGTCAGGGATACTGAACGATGACGTGAGCCCGCATCTGGCAGCACCGGCCCACTCCATGCCGGCGTGAACACATGAGCCCCACCCTTTTTAAAACAATCGGAATCGCAGAGCGCTTCAGCTGCAGCATTGAATTGATGAACCGATGTTTTGGTTAACCAATGTTGTGTCAAACGGCCTGCCTCAGCGGTCTGACCACTACGAATCTTGCACAGTACGCACAAAACCATGTTCTCCATTGCAGAGAGCCACTGACTGTCAGGCTGATCATCAAGCTGTGCATCACACTGATCAACAGAGTCATCGAACTGACTCGGCATCTGCAGCACCTCCGACAATAGATTTACAGCCTCGATCGTGTCGCGACGCTGTGGACCGGCATCAATAATCCGTCCAAGTGTGTCCAGCACATAACGCTGGGCAATCTGGGCCCTGGGTGCCAAACCACGGATACGCGGAACCGCCAGTAACAGGCGGGCTGGCAATGGCAAATCGGCAAAACATGTTCGCTGGGAAAGCACGGTTGTGGCAGATTGCCCGAAAGCCCGTGGAGAACGCCTTAACTGGTCGACGGAAATGGTGACAGAATTCATAAGCATTTCAACAGAATGTAAGCTTTATCTTAACAATAATGATAACGATTCTTATTCACATAATAAAATGAAACTTAATGCTTGTCACCTACTTTCCGCTGTCTTTTTACCTACTTTTCGTGCAACCGCTGGGAATATTCAGTACGAGCCTGTGAATCACTTTTTCCAGTCGGGTCACGAAGGCCGTGCAGATGAGTAATCGCCACCGTTCGATGTGCGGCTCTGTCAACGATCCTGGCCGTATGAGCAATTCTTGGGCGCTCAAGAATCGTCCATTCAGAGTGGTCGGTGTAGGAACCATGAACAAACGCGCTCTGCGAGGATACGATGGGGAATCGATCATGGACAAACATGGCGATGCCAAAATCCTGTTGATGCCGGTGTCCCTGGTGATCAATTACGGGACCAGAATCGCTCGTGAGGAACAAACCCTGGTGATGCGTTAAGGCCGTACTGATATCAGCGAACAGATTGGCTCTTTGTGGCAGTGTTCTTTCACCGTCATTAAAACGTGTCCACCCGCTTAGCCCAGAGGTACACGTGACCTCCTGCAAGCAAAGAATGTCTGCTCCACTTTCGGGCAGCCACTCGACTAAAGCGTCGAACATTGCCCCACCCCAGTCGTTTAGCGAAATTATTCTCATAAAACATTCAGCTTGCTGCAGTCACTTTCATCACGCCATTCGGCGTGCGCCCAGCACGCAAAGTACCACCAAGACTGCAGTGCCAATCATAACAACACTGACTGCTTCATTGAGAACGACGGCAGCAAGCAACAGACCGAAAAACGGTTGAAGTAGTTGAAGTTGACCCACCGCTGCGATACCACCTTGTGCAAGTCCCCGATACCAGAATATGAAACCGATCAGCATACTGAACAGAGATACGTAGGCTAATCCTGACCATGCAGGTATTCCTATATCTGAAAACGTAGCAGGCATTAGTATAACGCTGCCTGATAACATCACGGGTAAGGACAATACCAATGCCCAGCAGATGACTTGCCAGCCGCCAAGCTTTCTGGATAACTTGGCGCCTTCAGCGTAACCAAGCCCGCAGACAATGATGGCGGCCAGCATGAAACTATCCCCCACAAGCGAGGCGTTCGCGTCGTTGAACAAGGCATAGCCCGCCACGATGGCACTACCGATAAGTGAGAATATCCAGAAGGCAAGTGTTGGGCGTTCGCCCGCACGGAGAACACCGAATAGTGCGGTTGCCAGAGGCAAGAGAGCAATGAATACAACGGAATGGGCTGCCGTGATGTGTTGCAGGGCGAGCGCTGTCAACAACGGAAATCCGACGACTACGCCGATGGCTATAATGAACAATGACAAGGCATCTTCGCGGCCTGGTCGTTTTACGCGTAAGATTGCGAGTACCGAGAGACCTGCAAGGCCGGCAATGCTTGCTCGGGCTACTGTCAGGAACATGGGATCAAAATCCATGACGGCCAGGCGAGTAGCAGGTAAAGATGCGCTGAATATCAACATGCCCAGAAAACCGTTGCACCAGCCTGCTACTGATTTATTCATGCATGCCGTGTTCGAGGGATCATTACCCAAGTTCCAGAGTTGCAACACCGAAAAGGCGATGTCTATCGATATCAGGCACTTTGCCTTTATACATTCTTGCGGTATCGAACATGGACCGTAATGACAATGATTCGGCGATTTCTATGGAAGTAACGTTAATGTCAGGTATGTCGATCATCACGCTTTCGTCTTTTGTCACGGCACTGACCGCTGCCAATAGTCGTGTAGCTATTAATCGCGAATCGGCTAACCAAGGGCCGACTTTATAGCCATCCTGACAACGGCGTACACCAACAATACCCACCACGTTATGGCCTTCAAGGGCAATGAATGTATTGCGCGAGCTGCAAGCCTGCATCCACGCATTGAAAAAACGCGATCGATTACCCCCCCCGATACTGGCATCGTAGTCGATAATTGCGTTGATATCTGCATGGGTGGCGTTGGCAATTTGCACCGTCCCGCATTTTGCTACCGGGATCACATCGCCATCGTTAAACGCCAATGTCCCGGCATAGCGGCGGTTGCCAAAGCAATACACAAAGCCTGACTTGCGATAGTTGTCTTGCTGATCGACGACGCCATCCAGCCCGATCGTGTGATTATCAATGGTATCCAATGCTGCACGCCATGTGGCGATGCCAATACCTGTGCCTCGATGTTCCGGTTTGCACAGATAAAGTCCCAGAAAGGACTGGTCGGCAGAGTGCTTTACCAGACTTATCCCGGCGACGATGTGATCGTTTATGGTACTGACCAGAAAGCCTGAAGCATCCGAGGCATGAAACAGCTGAGCGTCGTCAAGGCCCGGGTTCCATCCTTCGTCGCCTGCCCACTCCAACAGAAGGTTTATCTCCTCGAGCGACGCAACTCTCGTTGTGACCGCGGTATCGTTGGTGCTGACGGTCATGATATGCGAAGGCTCTTTCCAAAGTTTGACACTTGGTACGAAGTTTGACACGTGGTGTCATTACCGGCTATTTTTACGCTAATTTTCCGCTTTTTGCACCACCACATGGCGAACCAACAAAAATCATGACCCAAAATAGAGCATTTTATGGAAATTAAGGGTCAAGTGCTGGAACTTAACCAGTTGACGAAAAGCTATGGTTCCGGCGCATTAGCGGTCGATCACTTCTCCCAACGGTTCGATGCAGGCACCTACGTCTGCCTACTCGGCCCGTCGGGCTGCGGGAAAAGCTCAACGCTGCGCATGATCGCAGGTCATGAGACAGTCTCCAGCGGCGATATAAAGCTGGATGATGTGTCGATAATTCAAAAACCTCCCGCACAACGTGGCACGGCCATGATGTTCCAGAACTACGCGCTGTTTCCTCATTTGTCAGTTCTTGACAACGTCGCTTTTAGCTTGCGTATGGCGGGGGTTGGGCAAGCGCAGCGTCATGCCAGGGCCAACGAGCTTCTGGCGCTTGTGCAGATGCAGGACTTTGCGCAGCGGTTACCCGATCAGCTATCCGGTGGTCAGCAACAGCGTGTGGCACTGGCACGGGCGCTCATTACGGAGCCTTCCGTACTGTTGCTTGATGAGCCTTTATCGGCACTTGATCCATTCCTGCGTATCAACATGCGTAGTGAGTTATCGCGCTTGCAGCGTGAATTGGGTATTACATTCATTCATGTCACACACAGTCAGGATGAAGCATTGGCGCTGGCTGATCATGTGGTGCTGATGAACAACGCGGTAATAGAACAGGCAGGCTCACCGTATGAGATCTTTAACAAACCACGAACCGACTTCGTCGCACGATTCATGGGGGGGCACAACGTGCTGACAGTTGCTGGACAATTAAGCACGTTACGCACGGACAAAACTGAATTAATTCCGGACGCGCCTGATACCTCTTTTTTATCCACCTTGGTCGAACATGTCGAGTACCTTGGCCGAACCGTAAATATCACCGTCAAGGGCGATCATCAGGAATCACTGGTGTCATCGGTATCTGATGATCACTACCAGCAGCATCGATGGCGACCCGGGGATACCGCCGGCGTCCGCTGGAATCCAACTGACTTGCACCCCGTGCAACAAAGTAGTACGCATTAAAATTACAACCGCACTTCACTTCTTACCAAAACAGGGAAAACTTGCAAATGACCGACCTATCGAAAGTAAAACAACTACAGAACCTCGGACCTAAGGGAGCAGGACGACGCAAACTTTTGAAAGGCGCAGCGGCAACCGTTGCAGCGGGTACCATTACCGGCGCACCGATGATCTGGGCGCAAAACATCAAGGATGTGACGCTACGACAATTCGGCACCGGCGTATCGAACCTCAACGATGTTGCCAACAAGGTGAAAGAGGATCTGGGCTTCACACTGGAGATGACAGCACTGGATTCAGATTCGGTTGCGCAGCGCGCTGCGACGCAACCCAAGTCCTTCGATATTGCTGATATTGAATACTGGATTTGCAAAAAAGTCTGGCCTGCAGGCAACCTGCAACCGATGGACACCTCCAAGATCACCAACTACGACAAGATTGTCGGTATCTTTCGCGATGGCAAGTTAAATCCTGACAGCACGATTGCACAAGGAACCGCTCCCCATAGTGTCGGATTTGTCGATGGCCCAGAAGGCAAGTCTTTCGTGAATGAAGAATCCGGCTGGATGACCCTCATCCCGACAATCTATAACGCAGACACGCTTGGCATAAGGCCAGACCTTATCGGTCGTCCTATCGAGTCATGGTCAGAACTGCTGAATCCTGAGTTCAAGGGCAAGGCATCCATTCTTGACATCTCCTCCATTGGCATCATGGATGCGGCGATGGTCTGCGAAGCTATGGGTGAAGTCACCTATGGAGACAAGGGCAATATGACGCGTGATGAGATCGACCAGACCATGGCCATCATGATTGAAGCCAAGCGCAACGGTCAATTCCGTGCCTTCTGGAAGAGCTTTGATGAAAGTGTGAACCTCATGTCATCCGGTGAGGTCGTCATTCAGTCCATGTGGTCGCCTGCCATCACGGCGGTACGGGCCAAAGGAATTCCTTGCGTCTATCAGCCACTCAAGGAAGGCTATCGTTCATGGGGCGGTGGTATCGGTCTTTCAAGAAACCTGTCAGGACTCGAACTCGATGCAGCTTACGAGTACATCAACTGGTATCTGTCCGGCTGGGTTGGAGGTTATCTGATGCGCCAGGGTTACTACTCTGCCGTACCGGAAACATCAAAGCAGCACATGACAGAAAACGAGTGGGGATTCTGGTTTGAAGGCAAGCCTGCGGTAGAAGATATCGTCAATCCGCAAGGGGTTGTTCTGGAGAAGCCGGGTGCCATTCGCGATGGTGGTTCTTTTCAGGATCGCATGGGATCAGTTGCCTGCTGGAACGCTGTCATGGACGAGAACCAGTACATGGTACGCAAGTGGAACGAATTCATTGCCGCGTAATTGATGAGAAACCCACGACGATGATAATCACAGAATGACAAATACAGGCACCGTTCGAACCTTGAAGAGCTGGTTACTGGTTACCCCATTAACGGCAATTCTAAGTCTGTTTTTGTTGGTGCCGGTGCTTGTCATCGTTATGGTGAGTTTTTGGGGTAGTAGCGCTTTCAGCTACTACCCCGATTTTCAGTTTGACAACTATGCGTTTCTGATTACCTCTCCGGTGACATTCAGCGTCTATTTGAAGACACTGACCTTCACGTTTATTACGTGGGCCTTGTGTCTGCTGATCGGTTTCACCGTAGCTTATTTTCTGGCCTTTCACGTACATAGTCTGACTATCCAGATCACCTTGTTTCTGTTGTGCACGATTCCGTTCTGGACGTCTAACATCATCCGCATGATTTCCTGGATACCTTTTCTGGGCAGGAATGGCATTGCCAACAGCGCACTACAGGATTGGGGCTTTATCGATCAGCCACTGGAATGGCTGCTTTTTTCCGACTTTGCTGTGATTCTGGCTTTTGTACATCTATTTACATTGTTCATGATTGTGCCAATCTTTAATACCATGATGCGTATTGATCATTCGCTTATCGAGGCTGCACGCGATGCAGGAGCCAATGGCTTGCAGATTCTCATGCATGTCATTGTACCGCTGACCAAACCGGGAATCATGATCGGGTCTATTTTTGTTGTGACGCTGGTCATGGGTGATTTCATTACGGTTCGCTTTATGAGTGGTGGACAGAGCGCCTCGGTGGGTCGGATGATTTCAAACGAGATTGGCTTGTTGCAATACCCCGCGGCATCGGCAAACGCTGTTGTGCTGCTCTTGACGGTACTACTGATGGTCGGTGCGATGCTACGCATGGTCGACATTCGAAAGGAGCTTTGATCATGGCAAAGCGGGGGTTGAGCTTCTATCTGCTTGCAGCATTTTTTACCTTGTTTGTCGTTTTCCTGTATGGACCAACTATCACCATTGCCATACTGTCTTTTCAAGGTCCACAGGGCGGGCTCACCTTTCCCTTGAATGGCACTTCCCTGCATTGGTTCCGCAATCTTTTTGAGCAACAGGCTGTCGGGGATATCTGGGGATCGTTCAGACGTTCAATGGGCTTGGGTTTGATTGTCATGGTCGTGACCGTCACTGTTTCTGTTATGGGTGGCCTGGCATTCCGTCATCGATTTCGAGGGTCAACCGTATTGTTTTACATTGTTATTACCAGTTTGATCATTCCTTCAATACTTATCTCACTGGGCGTGGGAATCCTGTTCAACCTGCTTGACTGGGATGTGCACTGGGCGACGTCGGGTCTGGGTAGCCAACTAACCTGGACCCTGCCTTTTGGTCTGTTGATCATGTTTGCGGTTTTCAATCGCTTTGATGCATCTTACGAGGAGGCGGCACGTGATCTGGGAGCCAGTAACTGGCAAACGCTGCGGCATGTCGTACTGCCTATTATCGCGCCAAGCCTGATCGGGGTGGCTCTGTTCGGATTTACGCTGTCTTATGACGAATTTGCCCGGACTCTACTAACGGCGGGTACGTACAATACGTTACCGTTGGAAATCTATGGGATGACGACAAGCGTCACAACGCCGGTGTTGTATGCACTGGGGACGTTAACAACCGGCTTTTCGCTGGTCATGATTGGTTTGGCGCTTTTACTCGTCTGGAAAAGTCGCAAGGCAACGAGTAGAAAATCCTGATGCGGCTGCTTTTCATTAATCCCAACACGACACAGTCCATGACGGACAAAGTACTTCAGGCCGCAAGAGCTGCCGTCGGGCCTGGCGTAACAATCGAAGCGTCTACCTCTCCGCACGGGCCTGCTTCTATTCAAGGCCCCGAAGACGGGGAAGCATCATTGCCCGGTCTTTTTGAGGCATTGGAAGCGGGCATCGAACAGAACTTCGATGGTTATGCCATTGCATGCTTTGACGATACAGGGCTTGAACAGTGTCGCCTGCTGACCAGTAAACCCGTAGTGGGTATCGGACAGGCGGCATTTCATGCCAGCATGCTGTTACGGCCGAGTTTCTCCGTCGTCACGACACTTGCTGTCTCCATACCCGTTATTGAAAATAACATTGCATCCTACGGACTGGCATCTTCCTGTGTCCGAGTTCGCGCCAGTGATGTTCCAGTTCTCGCCCTTGAAGAACCTGGAAGTTCGGCCGAACAAAAGATTTCAGATGAGATTGCCACGGCCATTCGTGAGGATAAATGCGGCGCTATTGTGCTCGGCTGTGCGGGTATGGCACCGCTGGCATTGCGATTATCAGCACACCATGGAATACCGGTCATCGATGGCGTGGTAGCCGCTGCCGGGATGCTGGTAGCGTTGCATGCCGTGCTCTGATTCGTCGTAGAATATGCGCTGTGCCTATCGCGCAATCGACGAGACCTTCAAATGACGACCAAGTACAGAACACGAGCCGCTTTTGCAGCAATCATTCTGCTTTCATGCTCGGGTCTGGCAAACGCGCGGGATTACCTCATTGAAGTGGTCCTGTTTGAAACCGTTGCCGGAAAAGATCTCACTGCAGGTGGCCTTTATTACCCGCGTATCGAGGAGAGTTTGCAACTGGGCTCGGAAAATGCTGTGGCTCAGGGTTTTCTGCCTCTCGAGCTCGACCTGAAACTCTCGGAGAACGCCGCAGCCATTGCAGCATCCAGCCGGTATCGACTATTGCGTCACCTTGCCTGGCGACAGCCCGGTCTGGCTGACAATGACGCAATCGCGGTCAGAGTAGCGCTGGGTGACACAATCCCCATGTTCATACCCGAAGACCTGACACCCTATCCGGCTTTCTATCCCGGCTCCCTCAGCCCGATTCCTGACAGATCGAAACCTATCAGTTCAAGTATAGTAAACGGAACCATCAAGGTACGCCTGGGTCGCTTTCTGCACATGGATACCCGTCTGACATTCACCGATGAGAAGACCAGCCAGAGCTTCAAACTGGCACAGAGCCGAAAAATGCGCAGTGGCGAGTTGCATTATATAGACAACCCCAGGTTCGGTTTGCTGACGCAAATCACCCCGTTGGATGACGAGATCGGCCCGGCTTCAGAGCCCACAATAGAACCCGAATCTGTGGAAGAGCCCACAGATGAGACAGCATCAGCCCCTGAATAGCGTTAGAAGACGCAACACACTGCCGACGTATTCAGTGAGGGTTCAGTACGCACTGTCTAATCTATCTCCTATCGTGGCTTCAATGCCATCAGGATACCGACAGGAGTGATCATGAAATTATTGACTAGAAAAAGCGCCTTAGTCCCTCTCATTGCCTGGGCGTTAAGCGGTGCCACCAGCATATCGGCGGGTAACGCATATGCATCTGATCGACGCATAACCAGCGATCGATTTACCGAATTTGCCGACGTTGTTGATGTACAACCCGTCTATAAAAACATCCGGGTACGCGAACCCCGACAGGAATGCTGGGTGGAAACACGTCAACGGATCGTGGGTTATGAGGCGCCGCGTTACGAACGCCATCAGGCTCATCGTTCGGAACGAAGTCATTCAGCGGGTGGTGTTGTGGTCGGTGGACTGATTGGTGGTGTCATCGGTAATCAGCTGGGTCGTGGACACAGTAGTGGTTCACGGGCCGGTGCGACCATCGCAGGCGCTATTATTGGAAGTGCTGTGGGGAATGAGGCTCGCGGCAATGTCAGCCGTCACCGAAATCAGCGACCTGCTGCTCGTCGGGGTGCTCCGATTTACCAGACTGAGGAAATCGAGCGATGCAAGGAAGTCTCTGAATCGCGCCTGGAACAGCGGATTCAGCATTACGATGTTACCTATCGATACAAAGGCCGAACTTTCACTACGAGAACAAAGCGTGATCCAGGCCGTCAGATCGAACTACAGGTATCCATTTCACCTGCCAGACACTAGGATTTATTCGTGAACATGTGCCAACGCCATAGACCCCGACTGCCTGCCTTGCAACCGCGGTTGCAAACGCGGTTGCAACCCCTTGCACTGGTCGTGGCGCTGGCTTTCTTCAGCGCCGCTGCCCCGGCTTATGCTACCGGGGCATCCAGCGCCCAGCAGGCAGCACAGGTAGCGCTACAGCAAAACGGCGGCGGTGGCAAAGTGCTCGGAGTTACGACGGAAACCGATGGTCAGGGGCGCAAGGTCTTTGCAGTAAAAATTCTGAGTAACGGCCGCGTACGTGTTGTTCGGATTCCGCAGATCTGAATTGAATTGATCCAACAAGACAGGACAGAATCCCATGCGTGCACTGGTAGTAGAAGATGAACCCACGTTACGCGAGCAACTCGTCAGTACCCTTCGAGAACAGGGCTTTGCCATTGACCAGGCTGGTGATGGTGAAGAAGGGCTCTACCTTGCGCAGAACATGCCGATAGATCTCGCCATCATTGATCTGGGCCTGCCAGACAGAGACGGCCTGTCACTGATTCAGAATCTTCGCAAGAAAAACATGAAGTACCCGGTTTTGATCCTCACGGCACGTGACACCTGGCAAGACAAGGTAGACGGCCTTGAAGCCGGTGCAGATGATTACCTCACCAAACCGTTTCACATGGAGGAGCTACTGGCTCGGATCCGCGCCTTGTTGAGACGCACAGGCGGATGGACAGATTCAGTGATGCAGTTTGACAGGCTCAGTATCGATACCCGGGCGCAACAGGTCAAAGTCGATGAGCAGGTGATCGAACTCACCGCTTACGAATACCGTGTGCTGGTCTATCTAGCAACCAACGGTGGAAAGGTTATCAGTAAAAGCACTCTGCTTGATCATCTATATGACGAGGACACCGACCGCGATCCCAACATTCTGGAAGTCTTTATCAGACGCTTGCGGCAGAAACTGGATGCGGATAAAACCCTCAACCCTATCGAGACGCTTCGCGGTCGTGGCTACCGTCTGGCGCTGGAACGCTCCTGAAGCCATCAGCAACGTGAGATCGATTACCTCAAGGCTTGTTATCGGCACCAGCCTGTTCATTGCTGTGTTTATCGTATTGTTGGCGCTGTCGATTTCCTACTCGGTTCATACAAGGGCCGAAACTGCACGTTTTGATGCGTTGAAGGGCGTAGTCTACGGTATTCTCGGTGCTACCGATATCGACAGTAATGCCCAATTGTCGGTGAATACTGCGAGTTTGCCCGACGACAGTCTGAACAACTTCAACGCCAATCTGTATGCAGAGATAATTGCCAACGATCGATCTCAATTGTGGAAAAGCAACTCAACCGTCAAACCACTCCCCGCCACTGTCATTCGTCCCATCAATGACTGGATGTTCGAGAAGGTTACAGGTATTGATGGGATTGACTTGTTGCGTGTGCAGTACGTCATCGCTTGGGAACTGGCAAATGGCGAAGAGCTGCCATTTATCGTACACGTCGCAGAAAACGTCGAAGATCTAAGTACCCAACTCAAACGCTTCGATCGCGTTTTATGGCTTGCCCTGCTGGCCGTGGCTCCGATACTGCCGATCGTTCAGTTCATCATGCTGCGTGTGTCCTTGAAACCGCTACGCGATATCGGGGAACAGATTGATGAGATAGAACAGGGGAAACGTGATGCCTTGAGCGACACGGTACCGATAGAACTTGAATCACTGACTAGCAGCCTGAATACCCTGCTTCATACCGAACGCGAACGGCATACCCAGTACAAGAACCTGTTAGGCGATCTCAGCCACAACCTTAAAACACCGATTTCGGTGCTCCAGAACATCGGTGAAAAGAACAGTACCGATGGGAAAAGTATTCTGCAACAGACTCAACAGATGAAGAAATCGCTGGAGCGTTATGCCCAGCGTGCCACCATCAGGACGCCACGCTATCTGTCACCAACCATTCAGGTAAGGCCTTTCATTCGTCGTATTACACTGACGCTGAACAAACTGTATGACTCGCCATCGGTGCAATTCACCGTCAATGTCGACGAACAATTTTCGGTGCGTATGGATGAGGCAGACCTACTTGAAGTGCTTGGAAATCTGCTTGAGAATGCGTGTAAGTACGGCGCACGGCATATCCGCATTAATCAACTGAAAGGTGAAGCGGTATTGATTATCGAAGACGATGGGCCAGGCTGGCCCGCTGGCGATCTGTCGCAATATACCAAGCGCGGCATTCGCGCCGATACACAAACCTCTGGCCAGGGAATTGGACTCGCTGCCAGCGATCAGATCATTCGCTCGTATGGCGGTGAACTAACTCTGGCTCGCGTCAGAGAGGGTGGTGCCCAGGTCCAGTTGAATTTTTCATTTAGGTGCTAACCGAAACCGGTATCGAACTACTGTGCAGACGTTACCTTTACAGACAGCCGCGCACCTCGGATGAATTGCGCCCCCTTGCAACGATTCAATGCTACTTGAGCATCGGTAAGCTGTTTGATAGAGGCCATGATCCGGGCATCTGCCAGCTTGTGCAGAGATCTTGAACTAGCGATACTGCCATTCGTGTTGTCGACAAGGACTAAAACGAATTCATCGACTAAAAGCTTAGGGTCATGGCGAGACAATTGAAAACATCCGACGCAACGGTGAAAATTTTCCCGAGACCGAAAAATCTATCGATCTGGTATGCGACTGGGATTGTACAAAAATCACCCGGAAAAGATGCACCCCCTGATCAGTCTGTAACAAATAATTTACAGTGATTAAAAATGTCGCCTTAGGCTAGTGGATCATGCGGCGTGTCGGCAACACGTTTCGTCCCTAGCGCCACCAGGCCGGCGTTCGATTTGCTCCCCACATACTCGATACGTTTGGCTTTTCTGCCTTGTTCTGACGACGTTGGGCCCAAATGTCTGTCAGCGAACTAACCGCACGACCCACTACCGATAAGCAATAATGTATCCCAGCCAACATGCATAGTCTTCTGCCTGATCCGTCGCAACATAGTCATCCAGCGCTTCATCAGTCTTGGGGTCGAACTTTTGACGATAGACAACGCTCTTGCTGAAGCCCGCCTCAGCAAGAATCTCGCGCAATTCGCGAGCTCCCCAGACCCGCCAGGTGTAGGTGAAGGCTTTCTTCATCTTAGACTTGTCGGGAAAATGGAAGTGGATATGGCAGGTTAGCTCGTTAGTAATCGCGTTGAACTCAGCTTGCTCCCAGATGTACTTGAAGCCATCTACCTTGCGCTTCTCTTTCTGGGTCTGGTAACACTCCGAGCCACCAAAGACATCCAGAAACAGCAATCCATCATCCTTCAGGGCTTCACGGGCGCGCTTGAAATAGTCAAGCATGGTGGAGCGTTCCTGAAAAAACCAGTAACTGAAGTTGTACGCCTGAAGAACATCAACCTTATCGGTTTTCACCTTCAGCACATCGTCTTCAATTAGATCGATTCTCTGCTTCTGTCCCTCGGTTAGCTTGGCAATGTTGTGCTTTACGCTCCAGTTCAGAACTTCCGGATCGAAATCGACGGCAATGGCAGTGTTACCCTTACGCCGCTTGACCCACTGGCATGATGAGATGGCAGTACCCGCAAAGTCCTCACGCATACTCGCGGGTTTACGACCGCGTATCTGCTTGAATGTCTTGTCGATAAAATCCAGTTCGAAATCGGGATTCTGAACAGAAGCCTGATAAAGCAGATGCCTGTCTGCCGTTTCAGCCATGGTTGGCTTGTCTTTTTTCTTCGCTGCGCCCATGCGCTATAACCTGCTGACGTGGTGGTGGAATCGCAAAGCAGTCTACACGCTGTAGAGATTACGTGCAGACGCAGTATACGTTGAGGCTCAGAAACCGGCTGGGCTAATGTTTGATACCTACCCCGCGGTTCAACAACGTCATTGCCAAAGTGCCCAATACTACGATAAAGGCAGCAATAACCATAAAGCTGGTCCAGATGGGTATGTCGCTGGTGCCCAGTATGCCGTAACGAAACCCGTTGACCATGTATAACACCGGATTGAACAGCGAGGCGGTCTGCCAGAAAGATGGCAACATACTGATGGAATAGAATACGCCCCCAAGATAGGTCAATGGCGTGAGAATGAAGTTGGGGACGATGGATATGTCATCAAATGACTTGGCAAATACCGCATTGATGAGACCGCCCAGCGAGAACATCATAGACGTCAGGATTGCAACGGCAATAGTAATAAAGGGATGTACGGGATTTATATCAGAAAAGAACAGGGACACGGCAGCAACCAGAGAGCCAACCAGCAGGCCACGCGCCATGCCACCCACTATGTAGCCCAGAAGGATGGTCACGTTACTCACCGGCGACACCAGCAGTTCCTCAATATAGTTTTGCATCTTGGCGCTGAAAAAGGAGCTCACCACATTCGAGTATGAATTGATGATCACCGACATCATGATGATGCCTGGCACGATAAAGTCGATATATCGAAAGCCATCCATGTCACTGATACGTGCACCAATAAGACTACCGAATATCAACATGTACAACACGGCATTGATGGATGGCGGCACAATCGTTTGCACCCAGATTCGAGCAAATCGTCGTATCTCCTTCCGGACAATCGTCTGAAAGGCAATTCGGTTGACTGCTACCAAATCAACTGGCGTTTCTGTTTTCGGCTCGGTACTGATCACCCCGTCACTCGCACTCATGTTGCTTCTGCTTCCTTGCGACTGACCAGACGCATGAAAAATTCTTCGAGCCGGTTACTCTTGTTACGCAAACTGGTGACCTCGATATCAATATCGGACAGCCGCTGAAAAAGACTGTTGATCGTCTCACCTTTGGGCACATCCACTTCCAGTCGCTCAGCATCGCGCACTCTGACACTGAAAGGTTCCATCGAAGGCGCAAGTTCGGGGTGACCTCGGGTATCGAGTACAAAGGTTTCCATCATCGAGCGGCTGAGCAACTGGGCAACCGCTCCTTGTTCAACAATCTCTCCCCGATCAATGATGGCTACGTTTCGGCACAGCGCTTCGGCTTCTTCCAGATAATGCGTGGTAAGAATTATGGTGGTGCCATGCTGCTCGTTGAGATCAGTCAGAAATTCCCACATGGAGCGTCTGATTTCCAGATCGACACCTGCAGTGGGTTCATCAAGGATCAACAGTCTGGGTTCGTGAATGAGCGCTCTGGCGATCATCAGGCGTCGTTTCATGCCACCTGAAAGCTCTCGCGCAGGGGATTTCCGCTTGTCCCACAGATCCAGTTTACTCAGGTAGTACTCAGCGCGCCGTAGGGCCTCCCCACGCTCGATACCGTTGTAGCCAGCCACGTTAAGCACGGTTGGCAGGACAGGCTCGAAAACATTGAAGTTGAATTCCTGAGGAACCAGTCCGATACTGGCCTTGGCAGCCTCTTTCTGCAAATCGATATCGTAGTCGAAGACCTTGACCTGCCCTGCACTCTTGTTGACAAGTGAGCAGACAATACCGATAGCGGTTGATTTACCTGCCCCATTGGGTCCCAGCAGGGCAAAGAAATCACCTTCCGGGACTTTCAGATCGATGCCTTTCAAGGCATACATATTGTTACCGTACGTCTTTTCGAGGCCGGATATGGACAGAGCATTCATAGGCAGAACTTACGCTCGGAAAAGCTCCCTAGTTTAGCAACAATTACCAGTCCGAGCCTTGGACTGACAGTAACTACGGTAATCGGCTAAGGCACAAGTCCGGAGTAGCTCGCTTGATCAATTTCCTCTTTGACAGGATTGAGCATATTGTGGGCAGCCATGTATCGCCGATAATGTGCCTGTACTTTCACCACATAGGCTTCAGTCTCGGCAAAAGGGGGCACGCCATTGTAACGCTTGACGTTTCCCGGACCCGCGTTATAAGCGGCTAGTGCGAGCTCGATAGTATCAAACTGCTTCTGCAAAGAAGCAAGATATCGAACACCAGCACTCACATTTTGTGCAGGATCATGGACGTCTCGTACTTTCAGCCAACGGGCGGTGTCCGGCATCAGCTGCATCAAACCCTGTGCACCCACTGGGGATAACGCCTTGTTGTTGAAACAGGATTCTTCGGTGATAACCGCCTTGACAAGGTGCGGGCTGACTTCGTATTGGTCGGCGTACGTATAGATCAAGTCCCGGTAACGATCGGCCCGTGTTGCGACTGCCTGAGGAGTGAGTCCCATACAGCGAACCCTTGCGATGGGCTCGACACCATCAGGCTTGCCGGCACCTTGCAGCGTACGCCAGGCTATGAGCTGAGCCCAGGGCCCGGGAGCGGCAAATGGCGATCGCTTGTGCTTTTGGCGAGTTCGGATATCAGGAAAGCCTACTCCATGAAATTTACCTGGTACCGATGCACGCTGTTCCATGATGATCCGGTCTGGCGAATAGACAGAATGATGCAACCAGGCGCGACTGCTGATCCCACCCAAAATAAAACCAAAGGGTTCCACTCTGGCAAGACTGGATGGCCGGATAGCCCCTGCGGGGATGCTAACGGGTACCGGCGATGGTAGAGGGAGTGATTCAGTCTGATTGACCATGGGGTCAGATCGATTGGTCATCTCTGGTGCTACTGCGTTTGCTGCATCCTCTTGAAATTTTTCCGGATTGGTAAATCCCAGCAATATTGTGGTAGCCATGCACAGCAACGCCACACAAGCAGAATCTGCCACGCCAGTCTTCTGCTTGAACATCAATCTCATAGGTGGATGTGACAGTGTTGCCATGCACGAAAGGCTGTGCAGTCGATATCAATAAGAGACAAGCCATCCATGACTGTACCGTGTTCGTCGGCCAACAATCGGGCAATTTTACCCTCGATAAGCCCGAATGCAATCAATATGCCGGGGAGTAGGTGAAGATGCGCACCCATGCACAGAATCCTTATTCCGACGCAAGGTCGATCGGAGCTCTCTCTTTCTGCCATAACACCTCACTGCCACCTTCGTCGCGAGCAATGACCCGCGCCAACACGAAGAGCAGGTCTGACAGGCGATTAAGGTACTTCATGCTGAAAGGCGGGACTTCTTCGTCACGCTGAAGGCTGACGACCAGACGCTCAGCCCTACGGCAGATTGTTCGGGCAACATGGCAGTTAGCGGCAGCAAGACTACCACCAGGCAGAATGAAATCCTTCAGAGCCGGCAGTTGCTCGTTGAAATGATCCAACGTGCTTTCAAGCCAGTCTATGTGGGTTTGCTGGATTGCCTGATGTCCGGGTATGCACAATTCACCACCCAGATCGAACAGATGATGCTGGACCTCATGCAACACACGCTCGACATCTCTGGACACACCATGCGCAAGCACAATGCCAAGTGTCGAGTTGAGTTCATCGGTGGTTCCATAGGCCGATACGCGCGTACCGTCCTTGTCGGTGCGGCTACCGTCTCCGAGTCCGGTGGTCCCGTCGTCGCCAGTTCGAGTGTATATCTTGGACAGTCGGTTACCCATGCATTGCAGGCTCGTAGTTCATGATGGTGTGTTTGTCTACAGGAACAGTATAATCGCTTAACCCCCTTTTTTGAGGAATACTTGTGGATAGTGAGCAAACAGTGGAAGAAACCATTTTCAGCAAGATTATAAGAAAGGAGCTACCTTCGGATATGCTCTATCAAGACGAACTGGTTACCGCGTTTCGAGACATCACGCCACGTCTACCCACGCATGTGCTGATCGTGCCGAACAGACACATTCCGACCGTTGATGACGTCACAGAAGCTGATGAAGCAGCGCTTGGCAGGATGCTCACGGTTGCACGCAAGATTGCACGCGATGAGGGCATTCACGAGGGTGGCTATCGGCTTATCATCAACTGCGGCGAGCACGGTAGACAGGAAGTACCTCACATCCACATGCATCTGCTGGGCGGCCATGACGTCGGCCCTATGATTTCCAGAAAAAACTAATCAGATTAACCAGAACCTAATGACTGCATGAGCACATACATCACCACGGACGATCTGCAACTCGCAGTCGATGCTGCCCTGACACTTGAACGACCACTCCTTGTCAAGGGAGAACCTGGAACCGGCAAGACCGAGCTGGCTATCGAGGTTGCCCAGCGTCTGGGAGCACCACTTCATACATGGCATATCAAATCCACGACTCGCGCACAACAGGGTCTATACGAATATGACGCAGTGTCTCGACTTCGCGACTCGCAATTGGGTGATGACAAGGTGGGAGAGATTGCCAATTACATCGTGAAAGGTGTGCTGTGGGATGCGTTCGAGTCAGAAAAACGGGCTGTTGTGCTAATTGACGAGATCGACAAGGCCGATATCGAGTTCCCCAACGACTTGCTGCAGGAACTCGACAAGATGTCATTCGAAGTCTACGAAACCCGGCAGACCATCAGCGCAGCGCTTCGCCCTTTGGTCATCATCACCAGCAATAATGAAAAGGAGCTGCCCGATGCCTTTCTGCGCCGCTGCTTTTTTCATTACATCACCTTTCCAGATCGGTCCACCATGCAAAGAATTGTCGAATCGCATTTTCCAACCATAAAGCACGATTTGCTCAAGGCAGCCATGGATGTGTTTTTCGATCTGCGTGAAGTGCCGGGATTAAAGAAAAAACCTTCCACCTCCGAACTACTCGATTGGCTAAAGCTGTTGATAGCTGATGATTTGCCAGCCGATGCGCTGGGTGCAGAGGATATTCGAACCGTATTGCCCCGTATGCATGGTGCTCTTTTAAAGAATGAGCAGGATATACATCTTTTTGAGCGCATTATATTTTTGCACAAGCAACAGCAGAACAGACGGTAGCGCACGACATGTTGCTCGACTTTCATGACAGGTTGCGAACCGCCGGAATTTCGATTTCCCTGACTGAATGGCTGATGCTGATGCGTGGGATGTCGATGGGGCTTGGCACACTGGATATCGATCGATTCTATGCGCTTGCCCGCCTCACGCTAATCAAGAACGAAGCTTTGTACGATCGATTTGATCAAGTATTTTCCCTTTACTGGAGCGGACAGGCGCAAGCCTTCGATGAGCTGATCAAATCACTGAAAACGCCTGTACCTGATGACTGGTTGCGCAGTCTGGACAAGGAGGCGCTCAGTGACGAACAAAAAGCGCAAGTAGAGGCTATGGGGGGCTGGGATAAGCTCATGGAAACTCTCGCTGAACGTCTTGAGGAGCAGTCGGAAGAACATCACGGTGGAAATCGCTGGATTGGCACGGGCGGTACATCACCGTTTGGCCACAGCGGGTACAACCCTGAAGGCGTCCGGATCGGCAACGGATCCAAACGCCAGGGAAAGGCGGTCAAGGTGTGGGAAAAACGGCAGTACCGGGATCTGGATGGCGACAAGCAGCTGGGAACACGCAATTTCAAGATGGCATTGCGCAAATTGAGGCGCCTGGCACGCGATGGAAGGCCTGATTCACTCGATCTGGAGACAACTATCAGGGAAACAGCTAACAATGCTGGTCTGCTGGACATCCATATGCGCGCCGAGCGCAAGAATGCCATCAAAGTATTGTTGCTTATCGATATCGGCGGCTCCATGGATTACCACGCACAAATTTGCGAGACACTTTTCTCGGCTGCCAGAACCGAATTCAAGCGCCTGGATACTTACTGGTTTCATAATTTCATTTATGAAAAAGTATGGCAGGACAATGCCAGGCGGCACACGCAAACCACGCCGACATCTGAATTGATGCGTCGTTACGGCCGAGATCATCGTCTGATCATTGTCGGTGACGCTACCATGAGCCCGTATGAGATCGCTGTGCCGGGGGGCAGTGTGGAACACTGGAACGATGAACCCGGCGGACTTTGGTTAAAGCGCCTGCAACAGGCATTTCCGCATTGTGTCTGGTTGAACCCTGAAGCACGGGAATGGTGGGATACGACACCTTCGGTACGGATGACGAACGAACTGATGCAAAAACGTATGTACCCCTTGTCAGTAGATGGACTGCAAGAGGCTATCGATGCACTCAAGGTTCCAATGAGTGATGTTGCACTAAGTGATCAGAATTCGTGACGCAGCACTACGCCATGCTTGTATTACCGTCGAGCAACCGCGTATACAACACGGCGAGTGAAAAACTCGCTTGCGCTGAATTGCAGAGTTTTAACGCTTCGATTCTTGGCGGCAGGATAACGACACCGCAGATGGCTGATATTGGCGGCGTGAGCTATTTGACGTTCAACAGCACTGTTCTGTCAACACAGGACATTGCCTGTTTATCCAACCTCTCTTTCGTATTTGCACTTTTCGAGACGCGCGGAGAAAACCATGCGTTAACGCTCATACCAATACCGCTAACCTGTCTTGATAAGTACGACAGTGACTTATTAACCATTCTGAAGTTTGCTGGCAAGACCAACGACCAGTTCACCAAGCTGTTGCTGAACGTGACGCTTTCGGCGTCATCGTTTGCCAACGAGATGACCGCCCGCAAGCTACGTGTACTGGACCCGGTTTGTGGACGTGGTACCACACTGAACCAAGCGCTCATGTATGGTTATGATGCCTCCGGTATCGAAATCGACTCTTCCGATTTCGACGCTTATAGCCAGTTCATTAATCGATGGTTAAAAGAGAAACGCCTGAAGCACAAGGCCGAAGCTGTTGAACTTCGCAAGGATGGCAAGACACAAGCGCATAGACTCACAATCCGGTTGGCAGCCAGCAAAGAACAGTACAAGGCTGATGATGTTCAACAACTGGATTTCGTACTGGCTGATACGGTGCGCGCGGGTGAGTTTTTTAAGGTGGCATCATTCGATCTCATTGTCGCCGACCTGCCCTATGGCATCAGGCATGGGAATAAATCAGCACAAGGTCATGCCAAGTCTCCTATGGAGCTGCTGCGGGAAGCGCTGCCCGTATGGGCAAGATTACTTCGCCGTGGAGGAGCTATCGGCCTGGCGTGGAATACCTATCTGGCTAAGAAACCTGACATCATCGCCCTGCTGGAGGCGGAAGGTCTGGTTACATACGCGCCGACCATCACGGATCATTTCCGACATCGAGTCGATCAGGCCATCATTCGCGACATCGTGATCGCCCACCGGCCCTGAAGTTCCGCTATGCAATTTGCGCGTGCCTTGAGGAACAAAACTTGCATTAATTCTACTGCGGGTGGTACCACATACACTTCGGACAACTTCTCCAGACGGCTTAAACCGAATACCTGTTAAAGCCGAAGGTCGAAGGTGCCACTCGCACCTCCCTCCCTCAGACGACCGGGACTATGGCCTCTGTAAAATCATCTCTCTGTTTGATGAGCCTGATGACTATCGTGGCGAGTCTGGCTGGCTGTGACGGTCAATCCACCGCAGATGCCGATGTAGTTGCACAGGATGATGTTCTGGAGGTGGGCGTCGATGAGACAACACGTGTCGACGACGCGCTGATTGCACCTGCTCAACCCCGATTGCAGATTGGAGCAACACCAGAAACGCTGATATTAACCTGGGAGGTGGATCGATCGGATCAGCTCGCCAACATTTACCAATATGATGCTTCTAATGGCGAAGAGTCATTGGTGCATAGCGGCATAACAGCGCAAACCAACAGCTTTTCAGTACCCAGCCATGCCCCGTCACGCAGATGGCATGCGCAGCAATTCCGCGTCGAACTCTGTGATTCGCAAGATTGTGTCAGTTCTGAAAGAGTGGCCATCAGCCCCCTCATGGCGGCTACCACCCAGACTCTGCGCCCAGCAGTCTTCATGCGGGGCGAGCGCTTTGCTAAATCAGTAACAACAAGCGATGATGCCAGCCTGATTGTCAGCACACTGCCGACTGAGGGCGCGATACAAATCCATTTCCACATCCGCAAACAATGGGTCGCTGCAGATCCAGTCAGACTGGACATGGCAATATCAAGCTCACTACTCGATGTGGCCAGCTCGAACACAGGCGACACCCTTGCAGTACTGATAAGGGACAGTAGTAACGCCGTACAGGCAGGTAGTCTGCGTATTCTCGAAAGACTGGGTGAGGCATGGATACAGACCGCTGAATTGTCCGTCCCCGCCGTTACAACGCTCGACTCCCAAACTCATCTGACTTTGTCATCCTCTGCCGATCGGGTATCTCTGCATACGACGAACAACCTGTATGTCTATGAACAGGACAACATCGACTGGTCACTCCAGAGCACCCTGCCGGCACCGCCGGAGGGGAGCTGGGCCACAAGTTTCAATGCCGCTTCGTCGAATCGGATTTATGCAATTCTCAGGCAATCCAGCCACTTGTGGCTTGTGTTGTTTCAGTGGCAAGGAGAGGCCGATGCCGCCCAGTGGCGAGAGTCATACAGACATCTCATTCAGGGTATAGCCTCGGATGATCATGTTTTTATTCAAGGCGATGACCAAGGTTCGTCGATGTTGATTGCCGGATGGGATGGTACCGTGCGAGAAGAACGCTCACCGGTCTTATGGCGCTATCGGTTCGATGAAACATCCTTGAGCGGATCAGAGCCAGCGCTCCTTGTGGCCGATTCATTTCGTATGGCCCCAACGCTCGACGGCAACGCGGAACTACGATTCGCCGCCAGCGACAGCCTCGATACCGTGGCACTTGGTTGGCACTCACCGAATGACGACGATGCACAGCTGAGCACATTTACCTTCAACGCTCAGGATCAACGCTATCGAGCGGCATTGGAGCTCCCTCAGGATTTGTCAACTCTGGCGAAACAGAGTTTTGCCAGAGATATAGCTTTATCGGGGGATGGTAAAACCCTGCTGGTATCGACCATTCCGGGCGGTGCCACTCCGTCCACGAATAGGGCGGGAGAACTACTTATACTTCGTTAGTCAGTATGGCGTTAACAATGCTTGTCTATTGAGGAGCCGCCGGATAGGCACTCAACAAGCGCCGTACATCGAGTAGCAGCGCCTGGTTGGGTTCGCGACTATTCACAACATCCATTCCCTTGAGTGCATGCTGAACTAGAACATCGAGGGGCTGTGCCGAGTTTTTCGTCAGATTCAGAAGACTTGCTGTGCATGCCAGTCTGGGCAGATCGTCATTGACAGTAATTTCAAGACATCGTTGCATGACTTTGCGCGTCAGGATATACGCCTGAGACGCTTCGGCATGGCGCATGAGAAAGCCGAAACGGTTGTTGCCCATGGCAACCACATGGTTTTCGCGGGCGTGGATGCTTACAAGGGTTTCCCGCACCTGCGTTGCCAAGGAGTTTTCTTCTGAAAGCGCTAACAGCTTACCGTCACTGCCCAGAACGAATACATCCAGGATCAGCAGGCTCGATTGCATATCTACAGCGTTAGCCGAACCGGATTCAGGTACCGACTTTTGGCCGCCTGGCTCGAGATATTCCAGCATTTGTCGCAGGAAGGGCTCGGTATCAGGAGAAAGAGTAAGCTGATCGATAGTGCCTTTGACAACGCTGGCAGGATCTCCATTGCGTTGTAGCGCTGCAGAGTGGGAGTTGGAAATAGCCACCCTACGATGTGCAAAGCGCAACAGGCTGTGGCCACTGTTATCAATGTGCGAATGCTGGTAATCCACATCTACAGCGCGTCCGTCTGGCAAACGCCAGGTGGCGGCGTGCACCTGGGAGCCCGGAGTCGCCGGCCCCCCAGATTCGAGCAAGCTACTACCAGGTTCACCCATCAATGTAGATTTTTCACTGATACCCAACTGTTCCAGCGCCAATGTGTTGATGTACACGATGCGGTGCTCGTCATTCAGCAACACTATCGCACCAGCGATACATTCCAGCACATCGGCCAGAAGCTTCTGCTCGCATTGCAAGCGACGCTTCTGGCGCACAAACCGGCTGATCGCATCTATTCTGCTTAACAGCAGCTCGCTTGACTCGTTCTTGAACATGCACTCGACGGCACCAGCCCGCAAACTACGTTTGATGATGTGATCACTATAGGTGCCGGTCAAAACAGTACATACAATGTCGCCTGTGTGTTCACTGGCCAGTAATTCACGGCACAGAACATCGCCCGTCGTCTCAGTCAGATAGTAATCAAGCACAGCGATGTCGAACTTTTGATCTGTGGCGAGTCGGATGGCCTCTTCACGAGTTGCCGCCAGCGTCACATTGTAGCCATGCACTTGAAACAGATCGCGTAATGAATACCGGATTGTGGCTGAGTCATCGACAACCAGTAAATGCACATCGCGGTTGTTGAATTTTGCAGCGAATAAATCCTGACCTGCCGAATCGGCGAGTTCTGCCTCGATGAGTTGTTGCAATAGCCCTTCAAGGCCCTGATATTCCTTCCAGGCAAGTACAGACGTATTGTCACGCCCTGCGACCCAGGCACGCGTCTCGGCCCGCAGGTCTGCGGACATCACCACCACCGGCAGATCCTTATGGTCACTGTTCTCGAGAAGAAGTGCGAATCTTGCGGCGTCATCCTGAGCTGTTGTAGGCCAACCAAACAACACGCCGCTGTACTCCGCACCAAACTGCTGAAACTGCTCTCCCAGCGATTTGGCGGCCTGCGGATAGCTCTCACAGGCATCCACAGTGTAGCCTAGCGATTCTGCATGCTTTTCTAAAACGTAGCGCATGGTGGCCGATTGCTCAACCAGAAGTAGTCGGTGAGTCATGACCAGTAGTGAGGAAAGGGTTGCAGCAACGGAAGAGTCTTCAGTAATGGTGGAGTATTCATTGAACAACTTTGCAAGATGCGCACAAGGTAACCCATGTTAAAGCCATCCATACGGATGCTTCACGTGACCTGATCCACAAATTCGCCCTATGATGCCCTATGTCGACCAGAATCGTGCCAAAAAACACCGTTGAACAGAACCCACGCGACCTGAATTTCGTTTCAGACCCCTATTCTCTGTACAGAAAATGGCACGCAGACACATCGCCAGTGTTCTGGCAGGACTACGGATTCTGGTGTTTAATCAGTTACGATTCGGTCAACCGCGTGCTGCGGGACCGACGGTTTGCACGCCTGCCACCAACCGGCATTATCCAGAAACCCACCCCGGATCATCTAAGGGATTTTGCCGCTGCGGAGAAATATTCGCTGCTTGCCATGGAACCTCCAGCGCACACACGCCTGCGCCAACGGGTAAACAGGGCTTTTGTCTCACGTCAGATCGACAGGCTCGCACCCGCCATCGAAGCGACGGCACATGCGTGCATCGACAGGTTTCAGGCTGATGGCAAGGTTGAGCTGCTGCGCCAGTATGCCACCCCTATACCCCTGAACGTCATTACCCGTCTGCTCGGTGTACCCGAATCCTCTGGCCCTGACCTGGTCGCGTGGTCGCATGCCATGGTTCGGGTGTATACACTCAGTCAGACGCGCAAGGAAGAGGAGCTTGCGAACCAGGCGGCCTTCGACTTTCAGGCGTTTCTGCGCGATGTCATCGAAGACAAGCGCAAGCACCCAAGTGACGACCTGCTCTCCCATTTGCTGGCCCTCGATGATGAAAGCGAGCCAATCACGGACGAAGAAATAATCAGCGTGACTATTCTGTTACTCAATGCCGGCCATGAAGCATCCGTACATCAATTAGGCAACGCCACCTATACACTGCTGCGGGAATACCCGGGCCACCGTCGCGCAGAGTTGCTTGACGCGCTCTCTGATGATCAAAGAGCCGACGATATCGTCGCTGAATGCTTGCGATTTGCAGCCCCTTTGCACCTTTTCACTCGCTTCGCTCAGGAAGCGCTGACGCTTGACGGTGGACCCACATTGGCACGCGGCGACCAGGTAGGTCTGTTGCTTGCGGCCGCTAATCGCTGTCCGCGCAGATTTGATCAACCCAACCGCTTCATTCCCGGTAGAGCCGATGCTGCCCATTTGTCACTGGGTGCCGGTATTCATTATTGTGTAGGTGCGCACCTGTCGAGGCTTGAGCTACGTATCGCCTTGCAAGTACTGTTCGAAAGGTTGCCCGCGCTGTCCCTTGTAGAGCATCCGCAGTATCAGGACGCGTTTCATTTTCATGGATTACAAGCACTACATGTGCATTGGTAAAGCCATGAAAATAACGCGGGTACTATCCATCGAGCAGACCGTGGAACGGCTGCACTCCTACCTTGTCACCCGGTTTGACACCATCAACTTCAGCATCAATGACAATCAGGCAGTTGGCTTTACTCATAGAACTCAGTCGACCAGCACCCTGCTTGCCGGTAGAGGCAACAACAAGCCTGCCTTCGCCATTCACGCGCATAATCCCGCGCTGGTATTCAACACGACCTGCCGGCTTCCTGAGGGTTGATTCGCTAATGGCAGGCAGTGTGACCGGCTCTATTTCGTCCATTCCAGACAAATACCGGATAGCGGGTTTGACAAATTCGAGGAAAGTCACCATCACCGCCACGGGATTGCCCGGCAAACCGAAGAACGCTGCATCTCCAACACTCCCGAAAGCGAGCGGCCTGCCCGGCCTCATGGCAAGCTTCCAGAAGCGCACCGAACCCAGCTCATGAAACACTCGTGTAACGAAGTCTGCTTCACCAGCAGATACCCCACCGGACGTAACGATGACATCTGCGACTCTGGCAGCCTGTTCCAGTGCATCTCGTGTTTCGTTTTCGTTGTCACGCACAATACCCAGATCAATCGCCTCGACCCCCATTGACTGCAGCAGGCAGGCCAGAGTGTGACGATTGCTGTCAAACAGCATTCCCGCCGGCAGGGCCTCTCCCGGGATATGTTCACTGAGTGAACGCAGCTCGTCACCGGTTGTAAAGTAGGCGACTTTCAGGGGACGATAAACCGTGACACATGTAATGCCCAGCGAGGCAACAACACCGATATCGGCAGCCTCAAGCTTGCGCCCGGCCACCAATACGCTTTGACCAAGCTCGATGTCTTCACCGGCATGACGTACATTCTTGCCGCCAACCACATCGCTGTCGATAACAACCTGGGTACCGGCGTCCCGTACATGTTCCTGAATGACAACCGTGTCGGTGCCTGTTGGCAAGATGGCACCGGTGAAGATGCGTATTGCCTCCCCTGTTGACACACTCCCTGTAAAAGGTTTTCCAGCCCATGCGGTTCCGGCAAGATGCAGATGGGCCTCACCCACAGTGGGTATACTCGCCGCGCTTATGGCATAACCGTCCATGGCAGAGTTGGTTTGAGACGGCACATTCATAGTGGAGACCACATCACGTGCCAACACTCTGCCAAACGCATAATTTAGACTGATGTCTTCGACCTGCACCGAGCGTTTCAGTGAACTGAATAGCCGCTCCCTGGCCACAGGCACCGGCAAAAGCTCCGGTTCAACCTCATCTTCACAGGAGGGCTGTTTTTCTATCACGATTGCAGGTCCTTCTCAGCGATGGCCAGCTCCTCTTCGGTGTTGATATTTCGAAACGAATCAAGGTAGTCACCAGCATCAACTTCAACCAGCTTGTGACTGAGAAACCAGCGATCAATCTTGCGTTCGCCATTGTCCAGAAATTCATCCAGAGAGTGTTGTACCCGGCGATGAATAATACAAAACACAGGTTGCAGCCGTTGTCCATCGTGAGCGACTGCTATATCGGCATCGTGTTGCTGTATACGGTTTGCAAGTGACTCAACAAGCCCTGCCTGCATGAACGGACTATCACAGGGGCACATGAGAACATATTCAGTGTCGAGATACGCAATGGCAGCACTCAAGCCTGCCAATGGCCCCAGATGCCCGGATCGGGCATCAGCGATCACCTTGACGCTCTCAGGCGCCAGTGCTGCATAAGCCTCAGCGTTTCTATTGGCATTGATAACACACTGCCGAACCAACGGCACAACAGTCTCTAACGCATAGCTTGCCATGGGCTTACCGGCGAGCATGACCAGGCCCTTGTCCTGCCCGCCCATACGTCTGGCCAGGCCACCGGCCAGAATGACGGCACCGACACGACTTTTTTCACACTTCATTGACGGGGGCTGCAATTCAGACATCAACCAGTGCTTCGGGTTTTATCTGGTTGAGGTAGTTATCGAGGAATTTTTTGAAATCGCCATGGCTATCGCTTTCCATCTGGGACTGTTTGGCAAAAGACTCGGTAACCTTGTCAGCAAGGATGCCTTGAATGTCGGTGTTCACCGGCAAATTCTGATAATGATCATGATGTTGTCGAGACATTGATTGCGCATACTCGAAAAACGAACCAGTTTGTTTTATGCCCTGCAGCATGATCGCTGAAGGGGTCAGATCCGGATTAGTAAGCTTGTCCATTTGCTGATCAAGCGCGGATACATAAAAGGGCTCCTCACGATCCTGATCCAGCCAGTGTGCAATCGGAGACAGTGTTTCAAGAATCTGCTTGCCCCAGTCGCCTAAACCCACCAGACCGTGTGCCGCTTCGAGTTGCAGACCGGGCTCACGGCCACGATGCGCCACTGTTTGAACATTGCGCGTACAGGCTTGCAATTCGGATGCATCAAGCTGCGCCGGTGTGGCTAACCAGGCGAACATCATGAGCATCTCCAGCATGGCAATCTGCTCAAGCCCAAGTCCATTGGGCTGGGCTAGATCAACATCGACCGAGCGAAGTTCGAGGTAGCGGATGCCGCGCTGACGCAGGGCGTGAATAGGCAACTCGCCATCATCAGGAATCTGTTTGGGGCGCACAGTACTGTAAAACTCGTTTTCTATCTGCAGGCGCGAGGTACTCAACTGCTGAAATTCGCCTTTTTCATCCAGCAAGCCCATCGCCTTGTAGGCAGGATGTTCGGTGCTGACATGGCCAATAACATCCTCGATATAGGCGTCGAGCGACGTGTGCCGGACGCTGAGGTCGATGGGTTGGTCTTCACGGTAA
This sequence comes from Granulosicoccus sp., assembly GCA_045106195.1. GTDB lineage: Bacteria > Pseudomonadota > Gammaproteobacteria > Granulosicoccales > Granulosicoccaceae > Granulosicoccus. Next base: position 59,392 of record JBGCEH010000012.1, read on the forward strand.
CGATATCCGATCTTGCCCATACGCAACGAGGTGCCAAAAGGTGCATATCGGGTACTGCCATTCCATACCTCGAATTCCTCACCTTCTCCGTCGTTGAGAAAACTGGCACAGATAGCTGGCGATGCACCGAACAGATAAGGAACGATCCAGCCGACCCTCAACAGGTTCTGCATCATCTGAAAATAACCTTGTGAGCGCAACATCTGCTGATCCTCGCCGGCAAGCTGTTGCCATTGCGACAGGCAGTTGCTTAGGTTCGGCTGTTGCGTGTCCAGTTGTTGCCTGATGTTCCATGCGCATTCCGGCATGGAGAAGTTGAAGTGAACACCGGCAATCGCCTGCATCCTGCGCCCGTAGCGCAAACCCAGACCGCGCCGATAGGCGTGCTTCATTTGCGCACTGTGCGATGTACCATATTCACCGATACGCACACTCTGACCACCGCGCAATATACATGGCATGCTCGTGTTCCAGATGTGCTCACCAGCGGGAAGACGATTGACGATGAATTGATGGATAGATGTGAGGAATTCCATGGCCTCTGATGCAGAATCGCACGGCGGTGTTACCATCTCCAGCAGCGCTTCTGAAAAATCTGTAGTGATATAGGGGTGCGTTAATGCACGGCCCAGGGCGTCGGGGTGATCACGTTGTGATATGCCACCGGAGGCACTGACACGCAGGCACTCTTTCTCTAGACCAATCTTGCGGCCTGCAAATAGCCCGGGACCGCAGTTGCCTACCAGGAGGTCGGCTTTTTTTCTTACCTCGGAGTACACAATGAAGTTCCTAAAGTGTCGTCGCAGAAGTGTAACCCAGCCACCAGCCTCATGAGCAGATTGAACAGTATTCAGGGCGGACAAGGGCCGGTCCTTGTGATGCTGCACGGGCTATTTGGTAGTCTGGACAACTTTGGCTCGGTAGCTCTGCACATGGAACGCAGTCTGTCGGTGCTGCGAATCGACCTGCCGGGGCATGGGCGTTCGCCCAGCATGCCCTCGCTGTCGATCGAAGCCATGGCACAAGCCGTGCTGGACGAACTGGATGCACTAGGCGTGCGGGAATTTCACTTACTGGGCCATTCTCTGGGCGGCAAAGTCGCTATGTGTATGGCGGGTCATGCCCGCTCCGGGCGGTTGCAACAACTTATCGTTGAAGATATCGCGCCGAAAGACTACCCTCCGCATCATCAGGAGATACTCAACGCGCTCGAATCGGTGAACTTGCAGGAACTCACAGACCGGCGAGAGGCAGATGCCTTGCTAAGAGCAGGAATCAAGGAGGCCGGGGTACGCGCTTTTCTGCTGAAAAGTCTGTACCGCCATGACTCCGGACGCTGGATGTGGCGTTTTGATCTTCGACAACTCATGAAAGATTACCCATTGATAACCAGAGCGCCCGTCATCGACCAGAAAATTGCACAACCTGTTCTGTTTATCAAGGGCGGAAACAGCGACTACCTACAAGCCTCAGACGAGCCTGCAATAAGGGATGTCTGCTCACAACCCAGCTTGCACATCATCAACGGTGCCGGGCACTGGCCACATGCCGAGAAACCTGCTCAATTTGCGCGCGCATGCCAGAATTTCCTGGGTATGGGTGAGCCCGATTAAAGCCTGCCTGAATAATGTCTGCCAGAATGATCCATGACTCCATTAACTCAATACAACGAACGATGATTACTCACCAACATGTCTGATTCATTGCGAGATCAGTTGCTCCAGGCAGGCTTTGCAGAACCCAAAGCCAAGTCGAAAACCAAGCCAAATTCGAAGACGAAAAGCCGCGGGCGAAAAAGAGCATCAGGAAAACCGCAATCCGGCGCGCAATTGCAGTCTTCGTCAGCTCAAGCCGACAAGCCTGCACAGACTGAACCGAAAGCGGGTTACACGCATGTTCCCACTGTTCCAGCGAAGAAAAAAAAGTCGAAGAAAGCACCTGCGGTGAAGCCCCGGGCGGGTTCGTGGAGCACCAGAAGTCACAATGCACACCCGCATCCTCAGAGCACAGCAGATCCAGCATCGACGGAGAAGCGTCGTGCCATGAAAGCCGAGATGCAGGCACTTATAGAGTCCACGGCTCTGAAAGACTTCAAAGGTAACGAGATCTATCGCTTCACCTTGCAGAACAAGATCCGCGAGTTATCGGTTTCGGAGGTTGTTCGCAAACAACTTGCCAATGGCGAACTCGCTATAACAAGGCTCAACGGCGCAACGCGACTGGTGCCGGCAACAACCGTTATCGACATCAGGGCCATTAATCCACAATGGCTGGTCTTTCTGGCTACTGATGTGGAAGATTCGAGCGATGATGATGAATTCCCTATTCCCGATGATCTCATCTGGTAAGGAAATACCACTTTCTGAGCGACGCAGAACGCTTCCATCATGAGCAACTCACCCAGCTTTTACTGGTTTGACTACGAAACCTTCGGTACACATACGGTCTGGGACAGACCTTGCCAATTTGCCGGCGTGAGAACGGATATGGAGCTCAACGAAATCGATGAGCCCATGGTCATTTATTGCCGGCAGTCCATGGACTATCTGCCAAATCCGATGGCCTGCAAGGTCACCGGTATGACACCACAGGAAACCAACAGGACTGGCTTATGTGAGAAGGATTTTATCGAGCAGGTCGTGAAGCAGATTGGCAGCCCGGAGACTTGTTCCGTGGGATACAACAGTATCCGGTTTGATGATGAGGTTACCCGTCACACCCTTTTTCGAAACTTCTTCGATCCCTATGAGCATGAGTACAAGCACGGCAGTAGTCGCTGGGATTTGCTTGATTTCGTACGTCTGACTAGAGCATTGCGACCTGAAGGTATCAAATGGCCTGTAAACGAAGACGGAAGCCCCAATAATCGACTGGAAAACCTGACGGTTGCCAATGGCATCGAACATGGTCACGCTCATGATGCATTAAGTGATGTTCGAGCAACTATCGGTATGGCAAAGCTTATCCGACAGAAAAATCAGAAACTTTTTGACTACGCATTTTCGCGTCGAACTAAACAGGCATTATTCGATAGACTCAATCCGTCTAACCCTGAGGTCAGCTTGCTGATAGCAGGGACGATTCCCTCTCATCGTTCGCACATTACCGCAATTTTGCCGCTGGCTATACAGCCTGACAATCGCAACAGCGTCATTGTTCTCGATCTGGATCAAGATCCTTCGTCACTACTCAGCATGGACGCAGATGACATCGCACAAAGGATGTTTACCAGGCGTACGGAAGACAACGAGGCGGAATCAAGACCGGGGCTACGCACTGTAAAAATCAACCAATGCCCGGTTGTTATGCCGCTGAACACACTGCGCCCGGCTGATGCGATCAGGTTGGGAATCGATCTCGATCGCATCCATAGACATGCAGAAACAGCACACTGGTTCCATGAATCTGACATGCAGAAAAAAATTATCCAGGTCATGACACGTGCGTGGCCAGACGCAAACGGCGACGTCGAAGGCACGCTATACAGTGGGTCGTTCCTGTCTCCAGCTGACAAACAACGAGCCGCGGAGTTGAGAAAAATCAATCCAAAGTCAATCCGGGAAGTTGGATCATACTTTGAAGACAGGCGACTGGTGGAACTGGCCTGGCGTTTTCAGGCTCGCAACTACCCGGATTCGCTTGACGATGAGCAACGACTCAACTGGCAAGATCATTGTCGCACCAGACTTAACGACGCAGCTGCGCCCTGGCTGACTTTCAAACAGTTTGATGAGGAAGTCGACAACGTGTTGTCTTCAGCTAGCGATGCGCCCCTGAGGCAGGCTCTCATGGAGTATCGTGGAGAGGTTTACCAACATGCAGAATCCGCATCGGCTGTGACCGGCAATAGCGGAGAAATCTAGCCAGAAAACCTGGCTACACAGATTCAGACTAATTGGTTCGGCGCCCGCCACCGTCCATGAAATCGGTACCGCAAAGAACAGGACGCATGGTATTAAGAACAAAGAACGAGGAAAACAGGAAAAAGAACTCAAATTTCAAGGTAGCGAATTCAGGTGCGATGAACTTCACGCAAGCGATGAACGTGACAGAACCCAACGCAAATCCATACAATGAGTGCACATAAAGGTTCATGATGGAGTTGGTGATCTCTGGTCGATAAACACCGCTTACCACCATGCACAGCATCATCAGAAAAACAACCGGTACCATGGGTGCCAGCATATCGAGGACAGGCATTCCCAGACTGACGAAACCGGACGCAAGAAAAACTGCGCAGAACAGCATGGACTCGGTAAACCCGCGAATAAAACTCGGAAACTTGATTTGCCGAGTCAGTGTCCTCGACGTGGTCTGCCAGGGGTTTGCAGAAAAGGTGTTGTTCGGCGAACTACTCATGATTACCATCCCAAGAGTTTCACAACAACAGTGGTGTAAAGTCGTTGCCTAATTGTAAGTCAGATTAATTATTACAGCATTTTAACATTTGACGCCTCACCCTATTGTGACTCATTGTGGAAGATAAATAAAATGTGACAAATTTCCGGCAGTATTGTGCTCGAGTTTACAAAGTTTTACCTTTCAATATCCGACGGACGTCATTACCGATGTCCGATATATGCATTCAGACTTATTGGGACATCGCAAGTAAAGCAATGCGATTCACTGAATGAACGTTTTGCATGTTCCACTACACTGATGCGCGATTCAACCGCTCTGATACGATTGGCAAGATGATGCAGCAACGAATCAAGCTATACCAAGGGTCGGTGAACGACTGTAGCTATCTTGAGAACCGTAAAGCGGTCAATATCTATGCGGATCCCCATCACTCGCACCCTCGTGCTGTCTATAACCAACTGATAAAGCGCGGTTTTCGTCGATCAGGAGAGTATGTTTACCGACCTGGATGTTCCGATTGCTCGGCATGTACCCCTGTTCGTATCCGATGCGACGAATTCAAACCCCGGCGCACAGACCGACGTAATCTGGCAACAAATTCGAACTTGACCGTCGATTTCGAGAAATCTCGCTATACCGATGAGTATTACGATCTCTATTGCCGATATCTCAACACCCGACATGCCAACGGCGGCATGGACAATCCGGATCCTGAAGATTTTTCCCGTTTTTTATTGAATCCCTGGGGAGAGACACTTTTTCTCGACGTCAGGCTGGGCAAGAAGATTATTGCTGTTGCGGTAACCGATGCCACGGCCGATGGGCTTTCAGCGGTATACACGTTCTTTGATCCTGAACACGCGCGACGCGGTCTTGGAAAATTCTGCATCCTGCAACAGATAGAACTGTGCAAAGCAATGGCCTACCCTTACCTATACTTGGGATACTGGGTTGATGGTTGTCAGAAGATGCAATACAAGACAGATTTTCACCCGCAAGAACATTTCGACGGCCAGGAGTGGCTGGACTACGACGCGTGACTGGTAAGCCACTGTGTAGTGCCAACGGACTGCTTCACTCCTTCGGAGCCTCAAACGCCAAACAATCATACGGTAGGTTACTCGCTCCCTAGTGGGTCGTTGTCCCACGGGCTATACCTCATGGTGATCCATTGATAGCGAGCGCCGGAATCCCGCCTGCTCGCAAACGATGTCTGATACGGCGAGCGATCCCTCAGCGCGCTTGCTCGATACCTCGAAGGTACCGGTCATACATATCTTTGGGGCCCCAGCTTTCACCAAGTTCACTGAACAGCACAGCGGCCTCGTCCCACTGTCCTGCGACGCTTGCAGCCATCGCTCGCTCATGCATGTCGACCAACTCCAGCAGTGCATCGCTCGCATCGCTGACCGCACACAGGGGCTGGTACATAGTGACCTTCTGCGTACGTCCCTTGACGGTCACCGTGTCTAGCTCACGAAACAACAAATCGGGTAAGTCTTCGATAGTCTTGTCGCCGACTATCACAGGAACCCGATATTTTCGAGTCTGGCCCTCCAGTCGTTGTGCAACATTGACAGTGTCACCAATCACTGTGTAATCCATCCTGTATTCTGAGCCGAGAGGTCCCACCATTGCCGGCCCTGTACTGATGCCAATGCCCATGGAGATCTCCGGCAAACTCAGTCCGCGATATTTTTCGTTGAGCTCGTCAAGCTCCATTTGAATATCCAGTGCCGCACACAACGCGTCATAGGCGTGAGTGACACTACGAACCGGTGCACCCCACACAGCCATCACACTATCACCCATGTATTTATCGATACTTCCACGGTAGCGCACAACGATTTTGCTTACATGCGCAAAATACAAGTTCAACCACTGCGCCAGTTTCACTGTGTCGAGTGTTTGAGCGACTGCCGAAAAATCTCTTACATCACAAAAGAGAACGCTGATGTCTCGCTCCTCGCCGGCGGTAGACAACACGTCAGGATCGCGCTGATACTGTCGGGATATTTCCTCCGGAACAAACTTCGACAACAGTTTTGCAATTTTCTTTTGATCCCTTTGATCACCCATGTAACTTAACAACACGTAAACAACGGAGATTACGCCGATGATCAGCAATTCGAATTCGAGCGGTGTTCCGCTGCCTGAGTCTGCCTGCTGAGAGTGCAGCACGGTTATACCGATCGCCGCTGCGATGACTATCAGAAAGCCGCCTACAACCCGAAAAAGTGGTAGCAGAACGCATAATAGGCACAACACAAGCTGTGTTATCCAGAAAACACGACCAAATGGCGCAGCATGGAACACATTCAAGGCCTGTCCACCTCTGATTTTCAATGAAAACAGTTCACCGCTGTCGTCGCCACCTGTCCATTCAAATGAAAAATACAGGCGAAATACACCAAGGCCGGTGAGTAGCAACAACGTGAAAATCAATAGCAGCACCAACGAAAATGTCAGACTGCGATGATTAGGTCTGTAGAACGGAAGTTTCAAAACAGCTTGGCAGTTGAGGTGATTGGCGATAGTGATTCTAAATGGTGAATGAAAACAGTAGATTAAAACTCCATCAAACGCTACTTAACACGCTCAATGCTTGCTCATGCAAGGGTTCACTTGCCGCAGCTAACACCGATGTTGTGTCTTGTGCAATCGCCGCACCATGCATATCGGTGATGACACCACCCGCCGCCCTCACACAAACCGTCAGCGCCGCGATGTCCAGAATATTGACATCCGACTCTACGATCAGATCAGTCTGACCACAACACAATTGATGGTAATGGCAAAAGTCACCATACCCACGAACCCTTCGGGCATTGGCTACCAAGACGCCATACCGTTGCCAAGCAGCGGCGTCTGACGCCAGAGAAGTAAGGTTACCTGATGAAAGAAAAGCGTCTTCAATCCTTACAATGTCCCGCCTTGTTTTTACAGGTACATCGTTTAACCAGACACCTTCATCTGCGATTGCCACAAGACGTTCGCCATAGGCCGGAGCATTGGAGACGCCCAAACGGAGTTTCTGGTCGACCGCCAATGCGATCTGGGTTGAATAGAACGGCAAACCGCGAATAAAACTCTTTGTACCGTCTATCGGGTCAACCAACCATAGCAGCCTTGCCTGCTCGGTCACGGCGCTCTTGCCGGTCTCCTCGCCAAAAAATACAGCATCGGGAAGCGCAGTTCGAAGAATTTTGCTGATGGACTCCTCTGCCGCCACATCGACCTCTGTAACCGGTGAGTCATCAGCCTTGAGCTTGACACTCCAGTCCCCGCTGCTCAGATACTGATCGATGACGTGTTCTGCCGCATCTGCGGCTGCTTTGGCTGCGGCAAGCGCCAACTGTAGATCCGGTTTCACGCGTTTTTTCGTTCCTGTGTTGCACATGAGTGGCACAGTATACGGGCGACGCTCCCTTCGTACGTTTAATCTCCATTGAGGGTAAACTTGGCGCCCTTTGATAACCGGATCTGCACCTCCCCCATGGGGCTAAACCCACAACAACTGGCAGCAGTCACACATTTTGAAACTCCCTTGCTGGTACTGGCCGGCGCCGGGAGTGGCAAGACAGGTGTCATTACCCGCAAAATCGCGTGGCTGATTGAAAAACAGCAGTACGCACCGCAATCGATTATCGCGGTGACTTTCACGAACAAAGCCTCCAACGAGATGCGCGCACGGCTGAAAAAACAGCTGGAACCCAGACAGATGCGCGGCCTGACGATCGCCACCTTTCACCGTCTTGGCATGGACATGCTGCACAAGGATGGTGCAGCAATCGGACTGCGCAAAGGCTTCACCATACTGGATCAGAGTGATTCTCTCAGCGCTCTACGAGAATTAATAGGCGAAGCCAACAGCGCTATCGAAGACCGCGAACTGCAAAACATGATTTCGCATTGGAAAAACGAGTTTGTCGACCCCGCCCTTGCGCTGGCCGACGCGGCGGACGAGCGCGATCGCATCGCTGCCATTCTGTACGCCAAATACAACGAGTTGCTGCGTGCCTGCAATTCGGTCGACTTTGATGATCTTATTGGCTTGCCCGTCACCCTGCTTCGCGATCATCAGGAAATTCGTGACAAATGGCGTGGGCGAGTTCGTCACCTTCTGGTTGATGAGTATCAGGATACCAATGCCGCCCAGTATGAACTCGTCCGTTTGCTGGTAGACAAATTCGGAGCATTAACGGCTGTCGGCGACGACGATCAGTCAATCTACTCGTGGCGTGGTGCTCGTCCCGAAAATCTGATGGCCCTGAAGACCGACTATCCCAACCTTCGTGTCATCAAACTGGAGCAAAACTACCGATCAAGCCAGCGAATCCTGCGCTGCGCCAATGCGGTAATCAGTCACAACCCACACGAGTTTGAAAAGCGGCTATGGAGTGATCTGGGGGTTGGTGACCCCTTGCGTATATCCGTCTGTAAACACACCCTGGATGAGGCCGAATGGGTCGCAGCGGAGATACTGACCCGCCATTATCAGAAAGACACGCGTTGGGGTGACTTTGCCATTCTGTATCGCAGTAACTTTCAGTCTCGCCCATTCGAGCAAGCCCTACGCGAAAAGCAGATCCCCTACACCATCAGCGGTGGAAATTCGTTTTTCGACAAACCAGAGATAAAGGACATGCTGGCTTACCTCAAGCTAATGGTTAATCCCGATGACGATACTGCATTCCTTCGCTGCATTAACACCCCAAGACGGGAGATCGGGCCGACGACATTGGGCAAACTGGGGCAGCATGCACGAAATCGCGGCATCAGCCTTTTTGCAGCTGCTCATGATTTCGGTCTGGAAACCATGGTGTCCGGCAAAGCACTGCATCGTCTACAACGCTTTGCCAACTGGCTGACCCTGACAGCCGACAATGCAGAACGCGGAGACACTCTAGCGGTGGTCAAGGGCGTATTTGACGATATCGACTACAGCGACTGGATTGAAAAGCAGTTTGATTCACCACCCAAAGTGCAACGTGCACTCCAGAACGTAGAGGAGTTGTTCGCCTGGATAGAGCGACTACTGACCGATGAGGATCAGAAAGAACAACCTTTGTCCGATGTTGTCAGATCGTTGTGCCTCCACGACATGCTGTCGCGACAAGATGATGATACTGACAACAACCAGGTACAGATGATGACCCTGCATGCTGCCAAAGGACTTGAGTACCCGCACGTATTCATGGTAGGCATGGAAGAAGATCTCATCCCTCACCGTAACAGCGTCGAGGCAGACACTATCGAAGAAGAGAGACGGCTCGCCTATGTGGGCATGACCCGCGCCCAACATACATTGACCTTCACCCGTTCAAGAGCTCGCCAGCAGTTTGGTGAAACCAACGCCTGCGATGCCAGCCGGTTTCTAGCAGATCTGCCACACGAAGACGTCATCACGATGGGGGAGCTAGGCAAGGAAAATATCGAACAGGCCAGAGCCACCGGTAAAGACGCATTGCAGGGTTTGAGAAATCTATTATCCGGCGACTAACCCTTCGTATATCAACAGGCGTTGACCCATCATGAGCCCGGATAGGTAACCATATGGTTTCACGGTGGGTCATTGAAAACAGACAATCGTCGATACCCATGTATGCGAGTCTCTATCAGGGCAACTCATATTCGTTAATATAACCAAAGCTGACCCGTTATATCCAACCACACAACTCTAAATTGCCGGCAACGCTTGAAATACGTTGAAACCTGCATATTTTCGTACATTGAAATAAAAAATCTGTCGGAACACTATGGCCCGAAAAAAGCGCAATGAATCAGTCGTCGTTGAGCCTCCATCCGATGACGATGGAAGCACACGGGGGTCGGGTACTGAATTGATTTTGCCTGATCAGAATCTGCCGGAAAAACTGTTGTTGTTGCCGATTTTCGAACGCCCTTTCTTTCCCGCACAAGTCCAGCCTCTGGTCATCGACGAAGCTCCATGGGAAGAGACTTTCAGTCGCCTCAGTAAAATGGATCATCATCTTCTCGGGCTGTGTTACGCAGGCGATCAGGATGAGCAAGATAAAGCGTCCCCGGGTGATTTTGCCAAAACAGGCTGTGTTGTGCGATTACACAACGTGGTTCGTGGCAACGGCAAGATTCAATTCATCGCACAGGGGATGCAGCGCTTTAATATCGAACACTGGATCAGTCGTAAAGCACCCTTTGCGGCCCAGGTGTCCTATCCGGCAGACCGCACACGCAACACGCCGGAAATCAAAGCCTATGCAATGGCACTGATTCAGTCCATTAAAGAGCTCATTCCGCTTAATCCCCTGTACAACGAAGAGCTCAAGAATTTTCTCAATCATTTCAATTTGAACGATCCTTCACCACTGGCGGATTTTGCGGCTGCGATCACTACGGCACCAGGGCCGGACTTGCAAAGAATACTCGACACGATTGATCTGCAGAAGCGAATGGAGCGTGTCCTGATTCTGCTGCACAAGGAATTGGAGGTGGCTCGACTACAGGCCGAGATTCGTTCCGAAGTAGAACAGAAAATGTCCAAGCATCAACGCGAATTTTTCCTGCGCGAGGAGCTGAAGATCATTCAGCGCGAGCTAGGCATTGCCAAGGACGATCGTACCGCCGATATCGATGAGTTCAAGCAACGTATGCAGACACGCAACCCTCCCGCGCATGTGCAAAAACGATTTGACGAAGAGTTGAACAAGATGTCCATTCTCGAAACCGGCTCACCAGAGTACGGTGTAACAAGAAATTATGTTGACTGGGTCAGCGCCATGCCCTGGGGGGTATATAGCAAGGACAAGCTTTCTCTGCGATCTGCAAAAGCCGTTCTTGATCGTGATCACGCAGGTCTTGAGGACGTCAAGGAGCGCATCCTGGAATTCCTCGCCATGGGTTCATTTCGGGGCGAAATCAGCGGGTCCATCATGCTGCTGGTTGGACCACCGGGCGTTGGCAAAACGTCGATAGGCAAATCCATTGCCGAATGTCTGGGTCGAAAGTTCTACCGGTTTAGCCTTGGCGGTATGCGCGACGAAGCAGAAATCAAAGGCCATCGGCGAACCTACATCGGTGCCATGCCAGGCAAACTTGTACAGGCATTAAAGGACGTTGATGTATCCAATCCGGTCATAATGCTCGATGAAATCGACAAGATGGGCAGCTCCTACCAGGGCGATCCCGCCTCCGCGATGCTTGAAGTTCTGGACCCCGAGCAGAACGGCGAGTTTCTGGACCATTACCTCGATCTGCGCGTCGACCTGTCAAAAGTACTTTTTGTCTGTACGGCAAATCAGCTCGATACTATTCCACGTCCGTTGCTTGATCGAATGGATATCATTCGACTTGGCGGCTATATCGCCAGTGAGAAACTGGACATTGCGACTCACCACTTGTGGCCACGGCTGCTTGAACGTAATAACGTCAAGTCTTCACAAGTCAAGATTTCAGACTCTGCGATCAAGACCTTGATCGAAGGTTATGCGCGTGAAGCCGGTGTACGTGGTCTTGAAAAACTATTACATCGCGTGCTGCGAAAGTCGGTGTTAAAACTACTTGGTAAAACCAGATCGGTGAGCATCAGCAACCGTAATCTGGTGGAATTCGTCGGCGAACCTCCGTTTCGTCTGGAAAAGCAGATTGGTGGCGTCGGCGTTATTACCGGTCTTGCCTGGACTGCCATGGGAGGGGCGACATTGCCAATTGAAGCTACCCGCGTACATTCCAAGGATCGCGGCCTGAAACTTACGGGACAGCTCGGCAAGGTCATGAACGAGTCCGCACAGATTGCTCACAGCTATGTCACGACCAATGCTGAGCTATTCGGTATTGACAATGATTGGTTCATGCAAAACGGCTTGCATGTGCATGTCCCTGAAGGTGCAACTCCCAAGGACGGGCCCAGCGCAGGTATCAGCATCACTAGCGCCTTGTTATCACTCGCATTGAACAAGAAAGTACGGAAATCGTTTGCAATGACCGGCGAAATCACACTCACCGGCGAAGTACTCCCGGTTGGCGGCATTCGCGAGAAACTGATCGCAGCGCGTCGAATCGGTATCAAGGAAGTCATCCTGCCAGAGGGAAATCGCCGTGATGTCAGCGAATTACCCGACCACCTTGTGTCCGGTCTTACCATCCATCACGCGAGTCAGTACCCCGATGTCTTTGATGTGTTGTTTCACAGTAATAAAAAATAGAACGCACTAGTCCGGCCGGCAGTCACCTTGTCTGATCCGGCCTGTATGTCATGGCCAATCGAGCAACAATATCGGGGGTTGTGTCAATGGCAACGTCTTCACTGATTGACAATTCGAAGGTATAGTCGCGGCCAACAAGGTAACGGGCGCCAACGGCCAGATTAACTGCCGTGTCTCCCAACTCACGCAATCTGCTTTTGTAGAATGCACTGTGCCCATCGAGTTGAGCAATAAAACGTAACTGGTTAAAAACGACATACTGTGCACCAACAGATGCATAGACAGCAACGCCCCGTTGTTCTGCAAAACGGTCTGTTGAACCGTTCACCAGCATGCCCAGAGAAAACGCGCTGTGCCAGCGTCCCTGGCTCCAGATCGGTGATTGCCAGTCGACAAAGAGGTCTGCTTCACCACTACCTCTGAGTTCGGATGGATCGCCAGTAGGAAGTTTAATGCCCACGCGTAGCATGGGGTCAGCTTTTGATGAATCAGCTGTCGCGAAACAGCCCATAGCGTACTGGAGAGCGAGATGAATATCGCCTATGCCACTTTGTGGATCGTTTATAGCGTGTTTGACCCCGTCAGCATTGCTGAATTCATAAGTCAGGGAATCAAAGTCAGTACCGTCGCGGTTGGCATCGGGCAGGCCAAAGAACTTGTGCCAGTCATCTATTGCTCTATCGAACGTACCTCCGGTGTGCGATATGAAGGGTACCGTAGCGGTAAACTGCCAACACGCAGCAAGTCGTTGACGATGCCTGAGATCAAGACGGGTGGTTTCACCATCAATCCGCAAGCTCTCATCACCGACAAGTCCGCCAGCAAACTGATTGGAGTGTTCGATGCTCACTTGCCATTCGAGTGTCTGCACCAATCGTGGTGCTACAACCGGTAATCCAAACACCGCGTTGTAAACATGTTGAGAGCCTTGCTGGAAAAAGACTGAGTCGTCACCCTGATCAGCTACTGAAAGGCTACTGAGAGCCAGGATAAAGGCCGCCGTAAATAAGTAGTTGAACGGCCTGTTGCCTGGCAGTGTAATGAGGCTTTCAGATCCCTTACGCCCGACGTTGTCAGCTGACAAGAGGAAAGGACGGAGTAAATGCCTATATTTCCCGGCCCAGCTCCCGACGCACTCGCTCAACACTTCTCTGCGCATTGAGCGACGCCGGACTGATGGCAAGAACCTTTTCAAAGGCATCAAGAGCAGCTTCAAAGTTCTGATCACGAAGAAAGATGAGTCCAAGACCTGAAATGGCCCCGAAATGACGAGGCTCCAGTGCTATCGTCTCACGTATGTCAGCAACAGATTCAGCATTGTTACCCAGCATGTAGTGCAGCGTAGCCCTTCTATTCCACCCTTCAGCATATTCCGGGTGACTTTTAACCAATTGATCGTTGAAACGCAAGGCAACAGCAAGATCGGCAGCCTCCATCGCCTGAGAGATTTTTGCCATCAGTGCCGTAGACTCATCATCAGGCGCTACCATCCAGTGCTGCCAGATCTCGGCTTCGAGTCGGCTCGCGTCTGCGGGATCAGACGCATCCTTCAACTCGGCAAAAAGCCCCGGCAATTCTGGCGCTGACTGGTCAGCACGAATGGTGGATACGGACCCCATTGCCGCCAGCAAAAAGAAACTACAGAAGACTGCCCTTACAGTAATGCTGCTCATTGACCAAACTCCGGATTACCTTGAAGTAACCTTGTCTACGCTACACGTAAACATCCGGTTCGTGCACCCTGCTCCGAATCTATAGCCCGCTTCAGTTGCGGGAAAGCGGTTCAGATTCGTTCACCATAGTCGCCAGAATGCTCGCTTCGCGATATCCGGGTACTTTCTCACCACTGTCAGTGTAGATAAGAGGTGTACCACGCAGGCCTACACTTTCAGCCAATGCAACATGTGCCTCGATCGGGTTATCGCATGTTTTGGGTTCGATCTGGCCGCCTGCCTTCGCGTTGTCCATGGCCGCTTGCGGATTATCCGCGCACCATACACTCTCGAGATCCTTGTGCCCTTGGGAACCCAGACCTGCACGCGGAAACAGCAGATACCGAACGCGCACACCTTCGTCCAGCAATGTGTCGAGCTCTGCGTGTAAACGCCGACAATACCCGCAGGAAATATCCGTAAACACGGTAATCGAACGATTCGACGGCGTCTCAGGCTCGTAAATCAGCATATCGGTTTCATCCATGTCCTCAATCAGCGTCATATGAATTCCGCCAAGACGTGCATCGGTAAGGTTGGCTCGATCACTAAGCCGAATAAGACTTCCATCGATCAAATATTCCGCCGATTCGTTCACATAATAAATCTGCCCATCAGTAATCACCTCGTAGAGGCCGGGGATCACGCTTTCGCTGATATCGGTAAACGCGATACCTGGTAACTGCGTAGCAAGAGTCTCCATCACGCTATCGACGTTCACCGACGGTTGAGCGGACTCGCCTGTGTTCGCGGCCTCTTCGGAAGCCGTTTGGGCTGATGCCTGCTGGCTGACCAGAATACCGCTAGAAAAGATGCCAACTATGGCAAGCACAGGTACGAATTTCTTATATATTGTCATGAATATTTTCCACGCGTTCGAACTGGGTTCGGCCCGAACAAGTCAATAAAGTTCCAATTTACCTTGATCCAGGCTTGGGAAGTCCAGGTTCATGTCGTTATTTTTCACGAATAGTAACACTGGACACAGATCACTTACGAATGCAAGCGTAATGCCTTGGCAGATCTGTTGCATTTCAGCCACGTGGATGATGGCTCTTATGCAGCGACTTGAGCCGCTCTGTAGCAACATGAGTATAGATCTGTGTAGTCGACAGGCTACTGTGTCCGAGTAACATCTGAACAACCCGGAGATCGGCGTCGTGGTTCACCAGGTGTGTTGCAAATGCATGGCGTAACGTATGTGGTGAGAGATCTTGAGTAATGCCTGCCACAACGCCATGAATGCGAATGCGATGCCAGAAGGTTTGCCGGGTCATCGCCTTACCGCGAAGCGAGAGAAACAGGTCACTGGTGGCGCGCTTCTGCAATACAGGCCTTGCGTCACGGGCATATTTTGTCACCCAATGCATGGCCAGATCACCCATCGGGACAAGACGCTCCTTACGCCCCTTGCCCCACACGCGAATGACTCCCTGTTCCAGATTCACTTGATCTACCGTTAAGCCCACCAGCTCTGAAACACGCAAGCCACATCCGTAAAGTACCTCGAGCATGGCTCTGTCTCGCAGTCCCAGATCCTCGCTCACGACCGGCGCATCGAGCAAAGCACGCACTTGTGACTCTGTGAGAACCTTGGGTAATGGCCTTCCGATGGAAGGTGAGCGGATGAGCGCGGTGGGATTTTCAGAGCACAGGTTTTCTCTAACCGCCCAGCCATAGAATTGTCTCAAGGCGGAAAGAAGACGGGCTGCGCTGCGCGAACTGCTACCGTCACTCACTCTTATAGACAGACAACGCATGATGTCACTATTTTTCGCACCGATGAGCACGGCAGTTTTGTGATCTGGCCGTATGTCTGAGGTATTCGCCAGAGCAGCTATGAACGCGCGCAAATCGGTCGCATACGCACTGACCGTATGGGAGCTGAGCCCGCGTTCAACCAGCTGACTATCAGCAAATCGTTGCAGCAGCTGCCGGTCGGCAGAAGTAATTACTTGCTCACCGGATGCTATTTTGATGCGTTTTGTCTTCAACTTGCCGGTAGCATACATGCAGATGAGATTTTGAAGGATACACATGAAAGAGCGAGATAGTGTCATAAACGATGCGGATCCGAATGCCATAACCATTGAGGAGGCGCGGTTACGAATATACCGTGAACTTGTGCCATGTGTTGAACACGAAACGATTCAGTGCGCTGCATCACTTGGACGAGTGATTTCAGCTGACGTTGTTTCTGACATCGATGTCCCCTCGTTCCGCGCCTCTGCAATGGATGGTTATGCAGTAAGAACCAGCGAATGCCACTCACCCTTGACAGTATCGGGTGAATCGCTTGCAGGACATCCAGGTGATGATCATATGGCCGTGCGTAGCACCCAGCGAATCACAACAGGTGCGCGAGTACCCGACGATGCCGATGCTGTTGTTCAACAGGAGAATGTAAGCATTGATGGTGGGACCATCACTATCAATCACATTCCTACAAGCGGTATGCATGTCAGAGATCCGGGTACCGACAGTTCCAGAGGTAGTACTATTTTGCGTGCCGGTGACCGAGTAGGTGCCGCTGAAAGAGCGTTGCTTGCTGCACACGGCATTACTCAAATCAATGTGCTTCGCAAGCTACGAGTGGCTGTTTTTTCCACGGGTGATGAGCTGGTAGAGCCCGGCATGAGTCGCAAGCCGGGGCAGATCAATGATGCCAACCGAGCTTTGCTGATATCCATGTTGAATGAAGCCAGTGTCGAACTGCTGGATCTTGGTATTGCCGCTGATACGGAAACGGATGTGCAACGGGTTATCGATGCGAGCGATAACGCTGATCTTGTTATTTCAAGTGGCGGTGTTTCGGTCGGTGAGGCAGATCACGTCAAGGCGGTGCTGAAAAAAAACGGGTCACTGGAATTATGGAAGATTGCCATGAAGCCCGGGAGACCGCTGACATTTGGTTTTCTGAGTCCGTCGCAGGCATTCTTTGGCCTTCCCGGAAATCCCGTATCAGCAGCACTGACTTGTCTTCTATTCGTCAGGCCAGCCGTCGATTATCTGTGCGGGAGCCAACCAGACGATCTACCTGCACTGGAAATACGTCTCAGGGGTAGCCTGAAGAAAAATCCCGGACGTGTTGAATATCAGCGTGCGATCTTGAGCCAGAACGACAGCAATATCTGGGAAGTGACCACCACAGGCCTTCAGGATTCCCATGTCTTGACATCACTTCACAAGGCGAACTGCCTGATCGAGCTGCCGATGGCATCCGAAGGCGCCAGCGACGGTGAATTAGTCAGGGTATTTCCGTTCACACATTTTGCGCACGGCCCGCTTTAGCATCCACCATGAAGGATGAAAGGCTTCAAGTGGCTGACTGAAACCTGAAAAAGGCGACCAATGGGCCGCCCTTTTCAACGTAAGCGCTCACGCGCCAGCCCAGAGGGACCAGCGCGAGTGCCTTACTTCTTGCTACGCGCCTTTTTCTTAGCGCGAGCCTTTTTCTTGCCAGCGGCTTTTTTCTTGCCGCGAGCCTTCTTCTTACCAGCGGCCTTTTTCTTTCCGCGTGCTTTCTTCTTGCTTGCGGCTTTCTTTTTACCCGCAGCTTTCTTCTTGCCGCGTGTTTTTTTCTTGGAAGCCACCTTTTTCTTGGAAGCTTTCTTTTTACTACTGGCTTTCTTCTTACTGGCGGCTTTCTTCTTACCGCGAGCTTTTTTCTTACTTGCTGCTTTCTTCTTGCCGGCTTTGGCAGGTTTTGCCGCCGCTGGTTTACTTATACGAGCCATGGTGTAACTCCTGACTATGAGTTGAGAAACAAAAAAACAGGAGCCATGACACCAGACTCCCACACAAGCCCCCCTTGAATTCGCATAATCCGAACGACAAAGAGATACCTGCCACTGCACTACGACCTACTAGTGGCCTCAGCACCGGGAACGGCTTAAACCTGAACCCGCTACTCAAACCATGAAACGTGTTACGCATCACACACTTTCTGAGCTGCTGCAACCTCTCAACAACCCGCATGCTATGACTGCCCGGCGAAGTTAAAAAACAAACCGAACACTCGGGAAACAAAAATCCGTTGCTGTGGATACCGACTTGATACTCCGATATCAACTGGTCTGTCTGCAAACTTAACCTTTTCAAACTATCGTACAACGATGCAAAGCATCTAAATGATAGTCGTAAAACGAACCTGCGCTTGACTCAAAAACCACTTGTAAAAAACAAAACAACCCGCACTTCGCTGTTGCATTGTCCACATAGTACAAAAAAATTCAAGCGCAAGTTGTAAAACAGGTAAAAAAGTTTCCACACAACTATAGCTAATCAATTTTATTTTGTACTAAAAATCAACAGCAACCCGTATCGCACATGCCGTGCCTATTTAACTTTTCACTGCGTATACAGTGTAATAACGCGAAATAACAAAGCCATGCAAAACAGTTCATCGACCACCAATCTACTATTTCGACGCATTGCTGCATTTCTTTATGACTGCCTGTTGCTTATTGCTATTTACTTTGTCATCACAGCTGCAGTAATACCTTTGAATGATGGTGAAGCCATTCAGCACTGGAGCTATAAATTGTTCCTTGTCATGGTCGCTTTTTTATTCTTCGACTGGTTCTGGCGACACGGAGGCCAAACATTGGGGATGCGTGCATGGCGGATTCGATTAGAAGGAACAGAACATGAAAAAATCACCTTCAAACAGTCAATTCATCGCTATCTATTAGGGCTTATTGCCTTCGGTTTCACGCTGTTTTTCATGTTTTTAAACTCGACGCAACAAGCCTTGCATGACAAGTTGAGCAAGACAAGAATTGTCAAGTATTACAATTAGTTATGGAATTTCACATTAACTTGAAGCAACGCTTTCTGACGAATCAATAGAGGTTATGTCCTTAAGTGGTACGCCTGATTCCTATGATTGCAACAACCAGAAAGCACAACAAAGGAAGCAGCGCACTCAGAGCAGGTGCAAATCCATTGGTGAGAGCGAGCTGGGTTAACAATCGGTTCATAAGGGTATAAAGAATGCCCAGAATTATTCCTATAAAAATCTTCTGACCAGCACCTCCTGATCGTTGCGATGCGAACACGAATGGCAAGGAAAGCATCAACATGACGAGCGTAGAAAGAGGGCTCGCCATCTTCACCCAGAAAGCCAGTTCAATGCGTCTACTATCCAGCTGGTTATCGTTCAGATAACGCACTTGCTCATACAAATCCATCGCCGAAAGACTCTCAGGCGACACTGAAATACTTTTTAGAACATCGGAACTGACGAGTGCCGAATGGGTAATTTTGACTCCATTATCTTCGTTTGCGACAGAATTTCGTCGTAGAAATTCTGACCAGAGGACATTTTCAATTTGTTCATGATAAGTCGATGCACTGTCAAAACGGGTTACTGCAATTTCTTTTAATTGCCAATCATCACCAACTGGTCGTGCACTTGAAGCTCTCAACGCGAGCACAATCTGATTGTTTTCGAACTGATGAACGCTGACATCGAGGAGGGTGAAATCGGGCATTACCGTGCCGATGTTTACGTAACGATCAGCCGATTTCAACCATAAACCTCTCGACCCTTTGACTGACAAACGCTTTTCAAGCGCTGTAAGACGCAACTCTTCAGCAATCTGCTCGGACTTAGGCATAACTGTCTCCCCAACCAGAGCAACCAGCAACATCAGGGCGACACCGGTTATCAGAACTGCACGAATAATCCGACCACCCGAAATACCTGCAGCCCGCATAACCGTCAACTCACTGTTGGATGCGAGCGTTCCAAGTCCTAGTAGACTGCCAAGCAATACTGCAGGTGCAAACAACAGATAAATCTTGCCGGGAATGGTGAGAAAGATGTACTGCGCAGCTCGACCAACGGTATACCCGCCCTTACCTACATCATCCAGTTCACTGATAAATGCAAAAATACTCGCCAGCGTTACCAGTGTCAGCAATACCAGCAAGCTGGTCATCAGAATTGAACGTCCGATATATCGATCAAGTATTCCAAACATCAACTTGTACGCCTGAATAGCCACTGCCATCCAACTCGCCTGGCAAGAAGAATGATAATCAGGCATATCACCGCCAGATGTATCGGCCACAAACCAACCCAGGCTGGAACGGTGCCGGCTGCAATCCACTTTCGCATTAACACCAGCAGGTTGGCATAAGGAATATATATAAGAATGGCAATCGCTACTTTGCCGAATCTACCCGCTCTCGGAGAGGTATAACTCAGCGGCACAGCAAGTAGTGCAAGCAGCAATGCAGCCAATGGTATCGATATTCGCCACTGCAACTCGGCTTTGTCTTCCAGATCCCCTGTCCCCCATAATTGATTCAGCGTCTTGCCTTTGCGAATCAATCTTGGTTCTGCAGGTTCTTCTCTAGGACGAAGAATTCCCTGACGCTTGAAGTCGGTGATGGTGTATCCCGGTTGACCGGGGACACCAACGCTCGTCTGACCATCCGTGAAAATCAGGTATTCATCACCGGTTTCAGGATCCTGTTGATACGAGGCAATTCGAGCAGTATCAACCGCAGGTTCCGAGCGCTCGTTTTGTCTGTACATGAACACATCATTGAACTGTGTCCGCTCCGGGTTACTTTGACGCGCGAAAAAAACCGTCTGACCGTCACTGGACTCAACGAATTTACCCGGCGTCACCAGACTCAGCGCTGATTGCTCTCGCATCACCTGCTTGATGTTCTGCTCATAGCGAGCAGCCCAGGGCGATGCAAAAAGGGTTAATGCGGTTATGGAAAGCACTCCCAGCAAACCAATCACAGCGGTTGGACGCATCAGATCAAACCAGCCAACGCCACAGGCATGCATAACCGACATCTCATTGTCCCGATAGAATCGTCCATGTGCCAGCATGATGCCCAGATACAAACCCAGTGGAATAAGTGTCACCAGCAAATTGATCGACTTGACCCCGACCAGAATGAGGAGCATGTCAGCCTGAATGATGCCTTCACTTACCTGGGAAAGGCTTCGCCCCAACACATTGCCCACCATAATCACAAGCAGCACAACCAACACGGCAAGCCATGTCAGCAGCATCTCCTTCATCAGGTATCTATCTAGAATGCGCACTGCGTAAGTTCAGTATCAGAGTGACTGGTTTATCGGACATAGTAACGTGCTTGACGACGCAGTACACTGTGAACAGAACCAGGGCACCAATGAGAGAAGACATCACATCATGAAGTTGAATATAGCCAATCGTCTGCCTAAATCAGCAAACAATGCCTGTCAGTTGATATTTCTTTTCAGTGACGGCAAGCTCAAGGGCCAAGTGCGCAAGATTGACGCCGACAATGAAGGTCTCGTCAAGAATCTTTACAAATCCGGTGACTTTACAGCCAAGGACGGCCAAACCCTGTTATTACACGGCCTGAAAGGGAGCGCTGCAAATAGAGTGCTCCTGACCGGTTTAGGTGATCGTGCAAAAGCGGATGCCAATACTTGGCGAAAAGCCAGCTCATCGGCCGCTCAGGCGGTGAGCACCACCCCAAGCACCTCGGTGCTGAGCGATTGTCTGACTAGTGTTACCGTCAACAACATGGATGCCGCACAAATGGCGGAACATCTGGCACGTGAAATTACCAATGCCAACTACCGTTTCACCCTACACTCATCCAAATCGCAACAGCCCGAACTTGAAGCACTGGTTCTTTCTTGTGAACGCTCACTGACCGATAGTATAGAACGGGCTGCCAGCCATGGCGTTGCCACAGCCAACGGTATGGCCCTGGCGCGTGACCTGGGCAATCTGGCACCCAACTTCTGCACCCCCGAATATCTTGCCGATCAGGCAGTATCTCTAGCCACGGAATTTGAAAACTTCACCACCGAAATTATTGACGAAGCCGGTATGAAGGCGTTGGGAATGGGCGCATTGTTATCCGTTTCCGCTGGTAGTGAACAGCCAGCCAGATTAATAGTGATGAACTATCAAGGTAAAACGCGTGCAGGATCGCCCATCGTACTGGTGGGTAAAGGTATCACCTTCGATACAGGGGGTATTTCCATAAAACCTTCCGACGGCATGGATGAAATGAAGTTTGATATGTGTGGAGCCGCAAGTGTTTTTGGTGCCATGCGTGCATTGGGTGAATTACAAGCTGATCTCAACGTCGTCGGTGTCGTTGCAGCAGCCGAGAATATGCCGGACGGACGCGCGACAAGACCCGGTGATGTCATTACATCGATGTCAGGAAAAACCATCGAAATACTCAATACTGATGCCGAAGGACGTTTGGTTCTGTGTGATGCACTTACCTACTCGCAACGATTCAAGCCATCGGCGATTGTAGACATTGCCACGCTAACCGGCGCGGCAGTCATGGCTCTGGGACATCATATGAGTGCCGTATTCGGAAATCATAGGGGAACTGTTGATGCGCTTTGTGCAGCGGGCGATGCAACCGGCGACCTCACTTGGCCCATGCCCATGAACAGTGATTATCAGTCGCAACTGGATTCCAACTTTGCCGATATGGCCAATATAGGCGGTCGACCTGCCGGCGCTGTCACAGCCGCCTGCTTTCTTGCTCGTTTCGCCGAAGACATGAACTGGGCACACCTGGATATTGCAGGCGTTGCGTGGAACAGCGGCAAAAACAAGGGGGCGACAGGACGGCCGGTCCCGTTGTTAATGAAATTCCTCGAGCAACACATTAAATCATGACCAGAATTGATTTTTATGTACTCGGCGATGCGACGGAAGTCGCACGTCTGGAATTGGTCTGCAAACTTGCAGAAAAAGCCTCTGGTCGAGGGCAGAAAGTGTATCTCTACAGCTCGGACAGACAACTGCTAATGGAACTTGATGCTCGTTTGTGGGATTTCCGACCACTGAGTTTCGTTGCACATAAAATACTGCCTGAATCGCACATCTTGAGTAGTGAGGACAACGACCCCGTGCTGTTATCCTCAGACGAACCCGGCAATGACCGCAACCTGCTAATCAATCTGGACCGGGAGGTTCCGCCGTTTTTCAGTCGATTCGAACGCACATTGGAAATTGTTAACAAAGAACCCGAGGTTCAGGCCGCCGGACGGGAGCGTTATCGTTTCTACAAACAACGCGGGTACCCGTTGCAACATCACAATGTCTAGCCTGGATTATTCATGAAACACCCATTCTTTTCGGGAGCCCAGCGCCCGCCCCCGCTTTTCCGTAACGAATCCTGCTTAGTAGGCTACGGGTCCTGGGCTACGCGCCCCGGATGAAATACAGCCAGAATTCCGCCGGGCTGCGATTAGCTCATCGATAGACAGGTAAGCACGCTTCGCTCGGAACTCCAGTTGCTGTTACGACAGAAATAGCAAACCAAAGGCAGACTCATTACTGATAACCGCACGACCTCATGGCGCCTTGCTGAAGTACACTATGCCTATGGATAAGACATACGACCCTCAAGCCATCGAACAGCGCTGGTACACGACCTGGGAAGAGAACGGTTACTTCAAACCCCGGGGTGATGGCAAGCCCTATTGCATTATGATCCCACCGCCGAATGTCACTGGCACTCTGCACATGGGTCATGCATTTCAGGAAACCATCATGGATGCCCTGATTCGCTACCACCGCATGTCTGGCGATAGGACCCTCTGGCAACCTGGGTGTGACCACGCGGGAATAGCCACTCAAATGGTGGTTGAACGGCAAATCAACAAGGAAGGCATGACTCGCCATGATATGGGCCGGGAGAAATTTCTCGAACGAGTCTGGCAATGGAAAGAGGAATCCGGTGGCACGATAACTCGTCAATTACGTCGTCTTGGCGCATCACCTGACTGGTCGCGCGAGCGATTCACTATGGATGAGGGTATGTCAGACGCAGTCAGCGATGTTTTTATTAGACTGCACGATGATGGCCTCATATATCGTGGCAAACGTCTCGTCAACTGGGATCCTGTACTCAAGACAGGTCTGTCTGATCTGGAAGTGCTCAGCGAAGAGGAAAATGGATATCTCTGGCATTTCCGCTATCCGTTAACGGATGGATCCGGATCTGTTGTCATCGCAACCACTCGTCCGGAAACGCTGCTGGGGGACACAGCAGTTGCCGTCCATCCGAAAGATGAGCGCTTTACGGCCCTGATTGGCAAAACTATCACCCTCCCTCTGGTTGGTCGTGAGATACCGATTATCGCCGATGACTACGTCGATCCGGAATTCGGCTCCGGGTGTGTAAAGATCACACCAGCACATGATTTTAATGACCACGCTATAGGCGTGCGCCATAATTTGCCCGTTATCAACATCCTCACGGACGATGCGGCGATGAACGATGCCGTACCAGAAGCCTACCGTGGGCTCGATCGATTCGAGGCGCGCAAGCAGGTTATCAGTGAAATGGATACTGCAGGACTGCTGGTGGAAACCAAGGCGCATAAACTGATGGTGCCTCGAGGCGATCGGTCCAACGCCATTGTAGAGCCCTATCTGACCGACCAATGGTATGTCGACCTCACCAGCAAAGTGCAGGAGGATGGTCGGCCTGGTGGGCATACCGCTATCACCCAGCCATCATTGGACGTGGTTGCAGATGGACGGGTTCGCTTTATACCGGATACTTGGGCACGCACTTATAACCAGTGGCTGGAGAACATTCAGGACTGGTGCATCAGCAGACAAATCTGGTGGGGACATCGCATACCCGCCTGGTACGATGAAGAGGGGGGCATCTACGTAGCAAAAAACGAAGCCGAGGTCCGTAGCAAACACTCTCTGCCCGACAACGTCGTGCTCAGGCAGGATGAAGATGTGCTTGATACCTGGTTTTCATCTGCGCTCTGGCCATTCAGTACGCTGGGCTGGCCCGAAGAGACGCCTGAACTGAAGTCATTCTATCCGGGGTCCGTGCTGGTAACCGGCCATGACATCATCTTTTTCTGGGTTGCCAGAATGGTAATGTTCGGCACCTACTTCAGGGATGGTGAAGTACCTTTCAAGGATGTCTACATGCATGGTCTTGTGCGAGACGCCAACGGCCAGAAAATGTCCAAATCCAAAGGCAATGTACTGGACCCTCTGGATATTATTGACGGCATTGAGCTGGAGGCCCTGGTGGCCAAGCGATGCGCCAATCTGATGCAGGATCACAAGGCGGAATCCATCGAGAAGCAAACTCGCAAGGAATTTGCCGATGGAATCCCTGCGTTCGGTACCGATGCCTTGCGCTTCACCTTCGCTTCGCTGGCATCGAACGGGCGTGATATTCGCTTCGACATGAAACGGGTTGAAGGCTACCGTAATTTCTGTAACAAGTTGTTCAATGCTACACGTTACGTCTTGATGAACACTGAAGGCATGGATCCTTCGGATATCCCCGAAGAGCTCAATGTTATTGATCGATGGATTGTCAGCCGATTGCAGAAAACCGAAGCTGACGTTGCTACCCACATTGCAGCCTATCGTTTTGATCTCGCATCGACAGCCTTGTACGAATTCATCTGGAATGAGTACTGTGACTGGTACCTTGAACTTGCCAAGCCAATTCTCATGGGTGACGCTACCGACGAACAAAAACAAGCCACTCGTGCCACACTTGTTCGCGTTCTGGAAGCCATACTGAGACTATCTCATCCTCTCATGCCATATATCACAGAGGAGTTATGGCAGCAGGTGGCACCTCGTGCCGGCAAATCCGGGCCAACTATTTCACTCCAGCCATATCCCGTCAGCGACGCCTCGAATGTCGATGAAACAGCAGTTGCCGAAATAGAATGGGTAAAACAGGTGGTTATGGGTGTTCGCCGCATACGTTCCGAGATGAACATCAATCCCGGTAAAAAACTGCCTTTACTGTTTTCTCAAGCCAGCGCGTCTGATCTGCAGAAACTGGAGGCACACCGTAGCCTGCTGACGTCTCTGGCAAAGCTGGATACGATCGATGTCATAAAGGATAATCAGTCAGAACCGGAATCTGCCGTAGCGCTGGTTGATCAGCTCAAACTACTGATCCCGATGGCTGGCCTGATTGACAAACAGGCCGAGTTAGCGCGCCTGTCGAAGCAGGTTGATAAGCTCACCAAAGAAGTTGGCCGATTGCAAGGCAAATTATCCAACAAGGGATTTACCGATAAAGCACCGCCGGCGGTTGTCGCAACGGAGCAGCAAAAGCTGAACGATGCGCGATCCGCATTGAATGAGATGAAGGCGCAAGTAGAAAAAATCACTGCGATGTAGGTAGCAGTCACAAATACTCAGCCCGGATTACTTGTCAAGGCAAGCAATAATTCAGGCTGCCGCTGCTATTCTGGCAAAGGAGGTGATAAAGGAAGTGACAGTCGAAACACACTGCCCTCGCCTTTTGTGCTCTCGAAAGTAATTGATCCGCTCAAGTTCGTTACGTATTTTTTCACCAACGACAAACCCAGACCATGGTTGCTCTGCTCGCTGATGCGGTGGAACATGCTAAAGATAGCATCCTTGCTCCCCTCAGGTATACCGATTCCATTGTCTGTCACGCACACCTGCACGCACTGATCATCACATCGAGATTCAATCGTGATGATTTGCTGATTTTTTTTATGGTCCGCGTATCGAATCGCATTGGAAAGTAGATTTTCGAGGATCACAGTGAGAGCATTCAATGAAATATGAAGTGAATTTGCATGTTGCAATTCCAGTTTTAGAATAATGCCTCCTTTATGCGCCCCAGTCAGGTCCAGCCAAATCTCACCAATGAGTTGTTCAAGATCAATCAACTGCGGCGCCACCGGTTCAACGCCGACGCGCGCAATCTCCAGCACAATTTCTACCTTCTTCAGGCTTCTCTGGCCTATGCTAATTGCCTTGTGGATATTTTCACGAAGCACGTCAATGTTATTGTCTTCCAAGTCTTCGATGCACAAGCTGAGTAAACCCGCCATGGTGGTAATCGGCGCTTTCAAGTCGTGACTGGCACTGTAGGCAAATTTTTGTAATTCTATGTTGACGCGCTTAAGTTCAGCTGATTTTTTTGCCATCGCCAATTCAGCAGACACACGTTCGGATAAATCAATGACAGTGCAAACCACCATCTCTCCATCTGGTGTGTCCACTGGCGTCAAGGCGATATCAACAGGAATGTGTTTTCCGTTTCGATGAAGAGCAAAAATTTCAAGCCCCTTTGCCATTGACCGGGCCGATCGCTTTTGCATGAACTTATCCAGATACCGACGATGCACCGGTTGCACATTTTGCGGAACCAGCTGCTCTATAGGCAAGCCTATGAGGTGCTGCTTCTGATAGCCAAACAGTGCCAAAGCCGCTTTATTGACAAATACGATGTTACCTACAGTATTGACCATGACCATGGCGCTAGCCGCAGCTCCGACAACCGCGTTCATGTAGTGTTCGTTTTGCTTGCGTGTCGTGATATCGAGGGCAATGACCATTGCATACACTTCATTTTCGATGGTCACCGTGTCCAACCCAAGTTCCAGGGGAATGACACTACCACTGCGGGTGGTACCGCTTAACTCACGCCCTTGCCCCATTGTCCTCTTGGAAGGCGCTGTAAAGTAGCTATCTCGCAAACCGGGATGACCATGGCGGCTGACTTCGGGGATGAGCATTTCGACGTTGTTCCCCACCAGCTGCTCTGGTTCATATTCAAACAAGTCACCAAACAATTTATTAACCAGTATTATTTCACCGCCTTTTGCCACCATGAGCATAGGTAATGGAGTAATCTCAAAGGCAAGTTCATATTTTTCGAGACGGGGCATAGATCCCACTTAAGCCGTTAAACTGGAGATGCGCAAAATAATATATCCTGAAACGTACTTCGTGAATAATATTACTCAACCTCAGTCATGAATCTGTTTGGCAGATTAATCATCGATCTCATACTGCTAAGAAGTTGCCAGCAAATACTGAACCAGCAGCCAAACGACCAATAAAAAAATCAGCGTGCCGACGACGCCACCGATCACGAAGTGAATTGGCTTGCCATGCGTAAAGTCACGTTCCCGGTTCTTGCTCGACTGCACGCCAATCAATGCAGCTGCTACGCTTTGCATCACATTCCAGAAACCTGTGCCAGCGCGAGGCTGATCGGTAGCGTCGTGCGTGTTTTGCGCTCCAGCATCTTTCCTCGGGTCTGCGGGTGTCCCCATCAGAACCTGATTCCGGCCTTGACCGAGTAGGTACGTATATCACCCGTACGATCCGCTTCGAGTGTAACGGCAATACCCAGATTCAGCGTGGCTCCGACAAACAGCTTTTCCTCCTCAATCGTCACCTCTGACAGTGAATCGATGTTGTTAGGAGTGGCCGTACTTTGGACAAAACCAATGCCAGCATACGGTGTCAACATCAGAAACCCTTTAGAAATACCGAGCTCGATTGCTGAGTTTCTCAGGTCCAGCTCATCAATGCCCAAAAGCTGCGAATGGGTTGCTCGGATTCCGATAGATGGCGTTAGGATGCCACCGTCGACAATGGCGTAACGCAATTCCGCGCCGATAAGCGTTATATCAGTGTCGGGCACAGCACTGGCCATGGCTCCAATATCAAGGCCAAAAGGCAAGCCTTTGTGTACATGAACTCTAGGCACGATCAGGTCACTACCATCAAAATTACCATTGCTGGCAATATCAAATACCTCGCCGCCGATATCGGTACTTGACACACTCAGACCGATGTCAAAACCTAATAATCCGAGAGGTTCCGATGGTGATATGCCGCGATACTGTGTCGCGACACCGAGATCTGTCGAAAACTCGAGAAACTGGGTTTGATCGAGCGCTTCGATCGTGTCCAGAGCCCCGGCGGATGACACACTGGGTAGTCCCAGCACGGACAAACCCAATCCAGACATAACCAGAAATTTATAAAATACCCGATGTGGTCGCAATATTTTCATCAACTTGTTCTCCGATGACTTTCCTTGCATTTGCCATCCATAAATTTTTATGGGGAATGTGTGGCTGTGGCCTGCTCAAGCGCTTCCATACTGTCCAACAGCTGCTCCTCCAAAGCTTCCACCTGTAAACGGGCAGTAGCTTCAGCGTTCAGGAGATCGTTCAGTTGGGTCTTGTTCTCCGCATTATACAACTCCTCGGCTCCGAGCTTCTCTCGCACTTCGGAAAGAGTACGGCTTGCGACTACCAGCTGTTTCTCGTGCTTTGCGATTGCCTTGTTTAATGGCGCAAGCAACGCCCGAAGTTCTGCCTGATCCCGCTTTTGCTGACGACGGCCCGCAGGGGCAGATTCAGTATTTGAGTTTACAGATGCGGCAGACGAGTCACGATCGCCGGATTGACCCGCATTTTTAACGCCCGAACCGCTATCGTCATTGCCAAGTGCCATTGAAGCCTCCAGAGCCCGGCGCTTGGACAGCCAACGCGCATAACCGTCCAGATCATCATCAAATGGCGTTAATGAATGATCTGCAACCAGCCAAAGCTCATCGACCACTGAACGCAACATGGTGCGATCGTGAGAAATAACCAGAAGCGCACCTTCGAAAGACACCAGCGCATCCGCCAGAGCCTGGCGCATATTGATATCCAGATGGTTAGTGGGCTCGTCGAGCAACAACAAGTTGGGTTTGGACTGCACAATCAGTGCAAGAGCCAATCGTGCCCGCTCCCCTCCCGAAAGCGTTGCCGCCGATTGCAACGCCTGATCGCCATTGAAATCGAATCCTCCCAGGTAGTTTCTGGCCTGCGCATCGGTCAGCGTCGGGTCATGTGTCTGTAATGCCTGCAATGGGGAATGATCGGCGCGAAGTTGATCCACCTGATGCTGCGCAAAATAACCAATCGATAGTTTCTGTGCCGGTGTTCTTGTTCCTGCACTGAGTGGCAATGATCCTGTAATGGCCTTGATCAGTGTGGACTTACCTGCCCCATTGACACCTAACAGGCCAATTCGATCTCCACTTTGAACGGTGAAATTGATATCACGCAGCACCGGTTCGCCACCATATCCGACATCGCAGCGCTGTAGCACAACCAATGGGCTGGGCATGGCACCGGGTGTTTGAAAACTGAACGTAAAAGGCGATTCGATTCTTACAGCCTGGGTGTCACCAAGGCGTTCCAGCATCTTCAATCGGCTCTGCGCCTGTCTTGCCTTGGTTGCCTTTGCGCGGAATCTGTCAACAAATCCTTGTAATTCCTTGCGGCGTGCCTGCGTTTTCTCATGCAATGCCTGCTGACTGACAAGACGCGCAGCGCGCCATCTCTCGAAAGCACTGTAATTACCAGTAACCAGGTTCGCTTTCTGTGTTTCGATGTGTAACGTCGTATTCGTCACTGAATCCAGAAATTCGCGATCGTGCGAAATCAGGATTAGCGTACCCTCGCGCTGCCGCAACCAGGACTCGAGCCAAAGCACTGCGTCAAGGTCAAGATGGTTAGTCGGTTCATCAAGCATCAGCAGTTCGTTGGGACTAATGAGTGCCTGAGCTAGATTGAGGCGCATCCGCCAGCCACCGGAAAAGCTGGACACCGGATTGCCATGCGATTCAATACTGAACCCCAGCCCGTGCAACAACGCTCCGGCACGTGACTTTATTGTGTATCCACCACTTTGTTCGAATTCCGCGAGACAATTGGCCAATCGCTCACCCTCATCATCGCCACACGCTTCTATAGCAGCCTCCAGCGCGCGTAAATGCTGATCACCATCTATGACGTAATCCAGCGCCGAACACGCCGAGGATGGTGTCTCCTGCGCGACATGAGTGATACCAATATTTTGTTGCAGAGAAATTGTACCGGTATCGGCTTCAAGCACGCCTTGAATCATGGCGAACAGGCTGGACTTGCCACAGCCATTGGCTCCGGTCAGTCCTATTTTCTGACCGGCATGTATCACGCAACTGAGTTCTTGAAACAGGAGTTTACCGTCGCGACGACACGCGACATCATTAAAGCTGAGCATGATGTGATTTTACGCTCTCAGCAGCCAATTCAGGTTGATTGATGCGCATTATTCCTCGTCAATGCCATTAATCGCCCATAACAGGGCATCTGCTATCATCCTTCCAACAAATACCGAAGGATGGTTCCATGAGATCCACATATTTACGTCCCCTGACACACGCGCTTTTCATGCTCGTCGCTGCAGTACTGGTCACCGGTTGCGGCATCAACAATATTCCCACCTATGATGAAGCGGTGAACGGCCGCTGGTCCGAGGTTCAAAATCAATACAAGCGGCGTGCCGATCTGGTTCCTAACCTGGTCAACACGGTCGAAGGCTTTGCCAATCAGGAGCGTGATGTCCTCACAGAAGTCACTGAGGCCAGAACACGCGTCTCGCAAATGAACATCTCGCCGGAGATGCTTACCAACCCTGAAGCCTTCCAGCAATTCCAGCAAAATCAGGGAGCACTGAGTTCTGCACTGCAAAGGCTCATGGTTGTGGTTGAGGCCTACCCCGATCTTAAATCCAACGAAAACTTCCTGGCACTACAGCAGCAACTGGAAGGCACCGAAAACCGAATTGCAGTAGCCCGACGCGATTACATCGGAGCGGTACAGCAATACAACACTGAACTACGAACCATACCCGGACGCTGGTGGGCGCGCTTCATGTATCCGGAGATGGAACCCAAAGTCAATTTTTCTGTTAGTGAAGAAGACGCCATCAACCCAACGGTTGAATTCAACAACAACTGATTCGAAGCAGCTTGAATCGATAACAGAGTTAATAAACGGATGAACGGATTACAGGCCTGTTTCTGTAAGCGCTTCATGATGATGCTCACGACAGTACTAATGCTGGCTGCCATCGCTAACAGCCAATTTTCTCATGCTCAGAATTTTCCCGAGCTGACAGGCAGAGTTGTCGATCAGGCACAACTACTCGATCAGGCGCAAGAGTCATCTCTAAGCGCCCAGCTCGAGGCGCACGAAGCACAAACCAGCAATCAGATTGTGGTTGTTACTGTCTCTGAACTGGAAGGATATGCCATTGCCGACTATGCAAACCAACTGGGCCGCGCATGGCAAATTGGTACCGCAGAAAACAATAACGGCGTTTTACTGCTTGTCGCACCCGCGAATCGAAAAGTTCGCATCGAAGTGGGTTATGGACTGGAAGGTGCGCTTACAGATTCGCTCTCAAGCGTCATCATCCAGCGTGAAATTCTGCCGGCATTTCGGGACAACGACTACGCACTGGGTATCAGCAAAGGCGTGAGTGCCATTCTGCAGGCCGTTGAAGGTGAGTATTCGGTGCCTACAACGACCAGTGGAAATAGCGGCAGCATGACATCAGGTGCGTTTGATCATCTTATTCCGTTGATTTTCATCGCTATGGTTGCGATCACCGAAGTTCTGCGTCGAACGGGTCGTCGCAAAGCAGCTAATGGTGCTTTCCCAGCGGGGTTTGTCGGATTATTTGCAACGCTTGCATCCGGCAATGTTCTTATCGGTTTAGCACTCGCAATCCTTGCCTTCCTTTTTATTTATTTCAAAGGCTCTGGCGACGGTGGCGGAGGTGGGTCTTCATCGGGTCGTCAAGGTGGCTTAATCGGGACCGGCGGTAGCGGTGGATTCGGGGGTGGCGGCTTCGGCGGTGGCGGCTTCGGCGGTGGCGGTGGTAGCTTTGGCGGTGGCGGTGCATCGGGGAGTTGGTAAATGGCATTTTTAACCGAAAAGGAAAAAGCGGCATTGTCGGCAAAGATCAACCATGCCGAATCTCGTACACGTGCTGAAATCGTTACTGTCATCGCTCAGCAGAGTGATGGGTATCGCTACATTCCAGTGCTTTGGGCAGCACTGCTGGCCTTGAGCGTGCCTGGGCTCTACTATCTATATCTCACACTGACAACAGGCGGTTGGGTAGAATCGGGGCAAATCTTAAGCGCCAACACCTGGCTTTATACACTTCAGGTTCTTGTGTTTCTTGGTTTGGGCATGTTGTTTCAGATTCCTGCAGCACGCTTGTGGATTATTCCATCGTCAGTAAAAAGACAACGTGCAGCTCGACATGCACGCGAACAGTTCTTCCTGCAAAATCTGCATCAGACCGAAGGGCGAACGGGTGTTCTGGTGTTCGTATCGGTCGCTGAACATTATGTTGAAATCATCGTCGATTCTGCGATTGCACAAGCGATAGACAACGACCTGTGGAAGCAGACAGTGGATGAATTCATTGCACATGTACAGCGTGGAGAAATCGCTACAGGCTTCGAAAACACGATAGAGCATTGCCGTGAGATTCTATGGGAGCACTTCCCCGCTCCCGAAGGCAGGCCTGATGAACTGCCAAATCATCTGATTGAAGTCTGAGTCGAGTCCCGTACCTCATCGGCCAGAAGAAAAGTAAGAAATGCAACAGGTGCAAGACTCAATAGCGCAAAACGAAGACCGATAGCGTCTGATAAAAATCCAATCATAGGAGGTGCGACAAGAAACGCAGTGAATGCAACCATGTTCAGTGACGCTACATTATCGGCTGCCGATCGCCCTGATCGATTAGCTGCAGCGGTAACAGCCAACGGGAACACGATGGCGACACCAGCACCCGAGACCGCGGCCGCGACAAACACCCAGAAAGTATTCGGAGCCATCGCAAACAAACCGATACCCAGAGTCGCAGCGAGGCCGGACGCACGAATCACAGCAGTTTCGCCAAATCTCTCCGAGATAGCATCACCTGACAACCGTACGGCAGCCATTACAACCGAAAAGAACGCATAGGTAACCGCTATCAATAATGGGCTTGCTGACATAACATCGCGCATGAATACCGCCGACCAGTCGATAAACGCCCCCTCCACCATCATGATACCCAACGGCATGATGCACAATAGCAGAATGGTCTTGCCGGGCAAGGTGAATAGTCTCGACTCGTGAGTGTCGTTTGATGATTCAGTACGATCATCAAGTATCCCCTTTGGCGACGATACATCATCACTTGGTTTTACATTTTGTGAGTCGCGAGATAACTCAGGCAGTGCCGTCGCTACAAGATAACCACCTACGGCAATCAGTGGCATCACAACAATGAAGTGGGTATCAACGCCAATTCCCTGATGAGCAATAAACCCTCCAATCAATGCACCTACCATCGTTCCGATACTCCAGAAGCCATGGCATCGAGACATTATTCGCGTGGCGACCGCTTTTTCGATACGTGCGGCTTCCGTATTCATCGCGGTTTCTATCATACCGATAGCGAATCCACTAATCACCAGTGCCAGCATGAGCTGTACAAGATTCTGCGCAAGCGCAGGAGTAATGAACAATAGGGACCACATTGGCAGAAATATACGACAACCAGCTCGCAAGCCAATGATGTGGATTATTCGTCCGGCAATGGAAAAGCCGATCAAGGTGCCCAACGGCATACTTAGAAGTGCCATACCCAGCTCTGCGTCGGATAATTCCAAACCCGCCTTGATATCAGGAATGCGAGGAATCCATTGACCGATGACTGATGATTCGAAAAAGAAAACGCCAAAGATTGCCCACGTTGCAGAACGATCCGACATCAAGCTCACTCCATACCCAAAGGGAAATTATCAACGCTGGAGCTTACCCGTTTGTGATGGCGACGGAGCACTCTGCAACACTACGGCTCTCTAAATCGCCGTGCCTTCATCTCTCATGGACAATGAAGAAACCTGCCCTTTCTAAAGTACGACTATTTAGGCTTGGATATCGGTACCACTTTTTCGTCAAAACATGTGTTCAGCTGCGCAAGAAATTCACGAAAATCAGCCCCGACCTCCTTATGAACCAATGCAAATTCGACCTGTGCTTTCAAATACCCGAGCTTGCTGCCGCAGTCGAATCGTCGACCTTCAAAGTTATAGGCAAGTACTCGCTGCTCTTTCAACAGCTCAGCGATAGCGTCAGTCAACTGAATCTCATTGCCTGCTCCTCGTTCTGTATTCTCCAGTAAATCGAAAATGGTCGGCGTCAGAATGTAACGACCAACCACAGCAGTGTTACTTGGAGCCTTGTCTACCGCGGGTTTCTCGACGATGCCAGATACCTCCATGAGCCCTTTTTTCAGCTCGACACCATCAACGATGCCATAAGAGCTGACGTCGTGCTTGGGCACAGGCTCTGTTCCAAGAATTGAGCAATGCTGGAAATTGAAAAGATCAACCATTTGCTTGAGGCAGGGTTGTTCTGAAAAATTAATCAGATCGTCAGCCAGAATGACCGCGAAGGGCTCATCGTTGACCACTGGCCGCGCACACAGAACTGCATGACCAAGACCCAGCGCTTGTGACTGGCGTATGAAAACACAATTGACGTGACTGGGCAGAATGCTGCGCAACACATCCAGCATCTCGTGTTTTGACTTCGCTTCCAGTTCTCGCTCAAGCTCATACGCGGTATCGAAATGATCTTCAATAGAGCGCTTGTTACGTCCTGTGACAAAAATCAAGGTGTCGATGCCTGCCGCCACCGCTTCTTCAGCGGCGTACTGAATCAGTGGTTTGTCGACAACAGGCAGCATCTCCTTAGGATTTGCCTTGGTTGCAGGCAAAAAACGTGTCCCCATACCGGCCACTGGAAATACTGCTTTCTTGATTGCTTTCATATGTTCTCCAACAGACGATCGGGGCTAAATATAACTCACCCACACCACCATTCAATCCTCGAGCGAAAAATCTGATAGCCAGACTGTCAATGCTCTTACTGACAAGGCCAATTTATTTGATAACATCTACAACAATTTCGCTGAACAACAGTTTGGCATTGATTTGGCGTAAATCCACCTACAGTGCAAAACCAACAGCGTTACCCTTATCGATAACTAAAACTGAGAGACTTCTTCCCATGACTTTCGTAGTGACTGAAAACTGCATCAAATGCAAATACACCGACTGTGTGGAAGTATGCCCCGTTGACTGCTTCCACGAGGGCCCAAATTTTCTCGTAATAGACCCTGATGAATGTATTGATTGTTCTTTATGCGAGCCTGAATGTCCTGTCAACTCTATAGTGGCTGAAGAAGATATGAAGCCAGAAGACGAGCCCTATCTGCAACTCAATGCTGAACTATCGCTAATCTGGCCGGTCATCACTATTCAAAAGGACCCACCACCAGATGCCAAAGAGTGGGAAGACGTACCCGACAAACTTCAGTACCTGGAACGGTAAGACCTTGTTCACAACAAGGTAATCGTCATCGCTGGATACAGCGGCTTTTGTGAAGCTGTGTCACAGCGATTTGACGTTACATGAACATGGATGATTATACTAAACTACTAGCGAACACATATTGCAAACTCGTAAAACACCGTTAAATCTACATCAGGTACTCGCGCTGGCCACGAATTGACGTCAATAGCTCATAGTTGATCGTCCCAGCGGCACTTGCCAGTGCATCGATACTGGCACCCTTACCCCAAAGCTCAACAGGATCACCCAATTGAGCAGTGGGTATGCCTCGCAAGTCTACGGCCATCGAATCCATGGAAACACGTCCGATAATCGGACATGTAACTCCGTCAATCATCACCGCTGCCGTGTCGTCAAGCATTCTGGGAATACCGTCCCTGTAGCCCAGCGCAACGTAGCCTACCGGCATGTCTTCAGGACAAAGGTAGGTTTGTGCATAGCCAACACCAGCACCACTGGGCAGGTTTTTAACTGAGATCAAAGGAGCTGTGACCGTCATCGCTGGCACCAACGAGACCTCATCAGGCAATGCACGGTCCAACGGGTTGCATCCGTAAAGCATAATCCCCGGGCGCGCCCAATCTGAAATGGCCGTTGGCCAGGCGAGCACCGCAGAAGAATTTGCCAGACTACGCTGCAACTTTCTTTCGCTGGCCACCTTGTTGAAGATTTTGATCTGAGTTGCAGTAAACGGATTATCGACCTCGTCGGAACAGGCGAAATGCGACAACATGCCATGCCAAGCAATTCCGTCGTCTCGGGACAGTATGTCTTGAGCCTCAGAGGGCTGAACGCCTAGCCTCCCCATACCGGTATCAACTTTGAGCCACGCTTGAAGCAGATTCCGCTCAGGACACTGCCGATACCAGGCGTACTGCTGCAAATCATGAATGACCGGCCACAGCTCATTTCGCTTTAGCTCAGCACAAGCATCCATGCTTTGGGGCCCCTGCAACACAAGAATGGGTTGTCGGATACCTGATTGTCGAAGCTCGAGCGCCTCATCTATGGTTACCACCGCGAATCCGTCAGCAAATCCTTCACTGGGCTCTCTCGTGGCAAGGTCCGGTTCACTGTATTGGCGTTTGGATACCCGCGGAGACAGGGCATGGGCTACAACAACGGCACCGTGACCGTAAGCATCGGCCTTTATCGTGGCAAATTGTAGCGATCCGCGACTGCACTTTCGCGCTGTCGTCAGGTTTGCGCGAATCGCTGCCAGATCGATCTGAATCCTGACTGATCGCAAGTTCTGATCTGAATCAGACCGACCGAGCTCTCTGGAGCCTATAAAACTTTGAGACATTGCCTATTGTGTTTCCAAGAACCAATCGTAAGAATTACCGACTGAAGATCTGTCGATACCACACTAGTGTAGTGGAACATGCACAGGCATCACACTTGACGTTGTGTAACTCAGGAAAATTCTCCAGTCATGATCTCCGGCGAAAAGTTTTCAAACCGGGTATACCGACCCAGAAACGTCAGATTAACGGCACCGATTGGCCCGTTGCGCTGTTTTCTTATCAGGATTTCTGCACGGCCTTTATTGGCTTCGTCCTCGGGGTTATACACTTCATCCCTGTAAATAAACATGATGACATCCGCATCCTGCTCAATAGCGCCTGACTCCCGTAAATCAGACATGACAGGTCGCTTGTCCGGTCGCTGCTCAAGACTTCGATTGAGCTGGGACAGAGCAATGACGGGAACTTGCAGTTCCTTGGCCAAAGCCTTGAGAGATCGGGAAATCTCTGAAATTTCGGTGGCTCGGTTCTCACGACTGTCTGACACTTGCATGAGTTGCAGGTAGTCAATAACGATGAGGCTTAGCCCATGCTCACGAGCAAGTCGTCGCGACCGTGCGCGCAATTCCGTTGGGGTTAAGCCCGGAGAATCATCAATATACACATTGCGCTTCTGATTCAACAAGGTTATCGCCGAAGTAATTCTTGGCCAATCCTGCTCAGCAAGTTTTCCGGTCCGGAGCTTTTGCAGCTCGACGCGACCCAGAGACGAAATCATCCGCATACCCAATTGGTCAGCCGGCATTTCCATGCTGAATATGGCAACCGGCGCATCCGCTTCCATCGCTGCATTTTCCGCGATATTCATGGCAAAGGTAGTTTTACCCATCGAAGGCCTGCCAGCAACAATGATGAGGTCGGATTTTTGCAAACCGCTGGTTTTTTCGTCCAACTCGGTAAAACCCGTTGACAGTCCGGTAATTGCTGCATCCGACTCGAAAAGCAAGTTGATTCGCTCGATGGCAGTCGACAGTACGCTTTTAATATCGTGGAAGCCTCCACCGCTTTTCGCTGTCTGATCAGCGATGGCAAATACCTTGGTTTCGGCGGCATCAAGAAGCTCTTTGGCGGTGCGTCCGTTCGAGTCGTACGCACTGTCAGCAATTTCGTTGGCCACACTAATAAGTTGCCTGAGTACCGAACGCTCACGAACAATGTCAGCGTATTCCTTGATGTTGCCTGCGCTGGGGGCTACCTCAACCAAAGCACCGATGTAATTCAAACCACCGGAATCCTCCAGCTCACCATGCGTTTGCAGCCAGCCTGTGACGGTTACGACATCTGGATGACGGCCTTCGACGGCAAGCGTCGAGATGGCCCGATAGATCAGTTTGTGGCTGTATTGGTAGAAGTCGCCTTCGGTGACGACCTCTGATACTTTGTCGAAGGCCTCATTGGCTTCAAGCATGAGGACACCTAGGACAGCTTGCTCAGCCTCAATGGAATGTGGTGGAGCATGCGTCGCTCGCTGCGACAATGTTTCCAGTAGTTGTTCGGTGTTACCACCGTAGTTGCCCCTGCCAGACTGGCGAGAATATCCCCGTTTGTTGCGTTGGCCGTTTTTTTGCGGATGCTCACTGTAGACGGGCAACGACGGCCCCGGCGGGGGTTGTCCGGGAGCTGGGGATGATGGCGCGAAGCCGAAATCTTCGGGAGACGCATCGAGCGGGACGCCATATTCGTCTTGCTCGGGTCCCGATGGGATGTCGAAATCATCTGGCGTGTGAACCATCTGTAAAACTGCTCCGACATTCTGAACAAGGCATCAGGAGCAATTCCTGCAAATTCTGCCCCATCAGCGCAGGTGCGCTACTGGGGACCGCTTGCGGCATCAATTCCTGCAACTAAAAACTAGATGTTGACAGACAGCTGCATGGCAAACCATGCAACTGTCCGGAAACACTTAGCCGGTTATTAAACCGTACGATAACGCATCTAGACTTCTTCACCAACCACGTTAACGATGACTTCTGCATTGACATCTGCATGTAAATGCAGCGTCACCGGGTGCTCT
Source organism: Granulosicoccus sp. (assembly GCA_045106195.1). Taxonomy (GTDB): domain Bacteria; phylum Pseudomonadota; class Gammaproteobacteria; order Granulosicoccales; family Granulosicoccaceae; genus Granulosicoccus. The sequence goes on from JBGCEH010000012.1 coordinate 99,054, forward strand.
CCGACGCTGCGCAAAGGACCTTCCGGCAGACGTATTTCCTTCTTTTCAACGGATTGGCCAGCAGCTTCAAATGCCTGACGGATTTCTTCGGTACCGATTGAACCAAATAGCTTGCCTTCGGTACCGGATCGGGAAGTGATGCTAACCGTGACACCGTCAAGCGCACTTTTTCGCGAATTCGCACTTGCCAGAGCGTCAGCCTGCTGCTTTTCCAGCTCTGCGCGACGCTGCTTGAACGCTTCCATGTTCTCAGGTGTTGCCATTTCAGCTTTACCCTGAGGCAGCAGAAAGTTGCGTGCAAAGCCCGCCTTGACGTCAACCATGTCGCCAAGTAGACCGACCTTATCTATCTTTTCAAGCAGAATGACTTGCATGAATATTCTCCTGTTAAATTCTTTGAATTACTGCTTTTTCGGGCGACGCAGACTAAACATATTGTCTACAAGGCCAAGCGCTGCCAGAAGAAGCAATGTATGCGGCAACATCAGCAACACGTAAATACCGTGAAGCCAGAATCGATGCATACCGCGTTGTTTTACCAGGGCATGAACTACCGCAAGCCCCTGTATGAAAAAAGCAAAAATCACGACCATGGCAATGGCACCGGGTACCTGCCCTCCCATGAAAAGCGAAAGCGTAATGACAAGCACGCAAAAAAGTGCGGCATTACGACCAAGGCTCAGTGAATGAAACTCTTGCTGAAAACCGCCCGGGTTAACCAGACCGGCCTGCCAGGCTCGAGCCAAAAACAGAGCCCCTAAAGCCACACTCATTACCGAAACGCCCATGGCACCCGTCATCATGTTTGCCATCGCTGTGATGAATTCTTCACGCTGCTCTTCTGTGAGCAATGCAGCGTTCCCTGTCACGTCGGGCATCGTTGCGGAAGTCCCTACATCACCGAACTGACTTCGCCAGAAAGCCGTTGTATCGCCCATCACCAGACTCAGTAAGACCACTGCCAATACCCCACATGCGACGATGGTAAGTACCGCGTAATCAAGCTTGACTGAACGCGCAAGAACAAATGCGGCGACAATTGCCGGAAGCCAGAAAACCGTCGCTATTATTGGAATATGAACAGCAGTGCCGTAAAGTGCCAGCGACACAACAACCATCAACAGCAAACACCCACCGACAACCTGCAATGCAGACATCTCGCCATGACGCAGGGCCACAAAGGCCACTACCGCCGCACTGGCGATCAGGCAAATCATCGAGAACATGCTGGCAAACAACACTAATCCACCGGCTCCGCCGGCTACCAGCAATGCAGGTATCCACAAAGCCGCAAGCAACAGGACAGCAGCCAATATAGCGGCTGTCATGGGACCACGGTCTGCTATGCGAGCCAGCGCTATCATATGATGATTGAGGTAACTGAGTTATTGAAAGGCATGCGGATAGCGATAGTGCCGGCAGCCTGTGCAGCTAACGACACGTACCTGCCGCACTTCCCCACCCTTGCCGGAAATACTCGGACCGCTGCGTCATACGACGGTCGGGCACTGGCTTCGATGCGAGAAAGAGCGCAGCCTTTTTTCTAGTGTTGGTCTGTGTATGGCAACAAGGCCACATACCGAGCACGCTTGATGGCTGTTGCCAGCTGGCGCTGGTAGCGGGCCTTAGTACCTGTAATTCTGCTAGGTACGATCTTACCGGTTTCGGTCACAAAGCCCTTGAGTAGCTCAAGATCCTTGTAGTCGATCTCAGTAATACCTTCAGCGGTGAATCGGCAATATTTACGACGTCGAAAATAACGAGACATAATTGTTTCTCCAGATCTGTTCTAGTTAGCTGCCAGGGAAGCTTCTGTGCCTGGGCTGTCGGGCATATCGCTATCCCCTTCGGCATCAGCAGCTCTCGGCTTGCGCTCTTCCTCACCACGTGACTCATCCTTCTTGATCAGGTGTGAGGCTTCAGTGACTGGTCCATCCTGTAGCAGAATCATATGCCGGATAACAGCATCATTGAACTTAAACGCACTGGTGAGTTCTTCAAGCGCTTCCTGGGTGCACTCAATATTGAGCAGCGTATAATGAGCTTTGTAGATTTTGTTGATCGGGTAGGCAAGCTGACGTCGTCCCCAGTCTTCCTGGCGGTGGATGACACCCTCTCGAGTCTCGATAATTCCGCGATACCGCTCGATCATGGCGGGTACCTGTTCACTCTGGTCAGGGTGGACCAGAAACACGATTTCGTAATGGCGCATTATTGCTCCCTGTGGGTAACGCCCGTAACCTGTATAGGCTTTTGAACGCGGAGGTTCGAAAAGCATGACAGGGATACTGGACGAGGAAGTTGGCCTTGCCGGTTGACAAAGCCTTCCAATGATAACGACTTGCATTGGCTATTGCAAGCTACGAGGCACCCGCAAAGCCAGGTAATTTCGACTACAGAGGCTCTAACAGGTCCATGGCCTATTGTGAGCGCTGCCGCACGGCTTCAAACAAACTCACACCCGCAGCCACAGATACATTCAGACTGGATACCGAGCCAAGCATTGGCAAGTGGAATAAATCGTCACACTGCTCGCGTGTCAGACGCCGCATACCTTTTCCTTCAGCGCCCATAACCAGTGCGACATGCCCTGACAAGTCCAGTTGATACAGACTGGACGCAGCCTCACCAGCTGCGCCATATACCCACACACCCTGCTTTTGTAGCTGGGCAACAGCGCGCTGCAGATTGGTTACCTGGAACAGTGGCACGCACTCAGCCGCCCCGCAGGCGACCTTGCGGACAACAGGCGTCAAGCCAACACTGTTATTCGCAGGGATAACCACCGCATCAACGGCTGCTGCATCGGCGGAACGTAAACAGGCCCCCAGATTATGCGGATCCTGAACTTCATCCAGCACAAGAATAAGCAGAGACCGGGCACGTTCGCCTTCAAGGGCCGTTTTTACAAACGCCTCAAGATCATCACGGATACCACTGGAAGCCACTCGAAGAACAGCAACCACTCCCTGATGCTGCAGATCAGGCGCAAGCTCGTTTAATAACGACCGGTTAACTTCTTCGGTATCGATCGCATGACGCTCAGCCAGTTGGCGCATATCGCGCAAACGAGTATCACGGCGCCCTTTTTGTACCAGCAACGTCTCTATCTCGCTGGCTGATGATTTCAGTGCTGCTTTGACGCTATGCAACCCCCCAACATACTGCCTGGACATTAGCTTGTCTGAAGCACTGGTGATGACAGCGCCTCGCGACGCTGATTCGTTATTATCTGTCATGACCAGCGCCAGTAAGATGTCTTGCCATGACTCACTGTCAGAGGCGTTCGTAGTTTGGCGACCTGCCCTCTACCATTATTTGCTTGAACTAAGCGCCACATTGTCTAGACACTCCGTCGCTTGGTCGCGTTCTTCTTGGTAACGGTCTTCCTGCTCGTCGCTTTCTTGCCTGCAACCTTCTTGCCTGAGACCTTCTTGCCTGCGACCTTCTTGCCTGCGACCTTCTTGCTTGCAACCTTCTTGCTTGCAACCTTCTTGCTTGCAACCTTCTTGCTTGCAACCTTCTTGCTTGCGACCTTCTTGCCTGCGACCTGCTTGCCTGCGACCTGCTTGCCTGCGACCTTCTTGCTTGCGACCTTCTTGCTTGCGACCTTCTTGCTTGCGACCTTTTTGCTTGCAACCTTCTTGCTTGCAACCTGCTTGCTTGCAACCTGCTTGCCTGCGACCTGCTTGCCTGCGACCTTCTTGCCTGCGACCTTCTTGCCTGCGACCTTCTTGCCTGCGACCTTCTTGCTTGCAACCTGCTTGCTTGCAACCTGCTTGCTTGCAACCTGCTTGCTTGCAACCTGCTTGCTTGCAACCTGCTTGCTTGCAACCTGCTTGCTTGCAACCTTCTTGCTTGCAACCTTCTTGCTTGCAACCTTCTTGCTTGCGACCTTCTTGCCTGCGACCTGCTTGCCTGCGACCTGCTTGCCTGC
>JBGCEH010000013.1:0-17828 GCA_045106195.1 Granulosicoccus sp.
CGAGCGAGAGTAGTCCAATTTTGAGTCAAATTTTGTGCTCATTTGAGGAGTTTAGCCGGCTAAGTGACGAAAATGAGCGCAAAATTTGGCCAAAAGTGGGCTGCTCGTAGCCGATTGATTTCTGCCGCGCAGGCTCCTAGACCTCACTTCGGTATAGGCAGGAATCAATAGCCGTCATGCGGCGGCTCCCCACACATTCAAACTATGCCGCCACCGGCCCCGCTTACCATCGGGCGGCTTTTACCCACAGTTTGCCGATACTGTGATTCACGAAAGGCTGCAACAGGATCAATAGCCCCTCCGGACAGCATTCGCGTACGTTGCAAAACAGGATCGACATTGGTCCTGAATGCCGCCTTGAGTATTTGCGATGCCATCAGAGCATCGTTCTCGTCCTGATAAGCCGCCAGTGCTTGCCGATCTACCAGTGATGCCTGAATGAAAGCACGTTGAACTTCAACAGCGCTTGTCATTAGGCTTTCGATCGGATCAGTGACGTTGTGCGATTGATCAAGCATGTACGCAGGCCTGAAGCTTTTGCCCTGCTGACGCTCTATGTCGACAAGCTCATTAAAAACCAGAAACAACCTGTAGGGATCAATGGCACCCGAGTCCAGATCATCATCCCCGTATTTTGAATCATTAAAATGAAATCCACCGAGTTTGCCGAACCGCGCCAGACGTGAAACGATCATTTCGATATTCACGTTCGGCGCATGATGACCGAGATCTACCAGACAGCTTGCCTTTTCACCGAGCTCAGTGGCAATCAGGTAATTGCTGCCCCAGTCCTGCACTACCGTAGAATAAAATGCCGGCTCATACATCTTGTGTTCGGTGAACAATTGCCAGTCGTCAGGCAAAGCGGCATAGACTTGTTGCATGGCTGAAAGATAGCGATCAAATTGCTTTCCCATATGTACTTGGCCAGGAAAGTTTGACCCATCTCCGACCCAAACAGTCAGTGCTTTTGAACCCAGTGTCTTGCCGATTTCAATACACCGGATATTATGAGCAATGGCCTGCTCTCTGGTGGCCTTCTGCGCATGCGACAGCGAACCATATTTGTACGAGTGTGATTGACCAGACTGATCCTGAAACGTATTTGAATTCATGGCATCAAAGCCAAGCCCCAGACTGCTGGCCTGGTCACGCAGCACAGTTGGATCTTCATCGTCCCACGGAATATGCAAGGACACAGTGGGCGTCGCTCGGGTCAACTGCTGAATGACGCCGCAATCATCAAGCTTGTCAAACACATGCCTGGGTTCCCCCACACCAGGAAACCGGGCAAATCGTGTTCCACCCGTGCCCACGCCCCATGAGGGAATGGCAACGCCAAATTCGCTGGCGCACTGAACAAGGGAATCGATATCCACCCGACTACGATGCAGATGCTCAGCCAGGGCCGTGTAGTCCGCATCCAGTGCAGACAAGCGTGACTGGTTATGGCGCTCTATGAGATCTGCATCGATAATCATGAATTAACCCCGAATCCTATCGTGTGAAAGATTGAACATTTCCGGCATCCACGTTAATGATGTTGCCTGTAGATTTAGCAGATGCATCACTGACGAGAAAGTACGCAGCTTCTGCGATATCTTCAGGAAGCACAGCTCGCTTGAGCAGCGAACGCTCAAGATAATGCGCCTGAAGCTCCTCAGTCTCTTTACCATAGGCATCTGCACGTTCCTGCAACCAGTCGCCGCTCCATATCTTTGAGCCTTGCAATACCGCATCCGGATTCACGACATTGACACGGATACCACCACCCGCGCCTTCCAGAGCCAGACAACGGGCCAGATGCACTTCGGCCGCCTTTGCCGTGCAATAGGCGGATGCGCCAGGAGATGCAGCCAGGGCATTTTTAGAGGCGACAAAAACAACTGCGCCACCCAGAGCCTGACGCCTGAATACCCTAAATGCTTCGCGCGACACCAGAAAGTACCCGGTGGACAGGATATCCATATTCTTGTTCCACAATGCAAGCGTCGTGTCTTCAATGGCAGCCGACGAGGCGATTCCTGCGTTGGAGATCAGAATGTCGATACCACCATATTCCCGGGAAGCAAAACCAACTGCGGCACATACCTGTTGCTCATCGGTGACATCCATCAGCACCTGACGCACCACATCGGCCCCATGGGCTTCCACCAGCTGCGCGCAGGTTTCACTCAACAAGCCTTCATCAATGTCAGCGAGCACCACACAGGCACCCTCTGACAACAGACGTTGGGCCGTAGCCGAACCAATGCCACCGGCCCCCCCGGTCACAAAGGCGATCCGTCCAGCGAGACTTTTTGGCTTAGGCATGCGCTGAAGTTTGGCCTCTTCCAGTAACCAGTACTCGATGTCAAAAGCCTCTTGCTCAGGCAAACCACAGTAGGTGGAAATGGAAGATGATTCACGCATGACGTTAATGGCATTGGTATAGAACTCAGCACTGATGCGTGCTGTGGCCTTGTCTTTGGCAAAGGTAATCATGCCAACACCCGGCACGAGATAGACAACCGCATTAGGGTCTCTCATGGCAGGACTGTCGTCATGCTTGCAACGCTGATAGTAGCTCGCGTAATCTTCACGATACTCTGCGAGTGCATGCGGCAGAGAAGCCACGGTATTGTCAATCTGGTTTGTTGAAGGGTCAAACTGGACAATCAATGGGCGAATTTTGGTGCGCAGGAAATGGTCAGGGCAACTCGTGCCCAGTGCAGCCAGAGCAGGTAAGTGCTGGCTACAGACAAACTCAAGTACCGCAGCACTGTCATCAAAATGGCCAACCTTGTATTGATCCTGAGAGATGAGCCCACGAATCTCCGGCATCAGCTTCTCGGCGACTGTACGTCGTTGCGCCGGGGACAATGCCTGGTATTGTTCCCCGCCAAACACCGTGGAGTTTTCTGTTTTGGCCTGTAACCAGCTGATCGCCTGATTGATGATCTCGAGCGTTATGACATAGCACTCTTCAGCCGTATCGGCCCAGGTAAAAAGACCATGACTACCAAGGATCACGCCACGCGCCTCGGGGTTTTCCTGACAGAATTCAGACAGCCACAGACCCAGCTCGAAGCCCGGACGCTTCCATGGAAGCCAGCCAATATCTCGCCCGAAGATCTCCTCGGTAATAGACTGCCCCTCGGCGGCTGCAGCAATCGCGATAATCGCATCCGGATGCATGTGATCAACATGGACATGAGGCACATAAGCATGCAATGCCGTGTCGATGGAAGAGGCACGAGGGTTGAGATTGAACGTGCAATGCGACAGATAGGCAACCATCTCGTCTTCAAATTGCTCTCCACGATACAGGCCCCGCAACGCCTCGAGTTTGTCCATATACAAGGTTGAAAATCCATCGAGCTTCATGGTGCCCACATCCCCTCCGGATCCTTTCACCCAGAGCACCTGGGTATCCTGGCCGCTTAGCGGATCGGGTGTCACAACCTTAGCCGAGGTGTTTCCACCCCCGTAATTGGTTATGCGCTTGTCGCTACCCAGAAGGTTGGATCGGTACAGCAGACGCCCGGGCTCATCAAGCGTTGCGGCATGGTTCTGGTCCCAAAGATTTTCCAGCAACTGTGTGCTGTGACTGGCACTCATGTGTCTATATACCTTCCGGCTTAAATGTCATTAGGATTGCGCGAAATACAGGCATTGTCAATCACATGAAATCATTTTTTCATAATTGTGATTGCCTATGATCGTTTTTGATTGACATATTTGCGCCACTTAGTATCATCACTCGTGACACATTGGCACCACGGACACTTTTCAAGAGTTATGCACGAGTTGGAAAGACAAAAAATCATTTTGTCGGCGGTTCAGGAAAAACCCGTCGCCACCGTGGCAGAGCTTGTGGCACTCACAGATTCATCCGAAGCGACTATCCGTCGTGATATTGCTGCCTTGCACATGGGCAAGCAACTTCGGCGCGTCAGAGGCGGTGCTGAGGCCCTGCTGCCCCCTACGCACAGCCCGTTAGCCGGACGTCCTTTCAGTGTCAACAAAAGCATGCACATCGTTGAGAAGCTTGCGATCGCACGGGAAGCTGTGGCGCTATGCAGTGACGGCGATGACATTATCATCAACGGTGGAACCAGCACTTATCAGATGGTGCATCTGCTGACCACGATGCGCATGCAGATTTTTACCAATTCGTTTCCCATTGCCGAACACCTGTTGCAACACTCGAAAAACCAGCTCACCTTACCCGGCGGCACAATCTACAGAGAACAGAATATTATCCTCAGCCCCTTCGAGAACGATGTCACCAAAAACTTCTGCGCTTCACGCATGTTCATGGGTGCTCACAGTGTCGGACGTTTGGGCTTGATGGAATCCGATCCACTGGTTATACAAAGTGAGCATAAGCTGCTCGGACAAGCAGACGAACTGGTGGTGCTGGCCGATGCATCAAAATTTCAGCGCAGGTCATCACTGCTGCTTTGCCCGCTTGATCGAATCGATGTCCTCATAACAGACGATCGTATCGATGATACCTCAGTCAGTATGCTAGAAGCTGCGGATGTGAAAGTGATTATCGCCAGAACCCGAACAGCAGAAAAAGCTGGATAGACTCCTGAAAAGTAGTACCAAACTCCATACCACCACAAGAGGAAGACACACAGATGAAGAAAACAACCACATTTTTAGCAGCAGCATTGTTGGGCGGTACAGTAGCCATATCCCCTGCACATGCTGAAGATATGAGAATTGCACTTGTCGTCAAGGCACTGGGTATCGGCTTTTTTGAAGCTGCTGCCAAAGGGGCTGAAGAGGCCGCCACAGAACTCGGCGGTGTTGAAATCATCTATACAGGCCCGACAGACACCACAGCCGAAGGACAGATCGAAGTCATCAATTCACTGATTGCCCAGAAGGTGGATGCCATCGCCATTTCTGCCAACGATCAGGATGCGCTGGTACCGGCACTGAAGAAAGCCATGGACCGTGGTATTACCGTGATCTCCTGGGATTCAGGTGTGGCGCCCGAAGGGCGACAAATGCACTTGAACCCCTCGTCCAATTCCCTGATTGGCAATATGATTGTCAAGATGGCGGCAGATCATTTGCCAGAAGGTGGGGACGTTGCAGTACTCTCCGCCTCAGCCACGGCAACCAACCAGAACATCTGGATCGAGGAGATGAACAAGGTGGTTGGCAACTACCCAGGCATCAACGTGGTTGCAACGGTCTATGGTGATGACCTGTCAGACAAAAGCTATCGTGAAGCACAAGGTCTCATGTCGTCTCATCCAGACCTGAAAGCGATTATCGCGCCCACTTCAGTCGGAATCGTGGCCGCTGCACAGGCTGTATCCGATGCAGACAAGGCAGGAGAGATTCTGGTCACCGGCCTGGGCTTGCCGTCAGAAATGGCAGCTCATGTTGACTCAGGCGCATCCAAATCATTTGCCATCTGGAATCCCATTGACCTGGGTTATGCAGCGGCAATGATTTCATACAATCTGGCCAAGGGCGATGTAAAAGCTGCCGCCGGTGCTGAAATCGGTATGGGGCGCCTGGGAGCCGTGACGCTCAGTGACGAACTGGACGGTGCCATGGCGGATCCGTTTGTCTATGACGCGTCCAACATCAACGACTTCAAAGATATTTTCTAGAAAACCGAAAAACAGGGCGTCGACCCGCTTGACGTCGACGCCTTGGCTTATCCCTCCCAGTTATCTTTTGGCCGTTGGAGTACGCCGCGTTGTCTACACCCCAAGATTCATCCCGATCCCCGGTCTTATCTTTGGACGGAATCACCAAGAATTTCCCGGGCGTGCGTGCACTCTCATCCGTATCGCTGAATTTATACGCCGGCGAGGTCACCGCGTTAGTTGGAGAAAACGGCGCCGGCAAGTCCACTGTTGTCAAAGTACTTACGGGTATCCATCAACCTGATCAGGGTCTGATCAAACTACGCGGTAAGACCACAAGACTCGCAACACCCAACGATGCTGCGCGCTCAGGCATTACTGCCATTCATCAGGAGACCGTACTGTTCGATCAGCTATCGGTTGCTGAAAACATTTTTATCGGACATGCACCACGCACCCAACTGGGTCTTGTGAACTGGAAGAAAATGAATAGCAATGCGGCCGAGCTCCTCGAACGCATCGGCGCAACAATCAATCCTACAACCTTACTGCGCGATCTGGGCATCGCCAGCAAACATCTGGTAGCCATCGCTAGAGCATTATCCATTGATGCCAGCGTCGTCATTATGGACGAACCTACGGCAGCCCTGTCCCACAAGGAAATAGAAGAACTCTATCTACTGGTTGAACAACTTAAATCCGCTGGTAAGGCGATCCTGTTTATCAGCCACAAGTTCGATGAAATATTCCGTGTGGCTGATCGTTATACCGTCTTTCGTGATGGCGAAAGGGTCGGCGACGGATTCATCCATGAAACCAACTCCGCTGCGCTAGTGAAAATGATGGTGGGGCGCTCTGTAGATAGCGTGTTTCCACCACGAACCAACACGCTGGGTGAAACTATCTTGAGGGTTGAAGGTTATTCCCATCCAACCGAATTTGACAACATCAGCTTTTCGCTGAAACGAGGGGAAATCCTCGGATTGTACGGCCTGGTAGGCGCTGGACGTAGCGAATGCATGCACGCCTTGTTTGGCATCACACGCCCAAGCGCTGGAAAACTGTTTATCAATGAAACGCTGGTGACCCCCAAAACCCCTGCAGACGCCATTGCCCACGGGTTGGTCTATGTTCCGGAAGACAGGGGCAAACAAGGTGCAATCACCGCCCTTCCCATTGTCGATAATATCGCCTTGCCATCGCTCAAGCAGACATCTCACAAAGGATTTGTACGGCTAGCCAACGAGTACGCACTGGCTCGGCAATATACACAACGTCTTGAATTGAAGGCTGCCGCGCTCGACCAACCCGCCGGCGAACTCTCTGGTGGTAACCAGCAGAAAGTGGTCATTGCAAAATGGCTGGCAACACAACCTCTGGTCATCATTCTAGACGAACCTACCAAGGGCATAGATATTGGATCGAAAGCTGCGGTTCATGCATTCATGCGCGAGCTGGCTGCGCAGGGTCTGGCCGTGATCATGGTGTCATCAGAAATTCCGGAGATCATGGGCATGTCTGATCGTATCATCGTGTTGCGAGAAGGACGTCAGGTCGCACAATACGATCAGCAGCACGTCACCCCTGAATTACTGGTACGCGCGGCGGCAGGTATCAACGAGGCCAACGCAGCATGATGTCCTTTAAGCTGACACGTGATGCGCTTCTCGCCCTGGCTCTCCTGTTATTGATAGCGCTGATCTATCTGCGCTTCCCAGCCTTTGCATCACCACAGTCTCTGCTGGGTGTCTTCAACGACACCTCCATATTGATCATTCTGGCACTGGGACAGATGGCGGTCATACTCACGCGTTGCATCGACTTGTCGATGGCATCCAATCTTGCTCTTGTAGGTATGTGTACTGCGATGCTCAATGCGGCAGTACCCGGTATTCCCATACCGTTACTGGTTGTGCTGGCCATTGTTCTGGGCGCTTTGCTAGGCAGCATCAACGGGCTTCTTGTGTGGAAACTGGATATCCCGCCGATTGTGGTCACACTGGGCACTCTGACGATTTTCAGAGGTATCATCTTTTTGATATCCGATGGACAATGGGTGAATGCTCACGAAATGAGCCCCGCCTTCAAGGCCTTGCCCCGCGTGGATATCGTCGGTATTCCCATGCTCTCCTGGGCTGCTTTGCTGAGCATCGCCTGCCTTTATGTATTGCTGAACCGATCACCTATGGGGCGTGCGCTATATGCGGTCGGCGGCAATCCGAATGCAGCCGTTTATACCGGTATTGATGTTGGCCGCACGCGGTTCAACGCGTTCGTCTTGTCAGGGGCCCTTTCCGGTGTTGCCGGATATCTATGGGTATCTCGTTATGCGGTTGCCTATGTCGATATTGCAGCTGGCTTTGAACTGGATGTTGTCGCTGCCTGTGTCATCGGTGGAATTTCCATTGCAGGAGGTATGGGGTCAGTGGCAGGCGCAGTACTGGGAGCCTTGTTTCTCGGTGTAATCAAGAACGCACTACCGGTCATCAACATCTCCCCATTCTGGCAACAGGCAATTTCCGGTTCGGCGATTATCGTTGCCGTGATATTCAACGCCCGATCCGAGCGACGTATCGGACGTATTATCCTAAAGCAGGCTGAGCAAACATGAATAGCATCAGCAACAATAGTTCTATACCAGACAGGCTTCGTAGCCCGTTTACCCGTCTTCTGTCTAGCTGGGAGTTTCTGCTACTGGGCGTAGGCATACTGATTTTCTTTCTCAACACACAGGCATCACCCTATTTTCTCGATCCTTGGAACCTGTCTGACGCAACCTTCAATTTCACTGAAAAAGCCATGATTGCGTTTGCTATGGCGCTGGTAATCATTGCGGGTGAAATCGATCTGTCCGTAGCTTCCATCATCGCACTGGTGTCTACCTGCATGGGCTTTGCCGTTCAACTGGGGTTCGATACACCGGCCCTTGTAGTGATTGCGCTGGCAGTCGGCGCGGCGTGTGGTGCGTTCAACGGATTTCTTGTCGCCGTCATGGGACTGCCCTCCATCGTTGTCACTATTGGCACCCTGTCCTTGTTCAGAGGCATTGCCTATATCGTACTGGGCGATCAGGCCTACTCTGGGTACCCGGATTCTTTCGCCTACTTTGGTCAAGGCTATGTTTGGTGGGTCATCACGGTAGAGATGGTCATATTCTCGGTATCAGCCTTCCTGTTTTATGTGTTGCTACATCGAACATCGTTTGGTCGCAGCACCATTGCCATTGGCAACAACCCGACAGCTGCCTTGTTTTCCGGCATACGAGTATCACGGGTGAAGTTCATTCTTTTCGTGCTCACCGGCATCATGTCGGCCATCGCAGCAATATGCCTGACATCACGCCTTGGCTCTACACGCCCTTCAATAGCCGTTGGCTGGGAACTTGAAATCGTCACCATGGTCGTGCTGGGTGGTGTCAATATACTGGGCGGCTCAGGTACCATACCCGGTGTTATAATCGCCGCTATCGTGATGGGCATGGTGACCTTTGGACTGGGTTTACTCAACGTACCGGGCATTGTAATGTCAATATTCGTAGGTCTGCTGCTTATCACCGTTATCGCCCTCCCCATTGTGATACGCCGAACGCGAAGCAGAGTAAAAAGCTGACTTATGGCTTGTCACGTTGCTGTCATTGATCTTGGCAAAACCAATTCCAAAGTAGCACTCGTTGATACGGCTACCGCCACAGAAGTGCAGCTTCTTACTCAGGCAGCTGTTGTCAACTCCGAGACACTATATCCAAGCCTTGATCACGCTGCGATCGAAACGTTCATCATTGATGCTCTTTGTGTGCTGGCTGCCCATCAGACTATCGATGCTATTACCATCACTACACACGGAGCAACGGCCGCACTGATCAATACGGCCGGACGACTGGTACTACCAGTAATTGATTACGAATTTTCCGGAATTGATGAAACCCGGGATGCCTACAATCTGCTCCGCCCTGCGTTTGCTGATACCGGTTCACCGGCACTGCCCGGTGGTCTGAACATAGGCGCTCAGTTGTACTGGCAACAGAGCCGTCACCCGAAACAATTCGCGGATGCCAGCACGTTGTTAACGTGGCCTCAATACTGGGTTCACCTGCTCTGTGGTGAGCGACACAACGATGTGACATCTCTGGGTTGTCATTCTGATTTGTACGAGCCGAGACACCAACGCTATTCTTCTCTGGTCGACAGCATTAACTTGCGCTCACTGATGCCAGCTACCAGACACTCCGGTCAATTGAGCGGCACGCTCCGGGCTTCCATCGCAAAATCAACAGGGCTTCGAGCCACAACGCCGGTATACACCGGCATTCACGACTCAAACGCATCGCTGGTGCCGCATCTGATTGCAAGAGACACTGCCTATTCTGTGGTATCCACTGGTACTTGGTTTATTGCAATGGCTATAGGTGGAGCGCCAACCAGTCTCGATGAGAACAAAGATACTCTACTCAATGTGAATGCCAGAGGTCGGAGCGTACCGTCGGCCCGGTTCATGGGTGGACGCGAACGAGAGCTGTTAGGCGTCTCCGACGTGGCTACAGATCAGGCTATGAACAGACTCCTTGATGACAAGCAATTACCGACAATGCTCATGCCATCTATGGTTACCGGTACTGGCCCTTATCCAAATTCAGAGAACCAATGGGTCGGTACCGAAGCACAAGATGACAAGCCGCGCCTGCACTGCGCGGTTACATTGTATCTTGCAATGATGACTCATGAATGCATGTTACTGATTGGCAGCCGTGGACCTACCTACATAGAAGGTCCGCTGGCACATGACAAATACTATGCCCGTATGCTGGCAGCCGTCAGCCAACGACCTGTGTTTACCAGCACATCCCGAACAGGCACCAGTGTAGGAGCAGCCATGCTGATCAGCCCACCGAAACAACTGCCTCGCTACGATCTCATAGAACTCGATGAAACTGAGCGACATAATCTCGAACGTTACGCTCGAAGCTGGCGTGAACAACTGCGTGTTCACACCCGATAAAATAGCCCGTTATGGAAACCAGGCCGCTCCCGGATCTCCGGGAAATAATCCGTTCGGTAACGCCAGTAGCAATCCGCCATTCTTGTAGTCTGGATATAGCCGAGCCAACTCGTCGGTCACTTCCTGAACAGAGGCAGCGAAGCCACCAGCGGTTAGCGCTCGGGTCCCTTTGATCAGCGCCTGCGAAACGGTTAAGTAGTCGATATTCTCGTCAAGAACTGCACTAACATCAGACCGGTGTCCATTGTGTCCGACAAAAACGCGATTGTAGTTACCAAAGTTATCTTGAATATCATTTAAACCGGCGATCCAGAAATCAAGCTCATCGGTATCATCCAGCGGTGTGTAATCCCTGATAAAGGCATGTGATTGATTAAAAATCAGATCCCCAAGGAACAGTGTATTGTCACCGGGAATGGAGATATACCCGTTTTCAGTCGCTTCTGTATTGGAAATGTTATCGAATACCACGTCTATTCCGGCAAGTTGTATAGTGCCACTGACAGCGTTGACTGTGCCGCTATACAAGCCAGTAAAACTCATATCCGCTAACAACAACGCGGCATTTTCTGTTTCTGCATAGACGTTGGTGTCTGCAAAGCTTGCAATGTTCCCGAAGTGATCCAGATGAGCATGAGTGATGACAACATCAATCGGCTTACCCAAGGCATCAGCATATGCGCGTAGTTGTGTTCCAGATTCAGGAATAAGGCCAAAAGCAACATCCACGATAATAGAACCAGACTCTGTTTCCACAATGGTAGAAGTGACAAGCTCGCCGAAAACCAGAACATGATATCGGGAAGATCCTTCGTCAAGCACTTCAACGGTTCCACTGGTGACCATGGATGCGGGTGGTGGTATTCCGAAGTCCACCGCTGGATCGTTCTCGTCACTGCTACATGCTGACAATATCAACAGGCTTATAGCAGCCCCTGGCAAAAAAACAGGATGTTTCATTTTGGTTCACTCTCAGTTTTCAAATCATTGACAACGGTATCGACAGATTTTCACAGCTATCGCCGGGGGTACGTTGCTTCCTGGTACTTGGAAGCCGTGGAGGCGGCAAGTGGCGAACAGCCAAACCCGGCGGTTACAAGAACATCGTGATCAAGGACATAGAGGCCTGCCTGAATTCACTCGTCCGAATTCATTTGTCAGATTATTGATTAGTCTTGCGATGAATCAGATCTGATGTCTGTAAGCTACTCTGAATCGATTGATAGATCATTGTCGATTACCGTGATGTTCCGTTTCCTGTAACGATATGATCAAGTACGGCTTACCGAGCGTGAGTAAAGTGCAATCATTCCAGATGAAAAACCTGCTCCAATGGCTCGACAACAGGCTCGTTGTTGCTACCGCTGACCATGATGTCTGCCATATGCTCCCACCACCTCTGCATGACAGGCTCCAATGGTAAACGATCCATAGTGTGATCCGGCGAGCGACGCAATACGGCAAACAAACTATTGCCCGGCTCATGCAGGAAAATTGAATAGTCAGAGATGCCAGCCTCTTTCAACAAGCTTACGAGTTCCGGCCAGATCTCATCATGACGGCGCCGGTACTCTGCAGCCTGGCCAGAGTTCAATTGCATTCTGAATCCGATTTTTTCCATAGTTCATGTACCTTGATATGTAGAGAAACACTGTTGGGACTTATGCTAAAGGGCATTCCACCATAACGTTCAGGCAGCTTGTTGTTCAGGATCAGAACACGCACCTTAAACGAACAACAGCTTATGCCAGATCTCGGAGACAGGGAAAGAAAAAGTCAGTAATGCGCTTTTCGAGGGAAAAGCTGCAAACAACAATTCCATAGACGTGTTGGAGAATTATTAGTCATTCGACACATACTGGGCAATACCTGCAATGTCCCTTACGAAGCCCGGAGATTTGTTTTTATCAAAACGCGCCAGAAAATCAAGGCTTCTAGGCGTCCATTGATACTTCAATTCAACAATGTCCCCTCTGTTCAAAGCACTGGTTACCATGGATTTGGGTAAGGTTGCCACTCCCATTCCGTTGATGGCCAGAAACAGACAGGCCGCCAGATTGCTCGATGGCACCAGGCGTACATGACCCATATCTACTTGATTGAAGTGCTCTGACACCTCTTTAAACAAGGCGGTATCTCTGGCATGCGTCAGAATCGGATTAGCACTGAGTTGCTTTGTCGATATCTTTCGTGTTGTTGGCAAACCCAATTCAGGCGAAGCAACCCAGATCAATGGATAGTTTCCTAATTGAATGCTTGCGCTGGTAGCGCGATCAAATGGACCGTTCTGCAAAGCCAGATCGATATTGCGACTAAACAGCTCTTTCGTCAGATTAACCGATAGATCTATGGTGAGTTCAACCTGAAGCGCCGGAAACTGCTCTTTCAAAACCTTTAGAAAATCCTGTAACCAGGTGTGCACGATCATTTCGGTAACACCAAGTCGCAACGTTCCCGTTCGCAACGAGGTATCACCGACGGCTGCAATCATGTTGTGAGCCGAATCAAGCACCTGTCGCGCATGTAACAACAGATCCGTGCCTCGTGCAGTGATACGTACCGATCCCGCATCACGCTCCAGTAGCTTGACTTTCAATGTGGACTCCAGCGAGCGGATCCGTATGGATATATTGGGCTGCGTGGTGTTCAGCCGTGCGGCCGCCTTGCTGAAGCTGCCAAGATCAGCAACCCAGATGAACGCTTCCAATTGTTTGAAATCCAGTGGCATCGTGTCTTGCGCCTTTACACCAGCGTGCGATCATAACAAATTCTTATTTTTTTAATAATAATAAATAATTTGATGTTATTCATTGTTTATTGATATATGTGGTGTAAGGATCAGCCAACTTGTTGTTTTGCAGGCGCCCACCGTCGTCAGGTACTTTGAACCCGTTTCACACCAGAACCTCGGGCTCTCAAGGTCCTGACAATTCAGTCACCACTACTCAAAAGAGCACACATCATGAGCCAGATCTCTCATCGTCTAGGTGTCGATATCGGCGGTACGTTTACCGACGTTGTCCTCGAGATCGATGGACTGCAGTTCTCTACCAAGGTTCTGACAACCTACAGCGCGCCAGAGGAGGCCATTATTGATGGATTACATCAGGTCTGCGCTAAAGCGGGCGCAAGCCCGTCCGACATTGGTCAGATAATTCACGGTACCACCCTCGCCACCAATGCACTTATCGAGAGGCGTGGTGCAAAGACTGCGTTGATTACAACAGATGGCTTCCGAGATGTTATCGAGATGCGTACCGAATCGCGCTTCGAGCAATACGATCTGAACCTGATCCTTCCCGAACCTCTTCTGCCCCGGCAAAGCAGGCTGACACTCAAGGAGCGTATTGATGCCTCTGGCAAGGTACTGATTGCACTACAGACCCGCGAGGTCGACACTCTTGTCGACCAGATCGAATTAGCGGGTTATGAAAGTGTTGCCGTCGGCTTGCTGCACAGTTATGTCAATCCAGCGCACGAACAGCAAGTGCGTGATGTACTGCAGGCGCGCTTGCCAAACGTCATGATTTCGCTTTCCTCGGAAGTCTCCCCGCAGATGCGCGAATACGAGCGCTTTAATACCGTCGTGGCCAATGCATACATCAAGCCATTGATGAAAAGCTATCTGAGCCGTCTGGAAGGTCGTTTGCAGAACGAAGGCGTCGCGTGTGCCATTTTTCTGATGCACTCGGGCGGCGGCATCATCTCGATAGAGAGCGCAGCTGACTTTCCTGTGCGTCTGGTGGAGTCTGGCCCCGCTGGAGGCGCTGTCTTTGCCGCCAATGTTGCAGCCCGCTACGGACTCGACAAAGTGTTGTCGTTCGATATGGGAGGTACGACAGCAAAGATCTGTCTGATCAAAAACCAGACTCCCAAGACCAGTCGCGTATTCGAAGTCGCACGCACCTATCGTTTCAAGAAAGGTTCAGGTATGCCTATTTCCATCCCCGTTATCGACATGGTGGAAATTGGTGCAGGTGGAGGTTCACTGGCACATGTGGACAGCCTCAGGCAAATTCGCGTTGGACCAGAATCAGCAGGCTCAGAACCCGGCCCTGCCTGTTACGGGCGCGGTGGTGAGAGACCGGCGGTGACCGATGCTGATCTGGTTCTGGGCAAACTGGATCCGGACAATTTTGCAGGCGGCTCAATCACTCTGCACAAGAATCGTTCCAGCGAAGCATTGCATGCGGTCATTGGTACGACTCTCAACATGGACGCACAGACAGCCGCCTTTGGTCTTGCAGAAGTGGTTGATGAGAATATGGCGAACGCGGCACGCGTGCATGCCGTAGAGAACGGTGAGGATCTGGCCGAATACACCATGATAGCGTTCGGCGGTGCGGCACCTCTGCATGCTGGTCGTCTTTGTGAGAAGCTGGGGATCGAACGGGTACTGGTACCGCCCGGTGCTGGTGTAGGGTCAGCCATTGGCTTTTTACGAGCACCCTTCAGTTTCGAAGCCAATCGCAGCGTGTACATGAGCTTGTCGGATTTTAATCCAGCATCAATCAAGATACTTCTTGCAGAGTTACAATCAGAGGCTACAGGTTTTGTGCGCTCCTGCGACGCAAACGCTGAAATATTGTCCGAATTCAAAGTGTATATGCGCTACAGCGGACAAGGCTGGGAAATACCCGTTGACCTGAACGCCGAGCAAGCATTGAACCCGGACGTCGCAACCTTTCTAAGCCGTTTCGAGGAGGAATACGCTGCATTATTCGGCCGCACGGTTGAAGGTATGGACGTTGAGATCACTGTCTGGGCCGTGAATGCCACGACACCACAGCAACGCGTTGATCGAGTTGTCACTGAAAGCGGTGGCAAGGCGGCAAGCATTGTCAGTCGACGAGACGTTTTCGATCCAAGACGTGGACACAGTGTGGACTCCTCTATCGTCAATCGTTGCGATATGACTACCGGCGATACTGTGCAAGGTCCCGCGGTAATTACCGAAGATGAAACCACCATCATCCTGCCTTCAAGCCGGCGGGCCATCAGACAGCCTGACGGCTGTATCGACATGATCGTCGGGAGTGACGCGTAATGAGCAGCAAACTCAACACTGTTTCCAACCAGGTGATGTGGAACCGACTGATTTCCGTCGTCGAAGAACAGGCGCAGGCTCTGGTACGCACCGCTTTTTCCACCTCGGTACGCGAAGCGGGCGATCTATCGGCCGGGGTATACGACACGCACGGCCGAATGCTGGCGCAGGCTGTGACAGGAACCCCAGGACATGTAAATGCCATGGCAGATGCCATTGCGCATTTTATTCGCCGGATCGGTCGCGAGAACATTCTCGAAGGCGATGTCTACATCACCAACGATCCATGGGAAGGGACAGGCCACCTGCACGACATCACAGTCGTGAGTCCCTCTTTTTTGAACGGACAGCTTATCGGCTTCTTCGGTTGCACCGCTCACATCGTCGACATCGGTGGACGTGGATTCGGTGCAGATGCCAATTCGATTTATGAGGAAGGTCTCTATATCCCGATAATGAAGTTTGCCCATGAGGGAAAGGTGGACAAGACACTCATTAACATCATCCGGGGCAATGTGCGCGAACCTGATCAACTGATTGGCGATATCTATGCTCTGGCTACCTGCAATGAGATAGGACATCGTCGTCTTACTGACATGATGCACGAATTCTCTCTAGCCGATCTCGACGATATCGCAACATTCATTCTGGACAATTCACGCAGGGCAACATTGGAGCGTATAGCGGCACTGCCTAGGCAATCTGCTACCGGCGCCATGACGATTGATGGCTACAGCAAGCCAGTTGATTTGAAAGTGCGTCTCGATATAGAAGCTGATCATATTCTATGTGATTTCGAAGGCACTTCGGGACTGGATAAGAAAGGTATCAACGTGCCGCTTGTCTACACTAAGGCTTACGCCTGCTATGCCCTTAAATGTGCCATCGCACCGGAGATTCCAAATAACGCAGCCTCACTGGAACCGTTCAGAATCGTCGCACCGGAAAACTCCATTGTTAATGCGATACACCCAGCGCCCGTGGCCTTACGCCATGTTATCGGTCACATGGTGCCTGATACCGTCTACGACGCGTTGGACAAGATTCTGCCTCGCACAGTGCCTGCAGAAGGTGCCGGCTGTCTATGCAACTTTCAGGTGTCATTACGTCCTCGTACTGACGAGGAAGCACCTGCGGATGCCGTGCGCGCAGAAGTACTGACCTTCAATTCCGGGGGCGCAGGTGCACGCCCCGGCTCGGACGGTCTGAATGCGACAGCGTTTCCATCGGGTGTCATGACTATGCCGGTAGAGGCGACTGAACACACCGGCCCTGTGATTATCTGGCGCAAGGAATTGCGTCCCGATAGTGGCGGTGCGGGGAAGTATCGAGGCGGACTTGGCCAATATATGGAAGTCGGCGCTGTCGAAGGACATGAGTTTGACTTTCAGGCCATGTTCGATCGCGTTGATCATCCTGCACGCGGCCGTCAAGGAGGCGCTGATGGCGCTGCAACCACCATTGCACAGGATGACGGCTCACCAATGAAGGGTAAAGGCAAACAGTTTGTACCACACGGACGCAGGGTCATGCTTGCGTTTCCGGGTGGTGCAGGTTATGGCAACCCTACTGAGCGCGATCCTGCACTTGTCAAAAAGGATCTGGCACGTGGGTATATTACAGTCAACAGCGCACGGCAGGACTACGGTTTGTCGGACAGTGATATAGCCAGCATCGAAGATGCTATTAAACAGGGAGAGATACTCTGATGAGTAGCAACACAAAAGCCAGCACGCGCAAAATGCAACATTACGGTAGCGATATGGTTAGCCTGTAGGGATAAGTGCTGTTAAAGCCAGTGGACTAATCGGTGCGCTAGGCCCGCGAGTGGTGCATGAAACTGTGCCCAAATCCCGTGTAACCTATTCATAGGCATATCAGTTGCAAATAGGTGCTAATTCAGCCGATAAATCCATTTGTGCAGAAAATACTTCACGCCCATCCATGACGACTCAATTTTTAGCCGCTGTTGAATGCTACAAAATACTGGTAGTTGAGGACGATGACGGCTTTGCGATGCTATATGATCGATTTCTCAAAAGCACCGAACGAAGAAATTACGAGATCAAACGCACAACGACAGCCGCGCAAGGAATCGCCGCGTGCCTGGAGTATGATTTTGACTGCCTGATCGTTGATTATTTCCTGCCAGATACATCTGGCACAGTGATGTTAAATACACTCAG
>JBGCEH010000014.1:0-166007 GCA_045106195.1 Granulosicoccus sp.
CTACCAGGCTGTGAGGATGCAGACCCTGAGACGGTCGATGCCATTCTGGAAGAAGGTGCCAAATTCGCACGCGATGTATTGTCACCGTTGAATGCCGTCGGCGATGAGCAAGGCTGTACATGGGATAGTGGCGATGTAAAAACGCCAGAAGGTTTCAAGGAGGCTTATCAGCAGTACGTGGAAGGCGGCTGGCCTTCAATTGCACAATCGCCCAAGCGAGGTGGTCAGGGACTACCTGAGTCTCTGGGCACGGTCTTGTCGGAGATGAACGGTACAGCCAACTGGTCCTGGGCGATGTACCCCGGTTTATCCCATGGCGCGATGAACACGCTCGCAGCCCACGGCACCGAGGAGCAGCAAGAAGCCTACTTGACCAAGCTGGTCTCTGGCGAGTGGACAGGCACCATGTGCCTGACCGAATCGCATTGTGGCACCGACCTTGGTTTGCTGAAAACCAAAGCACAACCTAATGATGATGGAAGTTACGCTATCACCGGTCAGAAGATTTTTATCTCCGCTGGTGAGCACGATATGGTCGACAATATCGTGCATATCGTGTTGGCCAGACTACCCGATGCACCTGAGGGAACACGTGGCATATCCTTGTTCATCGTGCCTAAGTTCACGTTAGGTGATGCGGGTGAGGTTGATAAACGCAATGCAGTTAATTGCGGGTCAATTGAGCACAAGATGGGAATACATGGCAACGCCACGGCTGTGCTGAACTTCGACGGTGCAACGGGCTATCTCATCGGGCAGCCCAATCGCGGGTTGAACTGTATGTTTACCTTCATGAACACCGCTCGTATCGGTACTGCTGTCCAGGGGCTTGCACATACCGAACTGGCCTTTCAAGGTTCACTGGCTTACGCCCGTGATCGATTGCAGATGCGCTCGTTGTCCGGCGCTGCCAACCCGGAAAAATCGGCAGACCCCATCATCGTTCATCCTGATGTACGGCGTATGTTGTTGACGCAGAAAGCCTTTGCTGAAGGTGGACGAATGTTCATTTATCGATGTGCACAACTGGTTGATATTGCTCATAAGGGTGCCACCGACGAAGATAGAGCGAGTGCCGAGCAGGAGCTTGCACTGTTGACACCCATAGCAAAGGCATTCCTGACGGAAACCGGTTTCGAATCTGCCAATCTGGGATTGCAGGTTTTTGGTGGCCATGGGTATATCAAGGAATGGGGCATGGAACAGAATGTTCGTGATGCACGGATTGCCATGATCTATGAGGGCACCACAGGAATTCAGGCTCTGGACTTGCTGGGCCGCAAAGTGCTTGGCTCGCAAGGTGCGGTGCTCAAGAGCTACACGTACCAGATACATAAGTTCTGCACAGCCCACGCTGACGAGAGCAGTCTGAATCGTTACATTCGGCCACTTGCCAGCATCAACAAGGAATGGGGTGAGCTTACACAACGCATCGGCATGGCAGCCTTGCAGGACAAGGAAGAGGCGGGCGCGGCATCCGTTGATTACCTGATGTATTCAGGCTACGTTGTGTTGGCGCACTTCTGGGCGAAAGCAGCGGTAGCTGCACACAGGCAGCTTGAGGAAGGTACCGGGGACACCGCCTTCCTGCGCGCCAAGCTATTTACCGCAAGGTTCTACATGGAACGCTTACTGCCCAGAACACAATCTCTGGCCACCACGATGCTATCGGGTGCTGATAACCTGATGGATCTCGATGAGGCGCATTTTGCGCTGTAGCATGATGAAGAAATAGACCTTGTGGGTTGCAAACTGCGACCCACAAGGCAATGTTGCATACCGAGCGCGCTATTTCCAGTCGATTATGGCGGTGGTATGCTGGTCGTTGCCGTATCAAGTTGTTAAATCCTTCGAACACTCACAGGTATCAGGTGGTTGCTTTTCTGGCGCTTTCCCGATAGCAATTCGTTTTTATAATCCGTAGGAATAGATGCCCATGCTTCATGCAGGACCGGCGTTCAAGTTATCCCGGGAAGACAACCTTCTCGAACTTTGCTTTGACACGCAAGAAGGTAAGGTCAATGTCTTCAATCGACACGCCTTAAAGGAATTTGGAGAGGTGTTGACTCTGGTTGAGGCAGAGAAGGATGTACAGGGTCTTTATATGACCAGTGGCAAATCTGTCTTCATTGCGGGTGCTGATATCACCGAGTTTCTCGGGTATTTTTCAAGTCCGGATGCCGTCCTGCGTACCATGCTCGATGAAGTCAACGCCATGTTCAACCGCTTTGAAGATCTCCCTTATCCAACGGTTGTCTGCATCAACGGTGAGGCGCAAGGTGGTGGATTTGAAATCGCACTGGCTGCAGATTTCCGGGTAGCGGCGCCCACGGCACGGGTCGGTTTACCGGAAGTCAAGCTTGGCATCATGCCGGGTTGGGGAGGTTCGGTCAGGTTGCCTCGCCTTATCGGCGTTGACAATGCAGTTGAATGGATTTGTACGGGTTCATCAAAGAAGGCTGCACAGGCGCTCGCGGACGGTGCCATTGATGCAGTAGTCCATGACGGGAACCTGGTGGCAGCTGCGAAGACGATCATTCAGCAGGTGGCTGATGGCAAGATGGATATTGCTGCTCGCCGTGCCGTGAAATGTCAGCCAATTTTGTTGTCTGACCTGGAAAGAACTATGGCAATCGAATCGGCCAAGGGTGTAGTTGGCGCCAAGGCGGGACCACACTATCCATCACCGATGGCCATCATAAAGACAATTGCCGCGAATGTTACCAAGCCTCGTGATCAGGCTCTGCCTTTTGAAAGTGATAGTTTTGTAAAGCTTGCCAAGACCGATGTGGCTGAGTCTCTGGTCGGTATTTTTCTGAACGACCAGTTGCTCAAGCGGATGGCGAGAAGTCAGAGCAAGGCTGCAAAACCTGTCAATCAGACCGCGGTGCTCGGGGCTGGCATTATGGGTGGTGGCGTGGCGTATCAGTCTGCCTCCAATGGTGTGCCCATCATCATGAAGGATATTCGTGATGAGGCGCTTGATGCAGGCGTTGCAGAAGCTGGAAAGCTACTGAAGAAACAAATGCAACGTGGCAAGCTTAACCCTGAAGGTATGGCCGGTGTTCTTAATGGCATACGTCCCGCTTTAAGCTACGGTGAGTTTAACGAGGTCGACCTGGTGGTCGAGGCAGTTGTCGAGAACCCGAAGATCAAGATGTCGGTGCTGGCCGAAGTCGAGTCGCAGGTTAGTGATGATACGATCATCACCACTAATACATCAACGATATCTGTTGATCTTCTGTCCTCTGCATTGAAGCGGCCTGAGAATTTCTGTGGAATGCATTTCTTCAATCCGGTGCACTTGATGCCGCTGGTTGAAGTCATACGCGCCAAGAGCTCTTCAGAAGAGGCAATAGCCACAACGGTTGCCTATGCGCAGTCGATGAAGAAGACGCCTATTGTTGTCAACGATTGCCCGGGCTTTCTGGTTAATCGTATATTGTTTGCCTACTTTGGTGGATTTACAAAATTGATAGCGGATGGAGCCAATGTGGTGGCCGTGGATAAAGCGTTGGAGCGTTTTGGCTGGCCTATGGGACCTGCCTATTTACTGGATGTGGTTGGTATGGATACGGGTAGACATGCCGCTACTGTCATGGCAGAGGGTTTCCCCGATCGTATGGCCAGCGATACCAAGACCGTTATTGATGCCTTGTATGAAGCGGAACGCTATGGCCAGAAAAATGGCAAGGGTTTTTATCGCTATGAGATGGATCGTAAAGGCAAGCCCCAGAAGCTGGCTGATCCTGATGGCGATGCGATTGTGGCCAGCGTACAGAAGGCCAGCCAGGATTTCGATGCGCAGGACATGGTGGATCGACTCATGATCCCATTGTGTATAGAGTCTGCCCGCTGTCTGGAAGACAACATTGTGAGTTCTGCTGCCGAGGTCGATATGGGGCTCGTTTATGGCGTTGGCTTTCCGCCGTTTCGTGGGGGTGCTCTGCAATATGTGGACAAGACAGGTCTGGCAGCGTTTTGTGCACGTGCTGATGAGTTTGAGCATCTGGGGCCTTTGTATCACCCCACGCCTGCCATGCGGGAAATGGCTGCCAGTGGCAGTACGTTCTATCAGAAACAGGGTTCCGACGCGGGAGAGAAGGCATGAGCTATTCAGCGCGCGATGTCGTTATAGTTGATGGTGTACGCTCTCCCATGGCACGGTCCAAGGGTGGTGGGTTTACCCATGTACGCGCCGAGAACCTTTCAGCGGCGCTTGTTGATGCCTTGTTCAAGCGAAACCCGCAGGTTAATCGGGGTGACGTTGAGGACATTGTCTGGGGCTGCGTCAATCAGACACTGGAGCAGGGCTTCAATGTGGCCAGAAGCGTCGGTATGCTTGCCGGGCTGCCCAAACAGGTTGCCGCCCAGACCGTTAGTCGCTTGTGTGGTTCGTCAATGAGTGCACTGCACATCGGGGCGCAAGGTATCATGACGGGCTATGGTGAGGTGTTTGTCGTCGGAGGCGTCGAGCACATGCAGCATGTGCCTATGTTGCATGGTATTGATATCAATCCGTCAGTCAGTCGGTATGCAGCCAAGGCGTCCATGATGATGGGTGTCACCGCTGAAATGCTTGCACAAATGCACGGCATTACCCGTGAACAGCAGGATCAGTTTGCGTTGCGCTCTCATCAGCGTGCTCAGGCTGCGTCAACCGAAGGTCGTTTTGATAACGAGATCGTGCCTATTGCCGGGCACGATGAAAACGGTGCCTATCAGATGATCGAGAAGGATGAGGTGATTCGTGCCGATGCATCGCTTGATGCGCTGGGTTCGCTCAGACCCGCTTTTGTACCCAAGACCGGTACGGTCACGGCGGGTAGCTCGTCAGCCATCTCTGACGGTGCATCGGCCATGCTGATGATGTCTGGTGAGAAAGCCATGAGCCTCGGGTTATCGCCGATAGCACGGATAAAGAGCATGGCGGTTAGTGGGTGTGATCCTGCCATCATGGGTTATGGCCCGGTACCCGCATCAAAGAAAGCGCTCAAGCGTGCGGGTTTGACTATAGATGATATTGACTACGTAGAGCTCAATGAGGCATTCGCTGCACAATCTTTACCCGTCATGAAAGATCTGGGTTTGATAGATCACATGGATCAGAAAGTGAATCTTAACGGTGGTGCGATTGCACTCGGTCATCCACTGGGCTGTTCTGGTACGCGAATCTGCACCACGCTGCTCAACGTCATGCAACAGAATGACGGGCAACTAGGGCTTGCCACCATGTGTATTGGAATGGGGCAGGGAATTTCTACCGTATTCGAACGATTGAAGTAGGCTGGTTGGGTTCAAGGAACGGCGCGGATGCTTAGAGTATCCTGCGTTGTTGGCGAACGTTGTGCCGGTCACTGGAAGGTGTGTTATGTGCTGGACGGTGTGTCACCTAACGGACACTGAGTCATCCTCGCGAAAGCGGGGCTCCACGGTTTGATGGACGTGGATTACCGCCTCCGCGGGGATGAGACAGGTATCTATTCGAGTTGCGTGCTTTCAATATGTACGCTCAGTGCAATCTAGGGCAGCCAGCTCACATCACCCACCCGCCACCGTGGACCACCTTCCGGAATATCGGCGTGGTGTGTCAGCCGCGTCAGTGATACGTTGCCAACATCAAAGCTGACGCTGTTACGTAGTGGCAGGTCCAGCGCGATTTGCAGTGCCGCCAGAATCGTACCGCGATG
The DNA here is from genome assembly GCA_045106195.1 of Granulosicoccus sp. Taxonomy (GTDB): domain Bacteria; phylum Pseudomonadota; class Gammaproteobacteria; order Granulosicoccales; family Granulosicoccaceae; genus Granulosicoccus. Next base: position 5,691 of record JBGCEH010000014.1, read on the forward strand.
GGCAACGCAGACGATATCCTGCCCACGGTGTTTTTCATTCATTCGCGAAACAAAACTCTCAACCCGGTGCCGAAGCATGGAGAAGCTCTCGCCATTGGGCGCTTGCTGTTCAGGGGGGAGTGGCCAGAATCCGAGATAGGCATCATCACGAAGTGCAAAAAGCTCCTCATGCGTCAGTCCATTGAAATCACCGAAATCCTGTTCAACAATATCAGGATCTTGAATCATCTCTTTGTTACTGGCACCGTTGACAAAAAGCGCATTCGCTGTTTGATGTGTTCTTTTCAATGGACTGGTAACCCATAGGGCATTATCCGGCAGTTTTGCAGCTACCCCTTCAAAAAGTGCGGTGTCGGACGTATCACAATCAACGTCCAGGCTGCCATACATACGGTGCGTAACCTCTGGAACCCGAGCGTGTCTTATCCACCAGAATCGGGTGGCGTGAGCAGCATTCGGCAAGCGTGCACGAAAATTATCGTTCATGGATCAACCTATGTGGGTCTGGCGGGCAACGGACAGCAGACTACGGAGATTGAGGCTTGATTGCAGTTTTTACAAGTCTTGAACAACGATGTGCCAAGTGTTGTTCCTATGTAGCTGATTATCAGAACTGCTGAAATAACCCATTGGGAACCGGCAAGTCTGCACCTTCAACGATCACCAGTCTTCTGGTAGCCGTGTGTAGCTGTTACATTACGAATGTTGGCACTGAGTCAGGGAGAGCTCAAATAACGGGTCATCCCCAGCATTGCTGGGTATCTGGAAAGGGCACAGGTTTGTATCTCATCTGTGCGGGCGATGACAAGATTTGAGTCAGCTTCATTCAATTATGGAACACTGCATCACATGAGGTTTGGTTTTGACAAGTTCGGATAGACACACTGAAGATGCCGACCTGACACCTCTGGATCTGCGTATTCTGGCGGAACAGGACAATCTGGTTAACTTGACGCGTAACCTGATCCGCATTCCCACGATTAATCCACCAGGGCGTGACTACGCGCCTGTCTGCGATCTTATCGAGGAGTTTCTTGTTGGCTATGGGTTCAGTATCAAACGTGTACGTGCCCATGGTGCGCTGGGTGATAGCGACAAGTACCCGCGCTGGAATATCATTGCGCGCCATGAAGGGCGAAACACCGGCGAGTGTGTACACTTCAATTCACATACGGATGTAGTGGCCACTGGTGAAGGCTGGAGCGTCGATCCCTTTTCCGGATTGGTGAAGGATGGCAAAGTATACGGTCGTGGTGCCTGTGATATGAAAGGTGGACTGGCGGCATCCATGATTGCCGCAGTTTGCTTTGTGACTGCGCATCCAGACTATTCAGGAGCGGTGGAGATTTCAGGTACGTGTGATGAGGAATCAGGCGGCTTTGGCGGTGTTGCCTATCTGGCTGAGCATGGCTGGTTTGATCCGGAGCGCGTGCAGCACGTCATCATCCCCGAGCCCTTGCACAAGGATCGCATCTGTCTGGGGCATCGAGGTGTCTGGTGGGCAGAAATCGAGACGCATGGTCACATCGCTCATGGCTCAATGCCGTTTCTGGGAGATTGTGCAGTCCGTCATATGGGGGCGGTTATCGACGCGTTCGAGAAAACGCTCTACCCCAGGCTTGCACAGCGAGTGACGGATATGCCTGTGGTGCCCGAAGGTGCACGTGAGTCGACCATGAATATCAATTCCATTCATGGCGGCATGGATGAGCCTGAACAAGGGTATACCGGTTTGCCTGCGGCGCTGGTCCCCGATCGTTGCCGCATGGTGCTGGACCGGCGATTCTTGATTGAAGAGGAGCTGGATACCGTCAAGGCCGAAATTCATGATGTGCTGGAAAGTATCAAACGTGATCGTGACACGTTTAGTTATGATGTTCGCGAGCTTTTTTCAGTGTTGCCAACCATGACGGCACAGGATGCCCCGGTGGTCACCGCGGTGGCTGATGCCATTCGTAAGAGGCTGGAAAAAGAGCCGGAGTACGTTGTCTCGCCCGGCACGTATGATCAGAAGCACATTGCCCGTATTGGACGCCTGCATAATTGTATTGCGTATGGACCGGGAATTCTGGATCTGGCTCACCAGCCGGATGAGTATGTCGGAATTCAGGATATGATTGAATCTGCCCAGATCATGGGTCGCACGCTGCAAAACCTGTTGTTGAACAAAGGCAATGACTGATTAGTGCTGGCATTCCTGCCCGTAACGCCTGAAAATCAAGGGCTAGTGGTGACTCACATTCGTCGATTGAAGGAGAAAAAAGTGAAACTGTATTACTCGATACCCGCACTTTTCGTTGCAGCCGCTCTAACAAGCCCTGTCTGGGCAGCCCGCACCGACGTGACGCTCGGCATGGTACTTGAGCCGCCCAATATGGATCCGACCGCAGGAGCAGCTGCGGCGATCGACGAAGTTGTCTATGCCAATATCTACGAAGGCCTGACCCGCTTCGCACCTGACGGTAGTGTTCTCCCGGCACTGGCAGAGCAGTGGAGCATCGAAAACGACGGTGCCCGCTATGTCTTTTCATTGCAGGCAGGTGTTCAATTTCATGATGGAGCCGAGTTTACCGCTGATGACGTTAAATTCTCCATTGACCGCGCCATGGCAGACGATTCAACCAATGCACAGAAGGGCCTTTTCGCGAACATAGAAAGCGTTGAGGTCATCGATCCGCTGACGGTTGCAATTAATCTGGCACAGGCAGATGGCAGTCTGTTGTTCAACCTTGCCTGGGGTGATGCGGTCATTCTTGACGAAGCCACGGCCGCAGATGCTGCAACGAAACCTGTGGGTACCGGCCCCTTTACGTTTGATCGATGGGTGCAAGGCGATCGTGTTGAAATTACACGTAACCCGGATTATTGGGGAACACCTGTTCAACTGGACAAGGCGATTTTTAAATTTATTAGTGAACCCACTGCCGCGTACGCTGCCATTCTGGCAGGTGACGTCGATGCTTTCCCGAACTATCCGGCACCTGAGAATCTGGCGCAACTCGACGCCGATCCACGGTATAGCGTTGTGCTTGGCTCGACGGAAGGTGAAACGATTCTGACTATGAACAACGCAGCTCCGCCACTGGATGATCTGCGGGTACGTCAGGCGATTTCGCATGCCATCAATCGCGCGGAAATCATCGATGGTGCCATGTTCGGTTATGGCACACCTATCGGCACACACTTTGCGCCGCATAACCCTGCCTATGTGGACCTTACGTCGCAGTCGAATTTTGATCCTGAAAAATCGAAGGAATTATTATCGGAAGCTGGTTTTTCTGATGGCCTTACGTTGTCTCTGAAACTGCCACCTCCCTCTTATGCACGTCGCGGTGGTGAGATCATCGCGGCTCAATTGCGCGATGTGGGCATCACCGCAGAGATAGAAAACGTTGAATGGGCACAGTGGATCGAACAGGCTTTCAAGGGAAAGGACTTTGATCTGACTATCGTGTCGCACACAGAGCCCATGGATATCGGTGTGTATGCCAATCCGGACTATTACTTTCAGTATGACAATGCGGATCTGCAAAGTCTCATGAGTGACTTTAGTGTTGAAACCGACACCGCAACGCGTGAAGAGATGCTGCGTACCGCACAGCAGATCATTGCTGATGATTATGTTAACGGATATCTTTTCCAGCTCGCCAAGACGGGAGTGGCCAACAGCAAGCTGAAAGGTCTTTGGGAAAATTCACCAACACAGGCCAACGACCTTACCGGTGTCTATTGGGAGGAATGAGGCGTACGCATGTAGGGACGGATAAGTAGCGCGCCCTTCATGCTTCGCTATATCCTCAAGCGCGTGGGCTCACTGCTGGCTACCTTGTTGGTAGCCAGTGTCATCGTGTTTGTGGTGATCGAAATAGTGCCAGGGGATCCCGCCTCTTTCATGCTGGGGCTCAATGCACAACCGGATACGGTCGCTGCACTAAAAGCCGAGCTTGGTCTGGATGTGTCGAAATTCCAACGCTATGTCAGCTGGGTGTCTGGCATGCTCCGGGGAGATTTTGGTCAGTCCTATACCTACCGTACTCCGGTGGCCGACATGATCGGCGACAGACTCTGGATATCGTTGCCGCTTGCGTTGTATGCGCTGGCGTTGTCGACGCTGATAGCGTTTCCGGCAGGTATATGGGCTGCCAGCAGGCGCGGTCGAGTCACGGATTCCATGATCATGGGATTCACGCAGCTGGGTATCGCTGTCCCTAACTTCTGGTTTGCACTTATTCTTGTCTTGTTCTTTGCCATCAAGTTGGGCTGGTTCTCAGCCGGGGGCTTTGCTGGCTGGGACCAGGGAACATTTGCTGCCATGAAATCACTGACCTTACCCGCTATAGCATTGGCCTTGCCGCAAGCCGCTATACTCACGCGCGTCATGCGCTCGTCATTGCTCGATGTCATGGGTGAGGATTACATGCGTACTGCCAGAGCCAAGGGGCTGAGCGAGCGCCAGGCGTTGGTGCGCCACGCATTACGCAATGCACTAATACCCGTCCTCACCATTATCGGCCTGCAGTTTTCCTTTCTTATCGCAGGCGCCATTATTATCGAGAATGTGTTCTTTCTTCCGGGGCTTGGGCGCCTGGTATTTCAAAGCATCGCGCAGCGTGATCTCATCGTTGTAGAAAGCGTTGTCATGCTGCTGGTGTTTGCTGTCGTGATTGTGACATTTATGGTGGACATCGCCTATGCCTGGGTGGATCCACGCTTACGCCAGGGCAGGCGTCGATGATGTGTACAACATCATGAAGTGGCAAAGTATTTTGCCAGGGGCAACTCTGGTATGCATCGTTATCGTGGGTGCACTCACCAGCTTTTTCTGGACACCGTTTGACGTTGCCGATCTGAATATTCGTAACAAGATGCAGACTAGCAGTGCGCTGCACTGGTTGGGTACTGATCATCTGGGGCGCGACATCTTCTCGATGTTGATGGTCGGCGCACGCACCTCCATTGCAGTCGCCCTTGTGGCTGTCGGTATTGGCATGAGTGTGGGCGTTCCATTGGGTCTGTTCGCTGCAGCTCGTCGCAACAGCTGGGTGGACGAGTTGATCATGCGCAGTAATGATCTGGTTTTTGCCTTTCCTGCCTTGCTTATCGCTATCATGATCACTGCGGTGTTTGGCCCGGGGGCGGTGAATGCCATTATTGCCATTGGTATCTTCAACATACCGGTATTCGCCCGGTTGACCCGAGGTGCTGCAATGAGTTTGTGGACACGCGAATTCATCATGGCCGCAAGAGTGGCTGGCAAGGGTGCGATTCGTATTTCCTGCGAACATGTGTTGCCCAATATTACTAACCTGCTAATCGTGCAGGGCACGATCCAGTTCTCACTGGGTATTCTGGCAGAGGCCGGTTTGTCGTATGTGGGTCTGGGTGCGCAACCGCCTATCCCCAGTTGGGGGCGCATGCTAGCAGAGAGTCAGACTCTGATTACGCTTGCGCCACACCTTGCGCTTTATCCGGGCCTTGCCATTGTCTTTACCGTGCTCGGTCTTAACCTGTTGGGAGATGGCTTACGCGACTGGCTGGATCCGAGGTTGCGTCGTGAGCGTTGACCGAGAGTCGCTGCTAACGCTGGAGAGTGTCAGTCTCTCGATTCATGGCAATCCGGTCCTGCATGACATCTCGTTCCAGCTGGCGGCAGGTCGAACGTTAGGCGTTATTGGGGAAAGTGGTTCGGGTAAGTCGATGACAGCGCTGTCGATCATGCAGCTTCTGCCGCGTGGCTCCGAATTAACAGGACATATTCGTTTTGCGGAACAAACACTCACTGCCTTGAGTGAAAAGGCATTGTGTGGGCTACGCGGCAGTGATATCGGCATGGTCTTTCAAGAGCCCATGACGGCGTTGAATCCAGTCAAGAGCATTGGTGAACAGGTCAGTGAGAGTGTGCACCTGCATCGTAGCGTGAGCAGAACGGAAGCTGACGCTATTGCGCTCAAGACTCTGGAGCGCGTAGGCTTGCCGAATGATGAATTTCCCTTGTCGCGCTATCCGCACGAGCTATCCGGAGGGCAGCGCCAACGCGTGGTTATTGCAATTGCCGTGGCCTGCAAGCCGAGGTTGCTGATAGCAGATGAGCCGACTACTGCGCTGGATGTTACAACGCAGGCGGGTATTCTGGATCTTCTGGTGCAATTACAGCGTGAAGAAGGGCTTGGTCTGATACTCATTACCCATGATCTGGCTGTTGTATCTAACATGGCCGATGATATCGTCGTGATGAACAAGGGACGCATCGTAGAGCAGGGCAGTATGGCTGATGTGTTCAACGCACCGCAGGATAATTACACTAAGCTGCTGTTTGCGGCTTCCGCACTCACCCAGGTGCAACGAGCGCCACATAAAAGGGTGGTCGAACGAAGCACCAAGTGCCTTCTCGAGGTTCGCGAGCTTGTCTGTGAGTACCCACTGCCTCGCCGCCGCCTGTTTGGATCAGCACGTTCTTTTCGTGCTGTAGAGCGTGTCAGTTTTGATATCCACGAAGGTGAAAGCGTAGGTCTTGTCGGGGAAAGTGGTTGTGGCAAGTCAACATTGACTCGTGCGCTTCTGGGACTCATGCCTTTGCATTCAGGAAGCATCGAGCTTATGGGTGAGTCTGTCAGTTCCATGCGGGAAGTATCGCGAGCGGCGCGACGGATGATGCAAGTGGTGTTTCAGGATCCTTATGGCTCGTTTAATCCCCGGCACAAGGTGGGACGATTGGTGAGCGAGCCATTGCATGCTCTAACGCAGCGTCCGGGTCCCGCTGAAACATCACAGCGAGTAGACGAGGTATTACTCAGTGTGGGTATGCGTGTGGAGGATCAGGATAAATATATTCATGAATTTTCCGGTGGGCAACGTCAGCGAATTGCCATTGCAAGGTCGCTATTCATCAAGCCCAAAATCATCATTCTTGATGAAGCAGTGTCGGCTCTTGATGTTTCCGTAAGAGCACAGGTCCTTGAGTTACTGGACAATCTGGCACATGATCAAGGGCTTGCGTATCTGTTCATTTCACATGATCTTAGTGTGGTACAACGCATCACTGACAGAGTCATGGTTATGCGTGATGGGCAGGTCGTCGAACGGGGTAGTACTGCAGAGGTGTTCACCAAGCCTCAGCACCCTTACACGAAAGAGCTTATCGCTGCGGCACCAGTATTGACGTTGAGTCGGTAGCAACATGAAATGAGCACATCAGATCGCGTTTATGGACAGTGCCGCTTGACGGGCTTACGGATATCCAGATGAAGAATCGGTGGCAAACAGGAGATAAAAACCTGATAACGGATGTGCCCGGACTGAAGGTGGGTAATGCGGCCGATGCCTCTCTGAAGAGCGGTGTGACAGTGCTGAGCGCTGACAAGCCTTTTGTCGCCAGTGTTGATGTCATGGGTGGCGCTCCCGGGTCGCGTGAAACTGAATTACTCGCACCTGACAAGCTGGTGGAGGCAGTTGATGCACTGGTGTTGTCAGGTGGGTCTGCCTTCGGGCTTGATGCCGCCTCTGGTGTTACCGATGGCTTGCGACACGACCAACGCGGTTTTCAGGTTGGGCCGGTCAGAGTGCCCATTGTACCGGCTGCCATCATATTCGATCTTGTCAATGGTGGTCATCACGATTGGGTGAATAACCCCTATCCTGCACTCGGTCGTAAGGCCTACTCGGCCATGCGAGACGATTTTGACATGGGCACCGCAGGTGCCGGTACGGGTGCCACCACAGGCTCCATCAAAGGCGGATTGGGTTCCGCATCGCTGGTGCTGCCCAATGGAATGGTGGTAGGTGCGTTGGTTGTTGCCAATCCACACGGTCATGTCACGGTGCCGGGAAGTAGACACTTCTGGTCAGCACCTTTTGAGATAAACAACGAGTTTGGTGGACTAGGCGTTGCCCCGAAGTACGACCCGTTGCATATTCCTGTTAATAACAAGTTTGCTGCCTATACCGCCCTGTATGGCGATGGTGATGCGTCTGATACTTCACCCCAAGGGATGAATACCACTATCGCGATTGTTGCTACAAACGCTGCACTTGGGAAAGGGCAGCTAAAGCGGATGGCCGTTGCTGCACAGGATGGTATTGCGCGCGCTATTGTCCCGTCACATACACCGCTGGATGGCGACTTGGTATTTTCCCTGTCGACATCAGAGGTGCCAGTCGGTAATACTATCGAAGATGCGATGTTGTTGGGGCATGCCGCCTCCATTTGTTTGACACGGGCAATTGCCAGAGGTATTCATCAGGCACTTCCTGTTTCGGGTGATACGCTACCAGCATGGCGCTCTCTGTAATCGTAGCTTCGGTGAATGTCAGGTTGCACGATAATCATTTGCCCAGAGCTGCAACGCCTGCATCATGCACCCTGGCTGAGGGCTAGTTCATTGGAAATATACTCGACAAACGCTTGCGCTTGCTCCCAATGCAGTGCATGGCCTGCATGGGGAATAATCGTGTAGTCATAGTTATGTTTATTGCAAAACGACTTTAGCAGTGCGGGTGTCATCAATAAATCATTAGCGCCTGTCACCAGTGATACCGGACACTGTATTGCGGATAAATCCACGGCAGGTAAGAACGTTTCAAGTGCGGCAGCCTGTTTTGCAAATGATTGATGGCTCTGCTTAAATGGATAGGCCATGGAGGCGGCAGCGGCAACTGATGCGGTGGCGGGGTGTTCGAAGAACGCTGGGCTGAACAGAAACTGATAGAGCAGCTCGAACCAATGTGCCTCATTTTGTGTCGTACGCAAGGCGGCAAGTGTGTTGAACAGAGATACGCGGGCCGGTATGGTATGTGAAATCGCACAAGCACTAATCAGATGGTTGACGCGATCTGGTGCCTTTGCAGCCAGCGCCCAACCCATCATTGCTCCCATGGAGTGGCCCAGGACATTGACTCGCTTGATTGACAGTGCATCGAGTAATGCCAGAATGTCGTCGACCATTAGCGTACGACTGGTCTCAACAGGATTGGGCAGGGTTCGGCCGGTGCAGCGGTTATCGGGAATCAGCATGTCGTGGGATGTGGCAAGTTCAGCGACAACCGGCTGCCAGCTTGCACCATCGCTGGCCATGCCTGAGAGCATTAGTACTGGATAGCTTGCAGAGTCTGTTGGCTCGGTTTGTCGATACTCGTAGTGCATCTGAATACCGTTAACGGATAGTAAGGGCATAGCAACAGAATTTGAATTTCAGGGAAAGTTTGTTCAGTATGAACCAACATCGGCAGACAAAGTGAACGTAAAAGTGAACGTATGAGCCATCAGCATCTGGACAGTTTCGGATCTCCAACGAGCAGCCCTTTGTCGGCCATGTCAGGGATCAATAATTTCTGCGAGGGTTTCGTGGGGTATGAGCCGCGTGCAGTTAACATTCTTGAGGCTGCCGATCAGAACCCGGATAGCGCTCTGGCCAATATCTATGCCGGGATTCTGTGGATGTTTCTCGAGCGCCCTGAAGCGCCATTGAAGTCAGCACCCTATAGTGAGCAGGCCGAGCTGGCAGGCGGACTTAACGATCGGGAAACCGGCTTGCTGGCCATGCTGAAAGCCTGGCAACGGCATGACTATGTAACGGTTCGTTCCGTTGCCGACACCTTGACCGATGCCTATCCACAAGACTTGTCACTGCTCAAGATCGCGCAATACCACGCGTTCAATGCCGGTGATGCGGGGCATATGTTGTCTCTGGCCCAGAAGTGTCTGCATGCGAATACTCATCGCGCGCCCATGCACAGCATGTTGGCTTTTGCCTACGAGCAATCCAATGATCTGAAACAGGCAGAACACGCCGCTCATACGGCGTTGGACATCGATGCCTCTGAGCCCTGGGCGCACCATGCACTGGCGCATGTGCATCTGGGTCGAGGTACGATTGACGAAGGCCTGAAGATATTGACAGATAGTGCCGTTAGCTGGAAAGGCCTCAACTCGTTCATGTTCACGCATAACTGGTGGCATGTTGCGCTGTTCGATATTGTCCGAGGTAATGTGCGCAATGCCCTTGAAATATATGATGAACATTGTTGGGGTGTGCAACCTGACTACAGCCAGGATCAGATTGGCGCAGTCTCTCTGCTGGCTCGTCTGGAGCTTGCGGGGATGAACGTTGGTAATCGGTGGCAGCAATTGCGCCCGTATCTGGAAACACGAGACGACGATGTTGTGCAGCCGTTTCTCAGTCTGCAATATCTTTATGGTCTGGCCAGGTCAGGCTCACCCAAGGCAGACTCGCTGCTAAGCCTGATCCGGCAGCAGGCTGATCATCCACATGTCCCCGGTGATGCGATGCTGTGGCGCGAGGTGGGTATTGATCTGGCCGAGGCGCTGGTCGCCCACTCGCAGCAGGCGTATGAAAGGGCCACCGAATTGATTGCACCTCTGCGAAAACAGATATGGCGCATTGGCGGCAGTCACGCTCAGCGTGACCTGTTCGAGCAATTGCTACTGGATGCCCGTCTGCGATCGGGTCAGTGGGAGAAGGCGCGAAAAACGCTGGAACATCGTCGCCAGTGGGAGCCGGATAGTCCGATTCTGGAAGCCAGCCTTGCAAAAGTCTATGAGCAGCTCAGCCGCTAGCCACAGCTACCTCCTCTGCAGGCCTTTTTACCAACAATTGTGTCCGTCAGGCTAAGGCTCTCTCGGTGCTCTCATGGGGAAGAACTTGACACCCACCCGATCCAGTGTAGGGGTACCGGGAAATCCCGCCTCCGCAGCTCTGGAAATCAAGCTCGCAGCATCACTTAACGCCTGGGCGGCCGCTTCAGGGGCATAACTCAGAAGGGCGGCTTCCTGTGCATAGATTTCTGCCAACGTAAGTTGAGCAGCTCTGTCGCCCTGTTCTGCAAGTGCCTCGAGTTCGGATAGCGGCAGAGCTCTCAAAAGTGATTGTTCTGCGGCAAAGTCGGCCTGAAGATCCGTATTACTCACCTCGGGGCTGCTGGTGAAGACGGTAACCGCGGGTGGTGGCGTGCTAACAACGGGTGTTGTGGTAGTTGTTATCTGTGGCAAGTCCAGAACGCCGGCGCTGGCATCCGTGACGGACGTATTGGCAATAGCGGTAGAACCCAACAGCAGGCTGACGGACATAAGCAGGCCAAAAGATGAGTGCATGGCTATTCAGGGATTTGTAGCAAGGGCCGTCCATTATCTGCCAAACGGCTCATCAGTCCTAGCGCCTGGGCGCAATACTGGCTGGGAAATCCCCTAGTTAACTATCTTGTCACGAAAATTGTACGGAAATTGCACATTTGGTCCTGAACCCCGCTCGGTGTTCAACTCGTCAAGTATTGCGCAGGTAAAACAATAGATGATTAGTAAGTTTTGGGTGACAGGGTGCAATGTGTTGATCGCCGGCGCCCTTATTCTGGCGATGAATTCAGCGACTGCCCTTGCTCAGGAAACCACAGATGATGCACTTGGGACCAAACCCGGTTCCGGGCGCATCAGTGTACCGTTGTCAGGGCGTGGTCAGGTGGAGCGCAACCCCAATCTAAGCGTAACGCCGAATACGCTGGAATTCGAGATGGTCGAAGTGGGTAGTTCAGATACTCAGGTAATCACTATTTCGCATAGCGGCAACCAGAACGCTGAACCTGTCATGATCGGCGACACCATGTACTTCGGTCAGAATGCGGACGAATTCAATTCGACGGATTTCATCGGGCAGCGGATACTGTACCCCGGCGAATCAATCGATGTGTCGATAACACTCACGCCGCTATTGCCTGGCAAGAAGTCTGCGGGGATGAGGTTGTCGATCGTTGACGCCACATCGCCCTATGTATTGCTTTTCAGTGGTCAGGCGCGCTTCCCATTGACATCCGATCTGAGCGTTTCGGATGAGATTGTCAATTTCGGTCAGATGCTTCAGAACACCGCCTCCAGCGCAAGCTTTACAGTGAAAAACGAAGGTGAGCCGGATGCACCTGTGATTAATGTTTCAGCCATTCAGCTCAGCGGGATCAACGCTAACGTTTTCTCAAGTGATTTTCAGCCCCAGACCTTACTCCCGGGTGAGGATCTGGAGATAACCTGGACTCTCGATACCGATACACCCGGTATCAAGTCAGCGACTGCTGAGATCTTCCATGATGGCAACAACGGCGCCTTGCGGGTTGCTCTTGAAGCGACAGTGAATGAGCCACAGGCTGTGCCTGTTAACTTTTCGGTTAGCACACTAAGCGCACCGATTGATTTGCAGAAACCAACGACGTTGCAGTTTGGACCTGATGGCAAGCTTTACGTTGGTGAGATGGATGGACCTATTCATATTTTCGATGTTCAGCGTAACGGGCCAAACAACTATTCTGCCACGCTGGATGAAACAATCAACCTGATCAAGAACGTTGACAACCATAATGATGACGGCACACCGAGCTCACTCAATACACGTCTGATGACAGGGATTCATGTGACGGGTAGTGCCGCTAATCCTGTTATCTATGCTGCATCCAGTGATCCGCGTCAGGCTGCCGGACCGTCCGGGACCGACTCCAATCTGGATACCAATTCGGGGATATTGCACAAGTTGACTAAAAACGATAACAACTGGACGAAGCTTGATCTGGTGCGCGGTCTGCCACGTTCTGAAGAAAATCATGTCGCCAATGGTCTGGTGTTGGTCGGTAACAACATCTATATCAATATCGGTGGTCATACCAACGAGGGCTTGCCATCCAACAACTTTGCCGAGTTACCGGAATATGCGCTCTCCGCTGCCGTTCTGGAAATCGATCTTGGCATGATCGGCAATACCACTTATGATATTCCGACGCTCGATGGACCGGCTGACAATTTTGATCCTTTTGGCGGACATGATGGTCTTAATCAGGCGATGCTGGTGGAGAACGGTCCTATTGAAATATTTACCACGGGGCTACGCAATGCCTATGACATTGTCTATACCGAAGCCGGTCGGTTCTACGTATGGGACAACGGTCCGAATACGGGCTGGGGCGGCAAGCCTGCGGCCAACTGTCTTAACAACATTGATGATGGTGGTAACAAGAGTGAGGATGGCCTGCATCTGATCACGCGCGGCTACTATGCAGGACACCCCAATCCTACCCGGGGTAATAAAGCCAATACGTTCGGTGGTCAGTCGCCAATAGAGGGTCCTGCCAATCCGGAGGAGTGTGAGTATCAGGTACCGGGTCCGGCCAGTGGAGCGCTCACGACCAACAACCCATCAACCAATGGTCTGGATGAATACACCGCCAGTAATTTTGGTGGTGCCATGAAGAATGATTTGATTGCCGTTGCATTCAACAAGAACATATTTCGCGTTCAACTCAACAACCTGGGTAATCAGGTGACGTCCAAGTCAGTGCTTGAGGGTAATGTGGGTAAAACCCCTCTGGACGTGACTACACAGGGCGACAATGAAGTTTTTCCCGGAACAATCTGGGTGGCTGACCACAACGACAACGAGCTTATTGTGCTTGAGCCCGCCGACTACTAGCCGCACGACCCACTGGCACGAACTTGCCCCAGATCAGAGGCCGCTATTCTGCAAACGCCTCGCTCAGAGAACTTTGACTGTGCGCTTGATAACAGTCACGCGCTAAATTTTATTGACGTTCTTGCCGCTAATGATCTGTGGTCAACGCAGTCAGGTCTGACGATGCGCAGGGATTAGTACGAACGCAAATTTTCAATATTCCTGCCGGGCTATGCATACCGATAGTTCGGCATTCGTGAAAACACAAAAAACATGGTCAGTAGCAAGACAAGCGCTCGGTTAACAGGATCACTGTTGGTGGCAGTGTCGATGATGATTCTGTCATCGTGTGGCGGGGGTGGTTCCAGTAGCGACCCTGTTCAGAGGACGTTTACCGAAATTGAATTGCCCAAAGCGCGTCAGTTATTGCCCAATCTGGCAGCTTACAATCCAACCTTCGAAAGTGAGCATCATTCGGGTTCCGGACAGTGTGCCAGTTGCCATACCGATCCTGCGTCCATGAGTATTCAGGGAGAGGCGCCGGGTGAAATGCGCGATCTGTCGATTGGCACTGCCTGGGAAACCAGCGTAATGGCACAGGCAACCAGAGACCCTTACTGGCATGCTGTCGTGGCTTCAGAGCTCGATAATTTCCCTAATCTTGAAGACGAGATCAATGACAAGTGTCTCGTATGCCATGCACCCACCGCTCATGATTTTGCACAGAAGGAAGGGCTGGATCTGCGTCTGTTTGACAAGGTAGACGAGGTAAGCGGTGTAACCCTTCAAGGGCTGTACACCATGGATGAATCCAGCGAGCTGTTCAATCATGCAATGGATGGTGTCACCTGCACACTTTGCCACCAGATGGATGGCGCAAATTTCGGTACTGAACAGAGCATGACTGGTGGGTACGTTATTGTCGGGTCACCGACAGGAAACCTGAATGATCGTCCGGCTTACGGGCAGTATGAAGATCCGGAAGTTGGCTATATGCAGACCCAGTCCAATTTCCTTCCACTACACGGACCGCATATCAGCACCTCTGAAAGCTGCGCGACGTGTCATAACCTGAACATCGAACCTGTCGATCCACAAGGCGGTGCCATTGAAGGTGTCGAGCATTTTGCGGAACAGGCCATCTATACCGAGTGGTTGAAGAGTGACTATGCGGTCGGTGGGCCGAAGGAGGCGAGTTGTCAGGCGTGTCATATGCCCGTTGTCGATAAGCCTGTTGCGATTGCTGAAGGTACGACTCTGAAGCGCCCGGATTTTGCTGAACATACCTTTCTCGGAGCAAATACCGTCATGCAGGACATGTTCAAGAATTTTGCTGAAGAGTTAGGTATCGATCCGGCTCTGGATTTTGACGCTGCCATAGAGCGCAATCGTGAATTTTTGAAAACTTCGGCAACCGTGACCCTGCTTCCGGGCCCACCTGAAAGTGGCAAACTCAACTTCGATGTGGCCATTGAAAACCACACGGGTCACAAACTGCCAGGGGGGTATCATTCACGGCGTGTGTTCCTGCATGTGCAGGTTCTGGACGCCACTAACGAGCTGGTGTTCGAGAGCGGCAAGATGAGACCGGACGGCAGCATCATTGGTGTGATAGAAGATGTCAATCCTGATACCTACGAACCACACTATGATGTCATTACTGATGAGACGCAGGTGCAGGTGTATCAGGCAATCGTCAGTGATATTAATGGGCAGAGAACGCATTCGCTGCTAGCGGGCTCGGGTTATCTGAAGGACAACCGTCTGACACCCTCCGGATTTGACAAGAATGCAATCGCTGCGGATACGACATTACCTGCATCGTTCGGTACGTTCGGACGCGCGCTTGAAGATAACGATTTCAACAGTGGAAATGATGTCGTCAGCTATGAGATCAGCGGCCTTGGTGAGGGTGTTTTCACCGTGATTGCCGAACTGCGTTATCAGCCTCTGAGCTACGGGCATTTGCAAAAATTGTGGACACAAGGTGACCGCGTTGATCCGATTGACATGTTCCGCACGATCTACAACGCGACCGAGCTACGTGATGAATCCATTGACACCGACACACTGATCATGCAGTAGAGCCCGTTTGAGGCAAGAGTGATCAGCTATACTCCACCCTGTAGCCGCTAACGACTGCGGGCTGAAAATGAAAAGCGGCTAAAAGACAGCCCATACGGAGATTTCAAACACATGCTAGTCCTGTTACAACTCGTACGCCGATCGCCGCACTTCGGTGCGTTGTTGTCAGTGCTGCTGCTGGGCGCGTCGCCATTGGCAAGCGCGCAGGCCACTCCGGGGCTCGAATACCGAATCGGTCCTGAGGATGTGTTGCACATTTCTGTCTGGAAAGAGGAGGACCTTGATCGAAAGGTACTGGTACGTCCGGATGGTGGAATATCATTTCCCCTGGCTGGCGATATACAGGTCTCTGGCCGCACACCCGTTGAAGTACAGGATGAAATCCGAGGTCGCTTGCAGCGATACGTACCGGACGCTGAAGTCACTGTCTCGGTTGACAAGATCTCTGGCTACACGGTTTTCGTTCTGGGAGAGGTTGATGAGCCGGGTCAATTTACATTGGGTCGTTATGTCGATGTCGTTCAGGCGTTAACGCTGGCAGGTGGATTCACACCCTATGCTAATAACCGTGATATCAGAATCCTGCGCCGTCAGGATGGGCGTGAAGTGACGTTCTCCTTCGATTTTCGGGATGTATCGCGTGGTCGTGATCTGAAGCAGAACATTATTCTGCAAAGTGGTGACGTTGTTCTTGTTCCCTGAGCAGGGAGAGCGTCATGTCAGGTATCAGAAGTGCCGGCAAGGTTTTGGCCCTCGGGGTTTGTGTGTCAGTTTTCAGTGCCCAGGCCGTCGCTGATGTTGTGGTATTCGAGCCTTCAATAGCGCTCGACCAGCGTTTCGATGACAATTACTTTCTTAATGTAAACGGTGCTGGCTCACTGAGTGCCACAAGGGCAATTGCTGACCTTGGCCTGAGCAGCCAGTCAGAAACGTTTGTATTGAGGGGCCTGGCACGAGTTGATTCGCTGCTGACGACCAGCTCGGAGGTCGTTGAAGAGGGCGTGGATCACAACTATATTGCCTTTCTGGATTTCACCAGACGCACTGAGCGCAGTCGATATGGTGTGAAATTCGAGCGCAAACAGGACACGCCAAGTCGCGATATCGCGGCCGACATTAGTAATGAGGAATCACTGGCCGAAGACACGGGCCAAGTCGAGACACAGTCTCTGTTCAGTAACGTTGCCCGTAAGGAATTCAAGATAGAACCTACTTTCGAGTTCGATATCACGAGGCGCTTGCTCTTTGATGCAAAGATCAAGTGGACTGCGGTGGATCACGGAACACCCGCTGCGCAAGACGTCATCTATCAGCGCTATCGAGACTCACTGGCTCCGGGTGAGGTGCCCTTGCCCTACGATGCTGTGACCATTGAGGACGTCGGTGTATTTACCCCCGATGGTGAGCTCGATGACTATGAAGAAGGGGAACTCGAATTGGGGTTGCGTTACAAGCTGTCGCCTGTCGTCACTCTCGGTGTAAAGGCGGGTTATAGTCGCTTTACATCAGAAGTAGAGCCAGATCCAGCCGCAATCATTCCGTTTGAAGATTTGATTGCGGATCCGCTTGTACCGGAAATACGACGCAAGCCCCGTCGCGATCTGGTTTCTACCAAGTCGACGTTCCAGCTTAGCTATGAACGATTTTTAACCCCTACATTACAGTTCGTCATTAACGGGGGTTTGTATACCAACACGACAGACACGTCAGAAACCCTGCGTCCGGATGACTTGCCAGAGGGTCAGGGTGGGCTTGCTGGGGGTACCACAGAAAATGATGGATGGATTGCCAGTACAAGTCTGGCCTATAACACCGATTCAACGCGGTATGAAGCTCGCTTTGCCGTTGATGTTCAGCCCAGTAGCGCTGGCACTCAGGTGGAAACCAACGAACTGACAGGATCAATGCGACGCGTGCTGTCGCCAAGGCTTGATTTTTCAATACATGGGCGAGCGTTCGAGCCTGATCGTCTTGTAGCGAGACAGAATGATCGCTTTGCGCGCCGTTTCATCAGTTTTGAACCAAAGATCCAGTGGAAATACACACGCACTTGGACTCTGTCCGCAGCGTTCCGTTATCGTCGCCAAAAAGCGCGTACTGAGTTTATCTCGGCGGAAAGTAACGCCATACTGCTGGCTATTAAATACACACCTGCTTCAAAAGTGGGTGATGCAGAGCGAGCAAACAGGCTTTAATCCACTCTCCTTCCAAGGAGGACATCTGGCCGACCCCATCCGGAACAGCGTGTCGAGCAGCCAATTCCTGACACGTACTGGATAGAACTGCCGGATTGTACTGCCGGTATTGCCTAACTGGAAAACGTGGTCCAGCTAACACCAGGTAGCGCCATCAGCTCACAAGTAACCACCTTGAAGAGGCTTCATATTCAGTGTGCGCGGGGCAGGTCGATAGAAAGTCAGTGGTAGCGGCCGCTGTTCACATCTGACCCTGAGAGTGTTTCATGCGCTGAGACACAAGTGAAGCGAGTTGAAAACGAACCCGAAACACCTTGGCTAGGGGAGTTTGATCTCTCGGATCAACGGAGTAGATTTCAGGTAGAACGAAATTCAAGATTCTTAGAGTCAGAGGTTATGATGATCGGCAACAAGCTAAAAATAAGGCAAAAGCTACTGGTAGCGATCGGTTTGATTCTAGCCACCTCTTTTACGGTTGGAGGGATCGCACTTTACGCGTTCGATCGTTTTTCACAATCGTTATCTGCGATCACGGAAAAAAGTGTCCCCTTTATGGCTCATTCAATGGAATCGAGTCAGCTGGCAATTCATATTAGCAATTTGGTGCCACGGTTGATTGGAGCCATGTCAGTACAAGAAGCTGACAGCGTGTATGAGAGCCTCAAAGCCGATACTGAAAAATTATCACAGTTGTTGTCGACAGAAGGCATTCCCGCAAACGCAACTGAGCTTGCCGAAAAGAATATTCAGGATAAGCTCAAGGCAGACATTCTGATCAACGGTTTGAATAGTCTGGTGCACGCGCGATTGTCCGAGCAACAAGCGGTTAACGAATTGTACTCCTCGTCGAAAGTGTTGCTCTTGGAGATCAATGCCAGGATTCTGGAACTCACCGATAATGCTTCATTCGAATTTGTCATTTTGTCCGAAGAACTTTTTGGTGAGAGTGGTGAGTTATTGGATGCTCTGTTGTATCAACATGTCCGTACTGCGACAAAAGCATTGCATCTTGAAAAAGATATTATTGTCTTCTCGTTGCTTATGGCCAATATCATTTCTGATAGTGATCAGAAAGAATCATCACTCTTAAAGGAAGAGATTCTGGCCTCTATTGACAAGATACAGTCAGACTGGATGGATATTGATGAATCACAGCTTGTTAATTACACCCAGCTAGATTCACTGATGACAAGTCTCTTCGATTTCGTTCAGGCAGATATATTGGTTGATATTGACAAGCCTAACGCAATTAGTGATTTTCGAAAAAAAGCATATGTCAACGGAGTCATCAGTAGGGCCGATAATATAGTGGCGATTTTTGGTTCTGAATTTGATATCAGTTCTGCAAAAATAATTGAAACAGGCGAACAGTTGGCACTCAGCTCCGGAGAGGTGATTCCCGACCATATCAATACCGGTGTCGAGAGTCTAATGAGCTTGCTGCTTATGCGTGCAGAATTGAACACGCTTGCGGGTGTGCTTGCACAGGTTCCGCAATTGAATGACATTGCTGCACTACAACCACTGAAGGAGCGTTACACCGCATCGCGAGATTCTATTCTCGAGAGCATTGATGCAACAATTGATATCGAAGGTGTCGACGAAATCAAGCAATTGATGGAAAGGCTATTTCAATATGGAGATATCGATACCGGTCTGTTCGAAGCCAGACGCAAGGAGCTATCGCAGAGTGTCAATATTTTAGTGCTGGAAAATCAGCTCAATGTGTCAAAGGATGCTCTCACTGACCGTCTTGTAGAACAGGTACACCTTAGCCAGCAGACAGTGGCTGTTGATAGTGCAAGCGTTGCTGCACTGATTGAATCCAGTCGCATTCAGATAATCGGAGTTCTGGCGCTGAGTATCCTTATTACGGTGGTTGTCTACTGGCTTATCATATCGAAGGATATTCTTGGTCGACTTTTGCAGGCCATTGATGCTTTGAGAACGCTTGCTAGTGGTAAATATGATGTTTCAGTAAAGATAACAGGCAGTGACGAACTGGCAGATCTTGCCAAGACGGTTGAAGTATTCAGGCAAAGTGGCCTTGATGCCAATCGCTTACAAGAGGAACGAGCCATTGCTGAGGAAAAACGTAAAGAGCTCGAGCAGCAACAGATAGAAACGGAAAGAAAGGCTCGGTCTGAAGAAAAGCGTATGCATGAGGCCCAGCAGGCAGATGCCGAGCTTCAGCAAAAAGCTGCAGAAGAGCTGCAACAGCGGGTAGACCAGCTGCTGATAGCGGTTAGTGCTGCAGCTGAAGGAAACCTTGCCTATCCCATCAATACGTACGGTGAAGATGCGGCTGCTCAAATGGGTAACGCATTGCGGGTGCTTTTGTCCGAATTCAGTGATGGTATGTCAGGTATAAACCAGAATGCTGAGAAGCTCACGGGTGCATCAAGAATACTGTCTGAGCTGTCTTCTGACATGAAAAGCGTAGCATCGGCTAATACAGAGATTGCACGTCAGGCTTCGGAGTTAAGCATCGATGTTGAATCCGGGGTCAGTAGTGTTGCCGGGGCTACAGAGCAACTGAGTTCCTCGATCAAGGAGATCGCACGCAACACCACAGAAGCTGAAACTGTGGCAAAAGATGCTGTCAAGCTGGCCGGTGATGCAGATACCACCGTAAGGCAGTTGGCAGAGAGTAGCCTGGGCATAGGCAATGTCATCAAGGTAATCACATCGATTGCAGAGCAAACCAATCTACTTGCGCTGAATGCCACGATTGAAGCAGCGCGTGCAGGTGAAAGTGGCAAAGGCTTTGCGGTTGTCGCCAATGAGGTGAAGGAGCTGGCTAAAGAGACTGCAAAGGCGACTGAGCAGATTGAATACAGAATCAACGATATTCAATCTGATACTAAATCAGCGGTGAATTCCATTGATTCCATCAGTTCGATTATTGGCAAAATCAGCACGATACAGTCAACGGTTGCCGTAGCCATTGACGAGCAATCCAGCGTAACTCAAGAAATCAATCGAGCCATAGTCAAAGCCTCTAATGGGAGTCAAGCTATTTCCGGATTGATAGAAGAAGTTGCTGAAAAGGCATCATCGAATGAGAAAACGTCTATGCATGTCAGTGCCTCGGCTGGTGAGCTATCGGAGATGGCGATGGAGCTTAGTGGCCTGGTTGCGCGTTACTCCCCTGACGGGGCTAAGTAGTTGTCTGGTACGTCCGCCTGAATTGATGAAGGGATGTGAAGGCATTGCAGCTAGTTGCCTGCAATTTACCGTATTCATGAAGGGGTGGAACGCTGTTTTAACTGGTTGAGTGAACTGCTAGTTAAGTGACATAAAACCTGTTCAAGTACAAGCTGTAGGACGTCGATAGTCCAAACACAACAACACGATTCCGAGAAACATTGATATGAAAAAAATACGTTTGAGTGGATTGGTCATGATGGCCTTGTCCGCAATGTCTACACCTGCGATGTCTGCCTCGGATGGGGTATTCGACGATAAGATCGTGGTGGGTCAATCAGCCGCGTTTTCAGGTCCGGCCGATGCGCTTGGTCTGGGAATGAGGGTTGGGTTGGAGGCGGCCTTTGCCGAGGCTAACAATGCGGGTGGAATCCATGGTCGTAAAGTTGAACTGGTAAGTTACGATGATGGCTATGAGCCGGAGAAGGCCATTACCAATACCAAAAAACTGATCGAAAACGATAAGGTATTTGCGTTGATCGGTGCGGTTGGCACGCCAACCTCCAAAGCCTCCCAGCCTATCGCAAAAACTGCGAATGTCCCTTTTATCGGCCCGTTTACTGGCGCTGGTTTTCTTCGGGATCCGGATAACAAGCATGTTGTCAACGTTCGAGGAACTTATGATCAGGAGACAGAGGACTGGATCAAGCACCTTACCGAGGATCTTGATGCAAAAAAGATTGCCATCCTGTATCAGGATGATTCATTCGGCCGGGTAGGGCTGGCCGGCGTGCAGAAGGCACTGGACAAGCGTGGCATGACGCTGGCCGCAGAAGGTACTTTCAAACGCAACAGTGTCGCCGTCAAATCTGCACTACTCAAGATCCGCAAGGCCAAACCGGATGCCGTGGTTATGGTGGGGTCATACAAGCCTATTGCTGCATTTGTGAAACTGGCTCGAAAAGTTCGTATGAAAAGCCAGTTTGTAACCATCTCCTTTGTGGGCAGCAAGGCACTGGCGCAGGAGTTGGGCGAGATTGGTGAGGGCGTGGTGGTCACTCAGGTTGTACCTTTCTACAAGGATGAATCACTACCTGTGATTGATTCGTATCTCAAGGCACTGGCTAATATCGATAAATCGGACGATGCAGGCTTTGTATCGCTTGAAGGCTATATTGTCGGGCGCGTCTTTGTCGATTCGTTAAAGACTCTGGGGAAGGATGTCAGTCGGGAAGCATTCATAAAAGCGTTTCAGGATTCGCTGGTGCTGGATATGGGGGGTGTAAAACTCAGTTATGGCCCGGGTGACAATCAGGGGATGGATCGTACATATCTGTCCGTGCTCCAAAAAGATGGAACATTCATTTATGTCGACAGGCTGGGGCAGGCGATTGTGTCAGCAGAATCATCTGATTAATTCAGTGCTTTAAAAACAACAGGGCCCTCTAACGGGCCCTCTAACGGGCCCTCGGTTTTCGCGTCATGAGTCTTCACTAACGACGCCTTGTACGTGATTCATACACACTAACACCAGCTACAGATGGCATTGTTAGCTGCTAAGGTGAGCAAACTAGTTGTCCAGCAGGAGAAATTCCAGCAATGCCTTCTGTGCATGCAGCCGGTTTCCGGCCTCCTCCCAGACAACACTCTGGTTGCCGTCGATGACCTCAGCGGAAACCTCCTCTCCACGATGAGCAGGCAGGCAATGCATGAACAACGCATCCGTGCGTGCCAGAGACATCATGTCAGGGGTGATTTCATAGCCTTCGAAGGCTTTTTCGCGGGCTTTTTGCTCCTGTTCCTGACCCATGCTGGCCCAGACGTCAGTGACTACCAGATCTACCTGTTCACAAGCCTCTGAAGGGGATGCCGCACGGCTTGTGTTATTGCCCGCAGCCGCCACGATCGCCTCATCTGGTTCGTAGCCGTCAGGGCAGGCATAGACAAGATGAAAGCCGAGTAATCTTGCTGTATTGATGTATGAGTTGCACATGTTGTTGCCATCGCCAATCCAGGCGACGCGCTTACCTTTTATATCGCCGCGATGATCAAGAAACGTCTGCATGTCAGCCAGCAGCTGACACGGGTGGAGCAGGTCGGTCAGTGCATTGATAACCGGTACCGTAGCCACCTCGGCAAACCGTTCCAGTGCATCCTGGGAGAAGGTTCTTACGGTGATCGCGTCGACCATCTGGGACAATACGCGCGCTGTATCCTGCAGTGGTTCACCTCGGCCTAATTGGGTGCCTTCGGGTGACAGGTAGATTGCATGTCCGCCCAGCTGGGTCATACCTGCTTCGAAAGACACGCGTGTACGCGTGGATGATTTTTCAAAAATCATCGCCACAACGCGTTGTGGCAGTGATGGAACACAGGTATGTGATTCCCACTGCTTGCGCAGTTCGCTGCCGCGCTGGATGATGCCGCGGAATTCTTCGGCGGTCAGGTCGAGTTCTGTCAGAAAGTGTCGCATGAATAAAGTATCAGACCACCGTTAGGCAGAGGCAGGCGTCTGCGCCTGTTGCAGGAATTCGATAATCAGATCGCTGACTCGGCGCACCATGTCGTCAGCCTGCTCATCGCTCAGGATGTAGGGTGGCAGCAGCCGCACGACATTGCCAGCGGTCACGTTCAGCAGTATGCCGGCAGTCAGCGCCCTGCCTACCAGTTCAGTGCAGGGGTGATTCAGTTCGATACCCATCATCATGCCGCGCCCGCGGATGTCCCGGATACCGGGCTGATTGTGTAGTGAGTTCTTGAAACCGTTGCGCATTCGCTCGCCCAGTTCGCCTGCACGTTCGACCAGCCCGCCATTTTCCATTTCCCGGACGACGGTAAGTCCGACCTGGCAGGCAATGGGATTACCCCCGAAGGTGGTTCCGTGTGTGCCGGGTTGTATCAACTCGGACGCAGCACCGCGTGCCAGGCAGGCGCCGATGGGCATACCGTTGCCCAGTGCCTTGGCTACGGAGATAACGTCCGGCTTGATCCCCTCATGTTGATGGGCAAACCATTTCCCAGTACGTCCCATGCCGGACTGGATTTCATCGCAGATGAGTAGCCAATGGTTGTCGTCGCAGATGGTTCTTAATTGCTGTAGATACCCCGGCTCTGGAATGTTGATGCCGCCTTCTCCCTGAATGGGCTCTACCATGACGGCGACGATGTCCTGTCGTAGTGTTGCTACCTCTTCGACGGCGGCTGCATCACCAAAAGGGACAATGTGAAAGCCTTCCAGCATCGGGCCGAAACCTGCCTTTATTTTCGGGTTGCCAGTGGCCGCGATGGTGGCCATGGTACGCCCGTGAAAAGCTGTATCAGTGACGATGATGGTGGGGGTGCCGATTTTTCGGGCATGTCCGTGCAGTCGGGCAATCTTGATACAGGCCTCATTGGCCTCTGCACCAGAGTTACAGAAAAATGCCTTGTCCATTTCCGCAATACGACAAAGTTCTTTCCCGAGGGCTTCTTGCTGGGGAATATGGAAAAGGTTGCTGACGTGCATCAGTGACCGGGCCTGTTCTGCAATGGCCTCGCTGATAGCCGGATTGGCGTGGCCAAGAGCGGTGACGGCGATGCCCGACAACGCATCCAGGTACTCGCGCCCGGTGTCGTCCCAGACGCGCGCGCCTTCACCTGTGGTCATGGTTACCGGGAGTCGGCCGTAGGCCGCCATTAATGAAGCCATCGGACAGGCCCTGGTTTGCGTAAAGACAGTCGGTGGATGGTATTACAGTTGCGGCTCCGGGCCAAGCGGCAGGATAAATCCTTCGTTGGCCCTATTGAGCTGTGGGAGTTGCTACCGTAGGCTAGACGACGTCGAACGGGCAGTTTGACCAATATGCAACCGTTTAGCGGTGCAAATACGTACACTGCTTGGCGAGTACCATCCCTGCCGGGATTTTTGTTAATCAGATCCAGTAATAACAGGAGCTATTTATGTCGTTTACTTTTCCAGATTTACCCTATGACTACACGGCGCTAGAGCCACATGTCGATGCCAGGACCATGGAAATTCACTATGACCGGCACCATCGCACCTATTTCAATAACTTCACGGGCGCGGTAGATGGCACACCCATGGCCGACAAGTCGCTTGAAGAGGTCATGGCTCATGTCGATTCCACTACCTCTCCGGCCATTCGCAATAACGGTGGTGGCTATTACAACCACATTTTGTACTGGAACAGTATGTGCGACGGCGGCACAGCTCCCAGCAGTGACCTGGCATCCGCAATAGACAGCGCATTCGGGTCTATGGATGAGCTAAAAGCTGGTCTGAAGCAGGCCGGCATTACACGGTTCGGATCTGGGTTTGCATGGCTGATTGTCAAGGATGGCAAGCTGGCAATCACCTCTACGCCTAACCAGGACAACCCGCTTATGCCCGTGGCCGATATGCAGGGAACGCCGGTTCTGGCGCTTGATGTCTGGGAGCATGCGTATTACCTGAAATATCAAAACAAGCGTCCTGATTACATCGACGGTTGGCTGGAAGTCGTTGATTGGGCCAAGACATCGGAGCGCTTTGCGGCCGCTACTGCGGCCTGATTGCAAGCTTTGGTTTTTCTGCCAGTTCACCGGCTGTGACAGTCGGTGAGCATGGCGGTGCGTCGATGGCGAATCGTTCACGACACAAAAGACACAAAAAAGTGAATGTTAGCAGGCTTCACTGCCACATCGTCGCCGTGTGTAGCAACGTCTTGTACTCTTGCACTTGCGCCCCAGATTACGTTGACTAAGAGTGTGCATCGCAGGTAGTCGGGTTACACTCCCAATATCCCTTAAATAGCCTTGAATGAGTGGCCAAGCATGACCGATCAACCGACTGACGTAAAAGAAAGAATCGAAAAACAGATTTCTGAAAACCCTGTGATTCTTTTCATGAAGGGTACCCCGCAATTGCCAATGTGCGGATTTTCCATGCGAACCGTTGAAGCATTGAAAGAATGCAATCGTGAATTTGCCTATGTGAATATCATCGCCGACTCTGAGATTCGGGAAACCTTGCCTCAGGTATCTGACTGGCCGACGTTTCCGCAGCTCTACATCGAGGGTGAGCTTGTAGGAGGTTGTGACATCACGATGGAGCTGTCGCAAAGTGGTGAACTGAAAAAAATGGTTGAAAAGGCCGCGAACTAGTCAGCCTTTGCATTATGGCATCTGAACAAATCATGGCCGGTAGAATGTAATAAGCCGGCCATTTTCATGACTCATTGGTCTGTTAACTGTTCTAGTCGTCGAATCCGACCTTGCCTCTGCCTGCCTTGATTTGTGAGTGGCGGGTTTTTTTATCCAGGCGTTTCCTGACAGAACTTCTGCTCGGGCGTGTCGGTCTGCGAGCCTTGTCAATATGGGTTGCCTCGCGGATCATCTGTGCCAGGCGCTCAAGTGCTTCTTCGTAGTTGTGATCCTGTCGCCTGTGCTGCTGTGCCTTGATGACAATAACCCCTTCCTTGGTCAGGCGCTTGTCGTTGATGGCAAGAAGCCGCTCTTTCACCGATTCGGGAATTGAAGCTGCCTTGATGTCGAATCGCAGGTGCACCGCCGACGAAACCTTGTTAACGTTTTGACCGCCAGCGCCCTGTGAACGTACTGCGCTCCATTCGATATCATCGAGAGGGACAGACAGTTTATCGTTAACTTTTAACACGGGCGTTGATGATTACCGAGGCAGTATCGAGCCGTCTGCGATGGGTGCATCGATGTCGCTGTGCAGCTCTTCCCAGCGGTTGATCACTCGGCAAAACAGCTCTGCAGTCATCCTTGTGTCGTAGATTGCAGAGTGCGCCTCGGCCGTATCCCATTCCAGTCCAGCGGCGACGGCTGCCCGTGCCAGTACGGTTTGTCCGTATGCGAGACCACACAGCGAAACCGTATCAAAGCAGCTGAAGGGGTGAAAAGGGTTTTTCTTGATTCTTGCGCGATCTGCCGCCGTGTTGACGAACTTAAGATCAAAGAAGGCGTTGTGTCCGACCAGAATGGCGCGCGTGCAGCCAGCAGCCGATACCGCCTTGCGCACGGGGTCGAATATGAGTTCCAGCGCTTCATGTTCTTCGCGCGCAGCCCGCAAGGGGTGGTAGGGGTCGATACCATTCACCTCAAGCGATTTGGGTTCTATATTGCTGCCATCGAAAGGGACAACATGGGTGGTGTAACTTTTCGCAGGGTACAGGCGTCCCTGCTCGTCGAAGTCCAGCAATACCGCAGCAATTTCCAGCAAGGCGTCAGTACGCTCGTTGAATCCGCCGGTTTCCACATCGACAACAACTGGCAAATAGCCTCTGAAACGTTCGTTGAGCCGGTAGGCTCTTCCGGGTTGATACATACCAGACTGGGTGCTCGAATTGAAGTACAGACTTCGCGAATGATACGCTGATAAGCAGCAGATCGGGCTCAAGTGATACCATCGGCAATGTCGAACACCGCTTAAGAGCTCCTTGCGTGAGTCAACTGCTGCATCAGTACTTCAATATCGCCTTCCTGATGGGCAAGCCGCAGGATCTTCCCGGTGGCAAGGAACAGGCGAAGATCGGGGTAGCGCTCGCCTTGATCACCTATGTCATGGCTCTTGCGGTGCCGTATGGAATACCGCGAGCGTTGTTGCAGGCGTTTATTGATCTGGCGTGTACCGCTCTTGCGCTCCATATTGCATTGAGCGCCATGGGATACAAGGCACGGTTTAACCAGGCATTTGGTGGACTTTGTGGTGCATCCGCCTTCATCAATCTGGCTGCAGTGCCGCTTTATATCCTGCGGCCGGCAGGTTCTGCGTCACAAGGTTCGTCGCTGATTGTGCTAGCGGACTTCGTTCTGCTGGTATGGGGGCTTTCACTACTTGGACATGTTATCAGGCATACCTTTGAGGTCAGTATGGTTGTTAGCATAGGTATCTCATTTGTATATTTTGTGCTGCTATCGACGATTATCTCCACGTTCCTGCCGATACCGCCGGTGGTTGACACAACGCTGTCAGTATTGGACAACCCTGTGTTATTGAATATCCAGTGGCACAATGTCTGGAAGGTTAGCTGAGAATGTTATGATGCAATTCACAAAACTGCCTCACTCGATAGCGAAAACCAACACGTGTCTGCTCACGCTCGATCTTCTTTCTCGTCTCGACTTATTCGAAGGGTACATGCAGGCCAGAAGCCGAGCAAAGCTACCAGTCGGCAACAGGTTGCCCGTGCGGACCAACACGATATGAAGCGCTGGCTTACACAGTCCGAGCGTAAAGCCGAGCGTGATGAGCCGGCAGATGCTTCATCGGATGCACCAACTGCAATTGCGGCAAGAATCCCGGACCGTGATGCCACCAAAAATCGTACAGCTGATCAGTCTTTGTCAAGGAACGTCTCTGAGGCTGACGCTAAACAGGCGCCACCCGTGGAAGACAAAGCTAAGGCACCGATCAGCATCAAGCCATTGGATATCGTGGTGCCCGCACAAATTGGACGATACACCATAGGTCGACGCATTGGATCCGGGACCTGTGGTGTTGTGCATCAATCGCTTGACAACCTTTTAGGTCGAGAGGTGGCCGTCAAGCTCTCACCTGTGGGAGAGGCGCATGTATCAACCGGCAAGGTTCCGGGTGCGCAACGCGCCTACCAGACCGAGATCATTGCAGCCGGCAGACTGACACATCCGAATATTGTCACCGTCTATGACGCTGGCCAGTTCGAGGATCTCAACTTCCTGGTCATGGAAGCGGTAGACGGCAAATCACTTAAGGAATACGGCAAAGGCAAGACTCTACTACCGGTAGGCGAGGCCTTGCGCATTATCACGGCCTGCTGTCATGCACTGGACTACTCGCACAAGCAGGGTATTCTGCATCGTGATATCAAGCCTGCAAACATCATGTTGAGCTTCGATGGCAGTGTCAAGCTGCTTGACTTCGGCATAGCGGTTGGCCTTGAAGATGATGGCGCGCTCAAGAAGAAAGGCCCTACGCTTGGCACTCCGAACTATATGTCTCCGGAACAGATTCTCGGCAAGGAGCTATTGGCACAAAGCGATTTCTATTCGCTGGCCACCGTGCTCTTTGAGCTGCTCACGGGCCGCCAACTGTTCAAGGCCAAGAAGGTCAAGGATCTCTTTCGTACTGTCGTACACAAAAAAGCGCCGAAGCTTACCGCCATTCGTCCCGATCTGCCGGACGGGCTTGCGGATGTGCTGTCCAAGGCGCTTGAGAAAAAACCCAATGCGCGCTTTCAGACTGGAAAGGATATGGCGAAAGCCTTAGAGCCTTTCCTGAAGACTTTTCGTGCTGTAGAGCAACGACCATTGCCTCAACAGCGTCTGATAAAGCGGCTGCGACGGCAGACATTCTTCAAGACTTTCTCGGATGTGGAAGTAGCCTTGTTGCTGGAGCGTGTGCAACTGAAAACCTATGCACCCAACGAGAGCATCATGAGAAAGGGTGAGCAAGTGCGTAGGCTTCTGGTGATTACTGATGGTGCCGTCAAGTGCACGCGTAACGGCAGGTTCTCAATGCTTATGGGCGCTGGTGAGTGCATCGGCGAGAGCGGGTTCATTAATGGAATCGCCGAGCCGCGCAGTTACCATGCCCTGACGCAGGTCAGTGCGCTTGAGTTCAGCACTGAAGCGCTTGCGCAACTACCACCAAAAGTGCATCTACATTACTACCGGCATGTCTCGGATATTCTGGTTGACCGTCTTGCCCGGGGTGACAGGCAAACAGTTGACATGATTTTGCGGAAAGGGTAACAGCCTGGCACCAGACAACCTGACCAGCAAAACGATCTCGATAGGGGGGATGAGCAAATTAATCTGTCTTGTTGTGCTGCCGCTTCATCAGCGTGTGTTCCCAGGCCAGCGATGTCCTCACAATCGTATCCAGATCGGCATGTTCCGGCGTCCAGTCCAGTGTCTGGTGAATCTTGTCGACAGCAGCAATGAGTGCAGGTGGATCGCCAGCACGTCTGGGTTTTTCAATGACCTTTAGCGTCTTCCCGCTAATCCGTTCTACGGCATCGATAACCTGGCGTACGCTGAAGCCTGCGCCATAGCCACAGTTGAGCAGCGTCGAATCACCACCGCCGCGCAAATAATCCAACGCAGACAGGTGCGCCAGCCCCAGATCAGTTACATGAATATAGTCTCGCACGCCTGTACCGTCAGCCGTCGGATAATCGGTACCAAATACGTACAGCTGTTCGCGTTTACCAACGGCAACCTCGGCTGCTACCTTGATTAGCAAGGTTGCATTGTGGGTGGACTGGCCAATCCTGCCATCGGGGTCAGAGCCTGCCACGTTGAAATATCGCAGCACAACGTGCTTGAGATCAGTTGCGGCACTGAGGTCTCTAAGCATGACTTCGGACATCAGTTTACTGGAACCGTAGGCATTGATCGGTGCGGTCGCCAGTGTTTCGCTGCACGCAGTAACAGATTCGTCGGGCACGCCGTAGGTTGCAGCGGTCGATGAAAAAATGAAGTGTTTG
This sequence comes from Granulosicoccus sp., assembly GCA_045106195.1. Taxonomy (GTDB): domain Bacteria; phylum Pseudomonadota; class Gammaproteobacteria; order Granulosicoccales; family Granulosicoccaceae; genus Granulosicoccus. The sequence continues at coordinate 36,027 of JBGCEH010000014.1, forward strand.
ATGCTGTTATCTTGACACGCTTGCAACAGGTTTCGTGTACTGCACGTGTTGTTGGCGTAGTACTTTAGTGGGTTTTCGACGCTCTCGGGAACAATGGTGTGTGCTGCAAAATGCATGACGGTATCGATACCCTTATCGGCGATCACCTGACTTACCAGATCAATATCGCCGGTCTTGCCAACAACCAGCTCACCAGAGAGAACGGCATCTGCGTTACCCGTTGAAAGATCGTCGAGTACAACCACTGATTCACCGCGTTCACCAAGCAATTTAACGACATGGCTGCCGATGTATCCTGCTCCGCCAGTCACTAGAATAGGTTTGTTAGCCATGGATTATCCGGTTCGGGTTTTCAAGTGGGTTGTTGTCTTGCAAACACTTACGTATGCACATTACTGGCCTGAATTGTTCGCAAGGCCTGTTTTATTGTATCGGCAATAAGCCGCCACCGCTAACGATGTATGGCGTCAATGCCTTAGCGTGATGCTGCTCAGAGCACCTGACAACCTGCCACCCAGACCTGAGCAATGTTACACGGTTGGGTGTTATGGATGACGCAACCCAGAAGATCTTCCCAATGTTCGGCTTCAACAAATTCGTTTAGGCGGTTAACCGGGTTGTCCAGATTCAGCAGTAAGGCATCGAACTGCTTGCCCGGTACGAATGTGCCGGTTGGGCTGTCCAGTACTGTCGCGCCGCCAACGGTTGCCAGGTAAAACGCTTCAAGGAAATTGATTCGGGCGCCAGGCTGAGCACGTTGCCCGGCGGTTATGGATGCATCAACGCCTGCTTCGAGCATTCGCGATGAGGCGACCGCATGCTGGCAGGCGTTGAACATGGATGGGCTATGACCTCCGGCGATATCCGTGCCCAGGCCGATGGATAGAGATTTCCTGAGCGTCTTGCGCAATGGAAAGACACTGTTTGCAAAGTAGCTGTTGGACAAGGGGCAATGCGCAATTCCACTGCCACTGTCGCGTATCAGTTGCATGTCCGTGTCTGTGATGAAATTGGAATGCGCCAGAACGGTATGCCGGCCCAGAAGCCCGAAGTCTGCCAAAGCTTGGGTATCGGTTTTATCCAGTCGATTGATTACATAGCCATGCTCCCAATCACTTTCAGAGCAATGTGTCTGTATATGGCATTGGTGTCTTGACGCAAGCTCTCCCAGTCCGTGGAGCAGATCATTACTACAGCTTGGGATGAATCGTGGGGTAATGACGGGTTTTACCAGCTGACAAGCATTACCTGAGAGTTGCTGGATGTGTTGTATATTTCGCTCGCTTGCAGCAATCGACGCTACGGCATCTGCATCACGATAATAATCAGGACACTGAGTAGTGTCATCCATTGCCACACGACCCACAAAGGCTCGCTGACCAAGTTCCAGGCAGATGGACGCAAGCAGGGTGGTGGCCTCTTCATGAATGGTGGCAAAGTACATGGCAGATGTGGTGCCATTGGCTAACAGTGTCTTCACCAGAGAGGGATATACCGACTGTGCAAAGGTGAGATCGTGGTACCTGGCCTCGAGAGGAAAGGTGTGCTTTTGCAGCCAGTCCTCCAACGGCAAGTGCAGCGCCATGCCCAATTGAGGCCACTGCGGTGCGTGTATGTGCAGATCAACCAGACCGGGAATTATCAGTTGATCCTTGCCGAGCGTCGTTAATGCTGAACTCTGACTTGCCCGGTGTCGTGCCTGTTTGAAATCCGCATGGTGGTGCTCTATAACCGACTCAATGTTGCCATCAGCATTGACATGAATCAACGCGTTATCCAGCACCTCCAGCTTGCCCATGCACGGTGTATGCATGAACAGGCCGAGATACCAGTGATCTGCTTTAGTGCCGGGCTCAGACATACGGCTGGTCGCTCACCCTGGAAGTGCAGGGTGACGGTGCGTTTGAAAATCTGTCATTTGGGCAGCTGAGTTTCAACGCCCTTGACTAGCCAGTTGATGGCGAGAAGATCAGCATCTGCCATGGTGTCACCTTCGGCGATTTTTATATCACCATCCTGATCAACCACCGGGCCCTGGAACGGATGAAAGGTACCGGCGGCAATGTCGGCCACCTTGGCATCCAGAGCTGTGCGTTGTTCGGTACTGAGGTCATCGCTCCAGGATTCAACGCTCACGGCATTGTCTGCCATGCCACCCCAGAAGGCACTTCCTTCGAACGTATCTTCCATAGAAGCCTGTACCTGACTGATGAAATAGTCAGCCCAGCTGATCTGCATGGATACCAGCAGATGATTCGGCGCATACGCTTTCATGTCAGAACTGGTATTGACGACATAAACACCTTCCTCTTCGGCGACGGTAACCACCGATGGTGTGTCCTGGTAGATAGAGAAGATGACATCTGATTGTTGCGCGATCAATGAACGGGCAGATTCCTGCGCCTTGCTGGGATCAAACCATGAGTTAAGCCATACAACCTTTACTGATATGTTCGGGTTAACCGACTGGGCACCCATGGTAAACGCGTTGATCAGGCCGACGACTTCAGGAATGGCATAAGCGGCAACCATACCGATCGTGTTGCTTTTGGTGACATAGCCAGCACCCATGCCGGCGACATAGGCACTCTCGTAGTTGCGTGTCTGAAAATTACCCAGATTGTCCAGCAACTTGTACCCGCTGGCATGGATGAAATCGATGTCCTTGTAACGCTGGGCGGTTTTCAGTCCATCGTTCATATACCCGAATGATCCCAGCATCAACATGTCGACGCCTTGTGCTGCCATCTGGTTCATGATTCGGGCCGCATCCGGACCTTCGGGGATATTCTCGACCACTACGCTTTCCACTTTATCGCCAAATTTTTCTTCGATAGCCAGTCTGCCGCGATCCAGCTCGTGTGCCCAGCCAACATCACCGGCGGGAGAAGGGTAGATATAACCGATCTTGAAAACATCCTGTGCGTTAGCCGTGGCGATACCGAGCGTTAGGGTGGCAGCAACAGACAGTGCAAGAGTGCGTGTATGCGGTAGTACGTGCTGACATAGCGTTTTTATTTTTGGAATAAGCGTGTTGTTCGGTCTATTTCGTTCTTTCATGCGTCTAGTGCTCTCGAGTTAGTCAATTAAAAGGCAGGGTGAATCAAGAAAACAATGAATATTACGTCACGCATCGCGACGATAAACCTGCCCCAGTGAGGCAGGATGATTGAGACGGATCAGTCGGGGATTGCGCGAAATCACCGCAAGAATCGCGATGGTAATCAGGTACGGCATGGCTGACATCAACTGTGAAGGTATGGCAAAGCCCTGGCCCTGAATGAACAGCTCAAGCAAGGACACGGCGCCAAAAAGGTAGGCGCCAAGGGCGATGCGGATAGGTCGCCACATACCGAAAACAACGAGTGCCACGACTATCCAGCCACGACCTGCAACCAGACCTTCTGCCCACAACGGCGTGTAGGCCAGGGTCAGGTATGCCCCTCCGAGACCAGCCATGGCACCGCCGAACATGATGGCCAATGCCCGGATGATCAGTACCGGATAACCAATGGCGCTGGCGGCGCCAGGTGATTCACCTACGGCTCGAATAACAAGGCCAAGCTTTGTGTGACCAAGCACCCACCAGCTGATAAGCACTAACGCCATACCGGCGTAGACCATGGGGTCGTGGGAGAAGAGGATAGGTCCGATAAGCGATAGCTCACTTAACCAGCCCATGTCGAGTTCGGCAAGTGGAATGATGGTCTTGCCTTCGAAATTTTTGCCTATCAGCACTGAGATACCAAGGCCGAGAATACCCACCGCGAGTCCTGCTGCAACCTGATTGGCCAGAAAATTCAGTACCAGCACGGCAAATACCAGCGACAGTGCCGCACTTGCAATAGAGGCGATGGCAAAGCCTTGCACATAAGAGCCCGTAAGCGTCGCAACGACAAAGCCCGTCGCCGCCCCGACGGCCATCATGCCTTCGATGCTGAGATTGAGCACACCGGCTTTCTCAACGATTGTTTCTCCCACGGCCGCGTACAACAAAGGGGTTGCTGCCGCCATAGTGCCCGCCAGAAGAAAGATAATGGACTCGAGCATCAGTGCTTGATCTCCATACGCTGCAGCCTGTGGTTGGCAAATAGCGAACAGGCAAGATAGAAAACCAGCAGCATGCCCTGAAAGATGGTAGTTGACGCATTGGGCAGGCCAACAGAGACCAGCGACAGGTCACCACCGACATAAATCAGCGCCATGAAGAACGCGGCAAAAACAATACCGACAGGGTGCAGTCCCCCAAGAAATGCCACGATGATGGCCGCGAATCCGTAGCCGGGTGAGATGCTTCGTTGCAACAATCCAAGAGGGCCTGCCACCTCACCGACCCCTGCCATACCGGCGGCAGCGCCACCAATGAGCAGACCCGTCCATATCGCCCGTTTTTCCGCAAACCCTGCGTAACGAGCGGCGTCGGGCGCTTGACCGCCCACTAGCAATTTGTACCCGGGCAGGCTGCGTTGAACAAACACCCAGGCCAGAGCTGAGGCAACAAACGCAAGCAATAACGATGTGTTGACACGCGTATCTGGAATCAATGGTTCGAACATGGCTGCATAACTGAACAGGGCCGATTGTGGAAAACTCATGCCCATGGGGTCGCGCAAAGGACCACTGACCAGGTAATAAAGCAGCTGCAACGCAATACTTGAAAGCATGAATGTCACTAGAATTTCGTTGGCGTTGCAGGCGGTCCGCAACCAGGCGGCAATACCAGCCCAGGCAGCACCTGCCAGCGTTCCTGCGCATACCATTGCCGGCAGAAGCAACGGCGATTCGGAGGTGTCAAAGTGCAGGGCCAATGCACCGGCTGCAATTGCGCCCACCAGTAACTGGCCTTCGGCACCGATGTTCCAGACGCGTGCTCGAAAGCCTATGGCAAGCCCCTGTGCAATCAAAAGAAGCGGTCCCATTTTCAAGAGTACTTCACCGATACCGTACCGGGTGGTCAAGGGCTCAATGAAGAAAGCGTGAAACGCTGCCAGTGGATTCTTGCCTAGCAGCGTGAACAGTAGAGAACCTGCCAACAAGGTGAGTGCAATCGCGGCTAACGGTACCAGCAGTTGTGCACGTAATGATGGAACTGTCCGGTGTACGAGTCGATAGTGCATCAGGCAGCACCACTCGCTACCAGAAATTCTCCGGTCATCCATCGACCGATATGAGTGGCTGAGGTATCGCGTGTTTGCAATGAGGGGGACAGATGACCGTCATACATTACGTGCAGGCGATCACTGATTTCAAACAGCTCCTCGAGTTCTTCGGAGACAACCAGAACTGCGGTGCCGGTATCGCGCAATTGCAAAAGAGCTTTTCGGATATTACCGGCAGCGCCAACGTCAAGACCCCAGGTGGGCTGGGACAGCACCAGCAATGTGGGTTGCAGGGCCATCTCTCGGCCAACGATGAATTTTTGTAGATTTCCACCTGACAGGCTGGCAGCCATGGACTGGTGTCCACCACAACGCACATCGTTGGCTTCAATACAGTCATCAGCAAACTGTTTTACTCTGGCAAAGCGAATCATCCCCAGGCGCGTCAGTCCATGTCTGTAGGAGGTCAGCAGCGCGTTGTATGAGAGCGACAGATCAGGGACCGCACCCCGGCCCAGACGCTCTTCAGGTACAAAACCCAGGCCACGTGTTCGGCGTTGCATGGGATGCAGTTTGTTCACAATCTCACTATCGATGATAATGTCGCCTTTTTCACGCGGTGTGTGCAATGTTTCTCCCGAGATAAGACGCATCAACTCGTTTTGCCCGTTGCCTGATACACCCGCTATGCCGACAATCTCGCCCGGGTATACTTCCAGGTTTATATTGTCAAGGGTCGTACCGAAGGGATCGAGTGGTTCGTGCCCGAGTTGGCGTACTTTTAGTCGCGCGACCTGGGCGGGGCATGCTGGGGCATGTTCTGTTGGTGTCACTGCGTGCCCCATCATCAGATGTGCCAGCTGCTCGTTGCTTTGCTGTGCCGGGCGCGTCGTGGCAACCACGGCTCCGCGCCGCAGTATAGTTGCGTTATCGCAAAGCTGACGGATCTCTTCAAGTTTGTGGCTGATGTAGAGGATGCTGCAACCATCGTCTCGCAGCTTATTCAACGTTGCAAACAACTGTTGTACGCCTTGTGGTGGTAGAACCGAGGTTGGCTCATCCATGATCAGCAGTCTGGGTTTCTGCAGTATGCAACGGATGATCTCCACTCGCTGCCGTTCACCCACAGATAATGAATGAACCAGTGTGTCTGCGGAGATAGGCAGTCCGAATCGCTCACCGACCAATTCAAGCTGTTCGGACAACGAGGCTATGGACCCCTTAACCGCCAGTGAAATATTCTCGGCAACCGTCAGGGATTCGAACAGGGAAAAATGCTGGAACACCATGCCGATACCGAGACTTCGGGCCTGTGCAGGACTCTTGATGAAAACAGGTTGGCCTTGCCAGATCATGCTGCCGGCATCAGGCTGAATAACGCCGTAGATCAGCTTCATCAATGTTGATTTGCCCGCACCGTTCTCACCGAGAATGGCGTGAATCTCGCCAGTGCCAATATCAAGATCAACCTGATCGTTTGCTACGACCGATGGATATACCTTGCTGATACCACGCAGTTGCAGCAGGGGGCTCATGAGCTGTGAGACTCTTCCTGCATACTGTTTGCTGGCTGAACAGGCTCAGCATCAGAGCTAGGTATGGCGGGACCAGCCGGGAAGACACCGGGCATAACGATGAATCCCGGCAGGCGCTTGACCCGATCGGTCCAGCGACGGATTGCAGGATAGTCGATGCGGGAGATACCCCCTTCCTCGCAGAGAATGGAATAGGTAAAACAGGCCAGGTCGGCAATGGTCGGGTGCTTGCCAGACACAAGCCAGTCCAGTTGCTCACGCTCGTTGTACCAGAGGTGTTCATCCAGAATTCGGAACAGCTTGTGCGCTTCACTGCGACAGGCATCGCCGTCAAGCTCATGGAAGAATCCGTCGGCAAGGCGTGCTGCCGATGCGCTGGCTGTGAGGGCATCAGCAAAACACATCCATTGCGTCACTTGCGCAAGCGTTGCCGGTGTTGAGTTGGGAAGCCAAGTGCCAGACTTGTCGTATTGAGAAGCCAGATACACAAGAATGGCATGAGATTCACGCAAGATGAGCAGATCATCCTGTAATACCGGCAACTGCCCAAGCGGGTTAATGCTCAGGAAATCATCGTGCCTGTGCGCAGCTGCCGGATAGAATTCAATGGTTTTTTTCTGATAGGCGACACCCAGCATGCTTAACAGTAATCGAATTTTGTAGCAATTGCCTGAGAGTTCGTAATCGTAGAGGGTGATCATGAATAATCCAGGCTAGAGATCCAGTATCAGGCGTTCTGATCTTGCTCTTGATACGCAGCTCATCAGACAATCTCCTCGGGCTTTTTCCGTATCGCTGAGATAGACATCCTGATGATCAGGCTCGCCTTCGATCAGCGCTACCCGACATGTACCGCAGGCACCCTGTTCGCAGGATGATGGTACGCCCACCTTGTGTTGTTTGAGAACCTCCAGCAGGCTGACACCGGCAGGCACCTCAAGCGATAAGCCGGAACGGGCAAGTTCAACACGAAATGCACTGGAGTCATCAGTACGTTGCGTATTTTTAAAGTACTCGAAATGGACGTGGTCATCTGTCCAGCCATTGTTTTTCGCCGCTTGCCTGGCAAAGCTTAGCATGGGGGCGGGCCCGCACAGGTAGAGGTGATGATGTTCCAGGGGTGTGGATAGAAGTGAAGACAGGAGGTCTTGTGTCTGTTGGTAGTCGTGTCCGATGTGCACGCGTATCTCGCCATCTAAGGCATCCAGTTCGCTCTGGAATACTCTGTCTGACTCGTTGGCGATAAAATGATGCAAGGTAAATGGCAGCCTGACGTTACTCAAGGTGCGTGCCATCGATAGCAACGGAGTAATGCCAATCCCGCCGGCTACAAGGTGTGTGTGTTCCGCATCTCGTCGAAGCGTAAAGTTATTTCGTGGTATTGATGTGGCGAGTAAATCACCCACTTTGATCGTTTCATGTAGCGCCCGTGAGCCACCGCTGGAGTCGGCGAGGTGTTTGACGGCAATAGCATAATGATCGGTCTGTCCGGGGCCATTGATTAACGAATATTGTCGAACCAGCGCATTGGGTAAGTGAACATCGATATGCGCTCCGGGTTGCGGTGCCGGCATAGCCGACTGCAATTTTTCATCCGACGAAAAGCCTAGCGGTTGCAGATGTAAGGTCTTGACGTTGTGTGACAGGTTTTCGATATGACTGACACGCATTCGAAGAGTTGCGTCCCGGCCTGATGTCTGTAGCGTCGGCATGGACGCATTGGCTTCACTAACGGTTGGAATTATGGGTATCCATGGTGTCGGTGCTGACTGATGCCGGACATTGGACTCGATCTCGTCGCGTAATCGACCAAGCCTGAAATCGTGCTGTTTCAGCAGGGCCGTTAATGCTGTTTTTTCCGTATTGCTTTCGTCAACGCCACACAGTATTCCACGGATGACTGTTCGTCCGGCATCCAGTGGCTGAAAGAAAAATGCGATGTCAGGGACAGGCAGTGTGGTGGTTTTTTCACGCTGATAAGCCCGCAGTACCACTAGATAGGGATCTGGATTGTCCGCTCCGTAGCGCGCTGAGTTTTGTTCGTGATAATGGGCGCTTCCCGAATTGTATCGATTGACCAATGGCAGCGGAATCTGCTGCAGGGGTGCATTGATGGCAATGGCGCGCAGTGGTGTCATTGCCTTGGTATTGAGCATCTCCAGACCCGGAACGGATTCTTCAGGGGATTCGCTGCTCCAGACGAGTCCATGGTGTTCTGCAACGGGATAGGTGTTGTTGCAAATAGTGCGTGCCGGGGCGTCAGCCGGGTGAGCTGGAATGTACGTACATCCTGCTGTGCGATTGGCATAACGCCATCCGTGATATTGGCAGACCAGCTCATGGCCGTCATTGATACCGATTGACAGTCGGACACCGCGGTGCAGGCAACGATTCTCCCAGGCGTTGACGTTGCCATCATCGGCACGCCACAGAGCCATCTCACGCCCCAGAATCTGAGCGTGGAATACATGCCGGGGAACCAGATCCGAGCTGGCTGCGATGGGGTGCCAGCGAAAACGGGCTGCTTCAAGGTCGATCATGCGGCACTGTTTCGGAGCATCGGTGCAGGTGGGTATTTGTTGACAGGGACAGATAGCGCGACTAACTCAAGGAGAACAGATTTATCATGTCGAATCAACGGAAATCTGCCTTCTTGTCTTCAGGCTGCTGCGGGGATCACACCATATTGCAATCCTTTGGCGCGTAGCCAGCGACGGTAGACGATAGCGGACTTGTCGGCGCGGATGGGGGTCTCGGCACGGGGGTCCAGCGGCAGGCGTTTAGGATACTGATTTTCCAGAATAGGTTTGTCCTGGGCGAAGATGGTCTGTTGAAACATGCGGATGTCCAGATCCGTGCTCTGTGTATCAATGACGCTGACCAGCGCATGCGCTCTGATGTTCTCTTCATCGAGAGGTTGCAGAAACAGGGCAATGACATCAAGGCGTGATTCATCAGTCGGACATGATTTATACAACACTGAACAATACGGGTGAGGGACGCGGTAGATATATTCGGACATGGCTCCTTCCGAAGATCCAGCTGCCGCTTGCGGCTGGTAGAACTGGCATTGAGTGGCAAGAATCTCGTCGCGATCGGCATCTACTCTGACCTGGTATTCACGTACCTCGGTATGTGGCTCGGCACCCAGTATGCCGGTGTGGACAAACGGAAAATGCCCCATGTCCAGAAAGTTCTCAACAGCTCGGGGGGCGGAAACGCGAACACCCACAGTGGCGGCACACACATTGCGCCGATCGGGTTCGGCATATTCAGGCAGATCGAACAAGTCTGATGCAGGCGTGCCGAGGCAGGTCCATACGTATCCGTAGGCCAGGGTGACAGGACGGTGGGTACCGTCGTGGCTAACGCTGACCTGATCGTGTGCGCTCTTTCGATATTGAATGCTCTCTCCCAGCAGGCGCGTCTGCAGATCTGCGTCGGGTGGTATGTCTTCGATGGCAGCAATGGGGTGCCACAGTGCAAGCGCTACTGAGTCGATGGGTGTTTTCATGGATGAGGTGTCATGCGTTGAGGTTCACGGGGCTGCGCCGGATTGACTTTGCCAAGCCGCCGACGAACTGTCAATTCGAGTTTGATGACAGAGCTCGGTCATTGATTGCGAAAGTCTGCTGCTGCGTTCGCGTGTACCATTCTTCCCTTGTGGGAAATAAAGGCAGGGTTGAGAGTGAGCGATTGGAGCAAGGAGTTGTGCGAAGGTGCTGTACTGCTGACTGTCAATCAACGGCTGTCACGGCATCACATGCTGCAGTATCAGCGATGGCAGTTGCAGGCAGGTCAGGCGTGGTGGGAGACGCCGTCGATTCTACCGTTCAGAAGCTGGATGAGTGAGTTGCACAGGCAGGCGTTGAACATGGGCCTGAGCGAGGTGACGCTGATGCCGGCACTACTGGTGCAACAGGCCTGGCGCAGAATTATCGATGACGACAGCTCGGTGTACCTGCTCGATCCTGCCGGTGCTGCCCGGTCAGCGTTACAATCCTGGGAGCTTTCCTGCGTCTGGAAGTGCTACAACCGCGAAGATCAGTATCTGTCCGCCGATCAATTTGCCTGGCAGCGCTGGATGACGCACTACCGCAGCTGGCTGGATGAGCGATCAGCGATCGATGAATCGTTGTTGCCGGATGAGCTGGTGCAAGTTCTCGAAAGAGCATCGCGTGCGCAACTGGATGCGTTGTTGCCGCCTGCTTTGATACTGGATGGCTTTATACAGTTGCCGACACAGCTCGACGAGCTTGTTCGGTGTGTGCAGGGATATGGAACCGAGGTGGATATCCATACAGCAAGACCCCGTGCGGTGGTGCAGGATGTCAGCTACAGCGATGACGATACTGAATTACTGTGCATTGCCACCCAGATGCGTACGGAGCTCGAGCATACACCGCATCAATTACTGGGACTTGTTGTGCCTGATCTGCAGCAGCGACGTGATGCGGTGGTACGTGCCTTTGAACGCGTTTTCTATCCGACGATGTCGCCGCTTGAGATTCGTGACCAATTGCCTGCCTACGAGATATCACTCGGGCAATCCCTGAGTGATCAGCCTGTAATTGACGCAGCGCTTTCACTGCTGAAATTAAGCGCAGGTTCTGTCAGTGGCAATGAGTTGAGTACAGTGGTGTTAACCCCCTATTGTAAGGCAGCTGGAACGGAAGTTCGCAAACGTGAACAGTTTGACCGTCGATTGCGAGACCGGCGAATACGTTCACTCAATGCGTCTCAATTTTCTTTTGAGTTGTATAAGGACAGTCGCCTTAAACCTGCGCTCAATACGCTGATCAAGCGGCGGAGCCTTAAGCCTGCAAACCTGGCCGAGTGGGCGGCCCGGTTCAATAGCTGGCTGGACATACTGGGTTGGCCCGGTAAATCGATTGACAGTGCCGAGTATCAGGCAGTGTCAGCCTGGCTTGAATGCCTGGACGATATGCAGCTACTTGACGATGGTACAAGTGTTCGCGTTGAAACGGCGTTTGCGCAGCTAAAGTCACTCGCCTCAGAACGCATCTTCCAGATTGAAACACCGGCAGCACCGATACAAGTCATGGGTCGACTGGAGAGTCACGGTCTGCGGTTTGATTGTCTTTGGGTGGCAGGTCTGGATGCAGAACAGTGGCCGCCTTCGGGATCACCCAGTGCGTTTCTTGTTATCGATGAACAAAAGGCATGTAAAATTCCTGACAGTTCGGCCGCCTTGAGACTGGCGCTTGCCGAGCAGGAGTTCAGATTGTGGGCATCGCAGGCACCGCTGATGCTGGCAAGCAGCGTCAAGCTTCGTGAGGGGAAAGAGCTGTCACGGGCTGCGTTGCCGCATATCCAGGCGAGTGAGGAAAACATGTCGCTTGCGCAACCCGTGCTTGCCAGACTTGCACAGACGATTGATCCGGTCAATCCTTTGCAGACGCTGGCACAAACACTGACCATTGAAGCCATCGGTGATTTTTACGGACCTGAAATTGCCGCTGGCACCAAGGTAGGAGGGGGGGCGCGTCTGTTCGAAAATCAGGCCTTGTGCCCCTTTCGTGCCTTTGCCCTGCACCGACTTAAAATCAGGCCGTTGGAAGAGGTGGGTCTTGGGCTTGACCCTCGGCAGCACGGCACCTTGCTGCATGCAGCGCTTGAGTTGTTCTGGAAAAAAGTCCAGACGCATGACGCTTTACTCGCGCTTGGTGATGAGGGTCTCAAGGATACGCTGACTGACGTGGTCAGTACCTGCATGAGTGATCACGCTGTGCCTGAAGAGCTGCGTGCGCTTGAGCTCACCAGACTCACCCATTTGTTGCATGAGTGGTTAGTCCAGTGCGAAATGCCGCGTGAGCCTTTCAAGGTCATTGAGCTGGAAAAAAAGCAGCGTATAGAACACGGTGGCATTGCCATGGATGTCATCATCGACCGAATAGACAGGGTTGATGGCGCACTGGTGGTGGTTGACTACAAAACCGGTGTGCATAATCGGGTAAGCACCTGGGCCGACCAGAGAATTTCCAACCCACAGTTACCGCTTTATGTGCTGACTGATGAAGAAATCGAGGCTGCAAGCTTTGCGCAGGTTGCCAGCAACCAGTGTCGTTTCATTGGTGTGGCCAGTAACGAACAAACGCTACCGAAAGTGTCAACGAAAGTGCGTGGTGCGAATCATGAAAACACAACGGATGATCCGCTGGACCAATGGGAGGACTGGCGTGCACACTGGCAATCGTCACTGGATGCCATTGCACAGGAGCTTCGCGCAGGCTTAGCGACCGTGACACCTATGAAAACCGCCTGCACGCATTGCGAGCTCAAGTCGCTGTGCCGAGTGAACGGCGAATTGTCGGTTGATACAGAACCCGATAGCGCACAAGGCACTGGCAATAGTGTTGATAGCAACGTGCAGAGTGTATTATGAGTCAGCCTGTCGACCACGAAGTTCGAAAACTTGCACTTGACCCTCACCAGTCGTTTATCGTCCAGGCACCCGCAGGATCAGGCAAGACCGAGCTGCTGACTCGCCGGGTTCTCACCTTGCTGTGCGAGGTGGATGAACCGGAAGAAATCCTGGCCATCACGTTTACTCGAAAAGCTGCAAGCGAGATGCGCCAGCGTGTGGTTGAGACGTTGCAACAGGCTATGAGTGATTCCGGGTCAACTGATCCCTACGTGCTGGAAGGGCAGGTGTTGGCGCGCAAGGTTCTGGCCCGCGATGAGCAGCTGGATTGGCAGTTGTTACGAAATCCCCAACGGTTAAATCTTCGCACTATTGACTCGCTGGCTACCCAACTTGCCCATCGGCTGCCAGTAACCTCGACGCTGGGCGCCCCGACCGGACTCGTGGAGAGCGCGGATGCCTTGTATCAGGAGGCTGCACGCAGGTTTATCGAAACCCATCTTGATTCGCTCGATCTTGTTCTTTTGCATCTGGGTAACAAGCTGGACAGGGCGCAACAACTGTTGGCAGGATTATTGGCCAAACGCGATCAATGGAAGCGCCATGTTTATAACGCCGGTGATGATCATGATGCGTTACGCGTTGTGCTGGAAGGCATGTTGGCAGAGCTTGTGGAGTCACGTCTGGATAATCTTTGTGCTCTCGTACCCGAAGGGTTTGGCGAAAAGCTTGTTCCGTGCCTGTTGAGAGCTGCAGAGTATGCCTTGACTCAGGCCGAAGGTGATATGGATGAGCTTTGCTGGGAAATGCAACTATGGCACTCTATGTCAGCATTGCCGGGTAGCGATATCGGTGAGCTGAATAACTGGGCCAGCATCTGTTTTGCCGTGTTGACCACGTCAAATAATCAGCCACGAAAGCGTCTGACGAACAAGGAAGGTTTTCCGCGCAAAGTGGATGCGAAAAAACTGGGTGTGAGTGCCGCTGATCTGGACTTGCACAAGCAATCCATGGTCGATGCCATTGGGTGCGTGGCGGAGTCCAGTGAATTCCTTGATGCTCTGGTAGAGGTTCGCAAACTACCGCTGCCAGTGTACAAGGATGAACAATGGGCACTGTTGTCCCAATTGCTAACAGTATTACCCCAGCTTTTACTGGAGCTGCAGCTCGTATTTGCCGAGCAGGCGGTTGTTGATTTTGGTGAGATATCAGCGCGTGCCGCGCTGGCACTGGGAACCGAGGATGCGCCCACCGATCTAGCGTTGTCCATGGATCTGTCGCTTAAGCATTTACTGGTGGATGAATTTCAGGATACCTCGCAAACGCAGTTTCAATTGTTCGAACAACTTGTACGGCCGTGGGGGGCAGGGGATGCGCGTACGTTTTTTGCCGTGGGTGATCCAATGCAATCGATATACCGATTCCGCGAGGGTGATGTCGCGTTGTTCGGGCGAGTGCAGGAGCAGGGCATTGGTCCGGTTCAGGTAAAGCCACTCACCCTATCGGTAAATTTTCGGGCAGCACCTGCAGTCACGCACTGGGTTAACGAGACCTTCAGTGCCATCTTCCCACAACGTGCAGATTCTGATACGGGTGCGGTACCGTATTCCTCATCGGTGGCACATCAGACTTATGAAGGCCGGGTTGCCGTTCACCCATTAATAGATTGTGACAAGGTGGACGAAGCGAAATGCGTTGCCCAACTGTGTGCACAATCGATCGACGGTGATGCTGAGCACAAGGTGGCCATTCTTGTGCGTTCGCGCGCGCAGGCAGTGGAGATATTTTCAGCGTTGCGCGAGTACAAGCTGGCCTACGAATCCATTGACATGGATCTGGTTGGTGACAGGCCTGTGGTACGAGATCTGATTGCGCTCACCCTGGCCTTACGCTATCCGCATGATAGATTGCACTGGTTAGCTTTATTGCGAGCACCGTTTGTTGGACTATCACTTAATGATCTGCACGATCTGATGAACGAGGCTGAAAGCCAGGCTGCGGTTATCGAACGCTTGCAGGATGAGGCTGTGGTCAGTCGCCTGAGTGAGGATGCTCAACAACGTATAAAGCGCCTGCTGATGGTTATTGAGCCTGCGATGAGCCGTGGCATGCGCGGGCGTTTGATGCCCTGGGTGGAGTCGGTATGGTTGCAGCTGGGTGGCCCGGTGGTGTGCGACTCACAGATGGACCAGGATGCTGCTAATCGTGCCATTGCATTGTTATATCAACTGGAAGCTCGTGGTGATCTGTGGCAAAAGAGTACGATAGAGGCTGCGATGGCTGGACTGTATGCTGCAGCTGCAGATACACACTGTCAGATTCAGGTCATGACCTTGCACAAGTCCAAAGGGCTAGAATTCGACACGGTGATATTGCCGGCACTCGACCGGCAACCGCGTACTGATAGTACGCAACTGTTGAACTGGTTTGAGAGCACGCTGCACGGGGCGCCTCAACTTCTGCTCGCACCGTTCGAACAGACTGGTGTGCACATCAATCAACGTGATCGTATAAACAAGCTGGTGCAACGCGCTGGCGAGAGGTGCGATGCACAAGAAAAACTGCGGCTTCTGTATGTGGCGTGCACGCGCGCCAAACGCTATTTGCATCTGGTGGCACGGGCATCGCACAATGTTAAAGGTGAGCTGGGTAATCCTTCGGCGGCATCTTTACTCGCACCGTTGTGGCCGATAGTGGAAAATGAGTTTCTGCTTACACGCACTGATGAAAATGACAACAAGATCGAGCCTTGTAATGGAGTGACACAAGGTCAGTTGAGTCTGGACATGGGTGTTGATGAAGATGACGAGGCTGCGGCTCAGGATGAGAAGAGCACTCACCTTGAGTTCCCACCATTTCAACGGCTACCGCTGGATGCGCAGCTACCGGCATTCCAGCCCTTTCATTGGCAATTAAAACCTGCACTGAGAAAAGGCGATGACACTTCCGGGCTTGAGTTTTCATGGGCCGGTAGAGATGCGCGTGATATTGGTACCGTGGTTCATGATCAGTTGCAGATCATCGCAGAGTTACCGTCATTTGACGCCATCCCTGATAAGCAGACTCATCAGGCTATTATCCGACGTCAATTAAAAAACCTGGGACTCAATGTGTCGCGACTGGATGCAGCTGCTGGCAAAGTCATGAAGGCTCTGAGCAATACCCTTGACGACGAGCGCGGTTGCTGGATTCTGAAGCAGCACGACCAGGCTCGTTCGGAGTGGGCATTGAGTGTACCGGCGGCATCAAGCCTTGTTGGTGGTGAGGCAGGTGCCGCTGGATTGACCCCTGTGCAGAAAGTGGTCATTGATCGAACCTTTGTCGACGGTGACGGGGTGCGATGGATCATCGACTACAAAACCGGTGACCACGAGGGCAGCGATAAAGAGGCGTTTCTGGACCAGGAGCAGTTGCGTTATACAGATCAGCTCAATCGCTATGCTGATATCATACGGCATCTGGATGACAGACCCGTGAAGTTGGGTTTGTATTTTCCCATGCTCAAAGGCTGGCGTGAATGGGAAGCCATGGACAGCTGAGTTAAGCTGAATGGTTGTTTGTTTCACGATAAGAACATTTCCTGCCATTCCCGGGTAGGCGGGAATCCATGCGTATCGATGGGTGGATCGCCGTCTTCGCGCGGATGATGCTGCCCATTACGGGGATAGGGGGATGTCAAGTATGGGTGACGGATGTTAAGTTAACTGCCATTCGAATCTGGTTCATGTTCACCAACAACCTGACAGGCTAAACCCCTATGGACGCAAAATACTGGCATCAGAAATGGGACGACGAGAAAATCGGGTTTCATCAGGCAGAGATAAACAAGCGTCTGGTAAGCTTTTGGCAGCAGTTGTCTGTCTCAGTCGATACATCGCAAAACTCATCGGTCGATAATTCAGACCCTGAGAAGGCGAGCTGTGTTTTCGTGCCGTTATGCGGAAAATCACAGGATATGCTTTGGTTGCACCAGCAGGGCCATCAGGTGCTTGGCATTGAACTCAGCAACAAGGCGGCGCAGGCATTTTTCACAGACAATCATCTCAGTTTCGAGACGCTGCCTAAGGGGCAATTCACAGTGTTAGCAGGCACCGCTGAGGCCGCCGGCATCACTATCATGGTGGGCGATTACTTCGCACTCACGCCGGAGCACTGTAAATCGTGCACGGCGTTCTACGATCGGGCGTCGATGATAGCCATGAGTCCTGACATGCGAGAGCGTTATACACAGCAACTGGCAACGTTACTCGCCGACAGATGCCGGGGTCTGCTGCTGACAATATCGTATGATCAAACACAAATGCAGGGTCCGCCATTTTCCGTTTCTGACGAAAGTGTGCAGAAAATGTTAGGTAATGCATTTATTATCAATGAGTTAGCGCATTTTAGCGGGCCAGAGCGCGTTGGGAACCTCAAGGAGAGGGGTCTTGAAACTCTCGATGAGCGGGTCTATCTACTCGAAAGGAAGGTGGTAACGTAAGTCATCGATTTTACTAGAGAATTTTTTCATGCCCAAGGCTCTGCAACGCGTACTCGGATTCCTCATCTTACTGGCAACAGTCGGTATGTTGTCTTGCCAGGCATTGGTCGTAGGCTGATCATGGCTGCTGCTACCCGAATCGAGCCTGGCACCAGCCCCAAAGTGCTGTGGCGTGGCTTCCTGCTTTATATCCTGCCCTTACCGCTGCTGCCTGCCACTCTATTCGCGCTCATGGATGAGGAGCCTGTCAAGGCGATTGCACGGGCCGCAGGATTTGTGCTTGCCATGGCGGCAGCAACACTTATCCGAAAGGGTATTCGTCTGGACAATGAGGCCCGCAAGCGGCGATTACGTCGTAGAGCGAGCACGGTGCAATACCGCATGATTGGTGCTGTGCTGGTCTCTGTCGGGATGTTCTTTGTCGCCTGGCTTGGTATATCCAGCCAGTATTCGATCGTCGAAAGTGCAATGTTTGCAGCGGCCGTGCTGTTAGGGTGTTACTTGTATTACGACTTCGACCCTGCACGAAAAGACCCCGAAATCGCAGCCGTTGGTATCACCACCGAGGAGCTCGTCGAACTGCTTGACGAAGCAGAAGAGCGTATCCATGGCATTGAACAGGCCAGCCGCCACATTCATAATGTCGAATTCAAGGATCGTTTGCGACGAATTGTCAAAGAGGCCAGGGATATTCTGGACACTATCGAGAAAGACCCGGTAGATGCGCGCCGCGCGCGTAAATTTCTGAAGGTTTATCTGGATGGTGCGCAGCAGGTTACTGAAGGCTATGCACGTACGCATACCAAGGACCAGCCGCATGCTCTGGAAGATAATTTTCGTCGTGTACTGACTACCATTGAAACTGTCATTGCCGAGCAGCAGTTGAAGCTTGCAGAGAATAATCTGTCCGATCTTGATGTGACGATTGAAGTACTTCAAATGCAACTTGAAAAAGAAGGTGTCACCTGAGCTTCGGCTGTAGGCGAATCCTCCTAATTACGTTATAACGAATTCATTTTACGGGTGCTGGCAGTGCCGGCCACTTCAAGGAGAATCCCATGAACGAAACCACTGTCGATGTTGCAACCCCGGTACAAGAGTTACCAGGCACCGAGCTTCTGCCTGACCTGAAGCACGATATCGTACCCTACGAGGAGGTTGATCCTTCTGAGAAAGCCCGCATCGATAAGCTGATGAATGAGATCAATCTCACCGACAGTAATTCGATTATCTTTTTCGGCAGTAAGGCTCAGCAAGAGCTCACTAGTATCTCCGACAACATGCTTGATGGTGTACGTAACAAGGATGTGGGCTCGGCTGGAAATTCACTGAATTCCATGGTCTCGGTTTTGCGTGGGTTTGAGGTGGCGGATTTTGACCCGAACAACCGCCCTGGATTTTTTACTCGTCTGTTTCGCAAGTTGTTCGGCGGTGTGAGCCCGGTTGCCAAATTCATTCAGCAGTATGAAGGTGTCAGACGTCAGGTGGATACCGTTACTGATGATCTTGAAAAACATAAAACGCTTTTGCTGCGCGACATCAAGTCGCTGGATAAGCTCTATACCGCAAACCTTGATTACTTTCACAATCTGGAAGCCTACATCACAGCGGGTGAGCAGAAACTCAAAGCCATTGACGAGCAAATGATTCCGGAGGCCGAGCAAAAAGCGGCGACCTCGGACGAGGTGCTGGCAGCACAGGAACTACGGGATATGCGCAGCGGCCGTGATGATCTTGAGAGACGGGTACATGACTTGCGCCTCACGCGTCAGGTGGCCATGCAGGGCTTGCCCAGTATCCGCCTGATTCAGGAGAACGACAAGGGACTGGTCAACAAGATCAATTCCACACTGGTAAACACCGTGCCACTCTGGCGTCAGCAGCTTGCGCAGGCGGTTACCATCTTTCGTTCCGCTGAAGCTGCCAAGAGTGTCAAGGCGGCCAGCGACCTAACTAATGAGTTGCTGGAAAAGAATGCAGAGAACCTTCGAACGGCCAACAGAACCGTCCGTGAAGAGCTAGAGAGAGGAGTGTTTGATGTTAATGCCGTCCGCCGAGCTAACGAGAATCTGATTGCCACGGTGGAAGAGAGTCTGCAGATCGCAGATGAAGGCAAGCGTCGACGTGCAGAGGCAGAGGCACAACTGCAGAGTATGGAGACGGAATTGAAAGAAACTCTCAAGTCAGCATCAGCCCGTACCCAAAGTGCGCCTGTAGCAGGAGCCTAGACCATGGGATTGTTCAGCAAGCTGTTTAATGAATTTGTTGATGTTGTCGAGTGGATAGACGACTCCAGCAATACCATGGTGTATCGCTTTGAGCGCTACGGAAACGAGATAAAGTACGGCGCCAAACTGATTGTTCGCGAATCGCAGATTGCGGTATTTGTCAATGAAGGCGAGGTTGCCGATGTGCTTGGCCCGGGTACTTACGAGCTGGAGACAAAGAACCTGCCAATACTAACAACATTGCAGAACTGGCATCATGGCTTCCAGAGTCCCTTCAAGGCCGAAGTCTACTTCTGCAATGCTCGTCGTTTCGTTGATCTTAAGTGGGGCACCAAACATCCGCTGATGCTTCGCGATAGTGAGTTTGGTGGCCTGAGAATCAGGGCGTTCGGGACCTATGGTGTACGCATTACCGATGCGCTGTTGTTCATACGCGAGATCGTTGGTACCGAAGGTGTGTTCACAACCGATGAAATCAGCTCTCAGTTGCGCAATCTCATAACGTCACGCTTTGCCACTATCATCGGAAGCTCCAACATACCGGTGCTGGATATGGCCGCAAACTACGATCAACTGGGTGAGTTTCTGACACGGCGTATTGCGCCGGAGTTCGGAGAATACGGACTGGAACTTACCCGGATCCTGGTTGAAAACATTTCCCTGCCTCCGGCGGTCTCGGAAGCATTGGACAAACGCACGAGTATGGGTATGACCGGCAACCTTGATCGGTATCTGCAGTACCAGACGGGTATCTCAATGGAGGCGGGTGCCAGCAATACCGGTGGAGGGGCCTCTGACGGTATTGGCATGGGCATTGGATTGGCGATGGCCAACCGAATGAACGAATCCATCAGCCAGTCTGGTGCTACCGGTTCGCCGCCGCCGCTACCTGGCAGTTCGCAGGTGTATCACATGGTAGTTGATGGCACAGCGCGCGGTCCGTTTACGATTGATCTTCTCAAACAGCAAGTGGCGGCAGGGGCGCTTAAGCCCGAGACGCTGGTATGGACATCGACTATGAGTGAGTGGCAGCCTGCCAGTACTGTCGAAGGTTTGAACAGTGTGCTTTCAGGCGGTACAGCGTCTCCACCGCCTATCCCTTCGGTGTGAATATCATGATCAGTCACTTCACATCATTTTAGAAATACAAGGATCGTGCAGTCGGCAATGACACTAAGCCAGACGTGAGCAAGCAGCCAGGTTTAAACGAGCGACTACAGGCAGGTTTGCAGAAGCGCATTGATGCCCAGCTGGACGCACCTGATCAGGTAGCACTTTATCGGTGGAAGGATGATGACGAGTCTATGGTGGGTGAGGCGACTACTCGCTCACTCACCGAAAAGCGTTTCCCGTGTGCGCAATGTGGGGCGGTACTGAACTACGCCATTGGTAGTCAATCGCTGGAATGTGGTTACTGCGGTCACCGAAACGCCATAGCGTTGTCGAACGTACAGCTCGAAGAGCTTGATCTGCATCGAGCGCTCGAAAAACTTCAGGAATCGGCCAGTCTTACCCCACAGGAAAATGGCATAAGTTGTCCTAACTGTGCAGCCCATTTTGAACTTGATACGCATATCCATGCGGGCGAGTGTCCATTTTGCGGAACTGACGTGGTGACCGATACCAGCCATGCAAAGCCGATCAAACCCAAGGGTGTATTGCCGTTTTCCATCACTGCGGAACAGGCTGGAGAATCCTACAGGCAATGGTTGGGCAAACGCTGGTTTGCTCCCAACGCACTGAAGAAATATGCCCGAAGTGACGCAGAGCTCAACGGTGTCTATGTCCCCTACTGGACCTATGACAGTGACACGGCAACCGCCTATCGCGGGCAGCGAGGTGAGGTCTATTACGTAACGCAACGCTATACCACAACGCAAAATGGTCGAACTGTGACCAGGACACGACAAGTGCCCAAAGTGAGGTGGTACCCGGCCAGTGGTCGAACCTCACGTCATTTTGATGATGTGCTCGTGGGAGCTACCAAAACCTTGCCGCGCAAGATCACTGACTGGCTGGCGCCCTGGGATTTGCAAAATCTGGAACCTTACACGGAAGACTATCTGGCAGGGTTTAGCAGTGAGGTCTACCAGGTTGATCTTGATGAAGGCTTTACGATCGCTCAGGCAACGATGGACAAAGTGATCCGGGGTGATGTCAAGCGTGCTATCGGTGGTGATCAGCAGCGTATTCAACAACTCTCGACGAAACACAGCGATACGACATTCAAGCATGTGCTGTTGCCGCTATGGATTGCTGGTTTTCAGTTCCGTGGCAAGACCTATCGCTTTGTGGTTAACGGGCGGACGGGCAAGGTGCGTGGCGAGCGGCCGTACAGCATCATCAAGATTGCGCTGGCCGCTGTAGCTGCCATAGCGATCGCGGCTGCGCTGTTGTTAGTCGTGAGCAGCTCGCAAGGCATGTCACCGTCGCGTGGCGGGTTCTCTTTCAGCGTTGGCAGTAACGTAAACCTTGACCGGGATAGGCAGCAGATTCAGGCACCGTTTAATGAAAGAACATGGTACACACCACATTCCAAGGTGAGCGACCTTCCTACCTGATGCTGATGCAATGACACCGATAAGTGGACACAATCTTCGCTTGTATAGTGGTCTTGTGATCGCCGTGTTTCTGGTGATCCACCTGCTGACGGCCGCACTTGGCCTGATCTCGTTGTCGGCGATGGATGCAGTTGGGCGTGTCATGCATGAATTCTGGTCGATTCCCGTCTTTCTGATTCTGCTTTATGGTGCTTTTGCCGTACACATTGTTATGGGTCTGATAGCGCTGCTCCAGCAGCGCACCTGGCGACTACCCGTCTGGAATGTGTTACAGATAGTACTTGGCCTGGCATTACCGATATTGTTGATAGGACACGCGATGGGAACACGCGGTGCAGATGTCATACTGGATATTCAGAGAAGCTATTCGGATGTTTTAATACAGCTCTGGAGTAATTCAGAAAGTGTATTGCGACAGTACGCACTGGTAGTCATCGCATGGTTTCATCTGTGCATCGGCATCCATTTCTGGCTCAGACACAATCCTTCCTATTCCAGATCAGTTCTGGTTCTGTATCCGTTGAGCTTGATTATTCCAATGCTTGCAGGTCTTGGTTTTGCTCGCGCCGGGTTCGACACCTGGCAGCTTCAGCCAGAGACCGTTGCGCAATTGACAGCCGCGATCAGATCTGTCGATCCTGCTGCACAAAAAATGATGTTTCTGTTCAGCGATAGACTGCTGCAGCTATTCGGATTGCTGGTTCTGCTCGTGTTGGTGATTCGTTTTGTTCGTGACTTGCGTTTCCACCATCGTGGAGATTTTACGGTCACCCATACTGCGAACAGCAAGGTCGCGAGAGGTAAGCCCGGGCAGTCCGTTCTGGACGTATTGCGAGAGGCGGGAATCGCACATGCCTCTGTTTGTGGTGGGCGTGGCAGGTGCACCACCTGCAGGATAAGAGTACATGACGAAAAATCGGAATTGCCTCAGCCTACTCCGCTTGAGGCAGCGGCTCTGCAACGCGTAGGTGCGGCTCCCAATGTCAGGCTTGCCTGTCAGCTCAGACCACCATGTGACCTTACAATGACACCGTTGTTACAGGCTGATACATCAGCACCGAGCCTCAATACTGCCGCTGCAGTGATGGGCCACGAACAAGCTGTCGCCTGTATGTTTTGTGATATGCGTGGGTCAACGACACTGGGCGAAAAAAAAATGCCCTATGATGTGGTTTTCATTCTCAACCATTTCTTCATTCAGTTGGCGGACGCTCTGCGTGCAACCAATGGCCATTATGCAAACTTTACCGGAGATGGCCTGATGGGACTCTACGGTCTGGACAGTGATATCGAGACTGGCTGTCGTGAGGCCCTGGAAGGGGCCATTGATATTCAGCGTCGTATGGACAAACTCAACAGTTGGCTAGCTGAAGAGCTTGATGAGCCATTGAGGGTAGGAATTGGTATTCATTGTGGCGTCGCAATCGTTGGGACCATGGGCCCTCCGGATTCACCTATCACATCAGCAATAGGTGACAACATCAACATTGCTGCAAGGCTGGAAGCCTTGACCAAGGAATACGACACGAATCTGCTTGTATCCGAAGACGTGTTGAAACACGGTAAGCTGGATTATTCACAACTCCCAAGACACACGGCAAAAGTACGCGGTCGAGGAAAATCGGTAGAAGTTTTTGTGGTTGATGATCCTGCCAGCCTGCTCGGATCCCGTATAAACCTTTCCAATCCCGAAACGGATCCTGGATGATACCGTCCTGTTGCTGCTCTGTTTTTAATTAACCAGCATGGCGACGTTGTCTGGCTGATTTGGAAAGCGCGGCATGCTTACTGGCAGCCGGGGTGGTGCGAAGAAAAGCGGGTACCCCTTTCAACTTGTTGTGCTTGAAATCTTGAAGCAGGTTTTCATGCACCGTGTCAATTGACAACATGCGCACATCGATAAGGTGCACGCATAGTAGATCAAACAGTTTGGGCAACGCGATACGGTGTGTTTGCTTGGTGGTACTGAATAGCCAATCGCTCATTTGCATGAAGTTCTCAAAGGGTTTGTCGCCAAGTAGTACTGGCAAAGTACTTCCAAAGCGTCCAGAGTTGCCAATCAAGTCCCAGTAGCGTGCAAAACGCACCATGCGTTGGACGGTGTCAAAGCTTGCATCCTTGTGAGCGAGTATCCGGTAAGGCGGTGTGCTCATGTAGCGCATGTCGTAATCACGAGTGTGGCGTGCGATTGGTGTGCCGCGCAAGCGCTTCAGGATGCCGACTTGTATTTCCTGCGGGCCCAGGGAATGCAACAGATCAAAACCCTCGCCAAAGCTCTCGAGCGTTTCACCGGGCAGGCCGAAGATAAGATCGGCATGTATATGCGCCTGCGTGTTTTTCCTAATCCATTGCAGGTTATGACACGTGCGTTCGTGCTGCTGTTTTCGGCTGATACGTTTCTGCACATCCGGATTGAAGGTCTGGATGCCTATTTCAAATTGCAGGGAGTTCTCAGGGAACTTCGGTAGCAGCTCGAGCAATATGTCCGGGAGTCTGTCAGGGATAAGTTCAAAATGAAGAAACAGACTCTTATCGATATGTTCAAGAAAGAACTCGAGAATGCGTCGACTGGTCTCGGCTTTGAGATTGAAGGTACGGTCAACGAACTTGAATTGCCTTGCGCCGCGATCAATCAGTTGTTGCATGTGTGACAGAAACGTCTCAAGCTCGAAAGCGGTCGCGGTTTTGTCAAGTGAGGATAAACAGAACTCACATTTAAATGGGCAGCCACGTGATGCTTCCACATAGATAACACGATGAGCCACATCATCATCGCTGTACATGGCGTAGGGTGATTTCAAGTTATCGAGATTGAAGGGCAGGGAGGTAACAATTTTTGCCGGTGATTCGTCCGCCAGAATGTCGCGACACAGCTCGGCAAAGGATCTATCAGCAGCTCCCATGATCACGAAATCTGCCAGAGCTGTGATCTCCTGTTCATCAATTTCGTAACTGACTTCCGGACCACCGACCACCAGCTTGATATCGGGTCTGATGACCTTGATCAATTGCATCACTTCAAGCGTTTGTGTCACGTTCCAGATATACACCCCAAACCCGATAATGCGAAGCTCATCGTGCAGCAAGGATTCGACAATATCCTCCGGGCGTTGATCCAGGGTGTACTCGCACAAACGGGTGCGCGGGAACAACTCATCCATATTGGCGTACAGATACCTCAGACCAAGCGATGCGTGGATGTAGCGGGCATTCAGAGTGGCGAGGGTAATGTCTTGCATGAAGTTGGTATGCGCTGGCTTTCAGGACTTCGTAGTGCTGCACTTTAACCTGATTTAGCGTGTTATCACCGAACTTCCATATCAAATGCCGCTGCCATGAGGGCCTTGGTATAGTCTTGCTGTGGGTTGTCCATCACTTGATGAGCAGGCCCGCTCTCTACCACTTTGCCTTCACGCATCACGATGATGTCATCACTCAGAGCCCTGACCACCTTCAGGTCGTGGCTGATGAACAGATAGGCAAGCTGATGTCGGGTCTGCAGATCCTGCAGCAGTGCAACAATCTGTGCCTGAACCGACATGTCCAGAGCCGAGGTAGGTTCATCCAGAATCACCAGTGCAGGCTTGAGAACCATTGCCCGTGCGATAGCGATGCGCTGTCGTTGTCCACCTGAAAATTCGTGAGGAAAACGGTGCAGGGCATGTTCCTCGAGCCCCACCTCGCCAAGAACCTGTGTGACCTGGGCAACGCGCTCTTTGTCGGTTAACGCGGGTTGGTGCACCTTCAGACCTTCTTCGATAATTTGTAGCACCGACAGGCGCGGACTCAGGCTGCCGTATGGGTCCTGAAATACAATCTGCATGGCTTGTCGCAATTCACGCAGTTCGCTTTTGCTTTTTTCATGAACAGACTCGCCTTTGAAGTGTATGACACCCTGACTCTTGATGAGCCTTAACAAGGCTAATCCCAGTGTGCTCTTGCCTGACCCCGATTCACCGACGACGCCAACCGTGCGGCCCGGTTCAACACTGAGGTTGATGCCGTCGCAGGCGTTTACATGGTTTTTTACGCGTCCGAACAGTCCAGCCTTCACCGGAAACCTTACCCGGATATCGACAGCTTTCAGGATCGCGTTGCTCTCTTGCTTTTCGCGGATGGGCAATTTTCGTGGCTCTGCATTGAGCAATTTCTGTGTGTACTCGTGCTGTGGGTTGGTAAACAGTGCTTCCGGTCTGTTGTTCTCCACCACTCGCCCATGGGTCATCACATGAATATCATCAGCCATCTTTCGAACTATTCCCAGGTCGTGTGTGATCAGCAGCAGTGCCATGTTCAGGCGTTGCTTGAGCTCGTTCAGAAGGTTGAGTATCTGTGCCTGGATGGTGACATCCAGTGCGGTGGTGGGCTCATCTGCTATTAACAGATCCGGTTCGTTGGCTAATGCCATGGCAATCATGACGCGTTGTCTCTGGCCACCGGAGAGCTCATGTGGATAGGCACGTAAACGTGACTCGGCGTCTCTGATACCGACCAGGTCCAGTAGTTCAAGAACACGATGGCGCAGTGCCTTGCCACTTAAGCCACGGTGCAGTTTGAGTGATTCGGCAATCTGCTTGTCGATAGTATGTAGTGGGTTAAGCGATGTCATCGGTTCTTGAAAGATCATGCTAATGTTGTTGCCACGAACGCCTCTTAACACTGCAGGCCCGGCGCCAACAAGTTCCTGGCCGTCATAGATAATGCTGCCAGCAGGGTGATGGGCAAACGGATAGGGCAACAACTGAATAATGGACAGCGCGGTGACGGATTTACCCGAACCACTTTCACCGACGAGAGCCACTGTCTGACCTTTATCGATAGTCAGCGATACATCTTTTACTGCGAGGGTTTGTCCGGTATTGCGACCGAAGGCAACCTGAAGCTCACTAATACTCAGGAGTGGTTCAGTCATGCCGAAGTACCTGCCTTGTCGCCGTTTTGCACAGTAAAGGTTTTGCGTGGGTCAAGTGCATCACGCACGGCCTCACCGACGAATACCAGCAGGCTCAGCATGACGGCCAATACTAAAAAGGCCGTTAGGCCTAGCCAAGGTGCATGCAGATTGTCCCGGCCTTGTTTTAGCATCTCGCCTAACGAGGCCGACCCGGGTGGCAAGCCCAGACCGAGAAAGTCCAGACCGGTCAGAGTAGTGACAGAGCCACTGAGAATAAACGGCAGGAAAGTCACTGTTGCAACCATGGCGTTGGGCAGAGTGTGACGAATCATGATGGATGTATCGCTAACACCCAGAGCTTTGGCGGCGCGAACATATTCGAAATTGCGCGCCCGTAGAAACTCGGCTCGAACCACACCGACCAGCGATGTCCAGCTGAATAGGGTCATCAGTATGAGCAATGACACAAACCCTGGCTGAATGACACTGGCCATGATAATCAGTAGGTAGAGCACGGGTAGCCCTTGCCAGATTTCGATAAACCGCTGTGCCAGTAAATCCAGCAAGCCTCCAAAGTAGCCTTGTACAGCACCCGCTGCGACACCGATTACCGTACTGAATAAAGTGAGCAGCAGTCCGAAGCTGACGGAGATTCTGAATCCATAGATAATGCGCGCGAGTACATCGCGGCCTTGATCATCGGTGCCCAGCCAGTGTCTGCTGGAAGGTGCACTGGGTGGGGATGTTGTCAATTCAAAGTCGATGCTCTGTGCCGAGAACGGTATCAAAGGCCAGTAAAGATCACCTTTTTCCTTAATCAGATCGGTGATGTAAGGATCACTGTAGTCAGCGTCGAAGTCCAGATCGCCACCGAAGTTACGTTCTGAATAATTCTTGAACACAGGGAAGTACCAGGCATTGTCATAGTGAATGGCTACAGGCCTGTCATTGGCGATCAACTCAGCGCCCAGAGACAGGATGTACAGAACGATGAATATCCAGAACGCCCAGTATCCACGGCGGTTCTGTTTGAAGTTATACAGCCTGCGCTGATTGATGACACTTAATGGCATGGGTGCACGCTCATCAGAAATCCCGGCTGTCGAAGTCGATGCGCGGATCAATCAGGTGGTACATGACATCGCCGATCAATTGCAGTACCAGACCCAGAAGGGTAAAGAAATACAAGGTGGCGAAAACGACCGGGTAGTCGCGATTGATGGTTGCCTCCCAGCCAAGCAGTCCCAGCCCATCCAGTGAAAAAATGACCTCTATAAGGATCGAGCCTGTGAAAAGGATGCTGATGAACGCGCTGGGAAAGCCTGCGATGACAATCAACATGGCGTTACGGAACACATGTCCGTATAACACCTGACGCTCGTTCAGTCCCTTGGCACGTGCCGTTTGCACGTACTGCATGCTTATCTGGTCAAGAAAGGAGTTCTTGGTGAGCATGGTCAGGCTGGCAAAGCCACTGATGACCATGGCGGTAACTGGCAAGGTGATGTGCCAGAAATAGTCGCGGATGCGATCAGGCCAATTCATGTGTTCCCAACCCGGAGAGGTCAAGCCGCGCAGAGGGAAAAAATCGAAGTAACGTCCGCCTGCAAACAGGATGATCAGCAGTATGGCAAACAGGAATCCGGGTATGGCATAACCCACAACGATGGCACCGCTGCTCCATACGTCAAAGCTTGAGCCATCCTTTACCGCTTTGCGGATACCCAGTGGAATGGAGATGAGATACACGAACAGTGTTGTCCATAAGCCTAGACTGATGGACACAGGCATCTTGTCCAGCACCAGATTAATGACGGTTTCATCGCGAAAGTAACTGCTGCCAAAATCAAAGCGCGCATAGTCCCACAGCATGGAGAAGAAACGTTCGTGCACCGGCTTGTCAAAACCGAATTGTTGTTCTATTTCGGCGATAATGGCAGGGTCAAGCCCTTGTGCGCCGCGGTAAGTTGCTGTGTTACCCGACTGACTGCTGTTCTGGGTATCGCTACCCTGGCCAGAGAAAGCAGCGGTTGCACCAGCGGTGTTACCGCGCATCTCGGCAAGTACTTGTTCAACAGGGCCACCCGGTGCAAACTGGATAACAATGAAGTTGATGACCATAATGCCGACAAGTGTCGGCACAATAAGCAATAGTCTTCTGAGTATGTAGGCAAACATGGGCTAGCCGAGCACTCGCACAGGCACACTACCAACCTTACTCACAAGGGATTCACTTGCGTTAAACAACGAACCGGTCTTGTTAACGTACCAGATCCAGTTTGCTGTCCAGAGATTCGTCCACCCACCAGCCGACCGGAAAACCCGTAAGTGAATAGTCAATATACTCAGGGTGCCTGTCCGGCTTGCCGAAACGGTTCCAGTAGGCAATGCGGTGCTTGTCAACGTAGAACATGGGAATGACATAGTGATTCCACAGCAATACGCGGTCCAACGCACGGGTCGTAACCTTCAGGGTGTCTAGTGATTTTGCACTGATGATCTGTTCGACGAGCTCGTCAACTACCGGGTTCTTGATACCACCGTAGTTTGCAGAACCTCGCTCATCTGCGGCGGCGCTTCCATAGTACGAGCGAAGTTCCGTGCCCGGGGGTGGGAAAAAATTGAAGGCCACGGTAACCATATCGAAGTCAAAATCGTCGGTTCTCACCTGATATTGTGCAGCGTCGACGAGCCGTACCGAGGAGTCGATGCCTGCTTTTTTCAGGTTCTGCAAGAACGGGGCGGCAACACGTTGCCCATCAGGCGAAACCATCAGTATTTCCAATGACAACTGTTGGCCATCTTTCATGAGTTTACCGTCAGACAGCTCCCAACCCGCTTCGTTGAATAACGCCAGCGCCTGACGGAGCTGTTGACGATTTCGCCCGCTTCCATCAGTGACTGGCGCTTTGAATTCCTGCGTAAGCACCTCAGGTGCCAGTTGGTCCTTGAAAGGCTCCAGTACGGCTATTTCCGCAGGAGTCGGAGGGCCCTTGACACCGTAGTCGGAGTTGGGGAAAAAACTGTTAATGCGTTCGTACTGGTTGTAGAGAATCGTGCGTTTAATGGTTTCGAAGTCATACAATAAATTGATTGCCTGTCGCACCGCCAGATCGTTAAAGGGCGCACGTCGCTGATTGAAGAAGTACCCGTAAATGGTTCTTGGCTTGTTATCGGGTGGTGTATCAATGGTGATTTGGCCGTTATCCACTTCCTCAAGATCGTAAGCAGTCGCCCAGCGTTTGGAGCTGTTTTCCTGACGAAAATCAATATCACCTGCCTTGAACGCCTCCATCATGACTTCCAGATCGCGATAGTAGTCGAATCGCTTTGTATCAATGTTGTGTAAGCCCTTGTTGACTGGAAGATCTGCTCCCCAGTAATTTTCTACTCGCTTGAATGTCAGTGAGCGACCGGCATCGACATCGCTGATGTAATAAGCGCCACTGGCGGGTTGTGGTGTCAGGTAGGTTTTGCTGATGTCCTTGTCTTTCCAGTACTCAACAGACAGCGGGGCGACTCCACCGACCAGAATCAATGGTTTCATGTTGTCTGTGGTGTTGAACATGAATTTCACCTGATGATCCGACAGAACCTCAACGCCTTCCACATCACTGAAGATCGATTTCAGAAACGGTCTGCCATGTTCCTTAATGGTGCTGAACGAGAAAGCGATATCAGCAGCCGTGATGGGTGTGCCGTTGTCAAAATGCGCCTCGGGCCGCATGTTGAAAATAATCCAGCTTTTGTCTGCGGGGTACTCGACTGATTCTGCCAGCAACCCATACATCACGGCGAGTTCATCGGCTGATTCGACCATCAAGGTGTCAGATGCCAGGGAAATCATACGAGGCCATGAACCTTTGAGTATGTAGGAGTTCAGGCTGTCAAACGAGCCAAATGCACCCAGTACTATGCTGCCGCCCTTGGGAGCATCGGGGTTGGCGTAGGGCCAGTGCAGCATGCTCTCATCGTACAAAGGCTCACCGAATTCAGCCATGCTCCAGGACTTGGTGACGTTATCGGACGCTGATACCTTGCCAGTTGCCAGTGTTGACAGTGCCACCAGAAGAACGCCGCACAGTGTCCGTAGGTTGCCCCAGCGGTTGGGACGCCCGGAGCGTGCATCTGTGGCAAGGCTTGTCGGGTTGCATGGCATCATGATGATGTTGACCTCAATTTGAATAATCAATGGTTCCGAGTCTAGCAGCGTCCAGTCATCAGGTAGTACTGGTTCACATACAAAGGGTTGTACGGCCACAAGCACAAGTGCGTTCAATCTCGCAATTTGGATGCCGTGAGTCCGACACGGCGTTAGTCAGTCAAATCCGATGGAACCTGCAGCGGTTTTTCATGTCCTATTGCTCCGGGAAGCAGACACCTGTCTATACTCTTGTGAGTGTCGACAAATTAAACTCCGTTGAATTTCATGACCTGAAGGGTAACCCCATCTGAACACTTGTTATCCTTGTGTAGATAGGGACCCAAGGTGATGAATCCGCCTGACATTGTTGTCGTTTCAATCGTTTTCTTATCACTATCGCCTTTACATAAGCTTATTACATGGTTAGTTTCAGATACAGAACTGCGATTTCCAGGACCCTGAGTACGGGCATTTTCACAATGATGATGGCCACTCATGCATGGGCATTGGAGCCGGACTCTCCGTGGTCTGTGATTGAGGACGAGGCTCAGGGCCAGACTGTCTACTTTAATGCCTGGGGTGGCAGTGAACGGATAAATCAGTATCTTCAATGGGCCGCTGAACGTCTCGAACAAGACTATAGTGTCACCCTGGAGCATGTGAAAGTTGCTGACATATCCGAGATTGTCGGGCAACTGGAGGCTGCAAGGCTCGTCGGCCGAAACGAGGGCGGAAATGTTGACCTGATGTGGGTCAATGGTGAGAATTTTGCGTCGCTGAAATCTGCTGACCTACTATGGGGTGCGTTTGCTGAAAACCTGCCTAATGCAGCTCTGCTCAAGCAATCTCCCTCGATAACGGCAGACTTCTCCGTGCCGGTTGAGGGCCTGGAATCGCCCTGGGGTGGTGCCCAGCTGGTCTTCATTGTGGATTCGGCAACGACTTCCGATGCGCCCGAGTCAGCAGCGCAGTTACTTGAATTCGTTGGCGATGGTGGGCGCTTTGCCTACCCTGCACCTCCGGCCTTTCATGGCACGACCTTTGTAAAGCAGCTTCTTATTGAGCTTCTACTCGACAATACGTCAGCGACAGCTGCGCTGGCAAAGCCGGTCGAACAGGCTGACTTTGACGCTGTTACAACGCCGCTGTGGGAGTATCTTGACAGACTGCATCCGCTGCTTCGAGGCGCTGGCGATAACTGGCCCACAAGCGGTGAAATGACGCTTCAATTACTGGACGATGGGGAAGTGGATATCGCGATTTCTTTCAATCCAAGCGAGGCGTCAGCAGCTGTCAGAAATGATCAGTTGCCTGACACGGTAAGAACCTACGTTTTTGCCAATGGCACAATCGGTAATACGCATTTTGTGACCATTCCATGGAACGCATCAGCCAAGGCGGGTGCCATGGTCGTGGCCAATTTTCTGTTGTCACCAGAAGCGCAGGCTCGTAAGGCTGATCCTGAGTTCTGGGGTGATCCGACTGTGCTCGACATGGACGCCATGAATGATAAGCAACGCAGTCTGTTCGACGCTATTGATCGCGGTATATGGGCATTGCCTCTGGGCGAGGGAAGCGTGTTGTCTGAGCCTCATGCATCGTGGGCTGGCGCCCTCGAGGCGGCATGGATTGAGCGATACGGTCGGTAGGCAAGTGCTCATCGCCTGAATACTCTGGACGGGCATGAGCGTCAACTTGCCTGCACAACTTGCGTCATAATGCGAGCGTTGCCAACAATTGAGTCAGAACGTTGATGAGACGTTCGATAATGTCTGTCTTGCTGGTGATGTGTGCGATGGCACTTATCGCCGTTTTTGCCTTTCCCATTGTGCTCGGATTAACGGGCACCTTGTTGCCAGCGCTTGGGCTTACACCAATCCTGGCCCCTGGCAATGGCTTTGCGCAGGTGCTGCAAGATCCCCGTTTTTTCAGTGCAACCGTGTTGACACTGGCAACAGGACTCGGAGCAACCTTTCTGGTTTTGCTTCTAAGCGTTGTATCACTGGTATCGTTGCACAATTCAAGACTCTGGGCCTGGCTGGGAGCTGCCATGCCACCTTTGCTTGCGGTCCCTCACGCCGCCATTGCAGTCGGGCTGGTGTTTTTGATTGCGCCCAGTGGTGCCCTTGTGCGGCTGATATCTCCGGGGATAACGGGCTGGACGCGTCCGCCGGATAGTTGGCTCATACCGGATGCTGCAGGATTAACGCTGATTCTGGGCCTGATCATCAAAGAAACTCCGTTTCTGATCATGACCGCTGCTGCCCACCTGTCGCAACTTAACGTAGACGCGTCGTTGAAGATTGGTCGCAGTCTGGGCTATTCACCAGCACGGTGCTGGAGTCGGTTAATACTGCCGCAACTTTACCCACGCATACGATTGACGCTGCTGATCATTCTGGCATTCAACCTCACGGTGGTGGATATGGCGTTACTCCTTGGTCCATCCAATCCGCCCACGTTATCAGTGTTTCTCATGAGCCTTGTAAATGATCCGGGATCGCGTGCAGCGGCCTCTGCGGGAGCTGTATTGCTGGCGATACTCGTCGGATTATGTTTTCTGATAGTTCATGGACTGGCCAGTGTTACCGCATCGGTAGCCCGTGTACGGCGTCGTAGCGGTGCACGTGGTATAGGATCCAGTATTTTCCGCATTGCGGGAAAGGGCCTGGCGATTCTTACGGTAATCATCAGCATCGCCTCACTGTTGGTTATTCTCGTGTGGAGCGTCACGCGTCGATGGCGATTTCCCGATACCTTTCCCAGCTCCTGGGCGTTCGACAACTGGCTGGCCGGGGGGCGTAATCTTGTTGATCCTGCGATTTCAACGCTGAGCATTGCAGCAGCTGCTACCTTTTTTGCCATGTTCGCAGCGATTGCCTGGCTGGAACTGGAGCGGCGCGGGTATGCACCAAAGCTCGACGGATTGTGGTTTATTCCCTTGCTCATACCGCAAGTGAGTCTCTTGTTTGGCTGGCAAGCGATGGCTTACTGGGTTGGTGCCGACGGGCATTGGCTGACGGTTGTCTATTCACATTGGCTTTACACCATGCCCTACGTCGTGTTGATACTGGCAGTTGCGTGGCGTGAACTCGATCCTGCATGGGGGCAGGCCGCGAACGCACTCGGAGCCGGATACTGGCGTGTTCTGTTTAAAATACGTCTGCCCATGCTGATCAAACCATTATCGCAGGCAATGGCGATCGCAGTGGCGGTGAGTGTTGCGCAGTATCTGCCGACCTTGTTGCTCGGTGGCGGCAGGCACCAGACGCTTGCCATCGAGCTTGTGACAAGTTTTGGTGGCGTCGACCGGCGAACCATTGCAGCGTTGGCTGCGCTGCAGAGTCTCTTGCCACTGTTGGCCTTTGGTCTGGCCTTGTTTTATCCTCGTTGGCGCAGCACACGACTTCGTCGTGGTGACGCCTTGAGTTCACGTTAGCCCTATGCGAAACAATATGACACTGTCCTGATGCAAGCTCTTCACGTTAATGATCTGACCATCGAGCTTCCAGGCGGGGAGAGGCTTGTTGCTGGATTGTCTTTTCGTATCGAGCCGGGGGAAGTGCTGGTGTTAATGGGCCCCAGTGGCAGTGGCAAGTCGAGCATTCTGGCCTGGCTGACTGGCACTGCTGATCCCCGCCTTCGTGGTAGTGGTGACGTCTGGCTGGGGGATACCCGAATCACCTCTATGCCGACAGAACACCGGCGGCTTGGGTTGATGCTGCAACAGGACTATCTGTTTCCGCATATGAACGTGCGGGACAATCTACTGTTCGGCTTGCGCGGTGGTACTCGCACACAGCGGCTGGCACAGGTGCAGAAAAGTCTGATTGATGCGGGACTGGGCAACATGGAACAACGTGATCCTGCAACGTTATCGGGCGGCCAGCGGGCGCGGGTGAGTCTTGTCAGAACATTGCTGTCTGATCCGTGTGCTCTGCTATTGGATGAGCCTTTTTCAAGACTGGATGCGGCCATGCGCGAACAGATTCGTCGATTCACCTGGGAAAATGCTGCCAGCCTACCCGTGTTGCTGGTAACGCACGATTTGTCGGATGTCCCTGAAGGCGCCAGCATTCTGGATATCAGTAACCCGGCAGTGAAAGGTTTGCCACATGCTTGATAAACATATCGTTCCGCGCATCAAGCCGTTACTGGCAAGCGGCGCCAGGCGTTTACATTGCACGGGCATCAGCGCAAATCAGGTCACCGTCGCAGGTTTTTTTGTAGGAATGTTGTGTGTGCCGGCGATGGCACTGGGGCAGCCGCTGCTTGCGTTGATCTGCCTGTTGACCAATAGGATTGCCGATGGGCTGGATGGTGAATTAGCCCGGCTGGATTCACCTTCCGACGCTGGCAGCTTTCTTGACATAACGTTGGATTTTATTTTTTACGCATCGTTTCCTCTGGGCTTTGCACT
The DNA here is from genome assembly GCA_045106195.1 of Granulosicoccus sp. GTDB lineage: Bacteria > Pseudomonadota > Gammaproteobacteria > Granulosicoccales > Granulosicoccaceae > Granulosicoccus. Next base: position 71,773 of record JBGCEH010000014.1, read on the forward strand.
TCATCATCCTTCGTCTAATGCGTTACCAGCCGCTTTTCTGATTGCAAGTTTTGTTGGAACCGGCGCAAGCTTTCTGGCGTTTGCATCGCAGGCAGAGAAGCATTCGATTCAAAGCCGGGATTTTGCGTACAAGGGACTTTATTATCTGGATGGACTGGCGGAAGGTACCGAAACCATCGTCTGTTTTGCATTGATGTGTCTGCTCCCCGCCCACTTTGCGCTCCTTGCCTGGACATTTGCAGGAATTTGCCTGTTAACCACGATAAACAGGGTATATTCAGGTTACCAGACACTGAACGCACAAAGATCCGCCGGCCGGGATAAGGATTGTTGACAGTCGCAGGCTGGCCGCTAACGTTTCTCTACAACTGAACATCCGGATGTATATGCTATTACCTGATGCAGCTGCCTTCGTAGCGTGATGAGATCGGCTATCCATCAGATATCTGGCTCGTTTTTTCTTCTCTGTATCCTCAGTAGCTGCAGCAGTAGTGGTGGAGGCGGCGACGACCCCCTGCTGATAACAGAGGAACAGCCAGAATCCGTTACACGTAACGATGGCCCTGAAGGCAACAGTGCTCTGATCATCAGTGACATGCCCTATCCACTGGATTCGGCAGTTGGCAATATCTGGGGGGGGCGAGGAGATCGCTTCCGAATTGATCTGACGCTGACCGACGGCAACTTTGCGCTCGAACCCGTTGAGCTTGACGGGCAGTCGCATCAAGTACTGGTTCCCTCCATGGCAACAGCGATTGTTCACGTGGATATCTATAGTGCAGGTAGCAGTTTCAGCTACGGAAGTTATGGCTTCGTACCGGTTGACAACACTGAGGATGTGACTGCAGGTTTCGGGTATTTTACTGATGCCTTCGTCGGTGTCGATACTAACGGGGATAACAGGGTTAGCGATGGAGAACGCTATGATGTTGTTGACGGCGTTTTGGAATTTCAGGGGGGGCCACCGGATATTTCACTCAGTTTCTCAATGACGCTTAGTGGTGGTCAGAGTGCCAGTGGGGAATACACGGGGTTGTTTGATTTTACTGAGCGTTGAAATGCTGAAATGGCGGGTTGAGCCGACGGCGTTGTGAAACCGATAGATTCCCGCGTCAGCTGAAATGACGTGTGGCGTGTCAGGTTCGGCGCGTAACGGTTTTGATTTAGGGTTTATGGGCCTGAATCTGATCAGGCCCATAAACGATCGACACGGCGAAGAACGAGTGCCACTTTCGATGTCTGTCATGGCAGGGCGTATCTTACCTATGCATCCATTATCACGCTGAAATCAGCCGCTGCGTTGTTGCAGGGTAGGTACCTTGTCATCATTGGATGAGCTTAGCCGGGTATAGCGTTGACTCAGCCCCTCATGAATGTCGCTATCTTCATGTTCCGGAAGTTCTTCAAGAGTGCCATGCATATCACGCGCGATCAGCATGTAGATGGATGGAATGACAAACAGCGTAAACATCGTGCCAATGGCCATACCGCCGACGAGAACCAGACCGATAGAGTTCCGCGCTTCGGCGCCGGGACCGCTCACCAGAATTAGCGGAAAATGACCTGCCACGGTGGCGAAGGTTGTCATAAGAATCGGACGAAAGCGAGTGGTTGATGCGGCTTTTATTGCAGCCAGCTTGGTAAGGCCGCGTTCTTGCATCTGCTTGGCAAATTCCACAACCAGGATACCGTTTTTTGCCACCAGGCCGATCAATGTCACAAGACCTACCTGGGAGTAGATATTCAAGGTTGTGGTAAAACTGTTCGTCCAATGCGGCAGTTCGGGGTTCGGCATGCGCAGAAACGTGAAAATCAGCGCACCGAACATGGCCAAGGGCACAGAACCCGCGAGAATCACCAATGGGTCACGAAAGCTGTTGAACTGCGCGGCCAGTGTCAGGTAGATAAGGATGACCGCCAATGCAAACGCTGGCAGAAACTTGTTACCTTCAAGACGCAGTTGGCGTGATTCGCCCGTGTAATCCAGCGAGTAGCCGGAGGGTAGAATCTTTGCAGCCTCATCTTCCAGAAATGTCAGTGCCTCATCGAGGGGTACGATGGACACACCACTGAGTTTGACGGCATTGAGTTGCTGAAAACGGTTCAATTCACGCGGTACTGTGCTGTGTTCAAGAGAGGCGATAGATCCCAGCTGAATCATCTCGCCTTGTGGGCCAGTGACGTAGATTTCGTTCAGCTGATCAGGGTTGAGACGTTCTGCTCGCAGAGCCTGGGGTATGACGGTATAGCTCCTGCCCTCGATATTGAATCTGTTGACGAAACCACCACCGAGCAAGGTGCCGATATCCGCGCCCACCTGTTGCATGGTCAGCCCCATATCCGCCACGCGATCGCGATCGAAAACAATCTCGGACTGTGCTTTATCGATCTTGGTATCGATGATGGGCGGGAAAGCAAATTTGCTGGATGTCATGGCTGCGAACTGCAGCTGGTTAGCAAATTCCAGTATGGCTTCCGGTTCTGCGGTCGATGCGATAACGACCTCGACCGGGAAGTCACCGCCTCCAGGCAAGGCAGGCGGGGTTATCGGGAACATGTTTATCCCGGCAATGGCGTTCAGCTTGCCGGCAATTTCCGGTTTGATCTCGAAGACGGAACGCTCACGTTCCGACCAGTCCTTGAGCAACATGCCACCGAAGCCTGAGGATGGAAACACCAGCTGGAATGTAAAAGAGGTTTCATCAATGCTGTTGAATGCTTCATCTGCCTGCATTGCATAGCGCGATGCTGTTTCAATGGTCGCGTTGCCTGAGCCGTTAACGATGCCGAAGATGATGCCCTGATCTTCGGTTGGGGCAAGCTCCTTGGCCGACCTGATAAACATCGGTACACACAGGAAAGTAATGACGACCCAGACGATATAAACAGCAGGACGGGTCATCAAGGTGCCATTCAACAGACGTGAATACTTGTTCTTCAGTGCATTGAAAGTGTCGTTGACTTTCTTCTGAAAACCTTTCTCCGAATCACCTTCTCGCAGCAGCGAGGCTGACATCATCGGCGACAGTGTCAGCGCGACAATTCCTGAAATGGTGACAGCACCTGCCAGGGTAAAAGCGAATTCACGAAACAGCGATCCGGTTAATCCACCTTGCAATCCGATAGGCAGGTAGACGGCAACAAGCGTTGCGGTCATGGCGATAACCGGTCCGACCAGTTCGCGTGCCCCCAAAAGCGCAGCATCGATTCTCGATTTGCCTTCGCTGATGTGCCGCTCTACGTTTTCCACTACCACAATGGCATCGTCCACCACCAGTCCGACCGATAGAACGATCGCCAGAAGTGTAAGCAGGTTGACGCTGAAGCCGAACATCTGCATGAGAAAAACGGCTCCGATCAACGAGATTGGGATAGCCATAATCGGCACGATGACTGAACGCAAAGAGCCCATGAACAGGAAGATCACGAGCATGACGATGATCAGGGTTTCCACAAGTGTTGTGACAACTTCACGGATTGAGCTGGCGATATATTCGGAGGCATCATAGGCGACGTCAGCAGACATCCCTTTGGGCAGTGTGCTTTTTATGTCGTCTAGCTCTTCGCGCACACCGGTGATGACATCCAGAGTATTGGCATTGGGTTGTGGCCATATACCCATGAAGATGGCATCGTTACCGTTGTAGCGTACTTCGACGTCAGTAAAATCGGCTCCCAGTTCAACCTCGCCAATATCCTTGATGCGAATAATGGCACCGTCCTGTGAATGGACGACGAGGTTTTCGAATTCTTCAACGGTTGACAGATCGGTATTGGCTGCCAGATTGACTTCTATTTGCGCACCCTTCGTCTTGCCCAGTGCGGCGAGGTAGTTGTTTGCCCCGAGTGCCTGTCTGACCTGGACTGGTGTTATTCCATGTGCTGCCAGTAGCTGTGTGTCCAGCCAGACACGCATCGCAAAATTTCTGCCTCCGAGTATTTCTGCCCGCTGCACACCATCGCGTGCAGCGAGTCTGGGCTGCACCACCCGGGTTAGAAAATCGGTGACCTGATTAGGTTCAAGGATGTCGGAGGTAAAGCTTAGATACGCTGATGCAACTGTGCTGTCTGCGGATTCAACGTTAATGACCGGAATTTCTGCCTCGGGTGGCAAGTTGCCGCGCACCTGATTAACCTTGGAGCTGATTTCTGATAACGCCTTGATAGGGTCGTAATTAAGTTCGAGTCTTGCAGTAACTACTGACAGCCCTTGCTGGCTGCTGGATGATACGTAGGCAACACCATCGGCACCTGATACAGCTCGCTCGAGTGGTGTGGTAATGAATCCGCGAACAAGCTGCGCACTGGCGCCGATATAAGAGGTGTTGATCGTGACGACTGAATTATCGTTGCGTGGGTATTGCCGAACGCTGAGGTCTCTGGCAGCCTGCAGCCCGGCGATGAGAATCAACAGACTGACAACGATAGCCAGAACCGGTCTCTTTACAAATATGTCTGTAAAACGCATGACGTATTCCTACGCGTTGTCTGGTTGTGGAGTCACGCTAGGCTCTGAATCGCCCTCGGTGATACTCACCGGCGCGCCATTTCGAAGCTTGAATACGCCTTCGTTAGCGACGGTATCACCTACTTCAAGTCCTTTTGTGATTTCGACGAAGTCGCCGCGGCGTTCGCCAAGCTGAACAAACTGTTGTCTGGCAATGAGTTGTTCTTCTTCGTTGTTTTCCAGTACGAATACCGAGTCACCGTAAGTGGCAAAGCTTATCGCGGTGAGCGGTACCATCAAGACTGGTTTTACAGTGGGTAAAACCAGCTCGACGCTGGCATACATGCCGGGCAGTAAGGCTGGAATACTATCGCCATTGTCTGCTTTGACATCCAGCGTAGCCTGTACACGTACGGTGCGAGTCGCAGCATCAATTTCGGTGTTGATGGCGGTTATCGCACCCTCGAAAATACGGTCGGGTACGGCGTTGGTGGTGACACGCACTTGAAGCCCGGAGGTCACTTGAGCAAGAGCGCGTTGTGGCAGCGAGAAGTTGACACGCATTGGATCGAAAGCCTGCAGCGATACAATAGGTACGCTTTGTGACAAATCCTGTCCAATGTCTGCCAGACGCAGGCCCAGACGGCCATCGAAGGGGGCGGTGATTTTTTTCTTGGTCATTGACGAGGTAATGGAATCCACCCGTGCTTGTGCAGCAGAAGCTTCCGAACGAGCCGCATCGAACTCGGATCGGGATACAACGCGACTGCGCCACAGACGTGCAACTCGATCGAGGTTGCTTTGTGCCAGAACAAGCGTTGACTCTGCTGCGCTAAGTTCTGCATTTTCCGTCGTGGTTTCCTGCTCCAGAAGCAGGTCGCCGGCAGAAACCAACTCACCGCCGTCGAAGTAGAGGCGCAAGACTCGTCCTGGAAGATCTGCTGTGATGACAACCCCCTGTGATGCTTCGAGGGTGCCGATCGCGTTCATTGTGGTTTCCCAATCAGCGCGTTGCACGTCGATGGCGGTGACCGTCGTCGGGGGTGGTGTCATTGAAGCGCCGGCAGCAATCAGGTCCCGGATCTGAAAACCTTTTACTGCTGCCAGAGATGCGGTGAGAAGGAAAAGTCCCAGAAAGGTCAATAAACAGCGTTTAATCATGATTGGATACAGCCTATATTGCGATGACCCACCTGCACGGCAGACCCTTGATAAACAAACTCGTTTTTAGTCAAGTTTACGTGTAAAGCAGAAACTTTAGTCCCGTCCGGTTATATGATAAGGGCTTGTGAATCCATAGCAACGACCGAAACCGTTGCCTGCGATGGAGCAAGACGCCTTATCACCCCGGTGTGCCGAGATGCGGTAAAAGACTTTCTACACTCTGGTTAATAATAGTCGTTCGTCTGGACTTCTCCGATCCAAAGTTGTCCTTGTTGCCGCAAGCTACCTCACACAGCCAGTTACTGGGCGATTCGAAGTCGCAATGGCTGGCGCCCGGAATCCTGTCAAGCTGGGAAAAACTACCTTCGTCGCGCGCAGTAAACAGCGCATCGCCATTGCTGTTGGCATTACAGCTCGATGGCGGCCCGGCGAGTCCAAGTAGTGGTATTGGCAGCTTTTGAATGGCTTTTTGGCCCTGATCTGCCTGATCAACCATGTCCAGCGCCAGAATGGCGCGGGTGTTTTCATCTGACGCAAGAACGGCCGCCAGCGCACCGGCGGAAAATCCTCCATAAACAATATCGTCGGCGATCTTCAGCGCTCTAGCCAGATCGCGCATGTCTCTTGCATTGCGTTGGTGATGGCCATTCCAGGGGCGCATATTGCAGAAATCCAGCGTAACAACCGGTATGCCACGATTGGCCATGGCTCTACTGAGACCGATCATATTATCCTGATCACGCAGGAACCCGTGCCCCAGAACCACACTCGTACTGGTACTTGGCGTGTCGGGCTGGTACACCCGATACCGATACTGGCACCCCGATACAGAACGGGTCGTCTGTTCCAGCAGCTGGTAGCTGTCGCTGTTGGCCCGAGGACTGGCCACCGACAGGCCGCCGCCCATCGACAGGCAGCCGCCAATCAACAGAACCGGTGGCAGGCAGATCAGGATGCGGCTAATGATACGGTGCATGCTGATTGATACGTTCGAGGCAGTTGATGGATGAGCGTTGGCTGCTTGTTTTATGATGCTTGGGAAAATGTCATATTGGACTGCCATGAGCGCAACATCTGAAGCAATGTGTACCCCTAATATCGAGAGAATTCGCAAAGTTGCCGACGACATCGGTCCTTATGTGATTCGTACGTCCACCGTACCGTGGCCCGTACCCACAGCCGTGGGTGGACCGGATATGGATGTGTTTGTCAAAATGGAGCTTTTTCAGCGAACCGGTAGTTTCAAGGCGCGCGGAGCCATAAACGTTATTTCACATGCGATGCGTTCAGCTGCAGATCAGCAGTTTGCCGGTGTCACCGCATTTTCCGCCGGGAATCACGCTATAGCGACAGCCTACGCGGCCAGAATGCTGGGTACAACGGCAAAAGTTGTCATGCCTCGAACCGCTAATACCTTTCGCCGTGAACGATGTGAGGCTTATGGCGCAGAGATTGTCTTTGGTGACACCATTAGTGATCTGATACAGATCGTCGGCGAGATACAGGCAGATGAACACCGGTATCTGGTCCATCCGTTTGAAGGAATTCATACGGTCGAGGGTACGGCGACGGTTGGTATGGAGCTATGTGATGACGTGCCAGCACTGGATGCTGTGGTTGTGCCCGTGGGTGGCGGCGGTCTGATTGCCGGAATCGCGCTGGCGGTAAAGCAGCTTCAGCCTGATTGTCTCGTTATCGGTGTTGAGCCGGAAGGGGCTAGCGGTATGCAACAATCTTTGCATCAGAAGCGGCCCATGGAGCAGGTAAACGTCAATACGATTGCTGATAGCCTGGGGGCTCCTATGCATGAGCCGTTGTCGTACTCGTTTGTCGAACGGTATGTCGATGAAATGGTATGTGTAAGCGATCAACAACTGCGAGACGGCATGCGGCAGATGTTCACCCAGATGAAACTGGCGGTCGAGCCTGCTTGCGCGGCATCGATTGCCGCACTTCAGGGTCCGTTGGCCGCAAGATTGTCGGGCAAGCGCGTGGCACTGATTGGTTGCGGGAGTAACATCGATCCTGACAGCTACTGCAGGTTACTCGATACATGAACACCGAGTTGCGGGCAATTAGCGTTCGTCTTTCTAAAGATGATGTTTGTGAGTTTCACGGCCGGTGTCTGATAAGCGTTGTAGCACTTGATCATGATGATCGTGTTCGTCGTCAGTTTGCCGTGTATTCCAGCAGTCAGGGCTATGTTGCTGAGCGGATTGATAATCCGGGCACCATTGATGTTCGATTTTGGGGAGCATATTGTGCAGATTCGCAGGCGATCTACGATTTTTTCGGAAACGAGCCGCTTGCCAACTACCTTTACGGCAGCATGCACTTGAGCGTTCCGGGTTTGCAAACTGTGCGGATAACATAGTCATGCGTTGTGCGGCATGTTATTTACAAGGAGTTTTGGGCTAAAGCTCAGGGTTACCGGCTTGCCTTGGCCGAAGCCGAGCGGTATATTCCAGTCCTGTAACAAAATCAAGAGTGAGACCATGAATGCTTATCAAGTCATGGGAATCATCGTTTGTTGTACGGTAATATTTATGGGGGTAGTAACGATTTTAACGATGCAAGGTGTCCACATTCTGGTCGCTTTGCTCGGAGTCTATCTGGTAGCGATCTGGAGCATGTTGTGCATGCAGCGCAAAGCCAGGGAAAACTTCGAATCCAGGGAAGATGTTAGTCGACGACGATTCGCCAGTGAATACGATCGTCACCGTGCACGTTCGAGTGATTTCAGCAGATCAAAGAAAGTGACATCGTTGTTTCAGGAATAACAATTCTATTTGGTGGCTGTTCAACTCCGGGCTATAGAGCTGGGAGTTGATCGGTCCTGATTTCAGTCCTTCAACGTTGGGACTGATATCTGTTGCGTCATCCCTTTGATGACGGGATGACATAACGACACCTCAGGATCATTGCCCTCACGAAGATGACATGTGCCTGGAAATGATGGCTGATGCTACTTGGTTGCTCTATGATCCAGAGGGCGGGTAGTCAGCGGTCTGGCCTTGGCGACTTTCTTGACCAGTCGTGAGGTTAGCTGGTTTTCAACGCTTCTGGCTACTTCTTCCAGTGAACGTTTGGCTTTCCTCTGTTTTTCGTTCAGTACAAGTTGCCTTGCAACGTCGGCGATCTCTTGCTGGGTTTTACGCTTCTCTTTTTCAAGCGCACGAACAAGGCTGCTCATGGTCTTCTGGCGATCGTCTATCGCGGCTTGAGCTTCGTTGAGTTTTGATTCCAGTTTTGCGCGAATTTGAACGGACTGTCTGGCAAAGGCAATCGACTTGTTCGCCGTACTTAGCGCCTTGGCTCGCGCAGCAGCGCCCTTGCGAATTTGCTGTTTGGCATTGACCATCTTTTGTTTCAATGCCAGCACATTCTCTTCAACTTCCAGTCGTTTAGCTTTTTCCTCGACTATCGCGGCTTCCAGTGTCGTTGTGGAATCGATGCTTTGAGCAAGTTTCTCTTCAAGCTCGATGAGGGCGTCTGCCTGATCAATCGAATGATGTCGAGTTTCTGACTCGATGACAGACAGTGCCTTGCGAGTAATGCGCAAGTGCTTTTCGGTCTCTTCACGCAGGGCGGTTTCTTCAGCAAGCTTTGTTCGCAGCTTAGATTCGGTTTCGGTTTCAACTGCCAGGCTGTCCTTAACGCTGGTACGTGCCGGTGCTCCGGAATCATTGACAGCCTCACGCCGAATATCGCTGTTCATTCTATCGATCTGAACAGCCGCCAGATAGGCAGGTCTCACTTCTGACGTCAAAGCGATACTCTGCCTGGTGTTTTCGTTCGGACACTTCTCTGACGTTTCCACTGACGTGTCTTGCGTCGAGTCAGTGTCGTGTTTAAAAGAATCTTGTACTTCGTCGTCGTCACCGATAGCCCAATCGAAGTGCGAATGAGCCCGCAGGGTCGTAGGTCTTGCGAGACGATAGCGATATAAACCGTACAGGACAAGTGCCGGTGCAATAAGGCCTGAAAGCGAGAATGCGGTAGGTACGGTTAAAGAACTGGCATAGCTATAAGGCATAGAGTAGGCCATGTGCAGTCCGGTGGCGAGAACAACGCTGATAACCAGACCTATCCAGATTCCAAGATACCAGGATGCACGTTCTTGCTTGTAGTCGGGGCGCGCGAAAGGATTTAACCGTCCGGAAACCCCGACAAACAAGGTATATCCGAGTAATACCGGCAGACCATACTTGAAAATTGCTAAGGTCATGGGGCGAGAGCACGCAAGCAGTTGTTGATATGAACTGCTGTGCAAAATAGGTGCCCTATCGTTATGCTTTGCTATGGCGAGGTAACCTTGCCCGATTTTGTGCCTGGTGCCGGCTGATCCGGACAGGTCAGCACAGTATCCCCTGCTTTATTGTGGATTAGTAAAGCGTAAAAAATTGCGGAACGTTAAACGAATAGGTTTACACTTGAACTCTGTATTCTTGCATGGTGTAACGGAATTTTGGATGAACATCGTTAAAGGATATTCATTTTTTGTGTTTGGATGGATGTTCAGCGGTATGACGGTTGTTGCTGCTGACACAATGCTGCCTGATTCATCAGTCGGCGATTGGTCTGCGAAGGTCAGTGAATTCGAGCTGTCTGATGGGTCGGTGTTGTTTGAATATACCGCCAGAACCTTCTCGGGTAGCACCGAGGGTGCCATGCTTGCCATATCATTTGTTCCAAGGTTCAACTGTGAGCAGACCGTAAATGTTCGGCTACCAGATGAGGTTCAGCCCGAATCAGCTGACGTTGTGTTGGAAATGTCGTTTGATGGCAAGCAGTTGAGGCATGCGGGTCTTGTAGACGATGCCGGAGAATTTCTGATCTACTCTGTTGGTGCTACAGTTGATGAAATCAGCGCTTTGCGCGGCATCATTGATGTCTCAGACCGAGCCAGCATCCGGATAATACCAGATACGAATGACTCATCCGGTAAGGTGCCAGGATCCGCCGCTGTCGAGTTTTCTCTGCATGGCTCCCGGCTGGTGGCCTTGACAGCACAAACAAGCTGCCTGTCGCACGTGCCGCTTGACTACAAACCCAGATAATTTGCCCGTCTGAACTCAATCCCGGGGAGACAGTTAGATGGTGTCTTCTTCGTCTGTATCAAACTCCGCAAGGCGTTCAGACCAGCTATGAGTATCCATGCCAACAGATTCCTGAAGCCGATTGGCGGCTGCGTGCATGGCCTGATAGAGCTCAACGGTGTTTACATATAGCTCTCTCTTGTCCTCATCGAGGAGAATCTCATAGGCGTCAACGCGGTGTCGGGGCGTTATTTCCTTGGCGGTCGGACTGCCAATTGTCAGAGCTTCTATAAGATCTTCCCGTGCGGCTCGGACCGGAAGGCGAAGCGCCTTGAAATAATTCCTCATGTTATTGGCTCCAGCAGGGCTTCATAAGCTGTTTCGAATTTCTTTCTTTGCGTTTCAATCAGGATCATCTCGCGTTCGCCCAAGTCGTTAACCCTCTCGTGCTGGCACCGACGCATGGCAAGTTTGAAGCTTCTTTCAACAGATTTTGGATTCAGCTCTCCGTTCAAGGGCTGGCCCAGCGCTATTCGATAGCGGATATGATCCGGTTGTCTGGCAACAGCCCTTGCATCCCATCTTAGTTTCTGTTCTGCACTAAGCTGGCTCCACCAAAGCGTTTTATCCGGGCGTGGAATTACAGGCATCGTGTGTCCGTAGGCGCGAATGAACAGCTCGTTGAGTCCGGCATTGTAGATGCCAAAAGCGTCTGCCAGAAACCTCAGCAGATTGTTCTGCACAGGTGTCAGGGCTTTTTCGGTGACCAGCAATGCCATCAAAAGGTCGATAATCTGCCGGCGTTGCGCAGCGCTGGTGTGTGCCTGGAGATAACCAATGGCGTCAGCAAATGCAATTGCATCCTTCTTGAATACCCAACGCTTGATAAGGGTTCTGATATCAGGATTTTTCATTTGAAAAACCTGTTTTCTCAACGTCGGGTCGAAGCGGTTATCAGCATAGGCCATCCAGTAGACCAGAAATTCTATGGCGTATTCCTGTTGCTCGATCGCTGGAAAGTCCGCCAGCCATTCAATGAAAACCGAGTTGTCAGCGGCGGGTCGACGTGCTTCGGGTACTCGCTTTGGTGAAATCATGGTCGCAGCCATGGGTTCAGGATCGAGTTTGGGGGCGAGCCGGGTAACGGCTTCCGGCTCAGGCTCGGGCTTGGATGCAGCTTGGGGTTTGGATGCAAGCACTGTCTGATCTTCGTTTTCTAATTCGAGGTCGTCGGTCAGTGTTTGAACATCGACCAAGAAGGTCTCATCCAGAGAAATACTGTCGTCCGCTCGTGGACTATTTATATACTTTGCCGGAGCCGCAAGGTCGGGTTTGTTCGAGGTGTGCGCAGCGGGGCGGAGCACGGTGTCATGTGGATCAGGTTGTCGTTCAACGTATTTATCGTGGCTGTGGCTTATCGTAGATCGTACTGGCCTGCGAGAGGCGGGCTTGCGAGCTGATTTAACGATGAAAAACATGAGCGGCAGGGTCAGTGCTGCCAGCAAGGCGATCCAGTGCGTCGGCGTAAGCTTCAGGAGGGCAGCCTTGGTCTTGATCGCAATAATGGAAATCGCTTCTTGAATGGATTGCGCGTTTCCACCAGCACTCAGCGTCGACGGGGCTGAGTTGATAGTGGGATCGACAGATTCTGTTGTCTCAGGAAATTCCGACCGAGTTGTCTGATCCGCAGTCGCCACAGGCAAATCAGGCTCGTCTTCTGCTAGTGACATATTGTCACTGGATGCGTCGTCACTGGATGCGGCTGTGTTGTTGACGTTGACCGGTTCAGTCTGTGGGGCCGGCAATATTTCAGGTTCGTAATCGATGCCCAGCGCATTGAGCAGGCACTTTCGATAAGTGCTTGCATTCCCCGATGAGATCGAACATTCCAGCTGTATGTTGCTTCTTTCTAAGGAAGTTCGGGACGTGAAATCAGCAGCGGGCAGGGCTTCAAGCGATGCCAGTGCCGTATTGATGCACTGGCGAAAGGCACGTGCGCCCGCATTTGATTGTGTCTCGAAGCACTGCTGTGAAATCACGAATTGTTCGTCGTCCGGAATCTGCGCAATCGCGGGTTCAGGCTCTTGAATCATGTCGCGCAGTTGTTCGCGAGCGCAGCTGGCGTAGTCCGTTGATAAAGTCGTGATATCGGTAATACAGACTCTCTGTATGGCGTATTGCTCATCGATTGACAGTACAGTCAGTGCCCCGGCGTCTGGTCCTGCCGTTTCTTGCGCTGCAGCGAGTTCTGCGCGCAGGCAATCCCGGTAGGCAGCCGAGCCTTGAGTGAACTGTAATGGCGTACAATTCAGGGTAATGGCAGCTTGCTGCCCTTGGTTCAAGCCGCCAAAGACCTCAGATGCTCGAGTTGTCGATGGATAGATGAACCACGCCAGCGACGATAGAGCCAGCAGGGCTGTTGTCATCAGACGCCCGAGATTGCCTGGTGTGTTGGCTGAAGAGGCTTCTGGTACATGCCCGGGACTTTGGTTTAATGTGTGATCCATCGTTTGCGCATGTCTGTTTAAACTTCGAACGGTACGCTCCTGTTGGAACGACTCTCTATAAACCCCGATTCTAGCGTTGATTTGCCCCTACCGCCGGTAGATCTGTTCATGTGCTGGGCGCATTGTGATGCAGTTAATGGCAATAGTCAGTGTAATATTGTGTGATGAGAACTGAATCCGGCGTGTCAAGACAAGTGTTTTTTGCGGTGTCGCTGCTGGCGCTGTGTAGTGGGTGTGCCAGTCTGGTTACGCCTAATTATACGTCGTCGATCGGTGAGCTGCGGCGTGGCGCTTATACGCTGGATCCAGACCACGCCTATCTGATCTTTAGAATCGAGCATCTGGGTCTATCCACTGTAGTGGGGCGCTTCAATACGGTTGATGCATCCCTGGATTTCGATCCCGATTCTTTGTCAGATCTGGTTCTTGACGGCGTTATTGATGTCGCCAGTATCGATTTGAACAATGCGGATCTGGAGAGGCGACTCAAGGGGGCTGGCTGGCTCGATACCAATCGCTTCCCTGAGGCGCGCTTTTCTTCAGTGTTCGTTGAGCCCGGCGATGAAAATTCGTTTGTTCTGAACGGTGAATTTACATTGCGCGGGATTACAAAGCCTGTCAGCCTGCTCGCCACTTTTAAGGGCGGGGCTGACAACCTTCTCACGGGCCTGTATACACTGGGGTTCACGGCTACAGGATCTATTTCCCGTTCGGACTATGGTGTCGATGCGTTTGCGGCTCTGGTCGCAGACGAGGTGTTTGTTGAGATTCATGCAGAATTTCAACTCACTGGCTCGTAGTCGGCCCTGAGACAGGGCTCAACGATTAAAATTCCAGTCCCTCCGCTTTTTCGTAGCACTGTACAGATCCTGACAACCACGCTTCTTACTCTACGCACCTATTCATGTTGATCTTATTATCGCCAGCAAAAACACTGGACATGCAAACCCCTTCCCGTGTGGCCGAACCCACGCATCCCGGCTTTGTCAAAGAGTCCGAGAAACTGGTAAAGACCCTTAGACGATACCGGAAAAAAAAGCTTGGCGATCTGATGAATATCAGTGAACCTCTGGCTGAGCTCAACACTCAGCGTTTCGACGAGTGGCAAACCGAATCAACTCTGGAAAACTCACGACCTGCTATCCAGGCGTTCCGCGGAGACGTGTATGTGGGGCTCGACGCCGACACATTAGGCAAGCGCGACCTCAATTATGCGCAAAAGCATTTGAGAATCCTGTCAGGACTTTATGGTGTGTTGAAGCCGCTTGATCTTATGCAGGCGTATCGGCTGGAAATGGGCACGGCCCTGAAAACCCGGCGCGGCAAGTCGCTCTATGACTTTTGGGGCGATTCGATAACCGAGCACCTGAACGCTGAACTCGAATCTCAAAAGCAGTCGATAGTCGTCAACCTGGCGTCCAATGAATACTTCAAATCCGTCAAAAAGAACAAGCTTTCCGGAACACTGGTGTCACCGGTTTTCAAGGACGAGAAAAATGGTCAGTACAAGATAATCAGCTTTTTCGCCAAGAAGGCCAGAGGGGCTATGGCACGCCACCTCATTCAGCAACGTGCAGTCTCTGCCGATGACGTGCTGGCGTTCGATGCACTGGGCTACCGCTATTCCCGGGCCGATTCGCTAGACGGGCAACCGGTATTTCTTCGCTCTGAGAAGGCGGCGCAGCCTTACCTGGCGTAGCTGGTGTGCTAGCTCGCCGTAGATAATGATAAGGCCGAGTATGGCAAATAGACTCATGATCAGGATATCGGCTGATTGCCTGATTGCCTGAGTTTCAACGGGTTACATGAATGTGTATTGCGTAAAAAAGGCGCTCCATTGCTGAAGCGCCTTTTATTTCAGCCTCGCCGGACCTGGTGGTCCGGCTGCTGCATTTAATTGCAGTTTAGTTTCGGCCTGCGAATTCCGGATACGCTTCCAGACCACATTCCGAGATGTCGACTCCTTCGTATTCTTCCTCTTCCGTGACTCGTAAACCGATGATCATCTTGATGATGGCCCAGACGATGAGGCTGACGACGAAGGTCCACGCAAATATCGATACCAGACCCAGCGCCTGAGCTGCGAAGTTTGCGCCTTCGTTGGTTAATGGAACCACCATGAGTCCGAACATGCCAACGACACCGTGGACGGATATTGCGCCCACTGGATCATCGATGCGCATGCGATCAAGCGTCGTGATGGACAGGACTACGAGGATGCCACCAACAGCTCCGATCAGCGTCGCTGACAAAGGCGAAGGGGTCAGAGGTTCTGCCGTGATGGCTACCAAACCTGCCAGAGCGCCGTTCAGTGCCATGGTCAGGTCAGCCTTGCCCCATATCATGCGGACAGTTAACAGTGCGGCCACAACACCTCCAGAGGCAGCCATATTGGTATTGACAAAAATGGCCGCAACCGCGTTTGCATCAGCAAAATTCGACACGATCAGCTGTGAGCCACCATTGAATCCGAACCAGCCCATCCAGAGGATGAAAGTACCGAGAGTTGCAAGAGGCATGTTCGCACCGGGGATCGGAGTTACCTGCCCGTTTTTACCATACTTACCTTTTCTGGGTCCGAGCAGAAGAACGCCCGCCAGAGCCGCGCTTGCACCACACATATGAACGATGCCCGAGCCCGCAAAGTCGTTGAAACCAGCAGCATCCAACCAGCCACCGCCCCATTTCCAGAAGCCCTGTACCGGATAGATGAATGCTGTGAACACTACGGCAAATGCTAGAAAGGCCCAGAGTTTCATGCGTTCTGCAACAGCGCCTGACACAATCGACATGCCTGCCGCCACGAACACTACCTGGAAAAAGAAATCAGATCGTGATGAGTAGTATGGTGCGTCATCACCGCCTGCCTGAAATGTCGCTGCATCGTTTTCAGCACCCAGCAGAAAGTCCATGCCCGGGATGTATGCGCTTATCGGCGCAGTCGAGTACATGATGTTGTAGCCCACCAGCATGAACATGATGCAGGCAACCGCATACAAGACAATGTTCTTGGTGAGAATTTCGGCAGTATTCTTGGCGCGTACCATGCCAGCCTCTAGCATGGCAAAACCGGCTGCCATCCACATGACCAGCGCCCCGGCCATCAGGAAGTAAAACGTATCGAGCGCATAGCTCAGTTCGGCAAGTTGTTCCATCGTGTGTTTTCTCGTTTTTTAATTTGTGTTCGTGGTTCGCAGACTCGCCTTGACCTAAAGCGCCACTGCCCCTGTCTCATTGGTGCGAATGCGTATGGCGTGCTCCAGATTAGTGACGAATATCTTGCCGTCGCCAATCTTGCCTGAGCCTGCTGCTCCGGTAATCGCCTCGATAACGGCATCCAGTTGAGCTTCGTCAATACCAATTTCGATTTTTGTCTTGGGGATAAAATCGACGACGTACTCAGCGCCGCGATATAGCTCTGTATGTCCTTTCTGGCGTCCAAAGCCTTTAACTTCGGTGACGGTCATTCCCTGGACGCCAATGGTGGATAACGCCTCGCGCACCTCCTCGAGCTTGAAGGGTTTTATGATTGCGGTAACTAGTTTCATGGAGCTTCCTTTAGTCAAGTTTGAAGGTGGGATTCATGATCAAGGGGTTACACCATGTGTGCCATCATGTAATGTTGATGTTAATCAACAACATAGGTAGGTTACTGTCATATTTTGCCGTTAGTGATGCACTGTATTGATGCATTCATTCTGCAATTACGCACCGTGATGGGGCATTCATTTGCCGTGCAATTCCATCGGAGTCTTGATGGATGACGTAAGCTTCGGGAACAGATTGATTATCAAGGTTAAGAGCATGATTGACGCACGCGTTTTCGACGATATTTCCAAGTCGCTGAGCAAGCTTCTGCCGCCAGGCGTATCCGATCTAAAAGATGATTTTGAACGCAATGCAAAGGCTGCCATGCAGAGTGCTCTCGGTAATCTGGATCTGGTAAGCCGTGAAGAGTTTGATGTTCAGGCTGAAGTGTTGAGAAATACACGGCAGAAGTTAAAGATGCTGGAAGCCAGAGTCAGTGCGCTGGAGCCTGCCATTGAAGCGGGCGGCAGCCCAAACAAGGAAGAACTTTCCACCAGCGAGTAGGTGAGATCGACCAGTTATGCTGCCCACCACTGGTAGGCGATGGCTGGTTCCAGTGCTCACGCTTGTCGGCATCGTCCTGATCTGGCAGCTGTGTTATCGCTATGCCGAATCGAAGACCATAGCCATGTTGCTACATGTGCTGGACGTACAGCAGACCGAACTGGATCGACAGCTTGACCAGTTGTCATTCATTGCCAAGATACTGGCTGAGGACGTGCAGATTCGACAGGCCTTGTTGTCTGAGTCCGCGGGCGTCATCGAGGCTGCGAACCAGCGTCTGCAGAAAACCCAGGCTGCGAGTGGTCTGGACTTTGCTTTTTTGCTCGATCGAACGGGGTTAACGATCGCTGCCAGTAATTATCTGGACACCATGAGTTTCGTAGGTATCAGTTATTCGTTTCGACCCTACTTTGCCAATGCAGTACGTGGACGAGGTGCCACTTACTTTGCTGTCGGGGCTACCACAGGAATTCCAGGCTACTTCATTGCGGAGCCCATTATCAACGATGGCGTGGTGCTGGGTGTTGTTGTGACAAAAATGGATTTGCAAGTGCTGGTCAAGACATGGAGCGACAAGGGTTATCTGACTACTCTAAGTGATGAGTTCGGAGTTGTGATTCTGTCCACCGATGAAAAAATGCTTTATACCGCAACACGTCCGATGAGCGATGAACAGAGACAGCGGGTTGATCGCGAACGACGATATCCGCTTGGCAAGGCAATTCTTTTACCGGTCAAGGATCAGCCTCAGCATCGTCGACTCAATGAAAATGGGGTATCGACCGACTATCTTATTGTCGAAAAACCGTTGTCTAAAGAGCCTTGGACGCTCTCAACGCTTTTGAATTTGCAACGCGTACAGCAGAATGTGGCTTTTTTGCTTGTTGGCATCGTGGCTGTGCTTTTGATTATTTATTTGCTGATTCGTGTGTACTCGCAACAGCAGCGATTGATGCTTGCACAGGCGCGCAATGCTCAGGAACTTGAAGAGCTTGTGCAACAACGTACGGCTGAGTTGGCATCCGCGCAACAGCGCCTTATTTCTGAGTCAAATTTTGCGATGCTTGGGAGAATGTCGGCTGCGATCAATCATGAAGTGAATCAACCCTTGGCAAGCTTGCGTTTCAATCTGGCTTCATTGAGAAAACTGATCGCTCAGGATGCGCCCGATGAACGAGAGATAGAGCAGATCGTGATTGATAGTGACCGGACTACCAAGAGAATCGGGCGAGTGATCAACAGTTTGCGTAGTGTTGCCAGTCGTGCGGATACGCGCTTCGCTGATTTTCAACTCGATAGTGTAATTGTTGACGTATTGCAGACCGTTAGACGAGAACGGCCTGTTCTGTCCGCAATCATTGAGGTGAGTGACGAGGTGCCGCAGATGACGGTGACTGGCGAAGAAGTTCTTATTCAACAAGCCATACTTAACCTTTTATATAATGCTTTTGATGCTGTAGCTTGTGTAGAGCAGCCTACTATCCGTCTTGAGCTTGGAGAATGCAGTGGCAATGAGGTTGCCTCAGACAAGCTCGATGATGCAGAGCACTATGCGTGTCTTTCGGTGACTGACAACGGAACAGGTGTCGATGTGGATGTTGCTGACTCTTTGTTCGAACCTTTCGCCAGCGCGCGTGGCCTGGTTGATGGTCTGGGTCTTGGGCTGACCATATCGTTGCAGATTGCTCATGACCATGGTGGTGACCTGATATACGCTCCACCTGAAGGTCACAGCGGCAGCCGATTCATGCTGATCCTGCCCCATGGATAATGATACGCAACGCAGCTTCACCGTCTTGCTTGTGGATGACGATATTGATGTGCTGGCGTCCAATGCACGATATATGCGGCTTAGCGGTTTGGAGGTACAGGTTGCAGATGATGTGGACGTTGCGCTACACCGACTTGCGCAGTATCCCATCGATGCCGTGATCACTGACGTGCGTATGCCAGGTAAGGATGGGCTCGAGTTTGCCTCAAATGCGCGAGTCATTTGTCCCATGATTCCTATTGTTTTTTTCTCAGGCTATGCCACTGTTCCTGACGTTGTGGCGGCCATGCGCCTGGGAGCTGTCGATTTTCTGGAGAAACCTGTCGAGCCTTCATCCTTGTTAGCGACAGTTGAAGGCATACGCGATCGTTACGACAGTGCCATCAACACAGCGCAACTGAGTTTTGACCGTGGTGATAATAGCGTACCGTTTCGTTACCGGGTACTGGCGTTTGAGAAGCTATTGATAGAACAGAGTCTGGTTGATCATGACCGCGATATTGCTTCTGTGCTTTCGGCGCTGAAAATTAATCGGCGAACCCTGAACGACAAGATGCGACGGTTGGGTATCACGAAAAAGTAGCTGTTGTTTATCCTCAAAGAGGATTGTGTGCATCGGCGGATTTCTGCCACTTTTGATCATGCAGCGCTGTTCTTACTTTTTTGGTTTGGAAAAAAATCATAAAAAACAATATGTTACGTTGTGTTGCGGTCGTGTTTCAACGCTGACATCATAACTCTCGTCGGATTCCCCGGGAATACGGCAACCACTATCACCACTTTCGAGAGAGGAAGCATGAAACGATTTTTAACCACTGCGATTGTCACAGCGATCATCGGTCTTGCAACGTCACAAAGCTTTGCGCAAGACAGCGATTACGTGTTGAACACGGCATCCACTGGCGGCACTTATCATCCTGTGGGTACGGCAATCGCTACCTTGTCCAAGGTTAAATTACTACCTAAGGAAAAGTTCAGCCTGACGGCGGTCAATTCCGCAGGCTCTGGAGCCAATGTACAAGCGCTTGCAGCAGGCACGGCGCAATTTGCGATATTACAAGGATTGTACGGCTCCTACGCCGCTACCGGTACAGGCCCTGTATCTGAGCCACAAACCAATATGCGTTCCGTTACCATGCTTTGGCAGAACGTCGAACAATTTATTCTGGCAAACGATCTGGTAAAGGGCGGCACAGCTTCTGACCTGTTGAATGCGAAAGGCATGACGGTTGCCATGGGTAACAAGAACTCGGGCACTCTGGGTTCGAATACGGTACTTGTCAGTGGCCTGGGCGTTGATTTCGAAAACGACTTCGAATTCATGTATGGCGGTTATGGCCCCTCAGTGGATGCGATGGCCAATGGCCAGGTCAAGGCTGCTGGCATTCCATCCGGACCACCCACCAGTGCCATCACAAAATTAATGTCTACCAATGAAGGTAAATTCACGCTTCTCAACGTCACTGCTGAGGAAGCTGCCATGATGGATGGAGGGCGAGAGCTCTGGACACCCTATACGATTGCTGCGGGTACTTATCCTGGTCAGGACGCCGATGTCACCACAATAGCTCAGCCCAACTTTCTGGCTGTAAATGCCAACGTTGATGAAAACCATGTGTATCTGTTAACCAAAACCCTGTACGAGAATCTGCCTTTTCTACAAGCGATCCACGCAGCAACCAAGGCTATGGATATTCAGGCCGCCATGGCAGGATTACCCGTAGCCTTGCATCCGGGTGCCATTCGCTATTATCAGGAAGTGGGTCTTGAGATTCCTGAGCGATTGATGCCCCAGTAGTTAGTGCGCTTGCTTATTGTTTCCGGATAGCAGAAAAAGGCTCCACACCATGCTCGCTCAAAAAACGCCTGATCCTCCAGTTCTCGAGCAGAACGAGGTGGGAAGAAGGGTCAGGTTGTTTTCACTGGATTACGCCTTGCACAACCCGTGGCCGTGGTTGCCGGGGATTCTGTTTATTGCAGCGTTTGGGGTCTGGCACCTGGCGACCAACGTGGCTATCAACGAGCCCGGTCTGTGGCAAAATGCAATTCACTTTGCAGGCTTTGCATTGCTTGCAGCCATAACAACACGTTCGTTTGGTAAAGGTCGACAACCTGCATGGTCTGTCTGGGCCAATGGATTGTTTGGCGTTGCCATTGCCATATCATCCCTGTGGATAGCTGCAGCGGAAGACGGAATCTATCAGCGGACGTTGGCTGAAACCGGATTGTCCTGGCAGTTTGGTCCGCTGGATTGGCTTGCCGGTTTCATCGTTATTTTCGGTGTTATTGAACTCACTCGCAGGCTCACCGGATGGATTATTCCCATCCTTGTACTGACATCGCTGTCGTATATTTTGTTTCTGGGCAAGATGATGCCCGGAGCATTTCGCTCTGCCAGCTTACCCATAGACGATGTACTGTTTCGTTCCCTGTACAACGACGAAGGCATGTTTGGCATCATCACGACCATCTCATCATCGAACATCACACTATTCATGATATTCGGTGCCTTCCTTGTTGTATCGGGTGCTTCTGATTTTGTTATCGAGATCTCCAAGGTGGTTGCCGGACGTTTCAGAGGTGGGGCAGCTTTCGTGGCGGTTATCTCCTCGGCGTTAACGGGTACCATCTCCGGCTCTGCCATTGCCAACACTGCCTCAACCGGTGTCATCACGATTCCGTTGATGAAATCGAATGGCTTCAGGCCCCAATTTGCCGCTGGGGTGGAGGCAGCCAGTTCGACCGGTGGGCAGTTGATGCCACCGATTATGGGGGCAGGTGCTTTTATCATGGCTAGCTACACCGGCATCCCCTACGGCACGATAGTCGCTGTGTCAGTGGTGCCTGCGCTGTTGTATTTTCTATCGGTGGCTTTCATCGTTCGCATCGAAGCCATGAAGTACCACATCGGCACCGAGCAGGTTGCGGCCATTGATCGAAAAAAAATGCTGGCAGGCATACTCAATTTTGTCTTGCCATTGAGTGTCATGACCATCATGCTGGTGACTGGGAAAACACCTAGCTATGCAGCCGCTGTTGCCATTGGAACCTTGATTGTTGTCAGTTGGGCTACGCCTAACAAAATGGGACCAAAAAACATCACACGGGCATTTTCGCTGGGGGTGAGTACTTCAGTGATGACGGCTATATTGCTGGTGGCAGTCGGGTTGATAAACAACGCGGTTACCACATCGGGATTGGCAAATACTTTTGCGCTGATGATTGCCCAGTGGTCTCAGGGCTCATTGATCATAGCGCTTTCTCTGGTTGCCATAGCGTCATTGGTGTTGGGAATGGGGCTGCCGGTGACCGCCGCCTATATCGTTCTGTCCATCCTTTCTGCGCCTGCACTGGCAGGTATGCTGGCGGATGGTCTTATCATTGAACAACTGGTCAATGGTATTACCGACCCTGCCGTGAGTGTTATGTTCATGATTGCGGATCCATCGCTGCCTGATAAAATCGCCGCGGGCATGAGTGTGGTTGAAGCGCGTGAGCTGATCGCTAGCATACCGTTTGATCTTGCTGTCGCGTTACGTCCTATGCTGGTGGATCCATCACTGATGACAGGCTACTTACTGACGGCACATCTTATCGTTTTCTGGCTGAGTCAGGACAGCAATGTCACACCACCTGTGTGTCTTGCAGCATTCACAGCCGCTGGCATTGCCGGCTCCAAACCCATGGCAACTGGCTTTGAAGCGTGGAAGGTCGCCAAAGGCTTGTATATCCTGCCACTGATGTTTGCCTACACGCCAATGATTGGCGCACCGTTACCCGATCTATTGCGCATTGGCGGGTTTGCGATTTTTGGTATCTATGGCTTCAGCGCCCTTGTGCAACGCTATGCTGAAGGCCCGATGCAATGGTGGCACTATGTGTTGTTTGCCTGTGGGATTGTGGGTGCGTTTTATCCCTTGCACTGGCTGGCGAATAGTGGTGGTGCAGTGCTTGTATTAATTGCGTTGATAAGTACCAGCAGGCGTACTGCGAAGATGGAACAGATGGCAGTTTCAAGCTGAGTCGCTTCGGCCACTCAACTAGCCATAGACCCCACATCCGTTTCCTGAAAATTACCAAGATTGGGAAACAGCTCATTCAATTCAACGTTGTCCATGCCGAGCCAGCCCACGGTTCCAGAAGGCTGGCACCCAGGCTGTATAGAATCCACTGGCCGGATCTGCCGGCCGATAGGTCGGCGGCAGACACGTTATGAAAAGTGGCGGAGGGCCTGGTGTTGGCAGGCAGCAACACTACTGACAATGCATTCAGTAATCAGGCATTGCCCGACGTTGCCGTTATGAAAGCGAAGGCATAATCGGCGCTTCAGGTATCCGATGGGGATAGGAGGTTCCGTATGGCATTTGCAACTGTGCTTTCATGCACATTATCAGGTATTAACGCCTTGCCCGTAGCTGTTGAGGTACATACGGCGGGCGGCTTGCCGGGTATGTCGCTGGTCGGTCTGCCGCAGTCAGCGGTGCGCGAAAGCAAAGACCGAGTTCGGGCCGCCATTGAGAACAATAATCTCAAATGGCCGCAGCAAAAAATTATCGTCAATCTTGCGCCTGCCGACCTGCCCAAGCATGGGGGCAGATTCGACCTGCCGATTGCTCTGGGTATTTTATTGGCAACAGGCCAACTCCCGGCGTCGAGTCTGGATCAGCTTGTTGTTCTGGGTGAGCTGGGTCTGGACGGTGAGCTGCGATCTGTCAGCGGTGTGCTTCCCACATCCTACGCGTATGCTGCGACCACTCGCGCACTGCTGATACCTTGGGCAAATGCAGCTGAAGCTCTGCGGAGTACAGGCACCTGCGTTCATGCAGCGACAGGTCTGAAGGAGCTATGCGCGCAATTGAAGGTTCGATCACGCCAACCATTGCATCGCTTGTGTGCTAACGACCTGGCTCTGAGTGTAGAAGATCAGGCAGGTTCCGTGCGTCTTCTCAATAGCGTTGATATGCGCGATGTCTTCGGTCAGCACAAAGCTCGGCGTGCTTTAGAGATTGCAGCTGCAGGGTCTCATAATCTGTTGATGGTGGGGCCACCTGGCACAGGTAAGTCCATGCTGGCCAGCCGGCTTGCCAGTATTCAACCCGATATGAGTGAGGCTGAAAGTATGCAGGCAGCATGCATTGCATCAATAACCCATACCGGGTTCAACGCGCTTGCCTGGGGGATAAGACCTTTTCGATCACCACACCACACGGCGTCAGGTGTTGCGCTTGTAGGTGGTGGTTCCAATCCTATGCCTGGCGAAATATCGCTTGCTCATAACGGGGTACTTTTTCTCGATGAGTTGCCTGAATTTTCGCGTACCGTACTTGATGTATTGAGAGAGCCAATGGAGACAGGCGAGATTACGGTATCACGCGCTGCGAGGCAAGCAACGTTTCCTTCACGCTTCCAGCTGGTGGCGGCCATGAATCCTTGCCCCTGCGGCTATCATGATGATCCTAAAACAGCGTGTCGCTGCGCTGTTGAACAAATTCTGCGTTACCAGTCGCGTGTTTCCGGCCCGTTCCTGGATCGTATTGATCTGCATTTGCAGTTACAGCGAGAAACCCATAGCGATGGCGCTTTGCAAAGTACGCAAAACAATGAAGACAGCGAGTCTATTCGCAACAGAGTCGTGGAGGCACGTAGCCGGCAGTTAAGCAGGCAGGGCGTCGTGAATGCCCATCTGGATGCAGCCGCGCTAAGACAGTATGCGCAGTTAAGTAGCGATGCTCAGGCCTTGATTGCAAGGGCGAGCAACAACATGAGCTTGTCTTTGCGTGCGCAGCACCGGCTACTCCGCGTGGCTCGCACTATTGCTGATCTGGGAGATGACCCTGAAGTATCCAGGGTGCATCTTGCCGAGTGTCTAGGTTATCGACCTGCACCCGTTCTGGATTAACGTGACATTGAGTAGGCTTGGGACGAAGGGTGTTAAATCGACGCTATTTGCTCGAACACGTGAAGTCTGCCATGGGCTCGCCGTTGCTTAACTGAACAACGATCCCCACATGAGAAATTGGCGAAGGTTGTTAACCAGCCGCTAATTGACGGACATGCCTGCATCAGCCAGACTATGGACTCACACAGGAGGCTACTTTGCAGATTCAGATCAGAACCGACAACAACATCAACGTCAATGATGGCAGGGCAACTGAACTCAAGGAAATCGTGACGCATGCGATGCGTCATTGCAGTAATCACATTACTCGAATCGAGATGCACCTCAGCGACGTTAACGGTGCCAAGGCAGGTGAAAACGACAAAAGTTGTGTGATGGAAGTTCGTCTGGAGCGCCGTAAGCCAATGGCGGCAACTGAAGAATCGAACACTGTGGCAGAGTCAGTCAAGGGCGCTGCTGACAAACTGGCCCGTATGGTCAAAAGTACACTTGAGCGCTCGGCTGACAAACGCCCGGCAGCGCCTGATCTGACTGAAACTGAAGTCGATGATCCGGACGTTAAAGACTAACCGTTGCCAGTGTGGGAGGCTAGCCTCCCTCGCCCTGGCGTTCTATCCGGCGCGTAATCCTGACTAATACACGCCACAGGTCACAAACCTAAAACGTCATCATTCGGTCGGGATGAGCTTCGAGCACACGACTCAATGCCTTGAAGTGCTTGTCTGCGTACTCTGCCAGAGTCTTCTGGCTCTGCTCTGCGGTTAGTTTCACTACATCGTCGGCAAGTTTAACAAGCGGTAGACCGGTTTGCAGAGCCAGTATTTGTTGGCGAGAGGCGCGTTCAAGGTAGTAGAGGTCATCGAAGGCTTGCGCAACCGTTGGTGCGCCTATAACAACGCCGTGTGCGGCGAGAAATACCACGTCAACGTCAGGTGATTTTTGCGAACGCTGAGCAATGCGTGCGCCTTCTTCGGCATCCAGTGCAATGCCGCCAAACGCATGCTCATAGGCTATTCGACCGGCGAACCTTGCCGCAGTCTGGTGCGCCATCTGCAGTTCGCAATGATCACCTTGCAGCATGGTCAAAGCGGTTGTATAGGGCATGTGCGTGTGCATCAATGCCTTGTGGCGCGGATTGGCCCGGTGACCTGCCACGTGTATGAAACGTGCCGAGTCTTCAAGCTCCCCATCACCTTCGAGGATCTGCCCGTCGCCATCGATAAGTAGCAATGCGTCCGGGGTGATTTCTGACCAATGTAGTCCATAAGGATTAATCAGGTAGTGCTCCTTGTCACCGTCCAGCGCTACGGAAAAATGATTGCAGATACCTTCATGAAAACCGAAACGTTCTGCAAGGCGAAAAGCCATTGAGAGTTGCTCGCGATGGTGTCTAAGGTCGCTAGCGGTATAACTATCGATACGGCTATTTTTTTTCTCAGGTAGATTCAATGTGGGTTCCTCGTTAACGCGTGACAGTAGGGATGACAGATTCGTTCGACCTTTGCAGTGCACGCCGTTGCACAGTAGACGCCGATACTCAAGGCTGGGGAGCTGCTTTTGCTAGCCTGCTGCGCATATCCATTGCGCTTGTCTGGTAGGGAATTCAAAAAAATATCGCAAAAGTGTGGTACCTGACAAGCTCAAGTATGCCGTAGCAGTAACATCCGAAGTATTGATAGACTACCTGTATCCTGTCATCTCAGATTCCACAAGACAAGCTTATGATTCATGTCATCGCCATCATCACCGCTGTATCCGGGAAACGCTCGGAAGTTATAGATGCTTTTCTGAAAGTCATACCGCTGGTACATGCTGAAGAGGGCTGCATCGAGTATGTGCCCGTCACCGACGTGGAAAAAGCGGGTGCCATGCAAACAGCGTTAGGGCCTGATACCTACATGGTCATAGAAAAATGGGAAAGTATGGATGCATTGAATGCACATGCCGCATCCAGCCACATGACTGAATACGGCAAGCAAGTTGGCCACCTGATCGACAACAGGGTAATTCACATTCTTAACTAGATCGGCGGACAGGCTGAACTCATATGCCTAGAACACGATTTCGCTGAATGGAAAAACCGATTTCTGCACGCTTCAGATAGGCTCCCATCTCTCTGAGGCTCGATTGATAGCTGCTGTCGATTCTTTTCGCCAGATCACTATGGTCGCGAGTTTCTTCAAAGACTTCCTCTGCCGCCTCGCCGAAGCTGTCGTATACTTCGTCGTTGAATTCACGTAGCTCGACACCGTGATCATTCACCATTAAATTCAGGTACTCGCCGTTATTGGCGATAGCTTCCTCTGGCTGGGCCGCGTTCTCCTCCATGCAGGCCGCTTCTATGATGATTTTTTCGTAGTTGCTGCGCTCTTCCCACCATTCCTTGTTCATCCCGAATGCTAGTCCACCACCGGGCTCATGCATGCCGGGGGAGTAATAATATTTTGCTGCTTCGTAAAACTTCATGAAGTAGTCGTTGTATGGTCCAACCCATTCAGTGGCATCAATAGCGCCCGATACCAGGTTTTCATAGATCTGTCCGCCGGGCAGTGAAACGGGTGAAGCTCCCAGTTTTGCCATGACATCCCCGCCGAGGCCGGGTATGCGGATCTTGATTCCCTTAAGGTCTTCGGCTGTATCGATTTCCTTGTTGAACCATCCCCCCATTTGGGTTCCGGTGCCGCCACAGGTCAGGGCTTTTATGCCAAAACTCCCGGAAAGTTCATCCCAAAGTTCCTGGCCACCCCTGAACTTAACCCAGGCATTCCATTCCGGCGTGGTCATGCCAAAGGGCACTGATGTGAAATAAGCAAATCCGGGATGTTTGCCTTTCCAGTAATAGTCGGCTCCGATATAGGCCTGGCTTTCACCAGCAGCAACATCATCGAAGACATCAAACGCACCGACGCGTTCGCCGGCCGCAAAATACGTGGTGTTAATGGCTCCATCGGAAAGGTCCGATATACGTTTTGCCAATCGTTGTGCGCTTAAGCCAAGCCCGGGAAAATCTCTGGGCCAGGTGGACACGATATTGAGTTCTGTTCGGCTTTGAGCGATCGCCGGTGCAGCCGTTATCAGCCCTGCTCCCAATGCCGAAGTACCGGCGACTCCTAGCGCGCTGTCTTTCAGGAATGTACGTCTGGACATGTCGTTCTCCTCTGATTAAAAAGGTGGCCCTGTCGACAATACTCCTTATTCCGAGTGAAATAAATGATGCGATAAAATGCACTTTTTCTCATCGGCAAATAACGGCAACGTTGATAAGCCTGACGAGGGCGATTCAATCAGGGGGCGACTAACCACGTCGCTGACACACCTTCAGCGCGTCTGTAGGCCTGTACCCATGCTCCCTCCCAGGGTTGCAGGCTATCTGTACCAGTCAAGGCACGGTAGTCATTTGCTTCGCTGTCGAATTGATAAAACGTATCGTTCATGATCGCTTCGTTCTTTGCCTGATTGAGTGTGCAGCCGTTGGCGCAGGCTTCAGTGGGGGCGACCACGCGTGAACGTGACAGCGTGGTCGGCCGGTTAATGGGTGAACCCAGCATATTCCATAAACTACCCTGCGTATTCGCAAGTAATGGCATACTGAAACAGCCAGTGCTGTGTGCACATCCCGTGGAAAAATCAAGCGAGGTGGGTTGTGAATTCACAGGCATACTGACACTCACGGTGGGTGCAACTGATTGTAATATCCAGTATGCCTCGCCCGGGTTCATGGGGGTTGCAAGTTCCAGTTGAGTGTATCCCGCCTGCAATGTGTTGCTGCGATCCATGCCGTATACCACCCAGTCCCAAGTGTATCTGTCAGCAGGCAGTACATCGAAGATGCTCTGCATGCTGCTGTTGCCTCCCGGATTGGCTGGCAGTGTAATTTGTTCCCATGTGTTTTCCTTAAGTATGAGATCAGGTATCAGGTTGGTCGTGTCCAGCTCACATATCAATACGCCCTGGCCGTCAAGGTTAAGGGTGCGTTTCCATAATGCCGAGATGTATTCATTCTGAAAATAGGGGCAGGCCTCGTTGAGGAATCTGGTTTCGCTGGTTTGCCCCCCATCACCACTCTGGCCGTATTCCTGAGCAAATACCGGTTTGCCTGCCGCAAGAAATGTTGATTCATAAGCCGTGCATTCGTTGCCATAGGCAAAGCACTGTTCATTGACAGCGAAATCGAAGTAGTCAACGAGTTCCGAGAGATGTCCAACATCATTCTTCAAGCCTACGCTCATACCTCTTGAATGTGCCGACTGCGCAAGCCAGCGGCTATAGGCAAGTTGATCTTCTGCAGTAATACGCCCTTGCGTTTCATCATTGCTGTAGCCATCGACATTGTCGGGTTCAACGCCATCACATCCTTGCTCACGGGCCAGGTCCAGTCTGGATTCCATGATGGGTTTGATAACACTTTCCAGTGTTGTCGAGTCACCGATGTTCAACCATACTTCGCTATCGAACTGAGGCAGGTTTGATTCGGAGATCAGTGAGTCGGTTGTGAACCTTGATGCATCAGGACGCCAGGGCTCATAGGTTCCGGCACTGAAGTAACAGACAACCCGTTTGTCCAGATTGCGAAGCTCTGCGATCTTTCCACTGTCTGCGCCATCGAATAAATCGATGTCGAACATGTCGGCTTCAATGGTGACATCGAGACCTTCGGTGTTTTCGATTTGCCACCACCAGCTGGAACCCAGTGCTGGCGTCCAGATCTCATTGCCAGCTATCGTACTTTTAGAAAGGGTGAGGGCGAGCAGGGCGGTGAGCAGTGGCCTGAAGTGTGATGGTGATAACAATAGCTTGGTGCGCATCGTGGTTATCCAATGTGATGTCGAAGAGAGGCCAGTACCGTGCCCAGTGTTGTGCCATGAAGTTCGTCTTGCCGGCAATGAAATAAACCGGCTTGCTCGATGGTAGATCAGCGTGTTTGCAGAGAAGATTAGTATACGGTCATACGCGTGTATCTTTAGACTCGTAGCGCTTTGGGTAAACCTGCAAACACCAGAGAGCCAGGACAGGCTTGCAGTGAATCTTCGTTGTTTGATTGTGCCATCTGCTCTTTAGTGTCATAGTCTGGGCTCTCAAATCCATTCGCGTAAAACTGAACAGGAACCTGCCATGAAAAACCATGTAGTGACCGTAGCTGCCGCCTTGACCTTGTCGGTGTCTATCGCCGCCAATGCCGAATTCGCTCTCGACCCGCGCTATACAGACACTGACGGAGACTTGATTGCCGACATCCCTGATGTCAGCGAGCAGACAGATCCGTCAACACTAATCTTTGCTTATACACCCGTTGAAGACCCAGCTGTCTATGCAGAAGTCTGGAGTGAATTTCTTGATCACATGTCTGAGCTTACTGGCAAGAAGGTACAGTTCTTTCCGGTACAGTCCAATGCTGCTCAAATTGAAGCGATGCGCGCGGGTCGTCTGCATATCGCCGGTTTCAACACAGGATCCAATCCGCTGGCTGTAGCCTGTGCCGGGTATCGTCCTTTCACCATGATGGCGAGCGAAGATGGTTCTTTTGGCTACGAGATGGAGATCATTACCTACCCCGATTCAGGTATTGAGACGGTGGAAGATCTGAAAGGAGGCAAACTGGCATTTACCTCAGAGACTTCAAATTCAGGCTTCAAAGCGCCTTCAGCTATCCTGAAGGCTGACTACCAAATGTCCGCAGGAACAGACTTCGAACCGGTGTTTTCCGGTAAGCATGACAATTCCATACTGGGTGTTGCGAACAAGGATTACCCGGCCGCAGCGATCGCCAACTCTGTACTGAGTCGTATGCTTGCTCGTGATGTCGTCACCGCAGATCAGATCAAGTCGATCTACAAGTCGCAGACGTTTCCAACCACCAGCTACGGTACCGCACATAATCTGAATGCCGATCTACAGGCAAAAATTCAGGAAGCATTTGAAACATTTGAATGGGAAGGTACAGCGCTGCTTGAGGAATTCAGCAAGGGTGGTGAGGCGCAGTTCGTTCCTATAACGTTCAAGGAAGAATGGGCGGTTATTCGCAAAATTGATGAAGCCAACGGGGTAACCTACGACTGCCAATAGGGCAATACAATCTACTTATAGCGCTAATGGGGATAAACCGGTTTGCTAAGCGTCACTAATTTATCGAAGACTTATGCGGCCGGTGACAAAGCCCTGGATGATGTCACTTTCACCATTCCGGCAGGTCAGGTGGTAGGTCTAATTGGTCCTTCCGGTGCTGGGAAGTCAACGCTAATCCGTTGTGTCAATCGTTTGGTGGAGCCCAGTAGTGGCTCTGTCAAATTGGGAAATACAACCATCACGGGATTGTCGACCTCTGATTTGCGTTCGGTCAGACGTCGCATCGGTATGATTTTTCAGGAATACGCGCTGGTCGAGCGCCTGACAGTCATGGAAAACGTGCTATCGGGCAGGCTTGGTTATGTGTCATTCTGGCGCAGTTTTTTCCGTAATTTTCCAGCGAAGGATGTGCAAAAGGCGTTCGCACTGTTAGAGCGCGTAGGGCTTTCAGATCATGCCAGCAAGCGAGCTGACGCCTTGTCTGGCGGTCAAAGGCAGCGTGTTGGCATCGCACGAGCTCTGGAGCAGGATCCGCAGCTACTTCTCATTGACGAACCCACGGCATCACTCGATCCCAAGACATCACGGCAGATAATGCGGTTGTTGCTGGAGATCTGCAACGAGAGCGGCCTGCCGGCAATCATCAACATTCACGATGTCGTACTTGCCAGGCAATTCACGGAGAGGCTGATCGGTTTGCAAGCTGGAAAAATTGTCTTTGATGGTCCTCCCAAGGATCTGGATGACACGGCCCTGACTCAGATCTATGGCGAGGAAGACTGGAAAACTCTGGAAAATGATTCAGAGGCCGCCTGAGCTGTGGCCGATAACATGCCTTACGCGAAATACCCGGAATCGTGGAAGCGCCCACCTGTATTTATCAACAGCAAGGCGCTTCGGTATTCCTTGTGGTTGCTGGCGCTAGTCTGGTTTGTACTGGCAGTCAGTACTATTGATGTTAACTGGACTCGCGTGGCTGAGGGTATGGATCGTGGCTGGCGATTCATCAAGGGTTTTTTGACCCCTGATTTCACGACACGCTGGAAAGACATATCCGCAGGGCTCATAGAGAGCCTGACCATGACGCTAACTTCGACTGTGGTCGGTATCATTCTGTCAGTGCCTATAGGTATCGGCGCTGCACGCAATGTTGCATGGAAGCCTGTCTATTATGTGTGCCGAAGCATCATTGCCATTTCTCGCTCTTTGCAGGAAATCATTATTGCCATTCTGTTTGTTGCCATGTTTGGCTTCGGACCATTTGCAGGCTTCCTTACCTTGAGTTTTGCCACGATCGGTTTCCTGTCAAAGCTACTCGCTGAGGACATTGAGGATATCGATGAATCGCAAACTGAGGCAATCCGTGCAACGGGCGCTTCATGGTTGCAATTGATCAACTATGCCGTGCAGCCGCAGGTGATGCCTCGCCTCATCGGCCTGTCGCTTTATCGACTTGATATCAACTTCCGCGAGTCTGCTGTTATCGGTATTGTGGGTGCGGGCGGCATTGGGGCAACATTGAACACCGCTATCGACCGCTACGAATTTGACTCGGCGGGCGCCATTCTGCTTATCATCATTTTTATCGTGATGATCACCGAATATTCTTCAGGCTACGTACGTCGGTGGGTACAGTAAAATGACAACTCCTGTCTGGCAACATCGAACCTCTCGTGCCCGTTTGTTGCTGTGGGTGGGCTGGCTTGCCCTTGTCGCCTTGTTTGTCTACTGCTGGCAGCTGATGACCCAGGATACTATCTGGGCGTTCGTCGCAGATGCTCCCGATCAGGCCGTAGATCTTGGATCGCGCATGTTCCCGCCCAAATGGAGCTATATGGAGAAGTTGTGGAAGCCTTTGTGGGACACCATGAATATCGCTACCCTGGGCACACTTCTGGGGGTGATATTCGCGGTGCCAGTGGCTTTTCTGGCGGCAAGCAATACTACACCCAGCAAACTGTTCGTCCGTCCAGTGGCCTTGTTTATCATTGTTGCCTCGCGCTCTATCAACTCACTGATTTGGGCACTCCTACTGGTCTCCATCATAGGTCCGGGGCTGCTTGCCGGAATCATAGCCATTGGACTGCGCTCCATCGGCTTTGTTGCCAAGTTACTGTATGAGGCGATAGAGGAGACCGATAAACTCCAGATTGAAGCAGTGACGGCTACGGGGGCTTCTGGTGCACAAATACTGAACTATGGCATCGTGCCCCAGATTCTGCCTGCCTTTTGTGGAATCTCGGTGTTTCGATGGGATATCAATATTCGTGAGTCCACTATTCTCGGGCTGGTCGGCGCGGGTGGGATCGGTGTTCAGTTACAGGGGTCACTTAACACGCTGGCCTGGCCTCAGGTCACGATGATCTTTGTGGTTATTCTCGGTACTGTGTTAGTCAGCGAATGGGTATCTGCGAAAGTTCGGCACGCAATTATCTAGTGCAGTGAACATGCGAAGCGTGCATTCCACGTTTTTTATTCCATGACAGGGGTGATGGCAACAACTCGGTTCTGTACGTTCTGGCATTGTTGAATTCTCTGATCATCGCGCTTTGCGTCAAATTTCAAGCGTTTGCCTGCTTGCAGGCGTTGCTGTTTCATCAGGACTTGAACCGTTAGAAATCGACACATGGATAAGCAGTGGCGGAAAGCAGCCGCTATTATAGTTGGATGAATTCACCTCCTTGCACAAAGCGCCCTCGGACGCCACTTTCCCACCTATGCGCGTAGCCACGTATACAGAAAATACGCGGCCTACGCAGGGTTCGCTCGCAGCGTTTTGCATCCTGCTGCTGACTATTCTACTGGGCACAGGTGTGCTACCCACCATTGCAGATTTTGTCGGTGGAATCCTGCCACTATTAAAAACACCGTTGTGGCTGGTTCTCTATCTGGGTGCTTTTGTCGGGCTGATGTTTAGCCATGGCGTCAACTGGATATCGTGGCTGGTCCGCTACCGGATCCTGTTGGTGGTTTTGCTGTTAGGCGCCATAGCGTCCGTGTCGTGGTCAATTGACGCCCAGGTGTCAGCCGAACGCGTTGTGCATCTGGTAGGTAGTTCGCTTATTGCCATTTATATCGGATTCACCATTCCCTTGCTTGTAACGCTGCGTATTTTTGCCGTCGTGCTAGCGTTGGCCATGTTGGTGAGTGTGGGCGTAGCTGTCGGTATGCCTGAGCTAGGTATTGAAGAGTACGAAGGCAGTCAGGTGTGGCGCGGCGTTTTCAATTCGAAAAATGATCTTGGTTTCTGGGCAGGGGTGGGCGTGCTGTTGTACCTGACGCTTAATGAGTCGTCGCATTCCTGGTCTGCCAGGATTCTGTGTTTTCTGATGGCCGGTTTGTGCCTTAGCGTGCTGGCACTGAGCCAGTCGGCAACCTCGTTGCTGGCGATGCTGGTTGCGGGTGCATTGGCACTTTATCTCTACATCGCCAGCCGCTTCAAGCTAGGTTTTATTCGCATGACCATCGTAGCTGTTTTCCTGGTCGCGTTAACGGGTCTTGCCATTGCCAATATCGAAACCTCTGAGTTGGTTGGACGATCCGGCGATCTGACGGGGCGAGCTGAGGTATGGCGACAGGTTGTCAAGCTGATAGTCAGCCACCCGTTAACCGGTGTGGGATACGGCTCTCTCTGGTTTCCGACTGATGCAACGCTCTGGATTCAGCAGAGTTTTTTTGATTTTACCTGGGTTGTCCATCATGCTCACAATGGATTGCTCCAGGTTGCCTCGGAAGTGGGTATTCCCCTTGCATTCATTGCATTGTTGATGGTGGCGCAGCAGCTGATTGAAATTTTTTACTGTCAGTACGAGCGTCAGCAAGTAGGCGTCTTGTTTGTACTTGCGTTTGTAGTCGCCTTGTTAATCAGCAATTTCTCAGAAGCACGATTTCTGGTTACCAGAGAATTATTCTGGATATTTTTTATAGCGCTCCCCATCAGTATGCTTAGACAAATCAATGTTGTCAGTGAGGATATTTCTGCAACGGATACGCCCAAGCAGGCCCCGTTCACAGGCGTGCCCGGAAAACCCTGGTTGGGGCCATTGCCCAAAAAGTTGGTAAAAGCGCCTGATGAGGCTGATGTTGAGGTCGGCAGTACTGTGATGCTGGAGCTCGATAGCAAAGATGGCACCATTACTGACGAAGAATTCGCAGTGATTTCGTCAAGCTTGTCACTGACAGAGACGGATATTGACCTTGGAGAGATTCTCGATGACTCCGAATACGACGTCTCTCTTGACGAAGAGATGGATGTTTCAGAAGTAGACAGTGATGAAGGAAATGAAAGTAATGTACACCTTGCTGAAGGGTCTGCCTTGGAGTTGCAAAGTATCCCCGAGTCGAAAACCTACGAAATCGATGATACGTTTGAGGTTGACCGCTACGACATCAATCTGGACGGTACCGGCGACTGGGTTGATATTGACCTGCACGAAGATCCCAAGTAGCTAGCGTACTGGAACATGCAAAGCCTGGACAATTCATGAAAGACACCGCCTATTTCGACAATGCGGCAACCACCTGGCCAAAACCTGAGTCGGTATACCAGTTTATGGATAGCTTCTTTCGTTCTCATGGCGTAAATCCGGGGCGAAGTGGAAGCCTGCTCGCGGTAGAAGCTGAGCAAATGATTACGCAAACCCGGTCCATGCTTGCGCAGTTTTTTGGATTCGGGGGGCCATCGGGTCGCGTGGTATTCACCCTGAACGGTACCGATGCGTTGAACATGGCGATAGGTGGTCTGATAGGCGCGGGGGATCACATGATCATCACTCGAATCGAGCACAATGCCGTGCTGCGTACCGCTAACCATCTTGAGCGTGACAAAGGAGTGACTGTGACACGTGTTGCTGCTGAAAACTCCGGTTACGTTAATCCGGAGAACGTAAAAGATGCCATCACGGCGTCCACACGATTGATCGTGCTAAATCATGCCTCTAATGTTATTGGCACGGTTCAGGCTCTCGACGAGATTGCTCGAATTGCCCGTGATGCAGGAATACCACTGGTTGTGGATGCTGCACAGACTGCCGGTGTTGTTCCCATCAACATGGACGAACTGGGTATCAGCGTTCTGACCTTTCCCGGTCACAAGGGTTTGTTCGGTCCGATGGGTATCGGAGGCATGATTGTGTCCGAATCCGTTGAATTGATGCCGCAGCGATTTGGTGGCACCGGTGTAGACTCCATTTCAGCCTATCAGCCAGATGCGTATCCTTTTCGACTTGAGGCAGGTACGGTGTCGGTTCCCGGTATCGCGGGATTGCATGCTGCACAGAAATGGTTTCGCGGGCTTGGATCAGAGCTCGCTGACAAGCAGGCAGTGATAGCTGATGATTTTACAAAGTGTCAGCTTGCGATCAACCATGTTCACGCTACAGAGCTTGCTCATATCAAGCGAATAGAATCCAGGTTGAGGGACTTCAGTCATGTCAATATTCTAGGCAAAGCCGCTGATGATGCGCGGGTTGCCACGTTGAGTTTCACCGTTAAGGGCATCTCGACACAGCGCATTGCCGATGAGCTGGATGCCGACCATCAGATCTGTGCCAGAGCCGGGCTTCAATGTGCACCGCTGGTTCATGTGGATGCAGGTACGGCTGATGAAGGTGGGACAGTGCGATTGTCTCCCGGCTATTTCACCGATGAGGAAGACATGCAGCAGCTCATGACTGCGCTGGGTGAGATATTAGATTAGATTAGGAGTTTGCGCGGTAGAAACAATTCCGGCGGCAAGCCGACCCCGACCAGACCCTGTCATGTGCAAATCTACGCGTGTAGGGCCATCGATACCGCCTGCGCGTGGATGAAGAGACGCCCTGTCAGTTGCCTTTGCCCATATACGCGGCTAGAAAAACGACCGTCAGTAACGCCAACGCCATCAATACGTTGATGCATCGCTGAATACGCTGCGACAGTGCCAGTTTTTTCAGCGCAATACCCGCGCCTAGCCACAGCAGGTGTATGGGTATCCAGATCGCGTTGATCAGTATGAATTTCCAGATTGTCTCCTGCCAAAGCGCCATGGCCTGAAAACTAAAACCCGTGAACAGGGCGGTATTGACAACGTAGGCTTTCGGGTTGATTGCCTGTAACAGAATAGCGTCGACGATGCCTGGCGCTTTCTGGCTCTCGATAAATGCAATAGAGCTTCCGGCAAATGCAATGCGAAAAGCCAGATAGCAGAGATAAGCGATAGAGGCGTAGAGAAGTACTGTGCGTAGTGCGGGTATCGTGAGTACGATACCCGCCAGACCAGTGATGACTGCGAGCGCAACCAGATTAGTGCCGATGAACAGGCCTGTCACGTACCGGTAGCCTGCAAGCTTGCCAAAAGAGGCTCCTACACCCGCGGTTGATAGAACTCCGGGCCCGGGAGTAATCAACATCAAGAACACGGCAACGATGAACACATCCATGGCATATCAAAGGCGGTAGACAGGCGATGATGTAGTGTACTGTTTTCAGACAGGTCGCCACGCACATTGGTCACAACAGGATGGCTGGACATCAGTGATTGTCAGATAACCTGGCCGGCAAAGAGGCGAACGCTATAGGCTATCGTGGTGCAGCGAGTACATTTGTCCAGTACCTTCTATAGTCTGAGCTATCGTTTTCAACACACGCAACGGCTACCTCAGTAAAAGACGGATTCATGATGTTGCTACAATGCCCCGGACTCTCCAGCCAGTCGGTGACAGTCTCTGCTGCTGTCTGACGGCCTGCCGCAATGTTCTCGCCTACAGTACGCCACCGATATCCTTCGGCAGTGACTCGGGCTGATGCGGTGCTTCCGTCGCTTCCCGTGTGGTCGAAAAAATTATGGGTCGCCATGTCATCGGAATGTCTGCCGGCGGCACTGGCCAGAGTGGAATTCCAGAGCAACGCCCCGGTTGCCAGGAAGCTCTCAGTGCCACAGACCCTCTCTGTTGCACGGGCATCGTTAATCAGCTGGAGCATACGCTGTTGCATATCCGTTTCACTGGAGGTGCATGTTGCCAGACTAACGGGGGTGTCTACCGGTGTGTCTGTTTCAACGGGTTCGGCATCCGCCTCGCCTGCGGGCAGCGTCGGTAACGCGGTGCCGACGGGCTCAACATCCGGTGATTCACTTGCTGCCGGTGTGTCCGACGTTGTGGGTTCGGTATTTTCTTCGGTATTGGTCGTTACAGGCGTGAATGGGCTTTCGGATGCCGGCTCAGGTTGAGCCGCTGACATCAGTGGCGTCTCGCGCGGCTCTGATGTGCTGCAGGCCGTGTTCAACATCGCAATACTCAGCAGAAATTTCAGTGTCGTTGCTGAACGGTTCAGGCAAAAAAAAGTCGTTGACTGCTTTGTATTCGTCGATGTGCTTTTCACCGGCGCTCTCTTCGTCTGTAATCGTTACGCCTCTATCGGCATTCGCCTCATCAGACTGAGTGCCCTTATGTGATCTGTCGTTTTTTAATTTTTTAAACCACCCCGAGTGATCGCAGTAGAGCAAGACCCACGGTGTAGCTCAGAACACCGAGCGCTGTGGTAACCGCGACGATCTCTGCAGCCAGTGCACCGTGCGCGGTCATCTGACGCGCCATGATGTAGCTGGCAGTTGCAGTCGGCGATGCTGACATGAAGAACAACACGCCGAGTGCCTTAGCATCCAGGTCTGCCAAATAACCCGCGCCAACCAGGAATACCGGCGATACCAGAAGTTTGAAAAATACGGCTAAAGAGATTGATCTGCCATGTGTTTGCAGGGACTTGAAATCCAGTGTCGCGCCGATGCACAGGAGCGCCAGTGGTAACGTCATCTGCGCAAGGTAGCGACCGGTTGATTCAATGAACACTGGCACCGGCAACTGGATGAGGGAGGCAATTGCGCCAGCGATGATACCGATAAGCATGGGGTTTCTTGCAACCCTGGTCAGTGCGCCAGAAGAGTTCAGTAGCCAGATAGCCAGAACGTTGTATACCGTTGTAACCACACCGATGTAAAGTGCAACCATTGGTAACACGCTGTCTCCATAGGTCGCAACACACAGGGCCACTCCAAGGATAGCCAGATTTCCACGATACGAACCTTGAACGAATACGCCCCGCTGATCGGAGGGTAATACTCTGCCAACCACGAGTAACAGGCAAACCAGTGCCACCGTTCCAACGGCACCTACAAAAGTGAGTGTCAGATTGAGTGCCTGGTCGAACGAGCTGCTGGAGATGGCAAAGAACAGCATCACCGGCATGGCAACATTGAACACCACTGTGTTTGCCTGGGACACAAATACATCGGTTACCCAGCCGAGTGATCGAACGCTCCAGCCGATAACAAGAAGCAGCAGAATCGGGCCGGTTATACCAAAGGCAAATTGAAGCTGTTCAAGCACTTCTGTGCTTGCCCGGACTATTTTTCATCCGGTTTTTCAGGAGCAGAGTCAGCCGCATCAGGTGTGTCTTTTTTATCGGCCTTCTCAGGTTTCTCAGCTTTGTCTTTTTTATCGGCCTTTTCTTCCTTGTCTTCCGTGTCCGGTGTCGCGGCAGCACCTTCAGTCTCAGTCGTCTCCGTATCGTCAACCGCATCTGTTGCCAGTCGCTGGTGCAAGCCTGCATTGAGCACCTGCGTGCCAAGGATGGACAGGACGCAATAAGCTAGAAAGAACCAGAATCCGTTGCCCAGTGATGCCTGGAATTCGACGAGTCCACGGCTTTCCTGAATGCCATTGCCTGCAAGAAAAGCGATAAAAATGGCGATGACAAAGACATCGGCCATCGACCATTTGCTGATGTTGTTACTCACCCATAGCAGTATGGATTTAATGCGTTGTTTGACCGGTAGGAGGAGGCCGAGCAGAATTAATCCCTTGACCAAGGGTACAACGACGCTGAACACCACGATGAGTATGGCTACGAGCAAGTGATTGTTGGCGTACAGCTCGTGGGCGGTACCCAGTATGCTTTGGGTCTTGTCAAAGGCCTCAACAGTGCCTGATACCTCAAGAGTATCAACCACCATATCCACCAGA
This sequence comes from Granulosicoccus sp., assembly GCA_045106195.1. Taxonomy (GTDB): domain Bacteria; phylum Pseudomonadota; class Gammaproteobacteria; order Granulosicoccales; family Granulosicoccaceae; genus Granulosicoccus. Next base: position 111,754 of record JBGCEH010000014.1, read on the forward strand.
TTGTTCACCATGGCGGGTGTTGTCGGGCTCTCCTTGATCAGATCCTTGCCGACAGCCACAAGCTTTGCTTTTTCGACCGTGCCGGAGACACTCAGCATCGGCTGTGTCAGCCCGGGAAATAACAGACAGTAGGCTGCGACCAGCAGGACTATTCCAGCGATAGTTTTCATGATGAGGACAGGTTACTCGCAGGGCTCTGGTTATTGTTTGACGACAGCGGAAGTGAATCATCCACTTTATGCAGAAACCACATACCAGCCAGAAATAAAACGAGTATAGACAACAGGCCAATACGTGAGTTACCTGTTGTTGCAGCAACCACGCCAACCAGCAAGGGTCCAAGCACTGCGGCAGCCTTGCCCAGCATGTTGAGGAAGCCAAAATACTCCCCACTTTTACCCGGCGGAATAAGCTGACCGAACAAAGAGCGGCTCAGCGACTGAACCCCGCCCTGAACAAGGCCGAGAGCCACAGCCAAAACATAGAACTCGAGGCTGCTCGTCATGAAGGCGGCGCAGACAGTCGCAATGACATAAGCCCACAAGCCGATCCATAGTCCGGTTTTGGCGCCGAAGCGCTGTCCAATCCTTCCGAATACCAGCGTGGCTGGAAAACCGATGAACTGCACCAGTAACAGCGCAACGATCAGGCTGTTGGCAGGTAGTCCGATAGCCATTCCATAGTCCACGGCCATACGGATGATCGTTGCCACGCCGTCAATGTAAAACCAGTAGGCGAGCAGAAACATCCACAGGTTACGGTGTGTACGGATCTCTTTTAATGTGTCGACAACTTTTTTCACTTCGCGTTTAACCGACAGGCGATCCTGGTCGGTTGCAGGTATTTCCGTGACCCCAAGCAGTAGCGGTAACATGAAGACGAACCACCAGATTGCCACGCTAAGGAACGAATACCTTACGGCCTCGCTGGCGTCAGCCAGGCCGAATAGCTCGGGTTTGAGGGTCATTGCCACGTTCACGAGAAACAACAGGCCGCCGCCGAGGTATCCCATAGAGTAGCCCAGAGCCGAAAGCCTGTGAAAATCATTCGCACCGGTGAGTGAGGGCAGCATGGCGTCGTAGAATACGTTAGCGCCCGAGAAGCCGATGATGGCAATAACGTACAGGATGATTGCCCACTGCCATGCGCCAGCGCCGATGAGGAAAAATCCGGCCGTGCAGAGTATTCCCAGCAGTGCAAAGCCTGCCAGAAGGCGCTTGTGTATACCGCCTGAGTCTGCTAGTGCGCCAAGCAAAGGCGCCATGAGAAGAATAGTGAAGCTGGCAATAGAGTTTCCAAACCCCAGCCAGAAGGTGCTGGTTGTAACCTCGACACCCTGGCTCCAGTATTGTTTGAAGAACAACGGGAAAAAGCCTGCCATGACGGTGGTGGCAAAGGCAGAGTTTGCCCAGTCATAAAACGCCCACGAGAATTGAGAGCGTGTCCGGTTTTGGCTCATGGAGAGGCCCTGAACGTGAAGTCAGGACCGATAGTACTTGGGTTTAGCGCAGAGCGCGGCTCCAGCGGGAAATCACAGGAGTCACGCCCTTCACTATATTGTCTCTGGCAAGCAGGCTCTGGGCCAGAATCGTCAAGGATTTGAGTAGCGAATTATCCTTGCTGGTCGGAGGGCTTGTCTGTTCCGAATAGACTATCAGGGCGTGGACAGGCCTACTGTCTACACTGGAATCGAGGGCCTCCATACGATCGAGAAAGGTTGCGTAAGTGAGTTCATCTACCGAAAACTGCTCACTGTGGGTTTTGTCGATGATGGGATAGTCAACGGGTGTTTGCATGATCAGCAGTTCGTCAAGGAAGTTAACGTCTACTGACTTTGTACCGTATTGTTATGACAAACGGATTATCTTCAACGGAATAAATCGAGTTGCCGTTCACAATCACTGCGCAGATTTTCATTTGGCTGTTTTTCTGCCAAGGATATTCAGGACAACAACCAGACAGACACGGTTCAATCGTCTCTAAGCTGTGCTGCGATGCTACGACGGGAAAGCCGGTAAGCGGGATAGAATCCGGCCAGAACGGCAGACAGCAAGGCTAGAAAGAGCGTCTCGGGAATAGATCCTACTGGCATAATGCTCTGCATACTCCAGCCGAATGAGCGCACGTTGATCACCTTGATCAGCACTTCTGACATAAGCCAGCCAAGCGGTAGTGCCAGTGTGCCTGCCAGCAGGCCCATCAGCACCGTCTGGGTAAGTACGACTGACATGATGCGTCGGCGGGTGGCACCGCTGGCACGCAGAATGGCAAATTCGCGGGCCCGCTCCAAATGAAGCGCCAGCAACGCACTGAAAATGCCGACGAAGGCTACACCGACCGTTAGCCATCGCAGTACTCGCGTTACCTCAAATGTTCGATCGAAGACGATTAGCGATTGACGATGAATCGCCGTATTACTCTGAATGATGAGCGGTTGCTCAACGCTTGAAAGTTGCAGCCGCAGCGAATCCATGACCACCTCATCATTGGCGGTATCTTCAAGGATAATGCCTAGCGAGCCAATACCCGGTTCATCCCAGTAGCGGTCAAAAACCGGCCGTGCCATGAGCAGCTTTCCATGGCTCGACCCGTAATCCCGAAACACGGCAACTATCCCGAAGCTTGTAAATCCTTCAAGCTCGGTAAACACTTGCAGAGAGTCTCCCGGTTGCAAGTCGTGCTTGGTAGCCAGAGGTTCGCTGATCATGAGTGTTTGATCGTTTAGCCAGGCGCGCCATGGGTTGCCTGAGATTTCGCTGATTAGTTCGAAACCCTGCTCGCTCTGTTCATGTGGTTGGATAACCAGCATGTCAACATTGCCTACTGACGTACGGGCATCAATCGTGCGGCCGTTGCTGACACTTTTAACACCGGCGGTTGCCTGGGCGAGTTGCATACTATCGGATGCCAGAAATCGTGCGTTTTCCGTGGTAACCGCTTTGGGTGCCGTGATGTAGATGTCACTTTGCAAGGTTGTGCCGAGCCACTGGTCGACCGTCGAGCGAAAGCTGCCAATCATGACATCGACACCAAAGGTGGCCGATACTGCGATGCTTAGTGCCGCAATGGCAAGACCGGTTCTGCTGATATTGCGGTAGATGCCTCCGGCCGCCAGAGACATACTGACACCCAGTGTGTCCAGCCACGGTTTCAGGGTTCGCGTAACGGTGAAAACCAGCCACGGTATCAGCAGTCCATACCCTAGAATGATCAGCATCAATGCTACAAAACCGATGATCAGCGACTGAAGGGGCAACACCGATAACAACGCACCGAAGATCATGATGAGTAATCCGCTAATGGCCATGAACGGCAGCAGGCGGTGAGTTCGCTCTTCAATCAGGGATCGTTGTCGCGCCTGTATCGGGCTTGTCGATGCTGCATCAAATGCTGCAAGGCAGGCCGCCAGTAGGCTACTGCCAATACCCAGCAACAGACCTGTGGCAATTAACCATGGGCTGAACCAGATCTCCTGGACGTGCAGTACAAAATAGAGATCGTTAATGGTTCGTGTCGTGAGCTTAATCAAGGCACTTGACAGAAAGTAGCCCAGCACAATGCCGGCAAGCGATGCCACCGAACTGATCAAGGTAGCCTCCAGCAGGATACTGTAGAGCACCGTTCTCGCTGTTATGCCTGTTATCCGTTTGATCGCGAACAGCTCGCGTCGCTGTACTACGGCAAATGTCATCGTGTTGTGAATGAGGAATGCACCGACTACCAGCGCCAGAAGACTCATGGCCGTAAGGTTGATATGAAAGCCACGAGTCATTGCCTGCATGGTTTGGGTACGTGATATTGCGGGAGTGAGCTGCAGAGTCGCGGGTATGGCTGCTTCCAGCAATTGCACCTGATCGCTGTCAAGTATCAGGTCGACGCGATCAATTTTGCTGCCTCGCGATAACAATGCCTGGGCAAACGCAATATCGCCAATCATCAGCCCCGCCGTCGCGGCCGGGTTATCGGATGTGTAAGTCGCTGCAAGATACGCTTCATGATCCTCGCCGCCCACACTAAGGTTGATAGTCTCACCTACAGGAAGCTTATAAGTTTGTGCGCTACTTTCGCTGATGATCAGTGCATCGCGTTGCAGTAATGCCTGAATCGGTAGATTGCCGGCCTGTGAAGTTCCTCGGTCAGTGGTTTCGCTTGTGGGTGAGGCTGTTCCGATTCTGTTAAACACAGCTTCGGCAAAAGGATCCAGTCCGAGCAGGGAAAAAACCTGCTCCCCTATTGCTATATGCCCTGTGATAACGGGCGCCATGGCGAAATGGCTGAACTGATTGCGAAGCTTGACGTAGACCGCTTGATCCAGTCCGTTAGCACCGCTAAGCTGATGGGTGGTGCGTCCGTACAACGCCTCGGTTGACAAGGCAAATGCCCTTTGCGAGCTATTATTGGTTACCAGAACCGCAGTTACAATTCCCACCCCCAGAACAATGCCCAACATGGAGAGCAGTAGCTGGGCAGGATGATGGCGATAGAATTGCCAGCTGGATCTGGCCAGAATTCTCAGAAGCATAGGACTACCAGGCTGCGCTCTTTTCCAGTGCGGAGTCTGATAGTGAGTCGACTTTTCCCTGTTCCAGAATCAGAATGCTATCCGCGCTACGTGCCACCTCCATACTGTGTGTTACCAGTAGCATTGCAGAGCGTTGGTTCTTGACCAGATCAGTTAGCAGTTGCAGCACCTGCCGTCCGCTTTGCGAATCAAGATTGCCTGTTGGTTCATCGGCAAGGATCAGTGCTGGCTTGTGGACCAGCGCCCGGGCAATGGCTACGCGTTGCTGTTCACCGCCAGAGAGCCTGTCCGGGTAATCATCACCACGCCCGACAAGTCCGATAGCCACCAGCAGTTCATGAATTCGTGGTGTTTGCCGGGCAGTGGCCTCTCCTGCCAAGGCCAGAGGCAGGGCTATGTTGTCCTTGACGCTCAGCGTGGGTATCAGATTGAATGATTGATAGATGAAGCCGATCTGACTGCCACGAAGCAAGGTTCGCTGATGATCATTCAATGACTTCATAGATGTCCCATTCAGCGTTACTTCGCCTGTTGAAATGGGTTCCAGACCGCTGATGAGATTCAGCAGAGAGGATTTGCCAGACCCGCTGCGACCGATTAGCGCAACGGTTTGTCCCGTGTCTACCCTTAGCGAGGCGGCGTCGAGAATCCGGGTGCAGGTTTGGCCGCTGGTGTATGCATGGCTTAGTGCATCGACATCTATGGCATGGGGTGTTTCAGGTATCGTCAATGGCTGGTTTCCACAAAACGCTTTATTGCTTCCCACAATGATGCAGCACCTGCCTTGCCGAGCATTTTTTCAAAGTGCTTCGGATGAACGTAGGCCAGATCATGCATCGTTCTGGCGTGATAGCGTTGTGTCAGGGGCACTATGCCTTCATCCGGAACGCACGCCGAGAGCTTGGCGTCGAGAAATTTCGGATGCCAGCCAACTCGATTGTAGAATGCCAGCACCCCTTCTGTTCTTGCTATTGCAATGCCTTGTAACGGGGGAGACAGCCCTTCGAAAAAACTGCCAAGCATGACCTCCCGGTCGAAGTCGACTCCGGCAGTGACATCCGGCTTGATCCTTGAAATGCTATCGAACACGTCTTTCTTGATACGTCGTTCAAGGTCATCTGGTGCGTCAGGAGCGACAAGATGTGCCGCGGCGCGTATCGGGTCAGGAATCGAGTGAGTCATGGGAGCTGTTTGTGCGGTTTACACGTAGTATACGAAGTTGATGCGTTATTCACTCATTTCAATCTCATGAGCCGCGAGGCTGACACCGACGTGTTCTATACGGTTCTACAACGCAGATTGCACTGGTTGGTTATCTTTCTGCTTCTGGGACAGTATCTGCTGCAAGAACCCATGCGTGAGGCGATAGCGGCTATAGCGCGTGAAGAGACGCTGGGCTTCCGGCAGTTTCTGGTAACGACTGCACACACATGGGGTGGGATTTGCACCGGGGCCATCATGATGTGGCGTTGGCAACTGCGCAAACGGGTGGTGCCACTAAACGGTGGCCATTTGTCCCAGATACAAACCCGATGGGTCAGGGTGCATCATGTCAGTTTGTATGCAGTGATCTTCGGCATGGTTATCACAGGTGCCATGCATTACTACCTGGAATGGGCATTCGCCGAGCGTTGGCACGAGCTTGGCAAGTGGATGTTACTTGCGTTGATCTTCATCCACGTAGCCGGTGCGTTCTCGCATCTGAAGCAAGGCGGCACTGTTTTACGTCGCATGATGGGTAGAAACAGTTTGCGCTGATACAATAGTGGTCAGGTGGTCATGAGTTTGGCCGATACCCTCCTTAATGAGAAACACCTGAGTCAAGAAGATGGCGATTACCGCCCTTCGGACTCATCATATGAGACAGAGCTTAAGTGGAGAAGAATGTATGAGTGGTGCCACCGATAACGGCATGGTAAAGATAATGGGCATCGTCATGGCCTGCCTGACTGTATTCGCTTTGGTCTGCGTGTTTGCTGCCCGAATGCTGGGTGTCGGAGGCGATAATTCTGCTGATCCGATGATGCGCAATGCTCTCATGCAAAGAATACAACCCGTCGCGGCTGTTCGCACATCGGCTGATGATCTGGCCGTAGCTGATACCGTTACGGCCATGGCTGATGCACCCGCCAAGACTGGTGATGAGCTGGTCAATGGCGCATGTGCCGCCTGTCATGTGGCAGGCGTTGCCGGTGCTCCCAAACTGGATGATGAGGCGGCCTGGGCCGAGCGCCGTAAGCTAGGGCTGGATGCTCTGGTTGCCAGTGTCATTAACGGCAAGGGTTCCATGCCCGCCCGCGGTGGCAGTACCTATTCCGATGAAGAAATTAAACTTGCGGTACAGACCATGGCGCTGTTCGACGTTGATGACAGTGCAGCGGCTCCGGCAGCCGAGCAAGCCCCCACCGCTGTTGCTGAAGAAACCAATACAGCGGTAGAGAACGTCGAAGAGACCGTTGCGGCCATTGTCGACGATGCGTCCGCAGGTGAACAAGCCATGGCCGCGTTGGTCGTCGGAGAGGTGCCAGACGGCGTAACCGATACCATCAAGGCTTCTGTAGACGGGGTTTGTGCGGGATGTCATCTCGCAGGTGTTGCCGGTGCACCCAAGAATGGCGACAAGGCCGCCTGGCAGGAACGTGCGGACAAGGGGCTGGCTGCGCTGACATCCTCTGTCATCAACGGGCTTAACGTGATGCCCGCTCGCGGCGGCTCCACGCTTACTGACGAAGAAATCCCCATCGCCATCCAGTACCTGATGAGCAAGTGACACTAACAGCGATCGTGTCTGGAGTATGATTTTCCGGGCTCGGCGCAGGACGTGATGATTTCGCTGGCAAGACATAAAAAGGCGCTCACGGTAGCGCCTTTTTCTATTTTGGTATCAGGCTCTGCTGCGTGTTATCGGCCAGAGAATACGGTTCTGGCCGCGGCCGGGGACGTGCTAATCCCGGTAGAGCGCAGTGTCCATTGAAATAGGCGTCGGATAACGACGTACTATCCAGAAAGAGCTGGCAATAAAGCTCAGGATAGTCGCGCTTTGCATGAGTGCTGATGCTCGATCTGACATTACGTGCAGCTCGGTAGCAACCACCACAATCAACAGTGAAAATTCGCTGATCTGCCCCAGGCGAGCTCCGGTTTCGCGTGCCATCCGAACCTTTTCGTGTTCCCGCTCTAGCAATATGCAGAAAATCACAGGTTTTAATATCACGGAAACGGCTGCCAGTATCAGCGCCGGTACCAGAACCTGCGGTAACGCGCCAATGTCGAAGCCTGCCCCAAGGGCAAAGAAGAACAGCACGAGAAAAAAATCTCTCAGTGGTCTCAAGCTGTCTGCAATAAATCTCGATACCGGGCTGGTAGCGAGCGTGACGCCAGCGACAAAGGCGCCGACCTCATGTGACAGTCCGAGCATTGTGGCCAGCTCAGCCAGACCCAGGCACCAGCCGATCGCCACCAGAAACAGATACTCCTGTATCTGACTAAAGCGCAGGAACAGATGTGTCAACACGCGGGTAGATATCCACCACGCGGCGGCCGCCAGAGCCGGTAGTCCCACAAACAGTATGAGCGTCTCGGACAATAGATTATTCTTGTTCCCCAGGCCCTCCAGACCCAGCAGCACAAGAATGGCCAACATGTCCTGCAAGAGCAGGACACTGACAATAAGTTCGCCCATGCGTTGATGATGCAGGGCGCTGGTTGGCAATAGCTTCAGCGCGATGATGGTGCTTGAGAACATCATGGCTGCGCCAATAAGCAGGCTGTCGAGCAGGTTGAAACCGAATGCCAAAGCTACGACAAAGCCGATCGCTGCAAATGCGGTCGAACTTGCGGCGGTCACGACAAGGGCCTCACGGAACAATTTCCTGAGATCCCCGGGTTCAAGGCTGAGGCCGAGTAAAAAAAGCAGGAACAGAATGCCGATATTGGCGATGTCGGCGATCAGGGTTGGGTTGGATACGATATCCAGCGCCCATGGGCCAAACATTGCGCCAAGAAGAATGTAGGCTATCAGCAGCGCCTGACGAGCGTACAGGGCGAGGGTTGCAATCAGTGCCGCGCCCGAAAAAACCAGAAACATGGAGAAGATGATGGAGGGGTCGTGCACGGGGTGGAGGCAGCCTGAGTTCCGAGTGTGCGTAAGTTAACACTTTGCTGATGAGGTTAGCTGGCCACGCCTGAAACAGACCTCATCGTCGGACTATTCGCCAAACACGGAAGGATTTGATGAATTCATGACCATTCCCGGTGAGATATCGTTTGCAATTGTGTCAATGCAGGTTATTCTTGCGGGTTGTTCCGACCAAGCCTAGGCCGTATTAATTCGACATGTCCCAAATCATAGAGTTCGTGGGTAACCATACCCTGTTGTTCATCGCCTTTTTCGTGACGCTGGGTATGCTGATCTATACCGAGTACATGCGCTTGAGTACAGCGAACACAGCGCTTTCGCCTTACGATGCCACCCAGAAAATGAACACTGGTGACAGTATTTTTCTGGACGTCAGGGATGAAGCCGAGTTCAAGGGGGGGCATCTGATCAATTCGCGCAGCATGCCGGTGAACAAGCTGGCTGAGCGGCTGCATGAAATCGAAAAATTCAAGGAGAAGGACATCGTCGTGTATTGCGATAACGGTATGCGCTCAAGTCGGGCAGTGGGAAAATTGAAAAAAGCCGGCTTTTCCCGACTATTCACGCTGGCAGGCGGGCTTGTCGCTTGGGAAAAGGCAAATCTGCCCACAGTTACCAAGTAATCGACTAACGACGCTGGTCTACAAAGTATGAACGCTGATTCTCCGAACACTATCGTCATGTACGAGTCTAACTGGTGTGGCTACTGCCGAGCCGCCAAGCGCCTTCTGGACGCCAAAGGCTGGGAGTATGAAAGTATCGTGGTAGACGGGGACGCGGCATTGCGGCAGGAAATGACGGATAAGACAGGCCGTACCTCGGTTCCCCAGATATTTTTCGGTGAACGTCATATTGGTGGTTTTGACGACATGGCAGCGCTCGAGCAGGGTGGCGAACTCGATGAGGCTTACGAAAATATCGGTGCCTGAGCGGAATTTTCTAAACCGAATGGCACGAACAATGTAGACGGCATTAGCTAAATTACCGAGCATGTCGACTATGCTCCGCACGGCAGATTCTGTCGTGATTCCAGAAAAACTCATCAAGAAGACAACCAGCATGGCAGACGAAAAACTTAAAGAAAAAACCGCCGAAGCAGCACCGGCCGCTGATGCGCCAGCGCAGATATTCAAGATTCAGCGTGTGTACCTCAAGGACGTATCGTACGAATCACCCCAATCGCCGAAGGTGTTCGTGGGCGGGATTTCATGGCAGCCCAATGTTTCTCTGCATCTGAATACCGAGAGCACAAAGCTTGACAACGATATGTATGAGGTGGTCCTTACCGTCACAGCGACTGTCAAGCTCGAAGAAGAAATCGCGTACCTGACGGAAATCAAGCAGGCAGGTCTTTTTCTGGTCAAGGGATTTGATTCTGCACGTCTCGGACCTATGTTAGGCAGTTTCTGCCCGAACCTGTTGTTTCCTTTTGCCAGAGAAGAGATTGCCTCGTTAGTCCAGAAAGGCGGTTTTCCGCAACTGCTGCTTGATCCTGTCAACTTTGATGCGCTATACGCCCAGCATGTAGAGGCCGCAAAACAGAATGCACCTGCGCCCGATACGGCTCAATAGTCGTCTTTTTGTCGAAATCTGCTAGTCCATTCAGTCGAGCTGTGGGAATTCCAGCTGACGCAGTGCCTCAAAGGCGACGATAGCCACAGCGTTGGATAGATTCAGGCTGCGGCTGTCGTTCTTCATGGGAATCCGGATTGTGGCACTGATACGTGCGTCGTGGAGGACATCCTCCGGCAGGCCACGGGTTTCCGGGCCAAAAAGCAGAATGTCAGACGTCCGGTAGCCAGGTTCGCAATAGGTAGCTGTGCCCCGGGTACTCACGGCAAACACACGACATTTGCTATCCGGCACATCCAATGATGTCAGGCAGGTGTCCAGATCCGGATGAATCATCACACTCGCTGATTCGTGATAATCCAGCCCTGCGCGCCTGAGTGCTTTGGTGTCCATTGAAAATCCCAATGGCTCTATCAGGTGCAGCTGCATTCCGGTGTTGGCACATAGCCTGATCAGGTTTCCTGTATTCGGAGGAATTTCCGGCTCAAACAGGATGATATTCAAAGCATGTGAGTTTTCTGACACTATGTGTTCAACTGATGGTAATAGGGGCGAATGTTAACCGTTGTTTGCTCTGGTGGATACAATGATTCTTCATTGACATTGTGTCATGTTCAGATATCGCCGAAGTAACCTGATCAGCGGTGCCATTTAGCTTGCTGCTTAGGCCAAAGCGCTCTATCGTAGGGGTCAAGCGGGTGCGGCTGGCACTTTCATTGCTGATAGTAGGGACAAAGACTATTCGGTTAACGATTAAGCTCTGGCATGAATTACAAAGAACAAAGCGTCGATACTGGGAGACGACTGTACTATTCGTCTTCTCAAGGTCCCTTCTATAACGCCAACAACATCTTCATGTTCTACGGCGGTGGTAACCGTGGACGGATTGTAGAGAGCATCATCCGTGCTGTTCGACATCAGGAACCCATGATTCATGTTCATGGTGAAGCCGGCAGCGGCAAAACCATGCTCTCTCTCGTCATCAGCGACCGGATCAAGCACAGGTTTCACACCATGCGCTACGATTTACCGGAAATCAGCGCCAGTAAACTGCTTCGCCATCTGCTCATCGAGCTGGTACCGCAAAGCTCTGACCTGATCAGTCCCGAACAGGCGCAATATGGTGCAGATGCCGAGTCGATCAACAAGGCTATGCGCTGTATCGAGGATCAATTGGGGCGGGTACATCATTCGCTGAACAACAAACCTTACATTCTGTTTATCGATTCCAAGGATTCACTGGGAGCCGATGCTCTTCGGGTCATCAAGAGGCTGTGTGCATTTCGTGTCGACCACGAACATATTCTGCATTGCGTGGTCTTCCATACCGCAACCAGCAATGCCGAGTGTTACGCTGCTGTCAGCAACACACAATTCCAGTCCGAAAACCATTTCTGGCTGCGTCGTCTGACACTTGCGGAAATCAATGAATATTTGCGTCATCACATGATGTTGTTTGATTTTAATCGTCGTGATCTATTCACCAGAGAGATGGCGTACTTTATCGCTGATCGATCCGAAGGGGTTTTCAAATCCATTAACACCCTTGCGCGCAACGCCTTTACCATTGCCAACCTTGAAGAGGCCGACAAGCTATCCATGTCACATTTGTTAATGGCGGGTCTGCCTGTGCCTGAGGAGCCGATGACCGCAAGCGGATTTCTGGTAAGGCATCGACGCGCCACTGTGGCCTTGATGGGATCATGTGTGGTGGGTTCTATGGCGCTTGTGCTATTCCTGTTCGGCTAAGACGCCTTCTTGATAGTCGCAGATCACCGTTGGTAAGCGCGACATTCCCTAAAAAAATCGACTGTGTCAAGTTTAGTGCCAGGACTTGCTACAGCTTATTGCAATGCCGTGTGAATGCGTTGTAGCATTCAGTACTGACTGCGTGGAAACAGTCTGCAGTTATCTTGCTAATGGGTGTCAAGCGGCAGTGGTCTATTGTTGCTGACCCAATAAGCTTTCGTCATCAGGATGATGATGAGTCTCTTGCCGGAAAGTGGACAAGAGGCGAACAAATGGAGTTGTTCTTGAACGTTTCTGTACACCAATCACCTGCTCAGATAGTTGCGCCGACAGTTTGCGTTTTTGCGCTATTGACCAGAGCTTCTGCTCATTGGCAGAGCAAGGCTTTATGCGCCTTCGTAGTGTCACTGTTCGCTCAGGGTTGTGCAGTTGATCTGGCACGGTTGCCCGCTACATCATTTAATACAAGTGCGGCTCCTGCTATTGAGCACGCAGCGCATCAATTGCCTACCCCTGCATCAGTCGATACCCTTGAGCCGGAAAGCGCACATAACCGGCGATTATCAAAAACCTCGATGTCCCGTTCATACCCATTGGCAGACAGTACCGACGAGTTGCTGGATACTTACGGCTATTTTGAGGGACCTGGCCATGAAGTTACACAACGTGATTCGAGCGCAGGCGCCCAGCATCGTAACCGGATGGATCAAGTCGTTGCGGATCCTGTCAATCGTGATACGGATCTGTTCTCGGTTGAGGCGGTTGATGGACCTGTGCAGGCGCTGCTCTTTGCACTAGCCAGCGATGCTGGCATCAACCTGCTTGTCGAGGGTGTGCTGGATGCCCGGGTAACCATCAACAGCATTAATCAACCGATGGATGAGACTTTGTCATCGCTAGCTCAGCAAGCCGGATTTGCATGGCAGCGCTCAGGCAATACGCTGACGGTCTGGGGTGGTCAGGCATTCAGCTACAGCTACCCCATCAACTATCTGAATGTCCAGAGACGCACTCAAAGCAGTGTTGGTCTTGCGACTCAGGTTGGCACCATCAACGCCACCGACACCGGTGGAGGTTCTATCGCCAACAGCTCTCAAACACGGGTCGAGAATATCAGCGAACATCACTTCTGGGCCTCACTGGCAGCTGATATGGAAGGTATGCTGGATCAACAACAATCCGGCGACTCAGAAACTGACTCAAGGTTTTCATTGAATCGAGAAGCCGGGTTGTTGACCGTTTATGCCAGGCCTGATATCCATAGAGGGGTGCAACGTTATATAAAGCTGCTGCACAGCAGCACGCAGCGTCAAGTGCTTATTGAGGCAACCGTGGTAGAAGTCGCCTTGTCAGATAGTTTCAATGCAGGTGTAGATTGGCAAGTGCTGGCTAATGGTATCAGTGGTGTTAATGCGGCACAGATTCTCGTTGGTGCACCCATGCTGGCAACAGACACGGTCAACCGCATTGCTGCACCTGCCGGGCTTGTCAGTCTTGTGCAGCAGGGGAGTAACAGTGATGTTCAGGCGACGCTGAGTTTGCTTGAGCAATTCGGGGATGTCAGGATTCTCTCACGGCCACGCATTATCGCGCTGAACAATCAATCCTCTGTGCTCAAGGTGGTCGACAACAGAGTCTACTTTACGGTCAACGTTCAGCGACGACAAACGGAAGATGAGGATGAGGTAGTTACCGAGACAGAGATTCACACGGTGCCGGTCGGGCTAGTCATGAACGTCACTCCACAGATCAGTGAACACGGTATGGTGATGCTTAACGTTCGTCCTACCTTGTCAAGAATTCTGGGTTTTGTAGATGATCCAAACCCGGAGCTTGCGTTGGCAAATGTGCGTAATGGTGTGCCGGAGATACAGGTACGTGAAATGGAGTCGATGCTTCAGGTACGCAGTGGCAACGTCGCCATTATCGGCGGGCTTATGCAAGAGACGCAGACTGGCAACGATACCCGGCTTCCGTGGCTCGGTAGCTTACCCGTAATAGGTCGACTCTTCGCCACGCAAAGCCGTGAACGTCGGCAAACCGAACTTCTTATCGTACTTCGCCCCACGGTTATGGAAACTATAGATCCCCAGGCGTATCCACGTTCATGATATCTGAAGATCCGAATCTGCCTGAGCACATGGACTTGCAGGCGCTGATCCCCAGTCCGCAAGCCCTGGCCTGTCTGGGCGTTGAGAGCGCCAGAAGGTTGTGCGTCTTGCCTGTGGCGCTTCTGGAGCAACCGTCCAGGTCGCTGTTGATCATTGCCTGTGCAGATGCATCAGATACCACTCAGCGAGAACGTATCATCAAGCATATTGATCCACAATATTGTGTACAGTTTATTAATAGCCCGCAGCAACAGCTTCGTTCAACGATCCATTTTCACTATCAGACAAGGCCTTCACTAGAGACAATGCTTGAGTGTGCCAGTCCCCATCACCGCCGCGATGATGAGGCTGTGTCACTTTCCGGCTATCCGGTTGAGTTGGTCAATGCGCTTATCCGGCAAGCTGCCAGAATGCGCGCCTCTGACATGCATGTGTCACCAGAGTCTGACTGTGTACAGATTCGCTTCAGAGTCGATGGCGTGCTACAGCATCAAGGCATAGTCGATAAATCCTTGCTTAATGGTCTGCTGGTTCGTATCAAAATCATGGCATCACTGGATATTGCCGAGACTCGATATCCGCAGGACGGACAATTTCGCAGAATCATTGATGCCCGCCCCATCGATTTTCGTGTGTCGACTTTTCCCACGGTTGCTGGTGAGAACACCGTATTACGCCTGATCGATGACAATATGCAACTGAACTCACTGGATGCTCTGGATCTGTCTGGTGGGATGGTCAAAAGACTCTCACGGCTTATGCAGAAGCCAGATGGGCTGATTGTTGTTTGCGGGCCTACCGGTGCTGGCAAAAGCACTACGTTGTTTGCCCTGCTGGACCAGATCAATAGCGAATCACTGAGTATCATGACGCTTGAGGATCCTGTGGAGCACCGTGTGTCGGGTATTCGTCAAACAACGATTGATGCTGCACGTCAATGGGGCTATGCGCAAGGGCTGCGCGCATTGCTCCGTCAGGATCCTGATGTGTTGCTGATTGGTGAAGTCAGAGACGCCGAGAGCTGCGAAATGGCATTGCGCGCCGTTTCGACAGGACATCAGATACTGACCACGGTACATGCTGGTTGTGCTCACTCGGCATTGCATCGTTTACGCGAGCTCAATGCGAGTGGCGGTGCCCTTGCTCTTGGCCTTGTGGCCATGATTGCACAGCGTCTAGTCAGAAAAGTGTGTAGAGCCTGCGATGCCGCATGGCTCTCATGCAGCGTGTGTCATGGCACTGGATACGCCGGACGGCAAGTCATTATGGAGCTGCTTGAGGTAACGGCTGATATCAAATCAATGCTCCTGGCCGAGGTAGATATCGATGTTATACAAAAGGCCTCCTTACATGAAGGTTTTCTGGGAATGCGTGAACAGGCCATGGCCATGGTTGCAAGCGGAGACACAAACCTTCAGGAAGTAGAACGGGTATTTGGTACTGAGATCCTTGATGAATAGATTAATCCTAAAGCACAAGGATATCAGCAGGAGCGATCTTCTTCCCCATAACGCATTGACATTCGCGCAAGAAGTCATTGTCCCGGCAAACAATCGTCATCCCCGCGAAGGCGGGGATACATACCGCAAGCACACAGGATTTCTCTCAGTGCTGAAATAGTACAAGCTTGCTAAAAGTGTTATCCGACATAGCCCAGGTGGTACCACAAGGAGGTGGTAAACATGTTTCAAACGATCTACAACGTGGTGTCTTTCAAGTCACATAAGCTGCAAAGAGCCGAGTCGGCTATGGCCTTCTTTCAGCTGTCTCGCATGTTGTCTGCAGGTGTGAGTTTGTCCGATGCTTTACATGGTCTGGCAACTGATGGGGCAGCACGTGATCAACCCTCATGGAGAAGCATAGCGAGTTATGTAAGCGCGGGGAAGACCTTGTCAGAAGCACTTGATAGAAAACCTTTGTCAACAGACAAGACTGTGATTGCACTACTCAAAGCCGGGGAGGCAGGAGGGCAGCTCAATGCTGCGTGTGAAGCAATATACGAATACCTCCAGTGGCACCATGAGTTACGTCAGCGTTTGTTCACGTTATTGATATATCCACTTTTCTCATTATGTGTTCTGGTAGGCGTCACGGGTTTTCTGTTTATCTCGGTTGTACCCTCAATCAAGAGTTTTCTGTTGTCTTCAGGCAATGTACTGGAGTGGCATACCGTTGCGTTAATTGGCCTGTCCTCGTGGATGAGCCATTTCTACCTGCCTGCCCTGATTACTTGTATGGCCTTAGCATTGTTAATTACTTTGATGTTTGCCTTCAGTCAACGTCTGCGACTGCTTTGCGACAAATGTGTACTTCGGTTGCCCATCATTGGCCGTCTGATAACTGACATAGCGCTCAGTCGTTACGCACGCTGTTGTGCTCAGATGTATGCCAATGGCGTGGCGCTGGAGTCTTCCATGGAACTGGCTGAAGGTGCGGTTGTGAATCGGGTGATACGCGCAGAGCTTTCACACGCGAGGATCACAATGATCGGAGGTGCCTCGCTTGCTGACTCCATGCGAGGAGTGTCCCTTCTTCCTTATCTGTTTACCAGGCTTATCGCTGTGGGTGAATATGCCGGCCAGTTGGCGGAAGTGTTGACCCAGATTGGAGAACATCAAAGTGCAGCGGCAGAGGCATCGATTAAACGACTAGAACAACTGATAGGACCGCTGTTACTGATGATCGTGGGCACCATGCTACTGTGGATTGTGGTTTCCATACTTGCGCCCGTTTACAACATTGCCATTGCTACTGTGGTCAGTTCCTCATGAGCTTTTCGCTCATGCAGTCGTTACGTACGAAGGCACCACGCATTGTGCTTATCATGCAATCTGGCATGGCATACTGGTTCAAACTTGTTGAAGGTGAGGTGGTTGATAGCTTTAGCGAGCATATACCTGACAACTGTCACGACGGTATAGAGCATACAGTGCATTGCCCCTGGCTTATTAAAAAGGCAAGCTCCGAGGCGCTCATGGTTGAGCTCATACTGGACACCACGCTTGATGAGGTTGACAGGGTTGGTGTGGCGCAAGGCAGCAACGCGGTGGTAAACCGGTATAGAAAATTCATGACGCTGGCAAGGCTACGACGGGATTATCCTAAAGCCTATATCTACAGCTTGCCGGTACACGATCAGGGTAGTGTCGCCGCGCTCATGCATCCTGCTATTCCAGAGCATTGGACTTCGTGGTTGCTTATGCTGCAGTCGGTCAATATCGTTTTTCATCGTGTAACAACCGGAAGTGAGTTAGCTGTCCATTGGTCTCGGCACCTTCATGGTTATCATTTTCTGGTTATGGGCGTTGCCGACTATGAGAGACATCTGCTTGTGTGCGATGGGGCCGTGCTATTTCTGCGTACCGTGGTCAAGGGTGTCGGCAATGAGGAATCCATGAATGGAGATGTCAGCACAGTCTTGCCGGTCATTGATCAGAGTCTTGAACACCTTCGTACTATCATTGCGCACGATGTAGACGCCATAACCGTTCTAAAGCCTCGTTTTTCCATTACACCTGCCGGAGAGCAGCTGTCCGTCCTTTTGGCCATGTTGCGGGATTATGGGAGTGAGTCTGACGCTCCCATGGGTCGGAGAAATGCTGAGTGCTCCTCAATCAGACGTTCTGCATTGCGTTGGCTTGATACGTTCAAGCCCTCAGTTAGCTATGTGGTTGCAACACACCGTGTGGTACTGGCCTATAGAGGGTCGATTGCAGTTGCTGTGATAGCCGCCATTGTGGCTTCAATTGCATTGTTCAATGGACTTGAAAGCAAGCGGGTGATGCTGCAGAGCACTCTTAAGAAGGCGGCTGTCGGCAAAACGGAAGCAGATTTACATCTAGCCATGAAAGCTGCGTTTTCTCATCCTCGGTTTGCGGCAGATTCATTGTTCATTGCTGATGAGCTATCCGACTCAGTGCTGTTGGAACCACAAGACTTGCTTGAAGAAATTGCTACTGCGGTGACAGCCGTTGCTGGCATTCAGCTCGATCGACTTGTCTGGGCAGTCGCCGGACGTGACGAACTCTATGAGTCAGTTTCATACGCACTCGACGCGATTCCGGCGAGGCAAAGTGCTATCAGTGGCGAATATAGCGTAGTACTGCAGGTTGAGCTATCCGGAAGAGTATCTGCTCAGACACTGAACGAGCAGCAGACATTGCTGAAAGATTTTATGGATGAACTGAGACGTGTACGGGGAGCTGTTGATGCGCGTATCCTGGAATCTCCAGTGGACACTGCGCTGTCAAGTCATGTCGATGTGAATAGTGCCGGGCGGTATCGCGTGTCCCTTATTCTGGGCGAAATCCAGTGACTCGACCTGTAGTGATGAGTCTGTTGTCTGTGTCGATCGTGCTTTTCTCCTGGCTGTATTATTCCAGTGTTGAAGCGCAGAAAATTCTTTTGGCAGGGCAAGTGCGTCAATCCATGGTGCAGCGTCAACATGCTGAACAACGCCTGACACGACTCCACGATGGTGTTGCAAGGCCGCTGTTGGGTGTGTTGGGTGAAGATATCTCTTCGGTGCAGATCCGTATTGCTGAATACCTTAAAAGAACCAGCGCAGATACTCCGGATAATCAGCTTATTTACGAGCAATCCTTGCTTGCTCATCGCCTGTCAACCGACACGCTGGAGAGCGTAACAGAACCCTTCACAACGTCCGTTCACATTCTTCGGCTCGACATACAGCTGCAGCTGGCACATGCAAAAGCATTCCTGGAGCTGATGCAAGCGCTTAAGACCGAAGTGGGTGGTTGGCCTCTGGAGGTACGTGCATGTGATCTGCAGAAACTGCCGGTCAAGCGACTCGACGTGCAATGTGTCATGGATATCTATCACTGGGCGCAAAGCCCTGATAAGTCAGGTAAGTAGGAATAAGGAACTTCTAGTGAACATGATCATTTTATTTACGGTTTTATTGTTATCGTCCGGTTTGGCTTTGGCCGTTGATGTCGAGGATGAGAGCTTGAGCATCGAGCAATCGTCAGAACATCTGCAACCGTTGAAAGGTAAGCGTCTGTTCTTTGAGGAGCAGGAGCGAGATTTTTCGCAAGTGGTGTCTGGAGACGCTTCAAATTCTGTGTCTGCGCAATGGCGAGCTGATGCAATGGGTCAAGCCGTGAAGCGGGGTTATCGCTCTGATGTTCCGGTGCAGGAAGTTGTGCGTGATAAGGGATCCTTCATGATTCGATACGATGCGCGTGTCCAGAGTGAGGAAACGATACGAATCATTGTTAATGGGGTGCCCTGTGAACGTATGGACCGTACGATATCGTCTGTGCGGAAGGATCGGAGAGTTAGCTGTTCATCATTGCACGAGTCTGCTCTGCAGTTGCGGTTACTTGACGATGGAAGACGTGTTCGTGTCCTGCGTGAATCGGTTGAACTGGGTGTATTGATTCCCGGGCAGGCGTTATGACAAGCCGCTCGGAGCATGGCTACGTCCTGCTAACGATGCTTGTTTTATTATTGAGTGTCGGCGGTGGATGGATGAGTCATTCCCGGCTAACTTATGTGAATAGTGAAGCATCACACACGATCTCTGTGAATGATCAGCACAGCCTTGTGCAGGCCCGGCAGTCGTTGATAAGTTATGCAGCGTTGTATCCCTATTTGTATGGACCGACTGGTGCCGGCCCGGCACATCTGCCCTGCCCGGACACGGATGGGTATCGAGAACGCGGTAGTCGAGCGCAATCAGGACAGAACCAGAGTCGAGACGGGTCTGATCCACCGTGTGCGTCTCAGAGTGGGTCGGATGGATTGCTACCCCGGCATACAGTGTTGCCGGGACACCGCTACCTTTTTCACTCGCAACCCTGGCAGCGATTCGAATATCGTGTTGCCGGACATATGATTAACAATCCGCTTAATCGAGTGGTCAATCTTCAAGGTCTCGTCGCGGACGCTCAAGAGCCCGTGGCAACAATTAGTTTGCCCTTGTCCGATGATGCAGACACAGCAGCTCATGTCACGATCAGGGGTAGGGCATTGGTCAATGCCACGGTTGCCTCAGTGGCCGCATGGGTCATTCAGCGAACAGTACAGACTGGGCAAGCCCTGTGTTCGACAGCTACAGATGATGCCAGTGGATTGCTGGCAACAACGGGAAATGGCTCTGTTGAAACGTGTTCTTCACCGGTCAGTTATACAGAGAATCCATCATGTCAATATGACGAGGCTCTAGCCATTGTTCTTGACAGGCCTTTTGTATTCAGTGGAGAGTGCCTGCTGGGTAGTCTTGAATCCAATACAATAGAACGAGTATCAGCGCTCCGTCATTGGTACATACGTAACGGTTGGTATCGATCGCTACAGCTTTCGTATCATGAAGGATGCAGTGCCGATCAGCTGGCAAGATCATCGTGTGTATTGTTCGCATCACCTGAGTTGCACAAGGCGACCATCCTGCCCGGCATGCGCATTGAGCTTTACTGGGCGGTCTCTGAATGAAACGTCGTGATGAACACGGTTTCACGCTGGTAGAAATGGCTTTTGTTCTGTTGATTATCGGACTGTTGACCAAAACCGCCATAGCACCGCTTAGGGCAATCCAGGAACATGGCAAGCGGGATCAGGCAGAGCTGAATCTGCAACACGTGCGCGAGACGATATTTGCCCATCTAGTGGCCTATGGTTCATTGCCATGCCCGTTGTCCAGGGACAATGCCTCAGGCACACAGGCTGTTGGTGTTTCGCGCAACACCAATGCATTGGACGACAGTATTTGCAAGGTGTCATCTGGATGGGTACCCGCTTACGCATTGGGACTATCCGGTAGCATCAGTAGCGAAGGTGCCTTGCTCGATCCCTGGGGGCGTGAGTTCCATTATGTGGTTAGCCTGAGCAATCATGTCGAAAAAGGCAGCCCGATACTGCCGGACTGGACGACACCCGGAGAGGCTGCGAATGTCGGGATCAAAGATCTGACATCCGATATCACGTTATGTAATGCCGTGCCTCGCAACAATTGCACAGCTCGCTCAGTGCGTACTAACCAGATTGCTTTCGTGGTAATGAGTGCGGGGCAAGACAGTAGCAGCAAGGGTTTGCAGGCTGAAAATCAGGACAACGACAACTACTTTGTCGTTACTGATGAATCAATCCAGAACGGTGCAGAATACGATGACATGCTGGTGTGGGGATCAGCAGCCGATGTCATGTACTGGATGCTGCGTATGGGCTGGTTGCCATAAGTGGGTCACGTGTGCAGAACCTGATTACGTTCCAGCACACGTGACAACAAAACCCATGACGACGATCCATGGTGTTCTTTAGTCTGCCAGTGAGCCGCCCCTGAAAGACATTCCCTGACGATCGTCAATATCGACTTTCGTCACGGCTCGTTGGCGCAATGTGTCTGTAGCAAGCATAGGTGCAACGGCACAAGTTCCATTTTCAATAAAATCGATACCGGCTCTGAGGAAACCCTCGAACTCTCCGTCATTCAGACCGAAATTCTGAGTGCGATCATCTACGGCAAAGCAGGTCGCTGGTATTCCGCCAAACACACTGACGTTGTTGGCATTGAAGCCTTCGGCCTCAATGACAGCTAGCCGCTCACCACATCGATCGTAGGCATACTGGATGTAGGGTTTGCCGGTTGTTCTTGTCCCTATCGTCACAACTTCCATATGCGGTTGCAAGCCTGCAATGACGATTTCCGAGGCAGAGGCACTGTTTCCCGTTGTCAGAACAATCAATCTTGACAGACCTAGGTCGCCAACATCGGATTGCAGTGTCAGGGTGAAATTTTCTTCTGTGTATTTGTCGTTGAACCGGTAATTGTAGATTGTCTCGCCTGCGTTGGAATCGCCTGCGATCAAGCTGGCCAGCTCTCTGGCAATAGACACTCTTCCTCCACCGTTGTAGCGCAGGTCGAGTACAAGTTCTGAAATGCTCTGTTCGCGAAATTGGGTGAATACACCATTCAGCTCGAATGAGGATGGGTTCAGGAATTGATTAAACGCCAGGTAGCCGACATTTCCAGGCAGTGCCCCACCGGAGTAAATCGCAGCCGACAGTACAGTGTTAATGCGGAATTCGGTTGCGGTAATGTCCACTTCCACAATCTCTCCGGTGTCACGTTTCTGGAAGCGCCAGGAGGCGGTTGCGGGTTCCTCGGGGGTGCCGATAAGACGTTCGAAAAATGTGTCTCTGAGCACCGGGTCCGCCCAGTCAAGACCGTCAGCTGTCAGGATGATATCGCCACGCTCGATGCCAGCCAATCCAAACGGGCTTTCGCTTATCGTTAGAAGGATTCTCGGCATGCCCTCATTGTCGGGGCCCCAGCGGAAACCGAGGCCAAACTCGCGACCTTCATCGAATGCCAGTGATGACACCTCGGCGTCATCCACCCGGCTGAAGTCATCACGTTCCTGAAATCTGACGTTCCGAACCACATCATCTGCGGAGTCAAACGATTGCGGGTCTACCACCGGTACCTGATCATAGAAGAGGTAGAAATCCTGCATCGACTCATAAGCCCATTGCTTTTGGGTGGCTGCGTTGCATTGCGTGGGGTCGGATGTATCGCCGACCAGATCAGTGCCTTCGTCATTGTCGGGCACTCCTGGGTCAGTCACTGTGGGATCAGGTGTACCGCCGTTCCCGGTTTGAATCGGGTCTGTTGGATTACCGGGCTCGCCACTGTCAGGGGCAGCGCCCGTACCGGAGCTGCCTCCGCAGGCACTGAGCACCACGATACAAAATGCAGCTGCCAGTTGCTGATAGGTTCTTGCGGAACCCCATGGACGCTGGATACTCGTCATAAGCTTAGTCATAGGTCTTCACTCCGTTGAAACAGGTATTGATTACTTGATGTAAGTGGGAGACATTAACCCGATAGAATTGCGTGGTTCGCTTTATCATAAAGGTTTGCCACTCTGTTACGCTTCGCTGTCTTTCCTGGTATTCATTGGCGAAGCGCATCTGCGAACAGTCGATAGAAATTGTTGGTAGTCGCCTCGGCCAGTTCTTCCAGCGAAATGCCTCTGAGTTGCGCAATAAATTCTGCGGTGTGTCGAACATAAGCGGGTTCGTTCATCTTGCCACGGTGCGGCATCGGCGCCAGATAAGGCGCGTCGGTTTCTACCAGCAGCTTATCCAGCGGTACTTTTAAAGCGGCGTCCTGCACATCTTTTGCGTTCTTGAAAGTTACGATGCCCGAGAACGAGACATAAAAACCGATGTCCAGGGCTTGCTTTGCAATATCCCAGTTCTCGGCAAAGCAATGCATTACGCCACCGGCATCGCAAGCCTGCCTGTCCCGAAGAGTATTCATCGTGTCTGCTGCCGCCGCTCGTGTGTGAATGATCAAGGGCTTGTTGCACGCTTTTGCAACCTCTATATGACGATAAAATCGTTCGTGTTGCCAGGTAGGATTACCGTCAGTGCGAAAATAGTCCAGCCCGGTTTCGCCGATGCCGACCACCAGAGGGTCTTTTGCAGCCTCCAGAAGCTCCTCAGTACTGGGTTCGTAGCCGCCCTCGGTTGTCGGGTGAATCCCCACCGAGGCGCTGATCGACGCGTGAGCGCGCGCCAAAGCCATGACGTCCTCGCGATTTTCCCAGCTGGTTGCAATGCACAGCATATGGCTTATCTGGTTATCCGCCGCGTTCTGTAGAATATCCGGAATCCGATCGGCAAAATCCGGGAAATTGATGTGGCAATGCGAATCTACAAGTTGCATAAAGGATGTTAATCGGTTCGTAGCAGGGTGAGCGCAAAGTTTACGTAAGCCTGTATCTATTGAACAGGCTCAGTTCAGTGAAGGTTGTCGAGTCGTGATATTCCGGTTTTAAAGGTGTAACAGTACTTGCAGGAATTCCTGTGGGATCAGAGGAGTCCAGATGGATGCACAAATGATAGAAAGTACCGCTGTGGAAAACGGTAGCGACGTTGCAAGGCAGGACGTTGTAGCTTATGTGAACAGCCTTGGCAGAGCTGCCAGATTGGCGTCAGGTCAATTATCGGTTGCCAGCTCGACGCAGAAGAATGCGGCTCTTATTGCCATGGCTGATGCAATAGAGGCTGCTGAATCCGAGTTGCTCACCGCCAATGCAAAGGATCTTGAAACCGCGACGGTAAAGGGAATTGACGCCGCCTTGCTTGATCGTCTTGAATTAACGGCACATCGGATTGCCTCAATGGCTGATGGACTCCGTAGTGTGGCGGCGCAATCCGATCCGGTCGGCGCGTTATCAGAGACATCGCGCAGGCCGTCAGGGCTGGAAATCGCTCGAATGCGTGTGCCTCTGGGCGTCATAGGCGTCATCTACGAATCAAGACCCAATGTCACCGCAGATGCGGCGGGTTTGTGCATAAAATCCGGCAATGTCGTCATCTTGCGTGGCGGATCAGAGGCCGCGCGATCCAATCAGGTTATTGCCCGTTGTATACGGGATGGACTGGTTGCAGCTCAGTTGCCTGAATCGGCAGTACAGCTCATACAAACGACTGACCGAGCGGCAGTGGGTGCACTACTGGAACTCGATGAGTACGTGGACGTTATTATTCCCCGTGGTGGCAAGGGCCTTGTGCAACGAGTGAGTGATCAGGCCCGTGTGCCGGTTATCAAACATCTGGACGGTATTTGCCATGTCTTTATCGACGAAGGTGCCGACAGGACACGAGCGATAGATGTCGCTATTAATGCCAAGACCTACCGTTACGGTATTTGCGGCTCCATGGAAACACTGCTGCTGCATGAAAATGAAGCGCCATTGATGCTGCCCGGGCTTGTAGAGGCGTTTACCAGTAAAGGCGTGGAGCTGCGCGGTTGCGAGGCCTGTCTGCAGATATCACCGGATATGAAAGCGGCAACCCCCGTGGACTGGGATACCGAGTATCTTGGGCCTGTCCTGTCTGTCCGCATCGTGGCGGACATAGACGCTGCGATGGAGCACATCGCTCAACATGGTTCGTCCCACACGGATGCTATCGTGACCGAGAATATGGCACGCGCTCGACGTTTTGTCCGTCAGGTTGATTCCAGCTCGGTCATGGTTAATGCTGCCACCTGTTTCGCTGATGGCGCTGAATATGGTCTGGGTGCTGAGATCGGTATCAGCACGAACAGGATGCACGTTCGCGGACCCGTGGGTGCACTGGGTCTGACGTGCGAAAAATATGTCGTGACAGGTGACTATACAACGCGTGGGTGATGAGAAAGCCAGACCGGCGCGCATCGGTTTGTTCGGTGGCACCTTTGATCCCGTGCACTTTGGCCACCTTCGCCCGGCTGTCGAGCTCGCTGAGGCCTACGCCCTGAACACGCTGTTTTTGTTACCCAATCACCGGCCGGTGCATCGTGATCCTGCCAGTGCAAGCACCCGGCATCGCATCGCCATGCTCGAGCTGGCCATCGAGGGCGCGGAGCAATTGGCAATAGATTCGCGTGAGGCCCTGCACGAAAAACCCAGCTTCACGTTCGACACATTAACTGCTATCAACGCCGAGCAACCCGAGGCGACACTGGTATTTTTTATGGGTCTGGATGCGTTTGCAAAATACGACACCTGGTACCAGTGGGAAGAGATCCTAGAGCTGGCGAATCTGGTCGTTGTGAATCGCCCCGACGCCCATCATTCACCATTTTCCGCCAATTTGCTTGCAAGGCAGCAGCAAAGCCTTGGACGCTCGATACGTAACGGTCAATGTGGCGTCATCGAAGAATGCGATGTAACGCAACTGGCTATCTCCGCCACTGAGATTAGGCGTCGTATAGCCAAAGAGCTTACCGTGCGTTTTTTGCTCCCGGACGCCGTATCAGAGTATATTGGTAGCGAGTCGTTGTACTGTCCGTCGTCCACGTCCTGACGGCGCCGGTTCCAAATGCGACGTGTATCGATTGTTGCCGCATCGGATGCTTGCCATGCAAGTTTGCCGGATCGGAACATCAATCGTTTATTGTCCAGACCTTTTCAAGGCCCGCCTGTTTATCGCGGCTTGGCCAGGAGTCAGAATTCGCATTGGGTATGAATAGTAAAGAGGTCATCGAGATGGCAGTGAAATCGCTCGAAGACATGAAAGGCATCGATCTCACCGTGATTGATATTGTGGGTAAATCCAGTATCGCAGACGCCATGATCGTGGTCACAGGTACGTCGCAGCGGCATGTACGCTCGCTCGCCGAGTCGGTTCGGCTAACAGCGAAGGAAGCGAACCATCCGCCGCTGGGTGTTGAAGGCGCCGATTCCAGTGATTGGGTGCTAGTGGATCTGGGTGACGTTATTGTTCATGTCATGACTGATGAAAAGCGGGAATTTTATTCTCTGGAGAAGCTCTGGTCGGTAGGTCCCGATGACCAGGCACCACCAAGTGGCGTAAGCGCCTCGGTCTGACAATCTCGCTTGAAGGTTAATTAGTGTGCAAGTCAGTGTCTTCGCGATTGGCCGGAAAATGCCGGACTGGGTCGAAAATGCCTCCCGGGACTACGTAAAACGCCTGCCCGGGCGCTGGAAATTTACGGTGCGTGAGTTTACTCAGGCACAAGGCGCGAATAGAGACGTGGTGATGGCCAAAGAGGCCGGCATGTTACTCGGTGCCATTCCGGACAAGTCACATGTGATCGCGCTGGACAATCGGGGAACATCGTGGTCCACCAAGCAACTTGCCAATCAGCTGCAGGGCTGGCAGGAGCTGGGCAAGAACATTGTGCTAATCATTGGTGGTGCAGAGGGGTTGCACAAGCGAGTGCGTGAGCGGGCTGACCAGCAATGGTGCCTGTCGCCGCTGACGTTTCCACACCCGCTGGTACGCGTAATACTGATTGAACAACTCTACCGCGGGCAATCACTACTTGATAACCATCCTTACCACCGGGCGTGACAGCTTCTACCCACTCTGTCGAGCAGCCGGCTGTTCTGATTTTGGCATCGCAATCGCAGCAACGGTTCGATCTGCTCAGGCAGCTCGGATTTGCGCCACAGTGCCTGTCGGCTGATGTGGACGAGACGCCGCTGCCTGATGAATCACCGGCTGAACTTGTGGTCAGGCTCGCCTGTCTAAAGGCCAGCGCCTGCGTGACGAAGCCGGGCTTTTCCGACATCATTGGTGCAGGCCGGTCGGGGGTGGTTCTGGCCGCGGACACAGTGATTGATCTGGATGGACAGATATTGGGAAAACCGAATGATGAAACACAGGCACTGGATATGCTGGAGCAGTTATCGGGTCGATCACATCGTGTTCACAGTGGCGTCTGCGTTCAGCGAACAGGGGTTGATGAACAGTACACAGTGCTTGTCACAACGATTGTGGAATTTGCCCACCTGTCTCGGCAGAAAGCCCGATATTACTGGTTAAGCGGAGAGCCTCAGGGCAAGGCAGGAAGTTATGCTATCCAGGGTTCCGGGGCGCAATTTGTGGTTCATCTAGAGGGAAGCTACAGTAACGTAGTGGGTTTGCCACTGTACGAAACCACCCAACTGTTGGCGCGGGCAGGACTCACCTCGCTGTAAACTTGTTAACCGTATGAGCGGCGCATTCTCAATCAAGAGCGCAGTAGCTGATCAGAGACAACCATAGCAACATGACTGAAGAACTACTGATCAACGTAACACCGCAGGAAACGCGTGTTGCGACGGTCGAAAACGGCATGCTCACCGAAATCTGGATAGAACGGGTGCGCAAGATCGGACTTGTGGGTACGATCTTTCAAGGTAGCGTTAAGCGCGTACTTCCGGGTATGGAGGCGGCGTTTGTTGATATCGGTCTGGAGAAGGCGGCATTTTTACATGTGTCGGACATTCGACTGCCTGACAATGCTGACGAGGATACCCCGCCCAGCATTGCCAGATTGCTTAGCGAGGGGCAGACTCTGGCGGTGCAGGTGACCAAGGATCCACTAGGCACGAAAGGCGCTCGCGTCACCAGTAACCTCACCGCACCCAGCCGGTATCTTGTCATGATGCCTTATGAAGACAATATTGGTGTGTCGGTGCGTATCGAGAATGAAGAGGAGCGAGAGCGATTGCGCACGCTGGTTGACGAGCTGCGTGGGGATCGTCCTGTGGGCTACATCCTGCGAACCGTTGCCGAAGGGGTTGAGCGTGAAGAATTGCAGCAGGACATGGAATATCTGGACAAGGTCTGGGCGGGGGTCCACAAGAGACGTCAGGAAAGTGCGCCGGGCACGGTAATTTTTCGTGACCTGCCGCTGGTGCAGCGCATGATGCGAGACCTTAACCGCAGCAGCATAGAGCGTATCCGTATCGATTCGCGCGAAACCTATCGCCAATGTGTGAACTTCTGTGAAGAATATGTGCCCGAACTGTCGTCTTGCCTCGAACATTATCCGGGGGAGCGGCCCATATTTGACCTGCATGGAGTGGAAGATGAGATCGATAAAGCTCTGAATCGCCGGGTGATGCTCAAATCAGGTGGGTATCTGATCATTGATCAAACAGAATCCATGACCACTATCGATGTAAATACCGGAGGCTTCGTCGGCAAGCGTAACCTTGAAGAGACCATCTTCAAGACTAATCTGGAGTCTGCCCAGGCGATAGCCAGACAGTTGCGTCTACGTAATCTGGGGGGCATTATTATCATCGATTTTATCGATATGGGCGTGCTTGAGCATCGGCGGCAGGTACTCAGAGCCTTGGAGAAAGCACTGGAACGTGACCACGCACGTACGCAAGTGAGCGAGGTGTCACAGTTGGGTCTGGTGGAAATGACGAGAAAACGAACTCGAGAAAGTCTTGAGCAGGTTTTATGTGCGGAGTGCAGCGTGTGTGATGGCCGCGGTATGCAGAAAACACTGGAAACCGTAGGCTTCGAGGTTGCCCGGGAAATCATCCGGCAGGTAAGGCAATTTGACATCGGCTCAGTAACCGTTCTGGCTTCATCCGAGGTGGTTGAGTGGTTTACTGAAGAGCGCTCCGACGACCTTGCGGAGCTACAGGATTTTGTCGGCGTCCCCATTCGTCTGCAGGCTGAGCAGTTCTACACGCGTGAGCACTATGATGTTGTCTTGCAGTGACAAGCCCCATTCTGATTTTCCGCATCCATGATTAGTGATGCGGCGCGTGAAACAGCGCGTCAGACAGCGCGTGAGACTGCAAGGGTCTCCTATCTCATCACGGGGGTTCTGCTCATCCTGCTCGCGCTGTTTACAGTGATGGCAAGAGTCGGCTTACCGCTGGCGGCTGGCTACAAGAGTCATATGGAATCCCGGGTGAGCGATTACCTGCGCAGTCCCGTACATATCGGCGAATTATCCCTGCGCTGGGAAGGTTTCGGCCCGTTGCTGCGCGCCAGAGATGTCACCTTGTTCGAGACTACCGAGCGGGTCGTGACGCTGGATGAAATAGTGATCGATATCAATCTGGCCAAATCACTTATGCGTGGTATTCCCATTATCAACGAGCTAAGTCTGGTGGGGGCCAGCCTGGTGGTTGAGGCTGATGGTGATGGTCAGATAAGTTTGCATGGAATGGAGTCGATGAGGTCAGCTACCACGACCGAAGACCGGGTAAAAGCGACACAGGGAAGCTCGGATGGCGTTGATGTGATTGCCTGGTTGTTCAATGCAAGAAAGGTGGGTTTGCTCGATGCACAGCTGACATTGCTCGACATGAAAAACGATAGTCAAGTGGTTTTTACAAACCTCAATGTGCGGGCTGAGAACGACGGGGATTTGCACAAGCTTCGGGTAGACGCGGATTTGCCGGACGCACTCGGAGGACGCCGGCTCGAAGCAGGCATCGACGTTTTCGGCAATCCGCGCAAGCTCTCTGAGACAGATGGCAATGTGTATCTCTCTGCTGAAACTGTCGACATTCGCAGGTTGACTGAATTACTGGGGCTCGGAGGTCTGTCTGTAAAAGGATTGCCCCAGTCTGTGGAAGTTGACGCCCTGGCCTCTGCCGAGTTGTGGGGTAAGTGGATTGATGGTCAGTTTGTATCTGCACGTGGTCCGATAGAGATTGGCAGTGTCACTAATCCGGTGAGCAATGAGTTGATTTTCGATAGTGCCAGTGGACACCTGAAGCTATTGCGATTTGGTGAGTCGATTGATATTCAGGTCACCGATATCCAGACAACGCTGGGAGCTGCAACGCTTAACATGGAGGAGCTGCGAATCAGCAAACTCGTATCCGAGCCACTTCCATTGTCGCCCGAAGCAGCCGGTACAGTTGAAGATGCAACACAGCCTTTGACCCATGCTCAGGACGCTGACGCTACATGGGATGTCAGCGTCTTAGCCAGCGAAGTGCCTGCCGAACTGGCTGTGCGTTTTACAGCATTGGCGCTATCAGTCAGTCGGCCTGCTTTGGCGAAGTCGGTGTTCAATAGTACCTCTTCAGGAAGCGTTAGAAATCTTGCATTGAGTGTTGCAGATGCGGGAAACAAGCCTTCGATCGGCCTGTCTGCCGACATCGATGATCTGGTGTTCGATGGTGACAATCAGCTGCCCAGTCTGGGACCCCTTAGAGGGGAGGTGGCGGTGAAGGATTCTGTCGGGCAGCTGACGTTGTCGGCTCAGCAAATGCCCTTCGCCTGGCCAGCGGTAAGTGATGAGTTCCTGAGTGTTGATTCCCTGCAGGCGGTGATGGATATCGATTTGCGCGATTCACAACGGATCCTGCTGGGCGCCGATATCCAGTTGGCCGATAACGGTATCGATACCAGCACACGTTTGAGAGCGGTACTGTCTGCTGACGCTTCACCTCATTTTGATGTGCAGAGCCGGTTTTCCGCAACTGACGTTACTGAACTCAAAGCGTGGTTGCCGCGCAAGCAGCTTGGTGAGACTGTGGCTGACTGGATTGATAATGCTATTACGGCTGGAGAGGCATCCGATGGTTCATTGCTGTTGTTTGGCAATGTGTCAGATTTTCCGTATGAAGATGGCAACGGTGCGTTTCAGGCAAGTGTGAATATCAATGATGCCACGTTATCTTTTCTGCCGGGCTGGCCGGCAGCCAGTAATATCAATGGTCGGATGGAGATGAATGGGCTTGCACTGACGGGTTCTGCTGAAAACTCAATTCTGGATCGTTTTTCTGTTTCCCGAACACAAGTTGCCATCCCTGATCTTGCCGCCGCTGTCGTTGAACTGTCTACTACCGCATCAGGCAGGTTTCAGGATATCCTGGATTTTGGCATCAACGGGCCGCTGAAGGGTTTTCTCGAACCTGCTATTGGTGATATGAGTGGCACCGGCTTTGCGGAGATGGACCTCAAGTTGTCCGTGCCTTTGACCAGAGAGCCTGAAAACTCCGGCATTGAGCCGACGATTAATAACTGGCGCCCATTTGCGGTCAATGGTTCATTGTTCTTAAAGGACAACGATGTCACCTTTGGGCGAGCAGATCTGATGCTGGATGATGCTAATGGTGCGGTCAACTTCAATGAACTTGGCATATCGATTAATAACATTGCAGGCCGTTTGCTGGGTCATAGTGTTCGCCTTTCGGGTGCAACGGAAGGGCAGGGGGACGCCGCCAATACACGGGTTACGATCAAAGGTGCACTGGAAGCAAATGACCTGCTTGCGCACTACGGTGACCCTCTTGATCAGTTCATTCGCGGCGCATCACAATGGACTGCAACAATCTCCGCTCCGCATTCTGCTGAGCGTTTTCTTGCCGAGGGTGTGACGCTTGATGTTCGTAGTGACTTGGTTGGTGCCGAGTTATTGCTGCCAGTACCCTTTAATAAAGGGACAGCCACTGCCCGGGATTTCAGTTTGACTACCGCATTTCGTGACCCATCCATGGATCAATTCTGGGAGGCTCGCTATGGTGACGAGCTCACGGCAACCGTCAGGATGGTTGATCAGAGTCTGTATTCGCTGCTGGTTGAACTTGGGCAAACTGAATCTGGCAATACGTCTGCTTCACTTGGTGAACCCGGTATTCGTCTGCAGGGTAAGGTAGATCGACTGGCCGCGGATGGCTGGGTTGAAACTGTTGCCCAGTACATAAACTCATTGCCGCAGAGTGAAGGTGAGCCTGAGCTCATTCTTCCCATATCGGCCAGGCTGGACACTGATGCACTGATTCTGGGTAAACGCTCGATGGGTGAGGCTGCACTTCAGGCCAACACTGATGACACCTATCTGAACTTTGCGGTGTCCAACCAGGCGCTGAAGGGCAATATGCGTTATCCAAGAAAGCACTGGGAAAAGGATACTGCACTAAAGGCACGCCTGGATTTGCTGGATTGGTCGGTTATTGATGCACTCAGCGAGGAGGCAGAGCCTGAGACTGGGAATTTTGGGAACTCAGATGAGCTTGATCCTCGCCTGCTGCCTCCGGTGGAAGCCCGTGTTAGTGCGCTCGTCAAGGACAATATCCGTATCCGTGACCTAGTGGTACATGCAAAGCCGAACGTCAGTGGTCTTGATATAACAACGCTGGGGTTTGCTTACGAGACCATGCGCATGGTGGGGCAAGGACATTGGTATCTTCGTGATCCACAGAGTGTCAGCTCAAGTTTGACTGGAAAGCATACAACGCAGTTGAATGTAGTTTTACAAAGCGATGATTTTGGTGTGGGCCTGGACGAGATAGGACTGTCCGGTATCATTGATGATGCACAAGGTAGTATCGAAATGAAACTGGATTGGCCGGGCCCGATATACAAACCGGATTTCGCCAGCCTTGATGGTGATATCAAGATTGACATGAACGCCGGAAGCATCGTACCGCTTGAGCCTGGCGCTGGTCGTATGGTAGGGCTATTTGCGTTTCAGGCCTTGCCGCGCAGACTCAATCTTGATTTCAAAGACATGACAGGTGCCGGGCTTGCATTTGAAAATATTGCCGGAAGTATTGTCATTGATGACGGTATTGCACAGGTTCCCTTGCTGCAGCTTACCGGGCCTATTGGTGTTGTAGACATTATTGGTAGCTCTAATCTGAATACGCAGCAATTCGACCAGCAAGTTACCATACTGCCAAGGGTCAGTGCTGCATTACCGATTATCGGAGCCATATCAGGAGGCGCCAGTGCCGGTATCGGGGCATTGGTGGCGGCAGGTTTTCTCAAAGCGCTGGGCGTTGATTTCGATAGAATAGGTCTACGTACCTATCGACTAACAGGCGACTGGTTGCAACCTGAATTCACATCGGTGCCTTCAGATTATCTAAAACGACGACAATGAACAGAGTTCTATCGTTTGCCCCGTTGATGGTTTGCAGCAGTATGTTGGCTGTTGCTGATACTGAACAGCCGTTGCCGGTTGATGCAGGAATTACCGTGCACTATGCACATTCTCCCGATGCTGTTCTTGAAGAGCAAGTTCGTTTTGTCGCGGAACTGTTACGTTTCGCTGAGCCCGTGCGTGTGCTGCATGAAGTGGAGGAAGGCCCACTCTATGATCCTGAGACTCAGGAAATCTGGATGCCTGGAAGTTTTGCCGATAATATCAAAGCGTATTTTGATGACGAAGATGCGCCGGTTGCTGATGTGTATTTTCACACCTTGATGCACGAGATCGGTCATGTGTTGTTCGAGCAGTATGACTTGCCCATGCTGGCAAGAGAGGAGGATGCCGCCGATGCGCTTGCCAGCGTGCTGCTGCTTGAGTACGTTGAAGACGGCGCAAGGATAGCGTTGAATGCTGCAGACATGTTTGGCCTGGAAAGTGAGGAATACGAGTGGTTCGAGGAATCTGACTTCTGGAGCGAACACAGTCTGGAGATACAGCGGTACTACACAACACTATGTCATGTGTATGGTTCGAGTCCCGAGCAACATGAAGATCTTATCAATGATGAATATGGCTTATCCATGGAGCGTGCCGAAGGGTGTGAGGAGGAGTACTTGCGCATCCGATCTGGCTGGTTGGGTGTGCTTGCGCCTTATCTGAAACGTTAGTGTTGGCAGACCTGGATCTGCATATTCATGCCTGATAGCAAGTTGAAGAGCGTTCATTGACGCCTGAACTGGATTCTCCGTATGTAAGGATTTAAGAATCAGTTGGTATTGTTCCATTTTGCAGGCGGGCTTGGGCCCGCCGGTTTGTTCACGGCGACCTGAGACAGCTTACGTTTTCGAAAAACGTAAAATTCCTGCAATTCGACTTTCGGTATTTTTGTCCTTCGGATGATTCACGCCATCATTTACAACAACTTCCTCGAAGTCAAACGGACTCACACCTTCCAGGCATGCGACGTTAACTCCGTACTCAGAAGGATTTGAACGACGCTGATGGTGCGTATAAATTCCGCAAATTGAACAGAAATAGTGCCTGGCTGTATTAGTGTTAAATTGATATAGCGTTAATTTATCCTGTCCTTTCGTAAATTCGATGCCATCCAGATTCGCTGATACAGCGATAGCGCCCCGCATCCGGCAGTAGGAGCACGAGCATCGTCGAATAGAGTTGAATTCGTCAGTCAATCGAACGTTGAATTCTACCGATCGACAGTGGCATGTTGCGCAATGTATTCTCATGTTTTCTTTTCCTGTGACTACTCATTGAAATACGATTGATTCTGAAAGACCCATCCCCCGGCTTTCAGGCAGCCTACAACTTGTGCATGGTGTCTGACACAGGTACGGGCGAATCCGCTTATCAACGCCCACCGCTCACGTCCACAAAAGAACCTGTCGTATACGAAGCCTCTGCCGATGCCAGCCAGAGTATGGAATGGGCAACTTCTTCTGCACTGCCACCTCGTTGCATGGGTATTTTGTACTTTAGCTTTGCAACCCTGTCAGGATTTCCACCGCTGGCATGAATGTCCGTTTCTATTAAACCGGGCCTTACCGCATTAACACGAATACCTTCATTGGCAACCTCGGTCGCAAGGCCGATGGTAAAGGTATCAACGGCTCCCTTTGATGCCGCGTAGTCAACATATTCTGTTGCAGATCCCAACACGGCAGCGCGCGATGAAATATTCACGATGCATCCACCGACACCTCCTTTTGCCGTGGACATCCGCAGTACTGCCTCTTTTGCACACAACAACAATCCGGTGACATTGGTTGTCATGATGCGATTGATGCGTTCGGCACTCATGTTTTCAAGACGCATGGTCTGCTCGAGAACACCTGTATTGTTGACCAGCACATCGAGTGTTCCCAGTTCATTGTCGAGTGTCTTGAACATACGCACGATATCGTCGGATTTGCCGATGTCAGCCTGGACGACACAGGTTTTCACACCTAGCTCATGGCATCGCGAGGCGACCTCGTTCGCTGCTATCCTGTTGGTGTGGTAATTGATGCCGATGGCATAGCCGCGTTGAGCCGCAAGAATGGCTGTGGCCCTGCCTATTCCTCTGCTTGCCCCGGTGATGAGCATCACCTGTGACGATAAGGTCATGTCTGTATCCCTGTATGTAAGGAACGATATTCTAGCTTGATTTATTGTGCAGCAGATTCGCAGGGAAGTCGTGCCATAGGTTGTGGCATGATGAACTACTTGTCGTCAAAACAGGATTGTCCAGATTATGAGTGTCCCGCAGATAGAATCCGTGTCGGTCAAGACTGTACTTGTACCGATCACACCGCCGCATCGCACGGCAAGCGGTGTCGTGGAAAAATCACCCCTTGTGCTCATTGACATCCATTGCTCAGCGGGTCTCATTGGACACGCGATTCTCTTTACGTATACGCCAGCTGCCTTGAAACCGGTAGCTGATCTGGTGATGGGCTTCAGCAGTCTTATTGTCAATCAGCCACTGAATCCTGGTGCCCTTAACC
Organism: Granulosicoccus sp.; assembly: GCA_045106195.1. Taxonomy (GTDB): domain Bacteria; phylum Pseudomonadota; class Gammaproteobacteria; order Granulosicoccales; family Granulosicoccaceae; genus Granulosicoccus. The sequence goes on from JBGCEH010000014.1 coordinate 147,518, forward strand.
AGCTGATGCTCAGACGTACACGTTTGATTGGATCACAGGGACTGGTCGGCATGTCAATCGCCGGTATCGATATGGCCCTGTGGGATGCACTGGCAAAGAATCGATGTCTGCCGCTGTGCCATCTGCTGGGTGGTGTAGCAAGGCCTGTAAAAGCCTACGGAGGCGTTGGTTTTGATGGTGCGCAGGAAACTGCGCGTCAGGCCGAACGATGGGTCAAACTGGGCTATAAAGGCGTAAAGGCAAAAATTGGCTATCCTGACGTGGCTGACGATCTTGCCGTGGTGCGGGCAATGCGCGAAGCGGTCGGGCCAAATATCGATCTGATGGTTGACTACAATCAGTCACTATCGCCAACTGAGGCTGTTCAGCGACTGTCTGTTCTGGACGACGAGGGGTTGATGTGGATTGAAGAGCCTGTGCTTGCACATGACTATGTGAATACGGCCAAAGTCAAGGATGCCATTCACACGCCAATTCAGAGTGGGGAAAACTGGTGGGGCCCGGGAGACATGCAACAGGCCTTGCTTGCTGATGCATCGGATTTCGTGATGCCCGATGTGATGAAAATTGGTGGCGTTACCGGATGGATGAAAGCGGTGTCGCTTGCAGAGGCAGCCGGCAAACAGGTGTCCAGCCATTTATGGCCCGAGGTTAGTGCACATCTACTGGCTGTTGGTTCTACGTCGCACCGACTGGAGTACGTTGATTGGTGGAACGAAATAGTGCAAGACCCGCTACTGGTTGTGAACGGTTTGACTGTTATTGACACGGATCGTTACGGTAGTGGTATCACCTGGAACGCAGCCAAGGTTGAGAAGTTTCAGATCTAGCCTGGATTATTAAGGTTGAGAAGTTTCAGATCTAGCCTGGATTATTAATGAAAGCAACAGATTCTTCCGGAAGCCTGGCGCTTGCGTGCGCTTTGTCGGTAGCGAATCCTTCTAAGGCCGCGCGCCCCGGTCGAAATACAGTCCGTCATTCACTGATGCCAACACAGCGGCTAATCTGCTACCGGATGGAGTCATCCAGCTTACCGGGCAAAGAGTCGGAGAGTAACCCCGGGTAGCTACAGCGGAGGGTCTATTGGAATAGCCCATAACGGTGCGCCGGCGTTCTCCGAGGTAAACCAAATAGCGCGTCCGGGTGATAACGTTAATGCTTCTGCCTGAGCTAGCTTGTGCGAATGAACAAGCTCTGCAGGCTGGGAGAATACCTCAGCCCAAGTCTGCGAATTCCCGCGTCGCACTCGCAGCACTTCGCGATAGGTGAGTATATAGGCCATATCGCCTGCCGGATCGAACGCTAATGCCGTGGGGTGAGAAAGATCAACTCCGGCCAGCGCTGCAGCCAGTCTTGATTCAAGCCCTGCGCTGCGCAGAGGCATGCTTCCGACCCGCTTGGCAATCAAATGCTCGCCATGCGCTTGTTCAATCGGATTCTCGGGTAACTCGAGGTGGTAAATGCCTGAGGGGGACGGCCCGGCCAGGCTCACCGGCTCCTTGCTTAATAAATAAAGCGAATTGCCAATGGCTGCGAAGGCCTCGACGTTACGTGGGCCATCTTCATATTTGAACCGTACGGTGAGGACCGGATTGATGTGCTCCAGCTCGGCGGGCATGGCAGGTTCGGCAAAAAACAGTAATGACGCAGACTTGTGCACTCGCAAGTTGTCTCCTGTGTCTCCCACGACGATGAAGTCTTCGCCCGAAAGACGCATTCGCGTCATATCTTCCCAGTCGCGATTTTTAACGTTGAGACGCCATTGTTCAAGTAGTTCACCGGTTTCATTGATAGCGAACAGGGTGGGTTTGTTCCCACTATCGTTGATGGCGTACAACAATCCTGGATACTTTCTGGATGCAGATAGGCCGCTGATTTCTGTCATTTGGTGATCACGCAGTTTGCCGGTTGTTTGCGTGCGCTTGATGGTCAATGGACTCACACCTGACAGGTTGCCATGAAGCTCTGATGGGGGGCCGGCTCGAGCAGCGTCTGGGGTTGCCCCTGGCGGGTTGATGCGAGACAGTGTTAAGTCGGTGGGAGCAGGTGTGGCAATGGGCGTGACCGCCTTTGCGGTACAAGCTGCCAGTGAATGCGTAGCCGCAACGAGCACAAAAGCGAATGCGAAAAAACCTTGCCGCCTGAGAATTCTCAATATTCTGAGTCCGGATCAGCGCTTGTTTCATCACGGATCGCCTTGAAGAGTTGCCTTGCGGCGGCTGGGGATCGCTTGTTCTGACGCTCTTTAAGCGCTTGCGCCTGAAGATGGCGAAACTGCTGCCTGTCGGCGCCTTTGAACTCAGCGAGAAACGCGGTCAGCGCCTCTTTGGGATGTTCGCCATCGATGTCCCCCAGCAGTCTGTCACGCCAATGCTCGATCTTGTGCAGACTGATCGTGTTGCTGCGTGCCAGCTGCCGGATTTTCTCAAGCGCAGCATTAATAGGTTCGATGTCGACATGTCGAAGTCGTTTGGCGAGATATCCGAGTTGCCGTTTGCGAGCACCATGCGCCTTGATACGTGAATACTCTTTGATGGCACTGATTACGTCATCTGGCAGGTCGATGGAGGCAAGCTCGCTGGCACCCAGTTCCGTAAGACGTGCGCCCAGCTCTCTTATCTCATCAGCTTCACGTTTACGCTGGCTTTTACTGATTTCGTCATCAGCAGGCCTGTTCTCATTATCGATATCGGAATTTTCGATGGAATTTGACGCGTCGTTGTCTATCATATAGTCAAGCAATACTCCGAATAAAGTGTTTTTCCAAAAAACCTAACCATCTGATTAGTATTTTGCCAACAAATACCGTTGTTTTTTTGCGACATAAGCGGTCTAATTAGTGGTGTGGTTTCGCTGTTCATCCTCGGGATGGATTTTGATGTAGTCAAGCTCAAGAGCAACGCGCTTTGATGGCAGGTTCTCTACAACGGTGGTGGATGATAGCGCCTTTGCTGGTATTCGGCTCGCTGGCGCATGCAAACGACCCATTGCTTGTGGCCTTGGGTGCGGACCCTTTCAATTTTGATCCTGCCGAGCAAGACCCCATTCGATTCACTCGTGCCAAAGAAGATCTCTCCTCCAACGTCTCTCTCGGATCAGATGCGCCTGTTGATCGCCCTGCGGATTTCAGCAGCGTCACGCGCCAGACTGCGTTCTCTTTCAAGCTCAAACCGAAGCTTCCGGATTTTTCGCGCGAAGGTGGCTATGGTCTCGACCTCTTTGATGCCCCCCGGCTTGATGTAAAAAGCTATCTGGTGGGTTTCGACGGCCTGAACCGAGCGTCACCATCATTGCACGATGGACTGGAGTACTCGGCAGGTGTCCGGCTTGAACACGAAGATGCGCAGATAGATGGAACAGCCTATGTTAGTTCGAGTCTGCTGGGATTGTCCTACGGTCGCCTTGGGCGACTTTGGTACGGTGCCATTGATGTAAACCTTGAGCAGTTTTCGTCCGACAATCTGGGAAGTTCCAGCTCCGATGTACTGTCGCTGGACGTGACAACAGGCCGTAGGTTCGGCATTACGGGTCTGGATGCGCATTCACCCCTGTGGATGTTATCGGTACAAGGTAACCTGGCAGTCAACGAGTGGGAAGACAACGACGATCTGGAGGCCAGCAGCGATTGGTATATCAACCCCAGTCTGTTCTGGCAGCAGCCGGGATTCATGTTCTCGGCGCAAATGCAGGTGCCTATGGAGTTTGAAACCCTGGATGATGAAGGCGAACCGGACTATCGTCTGCGTGCCGTGTTTGAAAAACAGTTCAAGTAAATGTACTTCTCGTTGAACGTTACATGGCCTTGATGCCTTTTTTGCCGGAAACTCTGTTGTTGACAATTGTTTATTGAAAACTAATTTTCGGTCTTCATCTCAAGGCTTTTCATGCGGTTGTTGAGTTTCTTCAGGTTGAGTCTGGCAACCAGCTCTCCACGCTTTCGATGTTCAATTTTGACCGGCACATAGTCTAGTGCGGGTGCGAACCAGGTTGTCGTCATACGCGTACCGCCGTCCGCGTTTTCGTTGGTCACTCGTATGGTCTCGATGCGGCCAAGCGGTGTATCGAGAGTCTCCATACCCGTGTTGGTAAAAGCCACTGTTTTGATACGACCGGTATCAAATACCTGCAACTGTGCTGACTGAAAATCGTGACGAAGTGCGTTCATCATCAGCAAAGTTGCTGACAGTCGATCGATAAGGGGCGTATCGAAAGTCTCGGTAGTCTCCTCGCCTCGATACACATGAGTAATGGCCTTGTTTTCCCAGTCAAACGTGGCATCGACTGCGCGTCGGCGTTCCTCGTCCTGACGGAACGTATACGTCTGTGGCTGAATAAGTAGCTTGCCGTCATGCTCGGTAAAACGGATGGTACTGGACTCGTTAATCTTGCCTTTGCCGGCCAGCTTGAGAAGGCCGCGTGGAGTCGTGTTCAGGCTATACGTCCAGAGATCATCTTCTTGCGTCAGCGAAAGTTGCGCCGTACCTGCCTTGATTAGATGATTGCCGACCTCGTACACCACCTCGAACGGCGCAATATCACCCGGTTCAATGGTCTGCGCATGAACCTTGCCAAGACTCAGCAGGCTGACGACACAGGCTGCAAGTGCAGTCCGACCAGGTAACGACATGGTACGTCTCATCCGGAAAGGTTTGAAAGTGCTGAGAAAGTGTTTTTGCATGGTGTTCATGGTGCACAGTCCTGGCAGGGTGTGGGAGGGGGTACATCCGGTGTATGAAAGGACCAGAAATAGAAGCGGTAAGTGTCAAGTGTAGTCAGATTATGCGGGCGATGACTCTGTACGGTAGATACTTCCGTGATGACAGATGTTTGTTTGCAACTTATAGCGACTGGTTTGTGAGAAATTTTGCGGATTGACAAGTCTGCAAGACCCAGAGAATACGGCTGACAGGAAATCTGGTCCAGATTATCGCGCAGTGTTACTTACACATTGTTTCAGGGCGTCGACATACAGGAGATGCTCTTTTTCAATCACACGACTCGCCAGAGTTTCTGGTGTATCAGTGGGTAATATGGGTACTCGACACTGTTTGACCACAGCACCGGCATCCAGTTCAGGGGTGACCAGGTGTACGCTCGCGCCAGCCTCTTTATCACCCGCCTGAATGGCGCGTTGATGGGTGTTCAAGCCAGGGTACAAGGGCAACAGCGATGGATGAATATTCACTATCCGCCCTTGCCATCGGTTAACAAAGTTCTTGCCCAGAATCCGCATGAAACCTGCCAACACGATCCAATCAGGGTTGACTTGTTCAAGTCGGGCTCTCAAGGCATTGTCAAATGCCTCTCTTGATGAGAAAGCTGCGTGATCAATGACAGCGGTTTCGATCCCCATGTCGTTGGCAGCGCCGATACCGGCAGCATCGACACGGTTACTCAGCACCAGCGCAATCTCGGCGTCCAGCTCGCCGGTTTCACAAGCCCGTGCGATAGCCAGCATGTTTGAACCACGCCCGGATATGAGAATGCCCAGTTTCTGTTTAACCATGGCAAACTCAGATATTACACATACCTAACCGCAGCCGTTGCTTCACCAGATTCGATGCTACCCATGACGAAGGCTCGCTCTCCGGCGGCTTGAAGTGTCTTTATCACGTCGGTTTCATTTTGCCGATCGACGACAATCACCATGCCAACCCCGCAATTGAAGGTCTTGAGCATTTCCTGATCCGTGATATTGCCGGCGTTTTGTAGCCAGCGAAAGACATCGGGTAGTTGCCAGCTTTGACGTTGTACCAGCGCCCGGGTGTTGTCAGGCAGTACCCGGGGCAGGTTTTCGGTCAGACCGCCGCCTGTGATGTGGGCGATGGCATGGACGTCGTGTGCAGCCAGCAGTGTTGCTATGGTTTTCGCATAAATTCGCGTAGGAGCCAGCAGAGCCCGGCCCAGAGTCGTGTCACCCAGCGGCGCCTGAAGGCTGTTTTTGTCCAGCAATTTCCTGATTAACGAATAGCCATTGGAATGAGGCCCTGAGGATCCCAGAGCGATCAGGCTGTTGCCAGTGGCAACTTTGCTACCGTCGATGATGTCTGACTTTTCGACGACGCCCACGGCGAATCCTGCCAGATCGTAGTCGCTCTCGGCGTACATACCGGGCATTTCTGCTGTCTCACCGCCCAGAAGTGCAGCCCCGGACTGCAGGCAGCCCTCGACAATGCCACTGATGACATCCTGCGCCTGGTCGACGTCGAGTTTTCCGGTGGCGTAGTAGTCCAGAAACCACAGTGGTTCGGCGCCGCATACAATGATGTCGTTGACGCACATGGCGACCAAGTCGATGCCAATTGTGTCGTGAATGCCCAGCTCTATGGCCAGCCTGAGTTTGGTGCCGACACCGTCCGCTCCTGAGACCATGACTGGTTGGCGATAGCGGTCGACGGGCAGCTCGAACAGACCGCCAAAGCCACCGATTCCGCCCAGCACACCGGGGCGTTTTGTTCTGGCAACCAACGGCTTTATGCGCTCGATCAGTGTATTGCCGGCCTCGATATCCACACCGGCGTCGGCGTAGGTGACGGTTGTGGCAGAATTGCGCCGCAAGGCATCAATGCTATCGCTTGCAGCCATGTCGGTATCGACAGTTTCTGTGGTTTTCTGAGTCATTTTAGTGGTTTGAAAAGGCCACTTGAGGCGAAGCGATCCGGTGTTCAATGATACGCTAAAGTGCAATGCCAGCGGTTACACTAGCACCGCGCCTTTATAACGCAAATCTGAACTGACCTGGACTGTTCATGAAACCTGTCATTCTCTTTATATATTTCCATGCCTGCGTCCGGAGGGCGTTTGCGCTTGCTGCGGCACTCATGCTGTGCCTGGTGGCACTGTCCGCGTACGCGCAGACTGATGCTTTCAGTATCGAGGTTGCAGTATCCGAGCGTAGCGAGGAGCAGCAGCAGGATGCTTATATGGCGGGCTTGCGGCGTGTGCTTCTCAACAACAGCGGCGACAAGACACTGCTTAATCGTGACCTGATCCGCCAGGGCCTCAAGAGTGCAGAAGATTATGTGAAGGCATTTTCCTACCGACGGCCGCCGCTGGGTACCGTGATCGCCAACGATACGCCTATCACCCGTAAGGTGCAGCAGACCGGACAGGCCACACAACTCATGCTGGTAAGTTTCGATCGCGAGCTGGTCAACCAGCTGATCCGCGACTCTGCCCCTGCTCGCAGTTCACAAGAGGCGAATTCTGAGCCTGTTGTTGTCAGCAACTCAGCCCTGGTCTTTATTCTCATCCGTGATCAGGGACGGGATATCCTCGTCAGCGACCCCATGGCTGCCAATGTACAGAAACGGGCTCGTGAGATTTCCGGAGCTGCGGGTATCTCTCTAATCTACCCCACGGGTGATGAAGAGGATCAGCAGTTGGTGTCAATCGAGGATATGAGCTCACAGACGTTCGACGCCGGCAATCTGGCAGCGGTTGCCCAGCGCTATGCCCAGGACACTATCCTGATAGGTTATCTGAGTCGCGGGGTACGCGGCTGGCAGGGTCAATGGACGCGTATCACCGCTGATCAGCAGCAACAGGCCGGGTTCAGCACAACGAGCCTCGATGAAGGTCTGCAACAAGGCCTCGGCATCCTTAGCTCTGGCGTACAAAATGATGAAAGCTATCGTTACGGTGGGATCGCCAGTTCGGATACCGAAGGGCTGGTCTGGGTCGGATCAGTCGACTCTATCGATGACTATGCTGGCATGATGAGATTTTTCAACAGCATCGATTCTGTGGCTACCGTCTATCCGAAAGAGGTCAACAGTACCTCAATGGTGTTCTCTGTTATCCCGCGCAGTGCGCTGGTTGATATCGAGTCTGCATTGTTTGATATTGACTGGTTACAGCGGACTGCACCGCCGCTGACAAGTGATCCTGACTCGCTGGTGCAACGCTCAGATCTTGTTATCGAGCGCACACGATAGAGCGCCCGGCAAGAGCATAATCATGCGAGAGCATCCGCAACTGACGCTGTCTCTGGATACAGCACCTGCCACGTCGTTTGACAGTTTTCACGTCGATGAGCAGAACGCACTCACACGTAATGCTGTGCGTGCCTTCGTGAAGGGCGAGCTGGATGATGTACAGATGTACCTGTGGGGTGGTTCGGGCTCGGGTAAGTCTCATTTGCTCAGTGCTGCGTGTGACTTGTATAGTCGACAGGGTTATCGAATCGCTTATCTACCCGGGGAGATCATCAATCACTCTGAATCCATTGTCGGTATGGAAAATCTTGATCTTTTGTGTATCGATGATCTGCAGCGGCTTGATCATGCAGCGGAGATTGATCTATTCAACCTTATCAACCGTTGCAGGGCGTTGGGGACCCAGTTGATTGTTGCAGCAGATCGTTCTCTCGACGACCTGGGTCTGGCGCTGATCGACCTGAAAACCCGTCTGGCGTGGGGGTTGATGTTCCAGCTCAAGCCGTTGACTGAGGATGGGCTGCACAAGGCGTTTCGCAAGGAAATAGAATTGCGATCACTTGAGGCGAGTGACGAGGTGGTCGCTTATGTGTTCAAACGTTTTCCCAGGCGTATGAATATTCTCAAACGGGTGGTTGATGAGCTGGATGAAGTGTCACTGATGGAGCAGCGACGAATCACTGTACCGTTTATAAAGAGCGTGTTTGGCGAGGCCGAGCGTGCGGCTTTAGCTGGCCGCATTCGCTAGACATTACCTCGTGATCTGCCCATCTCAACAGCGTGGATTATCATTGAGATGGGCAGGACACTACATGACGTCTAAGCGCTTGCGCGGGAGAAATTTTCAAGCGATAGCTGTTCCATATCGAGTCGTTTTGCGAATCAGTCTTCGGGTGGTGGCTTCAGCTGATCGGGCGGTGTTGGTGTATAGCGAGCGTACATGCTGCTGCCAATCATTAACAACAGGCTGAATACAACCATACTCATGCCCAGTAGTTGCTCGATAGCCTGATGGTTGTACCAGACGTCTACCCCGACCATGAAATAGAACATGCTCAGAAAACCGATCCACTGATGGGTATACCGGCGCGCATGGATAATGCCGCGAAGCGGAAACAGTAAAGGGATGGCCAGCGCGGCAAGTACCATCGAGCGTGGCACACGCACTGGCGGCGCCAGCCAGGTAAACCAGTTGAGTATCAACACCAACAGCCCGAAGTAGCCGATCAGCGTCAGAATACGACCTATGCGTGCATGCTTGGGCGATTCAAAACGAGGTTTGCGTGTCTTCCTGGTGGCACTCATGGTTTACTCACGTTCATCTGTTTACGCCTTGAGCTTCATGGCATGGATGGCGATTCGTTCACCCAGTGCCTTGCACAAATTTATCTCTGAATCGTTCAGGGCAGTATTGCCGTTTTCCCCCGACACATGGCTTGCGCCATACGGGGTACCGCCGCGCTGCGTTTTCATCAAGTCTGGATTGGAGTAGGGCAAACCGCAGATGAGCATGCCGTGGTGCAACAGCGGGACCATCATAGTCAGCAGAGTGATTTCCTGGCCACCGTGCATACTCCCGGTAGAGGTGAATACCCCGGCGGGTTTGCCGGCCAGCGACGCCTTGAACCAGTGTTCGGTTGTCTGGTCAATAAAATGCTTCAGCGAGGCTGACATGTTTCCGAAATGCGTCGGCCCGCCAATGATCAGGGCATCACAACTGGACAGTTCTTCCAGCTGTACATACGGTGCTCCTTCGTCAGGCACGGCAGGAAGACGTTGCGAGCTTCTGTCGCCAACTTTCGGCACGGCACGAATGATAGCGTTACAGTGTTTGACTGACTCCACTCCGCGGCCGATTAACTGTGCCATGCGGTAAGCGTTGCCGCCATTGGTGTCGTAGACGATTAGCACGCGGCCATCGGATGTGCTGCTGTTCACACTGCCTCTCGCTGATTGTACTGCATGAAATATAGTTGTCCGCAACCTGGGCTTGACTGTGCTCTGGTACTCGCTTGACAGCCTTACGGTTCATGCAGTGTGTCACATTGGGTCAAAGGTTCGTGACGAAGGCTATAAGTTCTTACGTGTTTGTTCACGGCTTGAGGTGTTACGCCGCTAACCGTTCCATAACAATAAAAACTAGTGAACCTGACGTGCTGACTGAAAATGCCAAACGTTTTGCCAATCCCGTTACCGGCAAACTCGAGCTTGAAGCGATTCTTGATGGATTGTTGATTGATGGGTTGATTGAGGAATCCAACAATGCCCTGCTCAGATCCATTTCCAAGCCACATGCGGGGCGAGAGGTTGCCAGCCCTCTCGAGCGAATAGCCGCGAGTGGGTGGACGAATGCCCGTAATGACCAGGAAAAGTTAACGCTGGATTTTCTTACGCGCTGGCTGGCAAAGAAAGTTGATTTGCCGTGGAAACGGATAGACCCCTTGCAGATTGATGTGCCCGCAGTGACCTCGGTTACCTCGCATGCCTATGCATCCAGGTTCAATATCATCTGTATAGAGGTGAATGAGGATCATGTAGTGTTTGGTACCGCTGAACCGTACTTTACTGAGTGGCAGACAGAATTGCAGCGCATCCTCAACAAAGAGATTCGTCTGGTTATCTGTAATCCGGCAGATATCAAGCGGTATCTGCACGAACTCTATTCTGTTTCCAAATCAGTTCTGGGTGCCAGAAATAATCAGAAACATCAATCCAGTGCTGTACAGAATCTTGAACAACTCATGGAGCTTGGCCGGCACGGCAAGCTTGAAGCCAATGATAGTCATGTGGTCAGTCTGGTTGACTGGTTATTGCAATATGCCTATGAACAGCGCGCCAGTGATATCCATCTTGAGCCGCGGCGTGAGACCGGGGCTGTGCGCTTTCGTATTGATGGCGTCATGCAGCAAGTCTATGATATGCCCGCAGGTGTCATGACGGCAGTTACCAGTCGCCTGAAAATACTCGGGCGGCTCGATGTTGCCGAGAAAAGGCGTCCTCAGGATGGCAGGCTCAAGACGCGCAACAGTGATGGCAAGGAAGTGGAGCTCAGGATATCCACCATGCCGACCGCGTTCGGCGAGAAGATGGTCATGCGCATCTTCGACCCCGAGGTGCTACTTCGAGATCAAAGCCAGTTGGGGTTCGACAAGCGCGAGGCAGATATCTGGAACTCGATGATCCAACAGCCCAACGGCATACTGTTAGTGACAGGGCCCACAGGCTCAGGCAAGACCACAACGCTATACAGTTCGCTGCAGCAACTCGCAACGCCTGAGGTCAACGTTTGCACCATTGAAGATCCCATTGAGCTGGTTGTACCGGCGTTTAACCAGATGCAGGTACAGCACAATATTGAGCTGGACTTTGCCTCTGGTGTCAGAACCCTCCTGAGACAGGATCCGGATATCATTATGGTTGGAGAAATACGCGATCTGGAAACAGCACAGATGGCGGTCCAGGCAGCGTTGACAGGGCATCTTGTCATATCCACCTTGCATACCAACGATGCCGCTTCAGCTGTGACGCGACTACTGGAATTAGGAGTGCCTTACTATTTGATCCGCTCGACGCTCATCGGCGTTGTTGCACAACGACTGGTGCGTACTTTCTGCCCTTCGTGTGTTGCAAAGGCCGACCCTGACGCGGCACGGTGGAGCGAGTTGATGGCGCCGTGGAAGACGCCAGTTCCAGAACATATCAATCAGCCGGTCGGGTGTCTTGAATGTCGTAATTCGGGGTTCAAGGGGCGTGCAGGAATTTATGAGCTTCTGCAGATGAGCTCTGCTGTCAAAGAGATGATTACACCGACAGTGCATCTGGAAGATCTACGCAAACAGGCCTATAAGAGCGGCATGCGTCCCTTACGAGTCAGCGGCTTGCACAAGGTTGCACAGGGTAAGACCAGCTATGAAGAGATCCTCAAGGTCACGCCTGCACCGTTAATGGGTTGAAGACGTGAGAACTACTATTCGTAGGTGTGTGGGTGTGAGATCGGCTATGCATAGCTGGAACAAATCCGGGGATTCGGTGCTCTGACGGTATCATCTAAAGCTTAATACAATAGTGGTTCCATATTGTAGACAGAAATGTGTGCAATGTTAGTGCGTCTCGTGTACATTCCGGTGGTTTATGACTATTGGAGTATGAAATGGCAAGGACACACGGCGGTATGACGCCTGCACAGATGCGCGATCCCAATTATTTTCCTGGCATTGTTAAAGGCACACCTCTGGGAATACAGCACGTTCTTGCCATGTTTGTGAGCAACGTCACGCCAGCCATAATTGTCTCGGGTGCCGCTGGTTTCGGCTTTGGTTCCGCTGACATTTCGAACATGATCTACATGATCCAGATGTCGATGGTCTTTGCAGGTATTGCCACGCTGATTCAAACCGTGGGCATCGGTCCAATGGGGGCAAGACTGCCCGTTGTGCAGGGTACAAGTTTCGCTTTCATTCCTATCATGATTCCCATCGCCATCCAGTTCGGCATGCCTGCATTAATGGGTGGGATCGTCGCCGGTGGTATCTTTCACTTCTTTCTCGGGACCATTGTCGGGCGCATCCGGCACTGGCTGCCGCCATTGGTAACGGGATTGATTGTGTTAATGATCGGCCTGGCATTGGTGAAGGTCGGCATCCAGTATGCAGCAGGTGGCGTTCCTCTGATGGGTGATCCGGAGTTTGGAACGTTCAAACACTGGGGTCTTGCGCTGACGGTTATCGTCGTCACGTTGGGATTGAAATTCTTCACCAAGGGTATGTTGTCGGTATCGGCTGTGCTTCTTGGCCTATTGGCAGGATATGCCGTTGCTTTTATATCGGGCATGGTCAGCTTTGAGAATGTTGGTCGTGCAGTCTGGTTCTCTGCGCCTAATCCCTTGCACTTCGGTATTGAGTTCAATGTTGCTGCCGTTATTGGTATGTGTCTGATGGGAGTGATTTCAGCAATCGAAACCGTGGGTGATATCTCCGGCATTACAAAAGGTGGTGCCGGGCGTGAGGCAACCGACAAGGAAATAGCCGGCGGTACACTGGCAGATGGTTTTGGTACTGCGTTGTCAGGCGTTTTCGGTGCATTGCCTAATACCTCTTTCAGCCAGAATGTGGGCCTGATATCCATGACGGGTGTCATGAGTCGTCACGTTGTCACTATCGGTGCGCTGTTTCTGATTGTCTGCGGACTTGTGCCCAAGTTTGGTGCGGTGATTTCCAGTATGCCCATTGCGGTTCTGGGTGGTGGCGTTATAGTCATGTTCGGCATGATCGCTGCCGCGGGTGCCAGCATGTTGGCAGATGTGGTCTGGAATAGACGCAACATGATGATCTTTGCTATCGCCCTGTCGGTAGGTCTTGGCTTGCAATTAGTGCCAAGTGCGCTTCAACACTTGCCCTCTACCCTGAAGGTTCTAATGACATCCGGGTTGCTACCAGCGGCTTTGATTGCCATTGTACTGAACCTTGTCATCCCTGAGGAAGAGGATGAGTTGAAAGAGGCGGCAGAGTCGTAGACAGTTTCCCTCTGTAAGCACCATTAGTCTGTTGTGTAAAACGTGTGCTGGAATGCGTTGCAGGTTCCAGCACACAAGGTTTGGTCAGTGATGTCGTTGTTTCACTGCAACAGCTTTGTTAGTTGGGCGAGTGATGCTTGTGCCAATGCTCTGCAATGTCGATACGCCGCGCTACCCATACTTTGTCGAAGTCAGCAATGTAATCCAGAAATCGTACCAGTGAGGCGATTCGTCCAGGACGTCCGATAAGCCGGCAATGCAGCCCGATAGACAACATGCGCGGTGTATCCGCGCCTTCTGCATACAAGGTGTCGAAGCTGTCTTTCAGGTAGTTGAAAAACTGATCACCGGCATTGAAACCTTGTGGTGATGCAAAACGCATATCGTTTGCATCGAGAGTGTAGGGCACGGTCAGTTGAGGTGTGTCTGCATGGCTGCTTTCCCAATAAGGCAGGTCATCGGCATAGCTATCTGCGTTGTACCTGAACCCCCCTTCTTCAGCCACCAGCCTGTGCGAGTTTGGACTGCAACGCCCGAGGTACCAGCCGAGTGGTCTTGCGCCTGTGGCACGTGTGTGTGTTTCTATCGCCAGCCGCAAATGTTCACGCTCTGTTGCCTCATCCACGTACTGATAGTCAATCCATCGATAACCGTGACTGGCGATTTCCCAGTCTGAAGCCAGCATCGCCGCCACCGCTTCGGGGTTTCTTTCCAGAGCCATGGCCACGCCGAACACGGTAACGGGTAGCTGCCGTTGCGAAAACAGTTTGTGCAAGCGCCAAAAGCCAACTCTGGAACCATACTCATAGATGGATTCCATATTCATGTGTCTGACACCTTGCAAAGCCTGGGCACCGACAATCTCGGACAGGAAAGCTTCAGAGGCGGCGTCTCCGTGCAGTACGCAGTTCTCGGCGCCTTCTTCGTAGTTGATGACAAACTGCACGGCGATGCGTGCATTACCTGGCCAGTTGGCAACCGGTGGGTTATTGGCGTAACCGACAAGATCACGTGGATACCCGGCATTTATCAGTGTCTCTAACCTGAGCATCGCTATCCGATTGATCTCTGTGAGTGCTCGTTCGAATTCTGCTTCAGGCTCGTTTTCCAGGCGTTCTTCGAAGCCTGCCAGTATCTGGTGCCGGTTACTGCCACGAACTGCCATGATGAAGGGAATATCAAACTTCGCCTTGTAGGTATCATTCAGTCGTTGAAAGCGTTCGAGTTCTTGCGCAGTACATTGATCAAGTCCTGCGCTTGATTGTTCATCTGTCGAGTCGTTTGTCAGTTCTCCCTTGGCTGCAGCGCGTCCAGCCAGGTCGGGGTGCGCCCGGATCAGTGCAAGCTTCTCTTCATGCGTGGCAATGTCCAATACTGAGGACATTGCGTTCGCCAGGCTGGTAAGCGTGGTATGCGTGGCATCGATTCCCAGCTCATAGGTGCGTTTGGCCACCCAGGGAGAGTGCTCGTACACACCTCCGAAACGTTTTACGAATGCGTCGAGCGTCAGTGAGGCAGGTGCTTCTCGAAAGTTTTTCGTTTGAGAGCGGCTGGTCATTTTGATGGATATCCTTGAGAGTGGGCAGTGATTCGTCGCAGTGAGTGTTAACTGACAGTTAGGTTACCAGTACGTGCAATAATCGATGAACTTAATGTATACAACTAACAAAACAATATAAAGTACAAAAATGTTGACAGTGTATGTCATCGCAAGTACCTTCCGACTGCATCATATGACAGATTATTCTCAATAGCGTCTGGAAGAGACCCTTGGGTATCAGAAAGACCGGGCACTGAAATTGAGTGCTGGCAATAATGATTTACCGTCTGATCTGGAGGTCAGTGCGATGGAAGGCTACATTCTTGAATGGCTCAGCTTGTTGGGCCGATGGGTTCATCTGGTGACAGGTATCGCCTGGATTGGGGCCTCATTCTATTTTGTCTGGCTGGATAACAGCCTGCAAGCGCCAAAGCTTGCCAGTGATGAGGAGCGTGGCGTGGGCGGCGAGGTCTGGTCGGTTCATGGGGGAGGGTTCTACCACGCGCAGAAATACAAGATCGCACCGCCTGAACTTCCCGATACCCTGCACTGGTTCAAATGGGAGGCCTACACCACCTGGATAACCGGGATGTTCCTGATATCGCTGATGTACTGGTATCAGGCAGAGATTTATCTGATCGATCCCGGTGTCATGGATCTGAGCAAACCGGTTGCGGTATTGCTGGGCATGTTGACGCTGCTAGTCGGGTGGATTGTTTACGATTTTCTGTGCAAGTCTCCCATCGGCACCCACGAAGCAAAACTCAGCGCAGCGATGTTTGTCTTTGTGTCACTGGCTGCCTGGGGTCTTTGCCAGATTTTCAGTGGTCGGGGGGCCTACCTTCACTTCGGAGCCATGTTGGGCACCATCATGGTGGCCAATGTATTCTTTGTGATCATGCCAGGGCAGCGAGATCTTGTGGCTGCCAAGTCAGAAGGACGTCCGCCAAATCCGATTCATGGCATCCGCGCCAAACAGCGCTCTGTGCACAATACTTATTTCACGTTGCCCGTGTTGTTGGTGATGATCAGTAACCATTATGCGATGACCTGGGGGCATGAATTCAACTGGCTTATTCTTATTGCGATGTCGGTGGCTGGAGCGCTGATTCGCGTGTTTTTCGTCCAACGACATCATGGCAGGAATCAGCCGTTGACTTTGGTACTGGCTGCTGTATTGATTATGGGTGTCGCCGCCGCTATCGCACCGAAGCCAAGAACCGTAGGTCTGTCCGGCAATGCCGTGAGCGGCGCCGAGCTGTTTGCGCAAGTGCAGGGCGTGATGGCATCCCGATGCGTTAGCTGCCACGCCGATATGCCCACCCAGCCAGGTTTTGCTGCGCCTCCCAAGGGTGTTGTGATTGAAAGTGCCGAAGATATCCTGAAACAGGCTGACACCATTTACCAACAAGTGGTTGTCACGAAAGCAATGCCCATTGGCAATCTTACGCAGATTACTGACGATGAGCGCGCGACTATCGAGCAATGGTTTTTAACGGGGTCAAAAGCTGAATGAGGCATGCAAAGTACTATTCACCACAAGGCGGGTTGCCGGATCAGACGGAACTACTGACTGATCGTGCCATGGTCAGGGAAGCCTTCACGGTTATACCGAAGGGTGTGCTGCGCGATATCGTCGCCAGCCTGCTGCCATTCTGGGACAAGACGCGATGCTGGATCATCGCGAAACCGATTGCAGGCTTCTCAACCACGTTCAGCCACTATATCGTTGAGGTAGAGGCAGGCGGAGGCAGCCGGAAAACCGAGCCTGATCCCCGTGTTCAAGGTGTTCTGTTTGTTGTTGAAGGTTTTATTGACCTGACTGTTGATGGTCAGACCCATACGCTTGAACCCGGAGGCTATGCTTACTTGCCTGCTGGAAGTCACTGGACCATTCACAACAGTAAGACCGACATTGTACGCTTTCACTGGATACGCAAAGCGTATGAACAGGTGGATGGAATAGAGCAACCACCGGTGGTCATATCCAGCGACCAGCAAGTTGATCCCACAGCTATGCCAAATACAGAAGGGCAATGGGCGACAACACGGTTCGTTGCCCCGGGAGATCTGCGTCATGATATGCACGTCACTATTGTGACCTTGCAGCCTGGTGCCGTCATTCCTTTTCTGGAAACTCATGTGATGGAGCATGGTCTGTATATTCTGGAAGGCAAGGGAGTTTATCGACTTAACGAAGACTGGGTTGAAGTTGAGGCGGGTGATTACCTCTGGTTACGTGCCTTCTGTCCACAGGCTTGCTACGCTGGTGGACCAGGCCCGTTCCGGTATCTGCTTTACAAGGATGTCAATAGACATCCTGTCTTGTAGCTTTTTACAGTCCTTTATTTCGTCTTAAAAACGTTAAATCGCCATGGTAGTGAAAAGTCGAAGTCAATCCAAACGCTCAACGTCTGCTGAGCCGCTGATAGTACCGAATGACGATGACAACAGCTCCACGCAGGATGAGAGACTGTATAACGAGATACTTGACGCCATACTTGACCATCGTCTGAGTCCGGGTGTCAAATTAAAGGAAGACGAGCTGTCCGATATTTTCTCCGTCAGTCGAACGGTTGTTCGTCGTGCCTTGTTGAGGCTATGTCATGATCGGATTGTTGATATCCAGCCCAATCGCGGTGCAACCATCATGCAGCCTGATGTTCGCAAGGCGCGCGAGATTCTCGGTGCCCGGCGTCTAATCGAGGCTGAGTTGATCAAGGAAGCCATTCAGTTTGCGAACAAACGATCCTTGAATTCGTTGCGAGCCTGTGTGGAAGGGGAGCGAGACCAGGTGCGCCGGCAGCAAATGGGCAGTGGCCTGCGTCTTTCTGGTGATTTCCATATTCAGCTTGCGCTGTTGTCGCAGAATTCAACGCTCATTGGCTATTTGAAAGAACTGGTACCGCAAACTTCGCTTATCATTGCGATGTATCAGACCCCGCATCACACACTGTGTGCCCATCAGGAACATTTTGACATCATAGACGTTATTGAAAGCGGAGACACCGAGGCTGCGCAAACCATAATGGTGAAGCATCTGCATAACATCGAAGCAAAACTTGATCTTGGCAACGAACGCTCACCGGGTGATCTGTATGCTGCGTTTGCGCATGTCAGGAAATCTGATCAATAGCGGGTTTATACCGAATGGCACTTACTTATAGATAATACCCGACAGTTTTCCACACGGACGCGGGGTACAGGAATTATCGCCAACTGACCCCCTTATTTATAATGATGACGAACTAAGTCAGTAACTTTCAGTTTGAACCTGAATCTGGCTTGACCGCATTGTCTACATAATCGTTAATTTGCATGTGGTTCGGGTAGCCTGTCGCAATGCGCACGGAAAGCTTGAATTAACGTTGTCGGGTATTGCCACGCAACCTCTGGTCAGTCGGCTCTACACATTTATTCAAGGCGATGTAAGATCTGATGCTTTCGTAATATTCACGGAATTTGTTATGCTGGACTGTGTAAACGATGCGAACATTCGAC
>JBGCEH010000015.1:0-5529 GCA_045106195.1 Granulosicoccus sp.
ATCGTCCTTGATGGCCAACGCATATTCTTCGCTTTCACGTACAGGATTGGTATCGTCGAAACGCAGATTGCAACGCCCGTTGAATCGGGAGGCCATGCCGAAATTCAGGCAAATGGACTTGGCATGACCAATATGCAGATACCCGTTGGGCTCGGGCGGAAACCGCGTAATAACCTGACCATCGTGCTTGCCAGCGGCAACATCAGCTTCGATCATGTTACGGATGAAATTGCTGGCCTCGACAGGCTCTGGTTTGTTCATGGACGCAGGCGCAGGGCGCTGTAGCAGATCAGGGTGGGCAAGTATAGCTCTACACCGTCGTGGTGTAGGCGTTTCTTGTCGTGTTTATAGGTGTAAACGCTTTTTTTTGAGCGAGCCATGATGGGGAACTACTCTTCGACAGTTTCTTCCGAAGCGGCAAGCTGTGTCTTTGGTTGTTGCATGGCCTTGTATCGATTCTGAAAGGCTTTGACCGAGTTAATGTAGCGTCTGGTTTCCTTGAAGGGTGGGACACCATCGTAGCGATCGACGTTGCCGGGCCCCGCGTTATAGGCAGCCAGTGCAAGATCAAGGTTATTCGAGTAGCGTGCCAGCATGGCCGAGAGATAGCGAGCACCTCCCATAATGTTCTGTTGGGGGTTGAAGCTATCCTTGATATTCAGGGACATGGCGGTTTTTGGCATTAGCTGCATTAGCCCCCTTGCGCCTGCTCGCGATACCGCTGTTGAGTCGAAGCAGGATTCGGCACGGGCGACTGCCTTGAGAAGTGTCGCCGATACACCGCTGTATTTGGAGGCCTTGGCAAACATCGGTTCAAGTTTAGCGCCTTTCATATCAAGCGCTGTGGTGGACAGACCTTTGCACGGATTAGCGATGGATGGTTTTCTTTTTTCGCCACTGTAGCGGGTCCGAACAACCTCGCCGTTGTTGATTGGGGCGTCGCTGAATATCATCGTCCCATCTGCTGCGCGATGTTTGAATGGCGATGCCTCGGCGTGCAGGGTTGCCAGACTCAGTGCGATGGCTGCGACGATGGAAATACCCCATCCAGCAAACTGCGTTGGTTTATCAAAGAAACAAGTGTGGTTCACGCACATAACAGCGGATATCGGCAGTCTTGAGTGTTCCTTGAGATGTTATTTGTCTGCCTGAGAACACGTTGGTGTGGATGGTGTGCGTAATGTGGGCAAACGCCTTAAACTGGGGGCAGTAGTACTGTCTTTTGCGAATCCAGTAACCTACTTACCATGTGTGTTTTTCAGCGGTTCTATTCTCCGCGATGACACGGATATTGAACTCACCGGATGGATGGTTATGAGTAGTGTTGAATACAGGCTTGGGATATCGGACGCGGATGCGCATCTGATCGATGTGCAAATGAGGCTCGCTAGCCCTGATCCGCAAGGCCAGATGTTGAGTTTGCCCAACTGGTTGCCGGGCAGTTACATGATCCGCGATTTCTCCCGCAATGTCGTCAGTATTCGTGCGTCTTGCAACGGTGATGAAGTTATGCTGACCAAAGTGGACAAGTCGAACTGGCAAGCCCCCGCTGGTCTATCTCAACTGACAGTTGAATATCGTGTTTATGCGTGGGATCTGTCGGTAAGAGCTGCCCACGTGGACAGGACTCATGCATTTTTCAATGGCTCCAGTGTTTTCCTGAGTGCGCAGGGTTTTGAGTCTGAGCCGCACGGTGTTTTTATCCAGAGACCGTTGCACGATAGTAGCACTACATTCGAGGTAGCAACAACGTTGCCAGGCAAGCAGGTCGAGCCCTCAGGATTTGGCCACTATGAGGCTACTGATTACGATGAGCTGATTGATCATCCCGTGGAGATGGGTGATTTCAAACGTTTGCACTTTGATGCCTGTGGTGTACCGCATGAGGTTGTATTCACTGGCGCCTGCTACTTTGACGAGCAGCGAGTCATTGACGATCTGGTCCGTATTTGCGAACACGAGATTATGTTTTTTGGCCAACCTGCGCCGTACGATCGTTACGTGTTTCTGGTTATGGTGGTCGATGCTGGCTACGGTGGGCTTGAGCATCGCTCATCCACCGCCCTGATGATCACGCGGGAGAATCTGCCGGTGCCCGGTGAGCAGGATATCAGCGACAAATATCTTGATTTTCTAGGGCTGTGCAGTCATGAGTACTTTCACAACTGGAACGTCAAACGCATAAAGCCTGCGCGCTTTGTACCTTTCGAGTTGCAATCAGAATCGTATACCGAGTTGTTGTGGTTCTTTGAGGGCATGACGTCCTACTATGATGATCTGATCCTGGCAAGAACAGGGCTGATCAGCCAAGAGCGTTATCTGGGTGTGTTGTCCAAAACGCTGACGCGTGTTCAACGCGGCTCCGGCAGGTTGAAACAGAGCGTTACCGATTCCAGTTTCGATGCCTGGACCAAGTTCTACAAGCAGGATGAGAACGCGCCTAACGCGATTGTCAGCTACTATGCCAAAGGGGCACTGGTAGCATTGTGTCTGGATAGTCTGATGCGCCGTCATAGTAACGGCGAGGTGACTCTGGACAACGTGATGTTAACGCTGTGGGAGCGATGGTGTTCTGGCCAGCACGGTATTGCAGAGCAGGAACCGCAAGCAATCGTTGCGCAGTTACTCGATGCGGACTTGTCTGAATTCTTCAACGCAGCGCTCTATGAAACTGAAGAATTACCCGTTGTCAGTGCGCTTGAAAATCTCGGGGTCAGTTTGCAGTGGAAGGCAAGAAACTCATCGGACGATACAGGTGGTACCCGTAAACCCAAAGCCCTCGATGACAAATCAGCAACGCCTGAATATTACTGGCTGGGCGCTAATGTCGTGGATGCGCCTGGTGGCGCGCGCATCACGCAGGTCATGAACGGATCGCCAGCGGAGCGTGCAGGCTTGAGTGCAGGTGATGTGTTGATTGCCATCGCAGGGTTTTCAGTGTCCAAGGCCGATGTATCCAGACATCTGCAACGTTTTGCTGATCAGCGCTGTGTATCGATTCACTATTTTCGTCTGGGGCAGTTACAGGAAAGCCGCTTGTCGATTGAAGCTGCACCGCTAGATACCGCTGTGCTTACCGTCATTGATGAGCAGACCGTCGATGAGTGGATTGGTGCCACGTCGGTTGCTAACTAGTGACTGCACGAACGCCCGATGCTGCTGTGGTGTTGGCGGCCTTTACAGAGGCCTGCCAGACGCCTGTTGACATCCATGTCTTCGACAACCTGGATTCAACCAGTGCCTGGTTAGGTGGCGAGCGTGAATCCATGCGCTTGCAGCTGGAGCAAGGTTGCGCGCAGTTGTGTATTACGGATTGGCAGCAAGCCGGTGTTGGCCGACGCGGTAAAACCTGGCAGACCCGGCCTGGAAACATCACGTTCTCTGTGCTTGCACGTCACGCTGAGCCTGCACAGAATTTATTGGGTCTGAGTTTGATTACTGGTATTGCCGTTGTTGACGCACTGAATGATGCCTTGAGCCTTAAGGCCATGTTGAAATGGCCAAACGACGTCATTCTTGATAACCGAAAACTTGGCGGACTGTTGACGGAAGTCATGACTGTTTCTGATCCTGCACGCACATCGGGCGGCGTTACCGATGTGGTGACCGGCATTGGGATCAATGTTGAACATGATGAGTCAGTGGTGGGTTTGGGGATTGGTGCGACATCGATGCGGGCCGCCGGCGTGGAGATTTTGCCATCAGACAGGGATGCCCTGGTTGGATGCATAGCGGCTTGTGTATTATCGTCGCACAACCGGTTTCTGGACGAAGGGTGGGGCGCTTTTTCCGGGCGATGGACTGAGCTTGACTGGTTGAAGGATAAGGATGTGTCTATTCATCGGGAAGAGGCGGTGGAACATGCGGTGGCCTGTGGAGTCAATGAACAGGGTGCGCTGCTGGTAAAGAGCGCAGGTAAGATTCTTTCGCTGTATGGCGGCAACGTATCCATTAGACCGAAGACATGAGGATTCTTGTAGATATTGGTAACTCGCGTTGCAAGGCGGCCATTGAAGATGCAGACGGGCTTCATGCACTTGAGACCTTTGTGTGGAAGGATATTTTTTTACATGAGGTGCTTGATGAGCTTTGGCGCAAACCATTGGGTAACCGGCTTCCCAGCAGCATCATGGTCTCTAATGTTGCCGGTGAGCGTCTTCTTCCGAATCTGTCTGCCTGGTGTTGCGCCCAGCTTGGGGTTCGGCCCGTGGCTGTTGTGTCCACGGCAGAGTTCAAGGGGTTAAAGAATGCTTATCCGGACCCGTCGACCTTCGGAGTTGATCGTTGGGCAGCCATGATTGGCGCGCGGGCAGAGCATACCGGGGCGTTGTGCGTTATAGATTCGGGAACTGCCACCACTGTGGATATTGTTGCTGCGGATGGGCAGCATATGGGCGGGGCGATATTGCCCGGGATTTATACGATGCGCCGTTCCCTCGGGAAATACACGTCTGCCCTGTTTGCCGCTGATGGCGAAATTACGCCGTTTTCGGACAATACGGCAGGCGGAATAGCCGGGGGGACGGGCTTTGCGTCGGTGGGGGCTATGGATCGATTTGTCATGGAGGCCGGCAAGCTGGCAGATTCGGTGACGACGGTTTTGACTGGGGGCGAATCTGCCATTCTTGAGTCCTTGATGATGAGTGAGGTGGTGCGGGACCCGGTATTGGTGCTGAAAGGGGTGTCCGTACTGTCGGGTAGTCTGGATTCCGAGCAGAACAGCCGGGTATAGCGCCTTCTGAGTGTTGTCTGGACGATTAAACGGGACAGTTTCAGTGCAGATGCAGCTTATTTGACTTTTCATTGCCGGTGCGTTGCCAAATGCGCTTGAAATGCATATAATTCGCGCCTTCGCAAGGCGACTGAGCCTTGGGGAAGTAAGCAGTGAGCTGAAAGTGGCGCGAAACGTGAAAGCCCGCTCCAGTGTCAGGAAGTATCCAGTGCCGGTATAGCTCAGTTGGTAGAGCAACTGATTTGTAATCAGTAGGTCCCGAGTTCGACTCTTGGTGCCGGCACCATAAAATCAAATACTTATGATGCTTTGCCCGCTCAGCTCGTTTCGATGAGTCACCAGTGAGTCACCAATAACCTTGATTCGCTGGACTATTTCTTGTCAAAAAGATAGTTACCTTCGACTTGACCACTTGCTGGTTGCTTGGCTCAGGCAAGCCAGGATCATTTTCTCCGGCCTTTCATATGGGTGCAGGGTGGTCACTACTGGTTTGAGGGTTGAGGATATCTCGGGTCCTCCTGAGCGGATTTGTAGGGTCTGAGGGCAATTTCCCCGACGATGTATTTAAGATATATTTACCCTAAAAATTAACCGCACCAAATATAGGGTCTTTCGGTTTTTTTAGTCGGCAGGATTGGGCTGAAATTAGCTGTAAAAGTGTCATTACCAAGCGAATGTGGCGGTCTAATTACCAAGCCATTCTGTCGTAGCACGATATCAACTATTTAAACTGACTGCAATTCGTAGCTATCGTGCTTCTACATAGCGGACGTAACCAAGCTCAATAATACGAATGT
>JBGCEH010000016.1:0-101532 GCA_045106195.1 Granulosicoccus sp.
CGGCAAGACCGGGCTTGATCAATGGCAAAACGACTTTGAAGAAAACCTGAAACGGTCCTGCGCCATCCATGCGTGCAGCCTCTTCCAGTTGTCTTGGCACCTGAACGATAAAACTTTGCAGTATCCAGATAACAAACGGCAGATTCATCGCAACGTATATCAGGATGATGCCTGAGTGCGTTCCCGCCAGGCACACATCGCCGCGCCCACCAAATTCATCACGAATCCACGAACCGAGCCACGAGGCCTTGTCAATACAGAACTCGTTGTTCCAGAGACCAAAAACTGGCACCAGCAATACCGCCGGTGGAACCATGCGAACCATCAATGTGGAGCCGGACACCGTGTCCCGGCCCATGAAACGAAAACGCACCAGAGCATAAGCTGCCATACAACCTATCACCAGCGTGAGCACTGTGGACACCAGAGCGATAATGAGTGAATTGATAAATGCACCACCAAACTTCAGGGCGCAGAAATCCAGATGATCAAGCTCGTAGGGCAATACATCACACAGCGCCGTTTCATAATTCTGAATGGTGGGCAGGAACAGCAGTCCGGAAGTGCCGGAAATGATGTCCACATCCAGCTTGAAGGAATTGACAAACATTAATGCGATGGGGCCTACCGCCATCATGATGAGAAGCACAACAATTGCGTAGAACCCGGGATGTTGCGGTTTTGACTGATCAGCTTGCGCACTCATTACAGGTCATCCTCTATATTTCTGATTGCGCGCGCCGCGCGATATTCCTGTGTCTTGTTGTAAGCCAGCATAATGATGGTAAGCAGCAATAGCATCATCAGCAGATAATTTGACATGGCCGCAGCAACCCCTAACTCCCGGAACTCTGAGGCGGTACGAGAGATGCGCAGGGCCAGTATTTCAGTCGACAGACCCGGGCCACCTTCTGTCATGACCAGAATGACTTCCAGAACCTTGAATGCATCAATCAGTCGAAGCAGACCGGTAACAATCAACACCGGCATCATCAGCGGTAACTTGATGTGAACTATTTGCTGCCAGCCAGTCGCCCCATCAATACGCGCGGCCTCGAGCGCTGAACGTGGCAAGGATTGAAGTGCGGCTAACGACAGGATAAAAATGAACGGTGTCCATTGCCAGATATCGGCAACGATAACTGAAAAAAGTGCATGTTGACCAAGCCAGTCCACAGGCTCAAACCCCAGCGATTTCAGGGTCTGGTTAAAAACACCGACACTCGGGTGATACATATACCGCCAGATGAGTCCGACCACGACAGGTGCAATCATCATGGGAAGAATAAAAAGCGTTCGTAAAACGGACATACCGCGTATGTTTCTATCCAGCAGTAAAGCCAGACCTACCCCTATGAACATCTCAACGGTGACCACCGACACAGCAAATATAAGGGTGACAGTCACGCTTTCATGGAAATTGGGATCGTTCCACAACGTTGCATAATTGGCCAGACCTACGAAGGTTGACTCCCCTAACGCCTGACTGGGATCCCAGTCCCTGAAACTGCCGTACACCATATACCCCAAGGGATACAACAGCGCTAGTGCCATGATCACAAATGCGGGCGCCAGAAACAGATACGGTGTAAGACGATTATATGTCGCTGTACTCATGTGCTGAGATTCAGGTTAAGGGGAATAGCGCTGATGCTGTCGACGCACTCTGATCTGTCATTCCGACGAAGGCGGGGATCTACGTTTATCGCGCTGTGGATTCCCACCTGCGCGGGAATGACGGATATTAAGTGAGCACCATTCGGGTTATTGGTTATAAACAGCAATGGGCTACCGGGCACTGCGCACCCGATAGCTCACCATTAACTTATCACTTCCAGGTGTAGTAACCCGCTTCTTCCATTATCGCTGTAGTGCGTTCTGCAACGCCATCGAGTGCTTCCTGAATATCCAGATCTTCTGTAAGCACCTTGGACAGCGTCGTTCCAAGATCGGCATTGATTTTTCCCCACACAGGAATGATTGGACGCCAGTCAGGGTCAGCATGCTGAAGAGCTTCACCAAATGTCTTCATGTGAGGGAATTTGGCATTGACATCAGCATCGTCGTGCGTCGAGAACCTGGACGGATTTCCACCGGCCATAGCCACAAGTTTGTCACCTTCCTTTGACGTCAGCCATTGCATCAACAGAAATGCCGCTTCTTTGTTTTCTGCATTTTTGGGGATGCCGATACCAAAACCACCAGTTTGACTGCCACGACGAACACCCATAGGGTGCATCGCCCAGCCAACCTTGCCAACAACCTGTGATTTATCAGGATCGTCAATTTGACCTGCAACAACGGTTGTATCGAGGAACATGGCGGTATCGCCAGAGAGAAATGAACCCAGTGCTTCACCAAATCCGAAGGTCGCTGCACCTTCAGGGCCACAATCGACGATCGATTTCAAGGCGTTGGCTGCTTGTACACCAGCCGCGTTGTTCACGATCGGGTTCCAGGCATCATCAAAAATGCGTCCGCCCAGTGGAGCCAGATGAAGCAGAAACGCATGACTGGCGTGATGACCAGACGCTGCACGCGAACTCAGGCCGCCCATTCCAGGTTCAAGCTCAGGGATTTTGCAGGCAATATCAAGAAGTTGGTCGTAAGTTTCAGGTACCTCTAGACCGTGCTTTTCGAAGATGTCTTTTCGATAACCCAGAATGGATGTTTCTGATCCATAGGGTATGCCGAAAAGAGAGCCCGTCTTGCCTTGTAGGTAACCTTTTTCACCACCGGCAAAGCCGATGTTATAGACATAACCGTCAATCAGGTCTGACGCATCGTAGCCAGGATCAGACAATTTAGGGTTCATGAAATAACGAGCCAGGTTCTCCAGCTGGTCAGCGTAAACATAGTCAGCCTTTGAAAATACAACATAAGCGATGAGATCGTAATCGCCTTCGTCCTGACTGAGTTCCAGTGTCTGTCGTTCACGCATCTTCAGATACGGAAGTTGATCGACTTCTACCTCGATTCCTGTCTGCTTGGTGAATTCAGGCAAGATCTGTCGCACGGCATCATAATGTGGATGTGCGGGGAAATTAACCACAAGCGTAGTGCCGGCGTAATCATCGTAAGGTCCAGCGAAGGCTGGCCCGGCTAAGGCTAACGATAGTGATGCCGCTGCAGCACATAGCAGTGGCTTTGAATATTTAGTCATGTACTCCTCCCATTGATACTACAAGTCATTGATGCAAATTGAATGCATCAGTAAAAAACAAAAAATTACAGCGTAAAAAAATACAACTTAAAAAAACGAACAGCGGTCAACCTATCGATTGGCCATTTTTCACATCAAAAAAATGTAACTCTGCCAGATCTACCCTGAACCTTAGTTTTTCACCGAGTTGGACCGGCGCATCGGATTTGAGCTCTACCATGACCTTTTCACCACCACAATCTCCGATAAGAACCGACTGGGCACCAACGTATTCCGACACCACGACGTTGACCTCTATTGCATTTTCCGGTGCCACATCAGCGTCGAACAACAAATCCGATGGACGGATGCCCAGAACCAGTGAGGCTGATGTTGACTTCTTCAGACGTTGACGGGTTTGATCATCGCAACGCAGTTTGAAATTCTTGCCCACAAGGTACATACCGTTGTTGTATTCCTGAATGGCAGCGTCAAGAAAATTCATAGGTGGTGTTCCCAGGAAACCGGCAACAAATTTGTTTATCGGTTTTTTAAACAGTTCTTCAGGAGTACCTTGCTGCTGGATTTTGCCTGCATGCATGACGACGATACGATCAGCCAGTGTCATCGCTTCAATCTGGTCATGAGTCACATAGATCATGTTTTTATGCACGCGCTGACGCATCATGGCAAGCTCTGCTCGCATCTGTGTGCGCAGCTTTGCATCAAGATTCGACAAGGGTTCATCGAACAGGAATGTGGAGCTGTCTCTTGTCAAGGCGCGCCCCATGGCCACGCGCTGGCGTTGGCCACCAGAGAGCTCGGCAGGTTTTCTGTGCAGATAATCCGTGAGTCCGAGCATCTCGGCAACCTCACCGATCTTTTGCTCTATTTCCTTTTTAGGCCGTTTTTGCAATCTCAGTGCGAACGACATGTTTTTCGCCACATTCATATGCGGATAGAGT
This sequence comes from Granulosicoccus sp., assembly GCA_045106195.1. Taxonomy (GTDB): domain Bacteria; phylum Pseudomonadota; class Gammaproteobacteria; order Granulosicoccales; family Granulosicoccaceae; genus Granulosicoccus. The sequence goes on from JBGCEH010000016.1 coordinate 4,108, forward strand.
GCATAGTCCTGGAAGACCATGGCCAGATCGCGCTCTTTGGGTTCAAGTTTGCTAACGGCGCGACCATCGATAAAGATTTCACCGTCAGACACTGTCTCCAGCCCGGCGATCATCCGTAACGTGGTGGATTTTCCGCAACCTGAAGGCCCCACCAGAACGGTGAACTCAGCATCTTCCATCTCCAGATTGATGCTGTGCAAGACCTCGACATTGCCATAGCGTTTAGTCAGATTTTCCAGCTTGATTTTCGGCATCGTTTGATCTTCGCTATGTTCAACACGGAATCGGACATTTTGGGAATTTGTGCAACTACGAATGTTACCGGTAACATTTCTGAGCCTGATGGTACATGCACTGGGTATTGAGATGCAAGCGCTTATTTTCGAATGGATGGTTTTGGACGGCGCAACAATAGATTCCCGCGTGTGCGGGAATGATGAGTATCCGGCGGTTCGGCGGTTCGGTGGTTCGTAATGGCTTCTACTTCAGTACCATTGCACTGTCACCGGCAAGATACAGGACACCTACGCTAATGCGCCTCTTCCCAACTATTGCCAATACCCACATCAACTTCCAACGGCACTTTCAGTGATGCAGCAGCCGTCATCAACTTGCGCACTCTCTCCCCCGCCTCATCCAGCTGTCCAGCCTTAACCTCCAATACCAGTTCATCATGCACCTGCATGATGATCCGCGCATCGACATTTTCACTGACGAGCCAGCCGTTGACATCTATCATGGCGCGCTTGATGATATCGGCCGCCGTACCCTGCATGGGCGCATTAATCGCCGTACGTTCAGCGTAGTTTCGCATCTGGGCATTGCGCGCATTGATGTCAGGTAGATACAAACGCCTGCCAAAGACCGTTTCAACATAACCCTGCTCCTTCGCAAGTGCCCTTGTTTCATCCATGTAGCGCTTAACGCCGGGATAACGCTCGAAATACAGATTGATATACTCTTGCGCTTCACCACGAGCGATATCCAACTGTTTGGCCAGACCAAATGCTGACATCCCGTAAATAAGCCCGAAATTAATTGCCTTTGCCGAACGGCGTTGGTCGGGTTCTACCGCCTTCAAAGGTACACCAAACACTTCGGCAGCCGTCGCCTTGTGCACATCCAGTCCTTTGTCGAATGCATTAAGCAAGCCTTCATCTTCCGACAGATGCGCCATGATTCGAAGTTCTATCTGCGAATAGTCAGCAGCCAGCAAACGATACCCATCCTCGGCTATGAACGCCTCGCGAATACGGCGCCCCTCTTCGGTACGCACAGGTATATTCTGCAGATTGGGATCAGTACTGGATAAACGCCCGGTAGAGGCCACAGCCTGATTATAGGAGGTATGCACACGACCTGAATCCGAATCAATCTGCAGCGGCAGTTTTTCGATGTACGTTGACATCAACTTGGTAAGACCGCGATGTTGCAGAATCAGTTTCGGCAGCGGATAGTCGAGCGCTAGTTGTTCAAGCACCTCCTCGGCTGTTGAGGGTTGACCGGTTTTGGTTTTCTGAATGATCGGAAACTGTTTTTCTTCGAACAGAATCACGCCGATCTGCTTGGGCGAGCCAAGGTTGAATTCCCGACCAGCATCTTCATAGGCGGCAGCCTTGACTTCACTGATTGTCGCAGCGATTTTTTTACCCTGTTTTTCAAGCATATTGTCATCGATGCGCACGCCAGTACGCTCGATAAGTGCCAGTACATGCAACGCAGGTATTTCGATCTCTTCATACAATTTGACAAGCGTCGGCTCTGCACTCAGTTTCGGCCAGAGCACCTCGTGGAGCTGCAAGGTTATATCGGCATCCTCGGCAGCATACTGACTGGCAGCCTCTACATCGATCTTGTTAAAGGTTTTCTGTGACTTGCCCTTGCCTGCCACATCAGCAAACTTAATAGTCTGCACATTGAGATATTTTTTGGCCAGTGAATCCATGTCATGACGCGTTGCCGTGCTGTCAAGCACATAGGATTCGAGCATGGTGTCATGTGCCACATTGACTAGATGTATATCATGGTTGGCCAGTACATTGATGTCGTACTTGATATGCTGGCCTATCAGATTTCGTTTATCTCCTTCCAGCAACGGACGAAACTTCTCCAGCACCACCTGCCGGTCTAGCTGTTCGGGCGCACCTTCATAATCATGGCCCAAAGGTACATAGGCTGCCCGCCCTCCGGGCAATGCAAACGAGATACCAACCACTTCAGCCTTCATATAATCAAGACTCGTGGTTTCGGTATCAAACGCAAACAAGGGCGCGTCGGCAAGCTCGGCAATCCATTTATCCAGCACTGCCATGTCCGTGATTGTCTCGTAGTGATTTTCAGCTGTTGAGGCTACAGGCACATCGGAGGCTGCCGGACTACCGCCCTGCGATGCCCGTGTCTGTAATGGCGACATGCCATCAGCCAACTCCTTTGCCCAGGTCCTGAACTCCAGCTCGGCGTATAGCTCGCTCAGAGCCGCCACGTCAGCATCGTTCAGGGTCAAGTCCTCGACGTCCTGCTCAAGCTCGACATCCAGACGGATAGTCGCCAGTTCGTACGACATCGGCAGGAACTCGAGAGAGTCGCGTAGCTTTTCACCAATCTTGCCTTTTACCGAATCGGCATTGGCCATGACCTCTTTCAACGAGCCATGGGTTGCCAGCCATTTGGCCGCCGTCTTGGGTCCACAACTGGGCACGCCCGGAATATTGTCGGAGGTATCACCTACCAGTGCCAGATAGTCAATGATCTGCGCGGGCGGCACGCCGAATTTCTCTTCTACCTCGGCAACATCCATTACTGTGTTGGTCATGGTATTCACTAGGGTTACCTGCTCATTGACGAGCTGGGCCATGTCCTTGTCGCCCGTGGAGATAATCGTCTTGAGTCCCTTGGCAGTTGCCCGAACCGCCAGCGTACCAATGACATCGTCGGCCTCTACTCCTGGAACGATGAGCACAGGGAATCCCATTTTTTCAACCACCTCGTACAAGGGCTTGATTTGCGACCGCATATCATCGGGCATGCTGGCACGATTGGCCTTGTAATCGTGATAGATATCATCACGGAACGTTTTACCGCTGGCATCAAAAATCACCACCATGTGTTCGGGCTGATAGTCGGCCACCAGTCGACGCAACATATTGACCACACCATAAATGGCACCGGTTGGTTGACCCTTGGAATTGGTCAAGGGAGGCATGGCATGGAACGCCCTGTAAAGATAGGCCGATCCATCCACAAGTACGACGGGGCGGTCTGAATCCTGGTCGGTGGTCGCGCTTGGCATAGGGCAGTGTCATGGGTGTACGGGTCAAGATACTAGTGTACTGGAACCGGGCAATTGAAAAAAAGCTTGAGCTGGCGCACATCCTGCGACCGGTTTACCTCTATTCTCTAGTCATACTCACTCAGGTACGCTCAATGCGACAGCTTCCCACCCATAACCAGATGCGCCGTGATACGCGCGACAAGGCACTGACACGAGATTCCTGGAAAATCTTCCAGATCATGGCCGAGTTCGTTGAAGGATTTCAGCAGTTGGCCGATTTAAGCCCTTCCGTCAGCATCTTCGGCTCAGCACGCTTCAAACCCGACCACCCTTACTATGTGGCAAGCGAGGAGATCAGTCGCCTGCTTTCAGATTCGGGGTTCGCAGTAGTCAGCGGCGGAGGTCCGGGCGTGATGGAGGCCTGTAACAAAGGCGCATTCGCAGGCAAGTCCGCCAGTGTAGGGCTGAACATCAAACTGCCTCATGAGCAATCTGGCAATCCTTATCAGGACATCAGCCTGAACTTCAAGTACTTCTTCGCCAGAAAAGTCATGTTCGTCAAGTATGCCTCGGCCTATGTGATTATGCCCGGTGGCTTCGGGACGCTTGATGAAATGGCCGAGGTCCTGACCCTGGTCCAGACGGGTAAATCCAAGCGGGTACCCATTATTCTGTTTGGCACAACCTTCTGGTCAGGATTGCTGGAATGGTTCGAGCAATCTCTGATTCCCGAGGGCACCATCAGTCCCGGCGATATGGATCTGTTTCAGCTTACCGATGACCCACAGTTTGTCGTCGATACGATATTCGATTTCTACGAAGGTGTAGAGCTCGACCGGATTATCGAGGACTCTCAGCTAATGATGGATCTGTAGACGACGGCGCTGTTGTGTCCAAAAATCAAGACGTTACGCATTCCTGCGTTCTAATTACTGCCCGTTTTTACTGATATAAAAGGATAGATGATTCCCGCTGCGCGGGGATGAATTGCTCGGGTGGTGCGTTTACAAATCCGTACCGGGCCAAGCGACTCATCGCCGGCTCTCAAGCAGCCTTGTTGATACCGGCCAGTTCTGTCAGCGTCGCAGCAACTCGCTTGTAGTCAACCGCGATACCATTGATCAGCGCTTCAAGTTCAGCATGGTTACCTGACGCAATCGCAGTTTCGACGTCTCTACAACTCTTTGACAGCACATCTGCGCCCAGATACGCACTGCTGGATTTCAGGCTGTGAGCACTGGCGGCGATCAGGGAATAGTCCTCGGAGGCAAGACCCGAGTGCATATCGTCTATCACTTCAGGTGTCTTGTCGAAATAGACACCGATAACCTTGCTCAACAGATCCGGTTTGCCGGGTCGTTGAAGCCCGCGAATGACATCGATGGCTTTTAAATTGATAATACTGTCGTTCGCATCGAGGTCTGGCTCCTCAGCTTCACCGATATCAAGATCGATTGATTCACTCGTAGCGGTCTGATCGTGGAGAGGTGAATGAGCAGCGTTCTCAACGGTTGCATCCATTGTCGACGTGGCGGCAGTCGAATCAATAGAATTTTCCTGCAAGTCCTCATCGCGATCACCACTAGGCAGTAATGCCGGTGTTTTGCTATGCGATGTCTTGTCGAAAGGCTCCACAGGCTTGCCTACCCACTTTTCCAGCATGTGGGATAGCACCTGAGTTCTGACAGGCTTGGATACGTAATCATCCATCCCGGCCAACAGGCACTTTTCACGATCACCATCCATCGCATTGGCCGTCAGGGCAACGATCGGTGTCGGTGCGTTAATCGAATCGCCTGACTTGATCAGCCGAGTCGCCTCATAGCCATCCATTCGTGGCATTTGACAGTCCATGAGAACGATATCGTATTTCTCGGCAGCTCCCTTGTTCACTGCATCCGCACCATCGGTCGCAAGTTCAACATCACAGCCCAACTGCTCAAGCATACCCATGGCGACATCCTGATTGACTGGGTTGTCTTCCACCAGCAGGACTCGAGCGTTAAGCGAAGGCAAATGACTCAGGTCAGGTTCCACATCATCATCGCCGGACATCATCGGCTGCCCATTGAGAAGCGGCATCAATGAGGCCAGGGAATCGTGTAACACAGACTGACGGGCCGGTTTGCTGACGTATTTGAAAATTCCCAGACGCCGCAGCTCCATGCCATCCAGCTGCAAGATAGCGGATGTCAGCATGATTGAGCGAATATGCTTGAAGTCAGGTTCTGCCTGAATCGCTTTCGCCAATTGCACACCATCCATCTCAGGCATATGCAAGTCCAGAATAAGCACATCGAATCCTTTACCCCGGTCATGAGCAGCACGAAGTGCTTCCAGCGCCAGCTTGCCACTGGGCACAGTTTCGACAACCAGCCCCCAATTGGACAATTGATGAAAAAGAATGGTCCGGTTGGTTTCGTTATCATCAACGACAAGAACACGCGCTCCGTGCAGTGAACGGCGCCGGGCTGGTGAATCCTGACCTTCACCAACATCTTCAAGCTCCATGGTGAAACTAAAGCGCGTGCCCTCACCAAGACGACTACGGAACGTGATCTCGCCATTCATCATGGATACCAGTTGACGCGCTATGGCAAGGCCCATACCCAAGCCACCGTGACCACGGGTGTTGGAGGCGTCAGCTTGTGTAAAGGCCTCGAATAACTCTAACTGCAACTCAGGAGAAATACCCACCCCTGTATCCTGCACGTCACACTGATAAATCGTTACTGTTTTCGATCCTCGCTTTAATGAATCCTTGCGGGTTAATCTAACCACCACTTCACCTTCGTGCGTGAAGGCGATCGCATTGCTGATCAGATTGTTCAGGATCTGCCTGACGCGACCCGGATCACCGTCCATTTGCTTCGCTACATTTTCATCGATGTAGCAGATCAGCTCAATGTTTTTCGAATGCGCATTGGCGGCAAGCGATGTACAGACATCCTCGACACAATCACGCGCGCTGAATCTGCCATGCTCCAATTGCAATATCCCGGACTCTATCTTCGAGAAATCCAGGAGATCGTTGATAATGGCAAGAAGCGTAGTCGCTGATGCCGAAATAGATTGCACAAAACGCGCTTCGCGTGCGGACAATGCACTGCCCATTAACAGATCGGTCATACCCATGATCCCGTTCATGGGGGTGCGCAGCTCATGGCTCATATTCGCCAAAAACTGAGCCTTGGCCTGATTGGCGCTCTCAAGCTGCTGTTTGCAACTTACCAGCTCGCGTCGCAAACGAGCAATCTCGTCAGTTGCAATCTGGATCTGGGCATCAGCATTGTTCAACGAGCGGGAAGTAAGAATTACCTTGGGGGCTGGCTCACTTGAAGCAACCGTGTCGTAGGCAGCGTACTGCCCCACATCAGCGACACTAAAACGGTTTGTCCTGTTTTCTGTATCCATGGACGAGGGATCAGCCATGAAGATTCCCGCGGAACGAGCCGCGTCTACATCGGCATTCTTGGGTCCTGCTCGACCGGCGACAGCCTTTTCATCAGAGGCAATATGATTGCAACGACGCAGGAAAAACAAAATGAAATTCAGGGTAACAAGCGAGGCTACCGCTACTTCATGACGAGCCGTATCAAGCGCAACCAGCACTTGCGGATGAATAGCGCCGTCTTCTATCCATTGGATCTCCCATGGCGCGCCGCTCAGGTTATAGCTGACAAGCGCAATCATCGAGATCACAAATCCGACGAGAGTCACCCATATGGCGAATGCGTCTGACGATCCTTTGTTGTCGCTACTGATGTTATTCATCTGAGTTCTCATGACTCCATCGGGCAGTATCCTGCTGTGTCGCCTTTGGGTTCGGTAGCACTGTTAGCGGCGCAACGTCAAAAAGCTTGAAGTGTGGAGGAACACTTGTTTTTAAAGCCATACCCCGGCTAAGCGTCAAAACACGTGCAGATAGTCTGTCGAGTCACAAAGTTGCGGCCTTGTTGCAGAACAGCCCTTCAGTATTGCGGCTGTATGCCGTTTTTTACGACGTTAGCTAATCTCTCGAGCCCATAGTCTATGAAATTGATGTCCCTACCCAGGACCTGCCTGATTGCCGTCGCCCTACTGGTAACCGCCACTAGCACCAACGTAAATGCAGGTGACAAGCTGCGCCTGAACTTCGGGGTGTACAGTGCCAACAAACCTTCCGCCATGGTCAAGGTGTTCCGGCCTGTGCTGAAAAAACTTGAAATCACCATGTCTGAAAAACTTCAACGCGAGGTGGATATCAGAATGCAGATTGCCAAGGACTATGACCAGGGAATATCGGATCTGGTCAACGGCCGTGTGGATTTCTCACATTTTGGTCCTGCGTCGTACGTTGAAGCCAAACGTATGAACCAGAATATCAACATCATTGCAGTGGAGAAGCTCAAAAATTCCAAAGTCTCCTACGGCATCATTGCGGTTCATAATGACAGCCCCATCAATGACATCTCCGACCTTCGCGGGAAATCATTTGCGTTTGGCGATGAGGGCTCTACCATTGGTCGTTTTCTCTCACAGCTGGAACTGGTTCAAGCCAATATTCTGGGTATAGACTTGAGCCGCTACGAATACCTTGGTCGTCACGACAAGGTGGGCACGGCAGTTGGAGCCAGAGCATTCCATGCTGGTGCACTGAATGAAAAAACATTCAAGAAGCTGGTAGAGGCTGGAGAACCTATCCGCGAATTGGTCAGATTCCCTAACGTCAGCAAACCCTGGATAGCACGCTCGGGATTAAATGAAGAAGTACTGGCGACATTGCGCGAATCATTGTTGTCGATCACCGATCCAAAGGTTCTTAAAAGCATGAAAATCGACGGCTTTCTCGAAGGAAGCGACATTGACTATGCCGTGATACGTCGTGCGATGGAGAACAACGATGCCTTTTTCGATGTGCGAGATGAGCAATCCGAGCAAGCATTCAACATTGATCACTCCAGAGCTGATGAACCCACGATGCAAGCTGCTGTAACCGAGATCGACACGGTCGGTAGTTCATCAATTTCCACACATCAGGGCGAGTTAATCAGTGAGGCATCTGCCACGCCTCAGCAGTCAGGATCTCGCCACATAACCGTCAACATCGAGCTGCCGCCCGATCTGTTCACCCAAGGGCAATATGTCGGGCCTGACTCCCTGACTATCAACGTCAAGATTCCGCAATCAACGCAATAGCCAACGCAGAAATCGCCCCCGACCCGTTTAAATCGAGCCAACCCGAGAGTCCACGCCACAGTGTTTGCAAAAATGTTCAAAAACTGGCCCCTGCGTCAACAGATCATTCTGGTTATGGGTTGCACTATCCTGGCAGTAGGGCTCTCGGCTGCTGAATTTGTCAGATTCAACGAGAACCGGGCATTTGAACGAAACTTCCGAGCTCAGACACAAAAACTAGTATCAATGCTCTCGGCGACTTCACTGGATGCGATTCTCAGTGAGGACAGGCCAGTCCTGGACACGACCATCAAACAGCTTACAGACAACGATGCCGACGTTGAAGCTGTCTCCATCTACAACGAGAACAATGAAATCCTGACTGAATGGAAACGTAGTGACTACATTGATCAATCACTGTGCCTCGACTTCTCTCACGATGTTCTACTTGAGGGTGAATCATTCGGTCGAATCGACGTTACCTGGAACGTTCAACGCCAACAATCCGAGATTCGTGAATACGCGATAAAAATCTATCTCTATGCGGCGGGTATATCGCTGATTCTGGCATTGCTGGTCGTGGGCCTGATTAACGGACTTGTGGTAAAGCCCATACGTGATATTCATAACCACTTGTTATTTCTACAAGCCAACAAGGCCCCCGGAGAACTTGACATTGTTGCTGCCAGAGAGCTGATGGATCTGGGTAACTCGGTAAACGAACTCGGTAGCATTCTGGAATTAAGAAAACAGAAAGAAAAGGAACTGGAAGAGGCATCCAAAGCGAAATCGGAATTTCTGGCTAACATGTCTCACGAGCTTCGTACACCCATGAATGGTGTGTTGGGCATGCTCTCCTTGTTGAAGGGCACAAACCTGGATCCGGAGCAATACGAACAGGTAAAAATCGCTACTACATCCGGACGCAGCCTGTTGACACTGATTAACGACATTCTCGATTTCTCCAAGGTCGAGGCTGGCAAACTAGATTTCGAGTCCATTGAATTCAACCTGGAAGAGGTGGTCGAGGGTTGTGCTGTTTCCCTGTCCGAGCAAGCCAATGGAAAAAAACTTGAACTACTCTGCCATATCAGTGGTGATGTTCACCAGAGTGTCACCGGTGATCCAACCCGCTTGCGGCAAGTACTTACAAACCTCATGGGCAACGCCGTAAAATTTACAGCCGAGGGACAGGTATCGGTCACAGTCAAACTGCTTGCTACCACGGAAAAAGGCTCTAGGCTGCTCTTTTCAGTTACTGACACCGGTGTGGGTATTGCGCAAGATGCACTCGATACAGTCTTCCAATCGTTCGCCCAGGCCGATGGTTCTACAACCCGCAAGTATGGTGGCACCGGCCTGGGTCTCGCTATAAGCCGACGCCTGATAGAAGGTATGGGTGGAAAGATCGGTGTGAGCTCTGTGCTCGGGGAAGGCAGTACTTTCTGGTTCGAACTTAACCTGCCATCCAATGGACAGACGCTTACGGAAATTGCTCGAAGCCAAAGCGTGGAGGCATCTCATGTCCTGCTTATCGAGAGCAACGCCACTCTGGTCATTCAGCTCCAGACGTTACTCGCAGAACTATCGCTTGTAACAACAACCGTGGGCAGCGGTGCCCAGGCCCTCGAGGTGATTAGAAACGCCGTCGAGAATGACAAAGCTCCTGACATTATTCTTTTCGGGGCAACGCTTAGCGATATGCCCGGCGAGGTCTTCGCCCGGTGCGTAGATGCCGACCCGCTCTACGACAACATCAACCTTGTACCCATGGCCTATGTGACAGATCAGGTGCCGGAGTTGTATCCACACAAAAATCAACGCATAGCAGCCCAGATCACCAAGCCGGTAAAGCGCTCAGAACTCGGCAATATTCTTGATCGCGCTATGAAGAATGAATTCAACGATACTTACATAGAAGACACCAGCGGTTCGGCGCGCAAAAATGCCTACAGCAAGTTGAGCATCCTCGTCGTCGAGGACAATGCAGTCAATCAGGAGGTTGCAATGGGCATGCTGGAGAAGATCGGTTTCACGGCCGCTGTCGCTGACAACGGAAAAGAAGGACTGGATCGCTTGGGCCATGAGTCGTTTGATCTAGTGCTCATGGACTGCCAGATGCCTGTACTCGATGGGTACGCTGCAACACGTGCGCTCAGAGAGAAAGAAAAACTGCGAGGTGATGCTCGACTACCGATTATCGCACTAACGGCGAATGCCATGACAGGAGATGCCGAAAAATGTCTGGCAGCTGGCATGGACGACTATCTGTCAAAACCATTTGAAGAACACATGCTCGAAGAGAAGATCGTGTTCTGGTTATCAACCCACCTGTCGGAGCTGTTGGCTGAAGATCAAGTCAATGACCTCGATAAGGCAGCGTGAGGTAATAAGTATGAACGCAATCAAATACACCAAGACGGTTCCCAGGCATACGAGCATTCACAAACCGCAGCAACGTCTCCGGGTGTCTCTGCTACTGGTCATTGCCACGTTGCTCAGCTTTAGCAGTAGCGCACTTGCGATACCTTCACCCGACCTGGTCATCAACCTGTCTGCCAGTGTTGCCCAGTTGCTGGGGCTACTCAGTGTCGTGTTCGGTGGCTTTGCTATGTCAGCCAAGAAAAAGGCTGCCAAAAATCGTAACGCCACGTCTATGGGCGGCAAGGTAGCCCTGGGTGTCGCCAGTGTCATGCTGGTGGGCTCAGTAGCAGCCAACGTACTGCAATACACCAGCTCTCTTGATCTAAAGAACAAACGCCTGCACACTAATCTTATACGTAAGTCTGTCGAGAATGGCGAGGCGGTAGGCGATGTCAGTCTCAAGACACTCTCCTTCAGCGACCAGCTATCCCATCCACAAGGCGTCTCAACCGATACCTTGGCGCAATGGCTGGAGAATGACATTCCCGTCAACATCATTGACGTACGGGAAAACGAAGAATTCGAAACCGGTGCTATAGAAGGTGCAGCCCATCTTCGTTACCCCGATGTTCTATCGCGCGCATCCATGTTTACAGACGATGCCAGGACACTGCTCATCTGCTACTCAGGCAATCGCAGCTCCGAGTTATGCGGTGAACTGACCAAACAGGGCAAGCAGTGTAATTTCATGATGGGTGGCTATGAGAAATGGCTGACAGAGTCACGCCCGCTATCCTCATCAATTGATCTGACAATGGACGATCTGCGACAGTTGCCTGATTTCAAGAACAAGGATCTGCTGCTCGATACACCTGATGTCCACAAACTCGTGCAGGAAGACGGTGCGGGTTTCATCGACGTACGCTACCCCAATGATTTTGTCAAGGGACATCTGCCGGGTGCTGTCAACATCACCATGCGAGCCCTGAGCAGTGCCGCACTGACAGAGCGAATTGCATCCCTGGAAGACAAGCCCTACATTGCAGCCTGTTATGACAAACGCAGTTGTTTTTACGGGCAGTTAATCGGCTTGCGGCTCGAGCGTGCAGGATTTGATTTCCGTGGACGATACACCGTGCCACATGAATACTATATTCCCAAGAGTAGCAGTCGTGCACACGTTCAAGCCTGGCAAGCCAACCAGCAGCAACTGACACTGGCAAGCTTCATTGTCACGCCCATGCAAAACATTCTCAACAAACTGGTCGATTTCACCGGTCACTACGCGTTGGCGCTACTGGGTATTGTGCTGATCATTCGGTTGATCCTGCTACCTTTGTCGCTAAAAGCCGAGCGTGATACACGAGTGCAGAAGTCACTGACTGGGCGTATTGCCGATATCAAGGATGAACTGGGCGAACACCCCAGGGCCATGTCCGAGGCCACCATGCAGCTGTATAAACGTTACAAGATTCGTCCGGTGATCAATATGCTCGCCAGTCTGTTTCAGCTAAGCCTTATGCTGCTGTTCTATTCCGCGGTTAACAAAAGCGCTGCCGGATGGTCACATGATTTTCTATGGTTTAATGCTGCATCAGAGACTGATCCGTTGATGATCATACCGATCGTCGCGGCAGCCTTGTTTGTCGGTGTTCTGGCATCCCAGAGCCCATCAAAAACGTTGCGCAAAACCCTGCTTTATATCTTGGGTGGAGTGGCGCTATTGTGGCTCCTGCAGGCGCTAAGCGCTGCTGTCAATCTGTATCTTGCTATCAGCATGTTGTTCCTCATCGTTCAAAGCGTGTTGTTCAAAGTCATTGGCAATAAGCGCGAATGGGACACCACTGGAACCGACAAGACGAACACTATCGAAGATACCGGTCTTATCCCCTTGTCACAGGCACATTACCTGCCTGAGTCAACAGGCAAAAAGGCTACACGTCTTGGAGAACTGATAGAAGCAGGCTATAACGTGCCTGACGGATTTGTATTCACCAGCGAGATTACCAATCGTACGCGTACACAGCCTGCCAAACCGCTCTTAAAGAAAGCAGAAGTCAAGGTACTCGATAAACTGTGGAGCAAGCTGTCTACTAAAAAAGTGGCAGTGCGTAGCTCGGGTGCCAATGAAGACGGCGAAGACAGCAGCTTCGCTGGCGTCTATGAGTCCATTCTCAACGTCACCCGGGACAATCTCGAAGCCGCCGTCAAAGAGGTTTACGAGTCATTGGGTTCTGAGCGCTCAGCCGCCTATACACAAGGCACTGTTGAGCAAGATCAGGCGATCGAGGTCGATCAGGGTGGTGTTGTCATCCAGAAAATGGTGCCCGCCGAGTTTGCCGGTGTCATGTTCACAGAGCACCCCGGTACGACCGGCGCCATGATGGTCGAGATGGTATCGGGGCTGGGTGAGGATCTTGTGAGTGGAAACGTCACGCCAGACACCTACGCGTATGGCAAGCTGACAGGCGACATGCTCGTCACAGAGTCTAGCGTGAGTGCGCCTGCCCCGATTGAAATGGCGCCATTGCTTGCCCTTGGTCGTGAACTGGAGGCCATGTTCGGTCAACCACAGGATATTGAATGGGCCTATGCCCGTGGCAGGTTCTATCTGTTACAGGCTCGCGACATCACTCGCTCCATCGGCAATGGCAAGTCGCTGAAAAGCCTGGCAGAGAACGAGCGGCGCAAACTGTTGCAAAATCTTCTCGGTACTCGCAAGCGTGTGCGAAAGAGCGACAGAATAAACGCCGATGAACCTGTCTATGTTCAAAGTGAATTGTCCGAATTACTGCCAAGACCCACCCCACTGAGCGCTGATTTCATGGAGCGACTGTGGGCAGCAGGCGGTAGTACGGATCTTGCTTGTAGCGAGCTGGGTATTCCGTACAACGTACACTATCGCTCCATGCCTTATATCAACACTGTGTTTGGCTGGACGTACGTAAACAAGCAGGAAGAGAAACGCAGACTGGGCAAAGGCCCTGGCGCAATGGCATCCTTTCAGCTTGCCCGCAACGCCGAGAGTACACAGGCACATTTTACCGATGAATTTCTGCCGAGGTTCCAGGCCGAGATGATAGAGCGAAATGCAGTGGCCATGGAGCGCCTGAGTCTTGAAGCCGCAACGGAGCTACTGCAAGCGTGGGTCCGACGCTTTGTGGAGGAGACGTATTGCGAGGCAGAACGAATCAACATCAGTGCGGACTTTCATATGAAAACTGCGCTGGATAAACTCAAGTCCGCCAGGCTTGAACCTGCCAAGTACCTCAACGATCACGAGGAAACCGTGGTAAGTCGCGCGATGTCGCTGCTTAGTCGCGAGAACATAACGGCTGAAGCAATAGAGGAATTCCTGCTGACATTCGGTCACCGTGCACCTCTGGACTACGAGCTTGCACAGCCACGCTTCTCCGAGGACATGACGTTAGTGCAGCAGTATATCGAGCGCAGCACGCAGAGCAGCAGCGACCAAACCTCTGATTCACCGGCAGTGTTGCCAGACAAAAAAGTGCTGCAGATTAGTGTCAAGCGGGCCAGGGACTTCATGCGTCTCAAGGAAGAAGCCAAGCACTACTGCCTGGTTGAGCTGGCACAGATACGTCGCTTGCTACTGGCGATCGACGACAGGCTTCAGCTCGATGGGCGTATCTTTCAACTGACCATCGATGAGGTGGCAGAACTTGCCAATGTCTCCGCCCGTCCTCAGCTGTTACGCATTGCCGATGAGCGTTTCGAGGCCTCTATGGCCTGGAAATCACTGCAGATGCCCGCATCACTATCCATTTCGGATCTCGAACGTATCGACATGCTGACAGGCACAAGACCTGATGTTGTCGAACAGGGTGAACTGGCGGGTAAACGTGTCGCTGGCGAGAGTGAGGTTGTCGGCACGGTCAGAGTGATCACCGATGTCGATCAGATACACACCTTCAAACAAGGTGAGATTCTGGTCGCCAGAATGACAGACCCTACCTGGTATCCGCTGTTTGGCCAGGCTCGCGGCATCATCACAGAGGTGGGAGGCTGGCTCAGTCATGCTGCCATCGTTGCTCGTGAATATGATCTGCCTGCCATTGTTGGTGTCAATGGTGTATGCCAGAGACTGAACAGTGGCGACGTTGTTCGTATGACACTGTCAGGCTCGATCGAACAAGTATCTGAAAAACGCAGCAAGGACGCTACTGTGCAGGAAGCGACATGGGTCGCGGCTAACGACAGCAACATCGACGAGATGTCTGAAGGCGAACGTGACCAGCGAAACGTCTATCAGCTCAGTGCACGCAAACTGTTCAGCTACAGCCAGAGCGTCGAGCGTCGCGCCATGAAACAGCGAATCAGCGATCGTCGGGCACAACCACGTTATGATGCAAAAGGTCAACTGGAGCAAGACCGACGCCTGGCCAACCGTCTGGCAAATGCCGAAAATATACGTAAGACCGGGTAACTGTCCCTGACGGAACAGGCAACCGGAAGGGGCAGGTGCCGTCCATGCAAGCTGGCAGAGGAGCAGACCCAAAGGTCCTCTGAGAACGGGGTTTGCCAGTCAGGCAATGGACCATAGGCGATTGCACTAACATAACGGCTGGCCAACAGAAAACGTCATTCCCACGAAGGTGGGAATCTTTGTAGTGGCGGCGATTGATACCCGCCTTCGAGCGGTATAGCGAGCTTAAGTTAATGTAATCCAACCATAGTCAGTATTGCAGCCAGGCGCGAACGTCACTATTCATAGCAGCACAAGCTCGTTACTGTTCGACTGACATCTGCTCAGCGCCAGATTGTTGCGTGTCCATCACGTCTTCGAGTGTTCTATTCTCTCGGTCTGTTCGTATCGGAAACAGGCCTATTATGGATGTGCAATGAGTACTGAATCGCCCAAAAAATTCGGTTTTATCTTCAAGTTCTTTCGATTCCTGTGGCGAAGTGTCCAAGCGTTTAATACCGTGGTGTTTGTTCTTTTTTCAGTGCTTGTCATAGCCGCGATTGTTTACGCTGTCATAAGTCAGAGAGGTCCGGAAATCCCGACAGGTGTCGCGTTAGTACTTAACCCTGCCGGTACACTGGTGGAACAAGAGAGCGCCGTAGACGCTACCACCGTCCTGCAAGGCAGAGATCTTCCAGAGCAGGCGCGGGTCAAAGACATCATTGACGCACTGGCATTGGCTAAAGAAGATGAGCGCATTGAACTTGTCGTGCTAGAGCTTGAGTACCTCGACAGCGGATTGCTGCCAAAACTTGAAAGCATTGCAGCGGCGATCGTCGACTTCAAGAGCAGCGGCAAAAGCGTTATCGCTGTTGCAGACAATTACAGCCAGGCGGCCCTGTTTTTAGCAGCTCACGCCACCGAGGTCTTGTTAAATCCGGAAGGCATGGCGATCCCCAAGGGCTTTGCCATGTTCCAGCCATACTTTAAAACCTTTCTGGATAACAATGACGTGACCGTCAATGTGTTCAAGGTGGGCAAATACAAGTCTGCAGTTGATCCCTACGTTCGCGACAATATGTCGGCAGAAAATCGCGAGGCACGCGGTGCAATTCTGGATACCTGGTGGCAAGCCTATACAAGGGGTATTGAAAACGCCCGGGGCATGACGTCAGGCAGCATCCAGACAATGCTGCAAAACGCACCGGAACAGATTCGATCGGTAGACGGTAATCTTGCCCGTCTATCGCTGGAAAAGGGTTTTGTTGATCGTCTGGTCACTGACACGGAACGGCGTGAATATCTTGCGAGCATCGCTGGTAAGAATTCTGACGAGAATGATTATAGAAAGGTTTTGTACAAAGACTATCTTCGAGCTGCGCGATCGCCTACGCAACATGAAGACATCAGGATTGCCGTGATAACCGCGGTCGGACCTATCGTCGATGGTTATGCACCAGCAGGACAGATCGGTAGCAAGTCCCTGTCAGGCCTGATCCGGAAAGCCCGACTGGATAAAAGCGTGGAGGCTATTGTATTGCGAGTTGATTCCGGCGGTGGCAGCAAGAGCGCGTCAGAAAACATTCGTAGCGAACTAAAGGCCGCCCAGGATGCCGGCATCCGGGTGGTGGCATCGATGGGATCGCTTGCAGCGTCCGGAGGGTACTGGATTTCAGCATCAGCTGACGAGATCTGGGCATCGCCAAACACAATTACAGGTTCCATCGGTATTTTCGGGCTTATCCCCAGCGTTGAGAAAACACTGGCAAAGTATGGCATCTACACCGATGGTCTTGCCTCCACGCCCATCGCTGGAGGAGCCAGCCTCCTTCGGGGTGTCTCTCCCACGTACGGGGAGGTCTTGCAAACGGTTATAGACGCCGGCTATCAACAATTTCTCCTGACCGTTGCCGAGGGACGCGATATGGAAGTCGACGCGGTTCATGAGATCGCGCAGGGACGGATCTGGACCGGCGACAAGGCGCTTGAAGCAGGTCTGGTAGACGAACTGGGCGATCTTGATCAGGCCATCAGCGCCGCTGCCCGCCTGGCAAACGTTGAAGACTACTCCGTCTGGTTTGTCGAGCCCGAACTCTCCGTTGAAGACCAATTGTTGCGTCGGCTGGCAGAGAACATACGCAGTGGCTTACCGGAAATCAGAAATAATCCTGTCTCCCTTGTGACCAACACGATTCATCGGCAGCTTGGCTTTCTCAGCCATTTGAACGACCCGCGCCACGCGTACGTGATCTGTGGCGAATGTCCATCGTTACAGTAGCCTTGGCGCAGATACTCGACCAATCCCACGAATCTGAGGATACTCAGCGATACTGAAACAGTGCGATATCAATCGCGCTGATTACTGGAGAATTTGCTCCGAAGGGACGCCTGCCCTTGCCCTTACTTACACATATCGACTATTCCTTCGTGTACACAGTCTTATGCCTGTGTTGTAATTAGGGGATGGGCTCTCATCACTGTGACGAAAGCACTGCAACTCAATACATTTCCTGGAGGAAATAAAAACATGTCACGACGTAAATTTCTGGCCGGTAGTGCCGCTGGACTAACAGCCGTAGCAGGCTCTGGTCTGATCACCTCGGCCCCTGCCATCGCGCAATCCAAAGTGAAACTCACTGTGGTATCCACATGGCCGCGGGACTTTCCGGGTCTGGGTACTAGCGCACAGCGTCTCGTGGCGCGTATCAGCGAGCTCTCCGAAGGCCGCATCGAAACTGAATACTTCGCGGCTGGCGAACGTGTGGGTGCTTTCGACTCCTTCGACGAAGTGGCTTCCGGCAATGCCCAGGCCTACATCGGCGCTGACTACTACTGGAAAGGCAAGCACCCTGCATTTGCCTACTTCACTGCGGTACCCATGGGTCTGACCACCACAGAATGGACAGCCTGGATCAAGTACATGGATGGGCAAACACTATGGGATGAGGTCAGTGACGGATTTGGCATCAAAGCCCTGCCATGTGGCTCTACCGGTTGTCAGATGGGTGGCTGGTTCAACAAGGAAATCGAAAGCGCTGACGACCTGAAGGGCCTGAAAATGCGTATTCCGGGCCTCGGCGGTGACGTTATGGCCAAGCTGGGAGCATCCCCTGTATCGCTGCCTGGTGGGCAGATCTACGAAAACCTTGTCTCGGGTGCTATCGATGCCACTGAGTGGGTAGGTCCTTACAATGACTACTTCATGAAGTTTTATGAGGCAGCCAAGTACTACTACGCGGCTGGCATGCACGAGCCAGGCAGCTCTCTGGCATTCGGCATGAACAAGGAATTCTGGGAAGGTCTGTCCAAAACGGATCAGGCGATTATCACTGCCTGCTGCTACGAAGAGCATGCCAATCAGTACGACGAAGCCACAGCCAGAAACGGTGAGTATCTGCAGAAAATGATCAACGAGAACGGTGTAGAGCTTCGCCAGTTCAACGACGACACCTATGACAGCTTCCAGGAAGCAGCTGAAGAGGTCTTCGAAGAGACTCGTGATCATAGTGAGCTCGCTGCCAAGGTACACGACAGTTTTGTCAAGGCACGTACTGAGCTGGGCACCTGGATGAAGAACGCAGGTGTCGGCTTCAGCAACCAGCGTAATCGAGTTCTGGATCTGTAGTTCTGTATTTTTTTTGATAGTTCCAGCCCGGATTGTTTTTGAATGATCCGGGCTGGGTAGGGCGTAAATCAAGGGCGATCCGACCATTCATCGGATGGTCACCAGATCATTGCCAAGTTGCCTGAATGGCTGCGGCAGCCACGCCCTACCCTATTTAGACAACCAAGCCCATAATGGCCTTGGCTGTCGCTTCACGTCAACGCAGTATCCGACACGTCCGATACATATTATTGTTCCGGTCGCCTCATTGAGTCGTCGCGGACTAGCGGAATCTGCGCCTGACATGCCAACACGTGATCAAAATAACCGCTTATGGATATGGAACAGCAGAATCTCCCCCCAGCCCTGAAAATTCGATTGTTCGGGTGGGCCATGCTCGCTACGCTGTGTACGTATCTGTTAAACAATTATCTGACCATTGGACGTGACGTTCCAGCCGCAGGTGAACTGTTTAAAGGCAATTTTTCACTGGGTGCGCTGTTGCAAGCAGGTCTTTACACGGCAGGCATTGCGCTGGCTGCCTACTATGTTTTCGCTAAACGTGACCGCCCCTTGCGGGATGATGCTGCCACCGTCACCCGTTTCAACACCTACCTGATAAGAGGCTGTTTCTGGGCTGTGTTGTTCGTCGGTCTAGCTGATATGAGTATTTCCTTCCTGCGTGTGGAAGGCATCCTCGGCAATTTCTTCTCGGAAGATATGGTGAAAGAGCTTGGTCGCTCCAGCTATCGTGGTCTCTATGTTCACTACCCACTGATTGCCGCCGGTTTTTTCATTGCGCTGTTCACCCGAACCCTCGGTTTTCATTGGCTGGCATTGCTCATCGTGGTGGCAGAACTTGCCATCGTTATCACACGCTTTATCTTTTCCTATGAGCAGGCCTTCATGGGAGATCTGGTGCGCTTCTGGTACGCGGCACTATTCCTGTTTGCCAGCGCCTATACCTTGTTACATGAGGGGCATGTACGCGTCGATGTGTTCTATGCAGGCCTGTCACGTCGTGCCAAGGGACAGGTGAATACCATGGGCGCTATCCTGTTTGGCATGGCATTGTGCTGGACTATCCTGATCATCGGACTCAAGGGCAAGGCCTCGATCATCTATGGCCCGCTGGCGAATTTTGAAGTATCGCAATCAGGCTTTGGCATGTACACCAAATACCTGATGGCAGGCTATCTGGGCGTGTTTGCCATCACCATGCTTATCCAGTTCGTCAGTCAGCTGTTCGAAGCTTATGCCGATGTTCGCAACGATCCGGGAGCCAGAGAACCTGTTCCCGAAGACGTCGCCACTCACTGATCAGCGCAAGGATAATATCTCATGGAACTTCTCTTTCTAGCCATTCTCCTGATCACACTGGCCCTGGCGCTAGGCTCTGGTTATCCGGTGGCATTCGCCCTGCCCGGTGCTGCCATCTTCACGATATCTCTGGCAGCTGTTGTCGGGTATCTGTTTGGTGGAAGTCCTGACGCCTATTTTTCCCATGGCGGCCCCAGCCAGTGGCTCAGTGCCGGTATCACTAACCTTCGAGGTATTTACTGGGAGGTTGAACGCGACACGCTCATTGCGATTCCTCTGTTCATCTTCATGGGCATCATGCTCCAGCGTTCCAAAATCGCTGAAGATCTGCTTGTCACCATGTCTCAGTTGTTCGGACCAGTGCCCGGAGGACTGGGCATTTCCGTGGTCTTCGTCGGAGCACTTCTGGCTGCCACAACCGGCATCGTCGGCGCAACGGTTGTTGCCATGGGTCTGATCTCGCTTCCGGTGATGCTTCGCAACGGCTATTCGCAATCGCTGGCCACAGGCACCATCGCAGCCTCAGGGACATTGGGGCAGATTATCCCGCCTTCTATTGTGTTGATCATCCTGGCTGATCAACTTGCCAGCGCTACCGATCAGGCTGGCACCGCGCGCAAGGCTCTGCACAAGGACGCAACCGGCGAATTGTCGATGCCATCGGAGTTCGCCGTGACCTCAACCAGCGCCGGTGAGATGTTTCTCGGCGCACTGGTTCCAGGTCTTGTACTAGTGGGCTTGTACATGACTTACATCCTTTGCTACGCCATTATCAAGCCTAAAAATGCACCGGCAGTGCGCTTCGGTGGTGCTTACGATGGCAAGTTTCTGCTCAATGTCCTGGGCACGCTGGTACCACCGCTTGCGCTGATCTTTCTGGTTCTTGGTTCGATCATTACGGGTATCGCGACGGTCAATCAGGCAGGTGCGATTGGTGCAGCTGGCGCTCTGATCATGGCCAGCTATCGGCTGAAGGATGGCAAGCGTAAATACTGGCCGGCCATATTGGCCATGCTGGCCATTGGCGGTATCACCACCTCCATCATGTTTAACGATACCAATATAAAGAACATCAAGACTGCAGAAGACCTTCAAGCGGTGTACTTCGCCGTCGGTGTTGTTGCCTTGCTTATTCTTGCATTGCTGTGGAGCGGATACCGCGTCAACAAGATTGACAACACGCTGCACGAAGTCATGATCGAGACTGCCAAGGCAACCTCTCTGGTTTTCATCATTCTGCTAGGTGCTGCGATGCTCACGGCCGCCTTCCGTGCTTTCGGTGGTGAGGAGCTGGTGCGTGACTTTCTCAACGGCTTACCCGGTGGTTTCTGGATGAAGTTCGTGATCGTCATGGGCGTCATCTTCATCCTCGGTTTCTTTCTCGATTTCATCGAGATCGCCGTGGTAGTGGTGCCCATTGTTGCGCCGATTCTGTTGGCTGATCCGGGTGCAAACATCACCGCCGTGTGGCTGGGTGTGATGATCGGTTTGAACATCCAGACATCCTTCCTGACACCACCCTTCGGATTTGCCCTGTTCTATCTCAGAGGTGTGGCACCTGCGGTGGTCAAAACCATCAATATGTACAAAGGTGTTATCGCCTTTATTGCCCTGCAGCTCACCGCTCTTGGCATCGTTGGCTACTTTCCTCCACTGGTCAATTACATGCCCAACCGGATGTCGCTGTTGTCAGAGACGGCACCTCCACCACGTAATCCACGACTGCAGTACTGCATCGAAGAATATACCTACGCGCAGTTTAACGACAACCGGACCCTGTTCGACACGGCCCTGTCAAACGCCAAGGCTCTGGACCTTTCGTCATTGCCAGAAAAACTTGCTGAGGAGCTACAGGAGAGCTTCGAATCAGCCGATGAGGCCATTGCTCTTCTGGCTTCAGCCAAAGCGGCAGAGCAGGCCGTTATCGACAATCAGGAACGCTATCGTCCGATACATACCGAGGTTCGGCGCATTCAGGCTGACATCCGCAAGGTTGATGACAGAATCGCTGTCCTGGAAACCCGACTGGACAGAACACGAGGCGAAGATGCTGAGGCAAGGAGAGTCTCGCTGAACGAACGTATCGAAGGGCTTCAAGCTGAGATAAGCGCGCTCGAGGCCACAATTCCTGCCGAGTGGGAAGCGGAAAATCAGCGTCATGTAGAGCTCCAGCAAGCCGAGGCCCAGGCTCGCAACGGTTATCGCAGGTCGGCCGACGATGGCTACGAGGCCTCAAGGGACGTTGCGGAGATTCTTGGTGGTACAGCCGCCTTGCGTGAATTAGGCAGTGCTATTCCGGATATGAAAACCCTGATGGCAACCAATGAGCCGGCGGACCTTGTGGATCCGCTGGAAGAGCTGGCCGATCAGTTCGGCGATATAGCGGGCGCTGGCAAGATCAAATCAGCGGTCTCCAAGGCGCGCTCTGCCCTGCGCAAGTCCACGCCAAAACCTGACGATGCCATGGAAGCCATCGATACGGCGATGGAGGAGTACGAGAGCGAGATGCGATGGCGCGAGGTAGCGGAGGCGGCCTTGTATGAAGATCTGAATACCTACGAGAACGTGATGAAAGACACGATTGGTATTCGTCAGCAGGACAGACTGACTCGCGAGCAAGCGCTCTCCGTTGCATCGTGCAGTTCACACCACCGAGACCTGTCGCTGAACTTCTAGACAAATGAGACGCGCTGGTCAGGTCTGGTTTATGAAGAATTCGGTATGTCCCGAACCATGGGGACACCACCGAATTTCATGAATTATCTAGCTGGAAAATTACAAATCTACGTTTGGTGATGTGGCTCACATCTCGATGTTCTCGACAGAATATGTTGTTTGATCTGAGTAGGTTGTTGATTTAATTATTTTTATTTTCTCCATCGTCAACCGACCATCCCACGATGATTTCCACTTTTGGTTTTGCCGGTTCTCATGGAACCGTGAACATACACATTAGTTGTTGAGATTATCCAATGAGCAGTCCACACTGCGTTTCGGATGGTACTAATGGAGTATGGGTAATGAGCGATCAATCCCATGACAGGAAAGCACAGATCAATGCGCGCAGTATTTCGTCGCATGGAATATCCCTTATTGCCAAAACGCTTTTGCTCGCTGCCGCTGCCGTAGCTCCAACCCATTCACTGGCGCTGTCCCACGCTGGCGTCTCGATCGCCACCCAGCTAAAGGAGGTACAGAGCGGCACGATTGACGGACGCAGTTACCTGACGCTGAACATCGGTGGTCACAAGGTCGGACCCAGCACCTGTCGCAGCAACATTCTGCGCATGGATACCAGCGGCGACGCCGGTGCCGAGCGTCAGGAAGAGATCGAAGCCATTGCCATTACTGCCATGTTGTCAGGCGCCACCGTGATGATTGACGTGCCATTGGATACTGGCCAGTGTGTGGATGGGAAGCCGACGTTTACCAATCTGTACAGGATTGTGTCCAGCAAGATTTAGTTGCGATTGGATGCGCTCCGTTCGAATCTGAAATCGGCAGACGTATCAAACTTTTACGACGACCTCGATCCATGTTTGGCTATTACGACCGGGACCATCCAAGGTCCGTTTCGGACGTGGGATGGTCACAATGGGACCATCTGGGGTCAGCTCTACCCACTTAAAGGGGATGGGCTGCGTCCACGTGAACTACTTCAGTCGCCTGCAACAAACCCGTAGCTCTCTCTGATAAGTTCGAATACCACATTCAGCTCATCCTCTGTCGCCGGCGTGTAGATCATGACAAACCCTTCTAGGCCTCTCTTTTTAGCCGCCCATGGATGGTGAATTGCCCAGCCAGCTTCTATTGCCTCAACAGCTAACTCGGGTGGTAACGATGCGTGCAGACTACCATCAGGATGGACATGTGCGAATTCACGACCACGAATGATCGATTCAGGGCGAACCAAATTTATGTCATCCTTCAACCAGAAACCAGTCGACCCAGCCCGACCAACAATCGTGCGACGCAACTCCACACCGGGTATCGTCGATACCCGGTCTAACAATGCAGCCGCAATTTCCGGTACTACATCGACATCAATCTGAATGTGCGGAATACTATCTGTGGTAACAGGTCTTGGGGTTTCTCGATTGGGTAGGTGCTGAATTTCTGCCCAAGCAGGGATAATCCAGAACGCAATCGCTGTAACGACCGGCAGGCAGCACAAATTTATTGAATACGCCATACGGTTCATCTCTCGAATGTTGACATAGGATCAGCAGCGTTTATTTTGCGTTATACGCCTGACTTACTGCAAAACTGTCTTCAAACCAATTCCATAATACAACTTTGCCGTCACGTACTTTGGCACGCAAAGCAAATGAGAATTCACCGATTTCCTTACCTGAGTGCGTTGTTATGCCGTTCATTCTTCCAAACACGGCAACCGTGTCGCCTAAAGCAAATGCATCGGTATTATCCCAGGCAGTCGTTTGGAAATTATTGCTAAAAATAGGTAAGAACTTCAATATTTCATCCTTGCCATTCCACGGGCCTATCCACGGCATAGCATTGTCACCTTCGTTTTGCCAAACCATGTCGTCGGCCATGAGTGATATAGCCTTATCCATAGAAGGTGAGCGTTTGCTGGCGTCAACACAATCACTTTTTGAAACCGTGGAAGTCGCGCTCTCTGAACTATCTGATTCAGCAAACAGCCCTACCGGGGAGCTTAGGCTCACTGCTCCTTCTATTCTCATAAAGTCACAGCTTACGGATACGTTGGCCGTTTTCTCGATGAATTATCCGGGCATTAAGTTAGCAATCGATTATTCTGATATGCGTAAAGACGTCATCAGCGGAGGCTTTGACTTAGCTGTACGAATGGAGGTACAGCCTAAGAAATCCGCTAATGCTCGTTCGTTGTTTCTGGTTGAACGTCAATTGATAGCATCAACTGATTACTTGAAAAATCGACCCAAAGTTAGAACACCTGACGATGTTGCTTCCTGGGACTGGATTGAACTGACACCAGTTCGGCATGTAAAGCCTTTGTTTAGAAAATCAAAAACAAAACAAATAACCTTCAAGCCCGAATCACACATTTCGGCCAACGACGCACTCGCCGTCTATCACCTTGCACAGGCGGGCGCTGGTTTGGCTGTGGTACCTGCGTTTTTAGCGGAAGAAGGAATCAGTTCCGGCACTGTCCAGAACATACTACCAGAATGGAAATTGGATCCTATAAGTGTCTTCGCAACATGGCCTTCAAACGCGCCAAAGAACGGACTCATTAACCTGCTTATTGATACCATCAGCCCGAATCAATCGCTACGATAGTGGCACAAAATACTACCGTGCTCATAGTGGGCCTAAGTTGATGACAATCTGCGGACTTATGTTGGTCAAGGTACTATTTACGACCGGGTCGGTCACATTCCAGTTGTGATTAGCAGAATGGAAAACTGCACCGAGTTCGCGGCTGTTATTCTCAGAAGTCAGCGTACTGCCATGAACTTGACATTAACTGAATCAAAAGTTCTGGAGGCTGTGCGCCGATGAAAAAGCGAGAAATCAGACATCCGTTCCCTTGTATTGGAATGCACCGACATGCCGCCCTATGCTGCGCGGCTTCAGCAAGATTTGCGGCTACCTATATTCTATCTCGCGACGTTAGCAACTATGGCTATATTGTCGTAGCAAGAAGGGCATAACCTGGGTCTACGCCCCGGTAACATTCCACACAGTGATCCTGATGCCTAGCGGAAAAAAAGCAACTGCCTAATGCAAAGGGTGAGCTTCTGCATTTTTCCATTTAGCTAAGCATCTTCGACGCCATCACTGAATCAGCATGTTCAAAAACGCTCTCCATGCGTTCAATTTCCCGCCTATTCTGGCCAAGAGCTTTAGACACTTCTCGCCACGTAGCGACTGCCTGGCCAACTTCCGCCACAATTTTACGAGCGCTAACGAGCGACAGTCCGAACACTCGAGGAGATCGGCCAGAATGGCCAATCCATCAAGCAAACCCGGCACATTCAGAACAGACGCATAAATGCCAATACTGACACCGTGATCACCTGCTTCAACGCGCTGCAGGGTCTTGCGGGACGTAAACGCCCTTGTCGCCACGGTCTGCATGTAGATAGTTTCATCACGTTTCGACGTTCATTTTGGCCTGATCACGACGCCTCCTAACCTAACCCAGCTCAATCAGCTTTTCACTATTCGCAGCATCATTAGCCATCGCTCCTCTGAGCATGCTGACATCCGAACCACTGAACACCAGATCATAGCCATCCTTGAACAGATGCTTAGCCGCAAATTTCGGGGTATTCAATGTCGACAGTAATTTCCCTGCAGCTTTGGTCGCCGTGCTCACTTTACGTATCGCCGCGCGAGTTACCTTGTGATCAGGCTCTGCGAGGTGCCCAAGGCTACCAGCCAGATCAAACGGTCCGATAAATACGCAATCCACGCCATCAACAGCCGCGATTTCATCGGCGGCATCCACAGCTTCTGCGCTTTCTATCTGAAGCAGTAGCGTAAATTGACCTCGGTAGTTCTCCAGATAGTGCGCGGTGTTCACGCCATAGCCTGTGGCACGAACAATCGGCGCAGCCATGCCTCGTGTGCCTTCGGGGGCATAGACAGCGGCGGCGGCCAATACACTGGCCTCCTCGGCAGAATTGACCATGGGTACCATGACGCCATCTGCACCCATATCCATCAGTCGACCAATCCACTGCGGCTGCTTGTCCGGCACGCGCACCAGGGCTTTGGCACCTCCTGACTGCACAGCGCGAATCATGGCCAGGGTTTGGGACAGATCTGCCGGGCTATGCTCCATATCGATCATGGCGTAGTCATAGCCACAGCGACCCACCAGTTCGCCCACAATCGGATCAAAGATATTGATCCAGCAACCACTGGCCGGGAAACCTGATTTATGTCCCACCGGCGAGGTCTTGGCCTTGTTTTTTGGCGAACTACTTCGTTTTTTCTGAGCCACAGTCTGGTCCTTTCAATAATTTCTGATAAACTGGGAATATTATCCCAACTCAATGATACGCGGTCTGCCCGCCGTCTTCCAGTATGCACCAAACTCTGCAAAAAGCTGTCACTTGCGTACTGCAGCCGCTAGTCAGGCTGTTGTTGCGCCATGGTGTGTCGCACGCAGAATTCTGTAACTGGGCAAAGCAGGCTTATGTCGACGAAGCCAGAGCAAACTTCGGGATTGATGGAAAGAAACCCACCATCTCACGTATCGCGATCGTCACTGGCATCAATAGAAAGGAAGTCAAACGCATCAGTGAGCTTCCTGCTGAGGTTAACACCGGTGTCAGCAAGCATAACCGTGCGGTAAGAGTCGTCACCGGGTGGTTATGCGACGCTGAGTTTTGCGATAGCAAAAACCGTCCGCGAGTACTCACCTACGGCGATCCTCAAGACAGTTTCAATCAATTGGTCAAACGTCATGGAGGAGATGTACCCGCCAGAGCGATGCTGGATGAACTCACTCGAGTGGGCACTGTCAGTCACACCGATGGACGTATCAAACTGTTGCATAAAGGCTACGTCCCACATCAGAGTGAATCAGCATTGCTGGATCTGTTTTCCACCAGTGCGACAGACCTGATGACCACGCTTGAACATAATCTGGCAAACAAGAATCAGGGGCGGCTGCAAATGAGCGTCGCCTATGACAAGGTAACCAACGAGGGTGTACAGATTTTCAAGCAAGTCAGTAACAAGCAAGCCATGAATCTGTTACGCGAACTTGATAGCACATTGTCACAATACGACCGGGATACCAATCCTTCCGTCAGCGGTGAGGGCGAACACCGAGTGGGACTTGGTGTCTATTTCATACAAGATGACAGTCAGGGGTCAACACCGGATGATTAGATTGAAACTCAATCGGCAGCAATTGTCTCGAACCCTGTTGACTATCGTCGTGACATTCACAGCAGCACTGCTCAGCGGCTGTGGTGGGGGAATATTTGGCACTAGTAGCAGTAGCGACTCTGTCGCAGTTACTGACGCTGTAGATAGTTCCGGTACAGCTGCTACCGGCGGCGACATCGTACCCGATACAGATTCCGGGACACCTGCTGCTACGCCTGAACCCGTTGCCCCGGAGGCTCCTGGCAATAATGAATCAGACAGTCCATCGCGTAGCATCAACTTCAGTAATACGACTCCCAGCGGGATTGACCCTTCGAGTCCTGCAGTACCTGCGTTGAAGCTGATCAACCTCACCGAGGCGACTCTCAGCGTCAATGCGCTTGAACAATCAACCAGCGCTCCACCGCAAGCCACCAGTGATTTACTAAGGGTGAACGCGGGTCAAAGTCTTGTGGATGTGCGCATTCAGGATACTGAAACCACACTGACCAGCATCGCTCCACTTAACGCTGGAGCGGATACTATTACAACGCTTGTCATCGAGGCAAACACCAGCACCTTCGTATCAGAAGCTGTCGTCGTGGTGCTTGCACTGGATACCCGAGCCGTTGCCTCAACGAACGCAATGGCGGATGTTCGCGTTGTTTACACACAAGCAGCGAACCCCAGCTCAGCATCACCAGATTTTATATTATCGCCCGTCGAGAACAGCACTGGTGGTGCAGAGCTTGTATTAATTAACGCCACCCGGAATAACCCCGAAATAGGCGTGTACGAGTTAGCCAACGCCGGTGACTATCTTCTGAGCCCGAGCGATTCAAGCTTCACACCTCAACCCATCACGCTGCGGGCAGACACGGTCTACACAATCGTTATAACGGGCAATTCAGAAACTCCCGTGTATATAGAAGTAGATAGCTTTTCAGACAGCGATTGAATCACCGCCTGCACTGCAGGCGGTATTGATCAATACCGCACAAGGCCACTATCAATCGTTGAAAAATCACAGCTCGAGAGGGTGCAGATCCGCATCATTTGGATGTTAGCTGAAGTGGGGTCAAGGGAGTGGACTCTGTGACTTGTTCATCAAGGCTAGCGCTCTCTTCGATCGTGTATCTCAATTGTCCCTGTTCATCACGTGCCACAACAACGGACAATACCTTCGGTGGATTATTACCCGACAGGCCACTCGCACTTGCCAGCGGTATGTTCAGTGAAGCGGTCTGACCGTCACTAAGAATAAGACTGAGTGAGGCAATCTCGGGAGCGTTACCAGTAAAGTAATTAACACCGAATCCATAACGCCCTTCCTGTACAGAGTCACACGGCACAAAGTAATTCTCCGGCCCAAAACTGTCGACATCATCTCGATCGAGAAAGCCGGATGAACCTGTCATGTTGCCATAGAACACCTGTGTACCATCAGGTTCAAACGCATGCAGATCGACATCAGGCTCACTGCCCCACTCAAGCGTGACCCGAATGGCTCCGCTACCAATGATCGATGCCGGGAACATTAAGGACGCAATCTGGTTGTTGAACAGCGTATCAATTTCCCCTCTGGAACTCAGCGCTGATGAAAAGTAGGCACTCAGGAAGTTGTGGTTCAGGAACCCGCGCGGGTCGTTGAATACACCGGGGTCATTGTCCCAGTTCGATGGTGCCGGCTCATTACCGTCTATTCCATCAATGGCTGTCTGTACACGCAATGCGTCGATAACCAGATCATCATTAGCTGTCAGATAGGAACCTCCATTAGGCTGCATGTTGGCAGGTGTTGCCACACCCACTGAACCAATGCTGGTTGCGTATTCCGGATTACTACTAATCACGGCGTTGATGTTGTCCCGGGCAAACAGATTACCCTGTGAGTGGGCAATAACCAGCACCCTCTGGCCCACATCCAGATCGTTCCTGTAAAGCTGCGTAAGGGTCTCGTTAGTGTCTGCCTGAAGTACACCGGCAGCGAATACTCCTGAAGCCAATGAGGTGCCAATGCCATCGATGATGTCCTGGCGGAGTCCATCGCGATTATCGATCGACAACAACTCTATAAACGTGTTTCCAGTAACAACATCTCGAAAACGAGCCTGTATACGATCAGCCACTTCGTTGAATCGATCCTGAGAGGTACTCATGAGTTCATAAAGCTGGCTACTACCCAGCTGAGCGAACAACTCTCTGTTCTCGGTAGACGCAGTTTGTAAAAATACTTCTGTGACGTCGGCTGTAAATCCGTATGTCTGGTTATAGGCGAGCTTGAACTCGAACGCCTGCCCGGGGTATTGATTTTGCAATTCTGTTTTGTAACTGCGCTCGATACGCATCTTGCTCAGTTCAGCTGATGCACGTGTCGTGTTGATACCGTTACCAAAATAGATTGATGTCGTCTGGGTTCCACATTCAAGCTCCGAACTCTCTTGCGCCAGTCCTGACACAGAGTGCAGCATCGCAAATACCGATACGATGACAACACCCGATGTCTTTTTCAGTGCCCGATAGCTGTTCATGATCGGATTATTCACACGCATCTCCATTGGTCACGGATGAGAATTGACGGCCCACACTCTGCCCGTCAAATGCTTGCGCTGCACTCCTCCGTTCATCGGTGTTATTCACTATGAACTCATGGAATGACAATTCGTCACCAGCCCGCTCACCAAACGTATCCAGCAAACATTCCATCGCACGAGTCAGGCGGTTGCCTGCAGCCTGGATGGACTCGTCAGACACACCACCCCCCACGAGCATGGCGTTTTGCAGCGATATGAGAGATTGTCTGGCAGCAGCCATCTCAGGCTCGTCATAGTCCATCGCGTGAAGTGCAATCTGCGCGTCATCACGCAAACCGTCATTGTCAGAATCAACCCCCACAAGAGTGGTTGTACCTGTTTCAACCGGTTGAGGCGGCAGCTCGCCAGGGGGTAGCGGAGCATCTCCCAGATCACGCCTTGGTATTAGCAGAGTGATCGGTGCCTGTGCGATTGCCGCGGGCAGCAAACCTAACCAATATCCATCCCACGGTTGCAACGATCCACCTGACGCTACATCCTCATAAGGCAAGTCTTGTCCGGGGTAATGAAAGAGCTCGCCGTCAGTCAGACCCGCCGCCGTTGCATCTGCAAGAGAGCATCCCGCTGAACAGGCCGTATCATCCGCGCCACTCACGATACGCAGTTGCGATGCCGGCAGCCCATCATCGAATGGGCTGCCGACCATGTTCCATGACACCTCTCTGTCAGTTACGTCCAGGATAGTGTGCGCGCACCCACTTTCAGCATTGAAACAAGCTGTTGTACTTAGCACACTGGCGTCCTGAACGTCCTCTATACCCAACGTTATTTGTACGGTGTTTTCGGATATCTGAATTATCCAGAAACCCTGACCTTGAGCGATGGTTCCGTTAATCCCTGGATCCTTATACTCCCCCATGATGGCATCGTAGATGAATACCCTCCAGATCGAACCATAATTCTCGGCAAGAAGGTCGTCGGTGAACAACTCATTGAGCGGCACTCCCCCTGCATTGGCTGGCAGTGAGGCTTGCGTCCAGACTCGCGGTTCGAGCACCAGATCTTCCGCGTTCGCCATGCTGACAGAGAGCAATGCGCTTAACGATATCGACAGAATATTTTTTGGACGAAAAAGCTTACCGACGTATTGGCGCTTCCATAGCTTACATTCGACTTCCACGTCGTTAACCCTCGAGTATTTATTCATTCGAAGTTTGTCACATATATTACCTTGCGACAAATTAACGGTTTACCGTGGCGCCCAGGTGATGGTTGAACCAGCCCGTGAGGGCATAAAGCGCCTGGAAGAGGTCTTGGACCTTCACGGATTCTGCAGACTGCGCTGTCTGATCGACTGAGTATTACCGAGAGGTAATAAAAGGTACTCTTGACTCTATGCTTAACAGAAAAAGACTCATTATCATCTCGCATACCCCTTCCGAAAATACCAAAAGGATGTCAGAAGCGGTAGTTCGAGGAGCTGGAAATCATGAGGTAGCTAACGTGGATACCCGTTGCATCTCGCCTTTGGACACTGGCCCGGAAGATATTAAAACGGCACAAGCCGTTATTATTGGCACTACCGAGAATCTCGGATACATGGCGGGATTAACGAAGGATTTTTTTGATCGCTGTTACTATCCATGCCTCGAAAGTACCCAAGGGCTACCTTTCGCCTTTTATGTTCGAGCAGGCCATGATGGAACAGGTACACGACGAGCTATCGAGAGCATCGCGCAAGGTTTGCGATGGCGACTGGTTCAGGAACCCCTATTGTGCCGGGGAGAATTTAGCAAGGAGTTCATTACTCAATGTGAGGATCTTGGTATGACGATGGCCGCCAGTCTGGAGGCAGGCATCATCTGAGATACGTTGTTGTCCACGTCCTGGTAAAACTTGTTGGCTAACCCTGCTCAGGAGCGTTGAGCGACATCAGGCCGGTTGCAGATTGGCATACGCCAGCACCAGCCACTTGCTACCGGCATCCTCAAAGTTCACTTGAACTCTTGCCTGCTTTCCACGCCCTTCCTGATCAAGAACCACACCCATGCCGAACTTGCCATGTCTCACCATCTGCCCAACCGTGAGTCCGGTATCGTGCTCTTCCTGCATAAACGACGGTTGCTCCTGCCGGTATACCGGCGTACTGATCTGCATGCGCGGGCGAATCTCTTCGAGCAGTTCGCCAGGAAGCTCGGTAACAAACTTGCTCGGTGGATTGTACTGATCACGTCCGTGCAGGCGTCGTTGCTCAGCCATGGTCATGTACAGTTTTTTTTCAGCACGAGTGATACCCACATAACACAACCTGCGTTCCTCCTCCATGCGGACGGGGTCTTCGGCAGAACGCTGATGAGGAAACAGGCCCTGCTCCATGCCCGCCATGAACACCACCGGAAACTCAAGACCTTTGGCTGAATGCAAACTCATCAGCTGCACGGCATTGTCGTCAGCATCCGACTGACCTTCGCCTGCCTCAAGCGCTGCATGTGCCAGAAACTCATCAATAGCACTCATGTCCGGATCATCATCATTCTGATGCACGTACGTACGGGCAGCGTTTGACAGCTCCTCCACGTTTTCCACGCGGCTTTGGCCGCGCTCCGAGCTATCCTTTTTGAAGTGTTCAATCAGACCGCTCATGTCGCTGACGGTTTGAACCTGTTGCGGTAAGGCCTGATCTTCTATCGCTTCCCGGATAAGCTTCATGAGCTCCAGGAATTTACCCACCGCTGTGTTGGCTCTGCCACTCAGACGCTTTTCATTAACCAGATCGGTGGCTGCCTGCCACATGGGTATGGCGCGGCTACGTGCCTCGGCACGTATATCGCCAACCGTCTTGTCACCAATTCCGCGTGCCGGCTGATTGATGATACGTTCCAGCGAAACATCGTCGTAGCTATGCGTCGCCAGCCGCAGGTAGGCCAGGGTATCCTTTATTTCAGCGCGCTCGAAAAATCGCAGACCGCCGTAGACACGATATTGCACGCCGGCAGCCATGAGGTATTCCTCAATGACACGCGATTGTGCATTTGAGCGGTATAAAACTGCACAATCCTTACGCTGTCCACCGTCAGAAATGTAATCGATGATGGTTTCGACAATGAAGCGCGCTTCGTCAGTTTCGTTGTAAGCATTATAAATCGTAATAGGATCGCCGTCACCATCAGAGGTCCACAGGTTCTTTCCAAGCCGCCCCAGGTTCTTGTCAATCAGGGCGTTGGCGGCTTTGAGTATGGTGCCGGTGGAGCGGTAGTTCTGCTCCAGACGGATAAGCTCGGCGCTATTGTATTCTTTGTCAAAATTGAGGATGTTCTCCACTTTCGCACCACGCCAGGCGTAGATCGACTGGTCATCATCACCGACCGCAAACACATGACCGGTGTCACCCGCCAACAGCCGTATCCAGGCGTATTGAATAGCATTGGTATCCTGAAACTCGTCAATCATCAAATGCTGCAGGCGCTGACGGTAATGGGCCAGCAAGGCCGCATTGTCACGCAAGGTCTCCAGAGACCTGAGCAGCAGTTCGGCAAAGTCGATTGCGCCTGCGCGGGCACAGGCTGCCTCATAGGCGGTATAGACGCGAATGTACTCAGCCGTGATGGGGTCGTTCTCATCATCGATCTGGTGTGGGCGCCGCCCTTCATCCTTGTGTCCGTTGATGAACCACTGCACCTGCCGCGGCGGGAAGTGGGTTTCATCGAGTTCAAGTCCGCGTACTGTGCGTTTGACCAGACGCAGTTGATCATCCGAATCCAGAATCTGGAAGGCCTGTGGCAATCCTGCCTCCTGCCAGTGCGTGCGCAGGAAACGGTGCGCGATACCGTGAAAAGTGCCCACCCACATGGGCCCGATGCTCGTGCCCAGCAACTGCTCCACCCGCAAGCGCATTTCACGGGCGGCCTTGTTGGTGAAGGTGACAGCCATGATGCTGAACGGGGAGACACCTTCCACCCGGGTAAGCCACGCAATTCGATGCACCAGCACTCGGGTCTTGCCGCTCCCAGCACCGGCTTGCACCAACAGGTGGCCAGGTGGCGAGCTGACGGCCCGTCGCTGCGCATCGTTAAGGGAATCCAACAGGTCTGAAACATCCATGCGTGCATGGTAGCAATGCCGGGGCAGGATTACACCTGTTTGCTGAGCATTCATCCAGTAAATGCAGTTGCTGCAAGGCAGCCCGGCCCTAGCGTACTTACCGGTTAAGCGGGCTGATCGCCAGTGGCTCCGGAACATGCTAGTGTTTCTACCCCCATTTGATCAAACGGTACGCTCATGAGCTATCAACCCGCTGACTCCCGCTACGAAAACATGGCCTATCGCCGCTGCGGAAACTCAGGCCTGTTGCTGCCTGCCATCTCCCTGGGCCTGTGGCACAACTTCGGACATGACGCCAACTACGACAACCAGCGCAGCATCTGCCACAGTGCATTTGATTCTGGCATCACCCATTTCGATCTTGCCAACAACTATGGCCCCCCACCCGGGTCGGCAGAATCAGCCTTCGGCAAGATACTCAAGACAGACTTCAAAGGCTACCGGGATGAACTGATCATTTCGTCCAAGGCCGGTTATCTGATGTGGCCCGGACCCTATGGCGAGATGGGCAGTCGCAAGTACCTGATTGCCTCCTGCGATCAAAGCCTGAACCGCATGGGGCTGGACTATGTCGATATTTTCTACTCACATCGCTTTGATCCGAACACACCACTTGAAGAGACCATGGGTGCACTGGACACGATTGTACGTTCCGGCAGGGCACTGTATGCCGGCATCAGCTCCTATAACTCACAACGCACCAGAGAGGCTGTAGCCATTCTCAACGATCTCGGCACCCCCTGCCTCATACATCAGCCAAGCTATAACATGATCAATCGCTGGGTGGAGACAGATGGACTCAAGCAGACATTGAAAGATCTGGGCGTTGGGTCCATTGCTTTCACACCCTTGGCGCAGGGCATGCTGACCGATCGTTATCTGAAAGGCATCCCCGCGGACAGTCGTGTTACCCAGGGCAAATCGCTGAAACCCGAAATGCTATCTGATGGTGCTATCCGCAACCTTAATAAGCTTAACGAGATTGCACAATCGCGCGATCAGAGCCTTGCGCAGATGGCCATAGCCTGGGTTCTTCGTGATGAGGGAATCACAACTGCGCTTATCGGTGCCTCAAAAGCATCGCAGGTAGAACAATGCGTTGGGGCAGTCAACAACCTTGAGTTTACTCAGGCCGAGCTTGACCAGATAGATGAGTATGCGCGCGAAGAGGATATTAATCTCTGGGCAAAGTCGTCAGATGTGTAAAAGGCACATTGGTGACATGTGAACACACACGCTGCAACACCGTGTCAATGATCTATCCAAAGCCCTTTGCACCCGCTGCCGAAAGAAACAAACAAGCCATCCAGCTAGCGTTACAGAAGGTATTGCACGCACACGACACGGTTTTCGAATTTGGTAGCGGTACCGGCCAGCACGCCTGTCACATGGCCGCGGCAATGCCGAACCTGACCTGGCAGCCATCCGACCTTAAAGACAAGTTAACCGGTATCCGACAATGGATTGCCGAGTCTGGCTGCCACAACATTCGCCCACCCGTGCAACTTGATCTGGATGATAGGCTATTACCAGCGCACAAGGCGTCCGTGTGTTTTAGCGCAAACACCTTGCACATTGTCAGCTGGCGGCACGTTGAGAAGCTGTTCAAGTTTTCAGCTGCCATAATGAGTAACAGTGATAATGGAATGTTATGTGTCTATGGGCCCTTCGTCTTTGACGGTCAGCATGTGAGTGACTCCAACAATCAGTTTGACCAGCAGTTGCGCCACCGTCACCCACAAAGCGGACTCCGGGATGTCACGGCACTGGACCAGCTAGCACGTAGCAACGGGTTCACTGCAGCAAAAATCATTGACATGCCCGCAAACAATCACTTGCTGGTTTGGGATCGAGGCACATCTGATAGCCTGTACGATTAAGCTTCCCTTACATTTTCTGACATCACTGATATGCATTCTTCACACAGCGTAGTTTCGATACTGATTGTTGCGGCACTGGTTGTACCCACCGTATCACTGGCATCCGACAAGGCTGAAGCCACTGGCAACACGTGCGGATTCTCATCCAGGATCATATTCCTAGAGAGCGCACCCAGAGACCGCTTTACGGTTCAAAACACCTCTTCAGGCAATTGGTCCATCACCAGGGTGAATCTGGATTTAAGCTCCTCGGCAGGCAACCTTATCTTTGATGTTACCGCCGACGGTGCCGGCGTGGAAGTATATCAACCCTATCGCTCTGAAAATGGCGAAGCAAAACTCAGCCAACAACCGGTTGTTGTTGATGGCGATCAGATTATTGAACTGTCGTTTTCAAGATTTAGTCCCGGTGACAAGCATCAGTTTTCCATCGATATTGATGATCAGCTCAGCGAATCTGAATTGGGACAGATTCGGGTATCCGGTGGGGAAATCACGGGTGCGGCCATTATCGTTGCGGTCACAAACCGTGATGGGGAAGAGCATGTTGTATCATCGGTTTTCGATGAGACCAACAAGGCAACACTCGAAGGCGGGAGTTGCTGATAGAGACGGTCAATCAAGAGATTTAAGGGTCGGGCTTGCATAATTGAAACCTGTCAAAGCCCAATCCTGACACAACAGCGCTGTGGAACATAGAAACGTTCACTCAGCGTTGTGTATGTTCCACTACGTTAGATACTGCGCACCTCCCGATTGCTTCGGTACCATTCGAAAAACTCCTTGACCATCGCTTTTTCCAAAACCATGATTTCATCGGTAGGACAGAACACGGTAATGGTCGTGATAATCTTGGCCATCTCATTAGTCGAAAAATCCAGCGATGGCCGGGCGTCGGGAATATCGATACCGGTGCGCTGCTCGAGCATCTTGTTATAACGCTCTGCCGTGTCATGGAAATGAGCGGTAACAGACTCAATCCGTTTTACCAGTTTTTCCTCAGCATCAATCGGAAAAGCGTCCGGCTCTATGGTAATACTGAAACTATGAAACTGATAACGCCTGAGAAAATTCTGGTTGATGACAGAGTTTGACAGAAACAGGCTATTGGGAATGATCACTGTCCTGCCGGTGTAGGTATACGATCGCGCCTCGATTTCCTGAATGGAGGTCGACATGAAATTGCGTTCAATGACCTCCCCGAATTGTGTGCCCGCCATAATCCAGTCACCGATGGAAAACGCTCGACTGGTACGAATCAGAATCGCACCCGTCAGACACAGTAAAAGCTCCTTGGTGGCAATAACCAGTGCAACCGCGATAGCGGTAATGGACAGGACAAAATTCTGGATCTGCGGAAGCCAGAGAACGAGGATCGACATCACACAGGCACTGACCGATACCACATGAACCCGTGACATGGCACGCCTGTCTTTCGGATCCATAATGACGTGCCTGCGGCGAATCCTACGCATCAGTAGTCCACGCAACAAAAGCACGCTGACGACAATACCGAGTGTCAGCGTGGCTCGATGCGCCAGCACTGCCTGAATCCATTCATTATCCATGTCTGTGTTGCAGCTCGTCTTTCGCGGTCACAGGCTATACATCGGCAGGATACTACTACACTCAATCACTGCCGGATTTGCCCTCTGAGTGCTTGCGGCTTTTTTCCCTGTATTTTCTCAACTGTCTCAGCTCATTGAATCCCCAGCCAAACACCACAAGAAAAACCAGCGACAACTCGAAAAGTATCAACAGATTGCCGCTCACAACGAATGCCTCTCAATCAAGATAGATGAGTGTTTTCCGGTTCAGTAGACCACTTCACCATTATACTACCGAGCATGATACCTGCAGAAGAAGCACTGGCCCGACTCAAGGCCGGCAACCAACGTTTCAAATCCAATGTGCGCGATCTGGACGCTATGGCCCGTAACGCCAGCCGCGGTAAAGAGATACAAGCACAGGAACCTTTCGCCATCATTCTCGGCTGTTCGGACTCCCGGGTGCCGGCAGAAATTGTCTTTGATCAGGGCCTCGGAGACCTTTTCGTCATTCGTGTTGCCGGCAATATCGTTGCACCGTCGCTACTCGGGAGTGTCGAATTCAGTGCTGTCAAACACAATGCCAGACTTGTTGTTGTTCTTGGTCACACCCACTGTGGCGCTATCGAGGCAACCCTCAGTGAGCTGAAACAGCCTACGGACAATCGCTCGCCAAACCTGCAGTCCATTGTCAATCGTATTCAGCCATCCGTTCAGACCTTGCTGGAGGCTGGTCTCCAGGATAACGAGGATCAGCTAATCCGTCTGGCAACCCGGGCTAACATCCGCGCATCTGTCTCGCAGCTACGTCATGGGTCGCGCATTCTTGAAGGTCTTGTCGCAAACGACGGATTGCAGATAGTCGGAGCTGAGTACGCTCTGGAAACTGGCGAAGTCGACTTCTTCAGCGATGAGGACACCGGTCCGCACAGCACCGCTATCGAGCATTAGCCTCGGTCGAAGAATCCGTAAATAACGCGCAGATCAGCTGCTGACAGCCGGAATCCAGACACCACTGAAGGCCGCCATATCATCAGCGTTTATGCGTCCCTTCGCATAGAATTCGTCAAGCGCTTCCTCGTCCAGCATTTCAGGGTTACCCTGCTCGTCACAGTAGTGCCAAGCACCGTAAATCGCCAATAAGTGAAGCGTCTCCAGCAGATCGCCAACCCGCACGGCTTGCTCAATCGCCAGCCTCTTCAGATCAGCCGCTGTCAGGGGCGCCTGCTTTTTCTCATACTCACCTGCCAGAAATGAAGATATCCCTTCGTCCCAAAGCGGCTCACTATTTTGTGCTTGCATACGTTATGAATGAGGCAGTTTGTGTTTTATGTTGTGCAAGCAAGCGGCCACCAGAGTCAAAACTGACTATTCAAGTCACCGTATTGTGATCGATTGCTCACACCCACACTAACGCTGTTTTAGACCCAATCCCAGAAAGCCAAGCCCTGCCAGTCCGGTTATCCAGATCCACCAGCTAACCTCCCCGTCACTGCGTATCATTGAAGCCGCTCCCAGTAACCCGGCCACGATCAACAAGCTGGCACCGGCAATACATCGTCTTAAAGACAGGGCACTGTGCTGTGCCTGTGCCTGCCGCGCTGGCAGACCCGTTTTGCCGGATTGTGTCGTTACCAACCCTGCAGCCTGGTTCTGCAGTTTCAGAAAGTCATGCACCAGCATGGGCATTTCCGGCATGGCTTTCAGGATCGCAGGAGCCTGATCAACAAAGCGCTTGAGAACCGTCTGCGGGTTATTGGTCTTGAGCACCCAGCGTTGCAGAAACGGTTTACCGGTTGCCCACAAATCCAGCTCAGGATACAACTGGCGTCCCAGCCCTTCGATATTCAACAAGGTTTTCTGCAGAAGGACCAACTGCGGCTGAACTTCCATCTCGAATCGTCGGGCGACATGAAACAGTTGTAATAGCACATGACCAAACGATATCTCCGATAAAGGTTTGTCGAAAATGGGCTCGCAGACAGCCCGTACACCCGCCTCCAGTTCGCTGACCCGCGTATCACGTGGCACCCAGCCCGAATCAATATGCAGTTGTGCCACGCGCCGATAGTCACGTTGAAAAAACGCTAGCAGATTCTCTCCGATGTAACGCTGATCGTCATCAGTAAGTGACCCAACAATCCCGAAATCTACCGCAATATATTGCGGGTGTTCGGGGGTCTCGCGTGAGACAAAGATATTGCCCGGGTGCATATCAGCATGAAAGAAATTATGGTCAAACACCTGTGTGTAGAAAATCTCCACACCATGCTCGGCCAGTTTCTTCATGTCCATATCGATGTCTTCCATCGCCTTGATGTCACGAATGGGGATACCGTCTATCCGCTCCTGAACCATGACTGAGCTACGCGTAAAATCCCAGAATATCTCTGGTATATAAAGCGTTTTACTATCCTTGAAATTGTTGCGAAGCACCACAGCATTGGTCGCCTCTGCAACCAGATCCAGTTCACCGTGGATGGTGCGATCGTATTCGGCAACCACTTCGCGAGGTCGCAGACGTTTGCCGTCCCGCAGCACTGCTGCCGCCATGTCTGCCAGGATAAACATCAGGCTGACATCACGGTCAATCGTCTCCCGAATGCCCGGCCGAAGTACTTTGACAACCACCTCCGTCCCATCATGCAACACAGCGCCATGCACTTGCGCGATGGATGCCGATGCGATGGGCGTGTCTTCAAAGCTGTGAAAAAGCACGTCTATCGGATGATCGAGTTCGGCCTCTATCTGCTCTCTGGCAAGTTCACTGGAAAAAGGCCTGACCTTGTCCTGCAGAAGCGTCAGTTCATCCCCGATATCGTCAGGTAATAAATCACGCCGGGTTGACAAGACCTGACCAAGTTTGACAAAAACGGGCCCAAGCTCTTCAAGCGCCATACGAATCCGCTGGGCGCGTGGCAAGGCACGCGTTTCACGATTCATCCAGCGCGTGGGTGACAGCACAAACAGATGTTTGAGTGCGCGTACTGGTGTCGCATCGAGAAACAGCTCCTCCAGAGCATACTTGACCATCACGCCTTCGATCTTCGCAAAGCGTCCGATATGCGTCAGCATGTGCTAGATCTCATCGGATTCGGACAGGCAGGCGGTTTCCAGTCTGTATACGCGCGCATCCAGCCGGTCAGCCGCTGCCCGTAACTCATCAATCTCGCGACAGAAATGATGCACCTCACCATTCGGGGCTAACAGCTCGACTTCCTCCTGCAGATACTCGCTGGTGTTTTGATCGAAGCTGTCACGGCTGCGCCTGAGCCAGGCTGACAACCGTGACTGAGCCCTGTCAAGACGATGCGTCAGGCTATCACCTAGAAATGGCGATACCGCATCCTGCCAGTCAGGATCCAGTTGAGCGACTATCTGCTTGAGCTGTTGACTAACGCCGATATCACCGGCGATCTGTACCTCTCCTTTGTATACAGCATCGTTGCCATCGAGCAGTGAATGCAATGCCGACAAACTACCGGTGATCGTTGTATCGGTGTGGGGATCTGGGCCGTTGGTGTCATCAGGTTGAGCAAGAAAAACCTTGCTGTCCACGACGGTGAGCAGGGTGGTGACCGGAGGCGATGTGACATTGACACGAATAACACATCCATCCAGCGCTGCCAGCCGTTCACGTGTTTCAGGGTCCATGCGCAACATGGCATCGATGGCTTTCTCAAGTGCCAGTGTTATGGGAAAAGGCAGATTCATGGGAAAAGGCAGATTCAGACCTTGTAGCCCTTGTGCAATGCAACAACACCACCTGTCAGGTTGTGATAGCGGGTCTTGGCAAAACCTGCGCCTTGCATCATCTCTTCCAGCGTATCCTGGTCAGGGTGCATGCGAATCGATTCTGCCAGATAACGGTAACTGTCAGCATCATTGGCAACGAGCTTGCCCATCAGGGGAAGCGCAGTAAACGAGTAGGCGTCATACGCTTTGCTGAGCAGTGGTAATACGGGTTTGGAAAATTCCAGTATCAGTAGCTTACCGCCGGGCTTTAACACCCGATGCATCGATTCAAGGGCCGTAAGCTTGTGAGTGACATTACGGAGTCCGAACGCCATTGTTATACAGTCAAAGCTGTCGTCTTCAAACGGCAGGAACTCGGCATTGGCCTGCGCGTAATCGATATTCCTGACGAGCCCCTCGTCTGTCAGTCTGTCTCTGCCGGTCGTCAGCATCGCGCTATTGATATCCGAGAGAACCACCATGCCTTGCGGACCAACGCGTTGTGCGAACCTAGCCGCCAGATCACCAGTACCACCGGCCAGATCAAGCACCACATGACCCGGCCTCACTGCAGCCTGAGAAACCGTAAACCGCTTCCAGAGCCTGTGGACACCGAACGACATAAGGTCATTCATCACGTCATACTTTGATGCTACAGAATCAAATACCTGCCCGACCATACCGGCTTTGGCTGCGGTGTCGACGGTCTGGTAGCCGAAATGTGTCTTGTCATTGTTCACGACTTGCTTACCTCGAAGGTGGCTGGCTGGATCAATGCAAACCATAATCTGCAGATTTCATCCATTGCCATTGCGAAAAGACTACGGAATGTCACTGCTTTAGCACTGGTAGCGCTGTGTGTACAAGGTGGGTGATAAGGGTATTCAAGCAGACTTGCGACTTTTGCCCGCAGCTTTTAATTGATCAAGATAACGTTGCCAGTTCTCTTCGTAGTGCTTGCCCAGACCATAGAGGTAGTCCCAGGTGAATAGCCCCGAGTTATGCCCGTCATCGAAATGGATTTTTAAAGCGTAGTTTCCGCTGGGCTCAAGATTAGTGACACCGACGTCCTGCTTTCCGACCTGCAAGACCTCCTGCCCGGGGCCATGCCCCTGCACTTCAGCTGAAGGCGAGTTGACTCGCAGGTACTCACACGTAAGGTTGCACTCGAAGCCATCATCGAAGCTGATTTCCAGCACTCGGCTTTTCTGATGCAACTTGATATCGGTAGGTCTTGGCATGATGGCTTGTGTCTTTAAATACGTTAGAGAATATATCGGCTGAGATCGACATCCTGCACCAGATCACCAAGATGACTGTCAACAAAGTCGGCATCAACTGACACGGTCTTGCCCGCGTTGTCAGAGGCGTCAAAAGAGGCTTGTTCCAGTAGTCGCTCCATCACCGTGTGGAGTCGGCGTGCACCGATGTTCTCCGTGCTCTCGTTGACTTGCCAGGCAACTTCCGCGATTCGGGCAATTCCGTCAGCTGTAAAACTCAATGTGACATTTTCGGTGCCCAACAATGCGGTGGCCTGCTCTGTCAAAGAGGCATCCGGTTCGCTCAGGATTCGCTGGAAATCGTCCGTACTCAGTGCCTCGAGCTCTACCCTTATCGGCAACCGTCCCTGAAGCTCTGGAATAAGGTCAGAGGGTTTGGACAGATGAAAGGCCCCACAGGCAATAAACAATATGTGATCGGTTTTAACCATTCCGAACTTGGTCGACACCGTGCTGCCTTCGATCAGCGGCAGCAGATCACGCTGCACGCCTTCGCGCGATATGTCGCCACCCGTGCCTCGATCAGACCCGCGGGCAACCTTGTCAATTTCATCGATAAAGACAATGCCGTTCTGCTCAACGCTGTTCAGAGCCTGCGTCTTCATGTCTTCGTCATTGACCAGCTTGCCAGCTTCTTCGTCAATCAGCAGTTTCATTGCATCCTTGATCGGCATTTTGCGTTTTTTGGTGCGCTCACCGCCCAGATTCTGGAACATGCCCTGTAACTGCTGAGACATCTCCTCCATACCCGGAGGAGCCATGATTTCGACGCCGGCAGGTTGCTGGCTGATATCAATCTCGATTTCCTTGTCATCAAGATCTCCCTCGCGCAGTTTCTTGCGGAATTTTTGCCGGGTGCTGTTCTCAGGCGTCTCATTCACACTGAACCCGACGCTGGAGGCAGGCGGCAACAACACATCCAGCACCCGCTCCTCGGCCGCATCCTCGGCTCGATTTCTCATTTTGAGTTTGGCCTGTTCGCGGGTCTCTTTCAGGGCAACGTCCGCCAGGTCTCGGATAATGGATTCAACGTCTCGACCGACGTAGCCGACTTCGGTGAATTTAGTTGCCTCGACCTTGATAAACGGCGCATTGGCGAGGCGTGCCAGACGCCGGGCGATTTCGGTTTTGCCCACACCAGTAGGTCCGATCATCAGAATGTTCTTTGGCGTAATCTCGTTTTTCAGATCATCATCGAGCTGTTGGCGACGCCAGCGGTTACGCAAGGCAATCGCTACGGCTCGTTTGGCCGAACTCTGGCCAATAATGTGTTTGTCCAGCTCCTGGACAATTTCTCGCGGGGTCATGTTGGACATCGTTAACTGGATTCGGTAGCACTGATTGAATGTCGGAAAATGGGCCTTAGCGCCGTGGTGAGCCACACACCTTGCGTGTTCCGTTGACGAACGGGATCACACATCGGACTCAAGCGTTTCGATAGTCAGACGATTATTGGTATAGATGCAGATGTCGGCGGCAGTTTCAAGGCTGTAGCGCACAATCTCTTCGGCACTGAGTTCGGTGTGCTGCAGCAGGGCTCTGGCTGCGGATTTGGCGAAATCACCTCCGGAACCTATGGCAATGATACCGCCTTCAGG
This sequence comes from Granulosicoccus sp., assembly GCA_045106195.1. GTDB lineage: Bacteria > Pseudomonadota > Gammaproteobacteria > Granulosicoccales > Granulosicoccaceae > Granulosicoccus. The sequence continues at coordinate 48,758 of JBGCEH010000016.1, forward strand.
CTCTATAACATCGCCGTTACCGGTGATCACTAGCGAGGCTGACTCATCTGCCACTGCCAACAAGGCCTCAAGCCGCCTGAGCATTCGATCAGTGCGCCAGTCTTTTGCAAGCTCGACAGCCGCCCTGGTCAGCTGACCATTGTGCGCCTCCAGCTTGGCCTCAAATCGCTCGAATAGTGTAAAGGCATCCGCAGTTCCGCCGGCAAATCCAGCCAGCACCTTGTCCTTGTAGAGCCTGCGTACCTTGCGTGCATTGCCCTTCATCACAACGTTACCCATGCTGACCTGTCCATCGCCACCAATAACCACCTGGTTGCCTCGGCGCACCGAACAGATGGTGGTTCCACGGAACTGTTCCACTTACTAACCCTCAAGATGACAGGCCCCAAGTGTACCTGTTGAACACTCTGTACTGTTCGACACAGAACGTTTGTTGCGCGGTGTGCTAGCCTCCGTCTAATGCAGCTTACCGTGCCACAAAGAACCGTCGCCGATACGGGCAGTTTCCCAGTTAACCCCGAGGGCGTTGCCCAGTGGCTTGCCGACCTGCGCCCGCTGGAATCAGAGACTGACGCGCGTAATGTCTATCGGGGACTCAAACACAGCAACCGCTTGCACAACGACGTCGATCAGCGTCGCTCTGTCATCAGTTGCTTCATTCCGGTATTGCGTGACCTTCACCGCCACCTCAGCGAGCTTAGCGATGCGCAACCCTTGCCATTAACCCGCGAGTTTGCGCGCAACGCGCGTCTGCGGGACTCCTTGCTGCGAGAGGAAGCCTTCGCCTTCAAGATTCTGCTCTCGGACAGTGAAAAACCGCTGGCAGATGATGCCAGACGAGCCATGCAAGCGCTTGCCCGCCAGGCAGAATCAGTTGTTCACGCCTTTCGCAGTTTTCCGGACGCGCTGATCGAAGATGCCCACCAGCTCTATGCACTGGCTGAAGAACACAAACTCCTGTCCTCCCAACAAGGCTCGGAGCTTCTATCGCTGCAGGATCATTACCGGTTCATATTACTGTTAAGCGTTGCGGATCTGTCCCAGCAGCGCGCACGGCAACTGCCACTGATCCTCGAATTTCTGCGAGAGGCGGTGGCAGATATCCATATCGAACGACAACAGCCCCCCGAAACACTGGGCAACACCGACTACGCCATCGACCTGAAACAGGGCTCTCGTCCAGAACCTGCCGGCGGCTTGCTGAGCCCCAACCAGAAAGACGTACGCTGGTTCAGCGTGGCTCCGTTGCTGTATCGAATAGACCAGATGTCAGCGAAGATCAAATCCGGCGCTACCGGCATTCTGGGTAGCGACATGCTGGAACGCCAGTCACTGGCTCGCTTGCACGTTGCGGTGGCACGCTCGCGGCAACGCAGGCTGCTCCGTTGCATCACACACCAGCCCAAACGCGTTGTCTTCGGCCACAAGGAAATTTGCGCACACCTGCTCTATCGCCCCACCGAAATTCCCGCCGACCACGAGAGCAGCTGGTATGTTACCAACGAGACGCTGCACGGTATGTGTCTTCACAACAGCACCTGCCGAGCGGGTTTGGTACAAGTCGGTGAGTTAATCAGCGTTACAGATCCCGACAAGGCACTGAAGAGTAAAAACGCGCCCGAAAGCAGCAAGCTCGATGCACTAATGGGTGTCATACGCTGGATACGAGCCAGCGGCAGCGAAGGAATAACCATTGGCGTGGAGTTTCTGGCCCGCACCTTGTTGCCTGTGCATGTGACACGCGATATGGCACATGCAAAAGATTCGGATGCTGGCATCGAGCTCCATGGCCTTGCCGAGGTTGGCGAGAATGCGGTTATCATTGCGTGCAAATTCCAGAACAACGTCATTCAAACGATGTTGCTTCCATCCTTTTTGTATCAGACCGGCGATAAACTGCTCGCGGCGCAGGGCGCCAAATCCCGCAAGGTGCAGCTGAGTCAGTGCCTGCAAAGTAATGGTCTGTTCAGCCAGTATTCGTTGATTGATAGCTGATCCAGGGAGGTAATATCCGGCCGCACTCGATAAGTACACAACGGGTGGCGATAAGCGCAGAACTCAAGCTCACCCGTTTTAGCGGGTTCACTCACGACCGCCCACTGTCTGAATGACCTATTTTGCGCGCGCGTATTCGAAATGACATTCTGGCTATTTGACAGATCGATGAGGTTAACACCTCACCCGTCCACGCGCACAGTGAGGCGTCAGCGTGCAATTAGCGCAAAACTACTACTCAGTGCAATACACTTTTGCTTGTCTTGGAGTATAAATACCGAATGTCAAACCACCGAGCAATCCATTCAGGAAATTCATATGTGATTCGACTCTGGCCACTTTATCAGCGCGTCCACATATAGCGGCGGCATCAATTTCCTGTGTTTGGCCAAGACCACTGACGAAAAACGGCTGCATAGTCTCTTGCGTAGGCACAGTATCACCACCACCATTAACTACATAAGATTGTGTTGCGCAACTCGTCAAAACCAGACTCAAAACTACAATTCCAAAAACTTTCATAATATCTCTCATGCTCCATTTTCAAGATTTTCCAAAATAACACGAGCAACATATTTCGACAACGTCTGTGGTCACGCACGACCGGCACAGCCTGTAACGTTAGCGAATTGATACGGACAGTATGCTGGCAACGTGTTTTCTGTTTGGAAGCCACTGTCAAATCCACACGCCCCTCGCAACGTGCAATGGACTTACCTGTACCACCGAAACTCTGTAGAAGTTACGTTAATGCGATGTCATGCGCCTGTACAAAATGTTTGTGGAACTTACGCACGCCTTAAAGGGTTCGAGTTGTAATTTGCGCTTATTGGTCCATCTGCCTGAACAGCACACCGGCAAAACGTTCATCCGGATCGCTACTGTCCGGGTATGTTACGTTGCCAAGGCCGTTGAATCGCAGTGTTATTAGCTGCACCTGACCCGTCGAGCCCACGGGAAAAACCTTATCCGGCTCCAGAGCGGTACTCAGATTCAAGGTGCCATCAACAGGCCAGGCGGGGTTGTCCAGTACCTCAAGGCTCAGCTCGCCGAGATACGGCTCATACAACTGGGCGCTGGTACCAATATCGCGGCACACGGTACTGTCACCAAAATCACTACTGGTCAGGTTGCTGGTCAGACTTACAAATGTAAAACACATGTCAGTCGACTGAAGCCGGGTAGACACCTGCATGTCCACGTTCCATGCACAGGCAGCAGTGCGGCTGGAGAATTCGATCTGACCTTCATAGTCGCCACGCAGTTCACGATAGTACGCGGTATCGCAAGTGTCACCCTGCCCTGCCCCGTCGTCCATTGGAACGCCAGGCGCCGCACTACCGCCACTACAGGCTGTAAGCATCAGCAATACGGCAAGTATTGACAGGGCTCTCATCAGCCACCTTACAAAGCTGTGCAAGGAAAAGACACAATGTTCATCATTCCATGCGGTAAGCGGATGGCAGGTTACCTGACCATGGCAAGGCGATGCCTAACTGTCCTCGGCCACTTGATCACGCCGGGCTCTCGGATGCGATTCGTCATAAACCTTGGCCAGATGCTGAAAATCAAGATGTGTATAAATCTGGGTAGTGCTGATATCAGCATGTCCCAACAGCTCCTGTACCGCGCGCAAGTCCCCACTACTCTCCAGCAAATGGCTGGCGAAGGAATGCCTGAGCATGTGCGGATAACAGTCACGATCCAGACCCTGAGACTCTGCCAGTTTCTTCAGTCGCATCTGCACCGTTCGTGGCGCAATACGTTTGCCGCGTGAGCTTAGAAATACCGCTGAACAGTCGGCACCGGGCAGACTGCGACGGTACCCCAGCCATTTATTGATGGCATCTACCGCATGTTCACCCACTGGTAAATCACGCACCTTGCCACCCTTGCCGGTAACACGAACCTGTCCCACGCTAAGATCCAGATCCGACAGATCAATACTCACAAGCTCTGCCAGACGTAGCCCCGATGAATACATCAGTTCGAACATGGCCAGGTCCCGACAGATCATTGGATCGTTAAGGTTCTGCGTCAGCAGCCTGCTGACCTCTTCTGGCGCCAGCGTGGCAGGCAAGGCCTTTTTATCCTTGGGCGCCAGTATGTCCTGAGCCGGATTGATTCTGGCAATGCCATGATCAATCATGAAATTATACAACCCGCGTACTGCAGACAGGCGGCGCGCAAGACTTCTGCCAGCTATACCGTCACGATGTTGCTCAGCGACAATGGCGCGCACGTCATTAGAACTCAAAGACTGCCAGTTCAGTATGTTGCGGGCAGCTGCCGAACGCGCAACAGCCTTGAGGTCTCTGGCGTAGTTGCTGACAGTATGCGGCGACGCACGCCGCGCTACCGTCAATTCTTCCAGGTACTTGTCAATGGCGCTCTGGAATTCGCTCACTTTGCTATTGCCTTTGCATGAGCTGCATAGCTATGGATTCGCCGACTGAGAAGCTCTCCCATCTGATTCAGGAACATGACGCCTTTCCCGGCACCAAAACGTGATTCATCGCGGCTGGTGAGCATCACCACACCCAACTTGCCTTGGAACTGTAGCGGTATCATCGCAGCAGAACCAACGTTGGCATGCTTGCGTCCAACCATCGCCTGCAACTGCTCGGCAGTAGGCATCCCGCATACGGTTTCACCACCTTCAAACAATGCAGCAAACTGCTTTACACGCTTGTCGGTGTGTCGCAAAGTCATCGCACCTTCGATCTGTTCAAGTTTTGGCGCTCGCTTCCTTGGTGCCGTCTTGGCCGCTGGCGTCTTATCGCTGGCTTTACGACGTGGTGCTCGCTTCGGGGCGGGCGCTATCAGCATCAAGTGCACACCTTCGGCATTGAAGTTTTCCCGCAGGCATGATCGCGTCAACTCTACGATGTCCGGAAGTGTTGCAGCTGTGATGATTTCCTGATTTAACAGATGCAGCCTCTGGTGCAGGGTCTCATTCTGCCTGGCAACCGCAATCAGATCTCGCAGGCTTTTCTCCAGATGACCACATTTCCCACGCAACACACTCACCTGTTTTTCAATCAGTGATACCGCCTTACCCGAGTCATGCGGGATACGCAATCTCGGCAGAATATCCTGATTACTAACGAAGAACTCCGGATTTCGGATAAGGTATTTGACAACGGCATCGGGTGTGATTTCGTCGCCAATATTGGTCTGTTCAGGTTGCATGGTATCGCTACATTCTTGTTTGTCCCTCGAAGACTGTAGAACATGGGCCCGTCATTTCAATCGAAGCATGCACATTAGGCCAATCTATTTTCAAATCACCTCCGGGTAAGCTTACGATCGCTGTTTTGTCAAGGAGCCCTTGCGAGTGCGCAATAGCCACTGCCGCGCAGGCACCGGTACCACACGCCCTCGTCTCTCCTACTCCACGTTCAAACACACGTAAACGAATATGCTGCCAGTCCATGATTTGCATGAAACCGACATTAACACGATTGGGGAATCGCTCATGTCGTTCAACAAGTTGACCGATGCGCTCAACGTCTGCTATGTGTAGATCATCCACACGAATTAGTACATGTGGATTTCCAATGCTGGCGGCGCCTACTTCAAAGTGTTGTCCATCGACGTCCAGTGCATAAAAATCACTACGCTTGTCTGCAATAAACGGAATGTGTTGCGGCTCGAATTGAGGCACACCCATCTTGACCATAACCTGATCATCGTGCTGCAATTGCAAGGTGATAATGCCTAGTGCGGTATTGACGTTGATAGAGCGACTTTTCGTCAGCTGCCTTTCAGTGACAAAGCGGGCAAAGCAACGCGCACCATTTCCACAGTGTTCGACTTCTTCTCCGTCGGCATTGAATATCTGATAGTCAAATTCGGCCTCTTCTACCGAGGGAGCATTCACCACGAGCAGTTGATCAAAGCCGATTCCAGTATGCCTGTCAGACCAGCGTCGTACCGTTTCACCGTTCAGTCCAATGCTGCCGTCGCGATTGTCAATGACCATAAAATCGTTGCCAAGGCCATGCATCTTGGTGAAATCCACACCGGTCATGGCAACAGAAACTCCTGTGCAAATAACGCCTCCGTCTCTTCTCTGGAGCGCACCAGAAACGCATTGTCCCCGTCTACCATCACCTCTGCTGCACGGGGTCGGGTATTGTAATTTGAACTCATGACAAACGAATACGCACCGGCAGAACGAACGCATAAAAGATCATTCTCTGCAATTGCCAGCTTGCGTTGTTTGCCTAGAAAATCCGCAGACTCGCAGATGGGTCCCACTATGTCATAAACACGCGCCTCGCGATCAAGCGTCTCTACCGCTTCGATCTCTTGCCAGGCGCTATAAAGCGCCGGACGAATCAGATCGTTCATGGCTGCATCCACTACCGCAAAATGCCGGTCTTCATTGCTTTTCAAGTACTCAACGCGGGTTAGCAGTATCCCTGCCTGACCAACAATATAACGACCCGGTTCTACAAGAATCTGTAAATTGCGATCACCAATAGCATTTCTGACACACTCAGCCCAAGCTTTAACATCCAGACTGGTATCGCCTTCTCCATAGCGGATTCCCTGACCACCACCGACATCGATATGTGTCAGTTCGATTCCTTCTTCAGCCAGCGAATCCACCATCGATACGAGCAATTTCACCGCATCCTCATAAGGCTCAAGGCTTGTGAGTTGCGAGCCGATATGGCAATCAATGCCCTCTACGTTAATGGAAGGGTGTTGTGCAGCGCGTCGGTAAGCTGCCATGGCATCACGCATGTTGATACCAAACTTATTCTCTTTCAGACCAGTAGAAATATAGGGGTGAGTCATGGCATCAACATCCGGGTTGATGCGCAACGACACCGGTGCCACCACGCCATGGGCTTTGGCCACTTCGGCAAGCCTATCAAGCTCCGAGACAGATTCGACGTTGAAACAGCGGATGCCAGCTTCAAGTGCTGCAGCCATCTCGCGCTCATTCTTGCCAACGCCTGAAAACACGATAGAGGACGGCTTGCCACCGGCAGCAAGCACTCGCTTGAGCTCTCCAAGGGAGACGATATCAAACCCTGAGCCCAGACGCGCCAGCGTGTCTAGAATAGCCAGATTACTATTGGCCTTGACCGCATAGCAGATAAGGTGATCAGAGCCGCTCAAGGCATCGGCAAATTCGCGCCAGGCGTATTCAATACTGCTCCGGTTATACACATACAGCGGTGTGCCGAATTCCTCAGCAAGCTCGCTACAGCGCTGATTATCGGTCATCAGTGACCCGGATTGTCGGTAAAAAGGCGTCATGTTTAGCAGAAATTTTTAAATATGGTGAAAGATTATTGCGATGGTTGCTCTGGATCGCGTTTCTTTTTATCAGGCTGTTCTTCATTAGTGAGCTCAGCACCGTATTCGTTGATACGCTCGCTGGCCGCTTCAAGTTCCTCTGCCAGGCGTGGATCAGGGGGCAAAAACAAATCGCCCTTGTTTCCACAGCCCAGAAGTATCGATGAGCCAATCAAGACGCTCGGCAGCGTTATAAACCACTTGGACATCACGCAAGTTCTCTTGCATCACTGGTCATTGGAGTATACTCGCCTGCGCGAATCAACCGAGTCTTCAAGCCACCTCATGAGTGCCAAATTACTGGACAGCATCGAAATCAACACCGCTGAAGAGTGCGAATACAGCGTTATCTGGGCACATGGCCTGGGCGCCAGTGGCCATGATTTCGAACCTATCGTGCCAGAACTGAATCTGCTGGACCGGCCGGGCGTCAGATTTGTGTTCCCGCATGCCCCTGTCCGCCCCATCACGGTCAACGGCGGCGCTGCGATGCGCGGCTGGTATGACATCACCTCGATGGATTTTGGCAGCCGTCAGCAGGATACGGCCGGAATTCGTGAGTCCGCCGAGCACATCAACGCACTGATCGAGGCTGAAATCGAACGTGGAGTGCCTGCTGAGAATATCTTGCTGGCGGGTTTCTCCCAAGGTGGCGCTATAGCCCTATTCACAGCCCTGACCTCAGCCCACAAACTGGGAGGCGTATTGGCGTTGTCCACTTATCTGCCCATTCAGGATGCTGTCTTAGCCGAGCTTACGACGCACGGCAAAGAGTTGCCTGTATTCATGGCACACGGACAATTCGACGACGTTATCCGAATACAACATGCCGAACAGTCGCACAAGGTCCTCAGCGAACAAGGCATGAATGTGGAATGGCACAGCTATGCCATGGCACACAGTGTCAGCACCGAAGAAGTTGCTGATATCGCTATCTGGCTTAAACGTCAGTTCGGTATGTAGGCACTGGCCAGACGTGGCCCGGCCCTCTGCACCGCGGTTTTAACGGCGTCAGGGGCTGTTCCACCCCTATGGCTGCGCGCTGTCACCGACCCCTCCAGAGTGAGCACATTGAACACGTCATCCTTGATATCGTCGCTGAAGCTCTGTAATTGTTCCAGCGTCATGTCTGACAGATCCAGCTCGTTGCGCATGCCGAATGCCACCGCCTCGCCTACCACCTCGTGTGCATCACGGAAAGCCAGACCTTGCCTGACCAGATAATCCGCAAGATCTGTGGCAGTGGAAAATCCGGCTTTGGCTGCCTGTTTCATAGCATCGTGACGGACCTCTATGGCAGGCAACATATCAGCAAAGGCGCACAAACAACCCAACCAGGTGTCTACCGAGTCAAACAGTGGTTCCTTGTCTTCCTGATTGTCCTTGTTGTAGGCCAATGGCTGACTTTTCATCAACGTCAGCAGTGACATGAGATTGCCGTAGGCCCGTCCGGTTTTACCCCTGACAAGCTCGGGTACGTCCGGATTTTTCTTTTGCGGCATGATCGATGAACCCGTGCAAAAACGATCAGGCAAATCGATGAAGCGAAACTGAGCCGACATCCACAGAACCAGCTCTTCGGATATTCGCGACAAATGCATAAGGCTGATTGCTGTGGTAGAGCAGAATTCAATGGCAAAATCACGATCACTGACCGCATCGAGTGAATTCTCACACACGGCGTCAAATCCCAAAAGCTCCCGGGTGATTTCGCGATCTATCGGATAAGAGGTTCCCGCGAGAGCTGCCGCTCCCAACGGCAGACGATTGAGTCGCTTGCGAGTATCCGCCAGTCTCTCCAGATCACGCAGCAGCATCTCGAACCACGCCATGACGTGGTGGCCAAACGTCACCGGTTGAGCTGTTTGCAAATGCGTGAATCCCGGCATGATCGTGGCCCTTTCGTTCATGGCCAACACCAGCAACCCTTCGAGCAATCGCGTAAGCTGGCCAGCAGCCTGATCACAGGCATCACGCAAATACAGTCTGATGTCCGTTGCCACCTGATCGTTCCGGGATCTGCCCGTATGCAGACGTTTTCCTGCATCACCGATCTTTGCGGTAAGCGCAGCCTCGATATTCATATGCACATCTTCCAGCGCTACTGACCAGTTGAACTGACCGGACTCGATGTCGCTCAGAACCGCATCCAGACCAGACTGGATAGCGTCATGATCGCTGGTACTCAACACACCAGTGCGCTGCAACATGGTGGCATGAGCTCGCGAGCCTTGAATATCCTGACGGTACATGCGCTTGTCAAAGTTGACGGACGCGGTAAATTCCTGGACGAACTCATCAGTGGATTCCGAGAACCGTCCACCCCACATGCCCTGACCTGACAGCTCGTCTGCTTGAGAACCTCGCGCTTGCGAGCTGGCAGTACCCGCTATCGTGCCTTGCACGTCTGTGTTTCCAGGTTTTTCAGACTGACTCATTAATTGTCCACAACGATTGTTCAGGCAACATTCACCTGATATTAAACGAAAGCCATACGGCTATGAGGTACTTTGAACACGTAACCGGCGCAACGATATTCCATACCGGCACTGCAGGCGTATACTAGCTTTTTTACAGAAAAAAACAGCTACCTTGACGACAAGTACCCCGCTGTCAAAGGATACGGTGAGGCAGCAGTCACCCGTTGTTCTCATTACCAGACCCGAGGGTCAGCAGCTCGCCTTTGCCGATGGCTGCAGAGCGCTGGGTTATACCATTGCACTGTTGCCGTGCCTGCAGATTTTACCGTGCAGGGTGGATCAGGACCAACTTGACACACTCCTTGCGACCCACAATACAGCACTGTTTACCAGTGTGAACGCCGTTAAGCTCGCTCATGAGCAGCGACCCTTGCCGTGGCCGGACCATCAAGTACATGCCATAGGTGGTGCAACAGCAAAGGCTCTGGAACACCTCCAACAGCCGGTAACACTAGTACCACAAGCCCCTTTCACCAGTGAATCCTATCTCGAACAGCTAGCACATCAGCCGTCGGGTTCACTGCTGATTATCAAAGGCTGTGGAGGACGGGATCTTATCCAATCCCGGCTGACCGCTCGCGGTTGGCATGTCGGCTCGATTGCAGTCTATGAACGAGTACTGCCAAACATCGATTCGCAAACAATAGACACCCTCTTTGTCAATTGCGTGCCGGATATCATCAGTGTTACTAGCAATGAAACCCTGACTAATCTATGTAAACTGTGCAGCTCATACAAAGATACACTAACCTCCATACCGTTGATCGCTAACAGCCAGCGTTGTGCACAGCTTGCCAGTGAACTAGGGTTCCGACACACCACACTAGTGGCGAACCCTGCCGGTGACCAAGGTCAGCTCGCTTGCCTGGCCCACTGGAAAAAAACCCGATTTGATACGCGCTAGTCGGTGGCTGAACATCAGACATCTTTTTAACATGGTTAAGCATTTATTCACTACGGTTAACGCGATACGGTAATCGCACAACTCTATGCATGATTGATCAGCAAGGACTAACATTGATAGTCAGTGATCTTTTACGCAAGTGAACTACACTTTGATTGATAGAAGAGTGACAGCAACTGAGGGTGGAGAAATAAACCGCCCGAATATATGTTGTTGCAATGAGGGAGACGTATTTTCATGACACCGAATTCAAGGATAGCGGTTTAACCAGAAGTTTACGTTACAGGCTTTACAACCAAGCCCTGCAACGGACATGTTAGTTAGGCACTCATTTAATGCTGACCAACGTAGAAACTTCGATAATGACTGTTTTGCGTCGAATCCGGGCATACCATGAATGCACTACATCTGACCCTGAGGGTAGTGATCATCCAGCGCACGGGCGGTGATCGCCATGGGAATGAATCCAGTACGTGTGCCAGTAACAGCTCAGAGCTTGCATCTGTAGTACGGCGATCGCATGCGCGACGATGATCACCAGACGACCGAGAGGCGGGCTGATCATGAGGTTCGCCAGGCTATCCACAACATACAGAATCGTTTTCTGGAACGTGTCAGTGACAGAGTTGCGCGCGGGCTATCACTGCGCGAATTGAGCGAAGAGCTGATCGTCGAAGCACTCAGGCTGACCGATGCGGTTTATGGGTGTGTTCTTCGCCCGGTCAATGATCAAACGCTGACCCTCGATGCCGCGATCTGTGTAAGTTCCAGGGGCAACATTTCACGACAGCACGACAGTTTGCTGGAGAACCGACCCGATAACGTAATGAAGGATGTTATCGATGTATTAAAGCCGACGTTTTCAAATGCTGCCGACGATACCGATCTGCGCAACCTTCCACGTGGGCATCCACGCATTTATTCCTATGCTATTTGTCCTATTCACGAACAAGGCTCACTGAAAGCACTTTTACTTATAGCCAACGCAAGACACAGATTTGACCTTGTGCTTATAAAGCGTTTGCAGACGATGCTGGACGCCTTTATTCGTGTACATATCAACAGTATTATCAATCGAGGCATCAACAACATAATTGCCGGTGTTGGTGATACCAACAGACAATTACTCAGTTTGCTGGAAGCATCGTTCAACGCTGTTCTGAGCGTTGATGATAACCTGAATATCACAGCATTCAACCCTGGTTGCGAGCGGCTTTTCTGTGTGGATACCGGTAGCGCATTAGGTACTTCCCTGAAACTGTTTCTCTCTCACGATACACTGGACACCATCCAGAAGAATGCGGCAGACTACAGTTATTCGTTACGGACCAACGATGAAAGACCGTATAGGGTCAGTGATACTGAAGCCATTAAATCAGATTCACAGCGTATACCCGTTGAGCTAACCGTCTTTCATTCACGCGTGCGCGAGCGTGTTTATACGACTATCGTACTGAACGATATCAGTGGTCGTATACAGAGCGCAGCTGAATTGCAAAGTGCATTGGTACAGTACAGAACACTCACTCAGCTGGCACCCGTAGGCATCATCAAGCTTGATGATCAATGGCTATGCGAGTACGCTAATGACATGTGGTGTCGATTGAGCTCACTCACCGCTGAGGGTAACCAGGGTAGTGGCTGGATCGAAGGCATCCACATGGATGACCAGGCAATAACCCTTACTGACATGCGACGCTGCCAGGAGAAAGGGGAAACATACCGTGCAGTCATACGGCTCAACAGTGCCGGTAATACGACCTCTTGGGCGAGTATCAATGCAACGGCACTAGTCAATAACCTGGGAACGTTTACCGGTAGTCTTATCGTGATCATGGATATCACGGAGCAATACGAAGCAGAGCAACGCTTTAAGCAAATTGCCCATCATGATGCCCTTACCGGTCTACCTAACAGGACGCGGTTTCTTGAGCATCTGCATGGTTCGCTAGCTCAACGTAGCGTTCATGGCATCGTGTGTCTACTTTTCATCGATCTGGATGGCTTCAAGGCCATAAACGATACGCTGGGCCATGACGCTGGCGATGAGCTGCTGGTACAGGTCGCACAACGTTTGCGACAGACGGTGGGAGATTCGGATACTGTCGCACGCCTCGGTGGTGATGAGTTTACCGTTACGCTTAAGGAACTGGAGACTGCCAAGGATGCGAGTACAGTGGCCGATGCGGTGGTGCACTCGATTCGACAGCCCTTTTTACTGGAACAAGAAGAAGTGTATGTCTCTGCGAGTATCGGTATTGCGATGGCAACCGGCCTTAATTCCGACACGACCTCCGATGCCAATAGTCTTATAAAACAGGCCGATATCGCCTTGTATCGGGCCAAGCTATCTGGCAGGTCCAGACATGTATTCTTTACACCCGAACTGGATCAGGCACAACGCGACAGATCAGTACTGATTACCAGCTTACGCCGGGCGGTAGACCGGCAGGATTTCGAACTTTTCTACCAGCCACAGTTACTGATAAAGGAAAACAAGGTGCTGGGTTTTGAGGCTCTATTACGCTGGCCTCAGGAGTCCGGTGAACACATGAGCCCAGGCTCTTTCATTGATGTACTGGAAGAGACCGGTTTGATAGGAGAACTGGGCGAATGGGCGATCTCGCAGGCCTGTGCACAACATCGGATTTGGTTGCGCAGAGGCTTGATCAGTCCGGCAACCACTATGTCAGTCAACGTGTCTGCACGCCAGCTCAGCACACCTAATTTTGCTCATCACATTACTACCATCCTGGAACGACACTCCATGCGTCCAGATAGCCTTATTCTGGAAATTACTGAATCGGCACTGGTGCAGACCATTGAGACAGATATCATCAATGAGATCAAGGCACTGGGTGTGCAGATCTCACTGGATGATTTTGGTACCGGTTATTCATCATTGGCCTACCTCAGTCAGCTACCACTGGACCATCTCAAGATCGATCGTTCCTTTATCGCTGATATCGAACGCTTTCCGCATGCTGTAGCCGTGGTTAAAAGCATCATTGCACTGGCCAAGACTTTGGGTATTCGCGTCATTGCAGAGGGTGTTGAGAGCGCTACCGTGCTTCCACTACTGGACAATGAAGGTTGCGAGGGTTACCAAGGGTACTACTTTTCCGAACCTCTACCTGCCAGAGCGATGGCGGCCAGACTAGAGAGCGCGCAAACGGTGACTCTTAGCCATTACGCCAACTTCATCGATCTGGGTGGGCCGCTTACGGCATAGTCTATTGCGGTAACGGCTCAACCAGCTTGTATTGGCATTAAGGTGATAGCGCATGAGTTCATCGATACACGCTTGCGGTACACCAGCGATTGGTTCGGAAAGTGATTGCTGCGTGTCCTGGAGATGTGGCCAACGATACTCATGCCATGAAAAAACCGGTACGCCCTCGTAGATAAGTTGATACTCAACTGCAACCGCATTGGGAATCTGATTGACCACGTTGTACAAATTGGCTGTTGATGCGAACTTGACGATCCGCGTTCTTGCGCTGGGTGACTCCCAGTCAAGACTATACTCGTCACCCGTCAATTGCTGCTCGTGATGACGAACCAGTTCGCTGATCATTGAGCTCAACACTTCAAAATCCACATCTGAAGGTTGACGCTGCCAGTCATTCGCACTCTGCATTTGCTGGAATCTGTTCCACGAACAAGCTAAGGAAAACGGTGGTCAGCAAATCCATTGCCTTTTCAAGTCAGCAATAATACGGGAGCTTATGATGGTTGAGTTATCAATACACAGTCTTTAACAACTTGTGTACGGGTACATGGGTTACATGACTGTACGACTATCCTAAACCCAATGTCGGCCACAGGTCGTCAATTTTGGACTTGACCTCATCACTCATACTGATCGGTTCTCCCCACTCACGATCCGTCTCTCCCGGCAATTTGTTGGTAGCATCCATTCCCATCTTTGAACCCAGCCCGGATACCGGTGAGGCAAAATCCAGATAATCGATAGGCGTGTTTTCTATCAGCGTTGTGTCACGTGCAGGATCCATCCTCGTCGTAATCGCCCAGATAACATCTTCCCAGGAACGCGCATCGACGTCGTCATCCACCACAATGACAAATTTGGTGTACATGAATTGCCGCAGAAAACTCCACACACCCATCATCACGCGTTTGGCATGGCCGGGATATTGTTTTTTCATACTCACTACCGCCATTCGATACGAACAGCCTTCAGGTGGAAGATAGAAATCAACAATTTCGGGAAACTGTTTCTGAAGGATGGGCACAAACACCTCGTTTAACGCCACACCAAGAATAGCTGGCTCATCAGGTGGACGTCCTGTGTAGGTGGAATGATAAATCGGATCGTTTCGATGAGTGACACGCTCGACTTTGAAAACCGGGAAGTCATCCACCTCATTGTAGTAGCCCGTGTGATCTCCAAAGGGGCCTTCCGGTGCCATCTCGCCCGGGTACAGGAAACCTTCCAGTACGAATTCTGCCGACGCCGGCACTTGTAGATCTGACAACTGCGCCGTTGCTAGCAAAGTGCGCTCACCTCGCAATAAACCCGCAAAGGCATGCTCGGACAATGAATCGGGAACGGGTGTCACGGCGCCAAGAATCGTCGCAGGATCTGCCCCCAGCGCCACAGCCACAGGAAATGGTTCACCGGGATGGGTTTGTTGCCATTCACGAAAATCCAGAGCACCGCCGCGATGACTTAGCCAGCGCATGATAGTTTTGTCCGGGCCGATGACCTGCATCCGGTATATCCCCATGTTCTGGCGTTTCTTGTGAGGCCCCTTGGTAATAACAAGACCCCATGTGATCAAAGGTCCCGCATCGCCTGGCCAACAGGTTTGAACCGGTAATCTGGATAAAACCACCGAATCCCAGGTCTTCTGCTGACATGGCGCATTTCGGGTGCTCTTGGGCGCCATATCCAGCACCTTCTTGAATATAGGCAAGGTGTTCCAGGCATCTTTAAGGCCTTTTGGCGGATCGGGTTCTTTGAGAAAGGCCAAAAGTTTTCCCACCTCACGAAGTGCGTCTACCGACTCTTCGCCCATACCAAAAGCCACACGCTCGGGTGTACCGAACAAGTTACCCAACAAGGGATAGTCTGACCCTATAGGGTTTTCAAACAGCAAGGCGGGCCCTTTTGCTCTCAGTGTTCTATCGCATATTTCAGTGATCTCAAGGTTAGGATCAACGGCTGTGCTGATGCGCACCAGCTCGCCACGCGATTCCAGTCCAGCGATAAAATCGCGGAGGTCGGTATATTTCATAACTGTATTTGACAGATATCTGCTGACAGGTCTACCCTGTGCGCATTGGGAGAGTCAGGCTCTCTGGAGCCTGAACATTTGGCGTTCTCAGGCCCAGATTCAGGCCGCCGCCGCCAGACCGCTATGCCGTAAAAGCGCATCAACTTCCGGTTCACGGCCTCTGAATGCCTTGAATGATTCCATCGCGTCTCGTGAGCCACCCACCTCCAGCACATTGTGTAGGAATGACTGACCAGCTTCCAAGTTGAATATTCCGTCTTCTTCGAATCGCGAAAAGGCATCGGCGGAGAGCACCTCTGCCCATTTGTAGCTAAAGTACCCGGCACTGTAACCACCTGCAAATATATGTGAAAAGCCATGCTGGAATCGATTGAACGCAGGCGCAGGCACAACCGAGACTCGCTTTCGAATAGTATCCAGACTTGCTTGTATATCGGCGCTCTTCTCAGCAGTAGAGTCAAGGTGTATCTGCATATCGAACAGGGAAAACTCCAGTTGCCTGACGAGCTGCATCGCAGACTGGAAATTTCTGGCACTACGCATTTTTTCCAGAAGCGATTCCGGTAACGGTTCGCCGGTCTGGTAGTGGCCACTGATCATGTCTATCGACTCGCGTTGCCAACACCAGTTTTCCAGAAACTGACTCGGCAGCTCGACGGCATCCCACTCCACACCGTTGATGCCTGAAACACCCGAAGCCTCCACCTGAGTGAGCATGTGGTGCAGGCCGTGACCAAATTCATGGAACAGTGTCGTCACCTCCATGTGGGTCAGCAATGCAGGGTCATTGCCCACAGGGGGTGTGAGATTGCACGTCAGATAAGCGATCGGTCGCTGTATGGCATTGCCTATCCGCTGCCGAGTTGCACAAACGTCCATCCAGGCACCACCGCGTTTGTTCTCCCTTGCATAGTTGTCCAGATAGAATTCGCCGCGAACTCGACCGTTGCTGTCACTTATTGAGTAAAGCTGAACATCGGGGTGATAAACATCGATATCTTCGACCTGCTGAATGTGGAGATCGAACAGTTTGCCAACCACTGCGAACATTCCGGGTATCGCCTTGTTTGCAGGAAAATAGGGCTTCAGTTCCTCGTCTGATAAATCGTGCTGCTCTTTTTTCAATTTGTCACTGGCGAAAGCAACGTCCCAAGCTTCCAGCGTATTCAAACCAAGCGACTTTTTGGCAAACTGCTCCAGTTCGGCAAATTCCTGTTTGGCTTGTGGCACAGCGCGAGTTGCCAGATCGTTAAGAAAATCGAGTACCTGAGACGGGCTTTCCACCATTTTGCGGACAACAGATAAATCAGCATAGGACGCATAACCCAGCAATGTCGCTTTCTCAGCACGCAGGCGTAGGATAGTTTCCATGTTGTCGCTGTTGTCGTACGTGCCGGCATGCGGCCCTTGTTCTGACGCTCTGGTACAAAAGGCTGTATACATTTCCTCACGTAAAGAGCGATCATTAGCAAACATCATGACAGCCATATAGCTCGGGAATTCCAGGTTTACCAGGTACCCTGTCTTCTCTTTGGCCGTTGCGCTCTGCAATGCGGCAGCAACCGCAGAATCAGGTAAACCATCCAGTGCAGCCGCATCAGGCAATATTTTACTCCAGGCATTAGTCGCATCCAGCACGTTCTCGGAAAATTCAGTGCTAAGCCTGGACAGCTCAAGTTCTATCTCAGCCAGACGCTGCTTTCTATCAGTGCGCAGTGAAACACCACTGAGTTCGAAATCGCGAATGTTATGCGCTATCTGTTGGTGCCTCTCGGGGCTCATGGCGGCGAATGGGGCGCTGCTCTGAAGTGCCATGGTTGCAGTATAGAGACTTTCATTCTGACCCAGCTCTGTGTAATAAGCGCTAATCTTGGGCAAGCAGGCTTTATACACTTCACGCAGTGCGTCGTTGTTCATAACCGAGTTGAGGTGACTAATGGGAGACCAGAAAAGACTTAGTGCATTGTGAGCTTCTTCCAGTGGTTGAATCAATGTCTCCCAACTGGGCTCACTGACATGTTTCAGTGAGTCGATAACTGATCGACAAGCTGAAAGATGTATATCCAGTTGTGACTCGACGTTGTGGACGTCGATACTCGAAAACGCCGGACGGTTAACAAGATTGGCTTCACTCATGGATACTGATACCTGATGCATTGTTGACTTGCTTCTACGTGCCCTGCCCTACACTAGCCCACGATCCGGTTGTCAGTCACCTGTCAAAACTCCCGGATGTGCAGGCACTCTGATCCAGAGAATCAGAACGCCTCACTGAAGCGCTTTCTACACATCCAGATTGGATACAGACAATGCATTGCGTTCGATAAACTCGCGTCTTGGTTCTACCTGATCGCCCATAAGCGTATCGAAAACCTCATCAGCAGCAATGGCATCTTCAATACTCACTTGCAGCATGCGACGAGCTTCCGGATCCATAGTGGTTTCCCAAAGTTGCTCGGGATTCATTTCACCCAGGCCTTTGTAGCGCTGAATGGTCAATCCCCGCTTGGATTCGCTGATCAACCAATCCATGGCTTGCTTAAAAGTGTCAACTGGCAGTTCGCGCTCACCTCTGGCTACGTAGGCACCCTCACCCAACATGTCCACCAGCTTTTCAGAAAGCTTGGCCAACTGTCTGTAGTCGGGGGATTTGAAAAAACCGGGATCCAACAGAATTTCCTTGTCATTACCATGAACTCGTCGTGTGAGCCTGACGCCATGCAATTCACCAACCTCCATCGCCGATGCTTCGTACTGTGAAGTAGCAGATAAGGCTTGATTCAGTGTATGTATCAGCTTGGTGCCATAATCTTCAACAATCGTTGCATCGACTAGTTGGTCTTCCTTCAACGGCACCTGATTAATCATGGCTTCAAGAACGTCACGGTTGAAACGTCTTTCCATACGACTCATGAGAAGACCAATACGCATGTATTCTTGTGCCAGAGATTCGAATCCTGTCGGACTGATGGTTGGTGCATCGGTTGTGACATGCAAACGCGCTCCATCAAGCGCAAGCTGCAACAGATAGGCATTCAGTTCTGCATCATCCTTGACATAGCGCTCCTGCTTACCTTTCTTGACTTTATAAAGCGGCGGTTGGGCGATATATATATGACCGCGACGGATAAGTTCAGGCATTTGTCTATAGAAAAAAGTAAGCAATAAAGTGCGTATATGCGAACCATCAACATCTGCATCAGTCATGATGACGATATAGTGGTAGCGAAGTTTGTCGGGATCAAATTCATCTCGACCGATGCCACACCCAAGTGCCGTAATGAGTGTTCCCACTTCAGCGCTTTGAAGCATTTTGTCAAAACGTGCCTTTTCAACATTGAGAATCTTGCCTTTCAAAGGCAGGATGGCTTGTCTACGACGATCGCGTCCCTGCTTAGCTGATCCGCCAGCGGAGTCTCCCTCTACAAGATAGATTTCAGATTTGGCGGGGTCCTTTTCTTGACAATCAGCCAGTTTACCGGGGAGTCCTGCGATGTCGAGCGCACCCTTTCTGCGCGTCATTTCACGCGCTTTTCTAGCGGCTTCCCGAGCCCTTGCTGCGTCGATGATCTTGCCAGTTATTTCACGCGCTTCAGTTGGATGCTCCTGCAGAAAGTCTGACATGAACTCACCAAGTACGGACTCGACAATTCCCTTTACTTCCGATGACACTAGTTTGTCTTTGGTTTGTGACGAGAACTTCGGATCCGGTACTTTCACAGATAATACTGCGGTCAGACCTTCCCGGGCATCATCACCATTGGCAGATACTTTAGCCTTAGTCGTGACTCCACTGGCTTCCATATACTGATTTAGTGTTCGTGTCAGCGCTGAGCGAAATCCGGCCAGATGCGTACCACCATCTCGTTGAGGAATGTTATTTGTAAAGCAGAAAATATTTTCCTGGTAGGTATCAGTCCATTGCAAAGCCACCTCGACGGCAACATCATCCTTGCTACCTAAGGTATGAATAACGGTCTGGTTTACTGGTGCTCTTTTTCTATTGAGGTGCTCTACAAACGCCCGTATTCCACCTTCGTATTCGAAAGTGTCAGTCTGGTCGGTGCGTTTGTCTGTGAGGACTATACGAACACCACTATTGAGAAATGACAACTCACGTAGTCGTTTGGACAACACATCGTATTCGAAACGTATATTGGAAAAGGTATCGCTACTCGGTTTGAAATGAATTTCTGAACCGGTTTTATCAGTGACCTCCCCAGCTATTAGGTCGGATACTGGCTTGCTATCTCGATATTCCTGAGTGTGGATATACCCGTCGCGATGAATAGTCAGTTTGAGCCATTCGCTCAGAGCATTAACTACCGAAACTCCAACGCCGTGTAATCCTCCAGATACTTTGTATGAGTTGTCATCGAATTTACCGCCGGCATGCAACACTGTCATGATGACTTCCGCTGCAGATCGTCCTTCTTCCTTGTGAATATCTACAGGAATACCGCGACCGTCGTCAGAAACGCTGACTGATTCGTCAGTATGGATAACCACATTAACTGCGCTGCAGTGCCCTGCAAGTGCTTCATCAATGGAATTGTCAACGACTTCAAATACCATGTGATGCAAACCGGTGCCATCATCGGTGTCCCCGATATACATCCCGGGTCTTTTTCGTACTGCATCGAGTCCTTTGAGGACTTTGATGTTGGAGGAGTCGTAACTGGGTAAGTCGCTCATTCGATCATTCGTTTTGCCCTAACCCCCTAATTATAGTCCTTTTTTTAATACTCCGTGTTCCATGTGAAACCTTTTGTGGGATTGCTCAGACAGAACGTTGAGATTGACACCCGATACGAAGATCTGGCTTTGCAACGCAGTAAGTTGAGTGATGAGTGATTTTGCGTGAATATCATCTAGCTCAGACGTCAGATCATCACAAAGTATAATCGCATTGCGAGATCTCATTTGTTTGAGTACATCTAGTTGGGAAAGATGTAGCAGGTAAACCAACACTTTTTGTTGACCTCTGGATAAAACCTGTTTTGCAAGATTTCTATTCGAAAATATCGCTATGTCTGCGCGATGGGGGCCATCAGTCGTTGTTTTCATTTTTCTGTGTGTGGCCAAGTTCTTAATCAATAGATCTATCAGTTTTTCCTCTTGGTCCCAACCTGCTCGATAACGAAGTTCCACGTGGAACCCTGTCGATAATTGTTCTATCCGATGGTCTAAGGCTATTGAAAGTGATTGTAGGTAGGATAATCTCGCACTGTGTATTGATTGTGCCGCAATTGCAAAAGGCTCATTCCAGGTATCCAGAATTTTTTGAGGAGCCATTTCACGGAGCAACTGGTTACGCTGCGCCAAGGCTCTCTTAAAATCTCGCCAGTCTTCCAAAAAACGTGGTTCCACGTGGAACAATCCCCAGTCAAGAAATTGTCTTCGCTCGTCCGGACCCTCCTGAACGAGTTTGTGACTGTCTGGAGTCAATGATTTTATGGGGAGGAGTTTGGTAATTTGAGATTGGCTTTTAATTTCTTCAAAATCCAATCTCAAATCTACATTTCCATCAGTCCACCGTTCCAGACCTGCTCTATGCTCGCGTTCGGTCTGGGGATCAGTAAATAGAGAGGTCAACCGGTAGGCTTGACAGTCGTGAGTAATGAGTTCTTTAGGTTTTCGGGTTCGAAAGGAATGACCCGTAGCCAGACACTGAATGGCTTCAAGTATGCTGCTTTTCCCTGACCCGTTATTACCGGTGATTAAATTCAGGGTAGGGTGCGGTTGCAATGTTAGTTCAGAGATATTCCGAAATCTGGCAATATCCAGTTGTGACAGAATCACAAACGCATTGGCATAACAACGTATTTGCAATCAATAGCTTCTGAGGATTCAGGAGTAATTAACGCACTGCTGTTGCCATCTTTGACCATTATTCGTGCATTGTCACATTCAAGTGATCCAAGGACATCCAGTAAATATGTCACGTTAAAACCTATTTCTGTGGAGTCTCCCTGATATTCAACTTCCAATTCGTCAATGGCTTCTTCCTGATCGGGGTTGTTTGAGGATATTGTCAGTAGGCCGGACTCAAGCGCAATCCGTACGCCTCGATATTTTTCATTGGATAACACCGAAGCTCGTGTCAGTGATTGTTTTAATGTCAGGCAATCGATAACAATTTCCTTGTTACCGTCAATCGGAATCACACGGTTGTAGTCCGGGAATCTACCGTCAATAAGTTTTGTGCTGATGCGAACGCCCCCAACTTGAATTTGCAAATGCTGTGGAGTCACCATGAGAACTACTTTATCTTCCGGTTCTGCGCTGCTCAGTAATCGCTGAAGTTCACTGACACTCTTCCGAGGAATAATGGCACGTACTGGCGTATCAGGATCTGCTTCGGTATCACACTGTGAATAGGCTAGTCGATGTCCATCGGTAGCGACACAAGATAAGCGATCTGCACCAATCTCCAGAAGCATACCGTTAAGGTAAAACCTGACATCTTGTTGTGCCATGGAAAATGAAGTGTTCTTTACACATCGATGTAAATCGGTTGCCGTAATGTGTACTTCCTGTGGCGAGTCTAAAGCACCTACTTTGGGAAATTCATCTGCAGGCAATGTTGCAAGAGTAAATCTGCTACGGCTGGATTTTAACAATACCTTGTCACCCGAATAGGAGATGTCGATCCGGGCTGACTCTGGCAGATGCTTGCAGATGTCCAGAAGTTTTCTGGCTGGTACCGTCGTTGCTCCAGCTTGGTCAATCTGCATCTCGACTCTGGCCTGCATTTCAATTTCTGAATCGCTGGCTGTAACTGTCAGATATCCATCGTCCGCTTCGATAAGCACATTGCCGAGTATGGCCGACGTCTGTTTGCGTTCAACTGCTCCGACAACATGCTGAAGTGGAAGCAGTAACGATTCACGTTGTGCACTGAATTTCATGGCTTATATAAAAAGATTGTTTTTTTATGTATTTATTCTTGTTACTACTAGTCAAGAACAAGTTGGTGGATAACTCAGTTATTCTCTATTAAATCAATGGGATATGTTTGCTTATCACCATGTATAACCGTTACTGGGGTACTCGGATATCCTGTGTACACATTGTGGATAAGACGACGATTCGATTGTGTACTACTTTTATACTCGAGTTATCCACAGGAAGAAAGCTTTGTTCTTTGTTGTGAAAAATACAGCCTGCTGCCGCTAATCTGTATGATTTCGTACTGATGTCAACTGTCCAGGGTTCTATGTAAATTCTTGTAGTCCTCAGCGATTCCCTCGTCATTTTCTTTTAGTTCTGCCACCTTTTTGCAGGCGTGTAGTACGGTTGTGTGGTCTCGTCCACCGAACGCTCGGCCGATCTCCGGTAGACTCTTTGAGGTTAGATCCTTGGCCAGTGCCATCGAAATTTGTCTGGGTCTGGCAATGGATCGCGCTCGTGTCTTGCTGGACAAGTCAGATAACCTGATCTTATAGTATTCTGCGACCGTCTTTTGGATGGTCTCAATGGACACCGCTCCGTGGCTTGTAAATATATCGGCCAGGGATGTCCTTGTGCTTTCCATAGTGATGCTGTCGCCATTTAGCTGACAGTACGCAATTACGCGTCTCAATGATCCTTCCAGCTCACGAACGTTGCTGCGAATACGATTGGCAATGAAAAAGCTGACCTCAGAGGGCAGCTGTATCCCCAGTGTCTCTGCCTTGCTGTTGAGAATGGCGACACGCATCTCGAGTTCGGGAGGCTCGATAGCTACGGACAATCCCCAGCCGAAGCGGGTTTTCAGTCTGTCCTCGAGACCATTGATTTCCTTCGGATACCGGTCGCAGGTGAGGACGATCTGTTGGTTACCCTCGAACAGTGCATTGAAATTGTGGAAAAACTCCTCCTGAGTCTGTTCCTTGTTGGCAAAAAACTGTATGTCGTCAACCAGCAGCGCGTCCAGGCCTCGGTAAAAAGTCTTGAAATCATTCATCTTGTTGTGCTGTAGCGCGGCGACCATTTCCTGGACGTAGCGTTCAGAATTGATATACATGACTCGAGCATGAGGTTTGTTGGCTAATATCTCGTTGCCGATAGCCTGCATCATGTGAGTTTTTCCTAACCCTGATCCTCCGTAGATCAAGTAAGGGTTGTAGGCGGTACCTGGACTTGCACCAATCTGCAGGGCGGCAGCACGACCCAATTGATTACTCTTGCCTTCTACCAGTGTCTTGAAACTGAATTGCGGTTTGAGATTAGAATGCGGCCGAATGGAGGAGGCGGTAGCTGCGATTTGCGAATGTGCGGGAGCTGCTACGGCTGGCTGGTAGGCTGATCGACTGCCTGAACCATCAGTGGATCCCATTGATGAATTTTCGGCGTGAGAGAACGGCGCGTCGAGCCCGCCGGAACCAATGACGATAGCCACATTAACGCTCTCAGGATGCGCCAGGGCAGAAGCGATTTCCTGAATACGGTGGTGAAAACTGCTTTGAACCATGTCGAGAACGAAGCGGTTGGGAGCCAGAATGCTCAGTGTTTCGTCCTTGTGATCGGCCTGTAACGGCCGAATCCAGGTGTTGAGCTGCTGATTAGACAGTTCTGCTTCCAGCTGTAAAAGGCAGCGATCCCAAAGTGTACTCAACTGTGGTCTCTCCGATGGGTGGGGCAATATTCCGGCACTTGCACGGTGGCTGTAAAAGTGCACATAATAACGTTGCGGGGGGAGTGAACTTTACGCGAATCTGACACCGATGTTGGATAATTGTCGTATGTTTTTCATGTGTGTTAAATGCGTTTTTCATAGTCGTTGCGGATAGGTTTCTTTTACCGATAACTGCTATTTAGGGATTGACCGAACTGCCAACACATATTAAACTTGCGGGTTCGTTTAAGAGCCCTGTGGCGCCGCGCGTTACCCTAGAGCAGCATTATCATGAAAAGAACTTATCAACCCAGCAAAATCAAGCGTGCCCGCACTCACGGTTTCCGTGCTCGCAAGGCTACCCGTGGTGGCAGAGCCGTTCTTGCCTCACGTCGTCGTAAGGGCAGGGCTCGTCTCAGCGCCTGATCCGTATATTCTGCTTGGCAGCATAGCGTGGTAACTACCGCGGAGGGATAAAATCAGTCTCCCAAAGTAGTGATGCATGAAAGAGCCAGAGGATCCTCCTCGATACAGCGAACGCGAGGGCGGATCATCCGGTGGTTCGGTTTCCACTCAACGGTTCCCTAGATCGGCACGTTTGCTCACAGCCAGTGACTACGCGGCTGTCTTCAAGAAGAGCAAAAGACTCTCCGACCGTTACTGGACAGTGCTTGCACACAGTGCCGATCAGATCGAACCAAGGCTAGGGTTGGCCATTGCGAAAAAGCGAGCGAAGCGAGCAATCGACCGCAACAGGATAAAGCGCATCGCGCGCGAGTCGTTCCGGCATCACAGATCGAGTCTGACTCATACAGAACTGGTCGTGATGAATCGTGACGAGACCGCGCACACAGACAGCAGGATATTGCGAGCGTCGCTGGATCGCCTGCTAGAAAAGCTGTCTTTGTAGTTGCAAAACGGGGATACCGTCACACAGCATGCCTTCTCGTGTTCCTAACGTGATTTCAGAAGTTTTGGCGAGCGGGCTACGTTCTTTAAGATGTTTTCAGTCAGTCTGGCAACAGATCACACGAGTTTCGTGTTTTTGCCTGACAAAACAAGTGATAATAGTCGGATGCTACGTGTAATAGGCTTCTATCAACGCTGGGTCAGCCCGCTGCTTCCGCCACGGTGCCGCTTCATACCGACCTGTTCAGCTTATGCTGCTGAAGCTATAGAAACTCGTGGACTGGCCAGCGGAAGTTGTCTGGCCATCAAGCGCATTTGTAAGTGTCATCCTTTTCATCCCGGTGGTTACGATCCCGTACCGACCAATAAATCAACTGCTACCGATTGCAGTGCATCACCGGTCGGGCGCCACCAGCCTTCATCCAATCGACAGAACACATTGAATCAGTAATGGAAACCCAACGACTGCTCCTGTATCTCGCATTCGGATTTTTAAGTCTGATCATCTATCAGACGTGGATGCAGGATTACCACATGCCCGAGCCGATAGCGCGTACCAGCACGCAAGCCCCCGGTACCGGACAACCCACTGTGGCAGGTACTGAAACAGCCCAGATGCCCAATGCAGAGGACTTGCCCAATGCGGTATCCGGGCCCGTCGTTCAAGCTGAGGTTTTGACCCAAAATCCGGAAGCCAGAATCGTCACTGTCAGCACTGATGTTTTTGATGGTGCCATTAGTACTGTTGGCGCCACTATTTCCCGAATAGAGCTAAAAGACTATCCGATTTCCATCGAGCAACCGGATACCTCATTCCTGTTAGTCAGTGACGATCCAACCCACTACCTCGTTGCCGAATCAGGTTTGCAGGGCAGGGCGAATGAGCCTGCGCCCACGCACAAGGAAATCATGTCTGTAGAGGGAGATTCATTTGCTCTGGAAGATGGGCAGGAAACGTTGGCGATTCCTTTCACATGGGTCTCCGAATCCGGTATCAAAGTAACCAAGACGCTGACCTTTTATCGCGGCAGCTACGAGGTCGATGTCGACTACCTCATCGAGAACGGTTCAGGTGCTGACTGGACCGTCAATCAGTACCGTCAACTCAAACGTAAGCCAGATACTTCCGACGAAAAGCAGCAGTTCGTCAATACGTATATTGGTGCAGTTCTGAGCAATGACGAAGATCGATATGCCAAGATCAGTTTTGGCGATATGGAAGACGAGAATCTGAGTGCCCCGGCAACAGATGGTTGGGTTGCGATGATTCAGCATTACTTTGCAGCTGCCTGGATTCCCGCTGCGGGAGAGGTCAACACAGCCTACTCTCGTTATCTGAGTAACGAGAATCGCTACCTCATTGGCATGGTGTCTGCCAGTCAGGTCATTCCCGCTGGTGCTCAAGGTACATTTGCAACCAAAGCGTATATTGGACCCAAAATACAGGACAAATTATCCGCTGCTGCGGAACACCTGGAGCTGACAGTAGACTTTGGTTTCCTGACGATCATCGCACAGCCACTGTTTTGGTTGCTGAAGACTATTCACGGTTTCATTGGTAACTGGGGTTGGGCGATTGTTTTCACTACCTTCATTATCAAGGCGTTGTTTTATAAATTGTCTGAAGCCAGCTATCGATCCATGGCGCGGATGAAGTTGCTGCAACCTAAGCTTGCCTCGCTGAAAGAGCGCTATGGCGATGATCGCGCAAAGATGGGGCAGGCCACGATGGAGCTCTATAAAAAGGAGAAGGTCAATCCATTGGGCGGCTGTTTGCCCATGATTATCCAGATGCCCGTGTTCATCGGTTTGTACTGGACATTGCTGGAAAGTGTCGAGCTTCGTCAGGCACCGTTCATGCTCTGGCTACAGGATTTATCCATCAGAGATCCGTTTTTCATTCTGCCTGTGATCATGGCAGCAACGATGTACTTTCAGCAGAAGCTGAATCCTGCGCCTGTAGATCCCATCCAGGCAAAGGTCTTTCAGTTTCTACCTCTGATATTCGGCGTATTCTTCGCCTTTTTCCCTGCTGGTCTAGTGTTGTACTGGGTTGTTAATAACTCATTGTCCATTGCGCAGCAGTACTACATTACACGCCATGTTCTTGGTGAGAAGCAAAACAAGGGTAAGGGCGGTAAAGGGAAAAAGGACAAGAAAATCGACACCGATGACACCAAGGTTGACCTTTCCAAGAAAGGCAAGTCTGACGACTGAGGGTGGATGCTGTCACTTGTGCATCGCAACACGGTGATGCCATGACGGTTAAGACATCTGATATCGATACCATTGCTGCCGTGTCGACAGGTTCGGGCAAGGCAGGCATTGGTGTCGTGCGTGTCAGCGGCCCGTTGGTACAGCAGATTTCAAAACGTGTTACTGGTACCGAGCTGATACCGCGGCACGCTCACTATCTTCCTTTTCTGGACGATACCGAACAGACCCTTGATGAAGGGATTGCAATTGTTTTCAAGGGTCCTGACTCCTTTACGGGTGAAGACGTTCTCGAATTGCAGGGTCATGGCGGCCCCGTTATTCTGGACATGCTGCTTGCCAGAGTGCTTCAACTGGGCGCAAGGGCAGCACGCCCTGGTGAATTCTCGGAACGCGCTTTTCATAACAATAAACTGGATCTAGCGCAGGCGGAAGCTATCAGTGATCTCATTGAAAGCAGTAGTACGTCTGCCGCCAGAGCCGCTGTACGCTCAATGCGGGGCGAGTTTTCTGCACATATACAACGCATTAACGATGAGCTTGTGGGGCTACGGGTCTGGCTGGAGGCGGCGCTTGATTTCAGTGAAGAGGACATTGATTTTCTCGCTGACCCACAACTTAGTGGTAGGGCGGCTAAGCTTGTAGACGAATTCGATTCATTGTTATCCAGGGCAGAGCAGGGCCAACGGCTACGTGATGGTCTATCTATTGTGATCGCTGGTGCCACGAACGCCGGCAAGTCCAGTTTGCTTAACAGTTTGTCCGGTGACGACACCGCCATCGTTACCGAAATTGCTGGCACGACACGTGATGTTTTGCGAACGGACATCACGATCGATGGTGTGCCGTTACATATCATAGACACTGCCGGTGTTCGTGAAACCGATGATGTTGTGGAACAACTGGGTATTGAGCGTGCACACAAAGCGGTTGATGAGGCTGATCATGTGCTGGTACTGCTGGATGTCACGGCACCGGTGATGCCGGTATTGCCAACGATTGACAGACAACGTTTAAGCATTGTGCTGAGCAAAGTGGATCTGATTGACGACGCGACATTGCAAGCGATGCAACGTCAGTATGGAGCCAAACAATGTATTTCAATGAAAACAGGTCAGGGGATTCAACACCTTCGCCAATATCTGTTGAAGTTATCAGGACACGATCAGAATGTAGAGAGTGTGTATATAGCGCGCCGTCGTCACATTCATGCGATTGAATCAGCGCGCCAATCAACCGATGCTGCTCTTTCCCGACTGAAAGAGAAAGTCATGCCTGAACTTGCTGCAGAAGAGCTTCGGCTTGCACAGCAATCTCTGGAATTGATTACTGGCAAGTTTGATAGTGAAGATCTGCTTGGCGAGATATTTTCAAATTTCTGTATTGGTAAGTAGTAGCTACTAAAGTATTCCACAATACTTATTTGATCATTCCGACGCGTTTAACGACACAGCCAGATGCGTAAATTACCCGTTTCTTTAAATCCGAGTATTGATAAAGTCGCGATCTCGGCCTCATTGCCATATCCAACGATTCCTTTGTCTGGATATTTTCTGATCACTGATGCGACACACGACAGGACATCATCAGGTTTACCGAAAGCATTGGACATGCCCACAGATTCACTGCTGTGATTTGTGGCTAAACCGGCTAGTACCTTGCCATTGCGTGTCATGTAGATTAGCTCAACGGCTTTATTTTCAAGCAATGAGTCGTTGAATACCCGTTTTGAATCACCCCAGGCGATAACCCATGCATTCAGTTCCAATCGTGTTTTAACGGTTTCGATATGAAGAACCGGATTGTACTCGTCTATAACGTTCTGATGTGGTGTTCGGCAATACCAATATGCATTGAAAGCATGAGTGAAGCCTTTGTCTTTCAATTCAAGTTCAGCAAAGCTATCCTTTATTGCCCAGCCCAAAGGAAGTTGCGAACGGACAGCACTGATTTGCTCATCAATCAGTTTGCCACTTCTCAGAGTAATTATATTAGGGTATAAGGGTGGCATGGAGTGCTGGCTGACCCAGGCCGATGTTTCCCATTTTGATGATATACCGTGTGACGCTGCTATTGCATGACACCAGACTGCATTGTTGTAGATGGCTTCATTTAACCAGTGGTTATCCATCATCAATAAACCTGCATCGGATAACTGCAGTAATCCAGCACGTTGACAAAAAAGTCACTTACATAGCACTCGATATTTCATCACCCAACCCGAATTGCATGGAAGCAAGTTTCGCATAAAGCCCGCCATTGGCGAGTAATTGCTGATGAGTCCCGCGATCAACAACTTTGCCCTGATCCAAAACGATAATCTGATCAGCCCTGATAATGGTTGCCAGGCGATGTGCAATAACCAGCGTGGTTCGACCACTCATGGCTCTATCAAGTGCTTTCTGTACTTTGGATTCGCTTTCAGCGTCCAGTGCACTGGTTGCCTCGTCCAGTAGCAGTAGGGGTGGGTTTTTCAGTAAGGCCCGTGCAATCGAAAGGCGTTGCCGTTGTCCACCTGACAAGCGCACACCACGTTCACCCAGGTAGGTGTTAAAACCATCCGGAAGTTGTTCTATGAATTCCAGCGCTTGAGCATCATCGGCGGCTTGTTGAACTTGCGCATCGGTGGCTTGTGGGTTTCCGTAACGAATGTTGTTGGTAACGTTTTCAGAAAACACGATGCTCTCTTGAGAGACAAGGCCGATAGCGTTGCGAAGATCACCCAGCGCAAGTTCGTTGATGGGTGTGTCATTAAGCGTAATGGTGCCTGATTGCTGATCGTAGAATCGTAACAGCAGTTGCAGTACGGTCGTCTTGCCCGCACCTGAAGGTCCGACCAGTGCAATTGTCTTGCCTGGTGAAAGCTCAAAACTGACATCGATCAATGACGGTGAGTCCGGACGGCTCGGATAGCAGAAATCTACGTGCTGAAAACTGGCGGATGCACCATCCGTGCGGCTCTGCACCAAAGGCCGTTTGCCAGAAGTGATAGTCGGCGTTGCATCCATAAGCTCAAGTAAACGTTCAGTGGCTCCTGCCGCGCGTTGTACATCTCCAAGCACTTCTGCCAGTGCGCCGGTTGATCCGCCGACGATTGCTGCATATAGCATGAACTGTGTGAGTAAGCCGGGGGACATACGCCCGTCCATCACTGACTGCGCACCAAGCCACAGCACAAAAACAATTGAACCGAATACCAGCGTTATCACCAGCGCTGTCAGGTAAGAGCGGTTACGGTTGCGTCGCAAAGCTGTTTCAAAAGCGGTGTCTGCAGCATCACCATAACGCCTGGCTTCCATGTCCTCGCGTACATAACTCTGGACGGTTTGCATGGCATTGAGCGTCTCGTTTGCCAGTGCTCCGGTATCTGCCAGCTTGTCTTGTGAATCACGCGAGAGCTTTCGTACACGTCTGCCGACAATCAGTATGGGAACTACGACAGCGATCAACAGCCCGACGATAATACTGGCAAGCTTAGGGCTCGACCAGACCATTAACAGTAGGGCGCCGCTGAAGAGAAGAATATTGCGAAGACCAAGTGAGATGCTCGAACCGATCAGTGATTGAATCAGTGTTGTGTCACTGGACAATCGTGATTGAACTTCTCCTGTGCGTAGCGTTTCAAAAAATACGGGATCTTGAGTTAACACTTGTGAGAACACGCGCTTGCGAAGATCAGCAGTAATCCTGTCTCCCAGCCATGAGACGCAATAGAATCGTACCGCGGTGGCCAACGCCAGCACCAATGCCACAGCAAACAAAGTCAGGAACACACGGTTGACATCCGAAGAACCCATGCCCACCCTGCTGTCGGGCACGCTGAATCCTTGATCTATTAACAGGCGAAATGCCAATGGAATCGCAAGCGTTGCCGCTGCAGCAATGAGAAGCGCGGCCGCCGCGACCATGACTCGGGTGTGATAGGGCGAAAGGAATGGCTTAAGACGCAATAACGTTTTCCACGCAGATTGATCGATAGGGGTGGTAGCCGTGTTTGCAAGCTCAGATCTCGTGTCAGTCATTCCCTGGGCCTTTACGTTGCCCGGTAGGTCTGGCATCCGATGGCGTCACAGGATTTTTCTCTGATGAAGCAGGTTT
This sequence comes from Granulosicoccus sp., assembly GCA_045106195.1. GTDB lineage: Bacteria > Pseudomonadota > Gammaproteobacteria > Granulosicoccales > Granulosicoccaceae > Granulosicoccus. Next base: position 80,534 of record JBGCEH010000016.1, read on the forward strand.
CGGGGGCATCTGTATTATTCGCGGCGGTGGCGGTGGCGGTGGCGGTGGCGGAGCAGGTCGTTTTGTCATCAGCAATATCTCCTGGGTGGTGGGTGTCTGATGCTGAGAAATTGAGGAGACTACTGGACAAGAAGATTCGATACAGGGATAAATGCCATGACGCAAAAAACAAATGCGTTAACAATGAAACTATTGCCATAGTACATCCAGAAGCGCTTGCTATCGTTTGCGCGCGAATTGTAGCTTGCATGATCTATAAACGACTGCCGCATGAATTGTTTAAAGGCTTTATCGGCGTATTGCTCTATGTGGTGTTTGTCTGACTCATCCTGGAAGTGATCCTGGTAGTGATGTCTTATCTGCACAACATAGTCTTCGATATCGCCAAGCCGCGGAAACGCATAATAATGTTGGCTGTGCCAGGCCTTGATGTAACAGACAATTGCAGCCGTGAAAGATATGGCAGCGATACCGTAGATCGCCCAGAAGAGTAAAGGCACATTTTCAGAGCCTAAAACAATGGCATTGAACAAATAACCGATCATGGCAAAAACAATAGCGACGATTGCCAGCAGTGTGCGAAACCTGTCGTCCAGACGATCCCTTTCGGTGATCTCATGGAAATACATTTTTTCGTAGAAGGTATCCCGATCCGACAGCTTTATGGTCATACGAATTTCTTTGAGTGTGTTCAGCCATGCATACGAGTATTGACACCGCTCCGGCCCTTTCCATTGAAACCCTTGAGTAGGCGTCATGTTCACTCGCTATTGTACAGACAGGCAAAGCCTCGGGTGAGAGGTCCGACACGCAGACTTCGCCATCATTCGAATGACGAAATGACGTTCCGATGAGATGACACCGTTCAATGTACTGTCTGATGTGAGTAGTGGGTTCGCTGAATTCTTGCCAGCCAGCCCTTATACTAAGTGACTGGCGGACACTTTCCGAGATGCACCATGCAGTACCCTACTCATTATGATGTCATCGTTGTCGGCGGTGGCCATGCTGGCACGGAGGCGGCATTGGCCTCGGCGCGAACTGGCGCTACCACCCTCCTACTGACGCACAATATCGACACGCTGGGGCAGATGAGCTGTAACCCTGCCATCGGCGGTATCGGCAAGGGACATCTGGTCAAGGAAATCGATGCGTTGGGCGGTGCTATGGGTATCGCGGCTGACAAGGCTGGTATCCATTTTCGTACGCTGAACTCACGTAAAGGTCCCGCTGTACGCGCTACTCGGGCACAAGCCGATAGAGTGCTGTACAGATCTGCCATACGCCAGATTCTGGAAAACCAGCCAAACCTGACTATTTTCCAGCAAGCCGTTGACGATCTTGTTCTGGATGAAGCGTCCGAGCCAGGCATGGTCGAGGCGAAAGTTACAGGCGTTATTACACAGCTGGGAGTGCGGTTCTCGGCTCATACTGTGGTACTTACCGTCGGTACGTTTCTGGCCGGTAAAATTCATGTAGGTGAGGCCAATCAGATGGCAGGCCGCGCTGGCGATCCTCCAGCCATGACGCTGGCTGCCAGATTGCGCGAGATGCCCTTCGATACCGGCCGACTGAAAACCGGTACGCCACCGCGTATCGATGGCCGGACCATCAACTACGCTGTGCTTAAGCCCCAACCCGGTGATGAGCCGCGACCGGTGTTTTCTTACCTCGGTAGTGTCGATGATCACCCTCAGCAGGTGCATTGTCACATTACACATACCAATGAACGCACGCACGACATTATTCGCAATGCCTTGCACCGATCACCGCTGTTTTCCGGTGATATCGAGGGTGTTGGCCCGCGATATTGTCCGTCCATCGAAGACAAGGTGGTGCGGTTCAGCGATAAAGATTCCCACCAGGTATTTGTGGAACCCGAAGGACTAACCACACACGAAATCTACCCGAACGGCATCTCCACCAGCTTGCCATTTGATGTACAGATCAAGTATGTGCAATCTATTCACGGTTTTGAAAAAGCGCACATTACCCGTCCGGGTTATGCCATCGAATATGATTTTTTCGATCCTAGAGGCTTGCGCGCATCGCTGGAGACCAAAACGGTTGCGGGACTTTTCTTCGCCGGTCAGATCAATGGCACCACTGGCTATGAAGAGGCTGGTGCGCAGGGTCTGGTTGCCGGCCTGAATGCGGCTCGTCAGGTTGCATTGCTGGAGCCCTGGACACCTCGGCGCGACGAGGCGTACATCGGTGTGCTCATTGACGACCTGATTACTCGTGGTACCCGAGAGCCTTATCGGATGTTTACTAGCCGCGCCGAGTATCGGTTGCTGTTACGTGAAGATAATGCCGATCTTCGACTCACCGAGATGGGTCGGCAGATGGGTCTGGTCGATGATTACCGCTGGCAGGCATTCAGCGAAAAACGCGATGCGATTGATGGGTTGAAAGAGCGAATTTACAGTCTGTGGATACGTCCGGGCACTGCTGAAGCCACGCAATTGCACACGGCCACAGGGATGACTTTCGAGCGCGAAAAGCGCTTTACTGATTTATTGAAAATGCCGGAAATACACCTAAAACAACTAATGGCTATCGTTGAACCTGATGTTGGCAGTGAAGCGGCGGCTGTCGTTGAGCAAGTGGAAATTCAGGGAAAGTATGCCGGTTACCTCGACAGGCAGCGGGCAGATATCGACAAAACGCTGACGCAGCAAGAGATAAGCTTGCCCGATACGCTCGATTACGCGGCCGTGACCGGTTTGTCCAATGAGGTGCGGCAGAAATTCAGCGAGCACCGGCCGGGGACGATCGGGCAGGCCTCGCGGATATCCGGGGTCACCCCTGCTGCCATCTCCCTATTGCTGGTACACCTGAAAAAGCATTCATACAAGATGAGCGCATAGTTGTTGGTCGTTTCTGCTGAGGTTGAGCAAGCGCTGGAACTCGGACTGGCGCACCTGTCCGAGCACCATGACGTACAAATTGCTGACACGTACTATCCAGCGCTTTTGCAATACGTCTCGTTGTTGGTCAAGTGGAACCGGGTGTATAACCTCACCGCTATACGTGAGCCCTGTGCGATGGTTCAGCGTCATCTTATGGATAGTCTCGTGTTATGCCGTTGGTTACCTGCGATCTCGCGGGCCGATGAAACACGTGTGGATGTCGTGGATATTGGCAGTGGTGCGGGTCTGCCGGTGTTACCTTTGGCTATTGTCAGGCCGGACCTTATTTTTGCCTCCATTGAATCCAATGGCAAGAAAACCCGATTTCAGCAGCAAGTTTTGGTTGAGCTGAGTATCGGTAATGTCCGGATAAGCAATCAGCGAGTGCAAGATGTCTCCCTAGAGGCTGATTTTGTAACTTCCCGGGCATTTACCGCACCCGATGCGTTTCTGAGGATAGCGACTTCGCTTTGCAGCAATCAGGCTCAGGTTGCCATTATGCTTGCCCACAGCGACAAACTGCCTGAGCCGTTGCCAGACACGTTTTTGCTTCAGGAGCTTGTACCAGTCGACATCCCTGGCAATTCTGCACCCCGGCATATCGCGATGTGTCGATGGAAGCCGTAGTTATGCGTTACCGATATGGATTACACTTGCAGCCATGAGCCGTATTATTGCCATTGCCAATCAGAAGGGTGGAGTGGGGAAGACCACTACCACGGTCAATCTGGCCGCAGCCCTTGCCAGCATGCACAAGCGGGTGCTGTTAATTGACCTGGACCCACAAGGTAACGCGACCATGGGTTGTGGAATAGACAAGCACGATGTCGAAAAAGGGATTTTCGATGTGCTGGTCGATGGGATGTCGGTTGACGAGGCCAGACAGAAAGCTGCCGAGAACGGCTGTGATGTCCTGTCAGCAAATAGTGATCTTACTGCCGCTGAGGTCGAACTCATGGGCATGGACCAGCGCGAGCAGCGCCTGCATCAGGCTCTGGGCGTTGTCCGGGACCAATACGATTTCATCCTGATAGATTGTCCACCTTCCCTGAACATCCTGACGCTTAACGCATTTGTTGCGGCCGACAGTGTTCTGGTGCCTGTCCAGTGCGAATACTATGCCCTGGAAGGATTGTCGGCGCTGCTTGAAACAATTGAAGGCGTGCGCGAATCAGTTAATCCGGATATTGCTATTGAAGGTTTGCTTCGCACCATGTACGACGGGCGCAACAAGCTGGGCGTTGAGGTATCTGCGCAGCTCATCGAACATTTTGGTGAACAGGTGTTCCGCACGGTTGTACCGCGTAATGTCAGGCTGGCAGAGGCGCCAAGTCATGGTATCTCCATCATGGAATACGATCGCACATCGCGTGGCGCCTTGGCTTACCTGGCACTGGCTGGGGAAATTGTTCGACGACGGGCACGTGCTGCTCAGAGTGTACCGGTTGCGCCGGACAATGAAGGCTCGGCAGATTCCCTGTCTGACCCTGGACAAACGCCTGGCACCGATGCAGAAAATATAGCGTCGACGGATGGCCCGGTGCCTCAAGCTGGTCAGAGCTCAGCCAGTAACGCAGACGGCCTACAAGAGGCTGGTCATGCATTGCAAGGCTCTGAATCTGCAAGTGAGTCAACGGCTGAACAATCAGACCAACCAGCGGGCACCCGCTTGAGTGATACCGAATCTGTCAATGGCTAAACGACCTCGCATGGGCCGTAACCTCAATGCATTGCTTGGCAGTGCAGCGCGGGAACGAACACCGACAACCGACGACGATAGTTCGGACCACAAGGCCGATCGTACTGATAACGCAGTTGTTCAAGCCGTTTCGGACAGCGATCACTTATCCGACCAGCCCGCTGATTCGAACGAAAAAAAGGGTGGCGTTGACGACGAAGCGTTATTGGGCGAGCCCGGTACCGTAGATGTCGGCACACCACAGGGATCTGGAGAGGAGCCGGCAGTAGCGCCTGTTGCAACGACGACTGTAGCTGTGAATTCTACGAAGTCAGATAATTTACGTGATGCAGATCCTGTGCATGTCTCCAGTAACGCGTCAGGTGAGCGCCTGATTATGCTTGGCGTGGAAAAGATCAGACGCGGTACCTACCAGCCACGACGCCTGTTTGATCAGGAGCTACTTCAGGAGCTGGCTGATTCGATCAGAGCCGAAGGTATGATTCAGCCGATCATCGTTCGCCCCTTTGCCGATGGCTTTGAGCTGGTGGCGGGTGAGCGTCGCTGGAGAGCGTCTCAGTTGGCAGGTATTGATCGTATCCCGGCGATCGTACGCGATATGGAAGACCGTTCCGTGGCGGCTGTCTCAGTCATCGAGAACATTCAGCGCAAGGATCTCAATCCGCTCGAAGAGGCTGCCGCTTTTCAGCGTTTGTGCGATGAATTCGGTATGACACACAAGGCCGTGTCCGAAGCTGTTGGTCGATCGCGAGCTTCGGTTACGAACCTGATGAGGCTTCTTGAGCTTCATGATGACGTCAAGGTCATGGTGGACAAGGGCGAACTGGAGATGGGGCACGCGCGCGCACTGCTTGGCGCTCCACGAACGCATCAAACCGACATAGCCCGGCGTATCATCAAGCAGCGGTTGACGGTTCGGGCAGTAGAGAAATACGTAAGATCGCTGGACGCCGACGGCAACGAGGTTTCAACGCCCACAGCGCCCGGTGCGGCTGATCCTGACATTGAGCGCCTCAGCAAGAAGTTGGGTGAAAAACTTGGTGCGAAGGTTCAGATATCCCACAAAGGTAATGGCACCGGCAAGCTGCAGATAAGTTATTCGTCGGTCAGTGAGTTGCAAGGAATTCTTGCGCACATCAAATAGTGACGGTATGCGAGTTGGATTGGCTGGTTTTCAGGAATATAGTGCTTGTTTTCGACATTTCAGATGTTAAAAAGACCCATTGTTCGCACCACGTTAAAAGCCTTGTGATTACCTACTGATCAATTATTGATCTGTTTGAGCGTATACAGCGAAAAAACGCTGGTATACTTCCGCTGCTCCAAGCCGGACAAGTGACGTTTTTTGTTCAGCTCATCACCAATCTATCTATTGCGTCGTTATGCGACAGGCCGAACAGCGGTTGCATGTCATAAAGCTGCTTCTAATCTGGCAGTTTGTTGGCGCGATAGGCGTAGGCTTGGCCGGTGGATTTTGGGGTAGTAGTGCAGCATTGGGTGCGCTGGCAGGTGGCATTATCGTTTGGTTGCCAAACTGTTATTTTGCATTCAGGGCTTTTAGACACAGGGGAGCGCGAGCAGCCCGGTTGATTGTCAGGTCGTTCTACGCTGGTGTGACAGGGAAGATTTTTCTCACAGCCAGCCTGTTCGTCGTTGTGTTTGTCAATCTGAAGCCGCTAAACGCACCAGCAGTATTCGCAGGATTCATCCTGGTACAGATGCTCAACTGGGTTGTGCCGTTACTGGTATCAGCCCGGAAGAAAGAAACATAGCGCCGGCTCAAGGCGGAGCCAGGCTGCTTAAGTACGGATAGTATGGACGCCCGCAAGACCATCAGCTTATGAACCAGTTGCTGTTTCGCGATAACTCTGCACATCGGGGTTTAGTGGAAGGCATCAGCAGCCGTTAACGGCCCCAGTCAAGTTTTAGCAAGATTAATCGTTGATATCATGGCAAGTAGTCAAGCACCAACATCGACAGAATATATCCAGCACCATTTACAGAATCTGGTGTTTGGTTATCACCCGGAAAACGGGTTGGGTATTGCACACAGCGGCACCGAAGCTGCAGAGATGGGTTTCTGGGCGATAAACCTGGACTCCATGTTCTTCTCTATAGTGCTCGGGGCTTTTTTTATCTGGTTGTTCAAGAAAGCCGCTGATAATTTCAACCCGGCTGTTCCGGGTTTGTTCCAGAGCTCGGTGGAAGTCATTGTCGAGTTCGTTGACACCAATGTACGCGATACCTTCCATGCGAACAATCCCGTGATTGCGCCAATGGCGCTCACCATCTTCGTGTGGATTTTTCTGATGAACCTCATGGATCTGGTGCCCGTCGATTTTGTTCCACGACTGGGTGAGGCTATTGGTATCCCCTACATGAAGATTGTCCCTAGCACTGACGTAAACGTCACAATGGGACTCTCACTTTCAGTGTTCGCGCTGATGATCTACTACAGCATCAAGGTCAAGGGTGCGATGGGCTTTGTCAAAGAACTTACATTGATGCCTTTCGGTAACAAAAACCCGATTATTCAGGCGATCTTTGTGCCGGTTAACCTGCTTTTGGAAGGCGTCAGTCTTATCTCCAAGCCTATCTCGCTGGCCCTGCGACTGTTCGGAAACATGTATGCCGGCGAGCTCATCTTCATTCTCATTGCGCTGCTGCCGTTCTGGGCTCAATGGTTTCTTTCCGTGCCCTGGGCGATTTTCCACATTTTGGTCATCACTCTGCAGGCATTCATATTCATGATGCTCACCATCGTCTACATGGCCATGGCTCACGAGCATCATTGATCGTAGTTTGACCATTAATCCATCGTTTTTTTCCTTACCTTTAACTTTTAAATCTCTTGGAGTTCTCATGGAAACTGTAGTTGCCTTCACCGCCATCGCTGTTGCGATCATGATTGGCCTAGCTGCTCTGGGCACCGCTATCGGCTTTGCGCTGCTTGGTGGTCGTTTTCTCGAAGGTGCAGCTCGTCAACCAGAAATGGTTCCTATGCTGCAGGTCAAGATGTTCATCGTTGCTGGCCTGCTCGATGCGATTCCAATGATCGGTGTCGGTATCGCGTTGTTCTTCGTTTTCGCTAACCCGTTTGTCGGCCAGCTCGCCGGATAATCGGACTATCGACTAACGGGAGGCAAGGCATATGAACCTTAACCTGACATTACTTGGCCAGGCTATCTCGTTTTCTGTGTTCGTCTTCTTCTGCATGAAGTATGTTTGGCCCCCTATTATCAACGGCTTACGTGATCGACAGGCATTGATAGCGGGTGGTCTGGCGGACGCTGAGAAGAGTTCACAGAAACGTGAGGAAGCGGAGGCGGAAATCGCCACCATGCTCCAGGACGCCAAGGCACAGGCGGCAGAGATTGTTGCGCAGGCGCAAAAGCGCAGTAACGAGATCGTCGAATCATCAAAGGATGCAGCACGCACCGAAGGTGAGCGACTGAAGCAGAGTGCTCAGGCAGAAATTGATCAAGAAGTGATCGGTGCACGGGAAGGGCTGCGCAAGCAGGTCGGCTCATTAGCCGTCGAGGGTGCACGTCGCATTCTGGGCAGTGAAATCGATCAGGACAAGCACAACGCGGTCATTGACGACCTCGTCAAGCAGCTGTAGACCGACCTCTTCAGCCGCAACAAGCGTGTAACGGAACCCGGTAGTTCTGCCGGGTATTAAAACTACCGGCAACGACAGGCAGTTATCTATAATGGCAACCGAATCGACAACAGCTAGACCCTATGCGCGAGCCATCTTCGAGCTCGCATCAGAGCGTGGTGGTTATGATCAATGGACCAGTCGTCTGGCCTACTGGTCGGCTGTTGTACAGGATGATGCCATTCGCGACAGACTGGCTCAGCCGGGTTTTACAGCGCAGGACAAGGCCGATCTCATTGCCAGGGTGTCAGATGGCCTAGATGACGACAGTCTTGGATTACTGAAATTGCTGGCCGAGAACGATCGCCTGTCAGCAATTCCGGACATGCACAGACAGTTCGAGCAGTTGCGGCGAGAAGCAGAGGGTGAAGTTGAGGCGCATGTGGTAAGTGCCTTTGCTCTTACTGATGACCAATCCGCACGCATTGTTGAAGCTCTGGGCAAACGGCTATCACGTAAAGTCAAGATAACCAGCGAAGTGGATTCCGACCTTATCGGCGGCGCGATCATACGCGCAGGCGATCTGGTCATAGATGGATCCATACGTGGCCGACTTTCCGGACTGGAACAATCCGTCGCCAGCTGATGGGCATGACAGCCACAGGCTGTATCGCCGCTCATGCTGACCCGACCTTACAGATTTCAAGAGACTACATATACCCATGCAACAACTGAATCCATCCGAGATCAGTGACCTGATCCGAGAGAAAATTGGCGGTACCGATACCTCTGCCAACGTCCGAACCGAAGGCACGATCGTCAGTCTAAACGACGGTATCGTGAAAATCCACGGGCTCGATGACGCCCTATCAGGCGAGATGATAGCGTTTGACGACGGGTTGTACGGCCTTGCACTGAACCTTGAGCGAGATTCTGTTGGTGCCGTTGTTTTGGGAAGTTACGAAAACCTGTCGGAAGGCGACAAGGTTCGTTGTACGGGCAAGGTACTCGAAGTTCCCGTAGGTCCTGAGCTCCTGGGTCGTGTAGTGAACGCATTGGGCGAACCCATCGACGGCAAGGGCCCAATCGGCGCAAAGATGACGTCACCCATTGAAAAGATTGCTCCGGGCGTTATCGATCGTCAGTCAGTAGACGAGCCTGTACAAACCGGTCTGAAAGCGATTGACGCCATGGTGCCAGTGGGGCGTGGCCAGCGTGAGTTGATCATCGGTGACAGACAGACTGGAAAAACGGCGGTTGCCATTGATGCGATCATCAATCAGAAAAACACAGGCATCAAGTGTGTTTATGTGGCGATCGGACAGAAGCAATCCACCATTGCCAACGTGGTTACCAAGCTTGAAGAGCACGGCGCACTGGAAAACACCATCATCGTTGCAGCGGGCGCTGCTGACTCTGCAGCCATGCAGTTCGTTGCACCTTACGCCGGCTGTTCTATGGGCGAATACTTCCGAGACCGTGGTGAAGACGCACTGATTGTGTATGACGATCTGACCAAGCAGGCATGGGCCTACCGTCAGGTATCTCTATTGCTACGTCGTCCACCGGGTCGTGAAGCCTATCCGGGTGATGTCTTCTATCTGCATTCACGTCTGCTGGAGCGAGCTTCACGGGTCAATGCCAACTATGTAGAGAAGTTCACCAACGGTGAAGTGAAAGGCAAGACAGGTTCGTTGACGGCACTGCCTATCATCGAGACACAGGCAGGTGACGTATCGGCGTTTGTCCCGACTAACGTTATTTCCATTACTGATGGCCAGATCTTTCTTGAAACCGATCTGTTTAATGCCGGTATTCGTCCAGCGATTAATGCGGGTCTTTCCGTATCGCGGGTTGGTGGTGCTGCCCAGACTAAAATCATCAAGAAACTCGGCGGTGGTATTCGATTGGCACTTGCCCAGTATCGTGAGCTGGCAGCCTTTGCCCAGTTTGCATCAGATCTTGATGAGACCACACGAAACCAGCTGGAGCGTGGCACACGAGTCATGGAATTAATGAAGCAGAAGCAGTATGCACCTCTTTCCATTGGTGAAATGGGTGTGTCTCTCTATGCTGCCAATGAAGGCTTCATCGACGACGTGGCAGTCAACAAGGTTGTCGATTTCGAAGCTGGTCTGCATGATTATTTCCGCAGCAACCACCAGGAATTGCTTGATCAGGTTGATGAATCTGGTGACTGGAACGACAATATTCAGTCGGCTTTCAAGAAGGGTGTGGAAGCATTCAAGGCTAACGGAAGCTGGTAAGGGCTCATGGCTTCCGGTAAGGAAATACGCACAAAGATCAAGAGTATCCAGAATACTCAGAAGATCACCAAAGCCATGGAGATGGTGGCGGCATCAAAAATGCGCAAGGCTCAGGATCGCATGGCAGCGAACCGGCCGTACTCGCTCAAACTCAAGGAAGTGGTTGGGCATGTCGCGTCGGCTAATGTCGAGTACAAGCATTCGTATCTGCTTGAGCGTCCCGAGCCGAAGCGGGTGGGATACATTATTGTTTCTACCGACAGGGGTTTATGTGGTGGCTTGAATACCAATACATTCAAGACAGCGATCAATTCCATGAAGCAGTGGAACGATCAGGGCACACCCATTGATATATGCACCATTGGCAAGAAGGCGCAGGCCTTTTTCAAGCGGATTGGTGGAAACATTGTCGGAAGTACGATTGATATTGGCGACAAGCCAGAGTTATCGATGCTGTTGGGCAGTATCCGAATCATGCTGGACAAGTACGAAGCGGGTGAAATAGACAGGCTTTTCATTGTTGAAAACCAGTTTATCAACACGATGACCCAGTCACCGACAGCGACTCAGTTGTTACCGGCAGTGGCCAACATCGAAAGTGACGTCGACTATGGTTGGGACTACATTTACGAGCCTGATGCACAGGATGTACTCGATCACGTCATGGAGCGATATATGGAATCGCTGGTGTACCAGGCAGTGGTTGAAAACATCGCGTGTGAAATGGCAGCGCGCATGATCGCCATGAAGAGCGCTTCTGACAACGCAGGCGAGCTTATTGACGACCTTCAACTGGTTTACAACAAAGCTCGCCAGGCCGCCATCACCCAGGAGATCTCTGAGATCGTGGGCGGCGCGGCAGCAGTTTAAACATTGAATATTACTCGACCCGGATACCCATCATGAGCACAGGAAATATCGTCGAGATTATCGGCGCGGTAATCGACGTGGAGTTTCCACGTAATGCAGTACCCAAGACCTATGACGCCTTGAACGTCGACGGCAGTGACACGGTTCTTGAAGTACAAGGTCAGCTAGGCGACGGAATCGTTCGTACCATTGCCATGGGTGTGGCCGAAGGACTGAAGCGTGGCACGGTATGCACAAATACCGGTGCTCCGATCTCGGTGCCCGTTGGTGAGGCGACACTGGGTCGCATCATGAACGTTCTGGGACAGCCTATTGACGAGGCTGGACCCATAGCAACAGACAAGCGTATGCCCATCCATCGTGAGCCACCCACTTACGCCGAGCAATCGGGTTCAACAGAACTTCTGGAAACTGGTATCAAGGTTATCGATTTGCTTTGCCCGTTTGCCAAAGGCGGTAAGGTTGGACTGTTCGGTGGTGCCGGAGTGGGCAAGACCGTGAACATGATGGAGCTGATTCGGAATATCGCGGCAGAGCACTCGGGTTTCTCGGTGTTTGCAGGTGTTGGTGAGCGAACTCGCGAAGGTAACGATTTCTACCACGAGATGACAGATTCCAACGTTATAGACAAAGTATCTCTGGTCTATGGTCAGATGAATGAGCCTCCGGGCAACCGTTTGCGTGTAGCGCTAACGGGTCTGACCATGGCAGAGTACTTCCGTGACGAAGGTCGTGATGTTCTGTTATTTGTTGACAATATTTATCGCTACACACTCGCAGGAACAGAAGTATCTGCTTTGCTGGGCCGTATGCCATCAGCGGTAGGTTACCAGCCGACGCTTGCTCAGGAGATGGGTGCGCTGCAGGAGCGAATCACATCAACCAAGACGGGTTCCATCACATCCATACAGGCGGTTTATGTACCAGCGGATGATTTGACCGACCCCTCACCGGCAACAACGTTTGCTCACCTCGATGCAACTGTCGTACTGTCCAGAAACATCGCCGAACTGGGGATCTATCCTGCGGTAGATCCGCTGGATTCTACAAGCCGTCAACTTGATCCATTGGTCGTTGGTGCAGAGCACTATAACTGTGCTCGAGGCGTGCAGAACACGCTTCAGCGTTACAAGGAATTGCGTGACATCATCGCGATTCTGGGCATGGACGAGCTATCCGAGGAAGACAAGCTCGTTGTATCCCGAGCACGCAAGGTGCAGCGTTACCTGTCACAGCCATTCTTCGTTGCAGAAGTATTTACCGGGTCTCCCGGAAAATATGTATCGTTGAAAGATACTATCTCAGCGTTCAACGGTATTGTCGCCGGCGAGTACGATCACCTGCCAGAGCAGGCATTCTACATGCAGGGTACGATCGAAGAAGTTCTCGAAAATGCCAAGAAGAGTAAGGCGGCCTGATCATGGCCTCTTCTCTCAAAGTCGAGATCGTCAGTGCCGAGAACGAGATCTATAGTGGCGATGCCTCTATGGTTATTGCTTCGGCACAGATGGGTGAGGTGGGTATTGCGCCTGGCCATACGCCGTTCATCACCAGAATCAAGCCGGGTGAAGTGCACGTGCGGCCAACCAACGATGGTGAAGCGCTGGACATTTATGTGTCTGGGGGTTTACTCGAAGTCCAGCCTACTTCCGTGACTATTCTTGCGGATACCGTCATGCGTGCTGATGATATCGACGAAGCTTCAGCGCAAAAGGCCAAGGATGAGGCAGAAGCAGCCCTTGCCGGTGGCAAGGTTGGCGAGATTGATTTCGCAGCAGTGCAGGCTCAGCTGGCAGAGGCGGCGGCTCAGCTGGAGTTCATCAAGAAATTGCGAAAATAAATTAGGGCGCCGCAAGGCGTTGTCAGTAATAATCGCAGTGAAAGCCAGCGCCATGCTGGCTTTTTTTTGCCGATATTATCGAAACGATAGTATTGGTGAATAACGGTAATGTGTCGTGTCTACTCTACGCCACTGCTACAACGGCAGGACTCCTGAATTGACTATCGAGTCAAATGCCACGACGCAAAAAACCCGATAATCGAGAACGACTATCGGGTTTCGTTGTTTAAAAAAGTCCGGCAAGACTCCAGCCGCACGCTACTGCCTTGATACTACGATTGCGGCAAAATCACCTGATCAATGACATGGATGACACCGTTACTCGCTTCGATGTCAGCTTGCGTTACGGTTGCTCCATTGACTGTTACGCCGTCAGTGCCGTTAATCATCAGGTCAGCGCCTTGGACTGAAGAAGCCGTCGTCTCTGCGCCAGTTACATCGGATGCCATGACTTTGCCTGAAACCACGTGCATCGTGAGGATAGCAATCAGCTGGTCTTTATTTTCCGGTTTCAGAAGATCTTCAACGGTACCTTCCGGAAGGGCTGCAAAGGCATCGTCTGATGGTGCGAAAACGGTAAAAGGACCATCACCCTTAAGTGTGTCAACCAGCTCGGCCGCTTGTACTGCTGCAACCAGTGTGTCGAAGGTACCAGCGTTGACGGCAGTATCAACGATGTCTTTCTTCATGCCGCCAGCCATAGCAGAAGCGGACAGTACAAGACCTGCGATCATTAGGCTAAAACGTTTCATATTCAGTTCTCTCATTCGTGTTGATGATAACTACGGGTTTGTCTGCGAACTACAAGACGCTGTACGCCCTTGTTCAATCGCTGGATTGACCACTTTATCTGTTTTAATCGAGAGCTAACTTGTTGAAAAACCGACGTGATTTCTAAGTGAACAAGAAGTGTTCTGTGGGTGAGCATAGGCCTTGCGTCTTGGTACGACTGTGGGACTTCATCATGTAACTCGCAGATCAGCAAGAGCGCTACGACGTACACCCTCAGCCCTTTTTCATGTTGTTTGTTTCTCGTTGCGATACCGGCACATTCAAGGAACACATAGAGCGAACCGCTAACAGACAATAAACCGAAGTGCAGAATTTTGTATTTCGTCTAAATTCACACCACTGTCCGGCAAATTCGAGTTGGGCAGTGCTCACAGATTCGAGTTGGCTCATGTGATAATGCGCCGAACTTTCGTTAAGGACATCACATGGCCACCCGTATAATCGTACTGGCTGCTGGAAAAGGCACTCGCATGAAATCGGCGATGCCCAAAGTGCTGCATACACTTGCTGGTAAATCGTTGCTACTACATGCCCTGGATACGGTTGCGAGCCTGACGCCGGCAGGCATCACCGTGGTCATCGGTCATGAGGCCGAACAGGTGAGGCGCAGCGTAACCGATAGATCGGATCTGGCATTGCATTGGGCCGTTCAGGAGCAGCAGCTAGGCACCGGACATGCCGTGTTACAAGGCCTGGATGGGATCGCGGATGATGACGACGTCCTGATCACCTATGGCGATGTTCCTCTTACGCGAGCGTCCACTTATCAGGCTCTTCTGAATGTATGTAGCGATCAGAGTATAGGCTTGCTGACGCTCTTGATGGACGATCCTACAGGCTATGGGCGAATTATTCGTGATGGTGGCGCCATTGTCGGGGTTGTCGAACAGAAGGATGCCACTGACGATCAATTGACTATTTCTGAAGTGAATGCGGGCGTCGTCGCCATCAAGGGTGGCAGTCTGCGATCGCTACTTGCTCGCGTGGATAACAACAATGCCCAGGGCGAATACTACCTGACTGATATACACAAACTGGCAGTAAAGGAAGGCCTGCGTATCACGGCTGTTCATCCGGAAGATGTCTGGGAAACAGATGGTGTCAACAGTCGATCCCAGCTCGCTCGCCTCGAACGCATTCATCAACAGAATCTGGCTGAACAGCTTATGGCCAATGGCGTGAGTCTGGCTGATCCAGCGCGTATTGACATACGCGGCTCATTACAGACGGGTACTGACGTCAGCATCGATGTGAATTGCGTGTTTGAAGGTAATTGCTCTGTTGGCAGCAATGTATCTATTGGCCAGAACTGCCTGATATCGGGCAGCCACATTGCTGATAACAGTGTCATTCTGGCAAACTGCGTGCTTGAGAATGCGGCAGTCGGTGAGAACGTAACAGTTGGGCCTTTTGCGCGGTTGCGGCCAGGTACTGAGCTTGGCAGTAACGTTCGTATAGGCAATTTTGTTGAAACCAAAAACGCACAGATAGGTCATGCCAGCAAGGTAAACCACTTGAGTTACGTAGGTGATTCCGTTGTTGGTACCAATGTGAATGTCGGTGCGGGCACCATCACGTGCAATTACGACGGGGCCAACAAGCACCGAACGACTATCGAAGATGATGTCTTCATTGGTTCTAATTCTGCGTTGGTAGCACCCCTCACCATTGGCGCTGGAGCTACGGTTGGCGCCGGTTCTACGATTGGCAGGAACGTGCCGGCAAATCGCCTGTCGATAGCGCGTGGCAAGCAGATTGATCTTGAACACTGGACCCGACCGGTCAAGAAATAGACCTTGACTTAATGTGATTTTGAAACGGCAGCAAGCGATTGTAGATACGCTGCCAACCCTGAGACGATGACCTGATGTGTGGAATAGTAGGCGCGGTAGCGCAGCGTGATATCGCTGATATCCTGTTAACCGGATTACAAAGTCTTGAATACCGCGGCTATGATTCCGCTGGCATAGCTACCACGAGTGCCGATGGTAAGTTAAACCGTTTACGCCGTGTTGGCAAGGTCAAGCAATTGGTCGAGGCCGTCGGTGAATTCGGTATGCCCGGTGGTACCGGCATTGCGCACACGCGCTGGGCTACGCATGGTGAACCCAATGAAGCTAATGCTCACCCGCATGTGTCCACTGAAAGGATTGCTGTGGTGCATAACGGTATCATCGAGAATCATGCAGAACTGCGTGAAAAACTGAGCGCTCTGGGATATACCTTTGAGTCGGACACCGACACCGAGGTCATCGCACACCTTGTCGAACACGAACTCAAATCAGCGGCAAGCCTGTTTGAGGCGGTGCGTATCGCCGTACCGCAACTCGACGGTGCGTATGGCACAGTGATCATGGATCGTAGCCAGCCCGAACAACTCATCGTTGCACGCTCGGGGAGTCCTCTGGTTATTGGCTACGGTATCGGGGAGCATTTCATTGCCTCGGACCAGTTAGCATTATTGCCGGTTACCCGACGCTTTTCGTTTCTGGAAGAGGGTGATGTTGCAATGATCACTCGTGAAAACGTGAACATTGTCGATGCACATGGTAACCAGGTTGTTCGACCGATAGAAGAGTCCACCTTGTCCAACGATGCCAGCGACAAGGGCAACTACCGACACTACATGCTCAAAGAAATATATGAGCAACCCGTTGCTATCCAGCGAACGCTTGAAGATCGTATAGTTAACGGCCAGGTACTGGATGCTGCGTTTGGCGAAAATGCAGCATCGTTATTGAAAGAGGTAGAGCACGTTCAGATTATCGCCTGTGGTACCAGTTATCACGCAGGTATGACAGCACGTTACTGGTTTGAAGGCTTTGCGGGTGTGTCTTGTAACGTCGAGATTGCTTCCGAATATCGGTATAGGCAATCCTTCGTGCGGCCCAATAGCCTGCTGGTGACCATTTCCCAATCAGGTGAAACAGCCGACACACTGGCTGCATTGCGACTAGCCAAGGAGCAAGGCTTCATGACGAGTCTGACGATCTGCAATGTGGCAGGGTCCTCGTTGACGCGCGAGTCTGACATGACGTATCTGATGAAGGCCGGTGCAGAAATTGGTGTTGCATCAACCAAGGCATTTACTGTGCAGTTATCAGCATTACTGATGCTCGCAGCAGCCGTTGGACATCACAAGGGGCTCAGTGCCGGCAAGGAAAAAGAGATTGTCAGTGCATTGCAAAGCCTGCCTGCAAAGATCGAGCAGGTTCTGGGAATGGATGAAGCCATTGCCGAGCTCGCAGAGGGCTTCGCTGACAAGCATCATAGTCTGTTTCTTGGACGTGGGGATCAGTACCCCATCGCCATGGAAGGTGCGTTGAAACTTAAGGAAATCTCTTATATTCATGCTGAAGCCTATGCAGCGGGTGAGCTGAAGCACGGACCGCTTGCCCTGATTGATGCGGACATGCCTGTCATCGTTGTTGCACCCAATAATGAACTGGTTGAAAAACTGAAGTCCAATGTCGAGGAGGTGCGAGCACGTGGTGGTTTGATGTATGTCTTTGCCGACAAGCAGGCTAAGTTTGCCAGTGACAAGACCATGAGTGTTCTGGAAGTTCCGCATTGCGATCCGCTGATTGCTCCCATAATCTACACGATCCCGCTACAACTGCTGTCTTATCATGTCGCGATCATTAAAGGTACTGATGTCGATCAGCCTAGAAATCTTGCGAAATCAGTAACGGTGGAATGAGACTGTCAGTGAGCCAGCGTTGTTGTGTAAGTTGATAATAAAGTTGATAACTTAACTCCATAATTGTGCACAACTGTAGGGGTGCGGAGTTTGGCAACCACAACCATCCTGCGTTTCCCCGCATCAATCCGAACTGGAATGCTGGAAGCATCGATATAGTTGCCACCAGCTTGTTACACGATCCGGATGTAATTGTTCCTTTTCGCATCGTGCACGAAGGCACCGAGCAGCGCTATCTTACCGGTGGTGATTTTGATCCGGAGAGCATCCAGATTGTGGGTGATACTGTCTGGATCGGAGAGGGATTCGGACCTTACCTCATCCGCACCACACTTGACGGCAGAGTGACAGGTCTTTTTGAAACTGAATTTGAAGTTGCCGTACCACGTAGCCCGGATTACCCTCAAGTGCCCAATCCGTCGGTTGCAGGAGTCGACTTTCAGGTACCACGTTCTGGTGGATTTGAGGATCTGGCGCTCACACATGATGGCCGTTCACAATGGGCCATGCTGGAGAAACCCGCGCTGGATGCGAGAGGTTATTCGGAAGGTAGTTATTTGCAGGTGCTTGAATTCGATCTGGCTCAAAGTGCGTGGACAGGAGATTCGTTTCGCTACGCACTTGATGAAGGTGCCGCAGCCATCGGTGATTTCAACTTCATTGATGACACACGTGCCTTGGTCATCGAGCGTGATAATGGTGAAGGTGATCCAAGTCTTGCTTGTGCAGATGTTACTCAGCCACAACCGGATTGCTTTCCAGCGCCTGCAAGGTTCAAGCGAGTTGTACTTATCGACACTCAGCAACTCGATGACGATGGGCTTGTACGCAAACTTGCACATATCGACCTGATGGATATAGAAGATCCATCAACCAATGCGCGTCTGGATACTGAAGCAGCGCGCGATTCACCGGCAAGTTTACCTTCCCATTTTTTACGATTGAAGTAGCAAGAGCTTTGTCGAAGCTCTATATGTATGTGAAATGATTTTTGCCGCTTCAGATGAACAGAAAGTAAAAAGCACACACCCATTTCCATATGATCAACGGCATCTGTAACTTCAGTGTCATATTCAAGGCCGATACTCGTCACGGTTACTTCCAGTATCTCAACCACGAGAAATCAGCGATGAAAAAGACACTGCTTCTTGTCAGTACGACGGCCATAGTCAGCACATTCGCCACTCACGCGAAGGCTCGCGACAGCATCAGCATCGTGGGATCTTCCACCGTCTATCCTTTCGCGACGGTCGTCGCCGAGCGCTTTGGCAAGACTACAGGCTTTGCTACACCGACAATCGAATCCACGGGCTCTGGTGGTGGCTTTAAACTCTTCTGCTCAGGCATTGGGGTGGATACACCGGATATCACCAACTCTTCACGACGTATCAAGGGAAGTGAGCTTGAGTTGTGTAACAGCAATGGCGTGACCGATGTGGTCGAAGTGCTCATCGGATTCGACGGTATTGCGTTTGCCAATTCAGTCAACGCCCCGCAGTTCGACATGCGCATGGCCGATCTCTATCTGGCGCTGGCGAAGAGTGTTCCCAACCCGGATGGCTCGGATACGCTGGTGGAAAACCCCTACACGCAATGGTCCGAGATCAATCCTGACCTGCCTGCGATTGATATCGAAGTGCTGGGTCCACCACCTACCTCGGGCACGCGTGATGCTTTCGCAGAACTTGCGATGGAAGCGGGTTGCAACACGTTCGAGTTCATCGAGAACATGGAAGATGACGCGCACAAGGCGGCCTGCCACACGATGCGTGAGGACGGTCTTTTTATTGAAGCCGGTGAGAACGATAACCTGATCGTGCAAAAGCTTGAGGCCAACCCCAATGCATTAGGTATCTTCGGCTATAGCTTTCTTGAGCAGAACGCTGACAAGGTACAAAGCTCGATCATAGATGGACACATGGCCGAATTCGAAGAGATAGCCAGCGGTGATTACGGAATATCCCGACCGCTGTATTTCTATGTGAAGGCGCAACATGTGGGTACGGTGCCGGGCATCGAGGAATACCTCGCCGAGTTCACTAGCGAGCAGGCCTGGGGCGAGGACGGTTACCTGGTTGACAAGGGTATGATCCCATTACCAGATATTCAGCGTGCTGAGATTAGCGCACAGGTAAAGTCACTGTCAAAATTGGAGTTGAACTAGTTGTGCGGCGGCCTTTGTAACGGCTACACCTTCGGCTTATAGTGCCGCTGGATGCCTGTAGCGCACGAGCGTCTTCAGGTGAGCAGCGGCTTTTTTTGGCAGCTGTTTTCGATGCCATTGTGCAACACAACGGTCCGCAGTCTGATGTAGCGCTAACCCAGAACCGTGTCGTGGGCCAGCGTATAACGGAAAAGCAGGCGGCCGCACGTGGCAGAAGAACATTTTGTTGGCTTTATTCTCGTTATAACCTCGTCATCTTCATGATAGAAACTCTCTTCCGTCTTCAAACCTCATACGACATCAGAGAGAACTCACGAGCAAAGCCACATTCGACCCAACCCACTACAACCCCAGCAGTAACCCGCCGTTTTCCACTATTCTGTAACGTGAAATCTCACGACTCACACTACTCAAAAGAGGATGCGGTATTGCCATGTTGAGCGAGTTCGGTGGCTTGGGTTTAAGCGCTTGCAGTGATAGGGCCGATACCAACGACGTATTGATTGAGGATGCTTCAAACAACTTCGCATCCAGGCTGGGATTTGACTCGATCATGGGATCGCGTCTGGATGCAGCTGTGGTACCTGAAGGCTACAGGGCACAGGTGTTGGCTCCGTGGGGTACGGAATCGCTGCAAACGTGTCACGGTCATTCATCGCGCTATGAAAGATCTTTATAATTAAGAATGCATTCAGTGGAATTCCGGCGGAATAACAAGCATGACCATGGCCGTATCCAAATGATGGGTAAGCAGGTAATAATGCATCACACAGAGCGTATGGTGATACTGACTAAGGCGTTCGCTCGATGAACTTGAACTAGCCTGGGATTCTCGAGCAATGTACGCAGGGGTCGCAAGGACCGCTGGATGCAGTTTTGTCTACATATCTAACCCAATGTGTCAATCGCCCCTGAATGCCACGGCCAGCTTTCGTAGATCATTTAAACTGGTGTTTACAACTTCGATGATTCGAGCGTAATCCACGTCAGTGTATTGGTGCACTATCAGATTCCTCAATCCTGCAGCGCGAGTTAGTCTATCGGCGAGCACCGAGTCCAGGCGGCCATGGTTTGCTAACAACAAAAACGCCTGCGCGGCAGTCGACGGCGCGCCCAGTTCTTCATCAACGCAAGCGTGGATAGCAAGATCAATG
>JBGCEH010000017.1:0-2940 GCA_045106195.1 Granulosicoccus sp.
AATGCTTTGAACAGGATATTGCTCTGACAGCACCATTGAATCTGGCGGCTGGAGGTGATACCACGAGAATAAGCAAACAGAATGATCTTTAACAGGATCGCCGGATCAAAGGCGGGTCTGCCTTGATCATCGTTGCAATAAGCTGCATGAAAAGCTGATAGGTCTACCTTGTGTTCAATCAGATAGTGCAAGGCATATTCAAACGTACCAGGCAGAATTTGATCTTCGAAATTGATCACCACCATCGTGTCCTGGTGATAGTCATACGGCAAGAAATTTGGCATGAGCTGCATCCTCGAAACCAAGAACACATTTTAACGTGCTTTACGGTGCTAAACGGGTTTTTCTACAGCCTCAACACCGACGATAACGTGCACTTGCAGCCGGTACGCGTTCTGAGCACTCACGGTTGCGGGCCGGCTGCAAGTGACAGGTTCATTGATGAGATGGACTCCTTTTGCGACATCTTTTCAATCTCGGCATCAATGTGCCATGGTATTAGTCGCAAAACTTAACCAAAAGCGCCACAAAGGGAGTCCTTTATGAATTCTACTGTCATTGCCGTGGATCTGGCAAAAGATGTTCTTGAGGTCGCAATCGCTAAACCCTCAGGTAAAGTGATCGAGCGACATCGTTTGAACAGAACTCAATTTCACACACTGCTCGTAAAGCGCGAGGCTGCCACCGTGATTTTTGAAGCGTGCGGCACGGCTCATCACTGGGGGCGCACTGCCTCCGAACTGGGGCACACTGTACGTATTCTGCCAGCTCAATACGTATCTCCCTACCGTCAGCGCAACAAAACCGATAAGGCTGATACTGAAGCTCTAATCGAAGCAAACCGACGAGACGGGATTACACCAGTTCCGATTCGCATCGTCCAGGAGCAACAAATACGTCAAATCCATTCGCTACGAGAGCAATGGAAGAAAACCCGCGTTCAACGTATCAATGGCTTACGCGCTTGCTTACGTGAAATCGGATTCTTCATTCCTCTTTGCGCACAATCAATAGAACCAAAGGTGCGGGCTATCCTTTCGGAGGAAGATATTCCCGTACCGCTAGCTCACTTGTACAACGATTTGCTTGAGGAGATCTGTGAGCTTGCCGTGAAAATCAAACAAGCCGAGACAAGCCTCAAAGCACTGACACAACATGATGAGCGGGTAAGCCGGCTTCAGCAAGTACCCGGAATCGGCATCATGACAAGCACCGCCTTAGTCGCAAGCGTTGGAAATCCACTCCGGTTTTCCAACGGCAGAAAACTGGCCAGCTGGATGGGGCTCACCCCTAGTGAACGAAGCTCCGGAAACAGGCGGCGCCTTGGCTCCATCTCCAAACGCGGCGACACCTATTTGCGGATGCTGATCGTCCATGGGGCTCGCTCTGTGCTAACCCGAGCAAAACTACGAAAACGTAACGCGGAACAACTAACGCCACTACAACAATGGGCGACCCAACTTGAGCAACGTGTTGGTCATAACAAAGCAACCTGCGCTATTGCAAACAAACTGGCCCGTATCTGCTGGGCTGTTTGGACAACTGAATCAACTTTTAACTACACCGCTGCACACTAGCAGCGCCTACCTCCAGGTTTTCGAGAAGACATCCAGTAAATGACCAATAGGTCGGACCGGTATAGCCCAAAGCCGAGAACAAAATTGGTACTCTTTGCTACCGTTTTTCATCGATTGGCTGGTTGTACGCGAATTCTCAAATTGGCCCGTTGCTGTAATGCAGCATCGAAAAAGAGGTCGAATATGCGAGTGCAAACCTTTACCGACCGTCATTCACTTTATTCTGTCTTCCTGTAGCAGAGGGAGTCCATATGCGTTTTGTTCGAATGTAGTATTCTTATTGCTCGTTTGCTTAATAACGTAGCAGTAGTAACAAATTAGCCATTGTAGGCAATATTGATGTCAGTACTTGAAGTGAATTCTGCTGACAATAACATTCCTTTTCTGTTTTTAGCGCAGCGAATCACAGCATCGTTTGCCCAGCTAACGGTCCACGGATAAGCGAACCAATTTTTACTTTTTATACCTGTAGAGCTCCAATTTATATCGCGGTACGACATATTTGCTTAGCCAGTCTTTTTCATTTCTTCTCTGACAATTTTACGTATTTTGCGATCTAAGCCTTTCTCCTGGCCTTCCACGTAGTCCCGCAAGACATTATTAATCAGTGTCTGGTAATTGCCACCACCAGCGGCAGATACTTCTTCTTTGAAGTGATCAATAACCTCTGGATCAAGACGGATCGTTATCCGCACCTTAGATAGATCCGGCGGTATTACGGGTCCACGTTTTGCGTTTTTGAATTCGTCAGTCATCTATGGCCAATCCTTTTCGGTACCGGATGCGTTGAGTTCGGTCTGCTCGCCTTGCACTAATGATTCTTACCGTCTCTCCGTCAAACTCGGTGTGGATAATAAAAAGTACACCTGAGACCGGACTTGCCGCCAACGTCTTATATCTATGTTCGTCATTTTCATAAAACGCAACAGACAAGGCGTGCACATCCTCCAGCGCCACGGCGGCATCAGAAAAATCGACACCATGCTTCCGAATGTTTGCGCGCTCCTTGCGCCGATCCCAGTTAGCTTCCATGTCAGGTAGTGTATGCACATTTCGTACACATGTCTAGCCTGTGCTGTAAAATATCTGCTGCAATCGAACAGCCACAATCAGGTGCACTTGAGGCTAACACGACGAAGCGGCAGCGCAAGAGTGGCAGGGTTGCGTATTCCGGCCAAGCTGATCAGCTGTTCTGGCCCAAGGTGATCACCGCGCAGAGCTAACGCGCGAGGCTCAAGAATATCATTGTCAGTGATCAGCTTGGTGGATTTAGCTGCTGGACTGTAGCTTCCATGGATCGCATCGATTTCCCTTTGAGAATGATCCTGTGAGCGTTGTGAACGAGCCGGTCAAGAATCGCGTC
>JBGCEH010000018.1:0-69974 GCA_045106195.1 Granulosicoccus sp.
GCTGAAATCAATTCGACGATTATTGATATCGCTTTTGACGATATCCGGAACCGGTGCGTAGACAACGTGATTGATTGCACCATACCAAGCGACCAGATCAGGGTGAAATTGACACAAGATGTGATTAATCGTTTTGTTGACCTCGCGATAGTTTGGATAGAGAGCCTTCCGCCAGAGCACTTGGCCAGATTGGAATCAGACCTTGAAAATGTGCTTGCCCTTGAGAATGTGGATGCGGTGCAGGTGGCAACAGCACAAATCACCTTACTACTGGATAGCGAGGTTGTTCTTAGTGAGACACGCTATTCACAACTTGACGGAGCGCCCTACGATCATTCGGTGCAAACGATCCTGACCAATGAAAGTACGCCAAGTGGGGAATTTTTTGTTCTGTCTTGGCAAGGTCAAGAATTTAGTGCCCGTTGGCAGAACGATGGAAATGTCGTGAAATTTCTTATGGATGACTTGGGTACCCCTATGCGGGAGTATTTCTATCAAGACAATACTCCGAGTGAGTTAGTGGTCGTCAGTTATCTGAACATGGACGATGAGATACCGATGTTAGATTCACACGTTAAAATAATTGCATACGATCCAGACAACTCAGGTGTCTTTATTGAATTCGCCGATGTCGGACCTTTTGCCCTAGGTGTTAGTGAGGAGATTACTTTTGGGTTGATCCATGCCCTCACCCAAGGTCAAATTGATGATGATGGAGGCTATGCAACACTTGACGCTATCGTCTTTGATTCCATGGATACTTCGTCTAGAACGATTCGTTATACCGGGCGACGCGAATCCTTTGATGGCTTCGGTAACCTGATTGCAGGCACCCTATGTGAAGAATTTGATCTAATTCAAGGAGTCGATATCTGTGAAGAAGAGAGCTTTGTATCCATTGGCCCGATAGGGAGCTCGGTTACCAATAGCCCCTACTTTTTTCAGCAGGAAGATTTTGATTCGCTGACTGCGGTAGAAGATGTCATTCAATGGACGGTAGAAGACCTGCCGGATGAGATCAAAAGCATTGCGGTTGTGTCGGCGAATTCATCAGTGGAGCCTGCCGAACGCGAATTGCTTTGCCAGGGATTTCGGTTCGTCAGCGGCGATACGCGCATGTTCTGTGGTGCCACGGATGAACAGCTTGAAAATACCATTGTGTTGGAATTGGTAAATGGAAAGCCGGGGCGTATCATCCCGACCGCAAAACTTGTACAGATTCAATAGCGCTGGTTTTAAAAGGTAATGCCTTGTTTTTTGGCGTGAATTTTGACCCTTGAAATTGATCGAACTCGCGCGAGCCTGTCTTGTTGGAAACAGTCATAGCGCCACAAAACCTGAGATTGCTGAAAAAGCAAGAATCGAATTGATAGAGAAGGGCGGTGGCGACTAACGCAGCTTGCGCTGGTCATAACTCGATGAACGTATCGATCTGGAGTGGGGCTTTGGGGGGACTGACGAGCTTGGTAGAGTCGGAGGACTCTCATTGCATGCCGGGGGTAAGTGATCACGCGTGAGTGCAAGAAGCTGGATCGTATTTGCCCGATGATCTGACGATATATTTCCCGTCGCGCACAATCGGCAAATGCCACTGGCGCTGACGGATCAGTGAATGGTGAGATATGCCCTTACCCTCCAGAGCTATCTATCAGGCTCACAGTTGGTTCACCAGAACGCAGCGACGACACTACCGTGAGTAGATTGTGGACCCACCCGTTTGAACTGTATGTCATCGCACTCAGGGAGGTTCTGGAGCCCCCGCCGCTTGTCATAACCAATTCCTATGTCATCAATTCCGATCGCGATTTGTACAGAATCCTTCTGTGGCGCATAGTGGTGGTTCCACACAGAGCTAGCCCGAGGACAGTCAGGTCTTACCGGGATGGACTCCATACAAGGAGAAAATTGATGTTTCAGACGAATAGAACGCTGAATTCAAAGCCGCGGCAACTGCTTGCAGCGGCATTGCTTGCAGGCAGTACTCTTGTCATGAGCGGGTTCGCTAATACCGCTGTGGCACAGGAAAAGGTTGTGATTGCAGTCAGTCCACTGGGTGCGGACTCTAACCTTTACTGGACGACGACTGGCGCGTTTATTCTGCCGTCGATGCAGACTCTGGTCGGCAACGACCCCGAAACCGGCAAGTACGACAACAGCCAGCTTGCCGAAAGTTGGGAACATAACGAGGATTTTACCGCCTGGACATTTCGCCTGCACCCGGACGCTACGTTCAATGGGGACTGGGGGCCGGTAACATCTGCGGACGTCGTGCACAGCTTCAACTTGCATATCGGTGATGATGCCAAGCTCAGTGGTATCAAGCAGTTTAAAACGATGTCTATCGAAGCGGTGGATGAGCACACCGTTCGTTTTGATATGGAATCACCTGAGCCCAATTTTCTGTTTTCCAATGCGGGGCGTGGATCTCTTGTGATCTATAGCAAGGCGCAGTTTGATGCTGAAGGAATTGAAGGCTATGAAACAGCACCTGCGGGTTCTGGTCCATTCCAGTACGAAGGGCGTGAAGTTGGTCAATCAATCACGTTCAGTACCATTAAAGACCATTGGACTGGCGTGAGCCCTGAATTCGATGAGATCGAGTTCCGTTGGGTAAGTGAGCCATCCACGCGTTTTGCCATGCTCTCCGCTGGCGAGGCCCATGCGGTTACACTGCCGCGTGACCTTCAGGATGATGCGGCTGAAGCTGGCCAGATGGTTCTTGGCTCAAGCGAAGGTGCAATGCAGTCCACGATGTTGTTTACCGGTCAGTTCATGAATCCGGAAGGTGAAGAAAACAGAGACGCTCGCACATACGCGTGGGCTGATCAACGTGTGCGTGAAGCCGCCAATCGTGCACTTGATCGCGACGCTATTCTCGAGGTGCTCTACGGCGAAGGCGTGCGCCCACTACCTGTGTATACCATGGACCCGCGCTTCCCCGGATACTCTGAAGAAATCGCCGAGCGTTTCGATGCTGAGTATGGCTATGATCCTGAACTCGCCAAGACACTGCTGGCTGAAGCGGGTTACCCGGACAGCTTTGAAAACGCCACCATTCCACTGGTTGTCACTAGTCTGGCAGGAAATCCTGAATTCGCGCAGATGGCAGAACTCGTACAAGCGTATTTTGATGTTGTCGGTATAAAGACGGAAATGCGTGAGCAGGACTGGGCGACGGGTAACACGGCTATCCGTGGTTTTACAGCGGATTTCATCACGCCAATGCGCAACGCGCCAGTTCGTCCAAGTGCGCTCGGCGTGCAGATTTTCTTTACCAGCCACGCCAGTCCTCACCTTGACGTGGGTGATCCGGAATTGAATGAACTGGGTGGTAGTTTGATTAGCGAAACTGATCCTGAAAAACGTGATGCGATTCTTGAGCAGATGTTTACACGCATTTTTGAAACCTATGCACATTTGCCGATGGCAACTGTTCCCGCATCCGTGGTCGTGAATAGTGAGCTGGTGGAAGATTGGACCTTCCCCGGGGCTACGTCCTCGGGACTGAGCCACTACCATCTGGTCGATCTCAAGTAAGATCGATCATACGAAGGGGCGGAGTTGTATTTTTGGCTCTGCCCTTTGACCAGGGAGAAAGACCGTGTTCCGTTTTCTCGTTTTCAGGATGGCCTCTAGCCTGTTTGCGCTCCTGATTATTACCGTGATCGTGTTTTTTCTCTCACATTTATCGGGCAGCCCGGTGGATGCGTTACTTCCTGATGATGCAACTCAGGAGCAAATAGATAATTTCATTCGTGCCTGGGGACTTGATAAACCGCTTTGGCAGCAGTACGTCACTTTTCTGGGTAATGCCGTTCAGGGAAATTTCGGTACTTCGCTTAAATGGCAGGGTGAAGATGCCATGGGCTTTGTACTTGAACGTATGCCTGCCACCTTGCAGTTGGGCGGGCTTGCCATACTGCTCAGTGTTGTGATTGCACTACCTCTTGGCATTTCTGCCGCTGTCTACAAGGGAACCTTAATCGACAAGTGTGCGCAACTGTTTGCGCTGCTCGGTCAGTCCATGCCCAATTTCTGGCTAGGGATTATCCTGATTTGGGTATTTGCGGTCTGGCTTGGCTGGTTACCGACATCTGGCATGGGTAGTTTCGCTCATGCCATTTTGCCCGCCATTGCCATTGCATGGTTTCAGATATCGGCGTTGGCTCGACTAACAAGGTCGGCGATGCTGGAAGTGCTGGACGCAGAGTACATCAAGCTTGCACGGGTCAAAGGCGTGCATGAAGGGATGGTGGTCTGGAAGCATGCCTTGCGGAACGCGGCCGTGGTGCCGTTAACGTATTTTGGCATTCTTGCCGCCTCGATACTCACAGGCTCTGTGGTTATTGAAACGGTTTATTCCTGGCCGGGCATGGGTTGGGTTGCCATTGAGGCTATTCGAGGTCGTGATTTTCCCGTTGTGCAGGCGGTCATCATTGCCTATGCGGTGATCTACATGCTTTCGAATCTTGTCGTTGATCTACTGTATGTGATTGTCGACCCGCGGATTCGACATGGTTGATCTACTGGTAAAGCCTGCACACGTGCCGGGCGTGTGGGAAAGGGCACGAGGCTTGCCGCTGATTCCGCTCGCCATCCTGTTGATCGTGTTTATCATCCCGGCTTTTTTTGCAGATTTCATTGCGCCTCACGACCCCTACGTCCCTAACCTGAGTTCTCGTCTGCAACCACCCATGTTCTTCGGTGGCACTTGGGAATTTCCTTTGGGCACGGACAGGTTAGGGCGTGACATCCTGAGCCGTATCCTGCACGGCGCCTGGTATGTTCTCGCTGTATCGATGATCGGTATTGCCGTGGGATTGATTGTTGGTACCACGCTTGGCCTTGTTGCAGGCTATGTACGCGGCTGGTTTGATGGTCTGGTCATGCGCCTGGTGGACATCTCACTGGCGTTGCCGGCCATGCTGCTGGCTCTGGCGCTTGCAGCTGCAATAGGGGCCAGTTTCTTATCTGTAGTTATTGTTGTCGGCTTTGCACTGTGGGCCTATTTTGCTCGACAGGTCAGAGCCGAGGTACTCCTCTTGCGAAACAGCGATTTCGTTGCACGTTCGCAGGTCGCGGGCTCCTCGCATACCCGTATCTTGTTCCGGCACATTCTGCCCAATGTCACCAACACGATTGTGGTGCTTGCGACGTTGCAGGTGGGTATCGCAATCATGCTCGATGCGAGCTTGAGTTTTCTGGGTATTGGCATTCCGCGGCCAACACCTACCTGGGGATTATTGGTTTCCGATGGGCGTGATTTCATTGCCACCGATTGGTGGATTTCATTCTTTCCCGGCCTTGCAATTCTGCTAACTGTATTGTCAGCCAATATGCTTGGCGACTGGTTGCGGGACAGGCTTGATCCAAGGCAAAGTCAGGTGTGACTGATGGCAAATGATTCTAGTACGCCCCTGCTTGAAGTAGAAGACCTGACGGTGGAGATCTCCACCAAAGCGGGAAACTTTTTTCCTGTCAATGGCCACAATTTCTCCGTCAAGTCGGGAGAGACCCTGGGTATTGTCGGAGAGTCCGGATCAGGCAAGTCGATGACGGCAAGCTCTCTGGTCCGGTTGCTACCCAAACACGCAGCGCACATCAGAAGTGGCAGCATCAAGCTTGACGGGCGCGAACTACTAAGTTTGACTGAGGCTGAGATGCGCAAGGTTCGTGGTAGCGAGATCGCCATGATTCTTCAGGATCCGCAAACCTCGCTGAACCCTGCGTTTACTGTTGGCGAACAGATTTCTGAAGCGCTTCGCCTACATGCTCCCAGTCCTCGACGAACCTTGCGCGAGCGTGCCATCGATGCATTGCGCAAGGTTAAGGTTGCAGCACCGGAGCATCGCGTTGATGCTTATCCGAGTGAGCTCAGCGGAGGCATGCGACAGCGTGTGGTCGGTGCTATAGCGATTTCCTGCAAGCCGAAGATCATCATTGCCGATGAGCCTACAACATCGCTCGATGTGACTGTTCAGGCCCAGTATCTGAGGCTTCTTCGTGAGTTACAGGAAGAGACGGGTACAGCGATTCTTTTCATCACGCATGACTTCGGAATTGTTGCCAACCTTTGCCACCGGATTGTGGTTATGTACTTTGGTCGCATTGTCGAATCTGGCCCGGTTGACAAGATATTTTCACAACCAGCGCACCCCTATACTGAAGCCTTGATTGCTGCTGTGCCAAAACTCCGGGGACACAAAGGGCGGTTAAGGACAATAAACGGACAACCGCCAGCACCGACTGATCAGGTCAGTGGCTGTCCGTTTGCACCCCGGTGTGATTATGCGGATGCACGTTGCCTGAAGGAACTGCCGGCGACCGTCGACGCTGATGCCGACGGCGACCATACGGCCAGCTGTTGGCGGGTGGTGGATCGATGAGTACGTTGCCAATTATGGCAGTTGAAGAGCTGTCCAGACATTTCGCTGTACGCACCGGCCTGTTCGGACGGCATAAAGCTTCAGTGAAAGCCGTGAACGGATTGAATTTCAGCATAGGTGCCGGTGAGACACTGGCGCTGGTGGGGGAGTCCGGTTGCGGCAAAACGACAACCACCCGACTTCTCCTGCGCTTGCAAACTCCCACCCATGGAGTTGTGCGTTTCGAAGGCAAGGATATCCATCAGCTGAAAGGCGCGAGTTTGAAGACTTATCGATCAGGCGTACAAGCGGTATTCCAGGATCCCTGGTCGTCAATAAATCCACGTGTGCGTATTCGCGATTTCGTGTCTGAACCGTTAGTTGTTAACGAGACGCTGACGAAAGATGAAATTGACAAGCGTGTTCATGCAGCGCTTGATGCTGTCGGTCTTCGTCCACAGGACGCAAAAAAATTTCCTCATGAGTTTTCTGGTGGGCAACGACAACGTATTGCTATTGCAAGCGCTATCGTCACGCGTCCGAAGCTTGTCGTGCTGGATGAACCGGTCTCCGGCCTGGATGTATCGATTCGCTCCCAGATTATCAATTTGTTCAAGGATCTGCAAAAGGAGTTTGGGCTTAGCTACATTCTTGTTGCGCATGATCTTGCGACAACGCGCTATCTAGCTGACCGTGTTGCCGTAATGTATCTGGGTTCGATGGTGGAATACGGTAATGCGGACGAAGTGTTCGATACACCATCACACCCCTACACACAAGCCTTGCTCTCGGCAGCATTATCTGCAGATCCGGGTGAGGTACGCAACGAGATAATGATGCACGGTGAGGTTCCCTCTCCATTAAATCCGCCGTCGGGGTGCGCATTTCATCCACGTTGCCATCGTCGTGCCGGTGATATCTGCGACAACCAGATGCCAGCGTTAACTGAACACCAACCAGATCGACTGGTTAGTTGTCATCTCTACTGATATCAAAGGTGCTGCCCAATGAGTGATTTATTTTCACCCGAATTACTGAGTCAGATCAGAGACAAGTTTCATCATGTCGATACCTGCCCCTATGCCGGCAGGCGTGTATATCTTGAGAACGCGGGTGGCTCGTTGACGTTAAAGGCGGTAACTGCACGTGGTTCAGAGCTGGGTTCATTGCCCGATAATGGTGGGCGAAGCAATCCTGCATCCGAAGCGTTGTCAGCGTTTATTGACAAAGGCAAGGAGGATCTTGCAACTTTCCTTGGATTTGACAAGGGAATAGTCTTTGGTGGTGAGACGGGGTCGGAATGTATTTTCCGGCTCATCCGCACAGCCATTTTACAGAGCGAAGCCGGAGGCTCGATTGCCAGTTGTTCACTGGAGCACCCAGCATCATATAGCGCCGCTCATGAATGGGCTGCCAATAGTGGGCGTGAATTAATCAACATACCGTTTGACTCAGACTCTGCAACCGTATCGGCTGAGCATTATTCGGCGAATATTCGTCCCGACACTCGTGTGGCAACGATTATTCACACTAATCCAATTACCGGAATGGTGATGGATGTTCGCGCCATTACAAAGGCTATCCGCCAGATTTCACCGGATTGTTTCATCATTGTTGATGGAATACAGCATGCAGCTCATGGCAGTATCAACCTGTCCGACGTGCCTATCGATGCCTACGTCGTATCTCCGTACAAAGTGTTTTCAACGTTTAATGACGGGTTTGCCTGGGTATCTGATCGGCTTAGTGTCCTGCGTCATGATCGTCTGGCGGGTAAATCCGAAACTTCCTGGGAGCTGGGCAGTCGTGATCCCTCAGCATACGCTGCGATCACGGAGATTGTTGATTATCTCGAATGGTTGGGTGAGCATTTTACGATTGAAAAAAGCCGTAAATCCAGACTCAAGGCTGCGGGAGATGCGATAGCGAGCCAAGAGCAAGCATTGACCAGACTGATCCTGTCAGGTCGGGATAATTTGCCTGGCCTTGAATCCTATGATTCGGTTCGCCTTATTGCCTGTCCGGGACGACATGATCATGAAGGCGTTGTGTCGTTCGCGGTGGATGGCATGACTGCGCAAGAGGTGGTTGCCGAGTTGGGTAAAGACACTATTCGCATTCATGCCCGGGTTGATGATGCCTATTCGGGAAACATACTGCGTCCGTTGAATCTGACCTCGGTATCCCGAGTGTCGTTAGGGCACTACAACAGTGCCCAAGAGATCGAGGTGTTCCTGAGGTCCATGGCACGTTTTCTTGTCAAGTAATGGTCAGCTCAAGATAATGGTCAGCTCAAGACTTTCTATGATCGGCAGCCGCGCTGTGCTTTTTCAGGCTGATTGCCCGTTTGATCTGGAGCATCAGCAACGCTTTTGGGCAATTGCACATGAAGCATCGACCTGGCCGGGTGTGCGTGAAGCCGTCCCGGGCATGACGAACGTCACCCTGTTGCTTGCCGAGGTTCCAAAAAATGTTGAGCGTCTGGGTAAAACGCTTGAATTACTTTGGCGCAGTGGTGTTAGAAAGCAGATCGAGGGTCAATTGCTTGAGATAGATATCACCTATGGAGGAGAAGGTGGTCCGCATCTGATTGAAACCGCCGAGATGCTCGGCAAGACAGTTGATGATATTGTGCGCCTCCATACCACGCCGGAATATACGGTTTTCGCCGTCGGAAGCCATGCCGGATATTGTTACCTTGGTGGTCTCGATCCAGCGCTTGAGACCCCACGTCGAAAAGTACCGTTGACTGATCTTCCTGGAGGATCATTGTCGATGGCCGGTCTGCAAACGGGGATATCCGCATCGGCAGGGCCCAGTGGCTGGAATACTCTGGCGAGCGCAGACGTGGAATTTTTTAATCCCCTGCGTGACCCTCCATCTTTGTTAAAGCCTGGCGATCGTATCCGCTTTAACCCCGTGAGGGTGATCGCATGATCGAGGTGCTTTCGATTCCTCCGCTTGCAACGGTACAGGATCTTGGCAGGCAGGGTCACTGGTTTCAGGGGCTCGGGCAGGCTGGTGTGATGGATGATTTGTCGCACAGGATAGCCAATCTTGTTTTGGGTAACGATGAAACCGCAGCGACTCTTGAGATTCCATTAGCCCCCGTGCGTTTTCGTTTCCATACTGAAACAGCCTTTGCGATTTCAGGTGCGGTGTGCAATGCCCGACTGGATAGCCGTGCGTTGCCTGCCATCTGCGCTGGTGTTGCCAAAGCAGATCAGGTACTTCAGCTGAAGGGTATTTCGCAGGGTGCACGAGTTTATCTTGCGCTGCCCGGTGGTATCGATGTCCCCATCGTTCTGGGCTCGCGCAGTACACAACTGCGTGAATCTTTTGGTGGGTTTGACGGACGCATGCTGAAGGCTGGTGATCAGCTCAGGTCGATTAATGACACGTGGCCTGATCTGCCGGCGAGTGGGCTCAGTCTGGGAATGCCTCCTCTAAAACGCGATGGCAGTAACGACATTGAATTACGGGTTTTGCCCTCTGCCGAATATGATTACTTTGCGTCAGAGTCTCTCACGGCGTTCTGGTCGAGTGCTTATCGCGTATCGCCCGCGAGTAACCGTCAGGGCTACCGGCTCGAGGGCCAGGCGCTTTCTTGGATGAGTACGACAGAACTGCGTTCTCATGGCATCGTACCCGGCATTATTCAGGTGCCAGGTAGTGGTCAACCCATCATCCAGTTGGCAGATACGGCGACGATGGGTGGCTATCCTGCCATCGGTGCTGTCATAGAGCCTGATCTGTGGCGTATCGCTCAGGCGCGCCCCGGAGAGTTTCTTCGATTCGTACGTGTTGATCTTGACGAGGCAGCCAATGCGGCGTTGGAGCAGCAGGACATTCTTGCCTCCTTGAATACTTACCTGATTGAGACACGCGAACTTCTCAGCAGTTGGAATTCATGATGCAAACAACAATCGAATTCACTGACTTGCTTTTGAACGGGGTGGCCACCGATGCTGAATAGCAGCGAACTGAAAAGCTTGCTTGGCGCTATGCGTGCAAGTCGGGTAACGACGCTTGAGGTGAAAAACAAGGGGCAACACCTTCGCCTGGTCCTGTCAGCATCCGTTGTGCCATCGACACCGGTCACGCCATTTACGCCACAGCTGGCAATATCGCCGGACGTGATGAACGTTTGTGTGAGCAGTCTCACCATCGGCACATTCCTGCGGCGCGGAATTGATGATGGTTTGCCGTTACTGGAAGTCGGTATGCGAGTAACAACCGGTGAGGTTCTGGGCTATGTCTGCCACGGTCCCGTGAGAGTCATCGTCGATGCACCTGCCGACGGTGTCATCAGTAACGAGGGACCCGATGATGGTGCGGTATTGGGTTTGGGCGATGTGGTATTCGAACTGGAGGTGGCACCATGAAAATAGATATTAACGCGGACCTTGGTGAGGGGTATGGTCCCTACACGATCGCGGAAGATGCCTCGATCATGGCCAACGTGAGTTCGGCCAACGTAGCTTGTGGATATCACGCTGGCGATCCGGTCATCATGGACCGCACAATCAGAATGGCAAAAGAGCACGGTGTTGATCTGGGTGCGCATGTCAGTTTTCCCGATCGCATGGGATTTGGGCGTCGGAAAATTGATATGGCGCATACAGAGCTTGAGGCTCATGTTTTATATCAACTTGGTGCACTTGATGGTCTTGCCCGGCGCATTGGTCATCGGATTACACATATGAATCCACATGGTGCTCTGGGTAATCTGGCAAGCGCAGATCGGCAGACGGCAGATGCGCTGGCAAGGGCCACACTTGCATTTGACTCTGAGATTGCCTTTCTGGTGCTTCCGGGCAGTGCTCTGGATATTGCGGCAAGCGAGCAGGGTGGGCGATGTGTCCGATTGTTCCTCGCCGATCGTGGCTACCTGGCCAACGGGCAGCTGGCACCGCGTGGGCAGCCAGGCGCGTTGATACACGATCCGGAGAAGGTAGTCGATCGTGTTATCAGAGTTATTGAATCCCGTGAAATTGACACCGTTGATGGGCCGGTGATACCGATGCCGGTTCAGTCGATTCTATTGCACTCTGATACCGAGGGTGCCGTAGAGCTCAGCCTGCTCATCAGGCGAGGAATTACAGAAAGAGGCTTCGATATCACACCGCTTTCTCAGCATATTTGAAGCCGACAGGCGAATACAAAGGATAAAGAATATATGACTATTAAAGACTACAAGGTGGCTCTTGTGACCGGAGCCTCTGATGGCATGGGACGAGCCATCGCCGAACGACTCTGTGCCAGAGGACTTACGGTGCATGGTCTGGCACGTACTGCCAGCAAACTTCAGGAGGTAGCGGATAGCTGTGGAATTATTCCGCATACCATTGATGTCACTGACACAGACGCTGTCACGGAACTGGTCAAGGATCTACAGATTGATGTACTAGTCAATAATGCCGGGGTGTCACGACCAGGAAATTTATTAAGTTCGAATGCTTTCGATATTGATGAGCAGATCGATGTGAACTTTCGCGCCGGCCTGCAACTGTGCCGGTTGATATTGCCAGGGATGATGGAACGCGACAGTGGTCATATCATCAACATCACCTCGATGGCTGCCCATTACGAATTCGGCGGGCATATTGCGTATCATGCAACGAAAGCGGCAATGCACGTGGTTTCTCGACAATTGCGGGTTGATGCATTTGGACGCCGGGTTCGTGTGACAGAAATCAGTCCAGGTCGGACAGAGACTGATATCTTCGCACATGTCGAAAAAATTGATCCTGCCGAAGCAAAGGCCAAGTATTTCGAAGGTTTTGAAATGCCACAGCCATCTGATATCGCCGATGCAGCAGAGTATGCGCTTGATGCACCACAGTATGTGAATATCGGAATGATTGAATTGCTGCCCACCCTGCAAGTTCCAGGTGGATTGCGTACCGGTAAGCGAGTTGGCGAAGAGGTGATTCTGACGGGTAACAAATAACTTCGCTGACCTGCTAAGGCCCGAAATGTTTCCGGGCCCTGGTACTGGCGACTCGACTCGCGTTTACAGCAGCAGATCTGGTAGAAAAGTGACAATACCCGGAAACACCGCCAGCATGATGGCGAAGCCGATCATGATGGCAAGAAACGGAAAAGTCACTTTTGCAATATAGCCGGTACTTCGTCCAGTGATGTTCTGGATGATGGCAAAATTGAACGCAACGGGTGGTGTAATTTGTGCCATCTCTACTACCACTACCATGAAGATACCGAACCAGATCTTGTCGAATCCGGCTGCCTCTACAAGTGGCAGAACAACGGGGAGGGTGGTAGCGATCATCGAAAAGCCTTCCAGTACTGTGCCGAGTACCAAGAAGATAGCGACAAGCAGCATGATAAGAATGATGGGTGAAAGATCCCAGCTTGTGACAACGCCTGCAACAGCTGCCGGTATCCCTAACGTGGAAGTGATGTTGCCGAGTACCGAGGCGCCGAGAATGATGATACCCATGACCGAGCAGGTTTGCACCGCACCGAGCAGAACATCACGAAGCTCTTTCAGACCCAGCGCTCCTTGCGACAGGGAAACAAGAAATGCGCCGAGTACTCCAAGCGCTGCCGCTTCTGATGGTGTTGCAAGACCTCCATACATCGAGCCCAGTACACAGATAATCAGGAACAGGGTGGGGGCCAGGTCTTTCAAGGCTGCTAATCGGTCGCGCAACGGCATGTGACGCATCGCGCGCTCTGACTGGGGTACAAAATCGGGGCGCAGGGTTGTGCGAATCATGATAAACAAACCAAAAATCGTGGCCAGTAATACGCCTGGTATGAATCCGGCAGTGAAAAGACGCAATACCGATTCATTGGCGAGAACGCCGTACATGATCATGACCGTCGATGGTGGAATCAGAAACCCCAGTGTTCCGGCACCTGCCAGGCTACCAATGGCGATATCGGGGGAATAGCCGCGCTCTAGCAATTCTCTCAAGGTCATACGCCCGACGACTTGTGTGGTGGCTGCAGACGATCCGGATATGGACGCAAAAATAGAACAGCCTACAACGTTAACGTGTAGCAGGCGGCCGGGGAGCAGTGCAGCCCAAGGAGCAAGGCCGGTAAACAGGGATTGGGAAAGCCGCGTGCGGAACAGAAATTCCCCCATCAGAATGAACAGCGGCAATGCCACCAGATCGGGTGTGGTGAGAATGTTGTAAACGTATTGAGGAAACAATTTATCGACGGGCAGATGAGTGAAGAACATCGCCAGGGCGAGAGCTGTTGACAACAAGGCAATGCCGATCCATGCACCCGCGGCGAGCGTGCCAAACAGGAGACCGAACAGACTGGTGACTATCGCGCTCATACGACGGTGGCGCTCATTGCATGCAGAATTACCATTGTGGACATTACTCGATGGACGTCGATACGCCGAGTTCGGGTTTGTTCAGTGTGCCGTTGGCGAGTCCGGATATGAATCGGGCGATCATCTGGAACGCCAATACGAAGAATCCTGCGGTTAATACGATCTGCGGAATCCACAGTGGCGTAAAGCTGTCTTGCGATACCTCGCCGTAGCCATAGGTGCGCAGTGTAAAACGTGCCATGTTAATAGCAAGAAAGAGCGTAACCACTGTGCCCAGAGCACTGGCAATCAGTTCCAGAGTACGTGCCATTCGTCCACCTCCGACTGCCAGCAGAACCTCAACGCGGAGTTGCAACCCCGTGCGCAGTGTCAATCCCGCTCCAAGCACAAATGCTGCGCCCATCAGGTAGGCGCTATATTCCCAGCCGACGCCTGTGCCAGAGGGTACATCCGGAAAGTGCCGACTGGTGAATGCCAGCAGCGTGTCGGTCAGGACCAGGATAGTCAGTGAAGCGAGGCAGAATCCTGCAAGCCACGCAGCGACAACGGCTATTGCATCAGCGGCCCCTTGCAGGGCCGCAGCAAATCTGGAAAAACGGTGCATGGAGACTAATTCTGTCCGTTCAGCCCGTTCATTTTGTAGCCCGGTAAGCCTCTACCACAGGAACGGCCTGTGGTACGCGTTCGAAGAAGGCAGCCTGCACCGTTTGGGCGCGTTCAGCGATCTGAGCTTGGAGTTCATCCGACAGTTTAACTAACTGCATGCCGTTCTCCGTCATTGTCTGGATACTGTCCAGATCACCCTGACGTGATATATCCCAGAAGCCAGGCTCAAGCTCGGTTGCGACTTGTTCGATAGCGGTCTGATCGGCTTCAGATAATCGGTCCCAGCTGTCGAGGTTGATCGTTACCGCATTGGAACCCCAGGTGTGATTCGTGGGATAAATGTAGTCGAGAAATTCCCAGAACTTGCCATCCACACCTGAGGTTGCAGATGTTGCGACGCCGTCGACCCGTCCGGATGCCAAAGCGGGAATTAGCTCGCCCCAAGGCATGACGACACCATCCATTCCGATGCTTGTCACAATGTCGACGGTGTTCTTGTCTGCCCCCCGAACGGGTATGCCTCTGAAGCCCTCTATATCGTCTACCTCTACCTTGAGATACACATACTGGGCAGGCGATGGAACCATGTAAAGGATCTTCTGGTTGTATTGCTCGGCAAGCTTTTCGAATTCAGGGCGCAGGAAAGCATGGTATTCGCGGAGCTCGTCCATGGAGGTAACCAGAAACGGCACGCCTTCTGCGCCGAACATCGGGTTCAGGCCTACTTGTTGACTGATATTGATGTCGGCCATGTCAACCAGTCCGTCACGTACAGCTGCCAGTTGATCGGGTCCCTTGAAGCCCAGCGCACCACCAGCAGTCACGGAAATGACTACGTTCCCATCCGTTGCGACATTGACTGATTCGGCAAAAACCTTGGCATTTTCGACCTGAAAATTGCCATCAGGCAATACATCGGACAGGCTTAGACGAGTTTCGGCAATAGCGCTGTGGCCCAGAGCCATCGTCGCGACGACTGCAAAACCGAGTATTTTGAAAAGCTGCATGTTGTTTCCCCTTGTAGAAGCTGCTTGTATCCCCGGGACAAATCCATTCTGTGAACCGAGTAAGTGGTCGTGAAAGGCGCCTTTGTCACTGGGTAAGGGTACGAGTTGATTGCGATCCTGCAAAAGACTACTTTGATCTGACATGATTGCTTTTGGCTATGTCTGGAACATTGCGCTAATCTATGGGGGAACGGCACTGACTGTGGCCCGTCAATCCCTTGTGGGTGGGAAATCACGGCGCCAGACATGGTGATTCCCGCCTGCATGACATTGGCGCTGGCGGATAGGGGTTCCAGTCGGTGCCATTGGTCTAAGTGTGATTCACTCAAGCAGCGCACGGGAAACCTTGACTATTGGACACCAGACGGCTCCACGCATTCGTAAAGATTGTTGATGTCGGGAGTATTACGCGGGCCTCGACGATTCTTCATATTGCCCAGCCAGCGCTCAGTCAACAGATTGCTGCACTGGAATCGCATTTCGGCAAGCCCTTGCTAATTCGCTCGAAGAGGGGCGTAGTACCCACAGAGGCTGGGAAGATTCTTTATCGTCACTGCCAGTTGATTCTCAAGCAGATGGATCAGGCCCAGCTGGAGATCTCTTCATCCGATAAAGGGATATCCGGCTTTGTCTCGGTGGGGCTGGCTCCACTGAGTGTGGGATCCCTGGTAGCGACGCGGTTTATCATGATTCTAAAGGAAGAGCACCCGGGGATAATCCTGCACATCAATGAGAATGTGGGTGGAATTATCAGCGAGATGGTGTTGGCCGGAAAAATGGACATTGCACTTATCTACGATCCAGGTGGTATTCCCGGACTGTCGTTTGAACCCGTGCAAACTGAGGAGCTCTATTTTGTCACCACAGAGCAGGTATATAGCGATAGTGACGAGGTGACACTGTCGGATGTTGTTGCTACGCCGCTTATACTACCGAGCCGAATACACACACTGCGTCAGGTCATCGATATTGCACTCAATCGGGCTGACCTTCAAGCAGAAGTTGTCATGAATACGGAGTCAATCTCGATGCTGGCAGGAGCCATGGCAGAAGGGCTTGGATCAACCATTTTACCTCGTCCTGCCGCACGGGCTCTGTGTAACAGACTTCCGGAAGCGGAAAGTCATCGAATTCACGAGCCGAACATGCAAGTCAACATGGCGATCTGCACTTCAAAACAATTACCGTTGTCGGAGCCTGCCATGGTAGCGCGTACACGTTTGACTGAATTGGTCCAGCAAATCGCCGATGAAGACAGTGCATAGGTTCTGGTGAAAATTTCTATTCGGAATGCAACCGCTGCACGCGGCGGTAATTGTCGGGATTTCATTGGTGAGTGGATCGGCTAGACCTGCGACTTGTCTTATAACTTCTAGATCAGGCAGTGTTATCAGCTATGGGTGCGTGTCTGCAGGCGGACGGATACGGCCAGGGGCTTCAACCAGAAAGCAAGCATTGTGATCAAAGATAAGATTGAAGCGAGTAAGTCCAATGACAACTTTGGAAGAGCGCTGGTTGTTGGGAACTGCAATGAAGATGTCTATGATGATTTCGCAAATGGTCACCCAAGCGAGCGAGTAGTTAGCCTACTCAGGGCAGGAGCAGTATCAGTGTACAGATGACTACAATGCAGCCATTGCGCGGTTGTTGGCAGCCTTGACCGACCCG
Organism: Granulosicoccus sp.; assembly: GCA_045106195.1. GTDB lineage: Bacteria > Pseudomonadota > Gammaproteobacteria > Granulosicoccales > Granulosicoccaceae > Granulosicoccus. Next base: position 16,965 of record JBGCEH010000018.1, read on the forward strand.
TTGACGTTGCAGGAAATACAGACCGGGACAATCGAACCGGATCTTGTTCCCAATCTGATAGCGACTGGGGGCCTGCAAGCTATCCAGCGCATTTTTACGATAACCACTATATCGATGGGCAGCCATTCATCTCGTTGGTGAAAGTCACTTTGACTTTGTTTGGGTGTTCCCCTGTTATCATCAAACGATTGCCTGTTTTTTGGATAAAGCCTGACTGGTTGTGTTTACTGCTGGAGGAATACACCCGGATATCATTGCGTCAACCAGTTTACCGTTAACTGAAATGCAGGAGTTTGATGAGCAAAATGCTCGACTCACGACGCCTCTTCCCGCCATCTGACGATCAACACCCAAATCGGTGAAAAGCGCAACGTGAAAAAATGTCAATCTAAGCAACAAGATTCATGCGCATTCTGGCACTGACACTATCTTGCACATCGTCTGGCAGGCCTGCGAAGCGGGTTTGTACACAAGCTAAAAATCGTCGAGCTGAAAAATATAATTCACTGCGGATTGAGCCTGATCTCGATAGAGGTAAAGCGTTCAATCACATACCCCAGCCAAATAAACAATCCGGGAAAAATAGGCACCAGGTAACGTGGAGAAGCGGGTAACAGCAGACTCAATCCAAGGTAAATCGAGATAACTGTCATGATCAACTTTATTTCAATACTGACTAAGCGCCAGCAACGTACGGAAATATAAAGCGCTGGCAGCACAACCATCAGCAATAAAACCCCGCATATTGTCCAGATTAATTTGGGAACTCTGTGAAATTGCCTGGATTGCGGTACGTCGAAGAACAGCCTGAATACGTTAGTGGTATAGTTTCGAATCAGAGCCTTGGCACTATTTTCTGCCGTTAGGTGTCGACGGATACCTGCCTTCCACAGCTCATTCTGTTCTGCGTACGGCGTGTTCGAAATTTCCTGAATTGTTGTCAAATGATTCTGTGTCATCAATGGATCCTCAACAATCCATTTTTCCTGCGACCAGCTACCAAACTCACCCTCATGCGGACTCGTCATCCAGTACAGCAGTTCGGCGCCATTAGTTGACCAGGCAAAAAATTTTCCGGTATGAATATGGGTATAGACCAGATAGGGAGTGCAGAACAACAATCCCAAAACCAGTGGTAAAACCGCTTTTCGGATGTATTCGCGATGTCCATCTATATACAAAAATAAAGGTATGACGATGATGCTTCCCAGCAATACATAGCCAAACAATACCCGGGTCAGCGCCAGCATGCTAATGGCTAATGCCGATAGCAAGATCCATTTCAACGACAGTCGCGGACTTTTCAATACAGCGATGTAGGCCAGTAGAAACAGACTGAACATGAGAGGCGTCACGTTTTCAGTCATGAGGTAGGGCACCCAGCGTAACTGAAGTGGATGCAGTGCCATGATCGTAACGATAATTAGTGCCGTTTTTGTAGAAACAAACTTGCGAGCCACCAGGTAAGTAACAGCAATGCCACCGAGTAAAAAAAAGACATTGATAACCCGGAAAGGGAACAAATGCTTTTTCAGGTTATTTATCACATCATTCGAAGGTGACAAAACATCATATTCGTAGGTTGTGCTGTTTTGTACAACGCTACCCACCTGCCAGTCAGAAAGAAGCATCACCGGTACCAGCAACAAAGGATAGCCTGGTCCGTTACTGAATTCCGGTCGGACTTCAGTGACTAAATATCCATTGGAAAGATTATTTGCTCCTTCAAAGTACCGCCATTCATCGTGACGCAGGCGATCGGGACTGAAAACCACCACAAGGAGCAGATAAAAGACGCCCAACGCAGCAAACGAGTACAAACCAGCGCTTTGTTTCAATCTGGACGTAGCCGGGAATGCGAGGCGACTTACCTGAGGCTGATTCACAGATTTTTAATCGCGCTGGTTTCAATCGAATTTGACAATGGTAAATCGCGAAAAAACATGTAATACCTCAACTGGAACTGAATCCGCCCGATAGTTTGCACGGTGATCTCGAAAAAACAGGCGGTAGTGTATACTCGGTCACGAAAATATCGGCTGGGCAGTAACTAAATTTGTGGTAAAAATTGATCGGAGTTGACGCCTGATTATACACCTGATCCTATACAAGAGCCGCAGACAAGAAACGCTACCAAACTTCACCCTCAAGGATTGAAGTGAGGGCACCTTATTTACCCATTTCCAGTGATGGACTGATTAGGATGGGAGAACTCCATCAGTAAAGATCTTTTTCTATCTGCAGCCACATCTGCGCTGAGACTGGTCGCAGCATTTTTGCAATTTGCCGCAACCGTCTGGATAGCGAGGCTGCTCGGTGAATCAGCAGCCGGTGACTTCTTCTTTTGGTCTGGCGTGTTGATGTATGTTGGCCAGGTTGCCAGCATTGGACTGGATGGACTTGCGTTGCAACAGACGCCTCGGTTGCGGGACAGACCCGATGCACTGGGTCTATTCCTTGGGCAGAATCGCACACTGATCGTCATCTTCGCTATGATCATTGGAACGGTCCTGATCGCTTACGCAATGTTCCTTCAACCGGATACAGCTCGTCCTCTACTGTGGTACCTGGTGTTGCCACTATGTACTGCGGGTATAGCGCTTAGCAGAATCAATGGCGAAGCTATGAAAGGGCTTGGCCACCCGTTGCTCGGCATTGTGTATCGCCAGCTTCTTATTGGAGCGTTTTTTATCGTGGCGCTCGTCGTGTATGGCAAGCAGCTCAACGCCAACAGTGCGCTGATCATCTTTGCCGTGGCATTCTTGTTGTCAGGCCTGGCACCCTTCGTTGGGCCTGGGTTCCGGGGACTCGTACCGCAATTCCGCCGTACGACATGGGTGCATTCCTATTCGTGTTTTAGAGACGCAACACCGCTGTTTGTATTTACCTTGTTTGTCTCTCTCGGTTACGTTATCCCGTTGATCATGCTTGAACGCAACCATCCGCCCGAGGCCATTTCTTTTTTTACCACGACATTCCGCATATTCATGTTAGTCGATCTCCTCGGACTTGCAGTTCACTCCGTGCTGTTGCCTGGCCTTTCACGGGCTGGAAACACACTTGACTGGCGATCTGTCTCAAAAATCTATCGGCAGGCGACACTGAACGGATTGCTGTTGATGTCAATTCCAATCATCGTAGTTTTTGTCGCTGCTGATCCTATTATGTCGCTGTTTGGCGATGGATTCACCGCCGCTTCTCCTCTACTCCGCGTACTGCTTGTGTTTGCGGCGCTGTCGTTGCTGCTTGGCCCAGCGAACGAATTGATTCTAATGATCAACCATACGACTACGCGTGCTGTCCTGGCGGCAGCGAGTTTGCTGCTGACTCTGATACTATCTTTGCTGTATGTACCCGCGTACGGCCCAATAGCGGTTGCTTATGTGATTGGCTGCGGCATGATCTTTCAGAAACTGCTCTGTATTGCGCATTACACCAGACACACATGGATCAGTTCAAGAAATTAAGTAGACCCTTACTCCACTGCTACAGTTCCTTAGTACCGGGTAGCAGGAAGATCAAGGCCGATGACCTTCGCCCAAAACATGCTACTCGTTGTTGCTGATGATGTCGGATGTTCGGAATTAGGCGCCTGCGGCTTTGCTGCGCATTTCAACCCGGCAAAACAATGCCTATTTTCCTGTCGAGGGAGCGACGTGGCTTGAGGACAGTGTTTAATCGGAATTGCCTGATGACTTCATTTGCTTTGGGTCGTTAATTCTGTGGCTAGGGTAGTTCTTCGCCATGTAAAAGTAACATCGTTGTCAACTCTTTAATACCCGCACTAGTTCGGTGGCTTCCGGCCGTGAGGGTTGATGACGGTGACGCAGGGCTATCACATGGCGCTGTATCTCCATGCCTTCAATGGGCAGTGATACGAGGCTCTTGTCATCAGGAATTGCTGTTACGGGCAGGATCAAAGCGCCAGAGCCAACTCGTGCGAGTTCTAGAAGCCAGTCGAGTCGATTGGAACGATAGGCTGCGTAAAGAGAGTGCCCTTTCTCTGTGCAGGTCGCTTGCAAGGTTTCGCGCATTTCGCAGTTTGGACGGTCGAGCATGTGGGTATTGGCAAGTAGGTCCAGAGTGATGGCTTTGTGTCGGCTTAGCGCATGATCAGCCGCGACCACTACACGATATCCTTCGTGATACAGGGAGTCAATTCGATAGATATCCGAACTGGCTTCTGCTGCGGTTATGACGATGTCGAACTTGCCATCTCGCAGCCCTTCCAGCAATGCTGAATGAGTATCAATGATTAACTCGATTTCGGCTTCTGGTAGTCGATAGCGAAATCGCTCCAGAGCCTCTGCTATGTTGCCTTGACCGATTGTCTCGCCAACGCCAACTGTAATCGGAACGCGCTCAAGCCGGATATGGCGGATAGCAACTGTTTTTGCCTGGGCAGTTTCCTGTTGTATTTTTTGCAGATGTGGCTGTACAAGTGCGCCAAGAGCGGTCAAACGACAGCCTGCACGATCCCTGAGAAAGAGCGGCCCGCCAAATTCATCTTCCAGTTTCCTGATTGCAGTGGTGAGTGAAGGTTGCGAGACGTTGGACGCCTGTGCAGCGTGTGTGAAATTTCGATGATCACAGACGGCAAGGAAATAGCGGATTTGGTTCATTTCCATGAGATACGCATTCCTCATCGTGGAGCCCGTCTGGAAGAGGCTCATTTATGTATAGGCTGTAGCTATTGAAAAATAGATACTTGGTATTGGTGTTTAGAGCGTCTTCGAACGATACTGATTGACATGGGAAGCAAAAAAAAGGTTTTCCCATCAAAATATCAAATCTTCGAACTAATACTATCATAGGAGATAGCTATGAAAATTAATCCAATCACAATACTTGGCATCATGAGTATGGCAGCATCATCGCTCACCGCTTATGCGCAGGAGCAAGCGGTGATGACACACACAGCGAGTTACATCGAAATGACGGCTGCCAACAACCGAGAGGCTGATCTCGCCTCATTTCTGGTTAATGCTGCCCCTTTGGTGAATGAAACGGAACCGGGTACCTTGTTGTGGCTTGCCTTGCAGGGGCCAGAAAACTCAATGGCTATTTTTGATATCTTTGAGGACGAGACTGCGCGAGATGCCCATTTTTCTGGTGTGGTTGCAAACGCACTGAAGGACAATGCAGATCAGTTGGTTGAAGGTGGTTGGGAGGCAGGGGTGGTTGCAAACATCAATCATTCGTCAGTCCTGTCGTCAAAAGCGCCGGTGGATCTTTATACAGCCACTACCGCTACGTATATAAGATTGGAAGCAGCATCAGGTCAAGGTGATGCACTGGCTGAGTTGTTGACGGCTGCTGGACCGATCGTTTCTGATACTGAGCCAAAAACTTTGTATTGGGTAGCCCTGCGAATTGATGAAAGTAATTTCGCCATCTTCGACATCTTTGCAGATGACTCTGGCAGGGAAGCGCATTTCGCTGGTCAAGTGGCGAATTTGTTGAAAGATAAGTCTTCCATGTTGGTCGAGGGCGGTTGGGATGACGGCGTGGTTGCCAACGTCACCAATTCTGCAATTCTGGCCATCAAATAACGATCGCTTGCCAACTAGTCTGCGAACGCCGCTGCTGAAATTAGCGGCGCTCGTAGTGTGTTCGATCGAACGGCCAGGATTCGACAAACCAGGCCGACACCGCATTCAATAGTAATTTATCAAACACGGAACGGCTGGCGATAACCCATGATTTCACACAGGCATCGTAGTCAGCTTTTGTTGTTCGATAGATGTAAACAGCGCCAGTGATTTCTTCTCCATCAAGCACCGAGTAGGTCGGTCCCTGTTTCAGGGCAAAATCGTGCAGATGATCTCCGCGGATTAGTCGCCTAAATTACCATTACATGTCAGTTATTTTGAGAGTATTGTCACAGTATTCGAAATGCGCGAACTTATTGAGGACGTCGGCCCATGTTTTCGAAACTGCAAAGTGCGCTAAGTGCTCTGGCTACTGTGATTGTTGCGTTTGCTTTGTCGCTGCCGCTTTCCCCGGCAGTCATGAGTGCTCCTGTTCCTGTAGCGCCTTTTCTCAACAATGTATTTCCTCAAAAACTGCCGACACCAGAAGGATTTTCACAGCGCAGTTACTTCCCGTCAGTGACTTTTGTCGAGCCACTGAGAATTGTTGAACATCCAGTAAGCGATGATTTGATGATTCTTGGCAAAGACGGTCTTGGCTTTCTCATCACGAATCAGGAAGGTGCATCCGACAAGCGCCTGTTTCTCGATCTGCGTCCAATCATGGCGGGTAATCCTGAACTGGGTGAAGGAGGTATTTCGGATCTTGCTTTTCATCCGGCATTTGGTCAGGCAGGGCACCCCGGTGAGCACAGTGTGTTCATCTCGTATTGGTGGTCGCCTGATCATAGTGGCACATTTAATATTTCTGATGGCATCGACGGCTATAACCGTGTTTCACGCTTTAAGGTGGTGAACGATCAGGTGGATCTGCAATCGGAACAAGTCCTGATCAACCAGTACGACAGAGAATACTGGCACCTTGCAATGGATATGGTCTTCGGGCCAGATGGTTTTCTTTACATAGCGGTAGGCGATGAAACCCCGACCACCTGCTGCGATAGAGCCGATTCGACGCAACGACTTGATGGTGGACTGTGGGGCGGTATACTGCGCATCGATATCGACAATGATCCTGCGAAAAGTCACCCCATTCGAAGACAGCCTCGCCACCCGACTGTCAATCCAAGGAGCAATGGATCTCATTGGCCTGACTCCTACTCACAGGGCTATTCAATACCCAACGACAATCCGTTTCTGGCAAGCGATGGCAGTGTGCTGGAAGAGTTTTACAGTATCGGTTTAAGGCACCCTTGGACGATATCCATTGACGAGCAGACAGGCGATGTCTGGGCAGCTGATGTCGGCCGTTTCAAGCGTGAGGAAGTCAATCGTATCGATAAAGGTGACAACAACGGCTGGCCTTTTCGTGAGGGAACTATTTCGGGCCCGAACCGCCAACCGTCATCGATCTTCGGGGTATTGAAAGAACCTGTGTGGGATTACGATCATACGATGGGTAAATCCGTCATCGGCGCAGGCGTATATCGAGGCTCACGATATCCGCAGCTCAATGGCAGCTATGTTTTCTCCGATTTTCTCGGGGGGCAGCTATGGAGTGCTATTCCTGACGGCGATAGCTATCGCGTCGAACAGGTAGGCAATATTGCCAGCGGCTGGAACAAGGGCACCAGCGGGTACTTGCTAGACCGAAAAGGCAGCATCCTGATGACCCGCTCAAAAGGAGCACAGAACGACGGAGGTACGATTGATATTCTGGTACAGGATTTCGATTCATCGACAGATAAAGCGTTGCCGCTGACGCTCTCACAAACCGGAGCGTTCAGTGATCTATCTGATCAGCAGGCTATCGCCTCATGCGTTGAATACGAGCTGAATGCGCCTTTCTGGTCAGATGACGCATTGAAGTCTCGGTGGATGTGTTTGCCTAACAACGGCTCGCATAATACGGCTAACGAACAAATCGGCTTTTCGACGGATGGTCCCTGGTCATTTCCAGTGGGCACCGTTTTCATCAAACACTTTGATGTCGAAACTGAGGTCGGTGAACCTGGCAGTGTGCAGCCTGTAGAAACCCGGTTTATTGTCATCGGAACTGATGGTCCGTATGGCGTGACATATCGATGGAACGAACAAGGAACCGACGCCACGCTGGTGGGCCCGGATGGTGAAACCGTGCCCTTCGTACAAACACACGATGGGCAATCCGTGCAGCGCGCATGGCAATACCCGTCGCAGAACGATTGCGAAACCTGTCATTTGAGTCCGGCAGGACCGGCACTGGGACTAAATGCCAGACAGCTTAATAAGGATCACACCTACGCGGCAGATTCGATGACGAGAAATCAACTTGCGTATTTTGACCAACTGAACTTGTTTGCCGGTAACCCGGATATTGCCAATCTTGTGCCCGTTATTGCCACACTGGCAGATCCACACGATAGCAGTGCCTCGCTGGATAGGCGGGCCCGAAGTTATCTGGATGCCAATTGTGGCTATTGCCATCAGCCCGGTGGTGTGCGTGCGTTGTTCGATGCCCGATACAACGCACCTACTGATACACAAGGGCCGGTCAATGCTACCCTGTTGGAGGACTATGGCGTGCCCAACGCGCTTGTGGTCACGCCGGGCAAACCAGACAAATCCATCGCCTATCTGCGCGCAAACTCACTGGGTGATCTTGCCATGCCTCCGGTAGCCAAAGGTGTAGTGGACAGTCGCGGTGTGGCACTACTGGAAGAGTGGATTCTGGATTTGGGGGATGGCGAGCCAGGCGCTGAATGTGATGTTGAAGATGCACAGAATCAAACCGTGCTGCAACCCAATGAATGGGCGCAACTCTCCATACCCTGCGTTTTACCTTTTGGCGCTACTCTGGCAAGCACGTTCGGTGATGATGTTCCCGGTATCTATGGCATAAACTGGGTTGCCTACCTGTGGGATCCTGACAGTACGCCCGCAAATTATGTCCGGATTGAACTGACAGACACCTTGCATCCTGGCCAGGGTTTCTGGATGATCCAGAAAAGTGACGATCCGCAAATTCTTCGCCTGCCGGACGGGAGTCAACCCGTAACGGCAGAAATCGCCCATGGCGACCAGTGCATTCATGAACGAGGATGTACATCTCTGACTTTGTCAGCAAAAGATCAGACTGCGGGGGTCTGGAATTTTGTGGGAAATCCGTTACCCACTGAACTCCCGGTGTCAGTTGACCAACTTCGTATCACGACTGAAGACGGCAACTGTTATGCAGGTTGCTCCCTGGATGATGCCTGGGAACACAATGTTGTCTACCGGGAGTTGTACCATTTACGTAACGGTGCGTATGTTCAATTAGGTGGCAACAATAGCTTGAATGCGTTTGAAGGTTATTGGCTTTTCGGCGTATCAGGTTCCTCTCGTAACGCACCGGCCCTTTTGTTCCCTGTACCCTGATAGCCAGGTTATTCCATTGATGAAAAAACGTTATTCTGAGAGATTGTCAGAAGCAATCCGCTTGAGGTACATGTGACGTCGAAGACAGGTGAATTACCCGATGAGTACTGGCTCTCGTATATTTGTAAATCGTCTAACTGAATGGCGGTTTTCTTATCAGAAGATTAAGGCCAGTCAAATTCATCTGCACAGCAACGTTTCAATAGTGGGCTTGTGCAGAAACGAAGGCTTTTGTTCCAGTAATTCTTCTTGAAGTTCCAAACCTGCTCAAACCTGGCCAGATCGGTCGGTCGCACTGCTGCCCCCCGTTAGTTCGTAGCGAGACGCTGCGCCTTTAACTGGTCACAATGACATCTTGTTCAGAGACAGCTGGCGTGAGCGAACATAGGTCTGTTGAATAATCCAGGCATCATGACTTGCTCGGTGACGGGTGACACCGAGCTCCTGGATCATCTGTTGTTTGATGTCATCCCAGATTGAGAACTGGTTTTCACTCATAATCTGTTCAATCGGACTGAGGGCAAACAGCATTGGTATCCGGGCGGCGGAGAATAGCCTGGTAAGCCAGGGCTTGTCTACAACCCATCCGTCAGAATAAGTCTGTTGTGCATTGAGCAAGGTGTTAATTCGATGAGCTACCTCTTCGATCGGGCGGCCGTGTTGGCATAACGTCTTGCGCGTAATACCGTGAATCTGTTCAGCGTCTTTATCCCAGTGAATCCAGTCGGGCTCTGGGCGTATTAGCATACTGTGTCGTCCACCATCGGCAAGTGCAACTCCGACCTCAATGGGATAGCTGTCAGCTTGAAGGCCGGAAGCCTCTATATCGACAATGATTATCATCCAGCCTTGATGCCTTTGAGAGAAAATTGAATCACCAGACCGGTTATCGGCAATCGTCTGGGCAAATTCACGGCAGGATTGCGTTTACATTCCCGTATCAATAACTAGTGCAGGCCGGGCGGCAAAGTTGACGTTCCTAACTTTGCTACCCTTGCAGATCACTCCTGAAACCCCGCAAATGAATCTAGATGATGATCTATTAAATCACTTCAAGCCTCGGGTTAATCTTTTCGCCTTGATCTGATACTTCTGTGTGAATTTATAATGTTGGTAGTTCCGGCAATGACTGACCAAACTACTTCTCTGATAAACCATTGAGTTCTCCGCAGAGCGTCTTAGATTTAGCGCGCTCCGGGTTTGCGCCCATTGAAGAAATGACGAGATACACTTTTCCAGAGCAGAGAAGGAGAAGCCGAAGATGCCTGCCAGCACAGTCAGCCACACACTTAGCCATATGCTATCAAGGAGGCGCGCAATGTACTCAGGGTTGTGCCAGATTTCATAAAATCGAAAGTCCATGTAGGCTGTAAATTGTGTGAAGGGAGGTCTATAAAAAAGGTTAACCCGGATCCTGGATGCGCAATGGGCATGCCAGTGAATTGTCGAATCAAAGATTGTCGCCAAGAAGCATCATGGAAGCTGGTTTTTAGCGCAGCTGTTCACTGGTGACACGCGATTGATGCTTTTTATAGTTTCTCAATAAGTTTTCGTATCGCTGAGGCTATCCTTTGTCTGACGCATGTCAGGCGTACTTTAGTCAGGTGTTGTCTGCAAGACATTTGACCAGTGCGCGCTTTACCGTAGTTCTACCACTTGAGTCGTCAAAGGCCGCATAAAAGCGTGACTCCATTGACCACTCCTGCGGTTTGATGGCTCGCATCACACCTTTGCTCGAATGTTGTGCACCTTTATGCGATGGCAGGAATCCAACATACGCGCCAGATAGAAGCATGATTTCCTGAGCTTCCATATTCGACACGATGGCGCTTGTGCCCACTGCGCCCAGTCGGTAGACGTCGTCAAAGTAGTGATAGCTTCTGACCGAGAAACGTGCGCCGTGAAAGACTGCCCGTGTTATGTCATTGTCGTCCAGTTCGAACCAGGGGTGTGCTGAACTGCAATAGAGATGATGCGTTTCAACGGTCAGTGTGCGGTAAGTTATCGTGGGTGATTGCTGTTTCGACGGGCCGACAATCACATCTCGACGTCCGTCGATAATCGCACGTTGCAGCTCGTCATAAGGCATTATCTCCAGGTCAATTGTTACGTTAGGGTAGGCATTGACAAACCTTGCGATGGCTGCGGGAACGTCTAGATTGGTGTTAGTGGCAACCGTGTCGATAATACCCAGACGCAACCGCTCTGTATCGCGCCCGTGAACACGTCCCATCTTGGCTTGAAATCCTTCGATTGAACGAAATAGCTCAAGAGCTGCATGATGGGTTTCTTCACCCGTTGCGGTAAGTCGGAAACCACGTCGGCCTCGCTCACAGAGTTTGGTGCCAAGCGCTGACTCCAGGCTCGCCATGTGGGTGCTTAATGTGGACTGAGCCATGTTCAGCGCGAGTTGTGCGTTTCTGAACCCATTGCAATCAACAATGGTGCAGAAGATACGCAATAGACGAAGGTCAATGTCGGTCAGACGGCGCATGAAATCAGTTTATGAATTCTCGATGTAAAGTATCCGATATTAATAGTGTTTCTGGCAAGCACTGAGGCGTAGGATTTAAGTCTCTCCCATTCATCGAGAAAGATTGATCATGAACACTGCCCGATTTCTCTTCAGGCTGGCGCTTTTCAGCGTTGTCACGTCAAGTACTGTTTTCGGCCAGGACAGCATTCGTGTGCTGGCTCCTACCTGGGTTGGCTTCGCCCCCGCACTTGTTGCAGCCGATCTGGGCTACTACGAGGAAGAAGGGCTAGAGGTGGACTTTCGCTTTGAAGATGATCGCGCTAATGTGCTGGCGGCGATGGAGCGAGGAGATATTGATGCGGATATGCGCACAGTGGGTGAGCATCAGGGTGCGCCACGCACTGATGAGACACCAGGCATTATCATCGGCACCATAGACCTGTCTTTGGGCGGCGATGGGATAGTCGTGGATGGAAGTATCAGTTCGGTAGCCGACCTGAAAGGCAAGCTGGTAGCGATTGAACCGAACATTCCCGCGCGCCTTTTACTGCAAATGGAATTAAAGAAAGCAGGGCTGTCGCTTGATGACGTCGAGCTGCGTGAGATTGCGACTGCGGATACCATTGCTGTTTTGTCTGATGATTCGATCAGTGCTGTCGGCACCTATGAGCCATTTCTTTCACAAGCGCTCACCGCCGTGGCTGAGCGTAACCCGAAAATTCTTGTGTCTTCCAAAAATGAGCCGGACCTGATCATCGATATCATCACTGCGCGAGAGGACGACCTGGCTGCAAACCCCGAAAAATACGCAAAGTTCCTGCGCGGTATTTATCGAGCGGTTGATTACTTCGAACAAGACCCTAAGGGCTTTGCCACACTTGCAGCCCCGCATTATGGATTGAGTGCTTCAGAGGTCACAGAGATTATCGATACGTCATTGGCGTATACTACTTTTGAGCAATCCGTGGAATTTCTGGGAACGCCTGATGCGCCCGGCACGTTGTACGGTTTTTTTGATCAAATCATGGAACTCAACCTCGAGTTTGGTGCTGCAGAGCTCGCACTGGAAGCTGATAAGGAAATCGATACAAGCGTACTCACGGGTCTGTTTGATAGTGCAAAGCGTTAGGCGAGAACTCATCTGGCCTGTTTGGATTCTTGACTGGTAGCGCGGAAGCTTGGCCTGCGCTCATGTCAAAAGACGCATCACAACAGATGATGTCAGTGAATCAACGTGCGAGCGCAGGCGGTGAAAGGTCTGGTAATGGCAACGTCAAGTTATTGAGGTCAGTCATATGAGACCCGCCGCAAAGGCTGCAATAGGTGCAGCATCAGTCATCACCTTGTTTGTTATCTGGGAATTGGTAGCACGCGTGGGTGCAACCTCACCTAAATTCCTGCCCGCGCCCAGTCTTGTCGCAGTGACTCTCTGGCGTATGCTTACTGAGCAACAGCTTTTATGGCATGCGGGTGTATCTACACTGCGTGTCTGGTCGGCGTTTCTGTTAGCCTCGATAATGGCAATACCAATTGGTTTGCTAATGGGAAGTTTTCGTGTTGTCGGCGCTGCCCTTGAACCGGTTATTGATTTTATTCGATATTTACCTGTTCCGGCGTTGGTCCCATTGTCCATTATCTGGTTTGGTGTCGGGGAGGAGACCAAGATATTCCTTCTCTGGTTAGGCACATTTTTTCAGTTGGTATTGTTGGTAGCTGATGACGTACGACGTGTGCCACACGAGTACCAGGAAATTGCTGCCACGCTCGGAGCGCCTCGCTGGCGCCGCTTGTTTGATGTATCAATGCCGGCCATGTTACCGACGTTGGTAGACAACATGCGGATCACTCTTGGCTGGTGCTGGACGTATCTGATCATTGCCGAGATTGTTGCGGCAAACAGCGGTCTGGGATTTGTCATCTGGCAGGCTCGTCGATATTTTAAAACGCCGGAAGTCATGGCAGGTGTTCTGGTTATTGGCCTGATTGGCTTGTTAACCGATCAGGTTGTGCGTGCCTTGCATCGTCGACGGTTTGCCTACCTTGTGCCTTAGTCTTAACAGTCTGATGAATCAATCATGAGCTATCTACAATTCGACCAGGTGGCCAAGACGTATGATGACGGTACTGAAGCCGTTGCGCCATTTTCGTTCGATGTTGCTGAAGGAGAGCTGATTGCGTTTCTCGGGCCGTCCGGATGCGGCAAGACCACGCTTATGCGCATGGTAGGCGGTCTGGAGAAAATCAGTGCTGGCCGAATTCTGCTGCGTGACGCGGTGTTGGACAAACCGGATCGACGTCGCGGCATGGTATTTCAATCCTACTCTTCATTTCCCTGGTTAACGGTTGCTGGCAATGTGGCGTATGGAATGCGCTATCGAGGTGATATGAGCGTTGAGGAAAAGGCAAAACGCGCTCGACACTATCTGGGTGTCGTGGGTCTGACTGATTTTGCAAACCATTGGCCTGACAGGCTATCCGGAGGTATGCGACAACGCGTGGCGATTGCCAGAACCCTGGCTGCCGGATCAGAAATTCTCTTGATGGATGAGCCTTTTGGTGCTCTGGATGCACAGCGTCGAGAAGCCCTACAGCTGGAACTGCGTCGATTGCAACAGGAAGAGGCCCGAACCATCATTTTTGTAACCCACGACGTCGAAGAGGCTGTCTTTCTGGCTGATCGTGTGGTGGTGTTCACACGCCGTCCGGCACGTTTGCTGGCAGAAGTGAATATTTCAAATCGACTCAGTGGTCAAAGAACACTGGCAATGCGGGACAGTGCAGAGTTCTTTGCTCTGCGTACTGAGCTATTGGCGCATGTGCGTTCAACGGCAGAAGAGGAACATGCATGAAGGGTATTGACGGTAGTGTTGCGTTGATCACCGGAGCCAGTCGCGGTATTGGTCAGGCCATTGCAACTGCGTTACACAATTGCGGTGCCAGAGTACATGTGCTCGCGGAAGATGAAGGTGTGGCAACGACAGCTGCGGCTTTGGGTGCAACACCGCACCGTGTTGATATCACTGACGAAAGATTGGTAGAACGCGCGATGAACGCTATTGGTCCGGTAGATATACTTGTCAACAATGCGGGTCTGGAAAGGCTGACACCGATTGAAGATAGCAGTAGTGAATCACTAGCTGTATTCCGGCGTATTATTGATATCAACCTTGTGGGTACCAGCATCGTCACGACGCATGCACTCATTTCGATGCCCGATGGTGCGCGTATTGTTAACACAGCGTCTGTCTGGGGACGTGTTGCCGAACCCTTGTTCGGAGCCTATGTTGCGTCCAAGCACGGTGTCATCGGTTTGACCAAGACGTGGGCAAAAGAATTGGGTCCGCGAGGTATACGGGTTAACGCCGTTGCCCCCGGTTGGGTCAGAACCGATGCGTCAGTGCGCTCGGCACGCAGTCTTGCCGTGCGACAGGGTTGTTCGGAAGGGGCGATAATAGACGCCGTTTCCGCTGGGCAGGCTTTACCCGGGGGGTTGATGGAACCGCATGATATTGTTGGCGCGTACGTGTATCTCGCCTCTGATCTGTCGGTCAATATCACCGGGCAGACGTTAGGTATCGATCGTGGAGAAGCCCCTTGGTAACTGCAGTAGTAACTGGTGCCGCCAATGGGATAGGCGCTGCAATCCGTGATCACTTGCGAGCCAGCGGTGCGCGCGTTTTCACTCTGGATGTTCATTCGGTTGATGATGAGGATGCGGTACTTGCTGATGTGTCTGATCCGGTAGATGTCCTGCAGGCTGTCGAACACATTAGAGCGTACGGTGATGGACAAATCGACATTCTGGTCAATAACGCCGGCATACTTATCGAAGGCAACCTAATGGATGTCAGCATCAAGGATCTGGATAGACTGCTGGCGGTAAACGTCCGAGGGCCTTTCGTGGTGACACAGGCAGTATTGCCTTATATGCCAAAGGAGGGCGGTTGTATCGTGAACGTCGCATCGGAGCTTGCCTACCTTGGGCGCGGTGGTGCATCAGCCTATGCCGCTACCAAAGGCGCGGTATTATCAATGACAAGATCATGGGCTCGTGAACTTGCTCCACGGCTGCGTGTTAATGCGGTTGCACCAGGTCCAGTTGACACGCAGCTTCTGGGCTTTGCAAACATGAGTGACACTGAACAGGCATTGGAAACAGACAATCCTCTGGGGCGTATCGGGCGGCCTGAGGAAATTGCAGCGGTCGTCGGGTTTCTCGCTTCGCCAGCTGCAAGCTTTATTACAGGTCAATGTTTCAGCGCCGATGGTGGCGCTGCAATGCATTGACATGATGTCTCATCTCTGGAGTGGATTATGATTGAATGGCCGAATGGTGCTCGCTGCGCATGTGCAATTACCTTCGACATGGACGCGGATAGCTTGATTCGCACTGCGTGCCCCGAAGATGGCCATGATCGTTTGCAGGCGGTCACGATGGGTCGCTATGGCCCTATGGTGGCAGTACCCCGTATTCTTGAAACCTATCAACGACTTGGACTTACGCAGACATTCTTCATACCTGCCTGGTGTATGGAACGATATCCGGAAGCTGTCGATTCCATACTCAAAGCGGGGCATGAGATAGGGCACCATTCCTGGCGACACGAAGATCCGGCGTTACATTCTGATGAAGTTGAGGCAGGATTGTTTGATCGTGCCTGTGAAACACATCAACGCATGACAGGGCAATTACCCAGAGGATATCGCGCACCTGTCTACAGTACGACACAGGCAATGCTTGATCGATTGATTGAGCGCGGATTTGCGTATGACAGTTCTTTGATGGCCGACGATGTGCCATACCTGATGAGGACGTCAGCAGGTGAAATAATGGAAATGCCCCCGCACTGGGGTAATGACGACTGGCCACCGTTTGCACACTATGAACAGATCGGGTATCTGATGCCGGTTCGTGCACCCTCTGATGGACTACGCGCGTTTTTTGAAGAATTCGATGCAGCTTATGCGACAGGTGGGTTCTGGATGCCTGTTCTACATCCCTTTCTGACGGGCAGACTGGCCCGTTGGCGATTGTTTGAACACTGGCTGGAAGATGTGCTAACAAAGGGCGGTGTTTGGTTTGCGCCATTGGAAGAAATAGCTGCGTATTGCAAAGTACGTAAACCCAGAGTTGAGCATCTGCCATACCCTGAATGATGCATAGCCCGATTGTTTGGGGTGGAGGCCAAGCGTCTTTTTTAATCCCCGCGAAGGCTGGGATGGCGACAATGCGGCGATAGTGACAATGCCGAGGCGACAGTACTGCGAGATTGAAAATACTGCTTTACATTCACACCATCACGCACAGTAGCTCGAACATTATCGACACTCCCAGCCAGGCCGTGGTACCTGTCGCGTCAAAGGGTGGCGACACCTCTACAAGATCAGCACCTGCGATATTCACTCCCTTGAGTTCTCGTACAACCTGTAACGCCTGAAATGAATTGGGTCCACCAACTTCTGGTGTGCCGGTACCCGGAGCGAAAGTGGGATCAACAAAGTCAATGTCATAGGAGATATAGGTTGACGTATCACCGACAATTTCACGCGCCTCTGCCATGACGTCTTCGACACCACGACGAAAAAATTCCTCGATCGTAACAATCCGTATACCCACTGACTTGGCGAAATCCCGATCTTCTAAATCGTAGGCCGTACCTCTGATACCAATCTGTATGACTCGCCTGGGATCGAGCAACTCTTCTTCGACGGCACGACGAAACGGCGTGCCATGTGTATAGCGATTACCCCCAAAGTAGTTATCAAACAAGTCGGTGTGGCTGTCGAAATGGATCATAGACAACGGAGCGTCTGCTGCCAGGGCTCTTAGTATAGGCAGGGAGCACAAGTGATCACCACCAGCCGTCAATGGCCGGATGCCTGCTGCGTAAACACGTTGATAAAAGCTCGTCAGTCGTTGCAGTCCATCCTGTATGTCAACAGGATTGGGGGAGACATCACCAAGATCGGCACAGTTGGCTTGCTCGAATGGTCTTGTTCCGGTTGCGCCGTGCTGGGCGCGAATCATTGTGGACAGATCACGAAGTTGTCGAGGTCCATGCCGAGCACCGGCACGATTGGTTGTGCCACTGTCCCAGGGTGTACCGATCAAACCAATATCGACATTGGTGATTTGCGGATCGTCAAGTGCTACATGCGGTAAACGCATAAAGGTAGGAATGCCTGCGAAACGTGGCAGGTCGAGGCCTGAGACGGGAGTGAAATCGATGGGAGAGGTCATTGCTGTATGCAGATTGTTGTGTTCTTGTCGCGTCAAGAGTACTCCGAATGAGTTCTTTATTGCTCAATGTGATACTCAAAGAATCTACCATTCTTACCTGTCACTCGCATGGCATCGTCTTCAAAGCGCTAATCCTTGCACAAGCGCGGAATTACTGAACAATACCTGGAGATTCCCGTATGTGGGGTAATAATTTTTGGCTAACTGTTGATTTGATTCAGCGCGATTGCCCTCATGCCTGATTTACCGTTCAATCAATGGACCGGTAATCGCTTAACCTACGGTTATTATTCCATTTCTGATAAGCCGAAAATCAATGCTGTTTTCAGTTCAAGAAAAATGTGTAGGAATAGGTATGTGGAAAAACGAACGAACACCGCCTCTCTCTCTCTATTTTTTTCTCTCTATTTTTTTTATTTTTTTGGTTAGCTAATGCAGGTCTCCAAGTTCCTCGTGTATTTCTTCGATGATCTGCAGCCTTTGCGTTGTCGCTTCGTGTTCTCGTGATGAGTACGCTATCGCAAGAAGTCTTATCACACTAAGAACGGCCGTCGAGGATGGTGCAGATGCATAGCTGGCGACGTGGCAGGGCAACACGACCTTGGAATAGCGCTGCGCGTAACCGAGCAATGCATAGTCAGTAATGGATATTATATTCATATAACTGGTGCGTGCGTAGTCTATGATTGAGGTAAGTAGACGATGTCGTGGTGCGACAGATATGAGTACCAGTACGTCTCTCGGTCCTGTCATGGCCAGGTCTTCTGCCCAGGCACCATCGTGTGAACCAAGAAGCCGCACATTGGGACGAAGTCTGGCGAAGGTGAGTCTGGCGTGACGCGCGAGACCTTCTTCAAGCCCCATACCGAGAAACCAGACGTTTGGTGCATCAGCGATCAGCGCCGCTGTGTCAGTGAGTTTGTCGGAACGCATTTCTTCGAAAGTTCGTCTAAGGTTCATCAACTCCAGTTCAAGATGTTCTCCGATAGTACGCCCATGCGCTATCTGTTCAGAGGCCGCAACCGAGTATTGGTAAGGCTCGGTTCGATTTCGTTCCTCGCGGGCCTGCATTTTTACTTCGTCAAAATCAGCATAGCCAAGCGCACGAAAAAAACGCGCAGCCGTCGCCTTGGAGACATTTGCCATGGCCGCAAGTTCTGTTGCTGAATGTGTGTTAACCACGTCCTGCCGTTCTATCAGCAACTGTCCCAGTTTTTTTTCGCTGGCGGTCAGTTGGGCCATGTATTCCTGAATTCTGAGTGCCAAACGTGAAGCCATGAGAAATCCTTGATTTTATGAAACAATCGTTTCATAATAATGAAACGCTGAAACAACGGGTCATAAATTTGTGTCTAGATCGAATTTGGTGCGGCAAAAGATCTGGGCAAAATTGCACGATGTGGCTCGGCCAGATACTCGATTTCACTTGAATTTTGCTGAAGTCATCCCTGATTTTGACGAGTCGGAATCGGCAATAGACCGGCTGGTTGAGCTTGAAGCCTATAAGAACTGTCAATATGCGTTCATTACCCCGGACAATTGTCTTGTCGATTTAAGGAGACGCATGATTGAACAAGGTATACCGTTTGTGATGTCGACCTATGGCATTTATCGCGGATTCGTGTTGATCGAACCTGGCATGGTGCCAGAAGGTGCTGAGCTTTACGCGGCGTGGCTTGATGGAATGGAGCACTTTGGGAGGCCTATCACTTTGCAGGAAACAGCCGCTAATGGCCCGTTTGATTTGATGGTTACAGGTGCGTCAGCCGTGTCTGTTGATGGTGTTCGATTTGGCAAAGGTCACGGTTTTTTCGATCTTGAATGGGGCATGTTCACCGACGTGGGTATAGCCAACGAGAACACGCCGGTCGTGGCTGTAGTTCACGACTGTCAGTTTGTCGAAGATAAGCTCCAACCCACTGAAACTGACATCCTGGTAGATTCTGTGGCAACGCCAACAACGTTGCATCATGTTCAAAACCGAGGACGACGGCCGCGCGGTGTCAAATGGGAATTACTAGAGCCTTCGCAAATTGATGCGACCCCACCGCTACAAGAGTTGCAGCGCGAATTGGGACTCGCGTAATACGGGTCATTCGCAGCGCAGGTTCAACGTTGAACACAGATATCGAATTTACGTCGCAAACTTTTAAATTGGAGAACTACTTATGAGACTGACCTGTGATCGTCGCCGTTTTCTGACATTGATGGCCGCAGGTGCGGCTACACCGATGCTCGGTCGTATTGCGCATGCGAGTACGCCGTTCACCATGCAGGCTGCCTGGATTAATGATGCGGAGTTTGCTGGCTATTTTCTGGCCATCGACAAGGGCTACTACACCAATGAAGGCTTGGACATCACATATCTTTCCGGGGGACCCGATGTTATCCCTGAAAGTTCGATCATTGCCGGCAAAGCGGATCTTGCACTGACAACGCCTGACACAACCATCAAGGCAATTGCTGAGCAGGGTGCAAATTTCCGGATTATCGGCGCGCAGTATCAGAAGAATCCCATTGGTATTGTGTCTCTGGCTTCAAACCCGGTCGAGACACCTGCTGATCTTGTTGGCAAGACCCTCGCAGTACCACCGGTTAACGTCATATCTATAGAAGCGATGCTGGCCATGAATGGCATTGACAAGGCAGACGTAAACATCGTTCCGTATTCGTACGACCCAACCCCATTGATTAAAGGCGAGATTGATGCTTCCATGGATTTCACCACTAACGTGCCTTATACCATCAGTCAACAAGGTGTGGAAGCGACATCGTTCCTGTTGTTTGATGTTGGCTTTACCACCTATAACGATACAGTTGTCGTTACTGGGGATACACTGAAATCCAAACGCAAAGAGCTCGTTAGCTGGTTACGCGCCAGTCGCAAGGGCTGGGACGAAAATTTTGTGGATCCTGAAAAGTACATGAACGAATGGGCCGACACCTGGTTCAAGGGCACCGGGCGCAGTATTGAAAACGAGATATTTTTCAACAAAGCGCAACAACCGCTAATGGAAGCCCCCGGTGGTATATTCTCGATGAGTGAGGAATCTATCGAAAACAATATCGAAGCCCTGTCGGCTGTTGGCATCAAGGCTACACGCGATATGTTTGACACGACATTGCTAGAGGAGATTTGATGGTACCGCCTGCGGCGATCAGCCTCTCCCTTGTCAGCAAAAGCTACGCGGGAAGAGGCAAAATCGTCGAGGCGCTTGCTGCTGTATCCATGGAATGTAAACCAGGGTCCTTTACGGTATTGCTCGGGCCTTCGGGTTGTGGGAAAAGCACCATTTTAAGATTGGCTCTGGGTCTGGATACACCTGATGCCGGCAGTATTCACATTGAAGGAAAAAAACCATCCGTTGCCACTCGTGCTGGTCTGACAGGTATTGCGTTTCAGGATTCAGCGCTCATGCCGTGGAGAAGCGTCACCAGTAACATCGCGCTTCCACTGGAGGTGCTTGGAAGACGAGTAAAAGACTACAGTACAAAAATCGAGGGCTTGATAGAACTTGTCGGTCTCACGGGCTTTGAAAATTCCCTGCCCGGCGAGCTTTCTGGTGGAATGCGTCAGCGCGTAGCGATAGCCAGAGCGCTGGTAAGCGATCCTGACGTGTTGTTCCTCGACGAACCCTTCGGCGCGTTGGATCAGATACTTCGACGGCAGATGAATGTCGAGTTACAACGCATCTGGCAGGAAACAGGATCCACGGCACTACTCGTAACTCATGGTATTGACGAAGCGGTGTTTCTAGCTGATCAAATCGTGGTCATGCAAAGCTCGCCCGGGCGTATCACTGAGACCATCGACGTTCCCTTTGCGAGACCGCGCACCCCCGATTTGTTTTCGTCTAATGAGTTTCATCAACTTACCGATGAAATTGCGGCTCTACTGCACGGCACGTGAGCACTAACGCAAATGGGCGTTCTGCAACATGAAGAATGCGTACGTACCAGGTAGTCTGATTCTGCTTGTTGCGTGGGAGTTGATCGGGCAACTGGCGCTTATCGGGGATGGAGCGTTTCCCCCATTGAGTGATATCGCCGTTCGATTCTGGCAGGATCGTGACGACTACCGGGGACACGTTGCAGCAACGCTTTATGGATCTGGTCTTGGGTTTCTGATAGGCAATGGTATTGCCATTGCCGCAGGTATGATATTCACGTTGTTTCCGGTTACCTTGCGATTGTCGCGCGGATTGAACATCGCCTTGTTTGCGATTCCTCCCATTGCATTGACACCGATTCTAGCGTTATTGCTGTCGGGTATGGCACCGCGTGTCGTACTTGCCGCGTTAGGTTGTTACTTCGTCACCATGACGGCCACCGTGATTGGTCTTAGTCAATATGATGAAAGAGCTGCGGATGTCGTGCGAGCCTATGGCGGCGGTCGATTGCGGATTCTGCTGAAAATTCAGATACGTCAGGCGCTGCCAGTGATATTGGGTGGGCTTCAAATAGCAGCACCCAACGCGGTGCTAGGCGCTATCCTGGCAGAATTTGGTGGTGGCCAGCGTTGGGGTCTGGGCAGCTATTTGTTAGGTTCGCTCGGACGGGCTGATCCTGCACGCCTATGGGGTATTGGTCTTGTTGCAACCGCAATAGCAGGATTAGCGTACGGGTTTTTCGCGCTGATCTCACGCCGAGCGATACGCGGATCACGGGGTGTTTCGCTGAGCAATGCCGCTACGCCACCCATACCTTCAGTGGGCACCACCACTATTCAAAGATTGATCCTGCTCCTCGGTTCAATTACCTTGCCGCTGTTCATCTGGTGGGTGTTTATCAGGTTGCTGAATGTCCCCGACATGATTGGGAAAACGCCGTTGGGTGTCGTTAATTACTTATTTCTTTCCAGTGGTGCTTCCGCTGCCCAAGCCCGATTGATTGAGGCTCTGGGTCAAACGCTACCCATGACTTTTCTCGGGATGCTCACGGGATTGAGCGCCGCCTTCGCTCTCGCCATGAGTACCCGTTTGTTTCCCGTTCTGACCAGGGTGTTCATGCCGGTTGCCCTGATAACTCAGACCATGCCATTGGTTGCCTTGACGCCGTTGTTGATACTGATACTAGGTCGAGGTAACTCATTGACGCTGTGGATTACCATCTCAGTCACTTTTTTCCCAGCGTTTGTCACGATCGTACAAGGGCTTTCTCTGGTTCCTCAATCCGCGCTTGATGTTACCAGGGCATATGGTGCGTCAACTATTAAAGAGTTGCGGCTAGTGGCTGTTCCAGCATCGCTTCCTTATGTGTTCGCAGCCACTCGATTGACTGTGCCTCGCGCTTTGCTTGGAGTCATGATTGCTGAATGGCTTGCAACTGGCAAAGGGCTGGGCAATTTGCTGAACCAGAGCCGTGGGTATCTTGATTATGGAATGATCTGGACGGTCGCTGTGGTATCAGTCCTGTTGTCAATTGGCTTCTACCAGATGGTGGTTTATGTAGAACGTTTTGTCTTGCACCGCATGGGGATGAGATCGACAGAATAATGTGTTGAAAGTGACCATTGACCGAACGTGAACCAGTGATAGTAGAATTGGTGTCAATGCGCTGTCGAATTGAACCCCTTTTCAGCGACTCAGAGATGTCCTGTTCACTTCAAAGTGATCGAATAAGAGGCCAGGGTTCTGCTCCTAGCCTCGATCAACTTTGACCTCTCGCGATACATTGCGAAAACCCAGCCAGATCATTGCGACAGAGACGATAAGTAGTGCTATAGAAAACGCCCCCCAACCTTGCATGACCGTGTCCTCTATGACTTCGCCAAACGCATAGCCAATGCCGACAAACAAAATGGCCCACGTTACCGCTGAGGCGGCGTTTAACAGAGTAAACCGCTGCCAGCTAATATCAGTCAGACCCACAGGCAGAGAGCCAATTGTGCGCAGTCCTTTCGGGTAACGATACAGAAAGATGTAGGCCGTGCCATAGCGTTTCAGCAATTGCTCGCTATGACGCATCATGGCTTCCAGGCGTGGCTTACCTGACACCCAGGCTGTTCCATATCTGCGTGCGACCCGGAAACGAAGTTCATCACCGAGATAGCCCCCTGCTAGCGCAGCAGCACCGACAAGAACAGGATCCAGCACCCCTTGCTGTGCAGCATAGCCTCCGAATAGCGGCAAGGCACCACTCTTCAGCGCGCAGTATAAAAACAGTATGACGTAAATAGCCGTGCCGTAGTCACCGATCAGTGTTAGTACCGTATCCATTGACAGACCTTGACTCGCTTGTTGGATGGTGCATTAGTGGTTGCAATTTAACGGTACGTGGTGGTAGTTTTTGTCTAATTACAACCGTGAGTGATAATTTCAGAAAATCTGGATAGTAATTGTAATCTTGGGGGAGGTATAACATGCTCGACCTTTAGGCCGTCCAAGTGGATCTGAACCTCTCTCTTTGCTTGTATCTGGCTGGGGTTGGATCTTACGTAGAAAATATCACTGAATGATATTTATCAACAAGCTTGTCATTTTTACTAATCTGATGAATATTCGCGTTTTATCAATACTGGAGATTCAAGAAAATTCTTTTTTGCAAAGGCATGCATGACTATTACGAGTCACTTTCCTTTCTCTGGTACAAGCACTCACTTTTCTGCGGTCGAGGCACGGTATCAGGTTATGCTTTTATCCGTTGCCACATGGAGATAACCGCGTGAAGAAATTTGACGCTGAGATACAGCCTCGAAAGGATGCACGCCAGAAGCGCGGTCGGGATACTGTGGCTGTTATTTTGGAATGGACTTCCACACTACGTGAAAACTCAAGTGCTTAAAATGCAGTGTATGTGATCCAGTGCTCGACCTAATTGGTCATGACAACAGGATGAGCGATTGAACAGGGCAATTCTGTGATACCGAACCAGGACATTACGCAAATGCACCTACATCAGGAGCCGTACATGGTTTGCGGTAGCCAGGTGGCTATAGATGGAAACGCGATAAGCAGGCCCGCAAAAATGATCATGATGAACACATAGGGCATGACCCCTCGGATGACATCAGAGAATGGCCCATTGTCTTTTCGTATCCCATGCACAACATACAGATTCATCCCCACCGGCGGTGTGATCATGCCAAGTTCGCACATGATAATAATGAAAATACCAAACCATATGGGGTCAACACCAGCAGCAACCACGACAGGTACAGCTATGGGGATAGTGAGTACCATCATTGAAAGTACATCCATAAACATACCCAGAATGACGTAGAACACCACCAGAATCAGCAGTAGCAAGGTTGTTGATATGCCAAGAGAGGTTACCCAGGACGTTACAACTTGTGCGACTCCTGTTAGAGACAGTGTCAGGTTCAATGCGAATGCACTCACCACGATGAGCAAGACCATACCGGTGGTCCTTGCCGTCTGCAAAAAACACCGATTGAAAAAGAGCAGATTGACATGACCTCCTGATGTCGCCAGTATCAAAGCGGCTACAACACCCAAAGCGGCTGACTCGGTTGGCGTAGCGATCCCCAGATAGATCGAACCCATTACAATCGAAAATATAATTGCCGGTGGAACAAGCGCTTTCAATGATCTCAATTTGACGCTTAGCGGAACGCTCTGTCTTGACTCTTCGGAATTCTGCCAATTGCTGACAACAATGTACGACATGAAGAGAGCTGTCAGCATTACCCCGGGAATGATTCCGGCGACGAATAGTTGGCCTATTGAGGTTTCAGACAACGATCCGTAGATCAACAGGTTAACGCTGGGGGGGATTAGAATGCCTAAGGTGCCGCCTGCCGCAATCGATCCAAGCGACCGCGCTTTAGCATAACCTCGTCGGTTGAGGGCAGGTACCGCGACGGTTCCAACGGTCGCAGCCGTGGCAACAGACGATCCTGAAGTGGCAGCGAACAGGGCGCAACAACCGATATTGGAGTGTAGTAATCCCCCTGGCAGGCGGTTCAGCCAGAGTGATAAGGTCTCATACATTCGATCAGCCATCCCGCTACGCAACATCAGTTCGCCCAGAAGAATGAACAGGGGGATTGCAGTCAGTAGATTTTCATTCATCACCCCCCACATCACAGGACCCATGGAATCTACCAAAGGCCAGCCAAATGCCAATACCCCGCCAAAAGCTCCCATGATGATCATCACCACGGCGATAGGAATACCCAGCATCATGATGCCTATCATGAAAAGAAAAGCCAGAGTGACGGTGCTTATTGTCACGGACTCTGACGCTGAGTGAGGTCTTCCAACTCGTCTTCCAGTTCCTCCATAACCCCCTTGGGTTTGAAATCGGTATTCAACGCTTCAAAATCCCCTTGAAGAAGCTGTTTAGTAGCAATGATGGCAAGTATCACGCTTGTAATCGAGAATGCCAGCAAGCAGATATACCAAACGCTTTGAGGGTAGATCATTGGGGTTGCCCATGCCGTGGGGGCCGTACTACCGTATAACAGAGTATCGCGAACGACCAGCCAGCAATAGCGTGCCAAAAATCCCCCCATAAGTGCAAGGCTAATTGCGGAGATCCAGTTGAGATACGCCTGAATGCGGGGCGACAATCTATCGTGAATGATATCGATACGGATGTGCGCTCTTTGCAGCAAGGCTATGGTGAAGCTCAATGCTCCTCCAATAGCCAATACATAGCCGCCTAGTTCATCAGCGCCCTGAAAAGAAAAATTGAACAATTTCCTGCTGATTGTCTCAGCAGCGACGAACAGCGAAAGGGCCAGAAGTACCAGCCCGAATACCCAGCTGACCACTAGCGATATCCAGCTCAAAAACGGAGGCATGATGAATAATCCTGGCGTATAGGCGCTCTGGTACTACATACCCAGACGGACACCGACTGTTTCCATCCATGATGCGGAGCAGTCTGGATTGGACTTGTCACACAGCTCAGCCCAGGAAGGCACTGAAAGCTCCTTTACGGCGTCTTGAACCATGGCAACGTCAGCGTCTGAAACTGCAACGTTGACCAGATTGTAAGGCTTATTGAGCTCGCAGGGCTCCTCTCCAACGTTACAGCGCATTGCATCATCAAACAGCTCCTCGGAATAGGCCCAGATTTCGGTTGTCAGTGTGTCGAAGGCGGACTGGATGCTAGTTTGCTCATCAGCAGAAAATCTGTTCCATACATCCAGATTCATCCCATAGCCTTGAATGGCAATCTGAAATGCAAGTGGTAACACGTGCGTTGTCACCTCAGGCCATGCTGCTGAATTTGCAGAACTGGGGCCGGTGATTGCACAGTCTACGACACCCCTTGCCAGTGATTGATGAACATCGGCAAAGCCCAGTGGCACAGGGGTCCCTCCGACGGACGATACGAAGTTTGCAAGGTTTTGATCGTATGTTCGTACTTTGTAGCCTTTGATATCAGCAAGGCTCGCTATCTCTGGCTTACAGAAAAGCACTTGAGGCCCAAATGGCCATAGACCGAGTAGCTTAGTGTTGAACTGCTCTTGTAGTCGTGCATCGACAACTGGAGCAAACTCCGTCACAGTTTTCTTACCAGCATCGTAGGTTGGATTCAGACCCACAAGATCAAGGCCAAGGATGATTGGCTCATCGCGACTTACCTGCTGAAGTCTTAGCGATATGATGTCGAACAGACCACTTTTCAGAATTCTCAATTGCTCAGCACCCTTGATACCGGTCTGGTCCAGAGCCTGAAAGTTTACTGAGATATCCAGACCGGTATTCTCGGCAAAGCTGGCAAAGAACGGTGCCTCAAGATTTTGTTGAATGAGTCCCGTTGCGCCTGGTTGTCCAATCGCCTTCAGCGTCATAGTCTCTGCGCTTGCGGTTTGCACGCCTGTGCCGATAAGCATTGCCGACAGTACAGCGGATGCGTATGTAAGCTTATTGATTCCCATTGTCGAATTTCTCTTCTGTTCGGTTTGTCGGTGCACAGATTTCATATCAATGCGTTGATATCAGTATCAGAATCCGGTTTGGCAACGATATTTAGAGAACCGATACAGATAACTGTTATTGCAACAAATAAACCGCCTTTTCAAGCGGACTTATAAATGGGATTTTGTTATTTTAAATCGCTTTATTTCAAGGGCTTAGTGAACAATGTCTTGAATATGATATGAGTGCCGTTTGTACTTTTATGGTGCATGAGTTCTGTAGCAGCGCACTGTTGCGGGGAGTTAATAGCTGACAATTACAACTTGAATACTTTGCCCCAGCCATTGACTGATGCAGGATTAATATCAATCATTCGCAAGGTTTTCCAGCTGGTGACTGATACTGAATCAAGCACTGGAATTCCAGTTGTTTCTTCAACTTCAGCGGCAACTGTGGCACCTTTGAAATTCGTACAAACAATATGTATGGCATCTGGACGTGCAACAGTTGCAGCCAGTGTCAGTTCTTTAATATGAGCGACCGAGTAATTGGCGAATGAAAAATTACCAGAATCTTCAAGACAATGACTGTGTACGATACGGTAGTCAGAGGCCTCATATTGCGCGATGATTCGTTTCTGGATTTCTGATTTATAAGGAGTTATCAGGGCTATCCTCTTGGCCTTGAGGAGGTTTGTTGCCTCTGCAAATGCCGCCATGGTAGATGTTGCCTCAATGCCAGTTTCTGCAGTGATGCGATTACACAATACGTTGTCCTGTTCCATGCCAAGCCATGCCGCTGACGTTCCATTCCACGCTATGCAGTCGACTTTGGCGTCCGCCAGGTTGTGTGCTGCATCGAGTATTTTTTCGTGATCAAATTGACCTACGGACGCCTTGCTCAACGAAATTTCAGTGACTTTAAACCGGGCATAGTGAACCGAGGCCAAGTCAGGAAAATGTGAAAATATTTGCGATGTGTACGGCTCCAGCACTGTGTTTGATGACGGAGTCAGCATGCCGACACGTTTTATTGTCTGTTGTGACGATGGATTCATGGAAGGTGATCGGTGAGCAATTGCGGGTGAAAGGCAGTTTAGCAATGATGAAAAACCACCAGGCCGATAGACCTGCTTTGTTAAATAGTCAAAAGTGTTGCAGGTGGAAAATCAGACCTCTGACTATAACAGCGTTACTCGCCATTTCAGCTTGTTACGTTGTTTGTATTTCGTCGCCTTGGGCATATTCAGTCTGCGTTCTGTATGACGTCATTTACGTTTACAGCTATCGAGTGTATTAAATGATTACCGCAAAGAAATTATATACATCTCACTTTTATCAGTGATGTGACAGGTATAGTGCTACTGAATCCATGAATTGGTTCCAGTGCCCTGATGGCCATTGATGAAAACACATATCGCTCGTCAGACGTTTGTGCTTTGTCTCGGCTGTTAGCCAGTGGTGATTGTACGGCCGTCGAACTCCTTGAGTTCTCGCTATCGACAATACAGGATAAGAATCCACATATTAATGCCTTCATCGCACAGAGCGAAAGCGCGTATGAAGAGGCAAGCGCCAGTGACTTGCGTCGATTGAGCAACGCAAGCCTTGGCCCGATTGATGGAATCCCGGTCGCTATCAAGGACAATCTGGTTGTAAGAGATCTTCCTTGTAGCTGGGGTAGTCGTCTATTCGAAAATTATATTCCTTCCCGAGATGAAATACCCGTAGAAAAACTTCGCTCATTCGGGGCTGTAATCATCGGTAAAACCAATGTCCCTGAGTTTACGCTGGAAGGCTATTGCGCCAATTCAATTCACGGCGTTACCCGAAACCCCTGTGCAATGGATTTAACACCAGGTGGATCATCAGGCGGTTCGGTTGCTGCTGTAGCATCCGGGATGGTTCCTTTTGCGCTCGGTACCGATGGAGGTGGTTCTATCCGTCGCCCCGCCGCCTATACCGGACTGGTAGGTTTAAAGCCATCGATTGGGCGAATTGCTCGGGGTGGTGGATTTCCACAGCTGCTTATGGATTTTGAGGTTGTCGGTTCGTTGAACCGTAGCGTTCGGGATAGCCGCCTGGTGTATTCACTCCTTGCGGGCCGTGACCCACGAGATCATCTATCTTGTCGATTTAACGATACGTTTTACACAGCGCACAGAAGTGCCAGAATTCTTTACGTGGAGAGCTTTGGAGGCGCACCATTGGATCAGGAAATAGCGAGATCGGTTCGGCGCGCCATCAACCACCTGGCTTATATGGGGCACCATGTGCAAAGCGGGGTACTACCCATTGATCTGGATGCGTTAAATGCATTCTGGCCATGTATCGGACAGTTTTCCATTGCTTGTGTAAAGAAAGACTATCCTGAATTCATGGAGAAAGTGTCTTCCCAATATGCAGCCATGGCAGATAAAGGCGAACAACTGGGTGCTGTGGCTATGAACCAAGGGTGGAATATGATTCAGTGCTTGCGCAATAGAGTGGCTCTGCTTTTCGAACACTACGATTTTATTGTAACGCCGAGCTGCGCTGCAATGCCCTGGCCAGCAAACGAGGTATACCCTCCTGTAATTGACGGGGTTCCTGCCGGGCCAAGGGGTCATGCCTTGTACACAGGATGGGTTAACGCCTGTGGCCATCCTGCTATATCACTTCCGTGTGAACCCGGCGAGGCGGGTGTACCCATCGGATTTCAGTTGGTGGCAGGCTTTGGATGTGAACAGGCCCTTTTCAGCATTGCGGAGCAATATGAAAATGCCCACCCATGGACGCACGGTAGCGCGATTTCTTGAACCAAACAAAGTAAGTACCAATGGTGAATATGGCAAGCATTGAGTGGCGCTGACTCACTGTCAGAAATCTCCATTGGCTTTGGCTTGATGAACCTCGAATCTCTCAGTCCACCACTATCGGTGAAACTGCATTCGATACTTGAACGTTCTCAGCGATGTTGCAGCTGACGGTATTATTGAATCGATCGGATATCGTCGCTCGGATATTTGTTGGTCTAATTTCAATATCTGGATTTTAATTGCGCACAAAATCAATGCATGGCGCAGTGCGGTTGCACCAATTCGGTACTCAATCTGGCTACCTGTGTGATTCTCCAGCCTACTAAAATAAGGTAATTCAATTACTTAATAAGCTGGCATAGTCCTTGTAACTGTTATTTCAGCGCAGCATCGTTGCTTCGATGTCTATTCGGTTGGCGTGCCGCCCACGGTGGTGGGGATTGCGTGCGGTGGGCAAACGGCCTGTCAACGTGGACAGGCAGCTTTCAAATTGAACGAACAGTGCCTTGTTACCGCGACGCATTCTCTTATGCCACGCATCGCTCGCGATGGGCGATGAACAGAGTAACCATGGAGAATGTTCTATGTGCGACCGACACGGAGACCGTACACTTCCTGATCTCACTACGCTGGACGCCGACAGGCGTCGATTCCTGAAAACATCTACAGCCAGTGCAGCAGGTGCTATTACGATGGCCATGGGACCTGGCTTCGGTATGTCCTCAGCATGGGCACAGGACCAAAGCATTAAATCCACACATGGAACCGGCTTCTGCAACCTGAACCTGTTTCTGACTCATGCATTGCAGACAGCGCAGAATGATGGACTCACTCTGGAGTTTGTCAATACTCCTACATTTGCAGAACAAGTGACCTTTCTGGGTATCGGTCAGGTCGACGTTGGTTTGATGCCCTATACCAGCTTTGTCGCATTGTTCGATGCCGGAGCACCTGTCAAGATCGTAGCCGGTGGTGGCATTGAAGGCTGTGTGATAATCGCGCAGCCCGGGCTTGATACTGCAGAAAAACTGAAGGGTAAAACGCTGGGTACATTTCAGTTAGACACACTTGAGGTCATGCCGTATGACTGGTTGAAGTCACAAGGTGTGGATTTCGCAGATATCAATGTGCGGTATATGGGCAATACACCCGAGGCCGTTGAAGCGTTCAAAGCTGGTGCACTTGACTGGATCTGCACGATTGAACCTTATGGTTCAGCCCTGCTCAATGATGTTGAAGGATCAGTCATGCTATCCGATGGCACTGACATCTATGGTCCAGGTTATACCGATTGTGTACTGGCAGTACGATCCACCTTGATCGAGGAGAACCGTGATGGCATCAAGGCACTAATCAAGGGGATGATGAGCGCGCAGCAGATTGCCGAAACCGAGCCACAACGTGCACTCGATGAACTAGTGGGCAAGTACTACAAAACCTCCATGGAAAATGCTCAAATAGGTCTGGCCAAACAACCGGCAGTTGTCGATGCTCGTGATCAGACCGACTTCATCCTTGAGCGTACCGATTCACTGGTTGAGATGGGCTACATCAAGAATAAGCCGACTATCGACGCTATTGACTGGACCATGCTTGACGAAGTCATCGATGAAAATCAGGAGCTTTACGACTCGTTGAAATACAAGTCAATCTGATCTCATGTCATCTGTTATCTCTGGATCTCAAATGCGTGAAGCGCAGCAGTTTTCCTGGCGTCGACTGGCTCATGAGAGGCGGGATTTACCAGTCCCTATGACCAATGCCATTGCCCGAGTATTCTGGGGTGTTGTGTCAGTCGGATTCTTTGCGCTGCTATGGGAGGTACTGTGGTATCTGGGGATAACAGATCCCAAGCTGTTACCGCCGCCGCATATCTTCCTGGGTAACATGGCGGAGCAGGCGGTTAACTTCAATACCGCACAGCGTTGGCAGATCGGTGCTGATGCCAGTGCGGGCCCAACTCCCTGGGAGGCGGTTATGATCACTGTCATGGCGTCGGCGCTCAGGGTGTTTGTTGGCATCAGTATTGCCGCCTTACTCGCTTTGTCCCTGGGTGTCGCTATCCGTTACTGGATAGGCGTTCAGCGGTTGATGCTACCAACTATCACACTGTTGTCGCCTGTCTCCCCGATTGCATGGCTCCCCGTCGCTATTTTCCTGTTCGGTATAGGTAACGCACCGGCGATATTCATGGTTGTAATCGCTTTGTTTTTCCACATGACGATTGCCACCATTACGCACATCGATAATGTAAATCCGAACTATATACACGTGGCACGAACCATGGGTGCCAGCAAGTGGCAGATCTACCGGCGTGTTGTCATACCCGCGATTCTGCCGGGCGTATTTGTCATTCTTCGACTGAATCTTTTTGCTGCCTGGATGGTGGTGTTGATCGCCGAGTCTACAGGCGTGGGTTATGGACTAGGCCAGGTGATCATGCTTGCGCGTAATACGTTTAATCCCTCGCTGGTGTTCTTCTGCATTGCGCTCATAGGCGCATTGGGGTTCCTTACTGACTGGTTAATGCGAGTAGTGCAACAAAGGGTGCTCTACTGGGTGAATGATCCTCAGGGGGTTTTGCGTGCAATCTGATCAACGTGGTAGTGGGGCCTTTTCGACTGAAACTGTCGCACTGTCCTGTCGAGGTGTCAGCAAGGTCTGGGCGGCCAATAGTGACAGAGCGCATAAGGCCGTCGAATCTGTGGACCTGGAAGTAAAAGCCGGAGAGTTTCTGGTTCTGCTGGGGCCCTCAGGTTGTGGCAAAAGCACACTGCTTTATTTGATGGCGGGACTCGAATCATCAACGGGTGGGACGCTTGAATTTTTTGGTGAACCGGTGAGCGGTGCATCACCGGATCGTAGCCTGATCTTTCAGGAAACTTCGTTGTTTCCCTGGCTGAACGTATGGGAGAATGTGAGTTTCGGCCTGCAGATTGAAGGCAGCCCGCTGGAAGAGCGTCGCAAAATTGCTCGCGACACACTTGAAAGGGTGGGTCTTGCCGGTGTGGAGGACAAGCGCCCTGACGAACTCTCTGGCGGGATGCGGCAAAGGGTCGCGGTTGCTCGATCTCTGGCGATGCGGCCGAAGGTGCTACTGATGGACGAGCCCTTCGCCGCACTTGATGTCCAGACGAGAGCCAAAATGCAGGAATTTCTGGTAGACGTCTGGAAAGACAGTGGGGCGACGATCGTCTTCGTCACGCACCATATCGATGAAGCTGTTGCGTTAGCTGACAGGGTGTGTGTATTTACCTCGCGTCCTGGCAGAATCAAGGAAATTGTTCCTATTGATTTACCGCGTCCGAGAGATCCTTTTTCGAAAGAGGCTGAGTTGTTGCGCAAACAACTAACCAACTCGCTTAAAGTTGAAGTGGATCGGGCGTTTGCTGAACAGGAAAGTGCCTTGGGTGTTTTATCGTGAAGGTGGTTAGAGTTTTTACTTTACTCAAACCTGACAATGCAGCTTGATTAGTTGCTTGCTTTTCCATGCTAGCCATTGCTCTCATGAATGGTAAATACATTGATATACAAGGCATGAAACGACGTGTAGAAGTTTCGCTTTACGCTCATGCCTGTCCCATACATTAAATCTTGTTGTCATAAAGGATAATTGTAATGACTACCAGTCTTGTCAGAAGTCGCACACTGATTACCCGCACTCTGGATGACGGGTCTGTCGAAGAAATAGATGACGGTGCTATATTACAAAAAGATGGAATAATAGAATTAGTGGGTCGTTATGATGATTTACGGCGTCGTTATCCTAACACTCAGGTGATTGGATCAGGCAATGAAGTGATGCTACCAGGCTTTGTAAACGCACATCACCACGTTGGCCTTACGCCATTGCAGCTAGGTTCCCCAGATATGCCACTGGAGCTATGGTTTATCACTCGCATGGTCTGTCGTAACGTAAACCTGTACCTCGATACGTTGTACTCAGCCTTCGAAATGATTGGTTCCGGCATCACCACGGTACAGCACATTCATGGCTGGATGCCTGGTGAATTGTCTGAGGTTCAAGGTTATTCAGAACAAGTGCTTAAAGCGTATGATGACATTGGTATGCGCGTCTCCTACTGTTTTGCATTGCGAGATCAGAACAGGTTGGTGTATCAGGCGGATGATGACTTCGTCCGTTCACTACCCACGTCGCTTCAGGATCCTATGAAACGCTGGTTTGAACGTTTTCGTGTCGGTCTTGATGAGTCCATGGGGTTGTTCAGCAATCTTCGTGAAACCTATGGGAGTGCTGAACGTTCGCGTATCCAGCTTGCACCTGCCAATCTCCACTGGTGCTCTGACGAGGCTTTGACTGCACTTGCCGATGCCTCCAGTAAGCATGATGTACCGATGCATATGCATCTGGTTGAGACGGCGTACCAGAAGGCCTACGCGAAGAAGCGGGGGGACTGTACGGCATTGGAGTATCTGGATAGATTCGATATGCTCAGTCCACGCCTGACTCTGGGTCACGGTGTCTGGTTGAATGAGAGCGATATTGAACGCATTGCTGATACGGGTGTGTGTATTTGTCACAATTGCTCATCGAACTACCGCTTGCGATCAGGAGTGGCTCCTTTGAATGTGTTTGAGAAGCATGGTATCAATACTGGTATCGGTCTTGATGAAGCCGGTATAAACGACGATCGAGATATGTTACAGGAGATGCGCATGGTGCTGCGTGCTCACCGCGTCCCGGGGATGGACGATGATGTGCCCACAACGTCTCAGGTTTTGCGCATGGCAACGGTGGGCGGTGCGCGAACAACACCATATGGTGAGGATATTGGAACGCTGGCACCAGGAAAGGCGGCCGATTTGTCATTGCATGACTGGCCTTCGATTGCCTACCCGTTTCTTGATGAACATACCTCAGTACTCGATGCCACCGTACAACGTGCAAAGCAACAGGGCGTGAGAAGTGTTATGTGTGCGGGAGAGGTTATCTATCGCGACGGTGTGTTCACCAAGGTTGACAAGGACAATGCGTTGAAGACATTGCATGAAGAATTACAGTCTGCATTGTCTGATGATGAAGTTGAGCGACGGCAACTATCCAAAGCGCTGCTTCCGTATGTCAAGGAGTTTTACAGTAACTATATCGATCCTTCACAGAAGCACGAGCCCTTCTATAGACCCAGCGCCCGTCAGTAGGTATAAAAAAAATCAGTCACTTTGCCATACGTCTGGCCAGCTCTACATCGAGTCCCAGCGATGTTTTTGGCAAGGGCTTTCTAAATCTGTTCTGCCACGCTTCGCGAGGCACTGTGCTGACCAGTGCCTCTGCTTGGCGGATAGCACACCAGATGGGATCAATCAGGATTGCCTGAACCTCCGGCTGCAACTGAGCGCTTAATCCTGCCAGTGGTGCACCACCGAGAATGACAACATCGGCACCATCCTCCTGAACACATTGCCTGACGAGGGTTGTTAGCGATTCACGTTGGCGGCTTTGGACGTTTGTTACGTTGCCATCGTGATTGTCGGGGGTTCGAAGGCTTGCGAAGCGTCCCGTCAACCCACATTCATGAACACTGTCAAGGTACCAGCGTGACATGGCCGGTGTGAATGTGACAATGGAGAATCGTTCGCCCAGTTGTATTGCCGTCAGCATGGCGGCTTCAGCCATACCAATGATGGGTAGATCAAACAGCTCGCGGGCGGCTTTCAGTCCGGGGTCACCGAAAGCTGCAATAACTACAGCATCAATCTCTTGCTCGTGAGCAGCTATGGCCTCGAGAACGAGTGCACCACTGATCTGCGCTTCGGCACGTGATGAGATGTAGGGAAAACCGCTTGTCAATGTCATCGGCACGACGTCTGTATCGTGATGCGCAGCGCGCTGCGCTACTTGTTCAAGCCCCTCAGTCATGGACTGCGAGGTGTTTGGATTGAGCAGCAATATACGGCATTGTCGGCTGTTATTCGTCGCACCGCTGGTGTTATTGCTCACACGTCACTCCGGTTCGGTTCGGTTTGTTAGCATTCCACTCGGGCAGACCACACATGGTGCGCCAGTGGGCTGCTATGTCGCGTCTGGGTGCGCACCAGACGTTGTCATGCGCTGTGATGTGTTTCAGCACGGCTTCAAGCCCTGCGATACGCCCGGGTCGTCCAATCAATCGCGGATGCAAGCCAATTGACATCATACGGGTAGCTGAACGACTCTCTGCCAGTAGCCGATCAAATGATGCTATCACGTAGCGCGAGAAATCATCTGCGTGTACAAATCCACCACCGGGAGAAAAACGCATGTCATTGGTGTCAAATGCGTAGGGCAGAACTACATGGTCAATCCCTTCCGCAGCGATCGTGTAAGGACAATCGTCGTCGTAGGCATCAGAGTCATAGGAAAATCCGCCATGTTGCAAGAGTAATTTGCGCGTTGCAAGCGTGGCAGATGAACGAGTATGCCAGCCGACCGGAGCAACGCCTGCGGCAGCACTTATCGCATCGAAAGTTCGTTGTATTATCGCTTGCTCGTGCGCCTCATTGAAACCGGCATGTCGTTCCCATCGCCAGCCATGACAGGACACCTCGTGACCGCGATTGACAACATCGCGCAGCAACCACGGAGAACGCATTGCTGCGCGACCACAGCTTGAAAAAGTGGCGTGTACACCTGCCTGTTCCAGAGTTTCAGCAATGCGCCAGTAGCCTATGCGTGACCCATAGGCAAAATGCGATTCCATACACAAGTCCGCCGAACCCACAACTTCTTCACGCATTTCGTAGACGGACTCATTGCGTTCGTCACCATCAGCGATTGAACGCTCAGCGCCTTCTTCGAAATTAACCACAATTGAAACGGCCAGTGTGGCACCGCCAGGCCATGGATGATCAGGCCATGTCGGCCAGTAGCCTTTTAAATCGCGTCTGTTATTCATGTTTGAATCATACGGTTCAGGCCGACGCTACGTGCACCGACAATCAGGGCGATGAGCGCGAGCATGATCAGGCCTGTTGACAGCGCTGCGATCGATGGGTCCGGTTGTTCCTCAAGGTATTGCAGCATACGGATAGGCAAGGTCTTGTTGCGTGCATCGGTCAGAAAGATCGAAACAGGATAGTTGTCCATAGATGCCAGAAACGCAAATAGCGCCGCCGTCAGGTACGCCGGTGCCAGTGTGGGTGCTAGCACCTTGATGATTGCGGCTGGGTAGCTCAAGCCTAATGTACGAGCAGCGTCCAGTAGCGAAAAATCAAAGCCCTCCATGGCTGCCAATAAGGTACGCATGACAAATGGAAGAGTAATCAGTACGTGACCGATCAAAAGGCTCCAGTAGGCATCACGCAGACCAATCTCGCGCAGGAACTGCAGCAACGCAACGCCGAGCACCAGGCCGGGCATCATCAGTGGAGAAACGAAAAAGGTGGCAATGCTGCGCGCCGCGGGAAAGTGTCCACGCACCAGACCGATTGAGGCTGCAGTGCCTAGTACAAGACTTACCACGGTTGATAACAGTGCCAGATTCAATGACAGCAGAACGGCGTCCCACAGGCCAGAACGACTGGCAAGTGTTGCATACCAGCGTAGAGACCACTCTGGCGGCGGCAAGGTGTAGACTGCGGAGGCTGTGAACGATGCCGCTATTGTAATACCTAATGGTAAGAGGAGAAAAACTACGGTAATCAGCGCAACTATCCAGCAAAACGAGCGCGCTAGTTTTTCGGACAGCGTCATGATTGAGACGCCTTCTGACGAGAGACAAGGATAGTGGATATTAAAACGATGGTGACAGCGATGATAAGTAGAATCGCCGATATGGTTGAGCCGAGCTGTTCGTCGCGCAGGTAAAGGTATGATCTTGCGATTAGCATAGACAAGGTTTGTTGCCTCTCACCCACGATTAGACTGGGTATGACATACATCGAAACCGCCAGTGAAAATGTCAATGAGCAACCTGCGATGACACCGGGCAGGCTTAACGGCCAGGTTACGTGCCTGAAGCGAAACCATGGAGACGCACCCAGCGTGGATGCAGCGTCAGGTAGCGAACGATCAAGCTGGCGCAACACCGCATAGATCGGCAAGACCATAAAGGGTAAGAACACGTTGGCTGCGCCGATGACCAAAGCGGTTTCTGTAAACAGTAAACGAATGGGAGCATCGGTAATGCCCATTGCCATAAGCGTCTGGTTGATAAAACCCTGAGTACGAAAAAGAATAGACCACGCAAACGCCTTTACCACAACGCCAACTGACAACGGCAAAATCATGGCAACAAGGAAAAGCGATTGTACGCGTTCGCCGGCGTTAGCCATGGTTACTGCTGTCGGATAGGCAATCACCAGAGCCAGCAGTGTTGTCAATAGCGCCACACGCAGAGTTCGCCAAAGTACATTGAGATGGTAGTCGTCGGTGAGAAAATTAATATAGGCAGCCACTCCCCACTGCCCGTCGGCTGATACCAGACTGCTGGCAAGCAGCCTGACTAATGGCCATGCGTAAATAACCAGCAATATAAGCAGGCCTGGCATTACCAGCCAGGCCAGGCGATCCGGGCGAGGAAGGCTCAGCATCAGGCGACGGCGTAAATGAGTGTATTGGCTATGGGCCAGGACAATGCCACGGTTTGTCCTCGTGTTGGCGCTGGTTGATCTTTCCGAGCTTCGCTGATCAATCTATCGCCATCAGGGGCTTTGCAATGCATTAGCGTACGCGATCCCAGACACATGACATCTGTCACCTCGGTTCTTACTGTGTTGCCAGCTTCCGATTGATTGTCGATCACGACGGATAGACATTCAGGCCGGACGCCTACCACAACGGCTGTACCTACAGAATAGTCTCTGGACGATACACAATGTGAATTGTCATGGGTGCTGGCGATCGGCAAGATGTTAGATCGATCGCTTGCATTTGTGCGGGGTGAGCGCATTTCACCCATTGCAGTACTGATTACGATATGCTCTTCGGTCAGGCGTGATACGGTTCCGGCGAAGCGAGACGACAGACCAACAAAATCCATGGTAAACGCCGATGATGGATGAGAGTACAACGTGCCGGGTACATCAAACTGCTCGATAAGGCCTGCGTTCATGACCGCTATTCGATCGGATACTGCCAGTGCCTCGTCCTGGTCGTGGGTAACGAACACCGCTGTCATGTCTCTTTCTCGTAGTAGCGTCTTGAGTTCAACCTGCATGGTTTCACGCAACTGACGATCAAGTGCAGAGAATGGCTCATCCAGCAGAAGCAGCCTTGGCTTGACCGCCAGCGCACGGGCTACTGCGACACGTTGCTGTTGGCCACCAGACAAGGCTGTTATAGGTCGATCGGCAAAGTCCAGCATACGAACCAGCGTAAGCATTTCGTTGACAATCCCGTCTATCTGAAAGGGTGCGGTTCGATGTGCACGCAAGCCGAACGCAACGTTGTCGCGCACTGAAAGATGAGGGAACAAGGCATAATTCTGGAATACTACGGAGATATGCCGGCGATGAGCCGGCAGTGCCCGCAGGCTTGTTCCGGCAAGAACAACATCTCCCCGATCGGCTCTTACCAGGCCTGCAATTATCCGAAGCAGAGTTGTCTTGCCACAACCTGATGGTCCGAGCAGTGACACCAACTCACCACTCGACACCGAAAAGTCCAACTCATCTATAACTCGTTGCCCACGGTAGGTTTTGACTAACCCTTGCGCATCAAGGTATCGCGCTTGTGTAGACATGTTCCAGGTATCAGCAGGTCAGCTCGCCATCAACTTGTCAAAGCGATCAATCCACTTGGCACGATTTGCACTGACAAACGCCCAATCAGGTGAGTGTATGGGTACACCCTCTGGCGTTATGGCGCCCGCTGTTACAGTTGTATTGGCTGGCACAGAGGCAGAAAAATCGGCGATAGCTGACTGCATTTCTGCTCCCAGCATTTCGTTGACATAAGCCTCGGCAAGTTCTGGATTAGGGCCATCCTTTACCAGACAGATGCCGGAGGGCATGGCGAATATTCCTTCGGCAGGCGCAGCCAGATCGACAGGTACGCCCTGTGCCTTACGTGGAAATGTGTAGGACGAGAAGTTGCCGGCAAGCATAGAGATCTCTGCCTGCTCAAGCAGGTTAAAGGCCTGGCTCATGACGGAATAGGTCGTCAGTATCTGGCTTCGCAGGCCAGCGAGCTGTTCAAAGGCTGCATCAATCTCGTATTGTGCTTCGCTGAATGGTTTTCCCGTGGCGAGCATGGCAGCTGAGAACAATGTCCACATACCTTCGGTATTCTGCAGAGAAGGGATGATGATCTGTTCAGCATTGGCTTCATCCCATAACTCACTCCAGCTGGATACTCCATCGCGTACATCGGTGTTGAAAGCTATGCCTGCCCATGGTTGAACGTAGTTGCACCACTGACCATCCATATGAACAGCACCAGCACGCAAGTCTGTCATGTTAGGTACTGCATCGGCCTTTATAGGAGTGAGTAATCCTGCTTCCACCGCTTGAATCATGACTGGGTCGTCCATCTGGACAACCGACAGGTAAGGCGCATCCCGATTCGATTCCATCTTTTGCAGGTTGACTGACGACTTGGTGCCTTCGAAGATGACGTCGGCGCCAATTGCCTTTTTCATGTGGGGGATGACAATGGCTTCCATCCAGGATGTATGGCTGCCCGCACAACCCACAACCAGCTCACTGGTTGAAGCACGGACAAGGGCTGGAAACGCGATTGAGCTCACCGCAGTAGCAACAGCGCCTTTCAACACTTTTCTGCGGGAGTTGGAGTAGATCGGCGCCTGGTGTATTGACTGTTTAATCATCGATTTTGTGCAATCTAGCGAAGGAGATTTATTGATGCTACTGCACAATTCTTAAGAAGGTATGTGGTTTATTGAAATGGCATGACACCTATGAATTGCAGGACAACTAATTTGCCTTGTGATAGTGCAAGCCCTTGTAAACTCGCTCTTTATCAGTGCCGTGAGTGGATATCGATGTTGAAGCAAAACTCATATCGATGATATTCCTGTTTTAGTGCTTTGCAGAACCATGCGTTTGACAACGGACTTAACGGTCGTGAAATCTACAATTTCATAAGTACCTTTTACATCAGTTCTTTCAGTGACAAGTGCCAAGTACCAAGTAGATGTACTTATAGATATATTCGGTAGCGAACCCATTGAATGGTCAATTCATCTATTGATTCTGTGGAATTGCCATGATTTGTTTACGTTTCAGATCGCGCATTGTCGGCATACCCGATGGATGCTCAATAATAATTATCTGAACAATTCTGTGTAAAACTAGTGGGGCAATAGCGCTGCATTGAGTGTAATCAGCCCTCAGTTAGGCATTCACATCAGGGCTCAGTCAGATATACGCTGATCAGGATTTGGCAAATATCAATAGTAGAAATTGACTGACGATGGTATTACTGTTTATCCGCAACTGTTCATATCAAGCAGTTCGCCAGGTGCTGCTGCAACCGCAATAGTTGAGCGAATAAGAAACGGATGTGGATACAACGCGTACAGCGTGGAGTACCTTGTCGTCGCAAGGGATTACTGGTCGCGGAGCGTTTGGTAAAAAAGATGGCCGTCCCTGGCCGCTATGGGCTCTTCGCCTAAATACCACTTGGAGGAGGAATAACGAGAGTCACCACACTCTCGACTTAGAGAATACGCGTTTGTACATCATTTGCCTGTGAATCAACGGCGTCAGCTTGAAGCCTGAAAGTCAGTAATCATTGGCATGAATCTGTTGAATGCACACTGATGGAGCGTGTTGGTCAAAATGCGTGCGACTGATCTTTGGAATTGTTACTGTGGGCATCGAGATATATATAAAATCAATGCATTGCATCTCGATTTACGATAACAACGTCTAGACCAGAAGATCAAGCCTTGCTGTTCACATATGACATTGTTGAGAAACGCCTCTCTGGCAATACAGGAGTTTCTTGTGGCAGCGATAGCACTTCATGTGATGTGCAATTGTACGTGCATGTGAAGTAGATGAAGATACACATGAACTGCCATGCGTATATTCATCGTTGCTAACATACCATGTCAGGATTTATCGCAGTATTTTTTGGTAGCGATAGAACAGAGTTTTGCTGTACTTGGTTCTTAAAGCTACGGCGCTTCGCAACGGTTGCAATTGAATCATCCAGAAAACCGCAGTCGCTGGGTGCTTTCACTCAAAATGTCCTTCTTTTTTGATACGGGTGAATGAGCATCTATAGACAGTACCTGGTGACCCGATAGGATAGACAGGACGCCAGCGTTGCCAGTCTTTCGCAACATGACACCCACGCTTCCATAATCGATTTGCCGTCGGCGCTTGGCCTGTGCAAGAAACACAATGTGAAAGCAGAGACGATGCAATTGCTGGGCTCTTGGCCTTGTCTATAAATTCAATCCGTATAGGATTTTTAGTTGTCCAGAGTCCGTCATTCAGTTTTCAAGCTGTAAGTTTCATTACTTCGTTCGGACAGTCGATTGTTCAAGTTGATTTCTCAGGTATTGGCCAAATTTTGCGGGATACCGGGTAAGCCAATTGTCGTGAGTGCCGGGCAGCACATCAATGCTGACCTTCCCGGCGAAATACTTGCTCCAGCCTCTGGTGGCATCACTATTATTCGTCTCTGAGTCTTTCAGAATCACTACGCGGGCATTGGTATTCAACGTTGACTCTGGTTGATATTTAAGCATCGCTGAGAATAGTGTGTATTCGATATATTCGTGTCTGATCAGTTCACGATAAGCCTTGATGCCAAGCTTGCTGATGCTGCCCTTGGCACGGATACTCTGAAACTGCCACCAGAGCCTCCTGAGGCTGGAATCCGCGAACGCTTCGCGTATGCCTTTTCCCGGGGCGGGTACCCCCCAAACAATGACTTGAACAACATCTTCGCCTTGTACTTCCAGTTGACGGGCAATTTCGTAGGCCAGCACAGCCCCTTCGCAGCCACCGCTGATGAAGTAGGGCCCCCGGGGTTGAACTCGGTGGATATCGTGAACGAACACTTCGGCAAGCGCCTCTATTGATCGCAAAGCCTTTTCCTTGTTGAGCAATAAATTGTGTTGTAAAGCATATGCATCGAGCTGGTAGGCAGGCTGATTGTCGCCAAGCTGTAAGGCCGCGATACCGTAGCTGGGATTACTTCCCACCATAAATAGCGGATTGCTGGATCCAGGCCGGGTAATCAGGCGACATTTAAGCTGAACACTCAAGGCATATTTTGTTTCTGTTGACGCTTCTGCGGCACAGATATCCTTCACCGTTGCACCCTGGAAAATTCTGATTAATGGAACCTTCACGCCGTGTTCACGTTCCATCTTGACAATCAGTTTTACGGCGTTTAACGAAT
The DNA here is from genome assembly GCA_045106195.1 of Granulosicoccus sp. Taxonomy (GTDB): domain Bacteria; phylum Pseudomonadota; class Gammaproteobacteria; order Granulosicoccales; family Granulosicoccaceae; genus Granulosicoccus. The sequence continues at coordinate 60,620 of JBGCEH010000018.1, forward strand.
GCCCGCCGAGATCGAAAAAACTGTCAGTAACTCCAACGCGTTCAACGCCAAGTACTTCTGCCCAGTTTCGGGCTATGCGTTTTTGCAATTCTGTGGACGGAGCTGCATAGTGGGCTGCGGCTGCCTGTACATTGCTGGGTGCGGGTAACTGCTTGCGATCGACCTTGCCGTTAGGTGTTAGTGGTAAGGCTGGCAAGTTAATCCAGACGCTGGGAACCATATACTCTGGCAAGGTCTGCCTGAGGGTATCTCGCAAGGTTTTGATATCCAGCCCATCGGTTAGGTCAGCATCTGTCGCCGGATTCGTCGGGACCAGATAAGCTGCCAGTTGTGCATTACCGGGAGTATCTTCACGTATGATCACCACCGCTTCATTTACCGATTCATGTTCGACCAAACGTGCGCGAATTTCGCCCGGCTCGATTCGGTATCCTCGCAGTTTTACCTGCTCATCGAGTCGGCCAAGCACCTGAAGTAGTCCATCGTCAGTCCATCGGGCTCGATCACCCGTCCGGTACATAAGGCCATTTCGTTCACTGGAAAACGGGTCTGCTACGAATTTTTCCGCGATCAGGTCCTCGCGGTCCAGATACCCCATGGACACGCCGTCACCCGCTATGCACATCTCGCCGACAACACCGACGGGAAGTAGCTTGAGATCGTTATCTACAATGTAGATCCGGGTATTGGCAATCGGTGACCCGACACTGATATAAGCAGCATCAGCGTGAATTTGTGCAACCGTTGACCAGATTGTGGTTTCGGTTGGACCATACAGATTCCATAGTTCGGCACCAGTCTCCAGTAGATCATTGGCAAGATCGTGAGACAGTGCTTCACCGCCACACAGTATTTTCAAGCCTTTTTTACCGCGCCATCCGCCGCTGAGAAGGTTACGCCAGGTAGCCGGTGTGGCCTGCATCATTGTGGCATCAGCTTCTATCAATCGGTCCATAAGCAGTTGCGGGTCGATAGCCTCTTCGCGGCTGGCAAGTACGACGCGGGCGCCACTGATGAGCGGTAGATACAGTTCGAGCATGGCGATATCGAACGACAGAGTGGTCACCGCGAGCAAACGATCCGATGCGTTTATGCCAGGTGCCTGCTGCATGGAGCTCAGGAAGTTGACCAGGTTGCGGTGCGAGACCGACACGCCTTTGGGTTTGCCGGTTGAGCCAGAGGTGTAGATGATGTAAGCCGGTGCTTCAGGATCAGGCGAGGGCAACGGATCGTGGCTCAGGATGCTGATTGTGCCCTTTAAGTCGTCCATAAGCACCGGGTGAGCGCTCTCTCCCGGGACTGAGTCGACCAGATCGAGTTGTGTGATGACACAGGATAGTCGGGCGTCATCGGCCATCATCGATAATCGTGATCGTGGAAACAAGGGATCCATCGGGATATAGCATGCTCCGGCCTTTAACACTGCCAACAGAGCAACCAGCATGTCAACGTTACGCTCAAGGTAGATGCCGATACGGCCTGAGGTGCCCGGCCCCGTCATTCCAGTGTTGATCAGATAGCGCGCAAGGCGATTAGCGCGCTGATCCAGCGTAAGATAATCAAGTTGTTGGCCAGAGTGATCTTCCACGGCAATAGCATGGGGTTCACGTATCACCTGATCGGCGAACAGCTCAATCATTGTTCGGTGCGCGGGATAGTCGGCTACGGTGTCGTTCCAGTCACTCACCAGCAACTGCTGTTCATGCTCGGGTAGCACATTAATGTTTGTGGCTGGCGATTCTGGTGTAGTGTCCATCGCCTTGACTAGTTGATCAATGGCCTGACAAAGGTAGTTATTGATACGTGCAGGATTTAGCGATGGTTGTACTTTTATGCAAACGCAGAAGCCATCGCCAATATCATCGATATCTGCTGAGATCGGGTAGTTGTCATGCCTATGATTGCCGAGAAACGTACGACCTTCGAGTCCACGGAATGCACGAAATGGATCGACGACCGCGTCGTCGTCCGTGTCTGCCGAATCAATGGCATGTCGATAATTAAGCAGGGTGTTGAACAAGGGTGAGGGTGCCGCCACAGCGCTGCACCGCTGGGTTTCTGCCAACGGGGCATGTTCGAGCGCCATGAGCTGGGCCAATGTCCTGTGAGTCTGGCTTATAGCATTATGCACTGAAGTTTCACCTAGTCTGATTCTTATGGGGAGCGTATTGATGCACGGTCCCAAGATCTGATCACTGGCGTTATTACCCTGCATGCGTCCAATCATCATCGTGCCGAAAACCACATCGTCTGTTCCGCTCAGGGCGGCTAGTACATTCGCCCAGGCCACATGAAACAGCGTGGCTGGCGTGACTCCAAGGGATTGGCAAACCTTGCGCAGCTGAGTGGAAAGTACCGCGTCAATAATGTGCGTACTCTGGCATTGTTTTATTGATTCACTCGGTATGTCCGCCATAGCGTAAGGGGCGGTGGGCTCGGTAAAACTGCCTAGTAGCTCAGTGAAATAGCTTTTATAATCGCTGGATTCGATACTGTGCCTTGACTGAGCAACAAAATTCCGGAATGGTACCGGCGCAGGCAGTGATGCATGATCACCCGACAGTAAGGTTCTGATTTCCCGTTCCTGACTAACGGTGGTCATCTGATCGCCAATCAGGTGATGGGTGATGACTTGCAGTATCCATTGCTTGTTGCTGACGTCGTGTGCAATCAGCATGCGCATTGCCGGTGCGGTCCCGATGTCAAGTTGATAGTAGTGCTCGTCCAGGTCATGCAGCAGTGCCTGCGCTACATCACCTCCCAGTGCAACAGTGTCGACTTCATCGATCCGCAGGCTGGCCTGCCTGAGTACGACCTGAACCGGTGACGTCAATTGTTCCCATATAAATTCAGTGCGCAGGATATCGTGTCGATCGACAACCTGTTGCATGGCATCAAGATATTCACCAAGTCGATCACGGGTGTCAAATGCATATTGCCAGATGGCGATATAAGGGTCGTTGTCAGGAGAAATCAGACGATGAAACAGAAACCCTTCCTGTAAATGCGTGAGCGGGTAGATGTCTTGTATGTTGCCAGCAGCGCCGCAGACGCTTGACACGATAGTGTCTACATCATTCTGGGTTAGCTGTACCAATGACAGCATGTCCGGCGTAATTTCATTGCACTGAGCGGGGATATTGTTGGTCGGAACTTGAACAATGTCTGCGCTCTTGTGTTGCTCAGAGATCAATTCAGCAATGGTTGGTGCCAGATACAGCGTATGGGCGTTGATATTCAGGCCCAGTTGACGCATCTGCACCATGACTTTCATTAATGTCAGTGAATGCCCGCCAAGCTCAAAGAAGTTGTCTTTCAGGCCGACTCGCTGCACACCGAGTTCGGTAGCCCACAGTTCTGCAATATTGACCTCGAGATCGGTTTTGGGGGCAATATAGCCTGCAGATGATGTCCGTTTGAAATTGGGTACAGGCAGAGCGCTCAAGTTCAGCTTGCCATGAATCGAGCGCGGCAAGGCGTCGAGCACCAGCCAATGTGTGGGTACCATATAAGCCGGGAGAGCGTCATGGACTGATTGTCGAAGTTGATCAGTCAGGGTCTCGCCCAGAGCAGCTTGTCCGTTGGCAACATAATAGGCCACAAGCTCGGTCTGATCTTCAGGGTTGCGTACCCCAGAGACCACGACGTCCCTTACGCGCTCATCGTTCAGGATAAGCTGCTCGATTTCACCGGGTTCAACACGCAAGCCTCGCACCTTGAGCTGTTTGTCAGCGCGTCCCATATATTCAATATCGCCGCTGTCCAGGAAGCGTACCTGGTCACCGGTTTTATATAAACGCCGACCCGGGTCCAGTGGATCTTGAATAAAGCTTGCGAGGGTTTGTTCCGGCAAATTCAAATAGCCTCGGGCAACCAATGGTCCGCCGATGAACAGCTCTCCTATATCGCCCGTCGGTACCGGGTTCAGCTGCTCATCAAGTATATAGGCTTCGGTATTGGCCAGTGGTTTGCCAATGGGAACAGAGCCACTGTCCGTGTCAAAGGTGTTCAGAGGCTCAACCTTATAGGTGAGAACCCCAACGGTTGTTTCAGTGGGACCATAGTGATTGAAAAGGGTCATTCCACCGCTAAAGTCCAGTCGATCCACCAGAGACCACTTCAGTGCTTCACCGCCAAGGATTAACAGTTTTCCCGGTAACACCGATCGAGGTAATAGTGCGGATAAATGCGAAGGGGCGATCTTAAGGCAATCGATGGTGTGCTGAGCACAGTAATGCTCGAAAGCATCAGGATCGAGTGTGATGTCCTTGGGCAGGATATGTAACACGCCCCCCGTCACCAGTGATGACTGCACCACGGTGACTGATGAGTCGACCGTAAATGGTTGCACCATGGCATAGCTTAGCGGAGTCGAGATGCCCAGTCGCTCGATAGCTGCGTGCGTGTAGTGAATGAGCTGACTGTGCTCGATCATCACACCTTTGGGTTTACCTGTGGAGCCAGAGGTATACAGCACATATGCAAGGTTGCCAGTATGTGCAGTCGGTTCTGGATTATGGCTCTCGTGTTCGGACCAGTGTGGCTTATCGTCGTCCAGGTACAGAGCATCGATATCCGGGGCAATCTTTGCGATGTTATTCGATAGCGAGCGATGGGCAAGCACGACGGCTGCGTTGCTGTCCTCCACCATGTACAACAGCCGGTCTATGGGCAAGTCTGGATCGAGGGGAATATAGGCGCCACCTGACTTGTGAACCGCTAGTATGGCTATCACCATGTCAATGGAGCGATCGACATGAATGGCAACGATACTTTCCGGACCGATTCCTTTCCTGATCAGATAGTGGGCGATTTGGTTGGCTTTCGCATTCAACTCACCGTAACTGAGTCGATGATCTTTGAAAACCAGTGCGTCCCGGGAGGGGGTGGCCACAGCTTGAGCTTCAAACAACCTGTACAGGCACACATCGCGATCGAGTTGCAGGCTTATTTGCGGGGCATCCATCGTAGCTATTTCCCTTGTCTCTTGGTTAGACGATGCTGTCTTTATTTCGAACGTAAGGGCACACGACGTTACACAGTAGGCTTTCAGCTTTGTTTACCAATAATCCCAATCGCGTGAACCCAATCGGAAGTTACCTGTCCGCGAAGTGAATATAGGGTGGCATGCTTTATTCATTTCGACACGAACAGATTAACCTTTATTAATACGCAGATTATTGTTACTCGATCACAGTAAAACAATGCGTTGTTCGTCAAAAGTAAACTAATGTAAATTGCAATTGACCAAAATCTCGAACAGGTATGGATTGGAAAGGAAAAAAACGCTGTAACGCGCACTTGAGTGCACTGAACCAAAAGGACATTCTAATGGCTGAGGGGAGTGCCGAGAGTCATAAAATGGCAAACGAGCAAATGGCAAAAGAGCGCTTTTGAAACGCCTTAATATCAACAACCGAATTCACTCTAACAGGAATCTTTAAGGGTTGGGCAGCTGATGCTGTTCACACTTCTTGACATCTTTATAGGGCCCTTGTTTGCAACGCTATGGCGTTGAGTGCAGCGGACAAGGACGCAAGTGTCGCGTTGAGCTGTGATTCTCGCGGCGAGGAGTATTCAGTGTTAAACAGACACATTAGCCTTTGTTACCGCTTACGATGAACCAGATGCAACCTTGGTTTTAAACTCAGCCTTGTGCAATCTTGTTTTCCCTCTCACGTTCTCTATCTTCAGAATAATGAAGAAAAGCGCTAATTTCATCCCTGCACCAGGGAAGATGAAAGATCAACTCCTATGCGCAGAACGCTTCAACGGATATTCAGTTTTTATCTGTGGAGTTTTCGAATCAAAAAAATCAAGTGTCAGTGTTGGTGCTATGGAATATATCTGCAACAGGGTGATGCAAAAATAACAGCAGTTTTACTCCGGGACATTGCTTTAGCATTATGAATATTGTTAGATGAATCTATTAGCTAGCTCCGGAGCAGATAATGTCAGGCATATTGATATCCCCCAAAGAGTTAAACGACTCGATGTCCGATGATCTGGTGATTATCGACACTCGGGATCCGGACAGCTACGCTCAGGGACATCTGGAGGGCGCTATCAATGTGCACGAAATATTTACCTACTTGGCAACATCGTCCCCGGAAGGGATGCTAGAACTGACCAATAAATTTGCGGGTGGCTTTGGAGCATGTGGGCTCGATGGTAAGAAAACAGCAGTTCTATATGAAGAGTCGATGAGCTCGGGGTTTGGGCAGTCCTGCCGAGGCTATTTTCTACTCAGCTATCTTGGTTACCCAAGCATCAAGGTCCTTCATGGCGGGTTGCAGGCTTGGAGAGAACTTGAATTACCGCTATCGACGGAAGAAGTTATACCGACACCCGCTGCATTTCCGTTGGATTCCATTAACGGTGCGTTGATGCTGACTATTGATCAGGTCAGGCAGGCACTCGGCGATCCATCCATCGCCCTTCTGGATGTTCGCGATATCGATGAGTGGATGGGCTCAAGCTCGTCACCCTATGGAAAGGATTTCTGCCCCAGAAAGGGCCGTATACCGGGTGCTGTCTGGATTGAGTGGTACCGTCTAATGAAACCGACTGCATCGGGTCCAATGATGAAATCCAGAGAAGAGGTACTAGCAGAATGTGCAACCGTAGGTATTACTGTTGATACGCCCGTATATATCTATTGTTTCAAAGGTGCCCGTGCCTCTAACAGTTTTCTGGCCTTGAAGGAGGCCGGGATAAAGGATGTGCGTATTTACTTTGGATCGTGGAATGAATGGTCGCGCAACGAAGAACTGCCCATAGAGGAGGGGCTGCCGTTTGCAGAAATAGCGTGATAGTGAATTGCTGGAATGCCTGAGACGATCGGCTATTACTTTTCTCCTTTGTCAGGGTATGCGTATATTGGCCATCAGGCATTTGTCGATCTGGCCAAAGACGCTGGTCGAGAGGTGGGATATTATCCTGTCGACATCGCACAGGTATTCATGGCCGCAAATACCACCCCTCCGTTCAAGCAGTCTGATGCGAGAAAAAGCTATCGAGCTGAAGACATGGCGCGCTACGCCCAACACTATGATTTGCCTATAAACCCGAAACCCAGGTTTTGGCCAACAGATAGTATGCTAGCCTGCAAGGCAATTGTTGCTTCCCATCACTTAGGTCCGGATCAAAGTGTGGTCAGTGGTGCAATTTTGCGTGGGGTATGGGTAGCGGATATTGATATCAGTAATCCAGTTTCATTGAGTCAGATCCTCGATGCCAATTTGCTTCCCGGTCAGAACATTCTTAAGGCGTGCGATGACTTGCAAGTCTGTCAAGACCTCGAGCGTTTTACTCGCACTGCCATAGAGATCAATATCTTTGGATCTCCAACCTATGTCATTGGCACCGAACGTTATTGGGGTCAGGACAGGCTGCCTCTGTTACGAACACGACTTCTCGCTTGAAACAGAGCTGAACGGGTTGGTTCATGGTTTTCTTGTGGAAAAAACTGCTAGCTTGCATCATCGACGTATCAGAGCGTCTTGCCAACTGTGATCGTTGAGCTGATCTTGCCTTGTTTGGTTTGTGTCATGTACAGGCTACTCTCAGTATGCTCCACGACTAACCAATTTCCGGCAGCATCTGGTATGCCATTGATTTGTATTGGACAAGATTTCGTCTTTAAAACAACCGGCGGTAGTTCGTTTTTATAGGTCGCATCGCGCGCGTTGCTGGTCAGGGAACGGGCAACGACCTCCACCTGTTGGTCGATTAACCCTATGTAGCGATGACAGCGACCATTGAAACTCACGCAATCGCCGACAGCATAGATATCGGGCTGACTGGTTTCCAGTGTCTCAGAATCTGCAACAATCCCATTATCGAACTCCAGATGTGCACGTTCAGCCAGGCGTCTGTCAGTCGCAACGCCTGTTGTTGCAATGATTTCATCTACCCGCAGTTGCTCATCTGATACAAATACGATGGTTTTCATTCCATCTGAATGAGGCATTACGCTATCAACGGTTCTTGAGCTCATGAAGGTGATGCCCAGATTCTGCTGGGCCAGCATGAGGCGCTTGCCAGCGGCGTCCGGTAGTAAACTGGCCAACGGCTGGTTGTTCCGTGACAGTAGAAACACGGAGTGGCCCATTCTGCGCAAGTCCTCTGCAAGCTCACAACCCACCATTCCGGCGCCGACAATTGCTATCCGCCTTGGGGCTCCCTGCAGTCTTGACAGCAAGGCGCTCCAGTCGCCAAGCAGATTCAGCCGCCAACACAATTGCTCTGGCAAATTGGCAGGCAGCACGGTCTTTGAGCCCTGGGCAATGACAAGCTGTGTATAGCCGAACGTGCCGCGAGTAGTACGTATCTGGTGTAGCGTTGCTGAAATACTAACCACATGGGTGTCATTGATTAACGCGACTCGTAGTCGGCTGGCTTCACCTGAGGCATCATCCCTGACCAGCGATTGGCGATACGATGCTTTGGAGAACGATACGGAGAGCTCAGGCTTGTTGTATCGATCTCCCGGGCATGCAGTAATAAGCGTAATGGATATATTCGGATCACGCGAGCGCAGTGCCTCCGCCATTGCCCAGCCCGCCATGCCTGCGCCAACAATGACCACGCCTTTATCTTTAGAGAGACGTATGGGGGGCGAGACTGCAGCGCGCTCCCTTTGGGCGAAAGGTTTGAAGTCTTTTTTTGTTACGCCACAGACAGGGCATTCCCAATCGTCAGGTATGTCTTTGAATCGGGTACCAGGAGCCAATCCACTATCAGGGTCTCCCTCTTTTTCATCATAGATAAGGCCACAGGCAATGCAGATATAACGCTTCCATGGTTTTGCGTATGTCATGTCAACAGTGTCTGCGGAATCTTTCATGCCGGGGTTACGTCCATCATTAGCCGGTTGATCTCCGATCTCAAGTGTTTGATTGCCGGCGTCACTATGGCAACGAAGTGTGCTTCGCGTATCCGTCTCTGTGGTGCAGAATTCATCAAATAGCCGCGGGCACCTTGATGCAGTAGCGCTGACTGAGAAGCCTTGAGTGCAAGCTCGGAGGTCTGGGCACGAACGTCAAGTACATCGATCAGGTAGTGCTTGTCTGATTCATAGGGAGTTTGCGCAAGCGTGTTGATCGTTTGCTTTAATTCATCAAACTCGGCCTGCAGTTCATCGGGCCGGTTATGCAGGAACTGATTGACATGTCCCAAAGCCTCTTCAACATCGAGAATTGATTGAATGCTTGCCTCTATAACGCCTGTACCGAACCCAGTCTGAAGCAAGACAAACGATGCACGAATCCTGGCTATAAAGGGTTTGGCGGGATCGGCAATGATAAACTCATCTGTCAGCTCGAAATCGTTCAGAACGATGGCCTTGGTGCTG